>NZ_MDCB01000148.1 GCF_002939705.1 Xanthomonas albilineans | reverse complement strand
CGCGCTTCTTGCCTGCTGGAAACACGGTGGTCAACACGGATTCCAGGCGCGCGATCAGGCTGGTGCGGATTTCGACGCGTTCGATGTCCCCGCGATGTGTGTTGGAGTCGATCATTCGGCTTCCTCGGTCGAAGTACCAACGTTCGACGTGTCACTGCGCTGGACGAGCGTGCTGCGTGCAGCCCATGCGGACAGTTCCGATAGCCGGTAGCGCACCAGCCCCCCGAGCAGGTAGTGCGGAATCCGGTATTT
>NZ_MDCB01000147.1 GCF_002939705.1 Xanthomonas albilineans | reverse complement strand
AAATACCGGATTCCGCACTACCTGCTCGGGGGGCTGGTGCGCTACCGGCTATCGGAACTGTCCGCATGGGCTGCACGCAGCACGCTCGTCCAACGCGGTGACACGCCGAACGTCGGTACTTCGACCGAGGGAGCCAAATGATGGACTCCAACAAACCTCACGGGGACATCGAACGCGTCGAAATCCGCACCAGCCTGATCGCGCGCCTGGAATCCGTGTTGACCACCGTGTTTCCAGCAGGCAAGAAGCGCG
>NZ_MDCB01000146.1 GCF_002939705.1 Xanthomonas albilineans | reverse complement strand
GCCAACGCATGTACCGCAGTGGCGATATCGCCTGCTGGCGTGCGGACGGCACGCTCGATTATCTCGGCCGCAACGATGACCAGGTCAAACTACGCGGGTTCCGCATCGAACTGGGCGAAATCGCCGCCGCGCTACGCGCCTGCGCGGGCGTGCAGGATGCCGTCGTGTTGCTGCGCGAGGACCACCCGGGCGAACCGCGATTGGTGGCCTATCTGGTCGGCGATGTCGATGGTATTGCACTCAGCCCGGAGGCC
>NZ_MDCB01000145.1 GCF_002939705.1 Xanthomonas albilineans | reverse complement strand
CAGCAGCCCACCCTCGGCTCGCAGGCGCGGACCGGCCTGAACAACCTGGTCGGCCTGGCGCCGGAAACCTTCACCTCCGCCATCGAAACGGCACTGGCGCCGTTGAACATTTTCAGCAACCCGATTGTGGACGCGGCGACCAGCGACAACGATTTCGACCTGAGCAAGTTGCGCAAGACCGTCCAGTCCATCTACGTCGGCGTCAGCCCGGCCAAGCTGATCGAAGCCAAAGGGGTGTTGAATCTGTTCTTCGA
>NZ_MDCB01000144.1 GCF_002939705.1 Xanthomonas albilineans | reverse complement strand
TGATCCGTGGCGTGCTGGTACAGCTCGCCCACGACGAATACGTTTTCTTCGTGACCATGCACCACATCGTCTCGGACGGGTGGTCGATGGGGATCTTGATCAACGAGCTGAGCGTGTTGTATCGGGCGTTTGCACATGGGGAAGCCGATCCGCTACCGCCGTTGCCGATCCAGTACGCCGATTATGCGAGCTGGCAGCGGCAATGGCTGGCGGGCGAGGTGTTGCAACAACAGGCCGCATACTGGCGCGAGGCGCTG
>NZ_MDCB01000143.1 GCF_002939705.1 Xanthomonas albilineans | reverse complement strand
TTCCTCCTCCAGCAGTCGCAAGCGCTTGAGCTCAGACGGCCCCAGACCACCGTACTTCTTCCGCCATACGTAAAACGTGGCCTCGGCAATTCCCATCTTCCTACAGATCTCACCGACCGCCATCCCCAACTCGGCCTGCTTGAGCGCATAGGCAATTTGCTCCTCGGTAAACCGTGACTTCTTCATCGCTTGACTCCTCGTGATGACGGGGGCCCATGCCGGCGAAGTCTCTACTTTACGTTGGCCCGGTTTTCCGGG
>NZ_MDCB01000142.1 GCF_002939705.1 Xanthomonas albilineans | reverse complement strand
TAGGCATCTTGCATCCACACCAGACGGTTGACGACGCCGCGATGCTCGTTCATCGCTCCCTTGGGTGCACCGGTCGATCCGGAGGTGTAGATCACATACGCCAAATGGCGTGCGGTCAGGCCATTGGCGTGGCGGTCGGGATTACTGTCTGGCAGATGCGCCCAATGCTCACTGTCGGCTTGCAGATCGACGATCACCGCCGCAGTGGCACTGCATTCGACCAGGCGACGACTGGCGGCATCCGTCAGCACCGCCACCGC
>NZ_MDCB01000141.1 GCF_002939705.1 Xanthomonas albilineans | reverse complement strand
ACTGATGTCCACCGCCGATGGCAATCTGCAGTCGTTGTCGGCGTTGCTGCAGGCGATTGCGGCGGGCGATCTGACCGCGCGCATGCGTGGCGAGTTCCATGGTGTGTTCGCGCAGATGCGCGACGATGCCAATGCCACGGCCGAGCAACTGGCCAGCATCGTCGGGCGCATCAAGCAGTCGGCCGGTTCGATCAATGCCGCCGCCAGCGAAATCGCCACGGGTAACGATGACTTGTCGCAGCGCACCGAGCAGCAGGCGGCGAGC
>NZ_MDCB01000140.1 GCF_002939705.1 Xanthomonas albilineans | reverse complement strand
GTGATCGCGAGCACGCAAGCGGCCATCGACCAAGGCCGCAACCAACTGACCACCGGCACGCTGACGGTGGCCGACATCACCAACACCAGCCATTACAAGGCCACGGGCGTGAACCTGTCCGGCGGCTATGCGGCGGGCGGCAGCAATGGCAAGAGCGATGGCAAAAGCGACGGAAGCAGTGGCGACACGGCCAGCAGCCAAATGCCCCCGACGGCGAACCAGGGCAGCAGTTGGTCCTGGCAGAACCAGGGCAGCGGGGCGAGGGG
>NZ_MDCB01000139.1 GCF_002939705.1 Xanthomonas albilineans | reverse complement strand
ACCCCGCCGACGCGCCCACCGCGTTCGGATGAGCATCTCCAAGACTTCCGTCATCCGGGCCATGCGCTGCACTCGCGCTATACCCTGTTCAAGAACGCGCTGGAACAGTCCTGCACCCTGCCCAGGCATGGCGATAAATTGCCTTACGGTCCCGCGCAGCAGGAACGGCTGGCTGCCGGGTTCACCGACGCGCTCGGCATCAATCCGCAATACAGACACAACATCAAAGGCTTCAAGCAGCACGAGGGCCAACTGTTGGCCTACGA
>NZ_MDCB01000138.1 GCF_002939705.1 Xanthomonas albilineans | reverse complement strand
TGACGGTGCAGTCGCAGCGGCCACTGGTTCCGGAGCGGATATGCGCATTCCTGGTGAAGGCGTTGGAAGAGCTGGCCGATGCGCTTGCCGATGTGCCGGAGACGGCGGTACGCGCGCTCGACGTTTTGCCGGATGCCGAGCGGCATCAGGTGTTGACGGAGTGGAATGCGACGGCAGCGGATTATCCGCGCGATGCCTGTGTGCACGAGTTGTTCGAGGCGCAGGTGGTACGTGATCCCTCGGCCATCGCGGTGGTGCAGGGTGAGGTG
>NZ_MDCB01000137.1 GCF_002939705.1 Xanthomonas albilineans | reverse complement strand
CAACAAGGTCTGCGGGCCGACTTGCGCACCTTGTTCGCCACGCCGACGCTTGCTGCATTGGCGGCTGCGAGCGATGCCGTATCGGTCAATGTTCCGCCCAACCAAATTGCGTCCGACAGCGCGGTGATCACGCCGGAGATGCTGCCGCTGGTGACACTCACGCAGGAACAGATCGACAGCATCGTCGCTATACTCCCGGGCGGCTCTGCCAATCTCCAGGACATCTATCCGCTGGCTCCCTTGCAGGAAGGCATTTTCTTCCATCACCTGCT
>NZ_MDCB01000136.1 GCF_002939705.1 Xanthomonas albilineans | reverse complement strand
TCCAGGCGCACGTAGCCCAGCGGATTCCAACGGTGCGTGCTGCCGTCGTCGCTGAACGGATCGAACAGATACACCTGGCCGTATTTGGCGCGCTGGCCAGCGGTTTTTTCCCATGCCTCGCGCTTGACGTCCAGGATCACCGCCGACTCCAGCCATGCCAGCAAGTTCGGAATGACCACGCTCACGCCCTTGCCGCCACGGGTACTGGCCGCCAACAGCAAGTGCTTGGACTTGCCGATGCGGATGAAACGGCGACCGAAGCGACAGGCAATCAA
>NZ_MDCB01000135.1 GCF_002939705.1 Xanthomonas albilineans | reverse complement strand
AGAAAGCCGGACAGATACAGCCCAGCCATGGCAACGGGTAGCAACGCGATGACGGCGGCAATGCCTTTGGTACGCGAATTCATCGGGGGACTCTTCCTTGGGAAATCGGGGGAAATCGAGCGTGAGGGATGTTGCAATGCCTTGCGGTGGATGAACTTGTCAGGCGCGATGCGTTTCAGCGCATGGCTGTCCATGCGGCATACCTGGATGACCTTCGATTACCGCCTACAGCTTCATGACCAGCCCCTGCCCTTGCATCTGCGCCGCGCGCTGGGCC
>NZ_MDCB01000134.1 GCF_002939705.1 Xanthomonas albilineans | reverse complement strand
ACCGTCGCCGGCCACTCCCTCGGCGGCGCGCTGGCGCAGATCGAAGCGGCCAAATACGGCCTGGCTGGCTCCACCTACAACGCTTACGGCGCGAGGGGGCTGACCGATGGCACGCCGCAGCCCGGCTGCCACGTGACCAATTACCGCATGGCCGGCGATGTGGTGAGCGCGGCGAGCCCTCACGTCGGCAGCATGGTGTCGTTGGCCAGTCATGACGATGTGCAGAGCCTGCGCGCTGGCCGGTATCTGGATGCGCCCGTCGGCGCGCCGCCCCCGAATGT
>NZ_MDCB01000133.1 GCF_002939705.1 Xanthomonas albilineans | reverse complement strand
TCGCGAAAACAGCAAGCAGGCCCAGGTGATCGCCATGCTCAAGCGCCCTGAAGGCGCCACCATCGCGCAGATTTGCGAGGCAACCGGCTGGCAGCCACATACGGTACGCGGCACGTTTGCCGGCGCATTCAAGAAAAAGCTTGATTTGAGCATCGTCTCGGATAAAGCGCCTGGTGGGGAGCGTGTCTACCGCATCGATTGATCGAGGAAAAGAAGCCAGGCATTGCCTGGCTTCTTGCTCGGGGATTGCAAGACGATGGCAGACGAGGGGGTTATCCCATCCC
>NZ_MDCB01000132.1 GCF_002939705.1 Xanthomonas albilineans | reverse complement strand
GCCGACGGATCGTCCGCGTCCGCCCCGGCAGGACCATGCCGGAGCAACACTGGAAGTGGTCGTGGAGCCACAGCAGTTGCAGGCGCTGAAGGCACTGAGCCAGCGGCATGGGCTGACGCTGTATATGACGTTACTGGCCAGTTGGGCACTGTTGTTGTCGCGTCTGTCTGGACAGGACGATGTTGTCATTGGTAGCCCGGTGGCCAATCGTGGGAGGTCGGAGACCGAAGGGCTGATCGGGTTCTTCGTGAACACGCTGGCGTTGCGGGTGGAGGTGTCGGGTTC
>NZ_MDCB01000131.1 GCF_002939705.1 Xanthomonas albilineans | reverse complement strand
GGTGCCCGTGTTGGTCAGCGTGCCGCTCACATGTGCATCGACATTGGCACCGGCCAGCAGCGCCCCGCCGCTGTCCAGATCGCCCGGATGCAGGCGCAGGTACACCTGTGGCACCAGCGCGGTGGTGGTGCGCCCATCGGGCAGCGTCACCGTCTGCGCCACCAGCCACACGATGTCGCTGGTCAATTGCGCCATCTGCGCTGCCGTCAACGCCACGCCCGGACGCAGGCCCCAGGCCTTGCCCACCGTCGCGCCGGCATCCAGCAGCGCCTGGTATTGCGCTTCGTCGCTGCT
>NZ_MDCB01000130.1 GCF_002939705.1 Xanthomonas albilineans | reverse complement strand
AGCAGCGACGAAGCGCAATACCAGGCGCTGCTGGATGCCGGCGCGACGGTGGGCAAGGCCTGGGGCCTGCGTCCGGGCGTGGCGTTGACGGCGGCGCAGATGGCGCAATTGACCAGCGACATCGTGTGGTTGGTGGCGCAGACGGTGACGTTGCCCGATGGGCGCACCACCACCGCGCTGGTGCCGCAGGTGTACCTGCGTTTGCATCCGGGCGATCTGGACAGCGGCGGGGCGCTGCTGGCCGGTGCCAATGTCGATGCACATGTGAGCGGCACGCTGACCAACACGGGCACC
>NZ_MDCB01000129.1 GCF_002939705.1 Xanthomonas albilineans | reverse complement strand
TCTTCCAACGACAGCGACAGATCGAACTGCGCGCTCGTCTGCGTCGCACCCAGCCCACTGACCTCGAGTTCGCCAAGATCCAGCTCACCCTGCGGCGTGTTCTGCCACGCGAACATCACCTGGAACAGCGGTGCATGCGCCAGACTGCGTGGCGGCTGCACCAGTTCCACCACCTGCTCGAACGGGATGTCCTGATGTGCCTGCGCTTGCAGCGCACGTTCTTTCACAGACGCCAACAGTTGCGCCAGCGTCGGTGAACCCGACACCTCCACCCGCAACGCCAGCGTGTTCACGAAGAA
>NZ_MDCB01000128.1 GCF_002939705.1 Xanthomonas albilineans | reverse complement strand
GGCCGCATCGTCGGTACGCTCGGCTATGCCACCGCACTGTTCGAGCGCAGCACCATCGAGCGCCATCTGCACCACTTCTTCGCCGTGTTGCACGGCATGGTCGCCGACGAACACTGCCGCGTGGAGCGCTTGCCGCTCTTCAACACCACCGAGCGCCAGCAATGGCTGCAACGCCTCGCCCGCGAGCATCGCGTCTTCGCCGACCAGCGCTGTCTGCCCAGCGTGTTCGAGCAGCAGGCCGCACGCACGCCGCAGGCCATCGCCGTGGTCGATGGCCAGTGCACGCTGTGCTATGCCGA
>NZ_MDCB01000127.1 GCF_002939705.1 Xanthomonas albilineans | reverse complement strand
GCTGTCCAACCGCGGCGGCACCCTCACCGCGGCGGGCAGCGCCGAGAGCGACATCGTGGTGAGCGGGCAACTGGACAACACCCAGGGCACCGTGGCCAGCAACGGCAGTCTTCTGTCCATCGCCGCCGACCAACTGATCAACGCCCATGGCACCCTCAGCCACACCGGCAGCCAGGGGCTGAGGCTCACCGCTAACGGCGTGACCAACACGCAAGGCAGCATCGTCAGCAGCGCCGCGCTGACCTTGGCGGCCAACACGGTGGATCAACGCCAGGGCACCCTGGGCGCGGCCAGCCTCCA
>NZ_MDCB01000126.1 GCF_002939705.1 Xanthomonas albilineans | reverse complement strand
TGTTCAGCGTGCAGCCCAACGGCGGCCACGCACTGGTGGAGACCGATCCGCGCTTCACCAACTACCGGGTGTGGCTGAGTTCGGACGCGCAACTGCGGCAACTGGGCTACAACGCCGACACCATGCAACAGCGCCTGGGCGATGGGTACTACGAACAGAAGCTGGTGCGCGAGCAGATCGGGCAATTGACCGGGCGTCGCTTCCTGGAGGGGTATAGCAGCGACGAAGCGCAATACCAGGCGCTGCTGGATGCCGGCGCGACGGTGGGCAAGGCCTGGGGCCTGCGTCCGGGCGTGGCGTTGACGGC
>NZ_MDCB01000125.1 GCF_002939705.1 Xanthomonas albilineans | reverse complement strand
GGCTACGACAGCAAGAGCGGCAGCCAGACCTCGATCACCCACAGCGGGATCAGCGGTGGCGACCTGACGATCACCGATGCAGCGGGGCAACAAGCCAAGAGCGGGAAGAGCATCGCCGACACCCTGGCCGCGCTGAACCGCGACGTGCATACCGGGGACAGCGGTAATGGCTTGGTCAAGGACTGGAACGGGCAACAACTGCAACAGCAAGTGAAGGCTGGTGCGGAAATCATGGCGACGTTCGGGCAGCAGGCCAGTAAGGCGATTGGGGATTACGCCGAGCACAAGACGAACGAAGCGGCGGCCATGCG
>NZ_MDCB01000124.1 GCF_002939705.1 Xanthomonas albilineans | reverse complement strand
CCCCATCGACCACCCGTCCGAGACGATGTGGTGCATGGTCACGAAGAAAACGTATTCGTCGTGGGCGAGCTGTACCAGCACGCCACGGATCAACGGACCGCGTTCCAGCGCGAAGGGCGCTTGGGCCTCCTCGGCCAATAACCGTTCCAATGCGGTCTCGCGATCTTGCACATCGCACAGGTCGTGAGTGATCAACTGGAAGCCGCTGTCTTCGGCGGCGACCCACTGCAATGCCTGCCCATCGATCAACGCGAAGGTCGTGCGCAGCGACGCATGCCGGGCCACGATGCGATCCAGCGCACGTTGCAGCGCTTGTG
>NZ_MDCB01000123.1 GCF_002939705.1 Xanthomonas albilineans | reverse complement strand
TCGCTGTGGATGTGCAGGTCGCCCCCCACATCCGCCATCACCCGGTTGGCCGACAGCACCGCGCCATCCAGCGTCGTGTCATTGCCACTGAGGATGGTCGCGGTGTTGCCCGCCGACAGGTGGCTATTGCGTTGGGTCACGTCCGTCCCATCGCCCTGACCGTGCGCGGTGCTGGCGTTGGCAGTCACCCCCATCGCCGCGCCGTCCGCGCCATAGTTCACCGCCACACCGATCGCCGCGCTGCCGCTCTTGCTGCGGCTGTGCTGCTCGCTTGTGTCCTGTGCCGACTCCACCGTGATGTCGTGGTCGGCCGCCAGCA
>NZ_MDCB01000122.1 GCF_002939705.1 Xanthomonas albilineans | reverse complement strand
ACAGAAGCGGCGGTGGATGTCACGGCTTGGCGCTACTGCGCGGGATGGGAACATGCTGGCAGCCTCCCGATCGGCCACCCGATCGCCAACACGCGCATCTACATCCTCGATACACACGGTGCGCCGGTGCCGATCGGGGTGGTGGGCGAGTTGTATCTCGGTGGTGACGGTGTGGGACGTGGGTATTTGAACCGCGACGATTTGACCGCCGCGCGCTTCCTCGCTGATCCATTCAGCGCTGATCCATTCAGCGCTGATCCAACGGCGCGGATGTACCGCACTGGCGATCTGGGGCGTTGGCATGCCGACGGGACGATCGAGTTTGTCG
>NZ_MDCB01000121.1 GCF_002939705.1 Xanthomonas albilineans | reverse complement strand
GCCGTTTCGATGGCGGAGGTGAAGGTTTCCGGCGCCAGGCCGACCAGGTTGTTCAGGCCGGTCCGCGCCTGCGAGCCGAGGGTGGGCTGCTGGAGCAGTTCAGCCAAGTACTGTTGCAGCGACTGACCGGGTTTGAGGTGAGCGCCGGCGAGCAGACGATAGACGCTGCCCAATGTGGGCAACTTGACTTCTTCCTTGTGATCATCCCCGCCTGCCTGGGTAACATACTCATCGAACAGGTATTCGCAGGCAGCGATGAACGTCTTTCTCGCGATGGCCGGCCAGAACGGATTGTCGCCACTGATGTCCTTGTACAGCGTGGCGGCGAT
>NZ_MDCB01000120.1 GCF_002939705.1 Xanthomonas albilineans | reverse complement strand
GGAGCGCTGGAGACACAAGCGCTGCAACGTGCGCTGGATCGCATCGTGGCCCGGCATGCGTCGCTGCGCACGACCTTCGCGTTGATCGATGGACAGGCATTGCAGCAGATTGCCGCCGAAGACAGCGGCTTCCAGTTGATCGTTCACGATCTGCGCGATATGCCCGAGCGCGAGGCGAAGCTGGAGCAGTTATTGGCCGAGGAGGCGCAAGCGCCCTTCGCGCTGGAACGCGGTCCGCTGATCCGTGGCGTGCTGGTACAGCTCGCCCACGACGAATACGTTTTCTTCGTGACCATGCACCACATCGTCTCGGACGGGTGGTCGATGGGG
>NZ_MDCB01000119.1 GCF_002939705.1 Xanthomonas albilineans | reverse complement strand
TCGATGCCGGGCGAGACGATGTTTTTGATCCCGTCGTATGCTTGCCCAACGGCCTGTCCGGCGGACGAATGTGCGGCGGACTGCGCGCCATGATAGAGATCGACCGCCTGATTCACGACATTGGCCCCTGCCGCCTGGACGTCAGGGTCGTGGATGGCCCGCTGCGCCGCCTCGGCAACATGGTGCGCCCCCTGTTCGACGGCGTTTTTCGCCCACTCGAATTGATCGCCGACATAGCGGCCCGCAGCATCTGCAACTCGCCCGTGCAGATGCGCCGCTTCGCCCGCCGCCAAGCCGACTAGCGACGCCGTGGGGTTCAATGGGAAAGCCGC
>NZ_MDCB01000118.1 GCF_002939705.1 Xanthomonas albilineans | reverse complement strand
GAACCCGACACCTCCACCCGCAACGCCAGCGTGTTCACGAAGAACCCGATCAGCCCTTCGGTCTCCGACCTCCCACGATTGGCCACCGGGCTGCCGATCACCACATCGTCCTGTCCAGACAAGCGCGATAGCAGCAACGCCCAACTCGCCAGGAGCGTCATATACAGCGTCAGCCCATGCCGCTGGCTGAGTTCCTTCAGCGCCTGCGCCTGCTGTGGCTCCACGACCACTTCCAACATCGCGCCGGCATGCTCTTGCCGCGCCGGACGCGGACGATCCGTCGGCAGTTCCAGCAGTACCGGCGCACCAGACAGCGCCTCGCGCCAGTATGCGGCCTGTTGTTGCAACACCTCGC
>NZ_MDCB01000117.1 GCF_002939705.1 Xanthomonas albilineans | reverse complement strand
CACGGTGCGCCGGTGCCGATCGGGGTGGTGGGCGAGTTGTATCTCGGTGGTGACGGTGTGGGACGTGGGTATCTGAACCGCGACGATTTGACTGCCGCGCGTTTCCTCATCGATCCATTCAGCGCCGATCCAACGGCGCGGATGTACCGCACTGGCGATCTGGGGCGTTGGCGTGCCGACGGGACGATCGAGTTTGTCGGACGCAACGATCATCAGGTCAAGATCCGCGGTTTCCGCATCGAGTTGGGCGAGATCGAGGCGCGGCTGAGCGCGCATGCGGATGTGCGCGAGTGCGTGGTGGTGGCGCTGGATGCGGCCGCAGAGAACGATAAACGGCTGGTGGCGTATTGGGTCGGT
>NZ_MDCB01000116.1 GCF_002939705.1 Xanthomonas albilineans | reverse complement strand
TGTTGCCCCGCTGCATCGGTGATCGTCAGGTCGCCACCGCTGATCCCGCTGTGGGTGATCGAGGTCTGGCTGCCGCTCTTGCTGTCGTAGCCAGCGGCCGTTCCCCTCGCCCCGCTGCCCTGGTTCTGCCAGGACCAACTGCTGCCCTGGTTCGCCGTCGGGGGCATTTGGCTGCTGACCGTGTCGCCACTGCTGCCGTCGCTTTTGCCATCGCTCTTGCCATTGCTACCGCCCGCCGCATACCCCCCGGACAGGTTCACGCCCGTGGCCTTGTAGTGGCTGGTGTTGGTGATGTCGGCCACCGTCAGCGTGCCGGTGGTCAGTTGGTTGCGGCCTTGGTCGATGGCCGCTTGCGTGCTCGCGATCAC
>NZ_MDCB01000115.1 GCF_002939705.1 Xanthomonas albilineans | reverse complement strand
TGAGCGCGCATGCGGAGGTGCGCGAGTGCGTGGTGGTGGCGCTGGATGCGGCCGCAGAGAACGATAAACGGCTGGTGGCGTATTGGGTCGGTGCCGAGAGTGTTGATGCTGCAGCATTGCGTCGCTGGCTATCGGTCGTGCTGCCGGATTACATGGTGCCGGCGGCCTATGTGCCGTTGGATCGTCTGCCTCTGACCCCGAACGGCAAGCTGGATCGCAAGGCGTTGCCGGCACCGGATGGTGTGGCTTATGCGGCGCATGCGTATGAAGCGCCGCAGGGCAAGATCGAGCAGACCATTGCCACGATCTGGGGCGATCTACTGGGTCTGGAGACAATCGGTCGGCACGATAACTTCTTCGCCCTCGGCGG
>NZ_MDCB01000114.1 GCF_002939705.1 Xanthomonas albilineans | reverse complement strand
CCCGTGGCGATCACCGCCGAGGACATGCGCCATCCGGCGCACCCGCGTCATGCGCTGTTCGAGCAGGCGCGCGATGCCATTGCCGATGCACATGAACGCTGGGGTCGTCCGGTGCCGGATCCGGAGCAGTTGGACCGCCGCGCGGCGCAAGTCGTCGTGGAGACACGCAAACTGTGGCAGACCGAAGTGGACAAGATCTACCTGGGGATGACGGAGGGCGCTGCGACCCAGACGCCGAAATACGTGGTGCAGTCCCACGGACAGATATGGGCGAGAGTCGATGCGCTGCAACTGACGCAAGCGCCGGACGTGGCCCAGGCCAGCCAGCAATTGCAGACGGTGGAGCAGCAGAACCTCGCCGAGCAGGCGATGC
>NZ_MDCB01000113.1 GCF_002939705.1 Xanthomonas albilineans | reverse complement strand
CACGGCATCGGCCCGGAAGATCGCATCGCACTGTTCCTGCACCGCGGCGTGGAGGTGATCGTCGCCATCCTCGCCGTGCTCAAGGCCGGCGCCGCCTATCTGCCGCTGGACCCGGCCTATCCCGCCGAGCGACTGGCCTTCATGCTCGACGATGCGCAACCGCGCGTGCTCATCACCCAACATGCGCTGGCGAACGCATGGCAGGAGCGCGACGACATCACCCTCCTCCGGATCGACACGGATACCGACACCTGGGCACAACAACCCACTCACGCACCGCAGCGCACCGATCTGCTGCCGCAACATCCGGCCTACCTCATCTACACCTCCGGTTCCACCGGCACCCCCAAGGGCGTCGTCATCGCCCATGCCCA
>NZ_MDCB01000112.1 GCF_002939705.1 Xanthomonas albilineans | reverse complement strand
TGGCTGGTGTTGGTGATGTCGGCCACCGTCAGCGTGCCGGTGGTCAGTTGGTTGCGGCCTTGGTCGATGGCCGCTTGCGTGCTCGCGATCACTGCGCCCTTCAGGTCGGTGTTGCCGTGCACGGTGATGTCGAACCCGCCATCGCCGGCTTGGATGCCGCTTTGTTCCCGCACGCTGGCAAAGTCGCCATCCACCTTGGAGTGGCTATAACTCGCACTGCCGCTTGCGCCGATACCCACGGTGACACTGGCACTGGCAGCCGTGTCGTGGCTGGCGTAGTGGCTGGTGTCCTGCTCGCTGTGGATGTGCAGGTCGCCCCCCACATCCGCCATCACCCGGTTGGCCGACAGCACCGCGCCATCCAGCGTCGTGTCATTGCCACTGAG
>NZ_MDCB01000111.1 GCF_002939705.1 Xanthomonas albilineans | reverse complement strand
CCATCAGGTGCCGGTAACGCCTTACGATCCAGCTTGCCATTCGGGGTCAGTGGCAGGCGATCCAACCGCACATAAGCGGCTGGGACCATGTAGTCCGGCAACACATCCGTTAGCCAGCTGCGTAAAGTTTCTACGCCCAGATGTTCGGAGGTCACGCCCTCGGCACCGACCCAATACGCCACCAGCCGCTTGTCGTTGCCTGCATCCGTCTCCAGCGCCACCACCACGCACTCGCGCACCTCCGCATGCGCGCTCAGTCGCGCCTCGATCTCGCCAAGCTCGATGCGGAAACCACGAATCTTGACCTGGTGATCGTTGCGGCCCACAAACTCGATCGTGCCATCGGCATGCCAGCGCCCCAGATCGCCAGTGCGGTACATGCGTGCTGT
>NZ_MDCB01000110.1 GCF_002939705.1 Xanthomonas albilineans | reverse complement strand
GCCATCCCGATCATGCGTTGAACCAAAGCATCCGCGCGCAGGTCGAGAGGCTGCATACGCGCAATGGGATATGCCCGACGAACAAGACGCTCGATCACCTGACCGCCAGCGTGGCATTGAATGCGCGGGAAAGTGGGTTGGCGCGCGTGGATCAATTGCACTTCAACGCCGATAAAAGCGCCATTTTGGCCGAGAGAAAAAGTGACGGCTTCGACTTCCTGCCCCGGTTCAGCAGCACGAACATCCAGCAAGCGATGCAGACTCCCCCCGAGCAGGCGTATCAACAGATGGCAGCTGAAACGCAACGTCAGGCGGATGCGCAGCAGATGATCCAACAGCAAATGGCGCAGTCCCGACAGGGGCCATCGCAAGGACGTTAACTGAAATTGACAA
>NZ_MDCB01000109.1 GCF_002939705.1 Xanthomonas albilineans | reverse complement strand
TGATCGATGCCCTCGCGCCAGCCGTACAGGATGGGCTCGTACTGACGCTGGTAATCCGCACGGCCCATCGTGAAGGTGTTCTTGGCCCAGATGATGAAGGTCGACCAGTGGCCGCCAGCGGCACGGAAGGCCGACTGCAGCGTATCCAGTTCGCTGGAACTCATGGCGATGTAGACCGCACCCTTGGTGCATCCCAGGATGTTCATGCATGCTTCGGTCAGGAAGCCGCCAAAGCCTTCGCCCAAGTTGTCGTTCAGGATCGGACGGTTCTTGTTGCTTGCCTTGTCCTTGGCGGTGTTGGCGTAATTCACGTTGTACGGGGGATCGGTGAAGGCCATGTCGGGCAATTCGTCACCGAGCAGCTGCGTGTAGTCGTCGGCCTTGGTGGCATCGCCGCACAG
>NZ_MDCB01000108.1 GCF_002939705.1 Xanthomonas albilineans | reverse complement strand
ATCGGGATGAAGAGGTCATTGCGCTGCTGTCCGAGTTGGCGGAGCGTTTTCCCGAGCGTGGGTTTGGAAAGCTCTTTCAGCTCATCCGCCGTCGCGGACATGTGTGGAACCACAAGAGGGTCTGGCGTGTGTATTGCCTGATGAAGCTCAATCAACAGCGTCCCAGCAGGCGCCGGGTCCCGACGCGGCATCCACAGCCACTGGCATGCGCACAGCGACCCAATGCGGGATGGTCGATCGACTTCATGTCCGATACGTTGTGGGACGGTCGACGGTTCCGCACGTTCAATGTCATCGACGATTTCAGTCGAGAAGCCTTGGCCATCGAAGTCGACCTCAATCTCCCGGCTGTCCGCGTCATCCGCACATTGGAGCGCATCGCGGCATGGCGCGGTTATCCGAACA
>NZ_MDCB01000107.1 GCF_002939705.1 Xanthomonas albilineans | reverse complement strand
TTGAACAGGGTATAGCGCGAGTGCAGCGCATGGCCCGGATGACGGAAGTCTTGGAGATGCTCATCCGAACGCGGTGGGCGCGTCGGCGGGGTGTACAGCATCGGCTCGCCCGCTTGGCGCTGTTCGTGTTGATGCGACCGGGGGTCTTGGCTATGGCGCTGTTCGTGTTCGCGTTGCTGCGCGTCCACGGCCTGACGATGCAACTGCGCATGTTGCTGCGCGAGCTGGTGTTGCTGCTCTCGCGCTGCCTGCGCTTGCTGTTCCTGCTGCTGCAATTGCGCGATCCTCGCCTGCTCCTGCATGTCCACGCTGGCCGGTTTTTCATGGGCCGGGTTGCTGTGAGCCGGTGGCTGTTGTGTCTGCCGGTGTGCTTGCGCCAGGTGCGCCGCCTGCTGCTGCGCCTGC
>NZ_MDCB01000106.1 GCF_002939705.1 Xanthomonas albilineans | reverse complement strand
CCATCGATCAACGCGAAGGTCGTGCGCAGCGACGCATGCCGGGCCACGATGCGATCCAGCGCACGTTGCAGCGCTTGTGTCTCCAGCGCTCCGCGCAAGCGCAAACCACCACTGATGTGATACGCCTGACTGACGCCCTCGAACTGGGATAGGAACCAGAGCCGTTGCTGCGCAAACGACAGCACCCGCGATGCATCTGGTGCCAGCGGCAAGATCGGCGGCAAGATCGCGCCGGACGAAGACATCACACACGCGGCAAGCTGCTGGAGCGTGGCATGGGCAAACAACTCGGCCACGCCGATCTCGACATCGAGCTCCTGACGCAAGCGCGAAGCGACCCGTACCGCCAACAGCGAATGTCCGCCGAGGGCGAAGAAGTTATCGTGCCGACCGATTGTCTCCAGAC
>NZ_MDCB01000105.1 GCF_002939705.1 Xanthomonas albilineans | reverse complement strand
CGGCGCACGGTGGTCTCGCCCAGCATCTTCGAATATTCCTCGGCATCCCGTTGCTCTCGCGGAGTGAACACGATCCGCACGCCGAGATTGGTAATTAAGCCGCGCGCTGTGTCGGCGCCATAGACCGATTCCAACTGCGCAATCGACTGGATCACGATCACGATGCGGATGCCATAGCCAGCCACCCAACCCACGGCCACCGGCACGATCTCCACCCGGCCCAACGCGGTGAACTCGTCGAGCATGAACATGCACTGGTATTTCAGTTCTGGGTTGTGTTCGGGCAACTCGCGGCCATTGAGTTTGATCGCCTGTTCGAAGAACAGATTCAACACCCCTTTGGCTTCGATCAGCTTGGCCGGGCTGACGCCGACGTAGATGGACTGGACGGTCTTGCGCAACTTGCT
>NZ_MDCB01000104.1 GCF_002939705.1 Xanthomonas albilineans | reverse complement strand
GCCTGGGCTTCAATGCCGTGCGCGTGCCATTCTGCCCACAGACCCTGCATGGCGCGTCGCCCGGCAGCATCGACTACAGCCAAAACTCAGACCTGCAAGGAATGAGCTCGTTGCAGGTGATGGACAAGATCATCAACGAATTCAGCAGCCGCGGCATGTACGTGCTGCTCGATTTCCACAGGCCCGATTGCAATGCGATCTCCGAACTGTGGTACACCGACTCCTACAGCGAAGCGCAGTGGAAGGATGATCTGGTATTCGTCGCCAAGCGCTACGCCAACGTGCCGGGCGTGATTGGTCTCGACCTGAAGAACGAGCCGCACGGCGCAGCGACCTGGGGCACCGGCAACGCCGCCACCGACTGGAACTCGGCGGCAGAGCGCGCCTCCGCGGTCGTGCTGAGCGCCG
>NZ_MDCB01000103.1 GCF_002939705.1 Xanthomonas albilineans | reverse complement strand
CATGGCGCGCAGTCCGCCGCACATTCGTCCGCCGGACAGGCCGTTGGGCAAGCATACGACGGGATCAAAAACATCGTCTCGCCCGGCATCGAGGTGGTCGAGCACGCCGCCGGGCAAGCCTACGACACGCTGACGCATCCGGGACAGTGGTTGCAGCAGAGCGCGCCAGCAGCATCCCTCCCTCCCACATCGACGAACGCGGATACGTCTTCCTCCTCTTCATCATCATCCGCTGCTGCCGCGTCCATGCCACCCCCGGCCATGGACAGGCACACGGGCCTTCAGGAAGACCACGCCGCCCAACAGCATCAGGAACGCATCCAGCAGGCGCAGCAGCAGGCGGCGCACCTGGCGCAAGCACACCGGCAGACACAACAGCCACCGGCTCACAGCAACCCGGCCCATGAAAAACCGG
>NZ_MDCB01000102.1 GCF_002939705.1 Xanthomonas albilineans | reverse complement strand
AAGACACTCGTCGTTGCCGGCGAGGCACTCTCTGCAAGCATCGTAGAACGTTGGGGCCAAGGCAGACGCCTGATCAATGCATACGGCCCCACAGAGACGACGGTCTGCGCCTGTCTACATGAATGTGATGCGAGTGCGACGGGCGCACCACCGATCGGCCGTCCGATTGCCAACGTACGGATCTATATTCTCGATGCACACATTGCGCCGGTCCCGATTGGGGTGGCGGGTGAGTTGTATATCGGTGGCGACGGCGTAGCTCGGGGGTATTTGAACCGAGACGATTTGACGGTCGAGCGCTTCCTGCCTGATCCATTCAGTGCTGATCCGACAGCACGCATGTACCGCACTGGCGATCTGGGGCGCTGGCATGCCGATGGCACGATCGAGTTTGTGGGCCGCAACGATCACCAGGTCAAGAT
>NZ_MDCB01000101.1 GCF_002939705.1 Xanthomonas albilineans | reverse complement strand
GCGCCCGGTGGCGGTATCGACCGAACACACCGATCCGGCGCTGCCGGCGTTCTTCCGGGAGCGACCGCATGCGTCAGCGGCACCGCCGCTGCCTGCGTATTTGCAGCAAGGAGCAACGCCCCATGCAGTGGGCGCACCGTCTACCCACACCGCATCGACGAACGCGGACACGTCTTCCTCATCTTCCTCCGCTGCCGCGTCCACGCCGTCCCAGGCCATGGATAAGCATTCGCGCATGCAGGACGACCTCGTCGCTCAGCAGCACCAGCAACGCATCCAACAGGCGCAGCCGCTGGCGCAATCCTTCACGCAGACACATGCGCCGCCGTCCCATGACAGCGCCCCGGCCCATGAAAAACCAGCCAGCGTGGACATGCAGGAACAGGCGCGGATCGCGCAATTGCAGCAGCAGGAACAGCAAGCGCAGG
>NZ_MDCB01000100.1 GCF_002939705.1 Xanthomonas albilineans | reverse complement strand
ACCGATGCGCGCTGGCGGGCGCCCGGTGCCCAACCGGCGCAGCCGGCGCTGAGCGCATTGGAGGCGGTGGCGATGGCCAGCCAGCGCACCAGCGTCAGCGGCCAAGTGCTGTTGGTGGACGGCCAGCCCATCGCCGGAGTGGCGGTCAGCGTGGGCACGCAGCTCACCCACACCGATCCGACCGGTCGCTTCGTGCTGTCCGGTCTGCCTGTCGGCCACCAGGAACTGTACGTGGATGGCAGCGCGGCCAATGCGGCCGGGCGTGAGTACGGCGAGTTCGTGGTCGGGGTCGAGTTGCAGGCCGGGCAGCTCACGCGGCTGCCCTACACGATGTACCTGCCGCGTATCAGCGCCCGCGATACGACCGCCATCGCCTCGCCGCTGAAGCAGGATGTGGTGCTCACCCATCCGGATATGCCGGGCCTGCA
>NZ_MDCB01000099.1 GCF_002939705.1 Xanthomonas albilineans | reverse complement strand
ATCTACACCTCCGGATCGACCGGTGCACCCAAGGGAGCGATGAACGAGCATCGCGGCGTCGTCAACCGTCTGGTGTGGATGCAAGATGCCTACATGCTCGATCGAGCTGAGGTTGTTCTGCAAAAAACGCCGATCAGCTTCGATGTCTCGGTCTGGGAGGTGTTCTGGCCACTGTTGACAGGTGCGCGTGTGCAACTGGCGGAGCCAGAGGGCCATAAGGATCCGGTGTATCTGAAGACGTTGATCCGCGATGCATGTATCACCACGCTGCATTTCGTGCCTTCGATGCTTCGTGCATTGATCGAGCATGGCGCTCATGATCCGTGTCCTGGGATCAAGCGGGTCATTTGTAGCGGCGAGGCCTTATCGCCGGGGCTTGCGGAGCGTGCCCGGGCGATGTTCCCGGCGGCCGAGATTTTCAATCTGTATGGACCGACAGAAGCGGCGGTGGATGTCACGGC
>NZ_MDCB01000098.1 GCF_002939705.1 Xanthomonas albilineans | reverse complement strand
TGGACGAGCGTGCTGCGTGCAGCCCATGCGGACAGTTCCGATAGCCGGTAGCGCACCAGCCCCCCGAGCAGGTAGTGCGGAATCCGGTATTTGTTGCGCATCGCCTGGTCAGAGAACCAGTAGTAGGGCAGGCGCAATGCCGCCGCCGCGTGTTTGGCATCGACCATGGGTTCGATGCTCTCGACGGGATGAGGGTGGGTCATGTTCAGTTATCCCATGCAACGTCGGCGATGCGGTCTGCCCCACACGCGGAGCGTTTGCGTACCTCGGTGTGGAGTTCTTCCAACGCGTTGCGATGGCGGCTCAGTGCCACAGACTCGGTATTGATGGTCTGGATGGCGAAGGCCAGCTGGTCGACCGTGGCGTCTTGGAGTGCGACAACGACGTGTTGCCCATCTGCCCGGTGATAGTGGATTTCGTTAGGAAGGTGTTCGCCATAGAGGTAGGACAGTTTGTGGCGCAG
>NZ_MDCB01000097.1 GCF_002939705.1 Xanthomonas albilineans | reverse complement strand
CATCGCCGGCATGGGCGATCTGTAGGGTGGTTGCCGCTGGCAACACGAAAGCCAAAGCAATGGCGATATGGGTGACTTTCATTGCGCGGACTCCTTGTTCTTAATTCCGAAAATGTTCTGGACGGAATTAATGCTAGGCTCGCTGTCCGATTCTTGCGATTGGGTATATGTCGCGGCCATCTGCATTTTCTTCAGCACCACTGCGGGGGTGTCGATTGGTGTCACATAATGGCCGCGATCGCCCTTTTTAACCCGCACTGCGCCTGCGTCGATGCTGGTGCCCACCAGGGCCTGTAACGTATTTGCGTGGGCCGACTGAGCCGACCCGTCGCTGGCGGCGTCCAGCACCACTTCTTTGCCTTCATCCAGCGCCTTGCGGGCCAGCTCCAGCATGGCGCGGCCTCCCTTGTCGGCATCGCCGATCACCAGGATGTCATAGTTACTTTCAGTGCCGGCCGGCAGAGATGC
>NZ_MDCB01000096.1 GCF_002939705.1 Xanthomonas albilineans | reverse complement strand
CGGGCACGGGAAGCGACCCATGCACCTGCGCCGCCAAGCCGCGCCATCGCCCCCGTGGCGATCACCGCCGAGGACATGCGCCATCCGGCGCATCCGCGTCATGCGCTGTTCGAGCAGGCGCGCGATGCCATCGCCGATGCGCATGAACGCTGGGGTCGTCCCGTGCCGGATGCGGAGCAGTTGGACCGCCATGCGGCACAAATCGTCGTGGAGACGCGCAAGTTTGGCCATACCGAAGTTGACAAGATCTACCTGGGCCTGCCGCAAGGCCATACGACTCAGACGCCGAATTACGCGGCGAAATCCCACGGACAGATATGGGCGAGAGTCGATGCGCTGCAACTGACACAAGCGCCTGACGTGGCCCAGGCCAGCCAGCAATTGCAGACGGTGGAGCAGCAGAGGCTCGCCGAGCAGGCGATGCAGGCCCAGCGCGCGGCGCAGATGCAAGGGCAGGGGCTGGTCATGAAGCTGTAGGCGGTAATCGAAGGTCATCCAGGTATGCCGCATGGACAGC
>NZ_MDCB01000095.1 GCF_002939705.1 Xanthomonas albilineans | reverse complement strand
ACCGACCCAATACGCCACCAGCCGTTTATCGTTCTCTGCGGCCGCATCCAGCGCCACCACCACGCACTCGCGCACCTCCGCATGCGCGCTCAGCCGCGCCTCGATCTCGCCCAACTCGATGCGGAAACCGCGGATCTTGACCTGATGATCGTTGCGTCCGACAAACTCGATCGTCCCGTCGGCATGCCAACGCCCCAGATCGCCAGTGCGGTACATCCGCGCCGTTGGATCCGCGCTGAATGGATCGATGAGGAAGCGCACGGCGGTCAAGTCATCGCGGTTCAGATACCCACGTCCCACACCGTCACCACCGAGATACAACTCGCCCACCACCCCGATCGGCACCGGCGCACCGTGTGTATCAAGGATGTAGATGCGCGTGTTGGCGATCGGGTGGCCGATCGGGAGGCTGCCAGCATGTTCCCATCCTGCGCAGTAGCGCCAAGCCGTGACATCCACCGCCGCTTCTGTCGGTCCATACAGATTGAAAATCTCGGCCGCCGGGAACATCGCCCGGGCACG
>NZ_MDCB01000094.1 GCF_002939705.1 Xanthomonas albilineans | reverse complement strand
GCCACCGACGCCTTGCCCTGCCGTGGCGGCAGCGCCGCAGAGGCATCGAGCTTGAACAACGCCACCGCCTGGCTCAACTCCACCGCCTGCTGCTCCATCGAACGCGCCGCAGCCGTGGCTTCTTCCACCAACGCCGCATTCTGCTGCGTGCTCTCGTCCATCTGCGTCACCGTCTGGTTCACCTGCTCGATGCCTGCCGACTGCTCCTGCGAGGCCGCCGAGATCTCGCCCATGATGTCGGTGACCCGCTGCACCGAGGACACGATCTCCTGCATCGTCTTGCCCGCCTGATCCACCAGCAACGACCCTTCCGCCACACGCGTGACCGAGTCGTCGATCAACCCCTTGATCTCCTTGGCCGCATTCGCCGAACGCTGCGCCAACGTCCGCACTTCGGTCGCCACCACCGCAAACCCACGCCCCTGTTCGCCCGCGCGCGCCGCTTCCACCGCCGCGTTGAGCGCCAGAATATTGGTCTGGAACGCGATGCCATCGATCACGCTGATGATGTCGGCGATCTTCTTCGAGGCC
>NZ_MDCB01000093.1 GCF_002939705.1 Xanthomonas albilineans | reverse complement strand
GCCGTCGCGCCACCGCCACCGGCCTCCTTGCCGCAGCCATCGCTGCAATGCGGCGTGTCCGGGTCCGGCGGCGGCGTGTGGGTATCGATGCTGTAGCTGGCGCCCATGGTCTTGTACAGCGCCACCCCGCCTTCCGGGGCGATGCGCGTGCCGTCGCTGGTCACCCGCCCCTGCCCGTACACCCGCCAGCCCTCGGACGGATCGTAGATCCAGAAGTTGGCACGGGTGCCGGTGGCCAGCGTGTCGTAGTTCGGGTACAGAATCTTGATGCCCTGCGCTGCCTGCGGCGTCAGCGCCTGCACCGTGGCCCCACCCGGTTCCAGGGTGAAGTACATCGGGTAGTTGCTCGCCACCGGGAACGGCGCACGGTTGACCGGCGTCGGCACAATGGAGAGGTGATGCACCAGCGCGCCCTTGCGGTCGCGGATCACCGTGCCGGCCGGAATGTGGATCTGCAGGCCCGGCATATCCGGATGGGTGAGCACCACATCCTGCTTCAGCGGCGAGGCGATGGCGGTCGTATCGCGGGCGCTGATACGCGGCAG
>NZ_MDCB01000092.1 GCF_002939705.1 Xanthomonas albilineans | reverse complement strand
CCCCTCGCCCCGCTGCCCTGGTTCTGCCAGGACCAACTGCTGCCCTGGTTCGCCGTCGGGGGCATTTGGCTGCTGGCCGTGTCGCCACTGCTGCCGTCGCTTTTGCCATCGCTCTTGCCATTGCTACCGCCCGCCGCATACCCCCCGGACAGGTTCACGCCCGTGGCCTTGTAGTGGCTGGTGTTGGTGATGTCGGCCACCGTCAGCGTGCCGGTGGTCAGTTGGTTGCGGCCTTGGTCGATGGCGCCCTGGGTGCTCGCGATCACTGCGCCCTTCAGGTCGGTGTTGCCGTGCACGGTGATGTCGAACCCGCCATCGCCGGCCTGGATGCCGCTTTGTTCCCGCACACTGGCGAAGTCGCCATCCACCTTGGAGTGGCTATAACTCGCACTGCCGCTTGCACCGATACCCACGGTGACACTGGCGCTGGCAGCCGTGTCGTGGCTGGCGTAGTGGCTGGTGTCCTGTTCGCTGTGGATGTGCAGGTCGCCCCCCACATCCGCCATCACCCGGTTGGCCGACAGCACCGCGCCATCCAGCGTCGTGTCATTGCCACTGAG
>NZ_MDCB01000091.1 GCF_002939705.1 Xanthomonas albilineans | reverse complement strand
CGGGGACATCGAACGCGTCGAAATCCGCACCAGCCTGATCGCGCGCCTGGAATCCGTGTTGACCACCGTGTTTCCAGCAGGCAAGAAGCGCGGCACGACGTTCTTCATCGGCGACACGCGGGGCAATGCCGGCGACAGTCTCGAAGTAGTGCTGGCAGGAGAAAAGGCGGGCCTGTGGATTGATCGTGCCACTGGCGAGGGCGGGGATCTGTTCGATCTGATCGCCGCCCACCTTGGCGCCGATACTCATACCGACTTCCCAAGGGTGCTCAATGAGGCCGCCGATCTGCTCGGTCGCGTCCGTTCGTCGCCGGTGCGCAAGGCCCGCAGGCAAGCGTCCGTGGCCGATCTCGGCCCCGCCACCGCGAAGTGGAACTACCTCGATGCCGACGGAAAGTTGATCGCCATCGTCTACCGCTACGACCCGCACGGGCGCAAGAAGCAGTACCGGCCGTGGGATGCCAAGCGCGGCAAGATGACCCCACCCGACCCTCGCCCCCTGTACAACCAGCCGGGGTTGGTGACGGCCAGCCAGGTCGTGCTGGTCGAAGGCGAAAAGTGCGCGCA
>NZ_MDCB01000090.1 GCF_002939705.1 Xanthomonas albilineans | reverse complement strand
ACCCGGCTACTTCAACGCCTGGCCCCACATCCTGCGGCAGCAGTGGGAGGCATTCGCCACAGAGGATCGCCCCTATCGCCCCTTTCCACCGAGCCCGCAGGATGTCGAGCGCATGCTCGAAACGATGCGATGGGTGCTGTGGCTGGAAGTGGAACAACGCCACCTGGTGTGGATGCGCGCCAAGCGCTACGGCTGGCGGGACATCACGACCCGCTTCGCCTGTGATCGCAGCACCGCATGGCGACGTTGGCACAAGGCGCTGGAGATCGTGGCCGAACAACTCAACCGCGACGGGCTGCGGTTGTCTTCCAAAAACCTGAGCAACCCAGGGTAATGCGTGCGCTGATTGTCCACGCTTTGCCGTGCATGTCTGTTTTGACGCCATCGGGGCGTGCAACACAACAGGCCGTTCGGGGGTAGTATTTCCGCTATCGTCTGGACAGACCTGTCAGCCACTGCACGCAGCGTGGCGACACAGCTGGCCAACCCCATCAACCCGCCCATGAGGACGACTCATGGCGGGTTTTTTCATTTTCAGAACCCGATGAGCGCACTGCAACTCCACTACCG
>NZ_MDCB01000089.1 GCF_002939705.1 Xanthomonas albilineans | reverse complement strand
GTACAGCGCGCTCAGTTCCTGCACCAGCAACGCCATCGACCAGCCATCCGAAACGATGTGGTGCATGGTCACCAGCAGGCGATGTTGCTGCTCGGCCAGCTGCAACAGGCGACCACGGATCAACGGACCACGACTCAGGTCGAAGGGCGTGTTGGTTTCTTGTTCGGCGTGGAGTTGGGCGTCGGCGTGGGGGTCTGCTGTTTGCCGCAGATCGATGCACTCCAGCGCAAAGCCGACGTTGGCCGGCGCAATCACTTGTGTGGCGCCATCGTCGTTGGCGACGAAGCAGGTGCGCAGGGCTTCGTGGCGGGCGACGATGCGATCCAGGGCTTGTTGCAACGCGGACAGGTTCAGCACGCCGTGCAGGTCCACGCCGCCGGCGAGCAGGTACGCGCGTGCGGCACGTTGATCGAGCTGCTCTAGGAACCACAGTCGCTGCTGGGCGTAGGACAGCGGCAATGGCGCATCGCGGTCGGCTGGTACGATCGCCGGCAGGGTGCTGGCGTCGGTGTTGTCCAGGGCCTGGGCCAGATCGACCAGACGCGGCTGGGCGAATAAGGTGGCCAGCGGCAGTTCCAATCCCAGCGCGCTGCGGATGCGCGAGATCAGGCGCACGCCGAGCAGCGAGTG
>NZ_MDCB01000088.1 GCF_002939705.1 Xanthomonas albilineans | reverse complement strand
TCGGGCGACTTCGCCAGCGCATGCTCGGGATCGATCCGCACCACCTTGCTCTTTTCGTAGATCGAACCGGGATGGTCGTAGGCCAACAGTTGACCCTCGTGCTGCTTGAAGCCTTTGATGTTGTGTCTGTATTGCGGATTGATGCCGAGCGCGTCGGTGAACCCGGCAGCCAGCCGTTCCTGCTGCGCGGGACCGTAAGGCAATTTATCGCCATGCCTGGGCAGGGTGCAGGACTGTTCCAGCGCGTTCTTGAACAGGGTATAGCGCGAGTGCAGCGCATGGCCCGGATGACGGAAGTCTTGGAGATGCTCATCCGAACGCGGTGGGCGCGTCGGCGGGGTATACAACATCGCCTCGCCCGCTTGGCGCTGTTCGTGTTGATGCGACCGGGGGTCTTGGCTGTGGCGCTGTTCGTGTTCGCGTTGCTGCGCATCCATGGCTTGGCGGTGCAACTGCACGTGTTGCTGCGCGAGGCGGTGTTGTTGCTCGCGCGCTGCCTGCGCTTGCTGTTCCTGCTGCTGCAGTTGCGCGATCCGCGCATGTTCCTGCATGTCCACGCTGACCGGTTTTTCATGGGCCGGGTTGCTGTGAGCCGGTGGCTGTTGTGTCTGCCGGTGTGCTTGCGCCAGGTGCGCCGCCTGCTGCTGCGCCTGC
>NZ_MDCB01000087.1 GCF_002939705.1 Xanthomonas albilineans | reverse complement strand
ACGTTGTACGGGGGATCGGTGAAGGCCATGTCGGGCAATTCGTCACCGAGCAGCTGCGTGTAGTCGTCGGCCTTGGTGGCATCGCCGCACAGTAGTCTGTGATCGCCCAGCAGCCACACGTCGCCTGCTTGGGAGATGGGGGTTTGCGGCACGTCCGGCACATTGTCCTCGTCGGTGAGTCCGTCCTTGGTGACGTCGTCCCCGGCGATCAGCGCCTCCCATTCTTCCGGGGAGAAGCCGGTCAGGCCGAGATCGAAGCCGGCGTCCTGCAGTTCGGACAGTTCGATGCCGAGCAGGGCGTCATCCCAGGCGGCGTTCTCGCCGATCTTGTTGTCGGCCAGGATCAGCGCGCGGCGTTGCGTGTCGCTCAAGTGATCCAACGCAACGACAGGCACCTCGATCATGTCCAGCTGACGTGCCGCCAGCAGACGACCGTGTCCGGCGATCACATTGTTCTGGCCATCGATCAGGATCGGCGCGCCCCAGCCGAACTCGCGAATGCTGGCGGCGATCTGCGCGACCTGGGCCTGCGAATGCTGCTTGGCATTGCGGGCATAGGGGATCAGCGAATCGACCGGACGGTAGTGGAGTTGCAGTGCGCTCATCGGGTTCTGAAAATGAAAAAACCCGCCATGAGTCGTCCTCATGGGCGGGTTGATGGGGTTGGCCAG
>NZ_MDCB01000086.1 GCF_002939705.1 Xanthomonas albilineans | reverse complement strand
ACGTTGTACGGGGGATCGGTGAAGGCCATGTCGGGCAATTCGTCACCGAGCAGCTGCGTGTAGTCGTCGGCCTTGGTGGCATCGCCGCACAGCAGTCTGTGATCGCCTAGCAGCCACACATCGCCTGCTTTGGAGATAGGAGTCTCGGGCGCGTCCGGTACATTGTCATCGTCGGTGAGCCCGTCTTTGGTGGCGTCCTCACCGGCGATCAGTGCTTCCCATTCCTCTGGGGAGAAGCCGGTCAGGCCGAGATCGAAGCCGGCGTCCTTCAGTTCGGACAGTTCGATGCCGAGCAGGTCGTCATCCCAGGCGGCGTTCTCGCCGATCTTGTTGTCGGCCAGGATCAGCGCGCGGCGTTGCGTGTCGCTCAAGTGATCCAACGGGACGACCGGCACCTCGGCCATGCCCAGCTGACGAGCCGCCAGCAGACGACCGTGTCCGGCGATCACATTGTTGTGGCCATCGATCAGGATCGGCGCGCCCCAGCCGAATTCGCGAATGCTGGCGGCGATCTGTGCGACCTGGGCCTGCGAATGCTGCTTGGCATTGCGGGCATAGGGAATCAGCGAATCGACCGGTCGGTAGTGGAGTTGCAGTGCGCTCATCGGGTTCTGAAAATGAAAAAACCCGCCATGAGTCGTCCTCATGGGCGGGTTGATGGGGTTGGCCAG
>NZ_MDCB01000085.1 GCF_002939705.1 Xanthomonas albilineans | reverse complement strand
CAAGTCGAACGCCTATGCAATCTGTACGGGCCATCGGAAACCACGACGTATTCGAGTTGGGTGTCGATGGCGCGTCACGATGGTTTTGTGGATCATATCGGCAAGCCTTTGGCAAATACGCAGTTTTATTTGCTGGACAAGTATCGACAGCCTGTGCCGGTGGGCGTCATGGGAGAAATCTATATTGGCGGTGCAGGTGTCACGCGTGGATATCTGAACCGCGACGACTTGACAGCAGAACGCTTCCTTACAGATCCATTCAGTACTGATCCGACGGCACGGATGTACCGCACTGGCGATCTGGGGCGCTGGCGTGCCGACGGCACAATCGAGTTTTTGGGACGTAACGATCACCAGGTCAAGATCCGCGGTTTCCGCATCGAGTTGGGCGAGATCGAGGCACGGCTGAGCGCGCATGCGGAGGTGCGCGAGTGCGTAGTGGTGGCGCTGGAGATGGATGCAGGCAACGACAAGCGGCTGGTGGCGTATTGGGTCGGTGTCGATGCGGCGACGTCCGTAACTCCGACTGCGGAGTCCTTGCGTAGTTGGCTATCGGATGTGTTGCCGGACTACATGGTCCCAGCCGCCTACGTACAACTGGACGCGCTGCCCCTGACCCCGAACGGCAAGCTGGATCGCAAGGCATTGCCGGCACCGGATGGGTCTGCCTATGCC
>NZ_MDCB01000084.1 GCF_002939705.1 Xanthomonas albilineans | reverse complement strand
CTGGACGCCATGCCGGTAATTGAGCAGCGAAGTGAACAACGGCGCTGGCGCCGGAACACCGCTGCACCGTTGCGCCAGCGATAGCGGCGCATGTTCATGCCGCAACAGCCCGGCAAGACGCTGTTGCACCATGCGTACACTTTCCACCACGTTGGATCTATCAATTTCGATCCGTAGCGGCAACGTGTTGATGAATACCCCCAGTGCCCGGTCGGCCCCCGTCCCGCCCTGCATGCGGCCAAACAGCACCGTGCCGAACACAACCGTCTCACACCCCGTGGCGCGCGCCACCACCTGCGCCCAGGCCAGATGGAACAGGCTGGCCGCACTCACGCCAAGTACGCGTGCCTGGTCGCGCAGCAATGCCGACAGCGGATCCGGCAATTCAAGCCGTGCCTCTTCCACGTCCGCTCCATCGCCTTGTACATTGACCACGCCAAACGGTGCACAGGGCTCCTCCACATCGCTCAGCATCGCCCGGAAATACGCCTCATGCTCCTCGCGACTCACGCCCAACAGCGCTTGCGCCACAAAATTGCGGAACGGTAGCGGCGCCGGCAAGCTGTCGGCTTCACCACCCAAGTGGCAGCGGACTTCTTCCAGCACGATTTCCAGTGTGGTGTGATCCAGGGCAAGGTGATGGCAGAGCAACTGCAACAACCAACGGCCATTGGCCGGATCCTGTGCCGCCACGCCACG
>NZ_MDCB01000083.1 GCF_002939705.1 Xanthomonas albilineans | reverse complement strand
CCAGTGCGGTCGGCAGCAATGCCACGGCCGTCGGCGCCTCGGCCACGGCGATTGGCGGCATCGCCACGGTGTACGAATACGACGATCTAGGCGACCTCATCGGCAGTCATCAGCAAACCACGCAAGCCATGGGCATTAACGCCACGGCGGTCGGTGGCGCCGCGCAGGCGATGAGTCCGCTGTCGACCGCAGTCGGCGCAGGCACCTCGGCGAGCGGCGTGCAGAGCACCGCGCTGGGCTTTCAAGCGCAAACCTCCCAGGATGGTGGCACGGCGGTCGGTGGCCGTTCGCAGGTGTCCGCCTATCTGGGCACGGCCATCGGTTACAACACGCGTGCGGCGGGCGATTACGCCGCTGCGGTGGGTTTTGGCGCGCGGGCGACGGCGACCAGTACCGTGGCAATGGGCATGAATGCGTTGGCCAGCGGTATCGATAGCGTGGCGCTGGGCGGTGTGAGTACCGCCGGCGCCAGCGCCGGCAACGGCGTGGCGATCGCCGCCGCGACCGGCGTCGGTGGGGTTGCGTTGGGCGCGGGCGCTGAGAGTCAGGCCAACTATGCGATTGCGCTGGGTTACAACACCAATGTGTTTCCCAACCTGCCGGGCAACGTCGATTCGGTTGCGATCGGCCACAGCGCCGCATCGTTCGCGCCTTACAGCGTGTCGTTGGGGGGCTATGCCCTTGCCAGCGGCAACGGCAGCATGGCGCTGGG
>NZ_MDCB01000082.1 GCF_002939705.1 Xanthomonas albilineans | reverse complement strand
GCGATCGGCCACAGCGCCGCATCGTTCGCGCCTTACAGCGTGTCGTTGGGGGGCTATGCCCTTGCCAGCGGCAACGGCAGCATGGCGCTGGGCGAGAATTCCAGCGCCTGGAACGACAACAGCATCGCGCTCGGCGCGCGTGCGGATACCTCGACGTTCCGGGTCAACGGGACGGCGCTTGGTGCCGATAGTGGGGCGTATGGCATCGATGCCACTGCGATTGGTGACGGCGCGCGGGTCGGCACGTGGCTGGATGATGCGCGCAACCACGCGCCGAAAAGTGCGGTCGCGCTGGGGGCGCATTCTTACGCCAGTCGCGACAACAGCGTGTCGATCGGTGATGTTGGTAACGGTCTTACCCGGCAGATCACCAGCGTGGCTGCCGGCACCGAGGCGACCGATGCGGTGAATGTGGATCAACTCGATGCGGTCCGGCAAGTCGCCGAGGGCACGGCGCGTCTGTTTGCCGGTGATGGCGATGGCACTGCGCTGGCACAGGGCACGCAGGCGACCGCCGCCGGTGCCGATGCGTTGGCCACCGGTGACTATGCCACCGCGATGGGATCTGCCAGTTCTGCTATTGGGAGCGGTGCTTCTGCGCTGGGTAGCAGCGCCGTTGCCAACGGTGCCAACGCCAGTGCGGTCGGCAGCAATGCCACGGCCGTCGGCGCCTCGGCCACGGCGATTGGCGGCATCGCCACGGTGTACGAATACGACGATCTAGGC
>NZ_MDCB01000081.1 GCF_002939705.1 Xanthomonas albilineans | reverse complement strand
TGCGGCACGAGCATGCGCCGCTGTCGCTGGCGCAGCGTTGCAGCAGTGTTCCGGCACCGGCGCCGTTGTTTACCTCCTTGCTCAATTACCGGTATAGCGCCCAGGCAGAAAGCGCTGCCGAGGCAATGACCTGGGAGGGGCTCGAGATGCTGTCGAGTCACGAGCGGACGAATTATCCGCTTGTCGTTTCTGTGGACGATGTGGGGTCTGGTTTTGCGCTGACGGTGCAGTCGCAGCGGCCACTGGTTCCGGAGCGGATATGCGCATTCCTGGTGAAGGCGTTGGAAGAGCTGGCCGATGCGCTTGCCGATGTGCCGGAGACGGCGGTACGCGCGCTCGACGTTTTGCCGGATGCCGAGCGGCATCAGGTGTTGACGGAGTGGAATGCGACGGCAGCGGATTATCCGCGCGATGCCTGTGTGCACGAGTTGTTCGAGGCGCAGGTGGTACGTGATCCCTCNGTGTGCGCCCGGACGATCGCGTGGCGATCTGTGTGCAGCGTAGTGTCGAGATGGTGGTGGCGCTGCTGGCGGTGCTGAAGGCGGGCGGTGCGTATGTGCCGCTGGACCCGGCCTATCCGCCGGAGCGGCTGGCCTATATGCAATCCGATTGCGGCGCGGTGGCGGTGCTGACGGATGCCGCCAGTCGTCGCCTGGTTGAATGCAGTGCCACTGCGGCGGTGATCGTCGATCTGCAAGTCGACAGTGAACATTGGACGCATCTGCCAGACAGTAATCCCGACCGCCACGCCAATGGCCTGACCGCACGCCATTTGGCGTATGTCATCTACA
>NZ_MDCB01000080.1 GCF_002939705.1 Xanthomonas albilineans | reverse complement strand
ACCTCCGGCTCGACCGGCAAACCCAAGGGCGTGCTGGTCTCCCACCACGCATTGACCACGCGCCTGCACGCCCTGATCGACCTGTACCGACTAGCACCACAGGACCGCGTGCTGCAATTTGCCGCACTGGCCTTCGATGCGTCGGTCGAAGAACTCTTCGGCGCCTTGTGCTGCGGCGCCACCCTGGTGCTGCGCGACGATACCTGGCTGGACACCGAGCGGTTCTGGGCGCAGTGCGCGCAGGCCAACATCAGCGTGGTCGATCTACCGACCCGCTTCTGGGCGCAGTTATGCGCGCAGTCGCTGGACATTCCCACCTGCGTGCGTCAGGTCATCATCGGCGGCGAAGCGCTGACACCGGCCATGCGCCAGCACTGGGTCCAGAACACCCGCACGCCGCTGCTGGATACCTACGGCCCGACCGAAGCCGTCGTGGTCGCCACCGCCCAGGCCGTCGCCGCCGACACCCCGAGCGGCATTGGTCGCCCGCTCCTGGGCACCCGGGCGTACGTGCTGGATCGTGCCGCTCAGTTGCTGCCGATCGGTGCGCGCGGTGAACTGTATCTCGGCGGCACCGCAGTGGCTCGGGGCTACCTCGGCCGTGCCGATCTGACCGCTGAACGCTTCGTCCCCGATCCGTTCGCCGAACAGCCCGGTGCGCGCATGTACCGCAGCGGCGATCTGGCCTGCTGGCGTGCGGACGGCACACTCGATTATCTCGGCCGCAACGACGATCAGATCAAACTGCGCGGGTTCCGTATCGAGCTCGGCGAGATAGAAGCCGCGCTACGCACCTGC
>NZ_MDCB01000079.1 GCF_002939705.1 Xanthomonas albilineans | reverse complement strand
CACAAGCGCTGCAACGTGCGCTGGATCGCATCGTGGCCCGGCATGCGTCGCTGCGCACGACCTTCGCGTTGATCGATGGGCAGGCATTGCAGCGGGTCGCGGCCGAAGACAGCGGCTTCCAGTTGATCACTCACGACCTGTGCGATGTGCAAGATCGCGAGACCGCATTGGAACGGTTATTGGCCGAGGAGGCGCAAGCGCCCTTCGCGCTGGAACGCGGTCCGTTGATCCGTGGCGTACTGGTACAGCTCGCCCAGGACGAATACGTTTTCTTCGTGACCATGCACCACATCGTCTCGGATGGGTGGTCGATGGGGATCTTGATCAACGAGCTGAGCGTGTTGTATCGGGCGTTTGCCCGTGGGGAAGCCGATCCGCTACCGCCGTTGCCGATCCAGTACGCCGATTATGCGAGCTGGCAGCGGCAATGGTTGACAGGCGATGTGTTGCAGCAGCAGGCCAATTACTGGCGCGAGGCACTGTCCGGTGCGCCGGTGCTGCTGGAACTGCCGACGGATCGTCCGCGTCCGGCGCGGCAGGAGCATGCCGGCGCGATGTTGGAAGTGGTCGTGGAGCCACAGCAGGCGCAGGCGCTGAAGGAACTCAGCCAGCGGCATGGGCTGACGCTGTATATGACGCTCCTGGCGAGTTGGGCGTTGCTGTTATCGCGCTTGTCTGGACAGGACGATGTGGTGATCGGCAGCCCGGTGGCCAATCGTGGTCGGTCGGAGACCGAAGGGCTGATCGGATTCTTCGTGAACACGCTGGCGTTGCGGGTGGAGGTGTCGGGTTCACCGACGCTGGCGCAACTGTTGGCGTCTGTGAAAGAACGTGCGCTGCA
>NZ_MDCB01000078.1 GCF_002939705.1 Xanthomonas albilineans | reverse complement strand
GTACAGCGCGCTCAGTTCCTGCACCAGCAACGCCATCGACCAGCCATCCGAAACGATGTGGTGCATGGTCACCAGCAGGCGATGTTGCTGCTTGGCCAGCTGCAGCAGGCGACCACGGATCAGCGGACCACGGCTCAGGTCGAAGGGCGTGTTGGTTTCCTGTTCGGCTTGATCTTGCGCGGCGACCTGGGCATCTGGCGTGTTGCGCAGATCTGCACATGTCAGCGCAAAGCCTACATCCGCAGGAGCAATCGACTGGGTGGCGCCGTCGTCGTCGGTCACGAAGCAGGTGCGCAGGGCTTCGTGGCGGGCGACGATGCGATCCAGCGCCTGTTGCAGCGCGGGCAGATTCAGCGCGCCGTGCAGGTCCACGCCGCCGGCGAGGGTGTAAGCCTGCGCGGCGCGACTGTCGAATTGTGCCAGGAACCACAGCCGTTGTTGCGCGTAGGACAATGGCAATGCCGCGTTACGGTCGGCCGGCACAATGGCCGGCAAGGTGCTGGAATTGGCACAATCCAAGGCTTGTGCCAATTCGACCAGACGCGGCTGGGCGAACAACGTAGTCAGCGGCAATTCCAGTCCCAGCGCGCTGCGGATACGCGAAATCAGCCGCACACCCAGCAGCGAGTGACCACCGAGGGCGAAGAAGTTGTCGTGACGCCCGATGCTCTCCAAGCCCAGCAGTTCACTCCAGATCGCAGCAATGGTCTGTTCGATTTCGCCCTGCGGTGCTTCATACGCATGCGCCGCATACGCCGACCCATCAGGTGCCGGTAACGCCTTACGATCCAGCTTGCCATTCGGGGTCAGTGGCAGGCGATCCAACCGCACATAAGCGGCTGGGACCATGTA
>NZ_MDCB01000077.1 GCF_002939705.1 Xanthomonas albilineans | reverse complement strand
CATGGCGCGCAGTCCGCCGCACATTCGTCCGCCGGACAGGCCGTTGGGCAAGCATACGACGGGATCAAATACATCGTCTCGCCCGGCATCGACGTGGTCGAGCACGCCGCCGGGCAAGCCTACGACACGCTGACGCATCCGGGACAGTGGTTCCAGCACAGCGCGCCAGCAGCATCCATCCCTCCCACATCGACGAACGCGGACACGTCTTCCTCCTCTTCATCATCATCCGCTGCTGCCGGGTCCATGCCGCCCCCCGCCATGGTGGACAGGCACGTGGGCCTGCAGGAAGACCACGCCGCCCAACAGCACCAGGAACGCATCCAACAGGCGCAGCAGTACGCCCCGCACCTGGCGCAAGTCCACCGACAGACACAGCCGTCACCCGCTCACAGCGCCCCGGCCCATGAAAAACCGGCCAGCGTGGACATGCAGGAACAGGCGCGGATCGCGCAATTGCAGCAGCAGGAACAGCACGCGCAGGCAGCGCGCGAGCAACAACAGCGCCTCGCGCAGCAACACGTGCAGTTGCACCGCCAGGCTATGGATGCGCAGCAACGCGAACACGAACAGCGCCACAGCCAAGATCCCCGGTCGCATCAACACGAACAGCGCCAAGCGGGCGAGGCGATGTTGTACACCCCGCCGACGCGCCTACCGCGTTCGGATGAGCATCTCCAAGACTTCCGTCATCCGGGCCATGCGCTGCACTCGCGCTATACCCTGTTCAAGAACGCGCTGGAACAGTCCTGCACTCTGCCCAGGCATGGCGATAAATTGCCTTACGGTCCAGCGCAGCAGGAACGGCTGGCCGCCGGGTTCACCGACGCGCTCGGCATCAATCCGCAATACAGACACAACATCAAAGGCTTCAAGCAGCACGAGGG
>NZ_MDCB01000076.1 GCF_002939705.1 Xanthomonas albilineans | reverse complement strand
TTCGAGGCCGGGGAGCGGGTGGCGCAAAAGACCTCGATCGCCTTTGCCATCTCGGTCAAGGAACTGCTCGCCGGCCTACTTGCTGGCGTGCCGCAGGTGTTCATCGACGAGGATACCGTGCGTGACATCCCCGCTTTCGTGCGCGCGCTGGAAACCTGGCAGATCACACGCCTGTATACCTTTCCTTCCCAGCTCAACGCGCTGCTCGACCACGTTGCTGAGACACCGCAGCGGCTGGCGCGACTGCGCCAGCTCTTCGTCTCCATCGAACCCTGCCCGGCGGAACTGCTGCAACGGCTCAGGACGCTGCTGCCTGCCTGCACGGCCTGGTACATCTACGGGTGTACCGAAATCAACGACATGACCTATTGCGATCCGGCCGAGCAGCACAGCGGCAGCGGCTTCGTCCCGGTCGGACGGCCCATCGCCAATACCAAGGTCCATGTGCTCGACGAACAACTGCGACCGTTGCCGCCTGGCATCATGGGCGAAGTGCACATTGAAAGCCTCGGCATTGCGCACGGCTATTGGCGCCAGGGCGGCCTGACCGCCGCGCGCTTCATCGCCAATCCCTACGGCCCCCCCGGCTCGCGTCTGTACAGGACCGGCGACATGGCCCGCCTACTGGACAACGGTACGCTGGAACTGCTCGGCCGGCGCGACTACGAGGTCAAGGTCCGCGGCTACCGCGTGGACGTGCGCCAGGTGGAGAAAGCCCTGGCGGCCCACCTGCAGGTCGCCGAGGCCGCCGTGATCGGTTGGCCGCAAGGCTCGCCCACGCCGGAACTGTTGGCCTACGTGGTGCCACGCCAGGGTGTCCTGAACCTCGACGAGCTGCGCAAGCTGCTGCAGGAACGCTTGCCTACCTACATGCTGCCAACGCGCTTCCAGTCGCTGCCGGCGCTTCCGCGCTT
>NZ_MDCB01000075.1 GCF_002939705.1 Xanthomonas albilineans | reverse complement strand
GTCCGCGTCATCCGCACATTGGAGCGCATCGCGGCATGGCGCGGTTATCCGAACATGCTTCCACAGGTACTACGGGCCGGAATTTGTCGCCCGGGCCTTGGCGGAGTGGGCCGAGCGCCAGGGCATCGCTTTGGACTTCATCGAGCCGGGCCGTCCGATGCAAAACGGCTTCATCGAACGCTTCAACGGCAGCTACCGGCGTGGTGTCCTGGACATGCATATCTTCCGCACACTCAGCGAGGTCCGTGAACAGACCGAACACTGGTTGGCCGACTACAACCAACAGATCCCGCACGACAGCGTGGGCGGGCTAACACCCACCGAGTTCCATGATCAACATCAACCCCAGACCTCTAATTTTAGCTGGCACTAAATTGCGGGGAGTCGACAAAGGGATCAACTCTGGATCGGACGGGTCAAACACCCGAAAAAGCCGCCTGGCCAAGACGGCTTTTCAGGTGGCATCACGCGCGGATGCCAGGGTGTGATGCGCAATGGACGATCACCAGATGTTGTACATGGCGTAGCGGCTCTCTTCTACCTCGGCATTCCAATTGCCGTAGCGGGCGGTACCGTCCCACCAATAGCGGTTGCCAGGCACCCAGTATACGGTCCTTCCAGTGAGGTGTTTGATCTGGCACGATCCGCCATTGACCCTCCACCAACCACCCTGGAAGTAACCGGCCTTCCAGCGACGCACAACAACCTGCACGGGCTGCGCGGTACTGCCGGGGTTGAGCAACTGGCTCCAGCCGAAGGTCTCCGTGTAGCTTTTTTGTTTCTGGTACTGGCCCTTGATGTTGAACATTTCCAAGAAGTCTCCGACGACGGGGATTTTGCTCACATCCAGGTCCACACCGATCGCCCATTGGTACCCCGAGGTGTTCTCCTTGGTCCAGCTGTATTTGCAACGCAAGCCTTTCGGATTGCAGTAGAACAACGGGCCTCGCCAGATCCAGTCCTCCCACGTATTGCTCGCCTGCATCGTGGGGATTCCCCAGGAGGTACGGTCGCCCAGCAGGTTCACGAACCCGCCGTTGCCGTCGTTGCTCGAAAAACAGACATCGCCGGCATGGGCGATCTGTAGGGTGGTTGCCGCTGGCAACACGAAAGCCAAAGCAATGGCGATATGGGTGACTTTCATTGCGCGGACT
>NZ_MDCB01000074.1 GCF_002939705.1 Xanthomonas albilineans | reverse complement strand
CCGACCGTCCGGCCGCCTTCGCGGATCGCGAAACGCAGGCCTTCGTCCATCGCCACCGGATTGATCAGCGTCACCGTCATCTTGACGTTGTCGCCCGGCATCACCATCTCCACCCCTTCCGGCAACTGCACCTCGCCAGTGATGTCGGTGGTGCGGAAGTATAACTGCGGACGATAGCCCGGGAAGAACGGCGTGTGACGACCACCCTCGTCCTTCGACAACACGTACACCTCAGCCTCGAACTGGGTGTGCGGCTTGATCGTACCCGGCTTGCACAGCACCTGGCCGCGCTCCACGTCGTCACGCTTGGTGCCGCGCAGCAACAGACCCGCGTTGTCGCCCGCCTGACCCTGGTCCAGCAGCTTGCGGAACATTTCCACGCCCGTCACCGTGGTCTTCTGCGTCGCACGGATACCCACGATCTCGATTTCGTCGCCCACCTTGATCACGCCACGCTCGATACGACCGGTCACCACCGTGCCGCGACCGGAGATCGAGAACACGTCTTCCACCGGCATCAGGAACGGCTTGTCCACGTCGCGCTGCGGCTCCGGGATGAACGTATCCAGCGCTTCCACCAGCTTCAGAATCGCCGGCACGCCGATCTCGCTCTGGTCGCCTTCCAGCGCCAGACGCGCCGAACCGTGGATGATCGGCGTGTCGTCGCCCGGAAAGTCGTACTTGCTCAGCAGCTCGCGCACTTCCATCTCGACCAATTCGAGCAACTCGGCGTCGTCGACCATGTCGGCCTTGTTCAAGAACACCACGATGTGCGGCACACCGACCTGACGCGACAGCAGGATGTGTTCGCGCGTCTGCGGCATCGGGCCGTCGGCAGCCGAACACACTAGGATCGCGCCGTCCATCTGCGCCGCACCGGTAATCATGTTCTTCACGTAGTCCGCGTGCCCCGGGCAATCCACGTGCGCGTAGTGGCGCGTCGGGGATTCGTATTCCACGTGAGCGGTCGAGATCGTAATACCGCGCGCTTTCTCTTCCGGCGCCGCGTCGATCGCGTCGTAGGCTTTGAATTCGCCGCCGAAGCGCTCCGCGCCGACCTTCGTCAGTGCTGCCGTCAGCGTGGTCTTGCCGTGGTCGACGTGACCGATGGTGCCGACATTGACGTGCGGCTTGGTGCGCTCGAACTTACCCTTGGCCATGG
>NZ_MDCB01000073.1 GCF_002939705.1 Xanthomonas albilineans | reverse complement strand
AGCTCGCGGTAGAGATCGGCGAGCTGTGTTTCCCGTTCGCCTTCTGGGGCGAGGTAGGCTTGCGTCGCCAGCGCGTCGGCATCCGGTGCGGGCAATGCCTTGCGATCCAGCTTGCCGTTGGGGGTCAGCGGGAGCCGATCCAACTGTACGTAAGCCGCCGGGACCATGTGCTCGGGCAGGCGGGCGGCCAACGTGGCGCGCAGTTGCTCGGCGCTGGCGACCGCATCAGCGACCACATAGGCGATCAGACGTCTGTCGCCATCGTCCTCGCGCACAATGACCGCCGCCTGCCGCACACCGTCGCAGGCGTGCAGCGCGGCCTGGATTTCGCCCAGTTCGATGCGGAACCCGCGCAGTTTGATCTGCTCGTCGTTGCGGCCCAGATACTCCAGCGTGCCATCGGCGCGCCAGCGCGCCAGATCGCCGCTGCGGTACATGCGCGTACCGGGCTGATCGGCGAACGGATCGGGGACGAAACGTTCGGCGGTCAGTGCTGGGCGATGCAGATAGCCGCGCGCCAGACCCGCACCGGCCACGTGCAGTTCACCGGCCACACCGACCGGCAGGCACTGACCATCGGGTCCCAGCACATACGCGCGCAGATCCGCCAGCGGTGCGCCGATCGGGCTGTTGCCAGGACGCTGCACATCCTGCGCGGTGAGTGCATGGGCGGTGACGTGTACGGTGGTTTCGGTGATGCCGTACATGTTGAGCAGGGTGGTGCGCTGACCATGCGCGGTGAACCACGCGGACACACTGGACGGTTGCAAGGCTTCGCCGCCGAAGATCACCAGGCGCAGGTGGTGCTGCAAGTCGCTGCGCTGTTGCGCATCGATCAGCGCCTGGAACGCACTGGGGGTCTGGTTGAGCACGCTGACGCGCTGCTCGCACAGCAGGGTATGGAAGGCATCGGGATCGCGTGCGGTGTCCTGCGACACCACGACCAGGCGTCCGCCGTGGGCCAGCGCGCCCCACAGTTCCCAGACGGAGAAGTCGAACGCGCAGGAATGGAACAGGGTCCAGACATCCTGGGCGGTCGGTGCGACGCACGCGCGGGTGGCATGCAACAGGCGCACGACCTGGGCATGGGCGATGACGACGCCCTTGGGGGTGCCGGTGGAACCGGAGGTGTAGATGAGGTAGGCCGGATGTTGCGGCAGCAGATCGGTGCG
>NZ_MDCB01000072.1 GCF_002939705.1 Xanthomonas albilineans | reverse complement strand
GTGGGGCCGTATGCATTGATCAGGCGTCTGCCTTGGCCCCAACGTTCTACGATGCTTGCAGAGAGTGCCTCGCCGGCAACGACGAGTGTCTTCAGACAGGAAAGCGCTGGCTTTTCAGGCAAATTGTTCAGTACTGAAGGTGGTAGGGTGACGTGACTAATCTGATGTTCGTTCAAAATTTTCGTGAGCGTTTCACCTGCCAATACCGCACCTCGATCAGCGATATACAGTGACGCTCCGCAAAGCAGCGATACAAACAACTCAGAAGCAAATGCATCAAAACTCAGCGAGGAAAACTGCATGACGCGGCTGTTCTCTTCGACATTGAATGCGCGTATCTGTGCCAGCGCCAGGTTCACGACGCTGCGATGTTCATTCATCGCGCCCTTGGGCACACCGGTCGATCCCGAGGTGTAGATGACATACGCTAGGTGGCGGGCAGTCAGGCCACTTGCATGACGATCGAGATTGTGGTTCGGCAGTTGTTCCCAGCATTCGCTATCGGCTTGCAGATCGACGATCACCGCCGAAGCGACACTGTCCTGGACTAGGTGACGGCTCGCGGCATCCGTCAGTACCGCTACCGCGCCGCAATCTGTGAGCATGTAGGCCAGCCGCTCCGGCGGATAAGCCGGATCCAGCGGCACATAGGCACCACCGGCCTTCAACACTGCCAGCAGCGCCACGACCATCTCCACGCTACGCTGTACGCAGATCGCCACGCGATTATCGGGGCGCAGGCCCAATGCGCACAGGTAATGGGCCAGCCGATTCGCCCGTGCGTTCAATTCGCCATACGTCAGTGCCACCTCGCCCTGCACCAGTGCGATGGCCGATGGATCGCGCGCCACTTGCGCCTCGAACAGTTCGTGCACACAGGCATCGCGTGGATAATCCCTTGCCGTCGCATTCCATTGGGTCAACACCTGATGACGCTCGACCTCAGGCAGCACGTCGAGATCGCGCACCCCCGTCTCCGGTGCATGGACAAGCGCATCAACGAGCCCTGCCAGCGCCTGCATCAGGAACGCGCCTATCCGTCCCGGGACCAGTGGGTGCTGCGACTGCACATTCACTGTAAAACCCGATCCAACATCATCGATGGAAACGGCAAGCGGATAATTCGTTCGCTCATGACTTGACAGCGTCTGAATTCCCTCCCAGGCCATTGTTTCGGCAGCATCTTCTGCCTGGACGCCATGCCGGTAATTGAGCAGCGAAGTGAACAACGGCGCTGGCGCCGGAACACCGCTGCACCGTTGCGCCAGCGATAGCGGCGCAT
>NZ_MDCB01000071.1 GCF_002939705.1 Xanthomonas albilineans | reverse complement strand
AGTGCGACAACGACGTGTTGCCCATCTGCCCGGTGATAGTGGATTTCGTTAGGAAGGTGTTCGCCATAGAGGTAGGACAGTTTGTGGCGCAGTGATGTGATCAGGTTCATGCGTGTCGCTCCGAATCGAAGAGATGGGAAAGGGACGGCGTGTCAGGGTCCAGGGGGTGTGCGGTACCGAACGCACATCGCAGCGATGGCGATGTCAGATCGCCCATCGCCGTCCTGCTCACGGATAGGCCCGAGCGAAGGTCGAGTAGCGCGAGACGCGTTGCTCGAAGGCTTCGACGTCGCAGATCAGGTAAGTGACGCGCGCTCCGAGCTTGCAGAAGACCGGGCCGAGTTGTTCCTGGCGCCAGCGGCGCAGGGTCTTGACGGATAGTCCCCAGCGCGCGGCNACCGGGATCTTTGCTTTCACAAAGTTGACCGATTTGTGTGGCGGGAAGTCGGGTTGTCATGTCGATACGCCTCTTTGGTGAAATGGGCGCAGCGAAGTTTCCACACGAATTTATGGTCCGTGTATGGCGCGATTTATGGGCGCATTTATGGTTTTTGCGCCGCAGCCGGTATTTGCCGCGCTTGACCAGCCAGAGCAGGTCCTCGCGCTCGGTCTGGCCACCGAAGGCATCACCGAGGGACCGGTGGATGGTTCAGGTATGAAGCGATTTATGGTCGCGTTTATGGTTTGCGCCGCAGTTGGTATTTGCCGCGCTTGACCAGCCAGAGCAGGTCCTCGCGCTCGGCCTTGCCACCGAAGGCATCATCGAAGGACTGGTAGCCGGTGTTGGCGATGCGGTTGACCTGCGCCCACGACATCTCGGGAGCGGCCTGACCGTCGGTTCCCCACATGTGTTTGATGATCTTTGCGCGTTCCCGCGATAATTCACGCCAGGTCACGAAGTGGGGAAGCTTCAACCGTTGACCGTGTAAGAACTGCTCCGGTTCTGCTCCCTCAGTGGGCGTGGCATGGCCGCGCAAGACGCGGTCGAAGGCGCTCGCATCGAAGACGTCCCTTCCGTCGTCCACGCGAACGAATTCGTGGAGAGATCGCATGGCGTGGTCACGTGGTAGCGCGGTGGTCAGCGAGGGTGGCGGCGCCAATAGGACGCCTCTGCGTGGCCAGATGGCATCGGCCAGCACCGTTGCCATCTCGATTCTCGGCGCGCGCTGGAATGCTCGCGCCACGAACACCGGCACGAAATCGTCGGTGCCGATGATCCGTGCATCGCCCAGATGCCACAGGTGATCGGGCACGCCGACACGGCGGGCGGAGCGCCGAGGTTCCTCGATTCC
>NZ_MDCB01000070.1 GCF_002939705.1 Xanthomonas albilineans | reverse complement strand
GGAATCGAGGAACCTCGGCGCTCCGCCCGCCGTGTCGGCGTGCCCGATCACCTGTGGCATCTGGGCGATGCACGGATCATCGGCACCGACGAGTTCGTGCCGGTGTTCGTGGCGCGAGCATTCCAGCGCGCCCCGAAAATCGAGATGGCAACGGCGCTGGCCGATGCCATCTGGCCACGCAGTGGCATCCTATTGGCGCCGCCGCCCTCGCTAACCACCGCGCTACCACGTGACCACGCCATGCGATCTCTCCACGAATTCGTTCGCGTGGACGACGGAAGGGACGTCTTCGATGCGAGCGCCTTCGACCGCGTCTTGCGCGGCCATGCCACGCCCACTGAGGGAGCAGAACCGGAGCAGTTCTTACACGGCCAACGCTTGAAGCTTCCCCACTTCGTGACTTGGCGTGAATTGTCCCGCGAGCGCGCCAAGATCATCAAACACATGTGGGGGACCGACGGTCAGGCCACTCCCGAGATGTCGTGGGCGCAGGTCAACCGCATCGTCAACACCGGCTACCAGTCCTTCGATGACGCTTTCGGTGGCAAAGCCGAGCGCGAGGACGTGCTATGGCTGGTCAAGCGCGGCAAATACCGCCTGCGGCGCAAACCATAAACGCGACCATAAATCGCTTCATACCTGAACCATCCACCGGTCCCTCGGTGATGCCTTCGATGGCAAGGCCGAGCGTGAGGGCGTGCCCTGGCTGGTCAAGCGCAGCAAATACCGGCTGCGGCGCAAAAACCATAAATGCGCCCATAAATCGCGCCATACACGGACCATAAATTCGTGTGGAAACTTCGCTGCGCCCATTTCACCAAAGAGGCGTATCGACATGACAACCCGACTTCCCGCCACACAAATCGGTCAACTTTGTGAAAACAAAGATCCCGGTAGCACCACCCGCATCGCCCTTGACGAGAGCGAACTGGCCGCGCGCTGGGGACTATCCGTCAAGACCTTGCGCCGCTGGCGCCAGGAACAACTCGGCCCGGTCTTCTGCAAGCTCGGAGCGCGCGTCACTTACCTGATCTGCGACGTCGAAGCCTTCGAGCAACGCGTCTCGCGCTACTCGACCTTCGCTCGGGCCTATCCGTGAGCAGGACGGCGATGGGCGATCTGACATCGCCATCGCTGCGATGTGCGTTCGGTACCGCACACCCCCTGGACCCTGACACGCCGTCCCTTTCCCATCCCTTCGATTCGGAGCGACACGCATGAACCTGATCACATCCCTGCGCCACAAACTGTCCTACCTCTATGGCGAACACCTTCCTAACGAAATCCACTATCACCGGGCAGATGGGCAACACGTCGTTGTCGCACT
>NZ_MDCB01000069.1 GCF_002939705.1 Xanthomonas albilineans | reverse complement strand
GCACACCGCATCAACGCAGCAGATACTGGTTGATCAGGTTCTCGTAGGCTTCCTGGCGGCCACTGCGCTGCGTCGGTTCGCCGACCTTGCCCGCATGCGCGGCCAGCTCCGCCAGCGTGCTCTTGCCCGCCGCGAACGCCGCCCCCGCACCGCTGTCGAAACTCGCGTAGCGCGCCTTGCGCCACTGCTCCAGCGGCGAGGACGTCAGCAGCGCGTGCGCCACTTCCAGCCCGCGCGCGAACGCGTCCATCCCGCCGATGTGCGCCACGAACAGATCCTGCGGATCGGACGATTCGCGCCGCACCTTCGCATCGAAGTTCAACCCACCCGGCGCCAGGCCGCCCTGCCGCAGCACCACCAGCATCGCCCCCACCGTGTCGTACAGATCCACCGGGAACTGGTCGGTGTCCCAGCCGTTCTGCGGATTGCCGCGGTTGGCGTCGATGCTGCCCAATAGGCCCGCATCGCTGGCCACCTGCAGATCGTGCTCGAAACTGTGCCCGGACAACGTGGCGTGGTTGGCCTCGATGTTGAGCTTGAAATCCTGGTCCAGCCCGTGCTGGCGCAGGAAACCCACCACCGTGGCGCTGTCGAAATCGTACTGGTGCTTCATCGGCTCCATCGGCTTGGGCTCGATCAGGAAATTGCCCTTGAAGCCGATGCTGCGTCCGTAGTCGCGCGCCAGAGTGAGGAAGCGCGCCAGATGCTCTTGCTCGCGCCGCATCTGCGTGTTGTGCAGGCACGCATAGCCCTCGCGACCGCCCCAGAACACGTAGTTCTCCCCGCCCAAGGCCACCGTCGCCTCCAACGCCGCCTTGACCTGCACCGCCGCGCGCGCCACCACGTCAAAATCCGGGTTGGTCGCCGCACCGTTCATATAGCGCGGATGCGAGAACAGATTGGCCGTGCCCCACAGCAACTTGATGCCGGTGTCGGCCTGGCGCTGCTTGGCGATGCCGACCATGTGCTGTAGATTTTTCTCGTACTGGCCGATGGCCTCCGCGTCCGGGGCCAGATCCACATCGTGGAAGCAGTAATACGGTACGCCGAGCTTGGTGAAAAACTCGAATGCCGCATCGGCCTTGGCCTCGGCCCGTGCTAGTGCGTCGCTACCGGCATCCCACGGATAGGCGCGCGTGCCCGGACCGAACGGATCGGCGCCGTTGCCGCAGAAACTGTGCCAATACGCCACAGCAAAACGCAGGTGCGCGGCCATGGATTTGCCGCCAATCTGCTTGTCGGCGTCGTAGACCTTGAACGCCAGCGGGTTGTCCGAGGCCTTGCCTTCGAATGGAATGCGGCCGATGCCCGGAAAATATTCCTTGGCGCCGATATA
>NZ_MDCB01000068.1 GCF_002939705.1 Xanthomonas albilineans | reverse complement strand
AGTCCGCGCAATGAAAGTCACCCATATCGCCATTGCTTTGGCTTTCGTGTTGCCAGCGGCAACCACCCTACAGATCGCCCATGCCGGCGATGCCTGTTTTCCGAGCAACGACGGCAACAGGGGGTTCGTGAACCTGCTGGGCGACCGTACCTCGTGGGGAATCACCGCGATGCAGGCGCGCAATACGTGGGACGACTGGATCTGGCGAGGCCCGTCGTTCTACTGCAATCCGAAAGGCTTGCGTTGCAACTACACCTGGACCAAGGCGAACACCTCGGGGTACCAATGGGCGATCGGTGTGGACCTGGATGTGAGCAAAATCCCCGTCGTCGGAGACTTCTTGGGAATGTTCAACATCAAGGGCCAGTACCAGAAACAAAAAAGCTACACGGAGACCTTCGGCTGGAGCCAGTGGCTCAAACCCGGCAGTACCGCGCAGCCCGTGCAGGTTGTTGTGCGTCGCTGGAAGGCCGGTTACTTCCAGGGTGGCTGGTGGAGGGTCAATGGCGGATCATGCGAGATTATCAGACACCTCGGAAGGATCGCATACTCTGAACCTGGCAACCGCTATTGGTGGGACGGAACCGCCAGCTACGGCAATTGGAATGCCGAGGTAGAAGAGAGCCGCTACGCCATGTACAACATCTGGTGATCGTCCATTGCGCATCACACCTTGGCATCCGCGCGTGATGCCACCTGAAAAGCCGTCTTGGCCAGGCGGCTTTTTCGGGTGTTTAACCCGTCCGATCCAGAGTTAATCCCTCGACCTTGCGCCAAGCGACGGTCTGCGCGGTGTGGCCGGGCGGCACCAGTGGCGGATGCGTGGGAGTGAGTTTAAGGATTTCGCTGTGTGAGCCACGGTCGATATTCATGTCTTTGCGGTCTTGGATGTCACGTTCGTGGACCATACCCGTCCACGTTTTCTGCCGCCCCCGCCCCCTTGAGGGCGCTGCGCGCTTGTGCCATGGTTAGCTGCGGGGGGGGAAGTGAAACTGTGTTTGGAGGCGGAGGGTTTCTAGAGGTTCCCCATTAATTATATTTCTAGAGGTTCCCCATGATTATGAAAGAACGCAGGTGTAATCGGGGCAGCGGCTGGTGGCAGCTTACGGCCGGCGCGGCTCTAGTGGTGGCGGTAACGCCGCAAGGTTGGGGTGGAGGAGATGGCGGCGCGCCCGTATCCGCAGCCCCGGCGGCGGTCCTTGCCAGTGTCACGCCCAACAACATCAACATCGTGGCGTCCGATGCTGACGTGCGCCAGAAGGTTTATTTCGCCGGCCCTACACAGGGCTTCGTCGCCAAGGCGCTGTCAGCATCTCTGCCGGCCGGCACTGAAAGTAACTATGACATCCTGGTGATCGGCGATGCCGACAAGGGAGGCCGCGCCATGCTGGAGCTGGCCCG
>NZ_MDCB01000067.1 GCF_002939705.1 Xanthomonas albilineans | reverse complement strand
GCCAGATTGTCCGGACACAGGCCGGGGACATCCGGCGCGCCCGGATCATCGTGTTGTGTCTCGGCAATGTCGTCCAGGATCAGCACGCTCACGCGCAGCATGGCGCGGCTGGCCGGGAGATGATCTTGCAGATCGGTGCAGGTCAGTACTGCGCGTGGGCGACTGTCCTCCAGCAGGAAGGCCAGACGCTCGCTGGGCAGTTCCGGATCCAGCGGCACATACGCCGCGCCGGCCTTGAGCGTGGCAAGCACCGCGACCACTTGCTCGATGCTGCGCGGCAGGTACAGGGCGACCCGATGCTCCAGGCCGACACCGGAACGGCGTAGACGCTGGGCGAGTCGGTTGGCCCGTGCATCCAGTTCGGCGTAGCGCAGGGTGTGTTCGCCTTCGCTGACCGCGATGGCATCGGGCGTGCGCCGCACCTGTGCTTGGAACAGGGTGTGGATGCAGGTGGCCGGTGGAAGCGACGTGCTCTCGGTGACGGTGAAGCGCTGCAATTGCGCGCGTTCGTCGGCGGGCAACAGCGGCAGTTGCGCGACACGGACATGCGCGTCGGCGACCATGCCGCGCAACAGGGTCACGAACTTGGCCAGATGGCGTTCGATAGTGCTGCGCTCGAACAACGCCGTGGCATACCCCAGGCTGCCGACGATACGATCCTGCTGCTCGTGCAGCGAGAACTCCAAATCGAACTTGGCATCGCCGGCCTGTGCCGGGATGGGCTGCAACCGAATGTCGGGCAGGACCAACTCGGCCTCGGGGACGTTCTGCCAGGTGAGCACGACCTGGAACACCGGGTGCGCAGACAAACTCCGCTCGGGATTGAGCGCTTCGATCACCTGTTCGAATGGCACGTCCTGGTGATCCTGCGCGGCCAGTGCGGTGACGCGCACCTGCGCCAGTAAGTCGGCGACGGTCGGCGCACCGCGTAGATCGATGCGCAGTGCCTGGGCATTGACGAAGAAGCCGATCAGCGCTTCGAGTTCGCTACGGGTGCGATTGGCGACGGGCGCGCCGATCACCACCTGGTCTTGACCCGACAGCCGTGACAACAGCACGGCCCAGCCGGCCAGCACGGTCATGAACACGGTGGTGCCGTGGCGCTGGCTCAGGGCACGCAGGGCGTCGGTGAGTTCGGCATCGAGGGCGATGTCGACATGGTCGCCGCGATAGTCCTGCACTGCTGGACGCGGATGGTCGGTAGGCAGTTCCAACAGTGCTGGCGCGTCATGCAGGTGCTCGCGCCAGAAGCCAAGTTGACGTTGCAGCAGTGGTCCGTCGAGCCAGCGGCGTTGCCATACGGCGTAATCGGGATATTGGATCGGCAGCGGCGGCAGCGGATCGGGTTGGCCTTGCACGAAGGCGGCGTACAGCGCGCTCAGTTCCTGCACCAGCAACGCCATCGACCAGCCATCCGAAACGATGTGGTGCATGGTC
>NZ_MDCB01000066.1 GCF_002939705.1 Xanthomonas albilineans | reverse complement strand
CCGCCTACGTACAACTGGACGCGCTGCCCCTGACCCCGAACGGCAAGCTGGATCGCAAGGCATTGCCGGCACCGGATGGGTCTGCCTATGCCGCGCATGCATATGAAGCACCGCAGGATGAAATCGAACAGGCCATTGCCGTGATCTGGTCGGACCTGCTGGGTCTGGACACGATCGGTCGGCACGACAACTTCTTCGCTCTCGGCGGACATTCGTTGCTGGCGGTGACGCTGACCGAGCGCATGCGTAAGCAGGGTTTGCAGGCCGACTTGCGCACCTTGTTCGCCACGCCGACGCTTGCGGCACTGGCCGCGGCGAGCGGCACCGTGTCGGTCAGCGTGCCGCCCAATGGCATTGGCCCCAACAGCGCGGTGATCACCCCGGAGATGCTGCCGCTGGTGGCACTCAGGCAGGAGCAGATCGACGCCATCGTTGCGATGACACCGGGTGGCTGTGCCAATCTCCAGGACATCTATCCGCTGGCCCCGTTGCAGGAAGGCATTTTCTTCCATCACCTGCTGCAGCACGAAGGCGATGCCTATCTACAGCCGAACCTGATCGCGTTCGACAGCCGTTCGCGTCTGGACGGGTTTATCGAAGCCTTGCAACGTGTGATCGATCGTCACGATATCCTGCGCACGGCGGTGGCCTGGGAAGGGTTGGCCGCCCCGGTGCAGGTCGTATGGCGTCGTGCGCCGCTGCTGATCGAGGAGGTTTGCGTGGAGCACGGCACTGACGATGCCGCGGCACTGCTGCAATCGCGTTTCGATCCGCGGCATTGGCGCCTGGATGTGCGTCAGGCGCCGCTAATGCGTGGTTTTGTTGCATACGATCCGGCCAGTGGGCGCTGGTTGTTGCAATTGCTCAGTCACCACCTGGCGCTGGATCACACCACGTTGGAGATTGTGCTGGAGGAGGTCAGATGTCACCTGTGCGGTGAGACTGCAAGCTTGCCGCCGCCACTGCCGTTTCGTAATTTCGTGGCACAAGCACTGCTGGGCGTGAGCCGAGAGGAGCACGAAGCCTATTTCCGCACACTGCTGGGTGATGTGGATGAGCCCTGTGCGCCGTTCGGTCTGGTCGATGTGCAGGGCGATGGATCGGATGTGCAGGAAGTGCGTCTCGAGTTGCCGGATCGGTTGTCGGTGTTGCTGCGCAGCCAGGCACGCGAACTGGGCGTCAGTGCGGCCAGTCTGTTCCATCTGGCCTGGGCGCAGGTGGTGGCACGTACCACGGGGCATGCACGCGTCGTGTTCGGGACGGTGCTGTTTGGTCGCATGCAAAGTGGAGCGGGCGCCGACCGTGCGCTGGGCATGTTCATCAATACCTTGCCGCTGCGGATCGAGATAGACGGGTCCAGTGTGGTGGAGAGTGTGCGTGTGGTGCAGCAACGGCTTGCCGGGCTGTTGCGGCACGAGCATGCGCCGCTGTCGCTGGCGCAGCGTTGCAGCAGTGTTCCGGCACCGGCGCCGTTGTTTACCTCCTTGCTCAATTACCGG
>NZ_MDCB01000065.1 GCF_002939705.1 Xanthomonas albilineans | reverse complement strand
CTGCAAGGCGGCGGCGCGCATCAGTACGCGACCACGCAGATCGCGCGCGTGGCCGGGCTGTACGTCACCGGCAGCAACGGCAGCGGCATCCTATCGGTGGTGGGGGGCGGCGACGTGACCTTGCAGGGCGCGCAGGTGCGCAACGCCGGCACCGATGGGGTGACCCAACTGGTGGCCGGTCACGACCTGACCCTGGGCGCGCAGACGCTCACGCACAGCACCGACGCCACGCACGATGCGCGCAACTATCAACGTAGCAGCGAGACCACGCATGCGGTTAGCAGCGTGCAAGGCGCCGGCGACGTGGTGCTGGCGGCGGGCCACGATGTGACCTTGCAAGCGGCGCAGATCGGCGCAGGCAAGGCGCTGGCGGTGCAGGCCGGTCACGACATTGATAGTCAGGCGGTGGTGGACAGCCGCACGCAGTCCAACAGCAGCGTGAGCAAGCGCCACTCGCTGGTCACCTCCACCCACGACGAACACGTGCAAGGCACGCAACTGGGTGCGGGTGGCGACATCGTGATGCGCGCAGGCAACGACCTGACCCTGGCATCGACGGCGGTGGCGAGTCAGACCGGCGGCATCGCCCTGGCCGCCGGCCACGACGTGGCGCTGACGGCGACGCAGGAACAACACGACAGCGTGGTGGACGAGCAAACGCGCAAGAAAAAGTTCCTCTCCAGCAAGACGACGACCACGCACGACGAGAGCCACGACAGCATTGCGGTGACGAGCAGCCTGAGTGGCGACACGGTGCATATCGCGGCGGGCAACGATCTGCTGTCGCAAGGCGCGCAGATCGTTGGCACCGGCGACGTGGTGCTGGCCGCCGGCAACAACCTGACCCTGGAAACGGCGCAGAACACGCACAGCGAAGAACACGACAGCCAGCGCAAGAAGAGCGGCCTGTTCGGTGGCGGTGGCCTGAACTTCACCATTGGCAAGCAATCGCTCAAGACCGATGCCACCAGCAGCACGCTGACCCACACCGGCAGCACGGTGGGCAGCCTGGACGGCAACGTGACGATGGTGGCGGGCAACACGCTGGCGATCACCGGCAGCGATGTGATGGCGGTGCAAGGCGACATCACCGCCAAGGCCAAGGACATCGCGATTACCGAGGTACATGACACCAGCGACAGCGCGCAGAAGACGGCGTTCAAGCAAGGCGGGTTGACGGTGTCGGTGACCTCGGCGGCGCTGAACCTGGCGCAGGGGGCGTTGCACAGCGCGCAGGCGGGCAGCCAGGCCAAGGGCGATGCGCGGATGCAGGCGCTGGCCGGGGCGTCGGCGGCGTACAGCGCGTATGGGGCGGGCCAGGCGATGGGCAACCTCTCGGCCGACAGCGCCAAGGGCGTCGCGCAAGGAGCGGGCATCAACGTCGCCATCACCGTGGGCGGCAGCCGCAGTCATAGCGAGAGCACACAACACAGCGACACCAGCAAGGGCTCGACCCTGCACGCCGGCGGCAACGTCACCCTGATCGCCACCGGCGGCGGTGAAGACAGCAACCTCTTGATCCGTGGCAGCGACGTCAAAGCGGGCAACACCCTGTTGCTGGCGGCCGACCACGACATCACGGTGGAGTCGGCACAGGACACAAGCGAGCAGCACAGCCGCAGCAAGAGCGGCAGCGCGGCGATCGGT
>NZ_MDCB01000064.1 GCF_002939705.1 Xanthomonas albilineans | reverse complement strand
ACCGATCGCCGCGCTGCCGCTCTTGCTGCGGCTGTGCTGCTCGCTTGTGTCCTGTGCCGACTCCACCGTGATGTCGTGGTCGGCCGCCAGCAGCAGGTTGTTGCCCGCTTTGACGTCGCTGCCACGGATCAAGAGGTTGCTGTCGTCACCGCCGCCGGTGGCGATCAGGGTGACGTTGCCGCCGGCATGCAGGGTCGAGCCCTTGCTGGTGTCGCTGTGTTGCTCGCTCTCGCTATGACTGCGGCTGCCGCCCACGGTGATGGCGACGTTGATGCCCGCTCCTTGCATGGCGTCCTTGGCGCTGTCGGCCGAGAGCAGGTTGCCCATCGCCTGGCCCGCCCCATACGCGCTGTACGCCGCCGACGCCCCGGCCAACGCCTGCATCCGCGCATCGCCCTTGGCCTGGCTGCCCGCCTGCGCGCTGTGCAACGCCCCCTGCGCCAGGTTCAGCGCCGCCGAGGTCACCGACATCGTCAACCCGCCTTGCTTGAACGCCGTCTTCTGCGTGTTGTCGCTGGTGTCATGTACCTCGGTAATCGCGATGTCCTTGGCCTTGGCGGTGATGTCGCCTTGCAACGCCATCACATCGCTGCCGGTGATCGCCAGCGTGTTGCCCGCCACCAGCGTCACGTTGCCGTCCAGGCTGCCCACCGTGCTGCCAGTGTGGGTCAACGTGCTGCTAGTGGTATCGGTCTTGAGCGATTGCTTGCCGTAGGTGACGCTGAGGCCACCATTGCCGAACAGGCCGCTCTTCTTGCGCTGGCTGTCGTGTTCTTCGCTGTGCGTGTTCTGCGCCGTCTCCAAGGTGAGGTTGTTGCCGGCGGCCAGCACCACATCGCCGGTGCCGACGATCTGCGCGCCTTGCGACAACAGATCGTTGCCCGCCGCGATCTGCACCGTGTCGCCACTCAGGCTGCTCGTCACCGCAATGCTGTCGTGGCTCTCGTCGTGCGTGGTCGTCGTCTTGCTGGAGAGGAACTTTTTCTTGCGCGTTTGCTCGTCCACCACGCTGTCGTGTTGTTCCTGCGTCGCCGTCAGCGCCACGTCGTGGCCGGCGGCCAGGGCGATGCCGCCGGTCTGGCTCGCCACCGCCGTCGATGCCAAGGTCAGGTCGTTGCCTGCGCGCATCACGATGTCGCCGCCCGCACCCAGTTGCGTGCCTTGCACGTGTTCGTCGTGGGTGGAGGTGACCAGCGAGTGGCGCTTGCTCACGCTGCTGGTCGACTGCGTCGTGCTGTCCACCACCGCCTGACTATCGAGGTCGTGACCGGCCTGCACCGCTAGCGCCTTGCCTGCGCCGATCTGCGCCGCTTGCAGGGTCACATCGTGGCCCGCCGCCAGCACCACGTCGCCCGCGCCTTGCACGCTGCTCACTGCATGCGTGGTCTCGCTGCTGCGTTGGTAGTTGCGCGCGTTATCCGTGGTGTCGGTGCTGTGCGTGAGCGTCTGCGCGCCCAGCGTCAGGTCGTGACCGGCCACCAGTTGGGTCACCCCATCGGTGCCGGCGTTGCGTACCTGTGCGCCCTGCAAGGTCACGTCGCCGCCACCCACCACCGACAGGATGCCGCTGCCGTTGCTGCCGGTGACGTACAGCCCGGCCACGCGCGCGATCTGCGTGGTCGCGTACTGATGCGCGCCGCCGCCTTGCAG
>NZ_MDCB01000063.1 GCF_002939705.1 Xanthomonas albilineans | reverse complement strand
ACGATGCTACCCTGCGGGCCGTTGGCCTGGGTCACCTGGTCGAAGCCGTCGTAGCTCCAGTTCAACGTGCCCGACAGGCTGTCGGACAGCGCGCCATCAGCCGGTTGCCGGCGTCGTAGCGGGCCGTCAGCGTGCCGCCCGTGCCGGGCAGCGTGGCCGTGCTCGGCCGGCCCAGCGCGTCGTAGCTGTAGCTGGTGGTGCGGTTGCGTCGGTCGGTGTGCGTGGCGACACGGTCCATGCTGTCGTAGGTCCAGCTCTCCGTTTGCCCCAGCGCGTCGGTGCGGCTGATGCGGCGGTCGCGTGCATCGTAGGCATACGTCACCCCCGCCCCGTGCGGCAGCAGGATCGCCGACACGTTGCCGTTGGCATCGAAGCCCGTGGCCACGCTGTTGCCCAACGGATCGACCGCCTTGGTCTGCCGGCCCAGTGCGTCGTATTCGAAGCGGGAGATGTTGCCTTGCGCGTCCTGCACGCCGATCAAGCGGCCCAGCGCGTCGTAGCGCAATTGCGTCTGTCGGCCCAGAGCGTCGGTGATCGCGGTCAGGTCGTCGTTGCTCCAGGTGAAATTGGTCGTGTGACCAAGTGGGTCGGTCACGCTCAGGCGTTGCCCGGCGCCGTTGCAGGTGGCGGTACTGGTCTGGCCCAGCGGCGTGGTTACCGAGGTCAGGCAGCGGTTCGTGTAACCGAAGCTGGTAGTGCGGCCCAAGGCATCGGTGATCGAGGCCAAATCGCCATCGCCGTTGTAGGCGAGCGTGGTGGTGCGTGCCTGCGCGGTGCCGGCCAGTTGGGTGATCTGGAGCGGACGTCCGGCGCTGTCGTAGGCGTATTCGGTACGCCGGCCTAAGGCATCGGTGCGTGCGGTGGTCTGGCCGCTTGCGGTGCGGGTGTAGAGGATGGTCTGCGCCAAGGGCGTGCCGTAGGCCAGGGTGTCGCTCTGCGGGTAGTGGCTGACCGGGTCGAACACCACCCGGCGCTGGCTGCCGTCGGGCTTGGTCACCAGCACCCCGGTGGTGCTGCCATCCACGTGCGCGTAGTTGATCGTCAACACCCCGCCATCGGCTTGGGTCTGTTTGACCACCCGCCCCGTCCAGGTGCCGTTGGCGCTCTCGAACTCGTTGAACACCACCCGCTGCTGTTTGCTGTCGGTGATCGACTCCAAGCGCGCCTGATAGGGCAGCGTGTCGGCGCCTTCGCGGATCCCGGCGGCCTGGCGGATCTTGTAGTGGTAACTGCGCGTGCTGCCATCCGGGCGGGTCACCTGCGACAGGTAGCCGTCGTCGTTGTAGGCGTAGGACCAGGTGTTGCCCAGTGGGTCGCTCAGCGTATTGATGCGGTTGTTGCCGTCGTAGCCGATGCTCAGCGAACGCCCAGTGGCCGAGATGATGTGGCTGACCAAGCCGGCATCGTAGGTGTAGTCCACCCGGTTACCGAAGTGGTCCAGGCTCCACTCCAGCCGGTTGGGCGAGTATTGGTTGAAGTACATCATGCTGCCGTCGCGCAGCATCAGCAGGTAGCCGTGGCCGCGCGGGCTGCCCTGGGTGATGGTCGCACCGGCATACCCGGAGACCGAGCCGGTCTGCTGCCATTGCCCGGCCAGGTATGCGCCGGACACCCGCGCGAACGTCACTGGCATGCCGCCGGGCAGCACCAGTTGCAACTGGTTGTAATCGTTCGTGGGCGCATAGAGCGTATAGCGGAAATTGGCCGCCGTGCCGATCCCGAAGTCCTGCTTGTTCGGGTCGCCCGGACGATAGGCCCGTGTCACCACCAGCGGCGACAGGCCCGGCACTACCGCGTCGGTCTCGGTATAGGAAAATTCTCCGGTATATAGGTCGATGGGATCGCCAGCCGTCGCGCCACCGCCACCGGCCTCCTTGCCGCAGCCATCGCTGCAATGCGGCGTGTCCGGGTCCGGCGGCGGCGTGTGGGTATCGATGCT
>NZ_MDCB01000062.1 GCF_002939705.1 Xanthomonas albilineans | reverse complement strand
CAGCCGCACCATGCCCTGGTAGATCTCGAAGCCATCTTCAAGGACAAGGTGATCCTGCACCATGTGCCGCAGAATCAGTTGCCGCCGATCCTGCACGCGGATATGCCTCCAGACATCATCCTGGAAGTGAACGATCGTACCATCAATGTGTATATGCGGGCATTTGTGGAAACATCTGTTCCGCAGCGTCCAGGCAGGCCGGATAGTTATTTCCGCAACGACCTGATCCTCGCATACACCAAAACCTACTGATGGCGTCCTCGCCAGGGAGCATGTAATGGGCAACGAGCATACCGATGCAAAGACATGGCCGGATGACGTGGAAACGTATCCAGCAACGGCGCAAGACTTGGCGACATATGCACACAGCCGCCATGAGTTGGCGCAGTTCCAGGCGCCGCTGCTGGTCAGTCAACAGAATCCACACACCCGCTTGTTCGTGGCCTGTTTCGATGGCACCGGTAACGACAAGAACAAAGATCCTCAGCACATCACCAATATCGGCATCTTGTACGATCAAGTACACGCGGCCAACTTCGCTGGTCTTCACAGCGTCAACGGCTATTACGTCCCCGGCGTAGGCACGCAGGACGACTCCTGGACGAATAAGCTCGATGGTGCGCTGGGCTATAGCTACGGCCCACGGATGGAAGAGATGTACTTGAAGTTCATCCTTCAAGCCAGAACATGGCACGACGAAGACCCCAAAGCCGAAATCAGCATCGTGTCCACGGGTTTCAGCCGTGGCGCGGTTACTGCGGCCATGTTCACCCGTATGGTCCATGAGCGTGGCATCCAGGATCCTATTGGGATGAAAATCGATCAAGGTCCACACGGAGAAATCCTCAAACTCACTCCCACGCATCCGCCCCTGGTGCCGCCCGGCCACACCGCGCAAACCGTCGGCTTGCTGGACCCGGTGGCCACTGGCGACATGAATCTGCACGACGTGCGCTTGCCGCCCTCGGTGGTGTCAGGTTTGCAACTCACCGCCCGCGACGAACGCCGCGATCTGTTCCCGGCCAAGGACATCCTGCATCCCGGCCATTCCCACGACGGGCGCTTCCTCAATCTGACCCATCCTGGCGCGCATTCGGATATCGGCGGTTCCTACCGACTCGATGGTCTGTCGGTACGCAACGGCAATCTGCTGACGGATTATGTCAATAGCCTGAGCGACAAACCGTTTCTGCAACCGCGCACCGTGCCCAGCGCGCCGGAAATGAACGTCATTCACCGCTCCGAACAGCACGGCTCCTACTACACCACCACCATGGCGGCGACCCTCGGGCATCGCGTACATGTGCATAACCTGGATGGCTCGGGCATGACCCAGGCCCCAAACGATGCGCAATCCCTGGATGCCGGGCTACGCGCGCACTTGCCCTTGCGCCCGGTGGCGGTATCGACCGAACACACCGATCCAGCGCTGCCGGCGTTCTTCCGCGAGGGACCGCATCCGCATGCGTTAGCGGCGCCACCGCTACCGGCGCACTCGCAACAAGGTACACCGCCCCATGCGCCGGACGCATCGTCCACCCACACCACATCGACGAACGCGGACGCGTTTTCCACCCTGCCACCTGCCATGGACAGACACATGCAGGAACATGCACCACCACCCCATGTGGCGGTTGAGCGTGCGACGACAGGCGAAGCACCGCAACGGCCTCATTCGCCGGAGTATCTGGCGGCCTCGGCCACGTTGCAGCGCATCGCGGTTGCGTTAGAAAACAATGATAGAGAAACCCTGCGCAAGGAGGGCGAAGCTTTCACCAACTCCCCACGTGGTCAAGCCATCCTGGCGCAGGCACGCGCGATCGTGCAGCGGGAAGAACAGGAGCGCGCACGGCAGGAAGCGCAACGACCACCGCGTGATCCGCGCGAAGCCGGCCATCCCGATCATGCGTTGAACCAAAGCATCCGCGCGCAGGTCGAGAGGCTGCATACGCGCAATGGGATATGCCCGACGAACAAGACGCTC
>NZ_MDCB01000061.1 GCF_002939705.1 Xanthomonas albilineans | reverse complement strand
CCCGCAGCATCTGCAACTCGCCCGTGCAGATGCGCCGCTTCGCCCGCCGCCAAGCCGACCAGCGACGCCGTGGGGTTCAATGGGAAAGCCGCGACGCCCGCCCGATGCGCCGCCGAGGCCATGCGCTCGTCCATGGCGTGTACCGCATGGCCCACCGAGCGCGCGGCATCGCCGGCATCGTGTAAGTCGCGTGCCGTACCCTGCACGTGCGCGTTATGTTCGATGGCATCGCGCAGCGACGGGTCCACGTTCAACGCCAGGTATTCGTTCACCTGCCGCTGGATCTCCGCTGGCAGATGGGTCTGGTCAGGGTGCGCGCGCATCTGACGTAGCGCCTGGGACAGTTCGGCACGTTCGTGCGACACATCCCAGGTGAAATGCTCGAAGGCACTCTGATGGTCCGCGTAACGCTGCGACGCTTCACTGAACCGCTGCGGGGCCAGGACGTTGTCCGTGCTTTGACTGCCGAAGTGCTGGGCAGCGCCGTGGTCCCCCCATCGCGTTGCTATCAGCACATTCGGGGGCGGCGCGCCGACGGGCGCATCCAGATACCGGCCAGCGCGCAGGCTCTGCACATCGTCATGACTGGCCAACGACACCATGCTGCCGACGTGAGGGCTCGCCGCGCTCACCACATCGCCGGCCATGCGGTAATTGGTCACGTGGCAGCCGGGCTGCGGCGTGCCATCGGTCAGCCCCCTCGCGCCGTAAGCGTTGTAGGTGGAGCCAGCCAGGCCGTATTTGGCCGCTTCGATCTGCGCCAGCGCGCCGCCGAGGGAGTGGCCGGCGACGGTTACGTGTTCTTTGGGAATGCGCTGCTCAGCCGCCTTAGCGAGCATCTGCGCGGTGAACGCATCGGCGGCAGCTTTTTGTGGATTGACGGCGTCGCGCACCATCGTGGCATCGACGGCGATGTCCTGGAGGGTGGTGAGCGCATGACTCCTTTTTTCCGCCTTGGTCTCACCGGTAAATAAATCCGTGTCGGTGCCACGGTAGGCGATGATAATGTGATATGGCTTCTCCAGAGTCTGATATGCCGTGGCATGAAATCCGGTTATAGGATCGTTCGCGTAGCCGAAGACGGTATAGTCTGTACCTCCTAGAGGTATTTTCTTCGAACCATCAACTTCACTCTGCGAACGATTTAAATAAGAATCAATGGCCGCATCGGCGCGCTTTTGATCGGCAGGGTTCATGGCTTGGCTTCCCTGACAGTAATGGTGACTTGGAAGTGAGCATCTGGATTTTGAAGCGCCTCATCGTCTTCTCCCGAAAGAGCTAGAGGGGGATAGTGCAGAGAACGATCCCCATATGCGCTCTTCTTGAAGTAGAAAGTCTGCTTTTTCTGGTCAGCATGCAGAAGCGAATTCAACGTGCGACCCCAATTAAATCTCACGCCCCCTGCTAATGCGTTGACGCTTATGCCGGTTGCATCCCAGTGGCACACGCCAAGCTTGAAATAATCCTCGTCCAGCAAGGCGTCGCGATAAAAATATCCCTTCCACGTGTGATCGTCCACCTGTGTCATGGGAACATCGAGCCCAGTATTAGGCGTCTGTCGCACACCAACGAACGGCATCATCGGCACGCATTTCTCATTGATGACGTCATACCCGATATATGCCTTGATCGTATCCCATGGCCCCGGCGCATGGGAGGTGGCAATCACTTCGTAGCGTCTGACCGGGTGCGGGTTGAGGTGACCGGTGGCGCCGTCATTGCCGACATCGATGCCTTTGGAGCAGCCCGCAGCGGTCAGTGCCAGCGGCATGAGGGCGGTGGCGGCAAGGTGTTGCAGTTTCATCGGGTCGTCCTCGGGGGAATGGGGCGCGGATGCGGCTGTCGATTGGAATGGCCACGGCGCGGGTTTACGCTTGGGTTCCACCGGCAATCCGCCAGGTGGCAGCGGCCCCAGTTCGGCGCGCACCCGCGCATTGATGATCGCCATATCGCGCAGGAGCTGCAGATCGTGCAGCGGATCGCGCACCTTGAGTTTGCGCGGGCGATA
>NZ_MDCB01000060.1 GCF_002939705.1 Xanthomonas albilineans | reverse complement strand
CGTGGGAGGTCGGAGACCGAAGGGCTGATCGGGTTCTTCGTGAACACGCTGGCGTTGCGGGTGGAGGTGTCGGGTTCACCGACGCTGGCGCAGTTGCTGGCATCGGTGAAGGAGCGTGCGCTACAGGCGCAGGCGCATCAGGACATTCCGTTCGAACAGGTGGTGGAACTGGTCCAGCCGCCGCGCAGCCTGTCCCATGCGCCGTTGTTCCAAGTGATGTTCGCTTGGCAGAACACACCGGAAGGCGACCTGGACCTAGGCGAACTTGAGGCCAGCGGGCTGGGTGCGGCTAGGACGAGCGCGCAGTTCGACCTGTCATTGTCGTTGGCCGAAAGCAAAGAGGGGATCGTCGGCAGTCTGACCTATGCAACGGCGTTGTTCGAGCATGCGACGCTGGAGCGGTGGATGGGCCATTGGCGGCATCTATTGGCGTCGATGGTGGCCGAGGGTGCCGAAGATATGGCGGTGGATCGTCTGCCGTTGCTGGACGAGGCCGAGCGGCATCAGGTGTTGACGGAGTGGAATGCGACGGCAGCGGATTATCCGCGCGATGCCTGTGTGCACGAGTTGTTCGAGGCGCAGGTCGCGCGTGATCCCTCGGCCATCGCGGTGGTGCAGGGCGAGGTGTCGCTGACGTATGGCGAGTTGAATGCGCGAGCCAATCGGTTGGCACATTACCTGCGCGGATTGGGTGTGCGTCCCGACGATCGCGTGGCGATCTGCGTGCAGCGCAGTGTGGAGATGGTGGTGGCGCTGCTGGCGGTGCTGAAGGCGGGCGGTGCGTATGTGCCGCTGGATCCGGCCTATCCGCCGGAGCGGCTGGCCTATATGCAATCCGATTGCAGCGCGGTGGCGGTGCTGACGGATGCCGCCAGTCGTAGCCTGATCGAATACGGTGCCACTGCGGCGGTGATCGTCGATCTGCAAGCCGACAGTGAGCATTGGGCGCATCTGCCAGACAGTAATCCCGACCGCCACGCCAATGGCCTGTGCCCGGATAATTTGGCCTACGTCATCTACACGTCCGGTTCCAGCGGACAGCCCAAGGGCACCTTGCTCACCCATGCCGGCGCCGCGCATTACCTGCAATGGGCCGTTGAGACCTATCGCCCAACTCCCAGCGCGGTGGTGTCCTCCACACTGTCCTTTGACGCCACCTTGACCAGCCTGCTCGCGCCACTGCTGTGCGGTGCGCAGGTCGAACTGCTGCCCGAACACGACACGCTTGACGCCTTGCGGCAGCGCCTGTGCGATCCGACCCCGCTGGGGTTGGTCAAACTCACCCCGGCGCATTTGGAAGTGTTGGGCCAGCAGTTGGTCGAGCATCAGGCGCCGCTCAGCCCGGCGGTGATGGTGATCGGCGGCGAAGCGCTGCCGCCAGCCACGCTGGCCCGTTGGCACGCCCTCGCGCCGCACACCCGGCTGATCAACGAATACGGCCCGACCGAGACGGTGGTTGGCTGCGCGGTCCACACGATCACTGCAGAAGATGCGCACGCGCCCAACGGGCGCGTACCGATCGGCCAACCGATTGCGCACCTTCGCCTTTACGTGCTCGATCCACACGGGCAACTGGTGCCGATTGGCGTGGCCGGCGAACTGCATATCGCCGGGCCGCAGCTGGCGCGCGGCTATCTTGGCCGTGCGGATCTGACCGCCGAACGCTTCGTGCCTGATCCGTTTGCCGAGCAACCCGGGACACGGATGTACCGTAGTGGCGATGTCGCCTGCTGGCGCGCGGACGGGACGCTCGAATATCTGGGTCGCGATGACGACCAGATCAAGCTACGTGGATTCCGCATCGAACTGGGCGAGATCGGCGCCACGCTGCGTGCTTGCGTGGGCGTGCAGGACGCCGCGGTGGTGCTGCGCGAGGACAATCTGGGCGAACCGCGACTGGTCGCCTATCTGGTCGGTGATGTCGACGGCGTCGTGCTCAGCCCCGATGCCGTGCGTACCCAACTCGGCATGCGTCTGCCCGACTACATGCTGCCAACCGCCTACGTACAACTGGACGCGCTGCCCCTGACCCCGAACGGCAAGCTGGATCGCAAGGCATTGCCGGCACCGGATGGGTCTGCCTATGCC
>NZ_MDCB01000059.1 GCF_002939705.1 Xanthomonas albilineans | reverse complement strand
CTGGTGCGCTGGCTGGCCATCGCCACCGCCTCCAATGCGCTCAGCGCCGGCTGCGCCGGTTGGGCACCGGGCGCCCGCCAGCGCGCATCGGTATTGTCCTGGCCCGGACGCCAGGTGCCATCGGCCAGCAGCGCATGCGCCCGGCACGGCAACGGGTGCGATTGGCCGCAGCCCAACAGCGTCGCCGATGGTCGCGCCGTCACGCCAGGCGCCTGCACGGTGGGCGCCGCCGCATCAAAGGATTATTGTACTGTTTAAATTACAGACTCTCAAAAATTCTCCCAAAGCCCTTCAAACATTTAGCCTATTTTTAAACAATTTAAGGCACAGAAATAACCCAATAAAGACGCCAACCCCAATGCAAGCATAAAAAGACCAATCCAAGCTTTGAATGCCGAAAATAAAATTCCTAAATAAAGTGCCTAGCGCCATAGCAATGGCGACACAGGAAACCCCTGCATACAACTGAAATGGCTGGCCAACCATATCAAGCCTGCCACTTATACTTGGATAATCCCAAAAAAATTCACTATCCATCATATAATTACTCATTGCACAAGTAAAAATAACGCCAACCATAGCCAATAAGGAAATCAAACCCAAGCCAAAGCAATTAAAATTATAATATTCAAATCCAGGAAGAACCCTGGAAAAAATCGACCCCACCAAAGAAATGAATAGCACCACTATATTAAAAAATCTCCAGCTCATTATTTCACCTAGAAATTATGAGTTAACTCAATGCCAACTGAAACCGAACCTTCTAAACCCTCCACGTAGCGAGGCCCATAATCGGACTGTCCGGATGCACCACCATATTCACTCCATGACACGCGACCATAATTATCTATGGCTTGTGTCCCACCATATGTCCTATCATAACCAACACCTATTGGCCCAACTGCCACTCCACCATTTGCAAAAACGCCGATGCTATTTGATCCACTACATGCATTTGGATCCGGAGGCCCTCCCAAAGGATCAACTGAAAGACCACCACCAGCACCGACACCTCCGCGAAAACCTATTGATTTGAGTTCAAAGCCCTCTCCCGAAACAACAATAGCACCACCAGGCCCGAAAGGACCAAACACTTCGGTTGGAATATACCCACCAATAGAAAAACTCCAAAGACCTAGTGGATCAAGGTGATCAATTGGCCTTACAGCGACATAGCTGTAACCATTCACCCCGCCAGCCAACTTAATTGGATCCTCACTAATGAACCGCCCCAACTCCGCCGTATAATACCGCGCACGGTAGTAATACAACCCACTCTGGTCGTGCTCGCGCCCGGTGTATTGATACGGGTTGCTGTAGCTCGTGCTGCTCTGCGTGGTCGCGCCGTAGGGATCGTAGTCGTAGCGCTGCACCGCATTGCCATTCGTGTCGGTCAGCAATCGTGTGCTGCCCAATGCGTCGGTCAGGAAATAAGTGCGTCCACCGTTGTCATCGCGCGCGTAGCGTTCGTCGATGCCCGGGCCCGTCAGGATCGGGTTGATCGTCGTGCCTTGCGTCTCCTGCACGGTATTCAGACCGTCGTACAGGTATTGCGTGGTGCTGCCGTTCTCTGTCCTGGCGCTGCGACGACCCAGTGCGTCGTAGCTGTAGCTGGCGATGACAGTCCCGCCCTGCGTGATCTGGCTCAGGTGGTCGCGGTCGTCCCAGGTGTAGGTTCTCGTGCCATCACTGAGCAGGTGGCCGTCGGCGTCGTAGCTGCGGGCGTTGCCGTTGGCCTGGGTCTGTCGGTTGTTGTCGTCGAAGGTATTGTTGGTGCTGGCTGGTGGCAACGCCTGCGGCGCGTGGCTACCGGTCTGCGCCACCAGTTGCCCTCGGCTGTCGTAGCCATAGCCCAGGCTTCCCAGTGCCGCTTGCCCCGCCTTGCCCCAGGCCAGGCCCGTCACTTGATTGGCGTCGTTGTACACGTACACCGTCTGCACCTGGTTCGGCAGCGTCTTGCTGCTCAGCCGGTTGGCGTTGTCGTAGGCGAAGCTCACCGTGTCGCTCCCCTGGGCAATGCCGGTCAGGCGGTTGCCGTCATCATAGGCATAGTTCACTTTCGTCTGCGTGGCCGCCTGCATGCTGGTGCGCCGGCCTACCGCGTCGTAGCCGTACACGATGCTACCCTGCGGGCCGTTGGCCTGGGTCACCTGGTCGAAGCCGTCGTAGCTCCAGTTCAACGTGCCCGACAGGCTGTCGGACAGCGC
>NZ_MDCB01000058.1 GCF_002939705.1 Xanthomonas albilineans | reverse complement strand
CAGCAGGCGGTGGAGTTGAGCCAGGCGGTGGCGTTGTTCAAGCTCGATGCCTCTGCGGCGCTGCCGCCACGGCAGGGCAAGGCGTCGGTGGCGTCGGTGGTCAAGCCGGTGGCGGTAGCCCCGCGGCGCGAGCGGCCGGCGGCGGCAGTGGAGAAGGATTGGCAGGAGTTCTAAGCCAGGTCGGTGTGGAGGGATGGCGCCGCACGCGGTGCCATCCCGCACGTTGTAACGGATGCCGCATGCGCTGTGCCTGCGGCGTTGTGTGTCGTGCCGATGCCAACGCGATACCGGGATGTTTCCGGAGCAGGCATGCCCCCGAATTTTACGAAAATCGACCGACTCGGTTCGGTGCCTTCGCCGATATAAATTTTTGTATATTTGTGAATGAAAAAGAAATGGCCATGCTGCAGCCTATTAAGTCTGCCTGAGAGGCGCCGATATCTCGGCCAAGCATCGTGAATGGGCTCGCCTATAGTTGGTAGATATAAAAATTTTTTGGCCCATTATTTTTGCATTTACATGTAGATGCGGGTCCAGTTCACTCAGGCGCTGGAATGTCACGCGATTCCTGGGCGATGAATTGCGTCCTTCCCCTTATCAGTGAGAGTCCTTCATGATCGCCTTCCTTCAACGCTATAACGTCGGTACACGTCTCTCCACGGCGTTCGGCATCCTGATTCTACTTTCCTGCACGCTTGTCGTCGCCGGACTTATCACGCTCTTTCAGGCGCGTGGGCGGTTGGATAGTATTGTCAATCGCAACATTGCGGCAATACGTGCATCCAGCGAGATGCTCGACTCGAGTTCGGCCGTCGCCATCAATATCCGCAACATCGTGTTGCCGACCTCTCAGGAGGACAACATCCGTTTCTCCAAAGTGATCGGCCAGCAGCGCGCGCGCTATCTCGCAGCGCGCAAGCGGTTGAGTGAAATTCCCAGTGACGCGCAAAGCCGTGCCGCGTTGGAGGAGATCGACCGCACGCGGGCGATGTCAGTCGAGGTCAATAACCGCGTCATCGATCTGGGCATGAACTACAAACCGGAGGCGGCGTTGGATTTGATGATGACCAAGTCCGTTCCGGTGGTGCAGAAGTGGCAGGATGCCATTGCCGCCTATGCGGATTTGCAGGCTAAACGCAGTAGTGATGCCTATGCTGAGGCGAGCGAGTCGATGGACCGAGGGCGTAATCTGCTTATCGTCGGTGGTGCCCTCGTGGTGCTGGTCAGCAGTCTGCTGGCGTGGTTGATCACGCGCAGTCTGACCATGCCGCTGAATCGCGCGACCCGTGCCGCCGAGGCGATTGCATCGGGCAAGCTGGATAACGACGTGCGGACCGCGGCCAAGGACGAAACCGGCCGGCTGTTGATCGCGATGGATGGCATGCAGCAGCAATTGCGCAGCCTGATCGGTGCGCAGTTGGAAATGGCCAAGCGCCACGATGCCGGCGAGGTCAGTCACCGTATCGATGCGCAGACGTTTCCCGGCGATTACGGGCGGATGGCGGCCGAGACCAATGCGCTGGTGTCCTCGCATCTGGCGGTCAAGACCAAGCTGGCGCAGATCATGGGGCGCTATGCGATCGGCGATCTGAGTCAGGACATGGATCGCCTGCCCGGCGAGGAAGCGGTGTTGAGCAAGACCATGGACGAAGTGAAGGCAAACCTGTCGGCGATGAACGGGCAGATCAAGCAACTGGCTTACTCGGCGGCGCATGGCGACTTCGCCGCGCGCGGGGATGCCGAGCGCTTCCAGTATGACTTCCGGGTGATGGTGGAGAGCCTTAATCGACTGATGTCCACCGCCGATGGCAATCTGCAGTCGTTGTCGGCGTTGCTGCAGGCGATTGCGGCGGGCGATCTGACCGCGCGCATGCGTGGCGAGTTCCATGGTGTGTTCGCGCAGATGCGCGACGATGCCAATGCCACGGCCGAGCAACTGGCCAGCATCGTCGGGCGCATCAAGCAGTCGGCCGGTTCGATCAATGCCGCCGCCAGCGAAATCGCCACGGGTAACGATGACTTGTCGCAGCGCACCGAGCAGCAGGCGGCGAGCTTGGAAGAAACGGCGGCCTCGATGGAAGAGCTGACCTCCACGGTGAAACAGAACGCGGAGAATGCACGCCAAGCCAACCAACTCGCCGTCGGCGCCGCGTCGGTGGCCTCGCAGGGTGGTGCGGTGGTCGGTCAGGTGGTGCAGACCATGACTGGCATCGAGGTGGCCTCGAAGAAGATCGCCGACATCATCAGCGTGATCGATGGCATCGCGTTCCAGACCAATATTCTGGCGCTCAACGCGGCGGTGGAAGCGG
>NZ_MDCB01000057.1 GCF_002939705.1 Xanthomonas albilineans | reverse complement strand
CCCGCACCGGATGCCGACGCGCTGGCGACGCAAGCCTACCTCGCCCCAGAAGGCGAACGGGAAACACAGCTCGCCGATCTCTACCGCGAGCTGCTCGGCGTCGAACAGGTCGGGCGTCACGACAACTTCTTCGCCCTCGGTGGGCACTCGCTGCTGGCGATCACCCTGATTGAGCGTCTGCGCCGACATGGCTGGCACTTGGACGTGCGCGCCTTGTTCAACACGCCTACGTTAGCCAGCCTCGCCAGCACCCTCACCTGCGCGTCCACGCTTCGCATCCCGCCCAATCGCATTACCCCCGATTGCGCCCGCATCACGCCGGACATGCTGCCACTGGTCGAACTCAGCCAAACCGAGACCGATGCTGCCGTGGCGACCGTCCAGGGCGGTGCGCCCAACGTGCAGGACATCTACCCGCTGGCGCCACTGCAGGAAGGTCTGCTATTCCATCATCTAGCCAGCCCAGAAAACGATGCTTACCTCAACAGCACCGTGCTGGCATTCGACACGCGCGCGCATGTGGATGCCTTCGTCGTCGCGCTGGAAACGGTCATCGCACGCCACGACATCCTGCGCACCAGCTTCGCCTGGCAGGGTCTGCACACACCCGTTCAAGTGGTCTGGCGGCATGCGCCACTGCTGTTGCACACCCTCGTCCTTGATGCGCAGGACGTGCTGGCAGCGTTGCAGCAGCACATGGATCCGCTTCGCTTCCGTCTGGATATCAGCCAGGCACCGCTGATCCATGCCGACCTCGTCGAAGATCGCGTGCACGGGCGCTGGCTACTTGGCCTTCATTACCATCACCTGATCATGGATCACACCACACTGGAACTGCTGATCGAGGAGATACATGCCCATCTGCACGGACACCAGCACCGCTTGCCCGCGCCGCTGCCATTCCGCAACTTCATCGCACAAGCACGTCTTGATGTAAGCGAAGCCGAACACCGCGCCTTCTTCACCCAGCAGTTGGGTGATCTGGAAACACCCACCATCCCGTTCGGCCTGTACGAAGTGCGCGGCACCGGCGCTGACATGGAACACAGACTGCGCCCTCTGCCCGATGGCCTGTCCAGCGCTGTGCGCCGTCATGCACACCGACTCAATATCACCCCATCCAGCTTATTCCATCTGGCCTGCGCACTGGTGTTGGCTCAAACCAGCGGCCAGGACGATGTGGTGTTCGGTACGACGTTGTTCGGTCGTATGCAAGGCGGCAACGGTGCCGACCGTGTTCTGGGCATGTTCCTCAACACGCTGCCTATCCGGCTGCAACGCAATGGCCGCAGCGTGGTCGAGGCGCTGCGCCAGACCCAGCAGCAGTTGGCGCAGTTACTCCACCACGAACACGCCCCATTGGCATTGGCGCAACGCTGCAGTGGCATCGCGCCACCAGCACCACTCTTCACCGCGCTGCTCAACTATCGCTATGCCGGTGGCATCACGGCGCAGACACCGGCCGACATAGCGCAGCAGGCACACAACCGGCTTGGCATGGAAATGCTGGCAATGCCGGAGCGCACCAACTATCCACTGGCGATCTCGATCAACGACATCACCGCAACTGGAGGTTTTTCGGTGGATGCGACGGTAGAGCCGCGCATCGGTGCCGAGCGCGTCATTGCGCTGATGCAACACGCGGTGCAGGCGCTGATCCAGGCGCTGGAACGGGCACCGGATACCCCATTGAATACTCTGATGTTGTTACCCGCCGACGAACTGGCGCAGTTGCACAGCTTCAACGCCACCACGGACGATCTCGACGGCAACGGCTTCCTGCATCACACCATCGCCTTACAGGCGCGGCGCACGCCGCAGGCGATCGCGGTCGTGGCGCAGACCCAGGCACTCCACTACGCCGAACTCGATGCCCGCGCCAACCAACTCGCCCATCATCTGATCGGGCTGGGCGTCGTACCAGAACGCATCGTCGCCGTGTGCCTGCCGCGCGGCATTGATCTGATCGTTGCCATCCTCGCCGTGCTCAAGGCCGGCGGCGCTTACCTGCCGCTGGATCCCGATGTGCCATCCGCGCGCCTGAACGCCATGCTCGCCGATGCACGACCCAGTGTGCTGCTCACCCATCGCGATACGGCTGCATCGCTTGCGACGCGCAACGGCATGCACACCGTGCGGCTCGATGTCGAGCAAGAGTTTTGGACCTGTGCGCCAACGCACGCACCCAACATTCCCGCACTACATCCGCAGCATCCGGCCTACGTCATCTACACCTCCGGCTCGACCGGCAAACCCAAGGGCGTGCTGGTCTCCCACCACGCATTGACCACGCGCCTGCACGCCCTGATCGACCTGTACCGACT
>NZ_MDCB01000056.1 GCF_002939705.1 Xanthomonas albilineans | reverse complement strand
CACTCGATTATCTCGGCCGCAACGACGATCAGATCAAACTGCGCGGGTTCCGTATCGAGCTCGGCGAGATAGAAGCCGCGCTACGCACCTGCCACGGCGTTGAGGATGCGCTGGTCTTAACACACCCAGACCACGTTGGCGCACCACGGCTGGTGGCGTATGTGGCAGCTGCGCAAAGCGAAACCACTGCCATCCGCACGCAACTACGTGCGCTTCTGCCTGACTACATGCAACCGGCCACCTACGTCCTCCTGGATGCCCTGCCGCTGACATCCAGCGGCAAAGTGGACCGCCGTGCATTGCCAGCACCACACGAGGCGGGCTTCGCACAAGCGCCGTATGAAGCACCCGATGGTCCACTCGAACAAGCACTGGCGACTCTGTGGCGCGAGTTGCTCGGCATCGAGCGGGTCAGCCGCCACGACAGCTTCTTTGATCTTGGTGGACATTCCTTGCTCGCCGTGCGACTAGCCGCCGCGATTCGCCGCACGCTGCATTGCGATCTTTCGATCCAGCGGCTGTTCGCACAGCCAACCCTGCAGCAGATGGCCCATCTGGTACTCAGCATGCGGCTTGCGCAATTGCAGCGCGATACCGCTGCATCCCTCTTCTCCAAAGCCCAATTGGAACGCTAACTACCATGTCCTCTTCCCCCATGTCTCAACAGGATATCTCTAACCTGAGCCGTGAGGAGGCACATCGCCTCTGGGCCTTGTTGGCCGAATCAGACCCTGCTGCGGAAGAGAGCATCCCGCCACGCGACGACGACGCGGCGCTGCCGCTGTCCTACGCCCAGCAGCGACTGTGGTTCCTAGAACAGCTCGATCAACGTGCCGCACGCGCGTACCTGCTCGCCGGCGGCGTGGACCTGCACGGCGTGCTGAACCTATCCGCGCTGCAACAAGCCTTGGATCGCATCGTCGCCCGCCACGAAGCCCTGCGCACCTGTTTCGTCGCCAACGACGATGGCGCCACACAGGTAATTGCGCCGGCCAACGTCGGCTTTGCACTGGAGTGCATCGATCTGCGGCAAACAGCAGACCCCCACGCCGACGCCCAACTCCACGCCGAACAAGAAACCAACACGCCCTTCGACCTGAGCCGTGGTCCGTTGATCCGTGGTCGCCTGTTGCAGCTGGCCGATCAGCAACATCGCCTGCTGGTGACCATGCACCACATCGTTTCGGATGGCTGGTCGATGGCGTTGCTGGTGCAGGAACTGAGCGCGCTGTACGCCGCCTTCGTGCAAGGCCAACCCGATCCCTTGCCACCGTTGCCGATCCAATATCCCGATTACGCCATGTGGCAACGCCGCTGGCTCGATGGGCCACTGCTGCAACGTCAACTTGGCTTCTGGCGCGAGCACCTGCATGACGCGCCGGCACTGTTGGAACTGCCTACCGACCATCCGCGTCCAGCATTGCAGGACTATCGTGGCGACCATGTCGACATCGTCATCGATGCCGAACTCACCGACGCGTTGAATCACTTAAGTCAGCGCCACAGCACCACCATGTTCATGACCGTGCTGGCCGGCTGGGCCGTGCTGTTGTCACGACTGTCGGGTCAAGACCAGGTGGTGATCGGCGCACCCGTCGCCAATCGCACCCGCAGCGAACTCGAAGCGCTGATCGGGTTCTTCGTCAATGCCCAGGCACTGCGCATCGATCTACGCGGCGCGCCGACCGTCGCCGACTTGCTGGCGCAGGTACGCAGCACCGCACTGGCCGCGCAGGATCACCAGGACGTGCCGTTCGAACAGGTGATCGAAGCGCTCAACCCGGAACGGAGTTTGTCCGCGCACCCGGTGTTCCAGGTCATGCTCACCTGGCAGAACACTCCCACTGCAACTCCCACGTTGCCGGGTTTGGAGCTGCGCTCGATTGTTTACCCGGATACCTCAGCCAAATTCGATCTGCAACTCACCTTGGAAGCGCACGACGGCCGCATCGTCGGTACGCTCGGCTATGCCACCGCACTGTTCGAGCGCAGCACCATCGAGCGCCATCTGCACCACTTCTTCGCCGTGTTGCACGGCATGGTCGCCGACGAACACTGCCGCGTGGAGCGCTTGCCGCTCTTCAACACCACCGAGCGCCAACAATGGCTGCAACGCCTCGCCCGCGAGCATCGCGTCTTCGCCGACCAGCGCTGTCTGCCCAGCGTGTTCGAGCAGCAGGTCGCACGCACCCCGCAGGCCATCGCCGTGGTCGATGGCCAGTGCACGCTGTGCTATGCCGACCTCGATGCCCGCGCCAACCAACTCGCCCATCACCTGATCGCGCACGGCATCGGCCCGGAAGATCGCATCGCACTGTTCCTGCACCGCGGCGT
>NZ_MDCB01000055.1 GCF_002939705.1 Xanthomonas albilineans | reverse complement strand
CTGGATCGGCGCGAAGTATTCCAGTAACGGGCCGGCATCGAGGCGCTCGCTGCCGGTGAGTTCCTTGAGCGTGGCCTGCCAGGGTTGGCTGGCGCCACGTTGCAGCATCGACCAGAATTTCTGCCCGGCTTCCTTGTTGCCGTAGAAGGTGCAGGCGTACAGAGGCCCCTTATGGCCGGCGGCATCGCATAGGCTTTTGTAGAACTGGAATTGCAGGATGTGCGAGAGGAAGTAGCGCGTGTACGGCGTGTTGGCCGGCACGTGGTACTTGGCGCCTGGGTCGAAGAACGCCTCGCCGCGCGGCGCGACCGGGGCCACACCCTGATATTTGGCCTTCAGTTCCCACCACGCCTGATTGTAGCGGTCCGGGCCGATCGAGCCATCGAACACGCCCCAGCGCCAGCGGTCGATCATCAACCCGAACGGCAAGAACGCCACTTTGTTCAACGCCATGCGCATCTGTGTATTGATCAGCGCCTCGCGACTGACTTGCGGCGCCTTTCCCAATGAGGTAGACAATTTCTATTAATGTGAATATAATCACAATTTATTCGATGATTTCTAGTCTATACCGACACCTTGGTGAGGTGTTAGCACATTGCACAGGTACTGACGGGCACATGGCTAGTTCTCGTCTAGTTGTCGCTACGTTCTTTCTGGGAAATTGACATCTGCCGCGTTGTCGGCCCCATGACACAAGGGTCTTGTGTCCAATAGCGTAAGTAAAGGAGTATTGCGATGCGTGAAATGTCAATTGATGAAGTTCAATCGGTCAGCGGTGGTATCTCTGGCTATGACGGTGCAGGCGCGGTTCTGGGAGTGCTTGGCACAGGTGCTGCCATCGCCACGGCTCCCATCAGTGCGCCGGTTATTGGCCTGGCTATTGGGGCTGCTGCAGGTTTGGCCATTGCTCAATATTTGGCCAGTAATAATTGAGCGATTAATAGTTTGACAATAGAAAGTGCGCGCCAGTCCGTCTTTGGATGGCTGGCGTGCATAATCGCGCAAATGTGTGTATCCACAAGAGTCGTTGGGGATATAGACTGAAGTGCAATGTAGTGAGTTGAATCTGACTTGCTCGATCAATAGATTACATTCGAAGAGAGCATAGTGATGCATGGTGATGGGCGATGGGATGATGAGCAGGGATTTCCTGATAATGAGCAAAGGCAGTGGTCTTTATTTGATCGTCGGCAGCCTAAGAAAATTAACTTGCAGGATGCCATGAGTCTTGCGTCTAAGTGGTTGCCAGCGAACTCAATGCTGATTGCGTCACCTAACTCAACGAAGTTCCTTCCTCCGATTCTTATACCGGAGCTGGAACACGTCGCATTTAAGTCCGTGCAGGGCAACTACAAGAGAATATCTGTTGGCTTACTTGTTTTTGGCATGCTCCTCTGTGTTGTTGCTTTTCAGCAGGTGGGTTCTAGGACATTTCATATTGGCCTCCTGTCCGTGAGTCTCGCGGGTGCGCTTATTCTTGACTATTGCTTGGGTATAGGTTCAAAAGTTGGTCTTGTACAGCGGGCCATGTTTTTTCGATGGCTTAACGTCGATAAGCGGTCGCGTCAAGGCAGGCTAATCTGGATGGGATTGATTCTGGCTACTGGGTGCCTTCAGCTTCTGATGATTGAGCACCTTGGCAGCAATGACTTGGTCTTTCAGCGGATAGGCGCAATGTATGCGTCAATTGATTCTGGTGAATATTGGCGTTTTTTTTCGGGCCCATTTTTGCATTATTCGCTATACCATTTTATTAAAAATGCCGTGCTTCTATTGTTCGTGGGCGTGCTCTCATCTGCTTTGTTGGGACACATAAGCTTGGTAGTGTTCTTCTTCGGGAATATAATTGCTGCGTATGCACAAATGAACTATGGGGGGCATTTTTTTGATAATTACGGAGGGTTGTCTGGTGGCGTATATGCTCTCTTTGGTCTTGTGATTTTTTCGGGTTTCACTACTCGATCCCTTATGCCGAAAGGGTTCTGTCTGTTTCTTGCAAATCTTGCTGTTCTGGGAGTGTTGGAGGCCGAGTTGATGTCGGAAAATGCAGCCACGACCGCGCATCTCGCAGGATTTTTCTTTGGTCTTATTTGCGGTTTGATTCTAAAACTCTCCGTCGTTTTTAAGCGCGCTTAGCTTTCCTCGTATGTTGTTGCCACCTCCGGCAACACGCTTGATCGGGCTCAATGCGGTGTTGTCGGCTTGGGAGTGTCCCAGCCGCACAGACGTCCTTGGTTTTGCTGTTTGAGCCACTCCTGGATCGGCGCGAAGTATTCCAGTAACGGGCCGGCATCGAGGCGCTCGCTGCCGGTGAGTTCCTTGAGCGTGGCCTGCCAGGGTTGGCTGG
>NZ_MDCB01000054.1 GCF_002939705.1 Xanthomonas albilineans | reverse complement strand
CCCTCGTGCTGCTTGAAGCCTTTGATGTTGTGTCTGTATTGCGGATTGATGCCGAGCGCGTCGGTGAACCCGGCGGCCAGCCGTTCCTGCTGTGCGGGACCGTAAGGCAATTTATCGCCATGCCTGGGCAGGGTGCAGGACTGTTCCAGCGCGTTCTTGAACAGGGTATAGCGCGAGTGCAGCGCATGGCCCGGATGACGGAAGTCTTGGAGATGCTCATCCGAACGCGGTGGACGCGTCGGTGGGGTATACAACATCGCCTCGCCCGCTTGGCGCTGTTCGTGTTGATGCGACCGGGGATCTTGGCTGTGGCGCTGTTCGTGTTCGCGTTGCTGCGCATCCATAGCCTGGCGGTGCAACTGCACGTGTTGCTGCGCGAGGCGCTGTTGCTGTTCGCGCGCTGCCTGCGCTTGCTGTTCCTGCTGCTGCAGTTGCGCGATCCGCGCCTGTTCCTGCATGTCCACGCCGGCCGGTTTTTCATGGACCGGGGCGCTGTGAACGGGTGGCGGCTGTGTCTGCCGGTACGCTTGCGCCAGTTGCACTGCCTGCTGCTGCGCCTGCCGGATGTGTTCCTGGCGCTGCTGGAAGGCGTGGTCGTCCTGCAGGCCCGTGTGTCTGTCCATGGCCGGGGGCGGCATGGACGCGGCAGCAGCGGATGATGATGAAGAGGAGGAAGACGCGTCCGCGTTCGTCGATGTGGGATGGATCGACGCTGCTGGTGCGCTGTGCTGCAACCACTGTCCCGGATGCGTCAGCGTATCGTAGGCTTGCCCGGCGGTGTGTTCGACCGCATGGATGCCGCGCTCCACGGTTTGACGACCGGCATCGTAGGCATGTTCGGCACGCACCTGCACCGCCAGTGCTTCCGCCTTCGCTGCCATGGCGGTAGTCGCGCCAGGATTCAGCGCCATGTTCAGTAGCTCGCGGTCCTGATGGACGTCCTGGCGGAAATGATCGAAAGCGGCCTTGTTGTGCGCGTAGTTGGCTTGGAGCTGCGTCAGCCTCTCCGGGGACAGCACGCTCTGCGGGCCAGTGAAGTGTGTGCCGCTGTGATCGCCCAGGCGCATCGCACGCAACGGATTGGGTGAGGATGCGCCGTGGCTGGCGTCGAGGTAGTGCGCGTCTTTGAGCGCTTGCACATTCTCTGGAGTCGCCAGGGTCACCACCGTACCGTAATGCCGACTGGCCCCACTCACCGGATCACCTGCCAGGACGTAATTGGTCACCGCCGAGCCGCCTTCGGGCACGTGGTGATTCAAGCTCACCGCGCCGTAAGCGTTGAAGGTCGCGCCGGCCAAACCGTATTTGGCCGCCTCGATCTGCGCCAGTGCGCCGCCGAGGGAGTGGCCGGCTACGGTCACGTGATCTTTGGGTATACCTCGTGCGGCGGCCTTGGCGAGCATCTGCGCCGTGAACGCATCGGCGGCGGCTTTTTGCGGATTGACGGCGTCGCGCACCATCGTGGCATCGACGGCGATGTCCTGGAGGGTGGTGAGCGCATGGCTCGCTTTTTCCGCTTTGGTCTCGCCGGTAAATAGACCAGGGTCGGTGCCACGGTAGGCGATGATGATGTTGTGTGGTACTTCCACGCTTCGATACGCGGTTGCATGGAAACCGGTTATAGGATCGTTCGCGTAGCCGAAGACGGTATAGTCTGCACCTCCTAGATGTATAGGCTTGGGTTTACCGACTTCACTCTGCGAACGGTTGAAATACGAGTCATTGGCCGCATCGGCGCGCTTTTGATCGGCAGGGTTCATGGCTTGGCTTCCCTGACAGTAATCGTGACTTGGAAGTGAGCATCTGGATGCTGAACAACCTCATCGTCTTCTCCAGTGAGAGTTTCAGCACCATACTCAACGAGATGCTGATCTCCATATGCGCTCTTCTTGAAATAGAAGGTCTGCTTCTTCTGGTCAGCATGCAGAAGCGAATTCAACGTGCGACCCCAATTGAACGTAACCCCCTTGCCAATCGCCGAAATGCCAGCACCGGTTGCATCCCAGTGGCACACGCCAAGCTTGAAGTAGTCCTCGTCCAGCAAGGCGTCCCGATAAAAATATCCCTTCCACGTGTGATCGTCCACCTGTGTCATGGGAACATCGAGTCCGGTATTGGGCATGTGTCGCTGGCCAATGAAAGGGATCAGCGGCACGCATTTCTCATTGATGACGTCATACCCGATGTATGCCTCAATCGTATCCCACGGCCCCGGCGCATGCGAGGTGGCAATCACTTCGTAGCGTTTGACCGGATGCGGATTGAGGTGACCGGTGGCGCCGTCATTGCCGACATCGATGCCTTTGGAGCAGCCCGCAGCGGTCAGGGCCAGCGGCATGAGGGCGGTGGCGGCAAGGTGTTGCAGTTTCATCGGGTCGTCCTCGGCGGGATGGGGCGCGGATGCGGCGGCAGGCAGGTACGGCCACGGTGCGGGTTTACGCTTGGGCTCCACCGGCAATCCGCCGGGTGGCAGCGGCCCCAGCTCGGCGCGCACCCGCGCATTGATGATCGCCATATCGCGCAGGAGCTGCAGATCGTGCAGCGGATCGCGCACCTTGAGTTTGCGCGGGCGATA
>NZ_MDCB01000053.1 GCF_002939705.1 Xanthomonas albilineans | reverse complement strand
TCTGGCGTGCCGGCAGCATCGACCATCGCGCCGCCACGGCGAGCGCCAGCGTGCTGGATGTGCAAGCCGACAGCCTGGACAACCGCGGCGGCGGCTTGCTGTCCACCGGCACGCAGGCGGCCAGCGTGCAGGTACGCGATCTGCTGGACAACGGTACCGGTGGCAGCATCGCCAGCAATGGCGATCTGCGCCTGGGGGCCGGGACCTTCGGCAATGCCGGTGGGCAGGTGCAGCAAGCCGGTAACGGGATGTTGCGCATCGCCGCCGGCAGCCTGGCGGGCAGCGGTGGTCGGCTGCTCAGCAACGGCGGGTTGACGGTGAGCGGCGGAGCGATCGACCTGAGCGGGGGCACCACCTCGGCGCAGTGGATCGGGATCAGTGCCGATAGCCTGAGCACCGCCGGCGGCACATTGCTGGCGGCCGGCCACGACGGGGCGCAACTGACCATCGGCGGCACCCTGGACAACACGGCCGGGACGCTGTCGTCCAATGGCGATGTGACGGTGCAGGCCGGTCGCGTGCTCAATCGCGGCGGCAGCGTGGTCGCCGCCGGCGGGGCGGCGTTGCAGATCGCGGCGGCGAGCGTGCTGGACAACAGCCAGGGCGGCCGCCTGGCCGCCAGCGGCGACGTCAGCGTGCGCGCGGCGGCACTGGACAACACCCAGGGCGCGATCGAACACGCCGGCGACGGCACCTTGAGCGTGGCCGCACAGACCCTGCAAGGCGCCGGCGGCAAGCTGCTGACGCAAGGGAGTTTGCAACTGAGCGGCGGCGATCTGGAACTGGGCGCGGGCAGCACGACCCAGGCCAAACAGATCACGCTCGTCGCTGACACCTTGAACACCGCTGGCGGCCACGTGATGGCCACCGGCGACCAGGCCATGACGCTGCGCCTGAGCGGTGCGCTGGACAACGATGGCGGCAGCATCGCCGGCAATGGCGCGCTGGCGGTGCAGGCTGGCGTGCTGTCCAACCGCGGCGGCACCCTCACCGCGGCGGGCAGCGCCGAGAGCGACATCGTGGTGAGCGGGCAACTGGACAACACCCAGGGCACCGTGGCCAGCAACGGCAGTCTTCTGTCCATCGCCGCCGACCAACTGATCAACGCCCATGGCACCCTCAGCCACACCGGCAGCCAGGGGCTGAGGCTCACCGCTAACGGCGTGACCAACACGCAAGGCAGCATCGTCAGCAGCGCCGCGCTGACCTTGGCGGCCAACACGGTGGATCAACGCCAGGGCACCCTGGGCGCGGCCAGCCTCCAAGTGCAGGCCGGCACGCTGGACAACAGCGGTGGCGGGCGGATCGTGGCCAGCGGCAATGCCGCCAGCGTGCTGCACGCGCAGAGCTTGAACAATGCTGGCGGTACGGTGGCGAGCAATGGCGACCTGACCCTCCAAGCGACATCGCTGGACAACACCCAGGGCGCCATCCAGCACGCCGGCAGCGGGCAATTGCAGATTGCGGCGGACACGCTGAGCGGCAGTGGTGGCAGCATCGTCAGCAACGGCACGCTGGGCATCACCGGGCAGAACACCGACCTGAGCCATGGGACCACCTCGGCGCAGACCATCGGCATCGCCACCGGCAGGCTCAGCACCGCTGGCGGCCACCTGACCGCCAGCGGCACGCAAGCCTTGAACCTCAATGTTGGCGGCACGCTGGACAATACCGGCGGCACGATCGCCGGCAACGGCGTCCTGGCCTTGAACGCACAGCGCCTGCTCAACGCACAGGGCAGCGTGCAGGCAGCGGGCCAGGGCCTGTCGACGCTGCGTATCGCCCAGGATGTGCAGAACCAGCAAGGCAAGCTCCTGCTGGGTGGCGCGGGGCAGTTCAACGCGGCCAGTCTGGCGAACCAGGGCGGCATCGTCTCCGCCGCCGGCAACGCCTTGCAGGTGCAGGTGGATGGCGCGCTGGACAACCATGCACACGGCGTGATCTCCAGCGCCGGCCAACTGGCCCTGACGGCGGGCACGCTGGACAACAGGAGTACCGGCACGGTCGTGGCCGGCAGCGACCTGAGCGGCCAGATTGGCGGGGCGCTGGACAACGACGCAGGCATCCTCCAAGCGAGCGGTGCTGTGCAACTGCAAAGCGCCGGGTTGTCCAACCGGGCCGGCAGCGTGGTCGGCGGTACGCTGAGCGTGGACACCCAGGGGCAGGCACTGGACAACAGCGGCGGCACCCTGGGCAGCCAGAACGGCGGGCTGGCTCTGCACAGCGGTGCCCTCATCAACGCCGGTGGGCGGGTGCAGGCCAAGACCGACCTGTCCGTGCAGACCGACGGCCAGGCCATCGTCAACACCGGCTCCGGCGCCAACGGCGGCCTGCTGGCCGGGGGCGGCCTGCAAGTGGACGGCGGCAGCCTGGACAACCGTGGCGGTGTCGTCTTTGCCCAGGGCGATGCGCGGCTGGGCCTGAGCACGGTGGACAACAGCGCCGCCGGTAGCTTGAGCGCGGCTGGCAATCTGGCGCTGAACGCGGCGATGTTGAACAACGCCGGCGGTCGGGTCCAAGGCGGACAGAACCTGGCTTTGGCCCTGGGCGGTGACTTGAACAACCAAGCCGGGCTGCTCGCGGCCAACGGTCTGCTCAGCCTCACCGCCGCCACGCTGGATAACCGCAACACCTTCACTGCCAGCAACGCGCTGGGCGT
>NZ_MDCB01000052.1 GCF_002939705.1 Xanthomonas albilineans | reverse complement strand
ATGACCCCACCCGACCCTCGCCCCCTGTACAACCAGCCGGGGTTGGTGACGGCCAGCCAGGTCGTGCTGGTCGAAGGCGAAAAGTGCGCGCAAGCCTTGATCGGCATCGGCGTTGTGGCGACCACCGCCATGAACGGTGCCAACGCCCCGATCAACAAGACCGATTGGTCGCCATTGGCGGGTAAGTCGGTGCTGATCTGGCCTGACCGCGATCCCCCAGGGTGGGACTATGCCAACCGCGCCTCGCAGGCGATTCTGGGCGCGGGCGCGACCACGGTTGCCATTCTGGTCCCACCTGATGACAAGCCGGAAGGCTGGGACGCGGCCGATGCCATCTCCAAGGGATTCGACGTTGGCGGCTTCCTCGCCGCTGGCGAACGGATACCGGTGACGCAACCTGTCGAGGAATCCTCCTCACCGCACCTGTTGAGCGGTCTGGACTGGACGACCGAGGACGGATTGGCTTCGGCCTTCACCCGCCGCTATGGCGAGGACTGGCGCTACTGCGCGCTGTGGGGCAAATGGCTGGTCTGGACGGGCGCGCGCTGGAATCCCGACCAGGTGCTGTACATCTGGCATCTTGCGCGCGGCATCTGCCGGATGGCCTCGCTCAAGGCCGACACCCCCAGACTCACGAGCAAGCTCGCCAGTTCGGCCACGATTTCCTCGGTCGAGAAGATCGCGCGCTCGGACCCCAAACATGCCTCGACCGCCGAAGAGTGGGACGCCAACGTCTGGGCGCTCAACACACCAGGCGGAGTGGTCGATCTGCGCACGGGCACGATGCGGGCGCACCGTCGCGATGACAGGATGACCAAGGTGACCACCGCCACACCGCAGAGCGCGACGGACACGCGCTGTCCGATCTGGCGCGCGTTCCTCGCCGACATCACAGGCGGGGACAGCGAGTTGATCGCCTACCTGCAAATGATGGTCGGCTACTGCCTGACAGGCGTCACCAGCGAACACGCGCTGTTCTTCCTGTACGGCACGGGCGCAAACGGCAAGTCGGTGTTCGTCAATGTGCTGACGACGATCCTGGGCGACTACGCGGCCAACGCGCCGATGGAAACGTTCATGGAGGCACGCACCGACCGGCATCCGACCGATCTTGCCGGCCTACGTGGTGCGCGTTTCGTCTCCAGCATCGAAACCGAGCAGGGACGACGCTGGAACGAATCGAAGGTCAAAGCCATCACCGGTGGCGACAAGGTCTCCGCGCGCTTCATGCGCCAGGACTTCTTCGAGTACGTGCCGCAATTCAAGTTGGTGATCGCGGGCAATCACAAGCCCTCCATTCGCAACGTGGACGAGGCGATGAAGCGACGACTGCACCTGATCCCGTTCACGGTGACCATCCCACCCGAACGGCGCGATGGCCGCCTCACGGAGAAGCTGCTCAAGGAGCGCGATGGGATTCTGGCCTGGGCCGTGGAAGGCTGCGGTCTCTGGCAACACCAGGGGTTGAAGCCAGCCGCCTGCGTGGCTTCGGCGACCGAGGAGTATTTCGAGGCCGAGGACGCGCTCGGTCAGTGGATCGAGGAGCGCTGCCTGCTGGCCAAGACCTACCGCAAGGGCGTCTCCGAACTCTTCGCGGACTGGCGCGAATGGGCAGAGCGTGCAGGCGAATACGTTGGCTCGGTCAAACGCTTCTCCGAACTGATGGCCACGCGCAAGTTCGACAAGTGCCGGTTGACCGGAGGCGCGCGCGGCATGGCCGGCATCACCCTCAGACCCAAGCCGCACAACCATCACACCCCCTATCGCGATGACTGAAACAACAGGGCGAGTGACGGATGTGACGGGTTTTCTGATTAATGCGCTACACGTGCGCGCGCACATAAGAGAAGTTATACAGAAAACCCGTCGCATCCGTCACTCGCCCCCTCCCGACTTGGAGCACTTGACGATGAACACGACGATCCTGGCCCTGGACTTGGGCACTCGCACCGGGTGGGCACTGCAGCACTCGGATGGCACCATCACCAGCGGCACCGAGCCCTTCACCCCGCAGCGATTTGAAGGCGGCGGCATGCGCTTCCTGCGCTTCAAGCGCTGGCTCAACGAAGTGCTCTCCACCGCCAATCCCATCCACACGGTGTACTTCGAGGAGGTGCGCCGACATGCCGGCGTCGATGCCGCCCATGCCTATGGCGGCTTCATGGGGCATCTGACCGCATGGTGCGAACACCACCAGATCCCCTACCAGGGCGTACCCGTCGGCACGATCAAGAAGCACGCCACCGGCAAGGGCAACGCCAGCAAAGACGACATGATCGCCTCCGCTCGGCGACGTGGTCATACCCCCATCGATGACAACCAAGCCGATGCACTGGCCCTGCTGCACTGGGCCATCGAGACACAGGGAGTGTGAAACCATGAAAATCCCGACCCCGACCTACCGCAGCCCGCTTGGACGTTTCCAGCCAGAGCGCGTGGATGTGGAGACGATCAAACGGCAAGGATGGCGCGACCAAGCCATCCTGGTCATCAACGCGCAGGATGAGCGACTGGATTTCATCGAACGGGAAATCGTGCGACGCATCGGCGAGCGTCTGTATGGGAGCAAGCGCCATGGTTAACCGGCATGCTCCGTGGACGATCCAGGAGATTGCGCATCGCTTCGAAGAGGCCGCCTCGACGGGGCGTCGACTGCCTTGCGTTCGCATACCCGGCTACTTCAACGCCTGGCCCCACATCCTGCGGCAGCAGTGGGAGGCATTCGCCACAGAGGATCGCCCCTATCGCCCCTTTCCACCGA
>NZ_MDCB01000051.1 GCF_002939705.1 Xanthomonas albilineans | reverse complement strand
TCGGTGGAAAGGGGCGATAGGGGCGATCCTCTGTGGCGAATGCCTCCCACTGCTGCCGCAGGATGTGGGGCCAGGCGTTGAAGTAGCCGGGTGTGCGAACGCAAGGCAGTCGACGCCCCGTTGAGGCTGCCTCTTCGAAGCGATGCGCAATCTCTTGGATCGTCCACGGAGCATGCCGGTTAACCATGACGCTTGCTCCCATACAGACGCTCGCCTATGCGTCGCACGATTTCCCGCTCGATGAAATCCAGTCGCTCATCCTGCGCGTTGATGACCAGGATGGCTTGGTCGCGCCATCCTTGCCGTTTGATCGTCTCCACATCCACGCGCTCTGGCTGGAAACGTCCAAGCGGGCTGCGGTAGGTCGGGGTCGGGATTTTCATGGTTTCACACTCCCTGTGTCTCGATGGCCCAGTGCAGCAGGGCCAGTGCATCGGCTTGGTTGTCATCGATGGGGGTATGACCACGTCGCCGAGCGGAGGCGATCATGTCGTCTTTGCTGGCGTTGCCCTTGCCGGTGGCGTGCTTCTTGATCGTGCCGACCGGTACGCCCTGGTAGGGAATCTGGTGGTGTTCGCACCATGCGGTCAGATGCCCCATGAAGCCGCCATAGGCATGGGCGGCATCGACGCCGGCATGTCGGCGCACCTCCTCGAAGTACACCGTGTGGATGGGATTGGCGGTGGAGAGCACTTCGTTGAGCCAGCGTTTGAAGCGCAGGAAGCGCATGCCGCCGCCTTCGAATCGCTGCGGGGTGAAGGGCTCGGTGCCGCTGGTGATGGTGCCATCCGAGTGCTGCAGTGCCCACCCAGTGCGAGTGCCCAGGTCCAGGGCCAGGATCGTCGTGTTCATCGTCAAGTGCTCCAAGTCGGGAGGGACTGACAGATTGGACGGGTCACATCGAAACTCCCTCATGAGGTGTGTGCGCGCGTACGCGCGCGTAGGACTTACGATGTAGTGCGTCAAATGCGTCAGTCGGATGTGTCGCAATGGCATTCAGTCGTTGTCGGAGGCGGTGTCAGCGCGCGTGTGCAGGTGCTTGAGACCCACGCCACGGAAGCCACGCAGGCCCGTCGAGTTGCGCCACTTCTCCAGACCACGGGTCAGGAGCAGATCAGCGAAGCGCTTCTGCGAGCCGATGAATTCACCTGCGTCGTCGGCCCACAACTTCCAGTCGTTGAATAACTCGGCAGTGAGCGACTTGGCATTGACATGGCGCACGCAGCGTTCGCCGATCCATCGGCCAAGCGCGTCCTCTGCCTCGAAGTACTCCTCGGTGGCTTGCAGAACTTGCTGCGGTGGCGCAAGCCGTCCGAGGCGTTGCCAGTGCAGGCATCCTTGGACGGCCCAGGCAAGGATGCCGTCGCGCTCGTTCAACAGCTTTTCCTGGAGATGTTTGTCGCGGCGCTCGGGTGGCACGGTGATCGTGAACGGGATCAGGTGTAGCCGCCGTTTCATTGCCTCATCGATGTTGCGGATGGCGGGCCTGTGGTTGCCTGCGACGAAAAGCTTGAACTGTGGGAAGAACTCGAAGAAGTCCTGACGCATGAAGCGTGCGGAGATTTTGTCGCCGCCGGTGAGGTTTTTCAGCTTCGACTCGGCCCATCGTCGCCCCTGTTCGGTTTCGATGGCCGCCACGAAGCGCGAACCACGCAGTCCCGCCATGTCGGTCGGGTGCCGGTCGGCGCGTGTCTCCATGAACGTGTCCATCGGCGCGTTGGCTGCGTAGTCGCCGAAGATGGTGACCAGTGTGTTGACGAATACCGATTTCCCGTTCGCACCGGTGCCGTACAGGAAGAACAGCGCGTGTTCCTGCGTGGAGCCGGTGAGTGCATAGCCGACCATCCGTTGCAGATAGGCTTGCAGTTCGTTGTCCTGGTCTGTTATCTCGGCGAGGAACCTCTGCCAGATCGGGCAGCCATCGCTCGGCGTGGCCGTGGTGATCTTGGTGATCCGGTCGGCACGTTCGTGCGTGCGCCGTCGGCCTGTCCTGAGATCAACCACGCCGCCGGGCGTATTGAGCAGCCACGGGTCCGCGTCCCATTCGGCGGTGGTGGCGGCATGCCGGCGATCAGCGCGCGCCAGCCGTTCGACACCGCTGACCGTGCCGGCACTGGCGAGTTTGGTGGCGATTTTTGCGTTGTCGGCTTGGACCGCCGCATGGCGGCAGACGCTGCGGATCAGGTCGGTTGCTGCCAACGTATCCTCGGTGCGCCAGCGTTGTCCGTCCCACACCAGCCACCGGCCCCAGGTGGCGACGTAGCGCCAATCGCGGTGGTAGCGGCGGGTAAAGGCCAGCGCCAGCGCATCCTCGGTGCCCGCCACCGATTCATCGTTGCTGACCACTGGCGCGGCATCATCATCGATGGCGTGCATCTGCAGGCGCGGACCGTGCGCGAGGAAGGAGACGATGTCGAACCCCTCGGCCACGGCGTCTGCCGCATCCCAGCCCGCCACGGCATTCTCGGGCGGGTAGAGGATGTGGCAGGAGGTCGCCCCCGCCGACAGAATGGCTTGCGCGGCCTGCGTCGCGTAGTCCCAGCCCGGCTTGTCGCGGTCAGGCCAGATCAGCACCGACTTACCCGCCAATGGCGACCAATCGGTCTTGTTGATCGGGGCGTTGGCACCGTTCATGGCGGTGGTCGCCACAACGCCGCTGGCGATCAACGCCTGCGCGCACTTTTCGCCTTCGACCAGCACGACCTGGCTGGCCGTCACCAACCCCGGCTGGTTGTACAGGGGGCGAGGGTCGGGTGGGGTCAT
>NZ_MDCB01000050.1 GCF_002939705.1 Xanthomonas albilineans | reverse complement strand
CAGCGCCTCGCGCCAGTATGCGGCCTGTTGTTGCAACACCTCGCCCGCCAGCCATTGCCGCTGCCAGCTCGCATAATCGGCGTACTGGATCGACAACGGCGGTAGCGGATCGGCTTCGCCACGGGCAAACGCCCGATACAGCAGGCTCAGCTCGTTGATCAAGATCCCCATCGACCACCCGTCCGAGACGATGTGGTGCATGGTCACGAAGAAAACGTATTCGTCGTGGGCGAGCTGTACCAGCACGCCACGGATCAACGGACCGCGTTCCAGGGCGAAGGGTGCTTGTGCCTCCTCGGCCAATAACTGCTCCAGCTTCGCCTCGCGCTCGGGCATATCGCGCAGATCGTGAACGATCAACTGGAAGCCGCTGTCTTCGGCCGCGACCCGCTGCAATGCCTGCCCATCGATCAACGCGAAGGTCGTGCGCAGCGACGCATGCCGGGCCACGATGCGATCCAGCGCACGTTGCAGCGCCTGCGTCTCCAGTGCTCCGCGCAAGCGCAGGCCGCCGCTGATGTGATACGCCTGACTGACGCCCTCGAACTGGGATAGGAACCAGAGCCGTTGCTGCGCAAACGACAGCACCCGCGGCGCATCCGGCTCCAGCGGCAAGATCGGCGGCAAGATCGCGCCGGACGAAGACATCACACACGCGGCAAGCTGCTGGAGCGTGGCATGGGCAAACAACTCGGCCACGCCGATCTCGACATCCAGCTCCTGACGCAAGCGCGAAGCGACCCGTACCGCCAACAACGAATGCCCGCCGAGGGCGAAGAAGTTATCGTGCCGACCGATTGTCTCCAGACCCAGTAGATCGCCCCAAATCGTGGCAATGGCCTGTTCGATTGCGCCCTGCGGTGCTTCATACGCACGCACCGCGTAGGCTGCGTCATCCGGCGCGGGCAATGCCTTGCGATCCAGCTTGCCGTTCGGAGTCAGGGGCAGCGCTTCCAATTGTACGTAGGCCGCCGGCACCATGTAGTCCGGCAGCACATCGGATAGCCAATTGCGCAAGGTTTCTGAGCCAAAATGCTCGGACCTCACATCTTCTGCACCGACCCAATACGCCACCAGCCGTTTATCGTTCTCTGCGGCCGCATCCAGCGCCACCACCACGCACTCGCGCACACTCTCATGCGCGCTCAGCCGTGCCTCGATCTCGCCCAACTCGATGCGGAAGCCACGGATCTTGACTTGATGATCGTTACGTCCGACAAACTCGATCACGCCGTCTACACGCCAACGTCCCAGATCGCCAGTGCGATACATCCGTGCCGTCGGATCGGCGCTGAACGGATCCGTGAGGAAGCGTTCGGTGGTCAAATCGTCTAAGTTGAGATAACCCAGGCCAACACCATCGCCACCGATATACAGCTCGCCCACTATCCCAATCGGCACCGGCGCACCCTGTGTATCCAGAATGTAGATCCGCGTATTGGCGATCGGACGACCAATCGGAAGACTGCTTACACCATCATCAATCTCCCCGACCTCATAGGTGGCTGCGAAGGTCGTGGTTTCGGTCGGACCGTAACCATTCAAAAGATGTTGAGGACCGTCGCCACCCAACAGAACCTTCGCCACTATTCTTGGATCAAGCGCATCGCCCCCAGCCAGCAGATAACGCAAGCGGCTCAGGCAGCTTTTCATGCTTTCTGCGTATTGATGGAACAGCCCTGCAGTTAAGAACAGGATGGTCATTCCTTCGCGTTCGATCATCTCTGCCAACCGTACTTGGCTCAGCAAAACATCTGCTTCGATGACGACCATGCGCGCGCCATTGAGCAACGCGCCCCAGACCTCCAACGTGGTCGCATCGAAACTCGGATTAGCTGCAAAAGCGACACGGTCGCTCGGATGGAACGGCAGATATCCGTTGTTCAATACCAGACGATTGATACCACGATGCGGTATTTCGACCCCCTTCGGCAACCCTGTCGAACCAGAGGTGTACATGACATAAGCGCTTGTACTGCCATGTGAGTACAATCGCAGATTGTCAGATTGCGCCGCGTTCACTGCGGCATCGTCAATGTTGACCCGTAAGACCTCAAGCGGCTCTGGCAAGATGGTATCCGTAACAACCAACACCCTAACGGCGCCGCAATCGGCGTGCATATAGGCCAGCCGCTCCGGCGGATAGGCCGGGTCCAGCGGCACATACGCACCGCCCGCCTTCAGCACCGCCAGCAGCGCCACCACCATCTCCACACTACGCTGCACACAGATCGCCACACGGTCGTCCGGACGCACACCCAATCCGCGCAGGTAATGTGCCAAGCGATTGGCTCGCGCATTCAACTCCGCATACGTCAGCGACACCTCACCCTGCACCACCGCGATGGCCGAGGGATCACGCGCGACCTGCGCCTCGAACAACTCGTGCACACACGCATCGCGCGGATAATCCGCTGCCGTCGCATTCCACTCCGTCAACACCTGATGCCGCTCGGCATCCGGCAAAACGTCGAGCGCGCGTACCGCCGTCTCCGGCACATCGGCAAGCGCATCGGCCAGCTCTTCCAACGCCTTCACCAGGAATGCGCATATCCGCTCCGGAACCAGTGGCCGCTGCGACTGCACCGTCACCGCAAAAACAGACCCCATATCGTCCACAGAAACGACAAGCGGATAATTCGTCCGCTCGTGACTCGACAGCATCTCGAGCCCCTCCCAGGCCATTGCCTCGGCAGCGCCTTCTGCCTGGGCGCTATGCCGGTAATTGAGCAAGGAGGTAAACAACGGCGCCGGTGCCGGAACACTGCTGCAACGCTGCGCCAGCGACAGCGGCGCATGCTCGTGCCGCA
>NZ_MDCB01000049.1:1944-2863 GCF_002939705.1 Xanthomonas albilineans | reverse complement strand
TCCACAAAACCATCGTGACGCGCCATCGACACCCAACTCGAATACGTCGTGGTTTCCGATGGCCCGTACAGATTGCATAGGCGTTCGACTTGCGTCTTGGCAAAAAGATCCTCGACAACCTGACGCTTCAACACTTCACCGCATACGTTGACCGTATGTACCCCCTCGCCTTGCCCACCCGATTCCAGCCATCCCTTCAGTGCTGAAGGAGTGGTGTTGATCAACGTGACATCATGCTGATCTGTTTGCAGCGCCAGCAGATTATCGACCACCTCGATCGCCCCACCACACATCAGCGGCGCAAAGCATTCATAGACCGACAGGTCGAAGTTCAACGACGTGGAGAATAGGGTTTTGGCCAGGACTGATGCTTCGAAAGAGCGCTGAGCCCAGGTCAGCAGGTTCACCGTGTTGCGGTGCTCGACCATCACCCCCTTAGGCCGGCCAGTGGAGCCGGAGGTGTAGATCAAGTAGGCCAGATGGGCCGAGGTCAGGCCGTCGATCGACAGATTCGCCACCGACTGGGCATGCCAGTACGACTCATCCAGATTGACGATCGGCGCTGATCCGGCCGACAGCAGGTTCAAGGTCGATGTCTGCGCCAGAACAGCCACAGGAGCGCTGTCCTCCAGCATGTAGGCAAGACGTTCCACAGGATAAGTCGGGTCCAGCGGCACATACGAACCGCCCGCCTTCAGCACCGCCACCACCGCGACCACCATCTCGACACTACGCTGCACACAGATCGCCACGCGATGATCCGGGCGCACACCCAATCCGTGCAGGTAATGTGCCAACCGATTGGCTCGCGCATTCAACTCGGCATACGTCAGCGACACCTCACCCTGCACCACCGCGATGGCCGAGGGATCACGTACCACCTGCGCCTCGAACAACTCGTGCACACAGGCATCGCGCG
>NZ_MDCB01000049.1:0-1913 GCF_002939705.1 Xanthomonas albilineans | reverse complement strand
GGCATCCGTCAGCACCGCCACCGCGCCGCAATCGGAGTGCATATAGGCCAGCCTCTCCGGCGGATAGGCCGGATCCAGCGGCACGTACGCGCCTCCCGCCTTCAGCACCGCCAGCAGCGTCAGGACCATCTCGACACTGCGCTGCACGCAGATCGCCACGCGATCGTCGGGACGCACACCCAATCCGCGCAGGTAATGTGCCAACCGATTGGCTCGCGCATTCAACTCGGCATACGTCAGCGACACCTCACCCTGCACCACCGCGATGGCCGATGGATCACGCGCGACCTGCGCCTCGAACAACTCGTGCACACACGCATCGCGCGGATAATCCGCCGCCGTTGCATTCCACTCCATCAATACCTGTTTGCGCTCTGCCTCGTCCAGCAACGGCAGACGATCCACCGCCATATCTTCGGCACCCTCGGCCACCATCGCCGCCAACAGATGCCGCCAATGGCCCATCCACCGCTCCAGCGTCGCATGCTCGAACAACGCCGTGGCATAGGTCAGACTGCCCACGATCCCGTCCGTGTTTTCTTCCAACGACAGCGACAGATCGAACTGCGCGCTCGTCTGCGTCGCACCCAGCCCACTGACCTCGAGTTCGCCAAGATCCAGCTCACCCTGTGGCGTGTTCTGCCACGCGAACATCACCTGGAACAGCGGTGCATGCGCCAGACTGCGTGGCGGCTGCACCCGTTCCACCACCTGCTCGAACGGGATGTCCTGATGTGCCTGCGCTTGCAGCGCACGTTCTTTCACAGACGCCAACAGTTGCGCCAGCGTCGGTGAACCCGACACCTCCACCCGCAACGCCAGCGTGTTCACGAAGAACCCGATCAGCCCTTCGGTCTCCGACCGACCACGATTGGCCACCGGGCTGCCGATCACCACATCGTCCTGTCCAGACAGACGCGACAACAACAGTGCCCAACTGGCCAGTAACGTCATATACAGCGTCAGCCCATGCCGCTGGCTGAGTTCCTTCAGCGCCTGCGCCTGCTGTGGCTCCACGACCACTTCCAGTGTTGCTCCGGCATGGTCCTGCCGGGGCGGACGCGGACGATCCGTCGGCAGTTCCAGCAGTACCGGCGCACCAGACAGCGCCTCGCGCCAGTATGCGGCCTGTTGCTGCAACACCTCGCCCGCCAGCCATTGCCGCTGCCAGCTCGCATAATCGGCGTACTGGATCGGCAACGGCGGTAGCGGATCGGCTTCGCCACGGGCAAACGCCCGATACAGCACGCTCAGCTCGTTGATCAAGATCCCCATCGACCACCCATCCGAGACGATGTGGTGCATGGTCACGAAGAGAACGTATTCGTCGTGGGCGAGCTGTACCAGCACGCCACGGATCAGCGGACCGCGTTCCAGCGCAAATGGTGCCTGCGCCTCCTCCGCCAATAACTGCTCCAGCGCTGCCTCGCGCTCGGGCATATCGCGCAGATCATGGGCGATCAACTGGAAGCCGCTGTCTTCGGCGGCAATCTGCTGCAATGCCTGTCCATCGACCAGCGCAAAAGTCGTGCGCAGCGACGCATGCCGGGCCACGATGCGATCCAGCGCACGTTGCAGCGCCTGCGTCTCCAGTGCTCCGCGCAAGCGCAAGCCACCACTGATGTGATACGCCTGACTGACGCCCTCGAACTGGGATAGGAACCAGAGCCGTTGCTGCGCAAACGACAGCACCCGCGGCGCATCCGGCTCAAGCGGCAAGATCGGCGACAAAACGGCAGCGGACGAGGACGCCACACACGCGGCAAGTTGCTGGAGCGTCGCATGGGCAAACAACTCGGCCACGCCGATCTCGGCCCCCAACTCCTGACGCAAGCGCGAAGCGACCCGTACCGCCAACAGCGAATGTCCGCCGAGGGCGAAGAAGTTATCGTGCCGACCGATTGTCTCCAGAC
>NZ_MDCB01000048.1 GCF_002939705.1 Xanthomonas albilineans | reverse complement strand
GTCTGAGTTTTGGCTGTAGTCGATGCTGCCGGGCGACGCGCCATGCAGGGTCTGTGGGCAGAATGGCACGCGCACGGCATTGAAGCCCAGGCCTTGCATCTGCGTGATCATGTCCTTCCAGTTACGCGTCCACAGACCATGCGCGATATGTTCCGCGGTCTCGAAACCGAACCAGTTCACGCCGCGCAGCTGCACGGCGTTGCCGCTGTCGTCCACGATCTGCCCGTTTTTGACGGCGTAGCTCCATGCCGAACTGCTGGCCACCATTAACGCCGCTGCCAACAGGCAGCGGGTAATGCGGGGTTTCATCGACCTAGTCATCGTGTTTCTCTCCAATAATGGTCGGCCCGAAATGGACCGGCCTAAAGTCGTGTATGTGGGTGGGCTAGTGGTAGGTAACTAACTTGGTGTTTTGCAATTACCTGAGGATAATGATCGGGAGTATCAGAAAAAGAAGTCGTGAATTTCCTTGCATCGGTTTTGCTTGTCCACGGATTGCGTATCAATAACGTGACGCTGATGCTTTTTGTTTTTCTTCATTTTGCAAGTAGTTCGGATATTGTGAACTGCGCCGCTATTTTGACGTTTTTGTTGATCGCATCGCCGGGCACTGGAACTGCGGCAGTCTGATTATTTGCTCACGTGGGGGCCATACGTATGCGAGGACAGGAGCGGTTGCTTGGTCGGTACACCAAGCCTGATGCTGTCAACGCCGATTAAATCTGAGCCACTTTCCGTCGGATCGTCGAAGTAAATCTGACCCACTTGTGGGCTTCTTCATCGCGCTGCTTGGCCGCTTCGGGCTACGCCCTGTGCGGCCGAGTAGCACGCGCGTCGCTCAAGCGAGCGCCGTCCCCTTCATGGCCGTCTGGTTGACCTTGCATTTGTCCTTCAATCGGTAGCTTTCTGAGGTGATCTGCACGATGTGGGCGTGGTGCAGCAGCCGGTCGAGCATCGCAGTGGTGAGCGTCTTATCGTTGGCAAAGGCGTTTTGCCACTGCGTGAAAGGTAGGTTGCTGGTGAGCAGCATCGAGCCGCGCGTGTAGCACTTGGCCACGACGTTGAAGAACAGATTCGCCTCGTCGCACCCGAAGTGCAGGTAGCCGATCTCGTCGATCACCAGCAGCTTCGGTCCGAGCACCGCGCCATTGAAGTCGTCCTTCAGCCAGTTCTGCGCCTTTGCCGCGGCCGGTTGCATCATCAGGTCGGCGGCCGTGATGAACCATGCCTTGTGTCGTGCCAGCATTGCGCGCTGACACAGCGCCAGGGAGATGTGCGTCTTGCCGACCCCGCTGGGGCCGAGCATCTTCAAACGCGAGGTGAAGATGCCGCCGAATGCGCCGTTCGCGACGCCGATGGCCAGATTGTTCTGCGCCTTGCTCCAGGGCGCCAGCAAGTCGGCCAGGATCAGCGATTGCGATGCGTCGCCGCGGTTGAGCAGGAACCCCCATGGTTTGGTATGCCTGAGCGCGCGTATGGACGCCTTCCTGCAAGCGTTGGCTGATTGATTGACCGGGATGCGCGATGTCAGTTGCAACCGGCGCCAGTGAGAGAATGCATTTTGCCCAATATGGATCGGCACTGCTGCGCTTGCTTCCCTCTTCATGGGCGGTGTTTGCAATGTGTGGTCAACGCGTTGCGATGACCAAAAGCACCAACGGCAGCGTTTGCGACGCTGCCGTTGGCAAGTCACTGTGCGGTGACGGTGTTACCGCATGGCATCAGCGTCCGGCACAGAAGCCGAACTCGGCCGTGGCGCCGGGCGCCAGGGTTTTGTTCCAATCCACGCCGTTGGAGCTGAGCTTGGTACCGGACTGTTTCCACTTGGCATTCCACAGGTTGTTGACCGTACCGCTGATCGTCTGAGTCACTTTCCAGTCGCCTGCAGTGGTGCCGTTGTTGGTGACTTGCACGCGCTCGCAATAGCCAGCCAGCCAATCGCTATCGACGATGACATGAGTGCTGAAGCTGGGGCCACCGGTGGAGCCACCACCACCGGTGGAGCCACCACCACCTGTGGAGCCACCACCACCTGTGGAGCCACCACCACCTGTGGAGCCACCACCACCTGTGGAGCCACCACCACCTGTGGAGCCACCGCCACCTGTGGAGCCACCGCCACCTGTGGAGCCACCACCACCCGTGGAGCCGCCGCCACCTGTGGAGCCACCACCACCCGTGGAGCCGCCGCCACCTGTGGAGCCACCACCACCTGTGGAGCCACCACCACCTGTGGAGCCACCACCACCCGTGGAGCCGCCGCCACCCGTGGAGCCGCCGCCACCCGTGGAGCCGCCGCCACCCGTGGAGCCGCCGCCACCGGAACCGTCGGTGCCCCACAGCTTATGCAACAGGTTAACCTTGTCGGTGCGCACCGAGTGCCAGTCGTCGTTGAGGATGCCGCCGGTGTCGCCGCTGTTTGGATTCCACGACCAGTGGAACGCGCTTCTGATCTTCTTGCCGATCAGATAATCGACCAGCGCGTTCTCCCAGGGCACGTCCTTCGGGTCGCCCTGGCCATATTTGCCACCGAACTCGCCCAGGATCACCGCATAGCTGGGTGAGAACCGACCGAAGTGCTGTTCCCAGATGGCCTTCATATTGTTCGGGAAGTTCGAGTCGCTGAAGTACGGCTGCCCGTACACGTCCGGGCCGTACACGTGCGGACTCAGCACCAGGTGATCTGCCGGGATGTTGAGCGGGGCGCACTCCTGCGGTTCCAGATCTTCGCCCCAGAAGTGGGCGGTGGTGCTGGAGCAGCTAGGATTTGAGGAGATACCTTCGACAAAGATCAGCCACTTCGGCGCGGCGCTCAGCACGACCGCGGAGGCGCGCTCTGCCGCCGAGTTCCAGTCGGTGGCGGCGTTGCCGGTGCCCCAGGTCGCTGCGCCGTGCGGC
>NZ_MDCB01000047.1 GCF_002939705.1 Xanthomonas albilineans | reverse complement strand
ACGCCGCGGTGCAGGAACAGTGCGATGCGATCTTCCGGGCCGATGCCGTGCGCGATCAGGTGATGGGCGAGTTGGTTGGCGCGGGCATCGAGTTCGGCATAGCACAGCGTGCACTGGCCATCGACCACGGCGATGGCCTGCGGCGTGCGTGCGGCCTGCTGCTCGAACACGCTGGGCAGACAGCGCTGGTCGGCGAAGACGCGATGCTCGCGGGCGAGGCGTTGCAGCCATTGCTGGCGCTCGGTGGTGTTGAAGAGCGGCAAGCGCTCCACGCGGCAGTGTTCGTCGGCGACCATGCCGTGCAACACGGCGAAGAAGTGGCGCAGATGGCGCTCGATGGTGCTGCGCTCGAACAGTGCGGTGGCATAGCCGAGCGTACCGACGATGCGGCCATCGTGCGCTTCCAAGGTGAGTTGCAGATCGAATTTGGCTGAGGTATCCGGGTAAACAATCGAGCGCAGCTCCAAACCCGGCAACGTGGGAGTTGCAGTGGGAGTGTTCTGCCAGGTGAGCATGACCTGGAACACCGGGTGCGCGGACAAACTCCGTTCCGGGTTGAGCGCTTCGATCACCTGTTCGAATGGCACGTCCTGGTGATCCTGCGCGGCCAGTGCGGTGACGCGCACCTGCGCCAGCAAGTCGGCGACGGTCGGCGCGCCGCGTAGATCGATGCGCAGTGCCTGGGCATTGACGAAGAACCCGATCAGCGCTTCGAGTTCGCTGCGGGTGCGATTGGCGACGGGTGCGCCGATCACCACCTGGTCTTGACCCGACAGTCGTGACAACAGCACGGCCCAGCCGGCCAGCACGGTCATGAACATGGTGGTGCCATGGCGCTGACTTAAGTGATTCAACGCGTCGGTGAGTTCGGTATCGAGGGTGATGTCGACATGGTCGCCGCGATAGTCCTGTACGGCTGGGCGCTGGTGATCGGCGGGCAGTTCCAGCAGTGCCGGTGCGCCATGCAGGTGCTCACGCCAGAAGCCAAGTTGACGTTGCAGCATTGGTCCATCGAGTACGCGGCGTTGCCACAGGCTGTAGTCGGCGTACTGGATCGGCAGCGGCGGCAGCGGATCGGGTTGACCTTGCACGAAGGCGGCGTACAGTGCACCAAGCTCGCGCAGCAGGATGCCGATGGACCAGCCATCGGAGATGATGTGGTGCATGGTCACCAGCAGGCGATGTCGCTGCTCGGCCAACTGCAACAGGCGACCACGGATCAACGGAGCACGGCTCAGTTCGAAGGGCGTGTTGGTTTCTTGTTCGGCGTGATCTTGCGCGGCGACCTCGGCATCTGGCGTGTGGCGCAGATCCATACACGTCAGGGCAAAGCCGACATCGGCCGGTGCAATCACCTGCGTGGAGCCATCGTCGCTGGCGACGAAGCAGGTGCGCAGGGCTTCGTGGCGGGCGACGATGCGATCCAGTGCCTGTTGCAGCGCGGACACGTTCAGCACGCCATGCAACTCCACGCCGCCGGCGAGCAGGTACGCGCGTGCGGCACGTTGATCGAGCTGCTCCAGGAACCACAGTCGTTGCTGGGCATAGGACAGCGCCAATGGCGCATCGCGGTCGGCTGGCACGATGGCCGGCAGGGTGCTGGCGGCGGCGTTGTCCAGCGCCTTGGCCAGATCGACCAGGCGCGGCTGGGCGAACAAGGCGGCCAGCGGCAGTTCCAGGCCGAACGTGCTGCGGATGCGCGAGATCAGCCGTATACCGAGCAGCGAGTGACCACCGAGGGCGAAGAAGTTGTCGTGACGCCCGACCTGTTCGACGCCGAGTAGCTCGCGGTAGAGATCGGCGAGCTGTGTTTCCAGTTCGCCTTCTGGGGCGAGGTAGGCTTGCGTCGCCAGCGCGTCGGCGTCCGGTGCGGGCAATGCCTTGCGATCCAGCTTGCCATTGGGGGTCAGCGGGAGCCGATCCAACTGTACGTAAGCAGCCGGGACCATGTGCTCGGGCAGACGGGTGGCCAAGGTGGCGCGCAGTTGCTCGGCGCTGGCGACCGCATCAGCGACCACATAGGCGATCAGACGTCTGTCGCCATCGTCCTCGCGCACAATGACCGCCGCCTGCCGCACACCGTCGCAGGCGTGCAGCGCGGCCTGGATTTCGCCCAGTTCGATGCGGAACCCGCGCAGTTTGATCTGCTCGTCGTTGCGGCCCAGATACTCCAGCGTGCCATCGGCGCGCCAGCGCGCCAGATCGCCGCTGCGGTACATGCGCGTACCCGGTTGATCGGCGAACGGATCGGGGATGAAACGTTCGGCGGTCAGTCCTGGGCGATGCAGATAGCCGCGCGCCAGACCCGCACCGGCCACGTACAGTTCACCGGCCACACCGACCGGCAGGCACTGACCATCCGGTCCCAGTACATACGCGCGCAGATCCGCCAGCGGTGCACCGATCGGGCTGTTGCCAGGACGCTGTACATCCTGCGCGGTGAGTGCATGGGCGGTGACGTGTACGGTGGTCTCGGTGATGCCGTACATGTTGAGCAGGGTGGTGCGCTGACCATGCGCGGTGAACCACGCGGACACACTGGCCGGTTGCAAGGCTTCGCCGCCGAAGATCACCAGGCGCAGGTGGTGCTGCAAGTCGCTGTGCTGTTGCGCATCGATCAGCGCCTGGAACGCACTGGGAGTCTGGTTGAGCACGCTGACGCGCTGCTCGCACAGCAGGGTATGGAAGGCGTCGGGATCGCGTGCGGTGTCCTGTGACACCACGACCAGGCGTCCGCCGTGGGCCAGTGCACCCCACAGTTCCCAGACGGAGAAATCGAACGCGCAGGAATGGAACAGGGTCCAGACATCCTCGGCGGTCGGCGCGACGCACGCGCGGGTGGCATGCAACAGGCGCACGACTTGGGCATGGGCGATGACGACGCCCTTGGGGGTGCCGGTGGAACCGGAGGTGTAGATGAGGTAGGCCGGATGTTGCGGCAGCAGATCGGTGCG
>NZ_MDCB01000046.1 GCF_002939705.1 Xanthomonas albilineans | reverse complement strand
GTCCGCGTCATCCGCACATTGGAGCGCATCGCGGCATGGCGCGGTTATCCGAACATGCTTCCACAGGTACTACGGGCCGGAATTTGTCGCCCTGGCCTTGGCGGAGTGGGCCGAGCGCCAGGGCATCGCCTTGGACTTCATCGAGCCGGGCCGTCCGATGCAAAACGGCTTCATCGAACGCTTCAACGGCAGCTACCGGCGTGGTGTCCTGGACATGCATATCTTCCGCACACTCAGCGAGGTCCGCGAACAGACCGAACACTGGTTGGCCGACTACAACCAACAGATCCCGCACGACAGCGTGGGCGGGCTAACACCCACCGAGTTCCGTGATCAACATCAACCCCAGACCTCTAATTTTAGCTGTCACTAAATTGCGAGGAGTCGACAACCCCATCGGTGCTGGCGTTGCGCACCTGCGCGCCCTGCAAGGTCACGTCGCCGCCGCCCACCACCGACAGGATGCCGCTGCCGTTGCTGCCGGTAACGTATAGCCCGGCCACGCGCGCGATCTGCGTGGTCGCGTACTGATGCGCGCCGCCGCCTTGCAGCGTCTCCACGGTGGAGGCCACGTCGATGTTGCCTGCCGCCCGGACACTCAACGCATCCACCGCGCTCACGCTGGCGCCATGGATGTCAATGTCGCTGGCCGAGCTCAACGCCACTTGGTTGCCGCTGATGCTGCCGCCCAGGTGCTCGATCCGACCCGCCTCCAAGGACACCAGTTGACCACCGGCGATGGTGCCCGTGTTGGTCAGCGTGCCGCTCACATGTGCATCGACATTGGCACCGGCCAGCAGCGCCCCACCGCTATCCAGATCGCCCGGATGCAAGCGCAGGTACACCTGCGGCACCAGCGCGGTGGTGGTGCGTCCATGATCCTCATCAATTGACATTGAGCGCAACCGACTGCAATCTCTTCGACAAGGAGCTTCGAAACTCCTCACAGAGCGGTACCCACCTCCGTCAAACTGGTGGGTTTTTTGTGCCTGTTCGCAGGTGCAAGCCGACGCAATGCCTGCGTCGGGAGGGCGGCTAATACAACACCCTTCGGGGAAATACGCCCGCCGGCTCTGTGCGGTTTCGAACCTCCCGACATCCCGTCGCCGTTGGCGGCGGTTCTCGCACACCGAGGAGGCTTTTGCCATGCGTCAACCGTCATCCCGCCGCAGCACAAAAAATCGTTCGCCAAGCCAAGCGACGCCATTCACGGACCTGCAATGGACATTTGTGGAACCAACGCCCAGCCCCATGATGACGCGCGAGCAGGCGGAGGCCCTGAATGCTGCCGAGCTTGCACGCAAACAACGTCCACCGCGACGCGTGCGACCGACGCAACAGTGCACCATGGGGTATGGCTACTATCCCGACAGCCAACAGCCCATACCCGCCCTGCGCCTGCGTGGCCGATGGCTGGAACAGTTGGGTTTCGCCATCGGTTCCAAGCTACGCATCACTGTGCGGGATCGTGAGTTGGTGATTACGGTGGCTGGTGAGGAGTGCATGCCAGCTGATGGGTCTTGAGGAGCGAGATTACACAGTTCAATTGACATACCCTGTCCTTGAGGACCAGGGTTACACAGTTGGCTTGACAGACCACAGTTGACAGGCCATTTGGTCTAGGAAAAAATCAAGAACAAAAAAGTTGGAGTTAATCCAAAGATAATGAAATTAACGAGGTAAAAATTGTACCCTAATTTTTTTGAATTTCCATTAATCGCAAAAAAAATTATGTTGCCTGCGATAAAAACAAGGCCGGACATAATCCACAAAAACATTAAATTAAAACTAAATACCCCCCATTTAAAATACCTTTCCACTATTATTCCGACAGAACAAAGATGGCCAATGCACCCTATTCCATAAGAGAAAATCAAAAATTTAGAAAATATTTTTATTTTTTCAAACAGCATTGAAAATGGAATAACAAGCACGGCCATGATTGCAGACGCCATCATTATAATATAAAAAATTACCAACCACCCAGCTCCGCCGATCAACATTTCAAGGCCTCATGTATAATTTTATTTTCCATTGGATGAATTTACCCCTCCAGAGCAACCATCCCCATAACCCATATTTCTGCACCCAGTATTAATACGATCCTCCGGCTTCAATAAATGATCTACCCCACCAAAGAATTCCATTATCGGAACGGTTCCACCCCTCATTTTATTTACATATATTTCATGGATGCGCTGAAGCACTGGATCTCTCTGCTCGCTAGCTAGCTGCATGATACTCCAATCTTTCACATCTATTTTCCCTTGTCCAAAATAGATTTTACTGAAATTATCATACCCATTAGACATAATCTCATTACCCGCTGCCGATCTCCACGCACTCATGACATCACCAGCGCCCCAGCGCTTATTCCAACCTGCCAGAAAATCAAACCCCGGACCACTCAAATTTCCGCGAGATTGACTTTCCGCCTCAGCAAACCATACTGCCCCCGTCTGCCTCGCCATCGCCCCGAAGAAATCCGCACGCGGAATAATATCGTTGATTGCCGCATAGACTTGGCGATCACCGAAGACTAGATCCAAGGTACTCTTGCGAGAATTTTTAATATCACCATCCATCTGCGTCAATGGAGCACGGTAAGGCGCACCAGTTAAAAAAGAAGCATAACTTTTCCAAGACTGATCCCCCACGTAACTGAGCGCCTCGCGCACACCCTGCTGGCAGGCGCTTCCCGAAGGGTCTTGGGAACATGCCTGCTGTAGCGCGAGGTCGTTGCTTTTCGAGAGGGCAACGTACTTCTGCACTACCTCGTCGCATCCCCCGGTTATTGAGCACGATGCTAACTCACTTTGCAGCTGAGTAATTTGCTGGTGGTTCAAATAATTATTCGCCACCTCATTCCCTGCCGTCGCCGCGCCCGATGCACCACCGGCCACAGCACCCGCCGTCGTCGATGCCAGACCCGTCAACGCATCGGCCAATGGCCCGGTCACGCCGGCATTGCGTAGCGCCTCGGCCACCGCCGGGGCCGTCACCGTGCCCGCCGCCGCGCCTGCGGCGCCGCCCACTCCACCGGTCAATCCCCCCACCGCCGTATGCGCCAGCACACGCAGCGTGCCATTGGCACCCCACTGGCTGTCCAGTTGGTCGGCCTGCGCGATTAATTGCGCTTTCTGATCCGGGTCGGTGGTGTTAGCAGCTTGCAGTCGCATGGCCGCCGCTTCGTTCGTCTTGTGCTCGGCGTAATCCCCAAT
>NZ_MDCB01000045.1 GCF_002939705.1 Xanthomonas albilineans | reverse complement strand
CGATCCGGAGGTGTAGATGACATACGCCAAATGGCGTGCGGTCAGGCCATTGGCGTGGCGGTCGGGATTACTGTCTGGCAGATGCGTCCAATTTTCACTGTCGGCTTGCAGATCGACGATCACCGCCGCAGTGGCGCTGCATTCAACCAGGCGACGACTGGCGGCATCCGTCAGCACCGCCACCGCGCCGCAATCGGATTGCATATAGGCCAGCCGCTCCGGCGGATAGGCCGGGTCCAGCGGCACATACGCACCGCCCGCCTTCAGCACCGCCAGCAGCGCCACCACCATCTCCACACTACGCTGCACACAGATCGCCACACGCTCGTCCGGACGCACACCCAATCCGCGCAGGTAATGTGCCAACCGATTGGCTCGCGCATTCAACTCCGCATACGTCAGCGACACCTCACCCTGCGCCACCGCGATGGTCGAGGGATCACGTACCACCTGCGCCTCGAACAACTCNACACAGGCATCGCGCGGATAATCCGCTGCCGTCGCATTCCACTCCGTCAACACTTGATGGCGCTCGGCCTCGTCCAGCAACGGCAGACGATCCACCGCCATATCTTCGGCACCCTCGGCCACCATCGCCGCCAACAGATGCCGCCAATGGCCCATCCACCGCTCCAGCGTCGCATGCTCGAACAACGCCGTGGCATAGGTCAGACTGCCCACGATCCCGTCCGTGTTTTCTTCCAACGACAGCGACAGATCGAACTGCGCGCTCGTCTGCGTCGCACCCAGCCCACTGACCTCGAGTTCGCCAAGATCCAGCTCACCCTGTGGCGTGTTCTGCCACGCGAACATCACCTGGAACAGCGGCGCATGCGCCAGACTGCGCGGCGGCTGCACCCGTTCCACCACCTGCTCGAACGGGATGTCCTGATGCGCCTGTGCCTGCAGGGCACGTTCCTTCACCGATGCCAGCAGTTGCGCCAACGTCGGCGAGCCAGACAGTTCCACCCGCAGCGCCAGCGTGTTGACGAAGAACCCGATCAGCCCCTCGCTCTCCGAGCGACCACGATTGGCCGCCGGGCTGCCGATCACCACATCGTCCTGACCCGAAAGACGCGACAGCAGCAACGCCCAACTCGCCAGGAGCGTCATATACAGCGTCAGCCCATGCCTCTGGCTGAGTTCCTTCAGCGCCTGCGCCTGCTTTGGCTCCACGACCACTTCCAACATCGCGCCGGCATGCTCTTGCCGCGCCGGACGCGGACGATCCGTCGGCAGTTCCAACAGCACCGGCGCACCAGACAGCGCCTCGCGCCAGTATGCGGCCTGTTGTTGCAACACCTCGCCCGCCAGCCATTGCCGCTGCCAGCTCGCATAATCGGCGTACTGGATCGGCAACGGCGGTAGCGGATCGGCTTCCCCATGTGCAAACGCCCGATACAACACGCTCAGCTCGTTGATCAAGATCCCCATCGACCACCCGTCCGAGACGATGTGGTGCATGGTCACGAAGAAAACGTATTCGTCGTGGGCGAGCTGTACCAGCACGCCACGGATCAACGGACCGCGTTCCAGCGCGAAGGGTGCCTGTGCCTCGTCGGCCAATAACCGTTCCAATGCGGTCTCGCGATCTTGCACATCGCACAGGTCGTGAGTGATCAACTGGAAGCCGCTGTCTCCGGCCGCGACCCGCTGCAATGCCTGCCCATCGATCAACGCGAAGGTCGTGCGCAGCGACGCATGCCGAGCCACGATGCGATCCAGCGCACGTTGCAGCGCTTGTGTCTCCAGCGCTCCGCGCAAGCGCAAACCACCACTGATGTGATACGCCTGACTGACGCCCTCGAACTGGGATAGAAACCAGAGCCGTTGCTGCGCAAACGACAGCACCCGCGATGCATCTGGTGCCAGCGGCAAGATCGGCGGCAAGATCACGCTGTGCGAGGACGCCACACACACGGCAAGCTGCTGCGGCGTCGCATGCGTAAACAGCTCCGCCACGCTGACCTCGACACCCAACTCCTGGCGCAAGCGCGAGGCGACCCGCACCGCCAACAGCGAATGTCCACCGAGAGCAAAGAAGTTGTCGTGCCGACCGATCGTCTCCAGACCGAGCAGGTCGCCCCAGATCGCGGCAATGGCCTGTTCGATGGCACCCTGCGGTGCTTCATATGCACGCGCCGCATAGGCCGCTGCATCCGGTGCTGGTAACGCCTTGCGATCCAGCTTGCCGTTGGCGGTCAACGGCAGCGTTTCCAGTTGCACGTAAGCGGTGGGTAGCATGTAGTCGGGCAGGCACACGCCGAGCTGGGGACGTAATGCCTCGGAGCTGAGCGCAGCGCCATCGACATGACCAACCACATAGGCGACCAATCGCGGTTCGCCCGGTTGGTCCTCGCGTAGCAACACCGCGGCATCCTGCACGCCCGCGCAGGCGCGTAGCGCGGCGGCGATTTCGCCCAGCTCGATGCGGAACCCGCGTAGTTTGACCTGGTCGTCGTTGCGGCCGAGATACTCCAGCGTGCCGTCCGCACGCCAGCAGGCGATATCGCCACTGCGGTACATGCGTTGGCCGGGCTGTTCGGCGAACGGATCGGGCACGAAGCGTTCGGCGGTCAGATCGGCACGGCCCAGATACCCGCGCGCCAGCTGTGGCCCGGCGATATGTAGCTCTCCAGCCACGCCCATCGGCGCGTGTTGTCCATAGGCATCGAGCACGTACAGACGCAGATGCGCAATCGGTTGACCGATCGGCACGCGTCCGTTGGACGCATGTGCATCGTCAGCGGTGGTCGTGTGGACCGCACAACCGACCACGGTCTCGGTCGGGCCGTATTCGTTGATCAGCCGGGTATGAGGCGCGAGGGTCTGCCAACGGGCCAGCGTAGCGGGCGGCAGCGCTTCGCCACCGATCACCATCACCGCCGGGTTCAGCGGTGTTGGATGGTCGGCCAATTGCTGACCCAACACTTCCAGATGCGCCGGGGTGAGCTTGACCAAGCCTAGCGGAGTCGGATCGCACAGGCGTTGCCGCAGGGCGTCGAGGGTGTCGTGTTCTGGCAGCAGTTCGACCTGCGCACCGCACAGCAACGGGGCGAGCAGGCTGGTCAGCGTGGCATCGAAGGACAGCGACGAGGACACCACCGCGCTGGGCTGCGGCCGATAGGTTTCGATGGCCCATTGCAGGTAATGCGCGGCACCCGCATGCGTGAGCAAGGTGCCCTTGGGTTGGCCGGTGGAACCGGAGGTGTAGATGACATAGGCCAGATTGTCCGGACACAGGCCGGGGACATCCGGCGCGCCCGGATCATCGTGTTGTGTCTCGGCAATGTCGTCCAGGATCAGCACGCTCAC
>NZ_MDCB01000044.1:1896-3329 GCF_002939705.1 Xanthomonas albilineans | reverse complement strand
ATTTCCAGTGTGGTGTGATCCAGGGCAAGGTGATGGCAGAGCAACTGCAACAACCAACGGCCATTGGCCGGATCCTGTGCCGCCACGCCACGTATCAGCGGCGCCTGACGCACGTCCAGACGCCAGTGCCGTGGGTCGAAGCGCGACTGCAACTGTGCGGCCACCTCGCCATCGGCCTCATCCAGGCAGAGGTGCTCGATCACCAGCGCGGCGCGGCGCCACACCACTTGCACGGGGGCGGCCAGTCCTTCCCACGCCACCGCCGTGCGCAGGATGTCGTGACGATCGATCACACGTTGCAAGGCATCGATAAATCCGTCCAGACGCGAACGGCTGTCGAAGGCGATCAGGTTCGGTTGCAGATACGCATCGCCTTGGCGCTGTAGCAGGTGATGGAAGAAAATGCCTTCCTGCAAGGGAGCCAGCGGATAGATGTCCTGGAGATTGGCAGAGCCGCCCGGGAGTATAGCGACGATGCTGTCGATCTGTTCCTGCGTGAGTGTCACCAGCGGCAGCATCTCCGGCGTGATCACCGCGCTGTCGGACGCAATTTGGTTGGGCGGAACATTGACCGATACGGCATCGCTCGCAGCCGCCAATGCAGCAAGCGTCGGCGTGGCGAACAAGGTGCGCAAGTCGGCCCGCAGACCTTGTTGTCGCATGCGCTCGGTCAGTGTCACCGCCAGCAACGAGTGGCCGCCGAGGGCGAAGAAGTTGTCGTGCCGACCGATCGTCTCCAGACCGAGCAGGTCGCCCCAGATCGCGGCAATGGCCTGTTCGATGGCACCCTGCGGTGCTTCATATGCACGCGCCGCATAGGCCGCTGCATCCGGTGCTGGTAACGCCTTGCGATCCAACTTGCCGTTGGCGGTCAACGGCAGCGTTTCCAGTTGCACGTAAGCGGTGGGCAACATGTAGTCGGGCAGGCGCACGTCGAGTTGGGTACGCACGGCCTCCGGGCTGAGTGCAATACCATCGACATCGCCGACCAGATAGGCCACCAATCGCGGTTCGCCCGGGTGGTCCTCGCGCAGCAACACGACGGCATCCTGCACGCCCGCGCAGGCGCGTAGCGCGGCGGCGATTTCGCCCAGTTCGATGCGGAACCCGCGTAGTTTGACCTGGTCATCGTTGCGGCCGAGATAATCGAGCGTGCCGTCCGCACGCCAGCAGGCGATATCGCCACTGCGGTACATGCGTTGGCCGGGCTGTTCGGCGAACGGGTCGGGCACGAAACGTTCGGCGGTCAGATCGGCACGACCGAGATACCCGCGCGCCAGTTGCGGCCCAGCGATATGCAGGTGACCGGCCACGCCAATCGGCGCGTGTTGCCCGTGTGCATCGAGCACGTACAGACGCAGATGCGCAATCGGTTGACCAATCGGCACGCGTCCGTTGGACGCATGTGCATCGTCAGCGGTGGTCGTGTGGAC
>NZ_MDCB01000044.1:0-1889 GCF_002939705.1 Xanthomonas albilineans | reverse complement strand
ACGGTCTCGGTCGGGCCGTATTCGTTGATCAGCCGGGTATGGGGCGCGAGGGTCTGCCAACGGGCCAGCGTGGCCGCCGGCAGCGCTTCGCCGCCGATCACCATCACTGACGGGCTCAGCGGTGTTGGGTGGTCGGCCAACTGCTGACCGAGCACTTCCAGATGCGCCGGAGTGAGCTTGACCAAGCCCAGCGGAGTCGGATCGCACAGGCGTTGCCGCAAGGCATCGAGGGTGTCGTGTTCGGGCAGCAATTCGACCTGCGCACCGCATAGCAACGGGGCGAACAGGCTGGTCAAGGTGGCATCGAAGGACAGCGACGAAGACACCACCGCGCTGGGAGTTGGTCGATAGTGTTCCACAGCCCATTGCAGGTAATGCGCGGCACCGGCATGGGTGAGCAAGGTGCCCTTGGGTTGGCCGGTGGAACCGGAGGTGTAGATGACGTAGGCCAGATTGTCCGGACACAGGCCGGGGACATTCGGCGCGCCGGGATCATCGTGTTGTGTATCGGCAATGTCGTCCAGGGTCAGCACGCTGACGCGCAACATGGCGCGACTGGCTGGGAGATGATCTTGCAGATCGGTGCAGGTCAGCACTGCGCGCGGGCGGCTGTCCTCCAGCAGGAAGGCCAGGCGTTCGCTTGGTAGTTCCGGATCCAGCGGCACATACGCCGCGCCGGCCTTGAGCGTGGCGAGCACCGCGACCACTTGCTCGATGCTGCGCGGCAGGTACAAGTCGACTCGACTCTCCACACCGACGCCGGAGCGGCGCAGACGCTGGGCGAGCCGATTGGCGCAGCCATCCAGTTCGGCATAGCGCAGGGTGCGTTGTCCTTCGCGCACCGCGATGGCATCGGGTGTGCGCTGTACCTGCGCTTCGAACAGGGAGTGGATGCAGGTGGCCGGTGGAAGCGACGTGCTCTCGGTGACAGTGAAGCGCTGCAATTGCACGCGTTCGTCGGCGGGCAACAGCGGCAATTGCGCGACGCGGGCGTGCGCGTTGGCGACCATGCCGCGCAACAGGGTCACGAACTGGGCCAGATGGCGTTCGATAGTACTGCGCTCGAACAACGCCGTGGCATACCCCAGGCTGCCGACGATACGATCCTGCTGCTCGTGCAGCGAGAACTCTAGATCGAACTTGGCATCGCCGGCCTGTGCCGGGATGGGCTGCAACCGAATGTCGGGCAGGACCAACTCGGCCTCGGGCACGTTCTGCCATGTGAGCACGACCTGGAACACGGGCTGCGCGGACAAACTGCGCTCGGGATTGAGCGCTTCGATCACCTGTTCGAATGGCACGTCTTGGTGATCTTGCGCGGCCAGTGCGGTGCTGCGTACCTGCGCCAGCAAGTCGGCGACGGTCGGCGCGCCGCGTAGATCGATGCGCAGTGCCTGGGCATTGACGAAGAACCCGATCAGCGCTTCGAGTTCGCTGCGGGTGCGATTGGCGACGGGCGCGCCGATCACCACCTGGTCTTGACCCGACAATCGCGACAACAGCACGGCCCAGCCGGCCAGCACGGTCATGAACACGGTGGTGCCATGGCGTTGGCTCAGGGCACGCAGGGCGTCGGTGAGTTCGGCATCGAGGGCGATGTCGACATGGTCGCCACGATAGTCCTGCAATGCTGGGCGCGGGTGGTCGGTGGGCAGTTCCAACAGTGCTGGCGCGCTATGCAGGTGCTCACGCCAGAAGCCAAGTTGACGTTGCAGCAGTGGTCCATCGAGCCAACGGCGTTGCCATACGGCGTAATCGGGATATTGGATCGGCAGCGGCGGCAGCGGATCGGGTTGACCTTGCACGAAGGCGGCGTACAGCGCGCTCAGTTCCTGCACCAGCAACGCCATCGACCAGCCATCCGAAACGATGTGGTGCATGGTCACCAG
>NZ_MDCB01000043.1 GCF_002939705.1 Xanthomonas albilineans | reverse complement strand
ATTTCCAGTGTGGTGTGATCCAGGGCAAGGTGATGGCAGAGCAACTGCAACAACCAACGGCCATTGGCCGGATCCTGTGCCGCCACGCCACGCATCAGCGGCGCCTGACGCACGTCCAGGCGCCAGTGCCGTGGGTCGAAGCGCGACTGCAACTGTGCGGCCACCTCGCCATCGGCCTCATCCAGGCAGAGGTGCTCGATCACCAGCGCGGCGCGGCGCCACACCACTTGCACGGGGGCGGCCAGTCCTTCCCACGCCACTGCTGTGCGCAGGATGTCGTGACGATCGATCACACGTTGCAAGGCATCGATAAATCCGTCCAGACGCGAACGGCTGTCGAAGGCGATCAGGTTTGGTTGCAGATACGCATCGCCTTGGCGCTGCAGCAGGTGATGGAAGAAAATGCCTTCCTGCAAGGGAGCCAGCGGATAGATGTCCTGGAGATTGGCAGAGCCGCCCGGGAGTATAGCGACGATGCTGTCGATCTGTTCCTGCGTGAGTGTCACCAGCGGCAGCATCTCCGGCGTGATCACCGCGCTGTCGGACGCAATTTGGTTGGGCGGAACATTGACCGATACGGCATCGCTCGCAGCCGCCAATGCAGCAAGCGTCGGCGTGGCGAACAAGGTGCGCAAGTCGGCCCGCAGACCTTGTTGGCGCATGCGCTCGGTTAGTGTCACCGCCAGCAACGAGTGGCCGCCAAGCGCAAAGAAGTTGTCGTGCCGACCGATCGTCTCCAGACCGAGCAGGTCGCCCCAGATCGCGGCAATGGTCTGTTCGATGGCACCCTGCGGTGCTTCATATGCACGCGCCGCATAGGCCGCTGCATCCGGTGCTGGTAACGCCTTGCGATCCAGCTTGCCGTTGGCGGTCAACGGTAGCGCTTCCAGTTGCACGTAAGCGGTGGGCAACATGTAGTCGGGCAGGCGCACGTCGAGCTGGGTACGCATGGCCTCCGGGCTGAGTGCAATACCATCGACATCGCCGACCAGATAGGCCACCAATCGCGGTTCACCCGGGTGGTCCTCGCGCAGCAACACGACGGCATCCTGCACGCCCGCGCAGGCGCGTAGCGCGGCGGCGATTTCGCCCAGCTCGATGCGGAACCCGCGTAGTTTGACCTGGTCATCGTTGCGGCCGAGATAATCGAGCGTGCCGTCCGCACGCCAGCAGGCGATATCGCCACTGCGGTACATGCGTTGGCAGGGCTGTTCGGCGAACGGGTCGGGCACGAAACGTTCGGCGGTCAGATCGGCACGACCGAGATACCCGCGCGCCAGTTGCGGCCCGGCGATATGCAGGTGACCGGCCACGCCGATCGGCGCGTGTTGCCCGTGTGCATCGAGCACGTACAGACGCAGATGCGCAATCGGTTGACCAATCGGCACGCGTCCGTTGGACGCATGTGCATCGTCAGCGGTGGTCGTGTGGACCGCACAACCGACCACGGTCTCGGTCGGGCCGTATTCGTTGATCAGCCGGGTATGGGGCGCGAGGGTCTGCCAACGGGCCAGCGTAGCGGGCGGCAGCGCTTCGCCGCCGATCACCATCACCGCCGGGCTCAGCGGTGTTGGATGGTCGGCTAATTGCTGACCCAACACTTCCAGATGCGCCGGAGTGAGCTTGACCAAGCCTAGCGGAGTCGGATCGCACAGGCGTTGACGCAAGGCATCGAGGGTGTCGTGGTCGGGCAGCAGTTCGACCTGCGCACCACACAGCAACGGGGCGAGCAGGCTGGTCAGCGTGGCATCGAAGGACAGCGACGAGGACACCACCGCGCTGGGAGTTGGCCGATAGGTCGCGATGGCCCATTGCAGGTAATGCGCGGCACCCGCATGCGTGAGCAAGGTGCCCTTGGGTTGGCCGGTGGAACCGGAGGTGTAGATGACATAGGCCAGATTGTCCGGACACAGGCCGGGGATATCCGGCGCGCCCGGATCATCGTGTTGTGTCTCGGCAATGTCGTCCAGGGTCAGCACGCTGACGCGCAGCATGGCGCGGCTGGCCGGGAGATGATCTTGCAGATCGGTGCAGGTCAGCACTGCGCGCGGGCGGCTGTCCTCCAGCAGGAAGGCCAGGCGTTCGCTGGGTAGTTCCGGATCCAGCGGCACATACGCCGCGCCGGCCTTGAGCGTGGCAAGCACCGCGACCACTTGCTCGATGCTGCGTGGCAGGTACAAAGCGACTCGGCTCTCCAGGCCGACACCGGAGCGGCGTAGACGCTGGGCGAGTCGGTTGGCCCGTGCATCCAGTTCGGCATAGCGCAGAGTGCGTTGTCCTTCGCTGACCGCGATGGCATCGGGCGTGCGCTGCACTTGAGCTTCGAACAGGTGGTGGATGCAAGTAGCTGGCGTGAGCGGTGCGGTCTCGGTGACGGTGAAGCGCTGCAATTGCGCGCGTTCGGCGGCGGGCAACAGCGGCAGTTGCGCGACACGGACATGCGCGTCGGCGACCATGCCGTGCAACAGGGTCACGAACTGGGCCAGATGGCGTTCAATGGTGCTGCGCTCGAACAATGCCTTGGCATACCCCAGGCTGCCGACGATATGGTCCTGCTGCTCGTGCAGCGAGAACTCCAAATCGAACTTGGCATCGCCGGCCTGTGCCGGGATGGGCTGCAACCGAATGTCGGGCAGGACCAACTCGGCCTCGGGGACGTTCTGCCAGGTGAGCACGACCTGGAACACCGGCTGCGCAGACAAACTCCGTTCCGGGTTGAGCGCTTCGATCACCTTTTCGAATGGCACGTCCTGGTGATCCTGCGCGGCCAGTGCGGTGACGCGCACCTGCGCCAGCAAGTCGGCGACGGTGGGCGCGCCGCGCAGATCGATGCGCAGTGCCTGGGCATTGACGAAGAACCCGATCAGCGCTTCGAGTTCGCTGCGGGTGCGATTGGCGACGGGTGCGCCGATCACCACCTGGTCTTGACCCGACAGTCGTGACAACAGCACGGCCCAGCCGGCCAGCACGGTCATGAACACGGTGGTGCCATGGCGTTGGCTCAGGGCACGCAGGGCGTCGGTGAGTTCGGCATCGAGGGCGATGTCGACATGGTCGCCACGATAGTCCTGCACTGCTGGACGCGGATGGTCGGTAGGCAGTTCCAACAGTGCTGGCGCGTCATGCAGGTGCTCGCGCCAGAAGCCAAGTTGACGTTGCAGCAGTGGTCCATCGAGCCAGCGGCGTTGCCACATGGCGTAATCGGGATATTGGATCGGCAACGGCGGCAAGGGGTCGCGTTGGCCTTGCACGAAGGCGGCGTACAGCGCGCTCAGTTCCTGCACCAGCAACGCCATCGACCAGCCATCCGAAACGATGTGGTGCATGGTC
>NZ_MDCB01000042.1 GCF_002939705.1 Xanthomonas albilineans | reverse complement strand
GCAGCGGCGGTGCCGCTGACGCATGCGGTCGCTCCCGGAAGAACGCCGGCAGCGCCGGATCGGTGTGTTCGGTCGATACCGCCACCGGGCGCCAGGGCAAGTGTGCGCGTAGCTCGGCATCCAGGGATTGCGCATCGAATGGAGCCAGGGTCATAGCCGGGCCGGCCAGATCATGCACATGCACGCGATGCCCGAGGGTCGTCGCCATGGTGGTGGTGTAGTAGGAACCGTGCTGTTCGGAGCGGTGAATGACGTTCATTTCTGGCGCGCTTGAGACCGTGCGCAGTTGCAGGAACGGCTTGTCGCTGAGGCTATTGACATAATCCGTCAGCAGATTGCCGTTACGCACGGACAAACCATCGAGCCGGTAGGAACCGCCGATATCCGAATGCGCGCCGGGATGGACCAAATTGAGGAAGCGCCCGTCATGGGAATGGCCGGGATGCAGGATGTCTTTGGCCGGGAACAGATCGCGGCGTTCGTCGCGGGCGCTGAGCTGCAAGCCAGATACCACCGAGGGCGGCAAGCGCACGTCGTGCAGATTCATGTCGCCAGTGGCCACCGGGTCCAGCAAGCCGACGGTCTGCGCGGTGCGGCCAGGCGGCACCAGTGGCGGATGCGTGGGAGTGAGTTTGAGGATTTCGCCGTGTGGACCACGGTCGATTTTCATGTCTTTGCGGTCTTGGATACCGCGCTCATGGATCATGCGAGTGAACATGGCCGCAGTGACCGCGCCACGACTGAAGCCGGTGGACACGATGCTGATTTCGGCTTGCGGGTCTTCATCGTGCCACTTTTTGGCTTGGTCGATGAATTTGAAGTACATCTCTTCCATCCGTGGGCCATAGCTATAGCCCAGAGCGCCGTCGGCAATGCGGGGCAAGGCATCGTCTTGGGTGCCTACGCCAGGGACGTAGTAGCCACCTATGTTGCGAAAACCAGCCTTTTCAGCAGCATGCACCTGATCGTCCAAGATTCCGATATTGGTGATGTGTTTTGGATCCTTGTGCTTGTCGTTACCTGTGCCATCGAAGCAAGCCACGAACAAACGAGTGTGGGGATTCTGTTGACTGACCAATAGCGGCGCCTGGAACTGCGCCAATGCATGGCGACTGTGTGCATATGTCGCCAAGTCTTGTGCCGTCGCCGGATACGTTTCCACGTCATCCGGCCATATCTTTGCATCGGGATGTTCGTTGCCCATTGCATGCTCCCTGGCGAGGACGCCATCAGTAGGTTTTGGTATAGGCGAGGATCAGGTCATCGCGAAAATCGCTATATTTGTTACCTGGCTTTTGTAACACTGTGGTATCAACCATTGCCTTCATATACACATTGATGGTGCGGTCGTTCACTTCCAGGATGATGTCCGGAGAAATATCCGCATGCAGGATCGGCGGCAACTGATTCTGCGGCACATGATGCAGGATCACCTTGTCCTTGAAGATGGCTTCGAGATCGACCAAGGCATGATGCGGCTGACCATCCTTGGAGCGCCATGTCACCTCGGCGGGGGGGGGGAAGTGTGGGAAGTTGCGGATGCTGATCGTATTGCCTTTAAGATTATTGGGATAGACATCCCCTAGCGACGCCGATGAGATTTGTTTGACATCGTCGGGATCGTTGGCTTCGTACCTACCGTCGTACAGCACCTTACAGCCATAGGTGTCGTAGCAGGCCGCCCCGAACGCATGTTCGGCAAACGGTATCGGCTTACTGGTATCGATATGCACGGTGCCATGAGCATCGACGGGAAGATTGCCGATCAGATGGATGCCGGGAGGTTCATTGGTCGGAGCGTTGGTCGGCGTATTCATGCGCGAACATCCAGTCAGAGAGTGAGCGAAGACGGCGGTGAGCAGAAGGGGAAGTGCTGCACGGGACGGCGTGGCAAAAGGAGGTCGCACAGCCATGGTTCCACCAGTGGGAAGGGAGAGAAGCAGCCTACTACCCAACGCGTGAGCACGATAGAGTCGTGTCGCTTTGACTGACCAGCAGCGGCGCCTGGAACTGCGCCAATGCATGGCGACGGTGTTCATATGTCGCCAAGTCTTGTGCCGTCGCCGGATACACATCCACGTCATCCGGCCATGTCCTTGCATCGTTATGCTCGTTGCCCATTGCATGCTCCCTNGTGTAGGCGAGGATCAAATCGTTGCGTGAGTTGCTATATTTGTTACCTGGCTCTTGCAAAACAGTAGTCTCCACAAAGGCCCGCATATACACATTGATGGTGCGGTCGTTCACCTCCAGGATGATGTCCGGAGAGATATCTGCATGCAGGATGAGGGCGCGGCAGAAAACTTGGACTACCTGGGAGGGTAGTTCATGTTTTCATCCGAGGATCGGCTTCGAGCCGTGCAGCTCTACATCAAGCTCGGCAAACGGGTCGGACTGACGATCCAACAGCTTGGCTTTCCAACCAAGAACACGCTCAAGCACTGGTACCAGGAATACGAGCAAGGCCTTGGCTTGGCCACCCGGTCCACGCGCGCGCCGACGTATTCGCAGGCCCAGAAGGAATTCGCGGTCGCTTACTATCTGGAAAACGGGCGCTGCTTCGCGACGACAATCAAGGTGCTCGGGTATCCGCCGCGGACGTTGCTTCCATTCTGTGCCCAGAAGTTGGGCGTGTCTCGTCCATCGCTGTACACCTGGAAGAATCAGCTGCTCGGCCACGACGCACCTGCATCCATGAAGCGCAAGCAAGATATTCCACACGATGCTGGACGCAGCCATCGGGACCGTCACAGCCAGTAAACAACGGCCGACCATGCACTCCGATCGCGGCGCCCACTACAGATGGCCTGGATCGCTGATGCAAAGCTTACGCGTTCGATGTCTCGCAAGTCATGCTCGCCGGACAACGCTGCGCGTGAAGGCTCCTTCGGCCGCCTGAAGACCGAGCTGTTCTACGCGCACAGCTGGTTGTCCACGACAAGCGAGGACTTCATCGCAGCGTTGCACTCCTACATCCTTTGGTACAACGCAGACCGGATCAAGATCTCGCTGAGAGCACGTAGCCCCATCGAGTACCGGAGAGACCTTGGACTCGCCACATAACCCGTTTAAGTTTTCTGCCGCCCCCCCCTTGAGGGCGCTGCGCGCTTGTGCCATGGTTAGCTGCGGGGGGGGGAAGTGAGACTGTGTTTGGAGGCGGAGGGTTTCTAGAGGTTCCCCATTAATTATATTTCTAGAGGTTCCCCATGATTATGAAAGAACGCAGGTGTAATCGGGGCAGCGGCTGGTGGCAGCTTACGGCCGGCGCGGCTCTAGTGGTGGCGGTAACGCCGCAAGGTTGGGGTGGAGGAGATGGCGGCGCGCCCGTATCCGCAGTACCGGCAGAAGCCCCGGCGGCGGTCCTTGCCAGTGTCACGCCCAGCAACATCAACATCGTGGCGTCCGATGCTGACGTGCGCCAGAAGGTTTATTTCGCCGGCCCTACACAGGGCTTCGTCGCCAAGGCGCTGTCGGCATCTCTGCCGGCCGGCACTGAAAGTAACTATGACATCCTGGTGATCGGCGATGCCGACAAGGGAGGCCGCGCCATGCTGGAGCTGGCCCG
>NZ_MDCB01000041.1 GCF_002939705.1 Xanthomonas albilineans | reverse complement strand
TGTCCGGACAATCTGGCTTACGTCATCTACACCTCCGGTTCCACCGGCCAACCCAAGGGCACCTTGCTCACCCATGCCGGTGCCGCGCATTATTTGCAATGGGCCATCGCGACCTATCGGCCAACTCCCAGCGCGGTGGTGTCTTCTTCGCTGTCCTTCGATGCCACCTTGACCAGCCTGCTCGCCCCGTTGCTGTGCGGTGCGCAGGTCGAACTGCTGCCCGACCACGACACCCTCGATGCCTTGCGTCAACGCCTGTGCGATCCGACTCCGCTAGGCTTGGTCAAGCTTACCCCGGCGCATCTGGAAGTGCTCGGTCAGCAGTTGGCCGACCACCCAACACCGCTGAGCCCGTCAGTGATGGTGATCGGCGGCGAAGCGCTGCCGGCGGCCACGCTGGCCCGTTGGCAGACCCTCGCGCCCCATACCCGGCTGATCAACGAATACGGCCCGACCGAGACCGTGGTCGGTTGTGCGGTCCACACGACCACCGCTGACGATGCACATGCGTCCAACGGACGCGTGCCGATTGGTCAACCGATTGCGCATCTGCGTCTGTACGTGCTCGATGCACACGGGCAACACGCGCCGATTGGCGTGGCCGGTCACCTGCATATCGCTGGGCCGCAACTGGCGCGCGGGTATCTCGGTCGTGCCGATCTGACCGCCGAACGCTTCGTGCCCGATCCGTTCGCCGAACAGCCCGGCCAACGCATGTACCGCAGTGGCGATATCGCCTGCTGGCGTGCGGACGGCACGCTGGAGTATCTCGGCCGCAACGATGACCAGGTCAAACTACGCGGGTTCCGCATCGAACTGGGCGAAATCGCCGCCGCGCTACGCGCCTGCGCGGGCGTGCAGGATGCCGTCGTGTTGCTGCGCGAGGACCACCCGGGCGAACCGCGATTGGTGGCCTATCTGGTCGGCGATGTCGATGGTATTGCACTCAGCCCGGAGGCCATGCGTACCCAACTCGACGTGCGCCTGCCCGACTACATGTTGCCCACCGCTTACGTGCAACTGGAAACGCTGCCGTTGACCGCCAACGGCAAGCTGGATCGCAAGGCGTTACCAGCACCGGATGCAGCGGCCTATGCGGCGCGTGCATATGAAGCACCGCAGGGTGCCATCGAACAGGCCATTGCCGCGATCTGGGGCGACCTGCTCGGTCTGGAGACGATCGGTCGGCACGACAACTTCTTTGCACTTGGGGGACATTCCTTGTTGGCGGTGCGGGTCGCCTCGCGCTTGCGTCATGAGCTGGGTGCCGAGATCGGCGTGGCGGAGCTGTTTACGCATGCGACGCTCCAGCAGCTTGCCACGTGTGTTGCATCTTCGTCCGCTGCAGTCTTGCCGCAGATCCTGCCATTGGAGACGGATGCACCGCGCGTGTTGTCGTTCGCGCAGCAGCGGCTTTGGTTCCTCTCGCAGTTCGAGAGTGTTAGTCAGGCCTATCACATCAGCGGCGGTCTGCGTTTGCGTGGGGCGCTGGACACCCAGGCGTTGCAACGCGCCCTGGATCGTATCGTGGCTCGTCATGCGTCGCTGCGCACGACCTTTGTGTTGGTCGACGGGCAGGCGTTGCAGCAGATCGCGGCCAAGGACAGCGGCTTCCGGTTGATCGCTCACGATCTGCGCGATGTGCCCGAGTGCGAGACCGCATTGGAACGGTTATTGACCGACGAGGCGCAAACACCGTTCGCGCTCGAGTGCGGCCCGCTGATCCGTGGCGTGCTGGTACAGCTCGCCCAAGAAGAATACGTCTTCTTCGTGACCATGCACCACATCGTCTCGGACGGGTGGTCGATGGGGATTTTGATCAACGAGTTGAGCCTGCTGTATCGGGCGTTTGTACGTGGCGAAGCCGATCCGCTACCGCCGTTGCCGATCCAGTATGCCGATTATGCGAGCTGGCAGCGGCAATGGTTGACAGGCGAGGTGTTGCAGCAGCAGGCCAATTACTGGCGCGAGGCACTGTCCGGTGCGCCGGTGCTGCTGGAACTGCCGACGGATCGTCCGCGTCCAGCGCAGCAAGATCATGCCGGTGCGATGCTGGAGGTGGTCATCGGTCCGCAGCAGGCACAGGCGCTGAAGGAACTAAGCCAGCGGCATGGTTTGACGCTGTATATGACGTTACTGGCCAGTTGGGCACTGTTGTTGTTGCGTCTGTCCGGCCAGGACGATGTGGTCATCGGCAGCCCGGCGGCCAATCGTGGTCGCTCGGAGAGCGAGGGGCTGATCGGGTTCTTCGTCAACACGCTGGCGTTGCGGGTAGAACTGTCTGGCTCGCCGACGTTGGCGCAACTGCTGGCATCGGTGAAGGAACGTGCCCTGCAGGCACAGGCGCATCAGGATATTCCGTTCGAACAGGTGGTGGAATTGGTGCAGCCGCCGCGCAGTCTGGCGCATGCACCGTTGTTCCAGGTGATGTTCGCCTGGCAAAACACACCACAGGGCGAGTTGGATCTTGGCAACCTCGAAGCCAGCGGATTGGGCATTGCACAGACGAATGCACAGTTCGATCTGGCGTTGTCATTGGCCGAAAGCAAGGACGGGATCCTCGGCAGTTTGAACTATGCCACAGCGTTGTTCGAGCATGCGACGCTGAAGCGGTGGATGGGGCATTGGCAGCATCTGTTGAATGCGATGGTGGCCGAGGGTGCTGAAGATCGGGCAGTGGACCGTTTGCCGTTACTGGATGAGGTCGAGCGCCATCAGGTGCTGATGCAGTGGAATGCAACGGCAGCAGATTATCCGCGCGATGCCTGTGTGCACGAACTGTTCGAGGCGCAGGTGGCGCGGGATCCATCGGCCATCGCACTGGTGCAAGGCGAGGTGTCGCTGACATACGGCGAATTGAACGCACGGGCGAATCGGCTGGCCCATTACCTGTGCGCATTGGGCCTGCGCCCCGATAATCGCGTGGCAATCTGCGTACAGCGCAGCGTGGAGATGGTCGTGGCGCTGCTGGCAGTGTTGAAGGCCGGTGGTGCCTATGTGCCGCTGGACCCGGCTTATCCGCCGGAGCGGCTGACCTACATGCTCACAGATTGCGGCGCGGTAGCGGTGCTGACGGATGCCGCGAGCCGTCACCTAGTCCAGGACAGTGTCGCTTCGGCGGTGATCGTCGATCTGCAAGCCGATAGCGAATGCTGGGAGCAACTGCCGAACCACAATCTCGATCGTCATGCCAGTGGTCTGACTGCACGCCACCTAGCGTATGTCATCTACACCTCGGGATCGACTGGTGTGCCCAAGGGCGCGATGAATGAGCATCGCAGTGTCGTGAACCTGGCACTGGCTCAGATACGCGCGTTCAATGTCGAAAAAAACAGCCGTGTCATGCAGTTTTCCTCGCTGAGTTTTGATGCATTTGCTTCTGAGTTGTTTGTTTCGCTGTTTTGTGGAGCGTCACTGCATATCGCTGATCGAGGTGCGGTATTGGCAGGCGAAACGCTCACGAAAATATTGAGCGAACATCAGATTAGTCACGTCACACTACCACCTTCGGTATTGAATAACCTGCCTGAAAAGCCAGCGCTTTCCTGTCTAAAGACACTCGTCGTTGCCGGCGAGGCACTCTCTGCAAGCATCGTAGAACGTTGGGGCCAAGGCAGACGCCTGATCAATGCATACGGCCCCAC
>NZ_MDCB01000040.1 GCF_002939705.1 Xanthomonas albilineans | reverse complement strand
GTCAGCTTCACGGATAGTCTTATGTAGACAAATGGGACCGGCGCAGGCTCGGTTGTTGTTTTATCTTGTCACTGAGCTGGAGCGCTTCATCCATAGATGGATATTCGCAGGAAGGGGATGGCGCATCGTCGCGCCAAGTGGTGTCTTGCCTTGTTGGCAGGAGTTGGGGCGCCGGTGTTGGCGCAACAGGCAAGCGATCCGGCGGCGCAGCAGTTGCTGCTGCAGCAAGAGCGCGAACGGGTGTTGCGCGCGCAGCAGGAGGCCCGGCCGGATGTGCGGCTGCAAGCGGGGCCTGCCGATGGGGTGCAACGCCTGCCGGCCCAGGAGTCGCCGTGTTTCCGGATCCGCCACATCGTGCTCGATGGCACGCAGGCCAAGGCGTTTGCTTGGGCGTTGAAGGCGGCCGATCCGCCGCAGGATCCGGCGACCGGGCGCTGCTTGGGCACCGAGGGCATCAACCTGGTGATGACACGGGTGCAGAACGCGGTGATCGCGCGTGGCTATGTGACCACGCGGGTGCTGGCGGCGCCGCAGGATCTGACCGGCGGGACCTTGCGGCTATCGCTGGTGCCCGGTTACGTCCACGCGGTGGGCTTCACTGCGCCGGCGACGGCACATGCCTCGGTGCGGAACGCGGTGCCCACGCGTAGCGGGGCGCTGCTCAATCTGCGCGATATCGAACAAGGCCTGGAGAACTTCCAGCGCGTGCCGACGGTGACGGCGGACATCCAGATCGCCCCGGCGCAGGGCGCGGGCGTTGGGCCGGGCGAGAGCGACCTGGCCATTGCTTGGCAGCAGCATCGGCGCCTGCGCGCCAGCCTGAGCCTGGACGATGCCGGCAGCCAGGCGACCGGCAAGATGCAGGCCAACGGCACGCTGTCGCTGGATAACCCGTTGCGCTTGAACGACCTGTTCTACGTGAGCCTGGGCAAGGGCGTGTTCAACGCGGCGGGCAAGTCCACCGACAGTTGGACGGCGCATTACGATGTCCCCTACGGCTACTGGCTGTTCGGCGTGACCGCCAGCGCCTACGACTACGTCCAGCCGGTCGCCGGGGCCACCCAGACCTACGACTACAGCGGCCGTAGCCGCAATGCCGAAGCGCGTGTGGATCGCCTGCTGTTGCGCAATGCCACGACCAAGATCGGCCTGTATGGACGTGGCTGGTGGCGGCAATCCAATAGCGCCATCGACGACACCGAGATCCTGGTGCAACGTCGGCGCACCGCCGGCTGGGAACTGGGGCTGACCGATCGGCAGTTCCTGGGCAAGGCCACGCTGGATGGCAGTGTGGCCTATCGTCGCGGCACCGGCGCGTTCGGCGCGTTGCGTTCGCCGGAGGAGCGCGCGCACGCCTTTGCTCCGCAGTTGCCGCTGGACGGGACCTCGCGGATGGCCTTGATCCTGGCCGATGCGCAATTGGTGGTGCCGTTCCAGCTGGGCACCCAGCGCCTGCGCTACACCGCGGCCTGGCGTGGACAGTGGAACCGCACGCCGCTGTCGCCGCAGGACCGGTTTGCCATCGGCGGGCGCTACACGGTGCGCGGCTTCGATGGGGAAGTGACGCTCAGCGGCGAGCGCGGCTGGCTGCTGCGCAACGAACTGGGCCTGGTGCTGGGCAGCGGCCTGGAAGCCTATCTGGCCGCCGATACCGGGCGGATCGGGGGGCCGTCGGCGCGCTTGCAGACGGGCCAGGACCTGGCCGGCCTAGCGCTGGGCCTGCGCGGCAATTGGTCGCACGTCAGCGTGGAGGGCTTCGTCGGCGCCCCCCTAAACACGCCGCCACATTTTCCTACGTCCTACAGCACGTTCGGCGTCAGCCTGACCTGGCACCTCTAAGCGCTCACAAGGAGCAGTGACATGAATCGCATCTATCGACTGGTGTTCAACCGGGCTCTGCGCGTGTGGCAGGTCGCTTCGGAACAGGTGCGCCGCCCGGCGGGCAGTGCGTTGCGCGGCGCGGACGCGGGCCCGACACGGATGACCCACTTGTGCTGGGCGCTGTGCTGGGTGCTGGCAGGGGTGGGGGTGTCCGGTGCGGTGCAGGCGCAGTCGGCCGGGCGCATCGTGGGCGATCCCACTGCACCCGGCGCGCAGCGCCCGACGGTGCTCAACGCCGCCAATGGCGTGCCGTTGGTGAACATCACCACGCCCTCGGCAGCGGGGGTGTCGCGCAACAACTACAGCCAGTTCGACGTGGGCGGGCAGGGGGCGATCCTCAACAACTCCCCCGTGCAGAGCCAGACCCAACTGGGCGGCTGGGTGCAGGGCAATCCGTGGCTGTCCACCGGTGCCAAGGTGATCCTCAACGAGGTCAACGGGCCGGTCAGCCACCTGGGGGGCTACGTGGAAGTGGCCGGCGCACGCGCGGAAGTGGTTATCGCCAATCCGGCGGGCATCCAGGTCGATGGCGGCGGCTTCCTCAACGCCAGCCGGGTCACGCTGACCACCGGCACGCCGCTGGTCTCCAACGGCGCGCTGGATGGGTATCGGGTGAGTGGCGGGACGATCCAGATCATGGGCGCCGGCTTGGACAGCCGTGGCGCCGACTACACTGGCCTGCTGGCGCGTGCGGTGCAGATCAACGCGGGGATCTGGGCCAATCAAGTACAGGCGGTACTCGGCAGCAACGTGGTCAGCGCCGACCAGCACCAGATCACCGCGCAGGCGGCCAGCGGCGCGGCGCCGGCGTTCGCGCTGGATGTCGGGGCGCTGGGCGGCATGTTCGCCAACAAGATCTGGTTGATCGGTAACGAGCATGGCGTGGGCGTGCGCAACGCGGGCAATCTGGGTGCGCAGGCGGGCGAACTGGTGGTGACGGTGGATGGCCGTCTGGAGAACAGCGGTGCGCTGCAATCGCAGCAGGACACGCAGATCGCGGCCAGTGGCGGCATCGCCAATGCCGGCGTGGTCAGTGCGCGTGGCACCTTGCAGGTCAGCACCGCCGCGGATGTGGACAACCGCGGCGGCACGCTCAACGCGCAGCGCTTGCAGATCGCGGCAGCGACGTTGCGCAACCAGGGTGGCAAGATCGAGCAGACCGGCATGCAGGCGCTGGGAGTGAACGCCGGCAGCCTGAGCAACCGCACGCAAGGCAGCCTGGGCACGGTGCCCGGTAGCGACGGGCAAGGGAACACGCCTGCGCCCGGCCCTGGCACAGGGACGAGCACGGACACCGGCGGCGCTGGCAACACGGCCAGCAGCGGCACGACGCCGAACGCCGGCAGCGGCCAAACCACGGCCGGTGCGCCCCTGGCCCCAGGCTTGTTGACCGTTACCGGTGCGCTCGATAACGACGGCGGGCGCATCGATGGCGCCGGCCCGATCGCCGTGTCGGTGGCCGCCGGGCTGGACAACAGCGGCGGACGCCTGGGCGTGGCCGCGTTGAGCGTGCGCGGGGACCTGCGCAACCAGGCCGGCACCCTGGCAGTGTACGGCGATGCGGATTTGCAGCTCGGTGCGCTGGTCAACGACCAGGGGCATCTGGACGTGGCCAACGCGCTGGGCCTGAACGCGGCGTCGTTGAGTAACCAAGGCGGCAGCCTGCGCCACGGCGGCAGCGATGCGACCGCCTGGCACGTGCAGGGCCTGCTGGACAACACTGGCGGCGTGCTGTCCAGCAATGCGGCGGCGTGGCAACTGGATGCGCAGACGGTGGTCAACGTCAATGGGCGCATCGCCCACAGCGGCACTCAAGGGCTGAGCCTGACCGCGCAGAACTGGTCCGGTGCCGGCGGGCAGATCGCCACGCCGGGCGCGCTGGTCTGGCGTGCCGGCAGCATCGACCATCGCGCCGCCACGGCGAGCGCCAGCGTGCTGGATGTGCAAGCCGACAGCCTGGACAACCGCGGCGGC
>NZ_MDCB01000039.1 GCF_002939705.1 Xanthomonas albilineans | reverse complement strand
CTGGGTGCGACGCAGACGAGCGCGCAGTTCGATCTGTCGCTGTCGTTGGAAGAAAACACGGACGGGATCGTGGGCAGTCTGACCTATGCCACCGCGTTGTTCGAGCATGCGACGCTGGAGCGGTGGATGGGCCATTGGCAGCATTTGTTGGCGGCGATGGTGGCCGAAGACGCTGACGATCGTGCGGTGGACCGTCTACCAATCCTGGGTGAGGCCGAGCGCCATCAGGTATTGATTCAATGGAATGCGACGGCGGCAGATTATCCACGCGATGCGTGTGTGCACGAGTTGTTCGAGGCGCAGGTGGCGCGCGATCCCACGGCGATCGCGGTGGTGCAGGGCGAGGCGTCGCTGACGTATGGCGAGTTGAACGCACGTGCCAATCGCCTGGCGCATTACCTGCGCGAGTTGGGTGTGCGCCCGGACGACCGTGTGGCGATCTGTGTGCAGCGTAGTGTGGAGATGGTGGTGGCGGTGGTGGCGGTGCTGAAGGCGGGCGGTGCGTATGTGCCGCTGGACCCGGCCTATCCGCCGGAGCGGCTGGCCTATATGCACTCCGATTGCGGCGCGGTGGCGGTGCTGACGGATGCCGCCAGTCGTCGCCTGGTCGAATGCAGTGCCACTGCGGCGGTGATCGTCGATCTGCAAGCCGACAGTGAACATTGGACGCATCTGCCAGACAGTAATCCCGACCGCCACGCCAATGGCCTGACCGCACGCCATTTGGCGTATGTCATCTACACCTCCGGATCGACCGGTGCACCCAAGGGAGCGATGAACGAGCATCGCGGCGTCGTCAACATGGCTTGCGCTCAGAAGCAAACGTTGCTCTTAAATCCGGATAGTCGCGTCTTGCAGTTTGCCTCTTTCAGTTTCGATGCTTGTACGTTCGAAATCATGATGGCGATCTGTTGGGGTGGTGCATTGTTTATCCCATGCAGAAATCAAATTCTGGCAGGAGATGATTTTTCTGAAATAATCAAGAAGAATGAAATCACCAACGCGACATTGCCGCCAACAGTGTTGCCTACAGTGTCAAATGTTGAAGAACTCGTTTCTTTGCAAACAGTCGTTGTCGCAGGTGAGGTACTGCCTGCTGCGATGGTGAAGCGTTGGAGCCAAGGGCGACGCTTGATCAATGCGTACGGTCCCACGGAGACGGCGGTCTGTGCGTGTGTGCATGAATGTGATGCGAGTGCATCGGGTGCGCCACCGATTGGTCGTCCGATTGCCAATGTGCGCATCTACATTCTGGATGCATACGGTGCGCCGGCTCCGATTGGGGTAGTAGGCGAGTTGTATATCGGTGGCGATGGCGTGGGGCGTGGGTATCTGGATCGCGACGACTTGACTGGCACGCGTTTCCTCGCCGATCCATTCAATACCGATCCGACGGTGCGGATGTATCGCACTGGAGATCTAGGTCGCTGGCGTGCCGACGGGACGATCGAGTTTGTCGGACGCAACGATTACCAGATCAAGATCCGTGGTTTCCGCATCGAGCTGGGCGAGATCGAGGCGCGGTTGAGTGCACATGCGGATGTGCGCGAATGCGTGGTCGTGGCGCTGGAAGATGCGACAGTTAGCGATAAACGACTGGTGGCGTATTGGGTCGGCGCCGAGGGTGTCGATGCTGCGCCATTGCGCAACTGGCTATCGGCTGTGCTGCCGGACTACATGGTGCCGGCCGCTTATGTGCAGTTGGATCGCCTGCCGCTGACCCCGAATGGCAAGCTGGATCGCAAGGCATTGCCGGCACCGGATGGTACGGCCTATGCGGCGCATGCATATGAAGCACCGCAGGGCGAAATCGAACAGGCAATTGCCGCGATCTGGAGTGAACTGCTGGGTCTGGAGACGATAGGTCGACACGACAATTTCTTCGCACTCGGTGGGCATTCACTATTGGCAGTGACGCTGATTGAACGCATGCGGCAGCAGGATATGAAAACCGATATCGAGAACCTTCTCGTCACACCGACAGTATTTTCGCTGGCAGAGAAGACCATTATATTAAGTGAAAATTATAAAATAAAACCTTCCTCATCACTTTCCGATGCGGATTCAACTGAGGAAGTTATAATATGAAAATAAATGATCTATTCCTAGAATTTTATGTCAATAAAATATCTTTGTCATTAACTGACGATGGTCTCAATTTGCGTATTTTGTGTAAAAAAGGAGGGCTTGATGTAGAGGCTCGAGAATTTATAAAAAAAAATAAGGAAATTATAATTAAAGAAATAAATGCAGGAATTATCAATAATTTCAGGGTTACTGGAGGCGTGGCTCGTGACGATCGACATCTCATTGATATATCGAGAAATGATATTCGCGCGATTGCGGAATTTACGCCTGGTGGTTCGGCAAATATTCAGGACATCTATCCACTGGCACCGTTGCAGGAAGGCATTTTCTTCCATTATCTGCTGCAGCGTGAAGGCGATGCCTATTTGCATCCGAACCTGATCGCGTTCGACAGCCGTTCGCGTTTGGATAGGTTTGTCGATGCCTTGCAACGTGTGATCGATCGTCACGACATTCTGCGCACGGCGATGGCCTGGGAAGGGTTGGCCGCCCCGGTGCAGGTTGTATGGCGCCACGCGCCGCTGGTGATCGAGGAGGTCCACCTGGAGCAAGCCGATGGCGATGTGGCCGCACAGCTGCAGTCGCGTTTCGATCCACGGCATTGGCGCATGGATGTGCGCCAGGCGCCACTGATGCGAGGCTTTGCCGCACACGATCCGGCCAATGGCCGTTGGTTACTGCAGTTGCTCTGTCATAACCTTGCCCTGGATCACACCACGCTGGAAGAAGTCGGATGCCACCTGCGTGATGCAGCTGACAGCTTGCCGCCTGCCGTGCCGTTCCGCAATTTCGTGGCGCAGGCGTTGCTGGGCGTGAGCCGCGAGGAGCACGAGGCGTATTTCCGCACGCTGCTCGGCGATGTGGATGAGTCCTGTGCGCCGTTCGGTCTGGTCGATGTGCAGGGCGATGGATCGGATGTGGAGGAGGTGCGGCTCGACCTGCCAGATCGGTTGTCGGCGTTGCTGCGCAGCCAGGCACGCGAACTCGGCGTGAGTGCGGCCAGCCTGTTCCATCTGGCCTGGGCGCAGGTGGTGGCGCGTGCCACAGGGCATGAGCGCGTCGTGTTCGGGACGGTGCTGTTTGGCCGCATGCAGGGTGGAGCGGGGGCCGACCGTGCGTTGGGTCTGTTCATCAATAACTTGCCGCTGCGGATCGAGATTGACGGGTCCAGTGTGGTGGAGAGTGTGCGTGTGGTGCAGAAACGGCTTGCCGCGCTGTTGCGGCATGAGCATGCGCCGCTATCGCTGGCGCAGCGTTGCAGTGGTGTTCCGGCGCCGGCGCCGTTGTTTACCTCGCTGCTCAACTACCGGCATAGCGCCCAGGCAAAAGGCGCTGCCGAGGCAATGGCCTGGGAGGGGATCGAGACGCTGTCAGCGCATGAGCGGACGAATTATCCGCTTTTCGTTTCTGTGGACGATGTGGGGTCTGGTTTTGCGCTGACGGTGCAGTCGCAGCGGCCACTGGCTCCGGAGCGGATATGCGCATTCCTGGTGAAGGCGTTGGAAGAGCTGGCCGATGCGCTTGCCCATGCGCCGGAGACGACGGTGCGAGATCTTGACGTCCTGCCTGAGGCCGAGCGGCATCAGATATTGATGGAGTGGAATGCAACGGCAGCGGATTATCCGCGCGATGCGTGTATGCACGAGTTGTTCGAGGCGCAGGTCGCGCGTGATCCCTCGGCCATCGCGGTGGTGCAGGGTGAGGTGTCGCTGACGTATGCCGAGTTGAATGCGCGAGCCAATCGGTTGGCACATTACCTGCGCGGATTGGGTGTGCG
>NZ_MDCB01000038.1 GCF_002939705.1 Xanthomonas albilineans | reverse complement strand
ACAGCACGCATGTACCGCACTGGCGATCTGGGGCGCTGGCATGCCGATGGCACGATCGAGTTTGTGGGCCGCAACGATCACCAGGTCAAGATCCGTGGTTTCCGCATCGAACTGGGCGAGATCGAGGCACGTCTGAGCGCGCATGCGGATGTGCGCGAGTGCGTAGTGGTGGCGCTGGAGGATGCGACAGGCACGGGCAAACGGCTGGTGGCGTACTGGGTTGGCGCCGAAGGGGTGAGGTCCGATAGCGTCGATGCGGATGCTTTGCGCAGCTGGCTAACGGATGTACTGCCGGATTACATGGTCCCGGCGGCTTACGTACAACTGGATCGGCTGCCGCTGACGCCAAATGGCAAGCTGGATCGTAAGGCATTGCCAGCACCGGACGTCACGGCGTATGCGGCGCATGCGTATGAAGCACCCCAGGGCGAAATCGAACAAACCATCGCCGCAATCTGGCGCGAATTACTGGGTCTGGAAAACATCGGACGGCACGACAACTTCTTCGCCCTCGGTGGGCATTCGTTGTTGGCGGTGACACTGGCCGAGCGCATGCGCCAACAGGGTCTGCAGGCCGATTTACGCAGCTTGTTCGCCACGCCGACGCTTGCTGAATTGGCTGCTGCAAGCGGCGCGGTATCGGTCAGCGTTCCACCCAATCAGATTGCGCCCGATAGCGTGGCAATCACACCGGAGATGCTGCCGCTGGTCGCACTCACTCAAGCACAGATCGACACCATCGTCGCGATGACGCCAGGTGGCCCGGCCAATCTCCAGGACATCTATCCGTTGGCTCCATTGCAGGAAGGCATTTTCTTCCATCACCTGTTGCAGCGCGAAGGCGATGCCTATCTGCTGCGCAACCTGATTGCGTTCGATAGTCGTTCACGCCTGGATGGGTTTGTCGATGCCTTGCAACGTGTGATCGATCGTCACGACGTCCTGCGCACGGCGGTGGTGTGGGAAGGACTGACCGCACCCGTGCAAGTGGTGTGGCGTCGCGCCGCGCTGGTGATCGAGCGCGTCTGCCTGGATGCGTCCGACGGCGAGGTGGCCGCACAGTTGCAGTCGCGCTTCGATCCGCGGCACTGGCGTCTGGACCTGCGTCAGGCGCCGTTGATGCGTGGTTTTGCGGCGCACGATCCGGCCAATGGCCGCTGGTTGCTGCAACTGATGAGCCATCAACTTACGTCCGACCATACAACGCTTGCGATCTTACTGGATGAGGTAAAGCAGCACCTTGGCGGTCACAGCGACAAGTTGCCACCTGCCCTGCCATTCCGCAATTTCGTGGCGCAGGCACTACTTGGCCTGAGCCAAGACGAACATGATGCGTATTTCCGCACGATGCTGGGCGATGTGGCTGAGCCCTGCGCGCCTTTCGGTCTTTTGAATGCACAGGGCGATGGGTCGGATGTGGAGGAGCTTCGGTTTGAGCTACCCGATCCGCTGTCGGCATTGCTGCGCAAGCAGGCGCGCGTGCTCGGCGTGAGCGTGGCGAGTCTGTTCCATCTGGCCTGGGCGCAGGTGGTAGCACGCGCCACGGGACGTGAGAGTGTGGTGTTCGGGACACTTCTGTTTGGCCGCATGCAAAGTGGCACGGGGGGCGACCGTACGCTGGGCATGTTCATCAACACATTGCCGTTACGCATCGAGATTGATGGATCCAGCGTGGCGAAGAGTGTGCGGCTGGCTCAACAGCATCTTGCTGAGCTGTTGCGGCATGAACATGCGCCGCTGTCGCTGGCGCAGCGTTGCAGCCGTGTTCCTGCGCCGGCCCCCTTGTTCACCTCATTGCTCAACTACCGGCATACCGCACCGGCAGAAAGCTCAGCCGAGTCATTGGCATGGGAAGGGATAGAGACACTAGTGGAGAATGATCGGACGAGTTATCCGCTCATGGTTTCCATCGACGACTTGGGATCCGATTTTGGATTGACGGTGCAGTCGCAGCGGCCACTGGTTCCGGGACGGATAGGCGCCTTCCTGATGAAGGCACTGGAAGGACTTGTCGATGCGCTTGCCCATGCGCCGGAAACGGCGGTGCGCGATCTTGACGTAATGCCTGAGGCCGAGCGCCATCAAATACTGATGGAATGGAATGCGACGGCGGCAGATTATCCGCGCGATGCGTGTGTGCACGAATTGTTCGAGGCGCAAGTAGCGCGTGATCCAGCGGCGATCGCGGTGGTGCAAGGCGAAGTGGCGTTGACGTATGGCGAGTTGAACGCACAGGCAAATCAGTTGGCGCATTACCTGCGCGCATTGGGTGTGCGTCCAGATGACCGTGTGGCAATCTGCATACAGCGCAGCGTCGAGATGGTGGTGGCGCTGCTGGCGGTACTGAAAGCGGGTGGTGCGTATGTGCCGCTGGATCCAGCTTATCCGCCGGAGCGGCTGGCCTATATGCTCACGGATTGCGGCGCGACAGTGGTGCTGACGGATACCGGCAGTCGCCACCTGGTCGAGGGTAGCCCCGCCTCGGATGTGATCGTCGATCTGCAAACCGACGGGGAACGTTGGGCATATTTGCCGAACCGCAACCCCGACCGCAACGCAAGTGATCTAACTGCACGTCATCTGGCCTATGTGATCTATACGTCTGGATCGACCGGTGTGCCGAAGGGGGCGATGAACGCGCATCGCGGCGTCGTCAATCGCCTTGTGTGGATGCAGGACGCCTACAAGCTCGACCAATCCGAGATCGTTCTGCAAAAAACACCGATCAGTTTCGATGTCTCGGTGTGGGAGGTGTTCTGGCCCCTACTGAGCGGAGCGCGTGTGCAACTGGCGGAGCCAGAGGGGCATAAGGATCCGGTGTATCTGAAGGCATTGATCAGCGATGCGCACATCACCACGCTGCATTTCGTGCCGTCGATGCTACGGGCGTTGATCGAGCATGGCGATCATGCGCCATTCCCAGAGATCAGGCGTGTCATCTGCAGTGGTGAGGCATTGCCCCCAACGCTTGCAGAGCGTGCGCAGGCGACTTTCCCAGCGGCCGGGATTTTCAATCTTTATGGACCGACAGAAGCGGCAGTGGATGTCACGGCGTGGCGCTACCGCGCGGGATGGGGACATGCCAGCAGCCTTCCGATCGGCCGACCGATCGCGAACACGCAGATTTACATCCTGGATTCACACGGCGCGCCAGTGCCGATCGGGGTGGTAGGTGAGTTGTATATCGGCGGCGATGGTGTAGGCCGAGGGTATTTGAACCGAGACGATTTGACTGCCGAGCGTTTTATTGCCGATCCATTCTCCGAAACAGCCAATGCGCGGATGTACCGCACTGGCGATCTGGGGCGCTGGCGTGCCGATGGGACGATCGAGTTTGTGGGCCGCAACGATCACCAGGTCAAGATTCGTGGTTTCCGCATCGAGCTTGGCGAGATCGAGGCGCGGCTGAGCGCGCATGCGGATGTGCGCGAGTGCGTAGTGGTGGCGCTGGAGGATGCGACAGGCACGGGCAAACGGCTGGTGGCGTACTGGGTTGGGGCCGAAGGGGTGAGGTCCGATAGCGTGGATGCGGATGCTTTGCGCAGCTGGCTAACGGATGTACTGCCGGATTACATGGTACCGGCGGCTTACGTACAGTTGGATCGGCTGCCGCTGACGCCAAATGGCAAGCTGGATCGTAAGGCATTGCCAGCACCGGACGTCACAGCGTATGCGGCGCATGCGTATGAAGCACCCCAGGGCGAAATCGAACAAACCATCGCCGCAATCTGGCGCGAATTACTGGATCTGGAAAACATCGGACGGCACGACAACTTCTTCGCCCTCGGTGGGCACTCGCTGCTCGGCGTGCGCCTGATCTCGCGCATCCGCAGCGCGCTGGGATTGGAACTGCCGCTGGCCACCTTATTCGCCCAGCCGCGTCT
>NZ_MDCB01000037.1 GCF_002939705.1 Xanthomonas albilineans | reverse complement strand
GGTTGGCCGGTGGAACCGGAGGTGTAGATGACGTAAGCCAGATTGTCCGGACACAGGCCGGGGACATCCGGCGCGCCCGGATCATCGTGTTGCGTGTCGGCAATGTCGTCCATGGTCAAAACGCTGGCTGTGTGTAGGCCAGGGTTGGCCTGCAATTGTGTGTGCAGGTCGCTGCAGGTCAGCACTGCGCGCGGGCGGCTGTCCTCCAGCAGGAAGGCCATGCGTTCGCTGGGCAGTTCTGGATCCAGCGGCACATACGCCGCGCCGGCCTTGAGCGTGGCAAGCACCGCGACCACTTGCTCGATGCTGCGCGGTAGATACAAAGCGACCCGGCTCTCCAGGCCGACACCGGAGCGGCGCAGACGCTGGGCGAGTCGATTGGCGCGTGCATCCAGTTCGGCATAGCGCAGAGTGCGTTGTCCTTCACGCACCGCGATGGCATCGGGGGTGCGCTGCACTTGAGCTTCGAACAGGGTGTGGACGCAAGTAGCTGGGGTGAGCGGTGCGGTCTCGGTGAGAGTGAAGCGCCGCAATTGCGCGCGTTCGTCTGGGGGCAACAGCGGTAGCTGCGCGACGCGGGCGTGGTCGTTGGCGACCATGCCGCGCAACAGGGTCGCGAACTGGGCCAGATGGCGTTCGATGGTGCTGTGTTCGAACAAGGCCTTGGCATAACCCAGGCTACCGACGATGCGGTCCTGCTGCTCGTGCAGCGAGAACTCCAGATCGAACTTTGCATCGCTTGCTTGTGCAGGGATGGGCTGCAACCGAATGTCGGGCAGCACCAATTCGGCCTCGGGGACGTTCTGCCAGGTGAGCATGACCTGGAACACCGGATGCGCGGACAAACTGCGCTCGGGGTTGAGTGCTTCGATCACTTGTTCGAATGGCACGTCCTGGTGATCCTGCGCGGCCAGTGCGGTGCTGCGCACCTGGGCCAGCAAGTCGGCGACGGTGGGCGCACCGCGCAGATCGATGCGCAGCGCCTGAGCGTTGACGAAGAAGCCGATCAGCGCTTCGAGTTCGCTACGGGTGCGGTTGGCGACGGGCGTGCCGATCACCACCTGGTCTTGACCCGACAGCCGTGACAACAGCACGGCCCAGCCGGCCAGCACGGTCATGAACACGGTGGTGCCGTGGCGCTGGCTTAAGTGATTCAACGCGTCGGTGAGTTCGGTATCGAGGGTGATGTCGACATGGCCGCCGCGATAGTCCTGTACGGCTGGGCGCGGGTGATCGGTGGGCAGTTCCAACAGTGCCGGCGCGCGATGCAGGTGCTCGCGCCAGAAGCCAAGTTGATGTTGCAGTAGTGGTCCATCGAGCCAACGGCGTTGCCACACGGCGTAATCGGGATATTGGATCGGCAACGGCGGCAAGGGATCGGGTTGACCTTGCACGAAGGCGGCGTACAGCGCGCTCAGTTCCTGCACCAGCAACGCCATCGACCAACCATCCGAAACGATGTGGTGCATGGTCACCAGCAGGCGATGTTGCTGCTCGGCTAGCTGCAACAGGCGACCACGGATCAACGGAGCACGGCTCAGTTCGAAGGGCGTGTTGGTTTCCTGTTCGGCGTGGAGTTGGGCGTCGGCGTCGGGGTCTGCTGTTTGCCGCAGATCGATGCACTCCAACGCAAAGCCGACGTTGGCCGGCGCAATCACCTGTGTGGCGCCATCGTCGCTGGCGACGAAGCAGGTGCGCAGGGCTTCGTGGCGGGCGACAATGCGATCCAGGGCTTGTTGCAACGCGGACAGGTTCAGCACGCCGTGCAGGTCCACGCCGCCGGGCATCAGGTAGGCCAGTCCGGCGCGTTCGTCGAGTTGCTGCAAGAACCAAAGCCGTTGCTGTGCAAAGGACAGCGGCAGCGGCGCGTTGCGCTCGGTCTGCACGATGGCTGGCAGGGTGCTGGTGGCGACGTTGTCCAGGGCCTGGGCCAGATCGGCCAGACGCGGCTGGGCGAACAAGGTGGCCAGCGGCAGTTCCAGGCCGAGCGTGCTGCGGATACGCGAGATCAGCCGCACACCGAGCAGCGAGTGACCACCGAGGGCGAAAAAGTTGTCGTGACCTCCGACCTGTTCGACGCCGAGCAGCTCGCGGTAGAGATCGGCCAGCTGTGTTTCCCGTTCGCCTTCTGGGGCGAGGTAGGCTTGCGTCGCCAGCGCGTCGGCGTCCGGTGCGGGCAATGCCTTGCGATCTAGCTTGCCGTTGGGGGTCAGCGGGAACGTTTCCAGATACACATAGGCATTCGGCAGCATCACCTCGGGTAGGCGATTGGCCAACTGGCTGCGCAGGCTCTGCGCGTTGTGCGCATCGGCATCGCTAATTACATAGGCCACCAATCGCGGCTCGCCTGGTGTGTCCTCGCGCAGCAACACCACGGCATCCTGCACACTGGTGCAGGTACGCAGCGCGGCAGCGATTTCGCCCAGTTCGATGCGGAATCCGCGCAATTTGACCTGATTGTCGTTGCGACCGAGATAATCGAGCGTGCCGTCGACACGCCAACGCGCCAGATCGCCGCTGCGGTACATCCGTGCACCAGGGTGTTCGGCGAACGGATCGGGCACGAAGCGTTCGGCAGTCAGATCCGCACGACCGAGATATCCGCGCGCCAGCTGCGCGCCGGCGATATAGAGTTCGCCCGCTACGCCATGTGGGCACAGCTGCGCATGCGCATCGAGAACGTAGACGCGCACGCCGGTGAGCGGGCGTCCTAGCGGGATGCGCTCCTCATCCTCACCCAGCCCGTGCATGAGGCAGCCCACCGTGGTTTCCGTCGGGCCGTAGTGGTTGAAGATCTGCGTGCTGGGCGAACGCGCACGCCACCAGCGCACGGCATCGGCTGACAACGCCTCGCCACCGAGCACCAGCACCCGCACGCACCCGTCCAGCGGAGTATCGCCAAGTTCCTGCTGCAACAGCGCCAGATGGGAAGGGGTGAGTTTGAGCGGAGCGATGCCGCGCCCCTGCCGCAGTGCATGCGCCCACTGCGCCGGTGTACTGTCGTGCGCGCACAACTGCACGGTGGCCCCGCACAGCAGTGGAGGATAGACGCCGGTCAGGGCCAGATCGAAATGCAGCGAAGTGAAAACCAGTGAGATATCGCCTGCTTGCAGGGCACAGCGTTCGGTCAGTGCTGCGGTGTAGCCGACAAGACCCTGGTGGGGGATCATGACCGCTTTGGGCCGGCCAGTGGAGCCGGAGGTGTACATCACATAGGCCAGATGCTGCGGCCCCAGTCCTGCGATTTCGGGATTACGCGCGGACTCCGGCGTGATCGCGAGCTCGGCCAAGGCGATCGTCGGTTGCGTCAGTCCATCGCGCAACGCGGCAGGCAGCGTCTGGTCGACGACGACGGCGCAGGCGCGGCAGTCGTCCAGCAGATCGTGCAGACGCCTGTCAGGCAAGGCCGGATCGAGCGAAAGATAGGCGGCGCCGGCTTTGAGGACGCCGAGCATGGCCACGATGGCGGCGATGCCGCGCTCCAGGCAGATTGCCACACGGTCGTCCGGGCGCACGCCCAATGCGCACAGGTAATGGGCCAGCCGATTCGCCCGTGCGTTCAACTCGCCATACGTCAGCGACACCTCGCCCTGCACCAGTGCGATGGCTGATGGTGTTCGCGCCACTTGTGATTCGAACAGTTCGTGCACACAGGCATCGCGTGGATAATCAACTGCTGTCGCATTCCACTGCGTCAACACCTGCTGACGCTCGGCCTCAGGCAGCACGTCGAGATCGCGCACCCCCGTCTCCGGTGCATGGACAAGCGCATCAACGAGCCCTGCCAGCGCCTGCATCAGGAACGCGCCTATCCGTCCCGGGACCAGTGGGTGCTGCGACTGCACATTCACTGTAAAACCCGATCCAACATCATCGATGGAAACGGCCAGCGGATAATTCGTTCGCGTCTGAACTGACAGCGTCTGAATTCCCTCCCAGGCCATCGCCTCGGCAGTATCTTCTGTCTGGACGCCATGCCGGTAATTGAGCAGCGAAGTGAACAACGGCGCTGGCGCCGGAACACCGCTGCACCGTTGCGCCAGCGATAGCGGCGCAT
>NZ_MDCB01000036.1 GCF_002939705.1 Xanthomonas albilineans | reverse complement strand
ATTGGGGATTACGCCGAGCACAAGACGAACGAAGCGGCGGCCATGCGACTGCAAGCTGCTAACACCACCGACCCGGATCAGAAAGCGCAATTGCTCGCGCAGGCCGACCAACTGGACAGCCAGTGGGGTGCCAATGGCACGCTGCGTGTGTTGGCGCATACGGCGGTGGGCGGATTGACCGGTGGCGTGGGCGGCGCCGCAGGCGCGGCGGCGGGCACGCTGACGGCCCCGGCAGTGGCCGATGCGCTACGCAATGCCGGCGTGACCGGGCCATTGGCCGATGCGTTGACGGGTCTGGCATCGACGACGGCGGGTGCTGTGGCCGGTGGTGCATCGGGCGCGGCGACGGCAGGGAATGAGGTGACGAATAACTATCTCAGCCACAAGCAAATTGCCATGCTGCAAGGTGAGCTGGGAGTATGCGCATTGACTGGGCAATGTGACGAGGTAGTGCAGAAATACGTTGCTCTCTCGAAAAGCAACGACCTCGCGCTACAGCAGGCATGTTCCCAGGACCCTTCGGGAAGCGTCTGCCAGCAGGGTGTGCGCGAGGCGCTCAGTTATGTGGGGGATCAGTCTTGGAAGAACTATGCTTTTTTAACTGGTGCCCCTACCAGTGTTCCGACCGGCAATACATACAGTCTTCCATTGACGCAGATGGATGGCGATATTAAGGCTTCGCGTAAAACCACCTTGGATTTAGTCTTCGGTGATCGCCAAGTCTATGCGGCGATTAATGATATTATTCCGCGTGCGGATTTCTTCGGGGCGATGGCGAGGCAGACGGGGGCAATATGGTTTGCTGCGGCGGAAAGTCAATCTCGCGGAAATTTGAGTGGTCCAGGTTTTAATTTGCTGGCAGGCTGGAATAAAGCATTTGGTGCTGGCGATGTTATGAGTGCATGGCGATCAGCTGCTGGTGACCAAATTATGAAAAATGGTCATGATAGTTTCAGTTCGATTTATTATGGAGGAGCTTCGATTGATCCTGTCCAATGGAGTTTAGATCAGTTAGGAAATGAACAGCGTGATCCAATTCTCCAGAAGATTCATGAGAAATATGTTGGAATGATGAAGGGCTGGGGTACTGTTAGCGCCATGCAGCTTTTCGGCGGGGTCGATGATCTTCTTAATCCTGAAGAGCGGATTAAAACTGGATGTAAAAATATGGGTTATGGTAGTGGTTGTGCAGGGAATGACGCTCATGGAAAGTAATTTTATTGAATTATATTTTTATAGGAAAATATTATGATTATGGGGGGCGCTGGCTGGGAAATCTTTTTTTACGCCATTATCATATTTTCATCTATTTTTGCAATAATTCTTCTTCCTTTTTCATTTTTATCGGCGGCAGTTAGATATTTTATCACTTTCTTGGTGTGGTCTTATTGGGTAGGGTGCATCGGGCACCTTGGCATGGCTGGTAGAATCATTTCTATGGCCTTAGAAAATGGAAGGTTGAAATTTGATTCATTTCTGGCATGGACAGGCTTTGGGGTTTTATATTTCACAATTGGATTTATTTTAATTATTATGGATATTAAAGGAATTGGGGTTGGTGTCGCCAAGAAAATTTATTTTTTATTTTTTATTGGAATAATTCCATCGGTGGTATTTTTATATTTATCTAAATAGATCTGTCCTCGAGTCTGTAAATTGAACTGTAAAACCTCGGCTCTCAAGACCAATTAACTTGCATGCAGCACTATTCACCAGCCACCGTAATCACCAACTCACGATCCCGCACAGTGATGCGTAGCTTGGAACCGATGGCGAAACCCAACTGTTCCAGCCATCGGCCACGCAGGCGCAGTGCGGGCACGGGCTGATGGCTGTCAGGGTAGTAGCCATACCCCATGGTGCATTGCTGCGTTGGACGCACGCGTCGCGGTGGACGTTGTTTGCGTGCAAGCTCGGCAGCATTCAGAGCCTCGGCCTGCTCGCACGTCATCATGGGGGTGAGCGTCGGTTCCACAAACCTCCATTGCACGTCCGTGCATGGCGTCGCTTGGCTTGGCGACCGCTTGTTTGTTTTACTGCGGCGAGATGAAAGTTGACGCATGACAAAGCCTCCTCGGTGGACGAGAACCGCCGCCAACGGCGACGGGATGTCGGGAGGTTCGAAACCGCACGTAGCCGGCGGGCGTATTTCCCCGAAGGGTGTTGTATTAGCCGCCCTCCCGACGCAGGCAGTGCGTCGGTTTGCGCCTGCGAACAGGCACAAAAAACCCACCGGTTTGACGGAGGTGGGTACCGCTACGTGAGGAGTTTCGAAGCTCCTTGTGGAAGAGATTGCAGTCGGTTGCGTTCGATGTCAACTGAGCGCGCGCTCAGCGGCGATGGACAAGTGCAATCCCAGGGCGATCTGGGCCTGAGCCTGCACGAGAGCCTGACCAATACCGGGCAACTGATCGCCAACGGCAATCTGTCCGTGCACACCGATGGCGATCTGCTCAACCAGGGCGTGCTGCGCGCGAACAATCTGGATCTGGCCGCGGCCAATCTCGACAACGCCGCCAGCGGCGAGATGAGCAGCCAGGGCGTTACCCACGTCCAGGCCAGCGGGCAACTGACCAACCGGGGGTTGATCGACGGCGCGCTGACCCAACTGCAAGCGGGGACCGTGGACAACGTGGGCACCGGACGGGTGTATGGGGACCACGTCGCCATCGCCGCCGGCACGTTGCTCAACCGTGCCGAGAGCGTGGCCGGTGTGACCCATGCGGCCACGGTGGCCGCGCGCCAGCGGCTGGACATCGGCGTGGGCCAATTGACCAACACCGACAGTGCCTTACTCTACAGCGATGGCGATGCGGCCATCGGCGGGGCGCTGGATGGCAACAGCCAGGCCACCGGCAATGCCAATCGGGTGGACAACCTCGGCTCGACCATCGAGATCGCCGGCACGCTGGCGCTGCATGCCAGCGCGCTCAACAACATCCGCCAGAACGTGGTCATCACGCAGACCACGACCACCGCCGCGCCGGTGCGGCTGGATCAACCCAGCTGGCGCAACAACGGCAAAAATGCCCATAACGATCTGCGCTCCACCAGCAACTACAGCGCGTACGAGGTCTATTACCTCAACCCGCAGGACATCCTGCAAGACACGGTGTACACCACGCCCGATGGGTATCAGGTGCATCAGGCGACGATCCGGCTCACGCCGCAGACCAGCGCGTACTTCTTCGCCCGTGGTGCGCTGTACGGCGCGACCGGCGAGCGCTCCAGGCTGGACCCGCGCACGGGCACGGTGACGCTCTACTACTTCGCCCGTGACGACAGCAATACCAATCCGGACCAGGTGAGCAACGGCGCCAGCGATCCCTTCGTCGGATTGACCGCTGACGGACCGGGCGCTCCGCCGTTCCACTACGAGAGCGACACCCTCACATACTCCAACGCGTACGGCACCTGCACGCGCAACTGCGTGCGCCTGATCGCGCAATACGCCTACACCGATCCAAACCACATCCTGAGCCATCCGCAAGGCACCGGCGGCGGCGGCCTGGACGACAACGAGCAATACCGCATCGCCACGCGCACCACGGTGCAGGACGTGCTGCAACCGGGCGCGGGTCCGGATGCGGTGATCCACTCGGGCGGCGCGATGCATCTCGTCACCGACAACCTGCACAACACCTATGCGCGCATCGCCGCCGGTGGCGACCTGAGCATCGACGGCATCACCGGCGCGGCCAGCGTGACCAACCAGGCGCAGACGCTGTACCGCACCGACAGCTTCAACAACGTGTCGCACGCGTACAACGGCACCACACGGCAGTGGAGCAATCCATCGATCTCGGTGCAGACCGGCCAGATCGGCGGATCGATCACCAGCGGCGGCACGCTGCACATCGACGTGGGCACTCTGAGCAACCTCAACCAGGGCCGCGCCGCGCCCAATGTGCAGGACGGGTCGGTGCTGGCCAACCTGGGCGTGCAGGGGGCGCAGGTCGCGGTGAGTGGTGGCGGCGTCGGTCCGCTGCACGGCCCGGGCGGGGTGTCCGGGAGCAGCGCGGCGCAGGCGCAATCCAGCGGTGCCCAGCGCGCCAGCACGGGCAACGCCAGCGCCATGGGCGCGGTGAGCGGGCAGGGCACGGTCGGCGGCAGCGTGGCGGTCAACGCAGCGGGCGGTTCGCCGGACCGCATCGTGATGGGCACGCCGAACACGCAGCTGCCCAGCGCCAGCTTGTTCAGCGTGCAGCCCAACGGCGGCCACGCACTGGTGGAGACCGATCCGCGCTTCACCAACTACCGGGTGTGGCTGAGTTCGGACGCGCAA
>NZ_MDCB01000035.1 GCF_002939705.1 Xanthomonas albilineans | reverse complement strand
ACGATGCTACCCTGCGGGCCGTTGGCCTGGGTCACCTGGTCGAAGCCGTCGTAGCTCCAGTTCAACGTGCCCGACAGGCTGTCGGACAGCGCCATCAGCCGGTTGCCGGCGTCGTAGCGGGCCGTCAGCGTGCCGCCCGTGCCGGGCAGCGTGGCCGTGCTCGGCCGGCCCAGCGCGTCGTAGCTGTAACTGGTGGTGCGGTTGCGTCGGTCGGTGTGCGTGGCGACACGGTCCATGCTGTCGTAGGTCCAGCTCTCCGCCTGGCCCAGCGCGTCGGTGCGGCTGATGCGGCGGTCGCGCGCGTCGTAGGCATACGTCACCCCCGCCCCGTGCGGTAGCAGAATCGCCGACACGTTGCCGTTGGCATCGAAGCCCGTTGCCACGCTGTTGCCCAACGGATCGACCGCCTTGGTTTGACGGCCCAGTGCGTCGTATTCGAAGCGCGAGACGTTGCCTTGCGCGTCCTGTACGCCGATCAAGCGGCCCAGCGCGTCGTAGCGCAATTGCGTCTGTCGGCCCAGCGCGTCGGTGATCGCAGTCAGGTCGTCGTTGCTCCAAGTGAAATTGGTCGTGTGGCCAAGTGGGTCGGTCACGCTCAGGCGTTGCCCGGCACCGTTGCAAGTGGCGGTACTGGTCTGGCCCAGCGGCGTGGTCACCGAGGTCAGGCAGCGGGTGGGTCGATTAGGCTCAGGTGTTACCCAGCGTCTTTGAAAGAGTCGCTACACAGTTCAATTTATAGACTCTCACTTACTTGGCGTGACGAAGTAAATAATGGATGACAATACCGCAAAAAGCGCCCCTGCCGCCATTGTTCCATACAAAATATAGTGTTCGTTTGATGTGAGATATGAAATGGCACCATGTGTATTTAGCGGATAAACCCTCCCAACTTCAGGCTTAAAATAACGAGATCCATGGCTTGAATAATATTCCCAAAGAAAAAAAGACGAAAACCAAAAAACCAATGCCAACACTCCCAAGACATTTTTAAATATCTTCATTACTTATTCACCATTAGCAAATGATATTCATTGCCCCATCTGATGCACCCATGTATAGGTAACCCCAGCCGCACCGGAAACTGGACTACCTGCGCCTACACCTACTAAACCATTTCCACCGTAAATCATTGAACCATCCGAAGCTTTTCCTATATATCCATCGACCCCACCAATAACACCCTCTCCACCTGAAGCGCTAGCAAAGGCAAATGGCCCAGCAAGATCGCAGACAGATTTGGCGTTTGATCCGCCAAACTGAACTCCAACAGAGCCACCAACACCACCACCAACTCCACCACCACCACCACCGTAGAAAGCGAAATGAGTGCCGTCGTAAGCGATGCCAACAAAGCCCGTCCCGCCAAAGCCAATAGCGCCATACAGCGGAATATTTATGTTGCCTGACAAACCAACATTAACAGTCCAAAGACCACTAGGGTCAATCCTGTTAATTGGACCCTCACCAACATAGGCATAAATATTCACACCAGCCGCCAATTGGAGCGGATCCTCACTGATGAACCGCCCCAACTCCGCCGTATAATACCGCGCACGGTAGTAATACAACCCGCTCTGATCGTGCTCGCGACCGGTGTATTGATACGGGTTGTTGTAGCTCGTGCTGCTTTGCGTGGTGGTTCCATACGGATCGTAGTCGTAACGCTGTACCGCGTTGCCGTTCGTGTCGGTCAGCAATCTTGTGCTACCGAGTAAGTCAGTCAGGAAGTAGGTGCGTCCGCCGTTATCGTCGCGCGCATAGCGTTCGTCGATGCCTGGGCCCGTCAGGATCGGATTGATCGTCGTTCCTTGCGCTTCCTGCACGGTATTCAGACCGTCGTACAGGTATTGCGTGGTGGTGCCGTTCTCCGTCCTGGCGCTGCGCCGGCCCAGGGCGTCGTAGCTGTAGCTGGCGATGACAGTGCCGCCCTGCGTGATCTGGCTCAGGTGGTCGCGGTCGTCCCAGGTGTAGGTTCGCGTGCCATCGCTGAGCAGGTGGCCGTCGGCGTCGTAGCTGCGGGCGTTGCCATTGGCCTGGGTCTGTCGGTTGTTGTCGTCGAAGGTATTGCTGGTGCTGGCTGGTGGCAACGCCTGCGGCGCGTGGCTACCAGTCTGCGCCACCAGTTGCCCCCGGCTGTCGTAGCCATACCCCAGGCTGCCCAGCGCCGCTTGTCCCGCCTTGCCCCAGGCCAGGCCCGTCACTTGATTGGCGTCGTTGTACACGTACACCGTCTGCACCTGGTTCGGCAGCGTCTTGCTGCTCAGCCGGTTGGCGTTGTCGTAGGCGAAGCTCACCGTGTCGCTACCCTGGGCGATGCCGGTCAGGCGGTCGCCGTCATCATAGGCATAACGCACCGGCGTCTGCGTGGCCGCTTGCATGCTCGTGCGCCGGCCTACCGCGTCGTAGCCGTACACGATGCTGCCTTGCGGGCCGTTGGCCTGGGTCACCTGGTCGAAGCCGTCGTAGCTCCAGTTCAACGTGCCCGACAGGCTGTCGGACAGCGCCATCAGCCGGTTACCGGCATCGTAGCGGGCCGTCAGCGTGCCGCCCGNGGCGCTGCTGGGTCGGCCCAGTGCGTCGTAGCTGTAGCTGGTGGTGCGGTTGCGTCGGTCGGTGTGCGTGGCGACACGGTCCATGCTGTCGTAGGTCCAGCTCTCCGCCTGGCCCAGCGCGTCGGTGCGGCTGATGCGGCGGTCGCGCGCGTCGTAGGCATAGGTGACGCCCGCCCCGTGCGGTAGCAGGATCGCCGACACGTTGCCGTTGCCATCGAATCCCGTTGCCACGCTGTTGCCCAGCGGGTCGACTGCCTTGGTTTGACGGCCCAGTGCGTCGTATTCGAAGCGCGAGATGTTGCCTTGCGCATCTTGCGTTGCGATCAGACGGCCCAGCGCGTCGTAGCGCAATTGCGTCTGTCGGCCCAGCGCGTCGGTGATCGCAGTCAGGTCGTCGTTGCTCCAGGTGAAATTGGTCGTGTGACCAAGTGGGTCGGTCACGCTCAGACGTTGCCCGACCCCGTTGCAGGTGGCGGTGCTGGTCTGGCCCAGCGGCGTGGTTACCGAGGTCAGGCAGCGGTTGGTGTAGCCGAAGCTGGTAGTGCGGCCCAAGGCATCGGTGATCGAGGCCACATCGCCATCGCCGTTGTAGGCGAGCGTGGTGGTGCGTGCCTGCGCGGTGCCGGCCAGTTGGGTGATCTGAAGCGGACGTCCGGTGCTGTCGTAGGCGTACTCGGTACGTCGGCCCAGGGCATCGGTGCGTGCGGTGGTCTGGCCGCTGGCGGTGCGGGTGTAGAGGATGGTCTGCGCCAAGGGCGTGCCGTAGGCCAGCGTGTCGCTGCTCGGGTAGTGGCTGACCGGGTCGAACACCACCCGGCGCTGGCTGCCGTCGGGCTTGGTCACCAGCACCCCGGTGGTGCTGCCATCCACGTGCGCGTAGTTGATCGTCAACACCCCGCCATCGGCTTGGGTCTGTTTGACCACGCGGCCTGTCCAGGTGCCGTTGGCGCTCTCGAATTCGTTGAACACCACCCGCTGCTGTTTGCTGTCGGTGATGGACTCCAAGCGCGCCTGGTACGGCAAGGTATCGGTGACCTGGCGGATCTTGTAGTGGTAACTGCGCGTGCTGCCGTCCGGGCGGGTCACCTGCGACAGGTAGCCATCATCGTTGTAGGCGTAGGACCAGGTGTTGCCCAGCGGGTCGCTGACTGTGGCGATGCGGTTGTTGCTGTCGTAGCCGATGCTCAGCGAACGCCCGTTGGCCGAGATGATGTGGCTGACCAGGCCGGCATCGTAGGTGTAGTACACCTTGTTGCCAAAGCGGTCCATGGTCCACAGCAACTGGTTGGGCCAATAATTGTAGAAATACATCATGCTGCCGTCGCGCAGCGTCAGCAGGTAACCGTGGCCGCGCGGGCTGCCCTGGGTGATGGTCGCACCGGCATAACCGGAAACCGAGCCGGTTTGCTGCCATTGCCCGCCCAGCCCAAAGCCAGACACACGGGCGAACTTCACCGGCATGCCGCCAGGCAGCACCAGTTGCAACTGGTTGTAATCGTTCGTGGGCGAATAGAGCGTGTAGCTGAAATTGGCCGCCGTGCCGATCCCGAAGTCCTGCTTGTTGGGGTCGCCCGGGCGATAGGAGCGCGTCACCACCAACGGCGACAGGCCCGGCACCACCGCGTCGGTCTGGGTATAGGAAAATTCCCCGGTGTACAGGTCGATGGGATCGCCCGCCGTGGCGCCGCCACCGCCGGCCTCCTTACCGCAACCATCACTGCAGTGTGGCGTATCCGGGTCCGGCGGCGGCGTGTGGGTGTCGATGCTGTAGCTGGCGCCCATGGTCTTGTACAGCGCCACCCCGCCTTCCGGGGCGATGCGCGTGCCGTCGCTGGTCACCCGCCCCTGCCCGTACACTCGCCAGCCTTCGGATGGGTCATAGATCCAGAAGTTGGCCCGCGTGCCAGTGGCCAGCGTGTCGTAGTTCGGGTACAGAATCTTGATGCCCTGCGCTGCCTGCGGCGTCAGCGCCTGCACCGTGGCTCCGCCCGGTTCCAGGGTGAAGTACATCGGGTAGTTGCTCGCCACCGGGAACGGGGCGCGGTTGACCGGCGTCGGCACGATGGAGAGGTGATGCACCAGCGCGCCTTTGCGGTCGCGGATCACCGTGCCGGCCGGGATGTGGATTTGCAGGCCCGGCATATCCGGATGGGTGAGCACCACATCCTGCTTCAGCGGCGAGGCGATGGCGGTCGTATCGCGGGCGCTGATACGCGGCAG
>NZ_MDCB01000034.1 GCF_002939705.1 Xanthomonas albilineans | reverse complement strand
TTGCGCGTCCGAACTCAGCCACACCCGGTAGTTGGTGAAGCGCGGATCGGTCTCCACCAGTGCGTGGCCGCCGTTGGGCTGCACGCTGAACAGGCTGGCGCTGGGCAGCTGCGTGTTCGGCGTGCCCATCACGATGCGGTCCGACGAACCGCCCGCTGCGTTGACCGCTACGCTGCCGCCGACCACACCCTGCCCGCTCACCGCGCCCATGGCGCTGGCGTTGCCCGTGCTGGCGCGCTGGGCACCGCTGGATTGCGCCTGCGCCGCGCTGCTCCCGGACACTCCGCCCGGGCCGTGCAGCGGACCGACCCCGCCACCGCTCACCGCGCCCTGCGCACCCTGCACGCCCAGGTTGGCCAGCACCGACCCGTCCTGCACATTGGGCGCGGCGCGGCCCTGGTTGAGGTTGCTCAGAGTGCCCACGTCGATGTGCAGCGTGCCGCCGCTGGTGATCGATCCGCCGATCTGGCCGGTCTGCACCGAGATCGATGGATTGCTCCACTGCCGTGTGGTGCCGTTGTACGCGTGCGACACGTTGTTGAAGCTGTCGGTGCGGTACAGCGTCTGCGCCAGGTTGGTCACGCTGGCCGCGCCGGTGATCCCGTCGATGCTCAGGTCGCCACCGGCGGCGATGCGCGCGTAGGTGTTGTGCAGGGTGTCGGTGACGAGATGCATCGCGCCGCCCGAGTGGATCACCGCATCCGGACCCACGCCCGGTTGCAGCACGTCCTGCACCGTGGTGCGCGTGGCGATGCGGTATTGCTCGTTGTCGTCCAGGCCGCCGCCGCCGGTGCCTTGCGGATGGCTCAGGATGTGGTTTGGATCGGTGTAGGCGTATTGCGCGATCAGCCGCACGCAGTTGCGCGTGCAGGTGCCGTACGCGTTTGAGTATTTGAGGGTATCGCTTTGGTAGTGGAATTCGGGTGCGCCAGGCTCGTGCTCGCTCATCCCAGCAAAGGGATCGCTGGCGCCGCTGCTCACCTGGTCCGGATTGACGTTGTTGTCGTCCCGGCCGATGTAGTAGATCGTCACCGTGCCTGTGCGCGGGTCCAGCCGCGAGCGCTCGCCGGTGGCCCCGTACAGCGCGCCACTGGCGAAGAAGTACGCGCTGGTCTGCGGCGTAAGCCGGATCGTCGCCTGATGCACCTGATAGCCATCGGGCGTGGTGTACACCGTGTCTTGCAGGATGTCCTGCGGGTTGAGGTAATAGACCTCGTATGCGCTGTAGTTGCTGGTGGAGCGCAGATCGTTATGGGCATTTTGGCCGTTGTTGCGCCAGCTGGGTTGATCCAGCCGCACCGGCGCGGCGGTGGTCGTGGTCTGCGTGATGACCACGTTCTGGCGGATGTTGTTGAGCGTGCTGGCGTGCAGCGCCAGCGTGCCAGCGATTTCGATAGTGGAGCCGAGGTTGTCCACCCGATTGGCATTGCCGGTGGCCTGGCTGTTGCCATCCAGCGCACCGCCGATGGCCGCATCGCCATCGCTGTAGATCAAGGCACTGTCGGTGTTGGTCAATTGGCCCACGCCGATATCCAGACGCTGGCGCGCGGCCACCGTGGCCGCATGGGTCACCCCGGCCACGCTCTCGGCACGGTTGAGCAAGGTGCCGGCGGCGATGGCGACGTGGTCCCCATACACCCGCCCGGTGCCCACGTTGTCCACGGTCCCCGCTTGCAGTTGGGTCAGCGCGCCGTCGATCAGGCCGCGATTGGTCAGTTGCCCGCTCGCCTGCACGTGGGTGACGCCCTGGCTGCTCATCTCCCCGCTGGCCGCGTTGTCCACATTGGCGGCAGACACATCCAGATTGTTCGCGCGCAGCACGCCTTGGTTGAGCAGATCGCCGTCGGTGTGCACGGACAGATTGCCGTTGGCGATCAGTTGCCCGGTATTGGTCAGGCTCTCGTGCAGGCTCAGGCCCAGATCGCCCTGGGATTGCACTTGTCCATCGCCGCTGAGCGCGCGCGCGGCCAGGAACTGGTTGCCTTGCGAGCGCAGCATCCCGGCGGTGTTGGTGACCGCGTCGGCATGGGTGTTCAAGCTGCCGCCGGAGGCGATCCGACCGCCGCTGTTGTCCAGCCCCGCGCTCAGTTGCACGCTGCTGGCGCCGTTGCTGAGCAGCTGGCCTTGCTGGTTGTTCAGCGCCTGCGCCCGCAGTTGCAGTTGCCCGGCCTGCACGCCCAGCGCGTTGCTGGCAGTGAAGGTGTTGCGGTTATCCAGCGTGGCGGCGGTGAGGCTGAGCAGACCGTTGGCCGCGAGCAGCCCGGCCTGGTTGTTCAAGTCCCCGCCCAGGGCCAGGGCCAGGTTCTGTCCGCCTTGGACCCGACCGCCGGCGTTGTTCAACGTCGCCGCGTTCAACGCCAGATTGCCCGCCGCACTCAAGCTACCGGCGGCGCTGTTGTCCACCGTGCTCAGGCCCAGCCGCGCATCGCCCTGGGCAAAGACGACACCGCCACGGTTGTCCAGGCTGCCGCCGTCCACTTGCAGGCCGCCCCCGGCCAGCAGGCCGCCGTTGGCGCCGGAGCCAGTGTTGACGATGGCTTGGCCGTCGGTCTGCACGGACAGGTCGGTCTTGGCCTGCACCCGCCCACCGGCGTTGAGTAGGGTGCCACTGTGCACGGCAAGCGCGCCGCTCTGGCTGCCCAGGGTGCCGCCGCTGTTGTCCAGCGCCCGCCCCTGGGTGTCCACGCTCAGCGTACCGCCGACCACGCTACCGGCCCGGTTGGACAGCCCGGCGCTTTGCAGTTGCGCAGCACCACTCGCCTGGAGGATGCCCGCGTCGTTGTCCAGCGCCCCGCCAATCTGGCCGCTCAGGTCGCTGCCGGCCACGACCGTGCCGGTACTGCTGTTGTCCAGCGTGCCCGCCGTCAGGGCTAGTTGGCCGCCGCTGGAGATCACCCCGTGTGCATGGTTGTCCAGCGCGCCATCCACCTGCATCTGCAAGGCGTTGCCGGCGGCGGACACGATGCCGCCCTGGTTCGCCAGACTGGCCGCGTTGAACTGCCCCGCGCCACCCAGCAGGAGCTTGCCTTGTTGGTTCTGCACATCCTGAGCGATACGCAACGTCGACAGGCCCTGGCCCGCTGCCTGCACGCTGCCCTGTGCGTTGAGCAGGCGCTGTGCGTTCAAGGCCAGTACGCCGTTGCCAGCGATCGTGCCGCCGGTATTGTCCAGCGTGCCGCCAACATTGAGGTTCAGGGCTTGCGTGCCGCTGGCGGTCAGGTGGCCACCAGCGGTGCTGAGCGTACCGGTGGCGATGCCGATGGCCTGCGCCGAGGTGGTCCCATGGCTCAGGTCGGTGTTCTGCCCGGTGATGCCCAGCGTGCCGTTGCTGACGATGCTGCCACCGCTGCCGCTCAGCATGTCCGCCGCAATCTGCAATTGCCCGGTGCCGGCGTGCTGGATGGCGCCCTGGGTGTTGTCCAGCGATGTCGCTTGCAGGGTCAGGTCGCCATTGCTGGCCACCGTGCCGCCAGCATTGTTCAAGCGCTGCGCGTGCAGCACGCTGGCGGCATTGCCGCTGGCCACGATCCGCCCGCCACCGCTGTTGTCCAGCGTGCCGGCCTGCACCTGGAGGCTGGCCGCGCCCAGGGTGCCCTGGCGTTGATCCACCGTGTTGGCCGCCAAGGTCAGCGCGGCGCTGCTGACGATGCTGCCTTGCGTGTTGGTCACGCCGTTAGCGGTGAGCCTCAGCCCCTGGCTGCCGGTGTGGCTGAGGGTGCCATGGGCGTTGATCAGTTGGTCGGCGGCGATGGACAGAAGACTGCCGTTGCTGGCCACGGTGCCCTGGGTGTTGTCCAGTTGCCCGCTCACCACGATGTCGCTCTCGGCGCTGCCCGCCGCGGTGAGGGTGCCGCCGCGGTTGGACAGCGCGCCGGCCTGCACCGCCAGCGCACCATTGCCGGCGATGCTGCCGCCATCGTTGTCCAGCGCACCGCTCAGGCGCAGCGTCATGACTTGGTCGCCGGTGGCCATCACGTGGCCGCCTGCGGTGTTCAAGGTGTCGGCGACGAGCGTGATCTGTTTGGCCTGGGTCGTGCTGCCCGCGCCCAGTTCCAGGTCGCCGCCGCTCAGTTGCAAGCTCCCTTGCGTCAGCAGCTTGCCGCCCGCGCCTTGCAGGGTCTGTGCGGCCACGCTCAAGGTGCCGGCGCCGGCGTGTTCGATCGCGCCCTGGGTGTTGTCCAGTGTCGCCGCGCGCACGCTGACGTCGCCGCTGGCGGCCAGGCGACCGCCTTGGCTGTTGTCCAGCACGCTCGCTGCCCCGATCTGCAACGCCGCCCCGCCGGCGGCGACCACGCTGCCGCCGCGATTGAGCACGCTGCCGGCCTGCACCGTCACGTCGCCATTGGCCGACAGTGTCCCGGCCGTGTTGTCCAGGGTGCCGCCGATGTTCAGTTGCGCGCCGTCGTGGCCGGCCGCCAGCAATGTGCCGCCGCCATTGTCCAAGGCGCCGGCCTGGAGATTGATCCCCGCGTTGCCGAGCAGGCGACCGCCATGGTTATTCAAGGCGCCATGCACCTGCAAGCTAAGCGTCTGCGTGCCCAGCGCGGTCAATTGGCCGCCGGCAGTGCTCAGGCTGTCGGCACTGATCCCGATCCACTGCGCCGAGGTGGTGCCCCCGCTCAGGTCGATCGCACCGCCGCTCACCGTCAACCCGCCGTTGCTCAGCAACCGGCCACCGCTGCCCGCCAGACTGCCGGCGGCGATGCGCAACATCCCGCTACCGGCTTGCTGCACCTGGCCGTTGGCATTACCGAAGGTCCCGGCCCCCAGGCGCAGATCGCCATTGCTGGCGATGCTGCCGCCGCTGCCGTTGTCCAGCAGATCGCGTACCTGCACGCTGGCCGCCTGCGTGCTGGTGGACAGCAGGCTGCCGCCGCGGTTGTCCAGGCTGTCGGCTTGCACATCCAGCACGCTGGCGCTCGCCGTGGCGGCGCGATGGTCGATGCTGCCGGCACGCCAGA
>NZ_MDCB01000033.1 GCF_002939705.1 Xanthomonas albilineans | reverse complement strand
GTCAGCAACCTCGAACGGAGGTGTTGACGGCAAGAAAAAGTCCGCTATGATGGGCGGCTTACTTCGACGGAAACGTCGGGGCGAAAAAGGGAAGGCGCTGAGGCCACCCCGAAGTTCTTTGACAGTGTGCGCAGGTAACTTGTGAGGGCGCCTGCAGGTGGAATCTGTCCATCTTGCAGACGTTCGAATCAAGAGCAACAAATCAATTGCTAAGCAAGCGATACGTAAGCTTGGTTTGAACTCTGCATATCAAAGCTTTTGCCTTCGGGCATGCAGTTTTAAGTGAAGAGTTTGATCCTGGCTCAGAGTGAACGCTGGCGGCAGGCCTAACACATGCAAGTCGAACGGCAGCACAGTGGTAGCAATACCATGGGTGGCGAGTGGCGGACGGGTGAGGAATACATCGGAATCTACCTTTTCGTGGGGGATAACGTAGGGAAACTTACGCTAATACCGCATACGACCTTAGGGTGAAAGCGGAGGACCTTCGGGCTTCGCGCGGATAGATGAGCCGATGTCGGATTAGCTAGTTGGCGGGGTAAAGGCCCACCAAGGCGACGATCCGTAGCTGGTCTGAGAGGATGATCAGCCACACTGGAACTGAGACACGGTCCAGACTCCTACGGGAGGCAGCAGTGGGGAATATTGGACAATGGGCGCAAGCCTGATCCAGCCATGCCGCGTGGGTGAAGAAGGCCTTCGGGTTGTAAAGCCCTTTTGTTGGGGAAGAAAAGCAGTCGGTTAATACCCGATTGTTCTGACGGTACCCAAAGAATAAGCACCGGCTAACTTCGTGCCAGCAGCCGCGGTAATACGAAGGGTGCAAGCGTTACTCGGAATTACTGGGCGTAAAGCGTGCGTAGGTGGTTGTTTAAGTCCGTTGTGAAAGCCCTGGGCTCAACCTGGGAATTGCAGTGGATACTGGGCAACTAGAGTGTGGTAGAGGATGGCGGAATTCCCGGTGTAGCAGTGAAATGCGTAGAGATCGGGAGGAACATCTGTGGCGAAGGCGGCCATCTGGACCAACACTGACACTGAGGCACGAAAGCGTGGGGAGCAAACAGGATTAGATACCCTGGTAGTCCACGCCCTAAACGATGCGAACTGGATGTTGGGTGCAACTTGGCACGCAGTATCGAAGCTAACGCGTTAAGTTCGCCGCCTGGGGAGTACGGTCGCAAGACTGAAACTCAAAGGAATTGACGGGGGCCCGCACAAGCGGTGGAGTATGTGGTTTAATTCGATGCAACGCGAAGAACCTTACCTGGTCTTGACATCCACGGAACTTTCCAGAGATGGATTGGTGCCTTCGGGAACCGTGAGACAGGTGCTGCATGGCTGTCGTCAGCTCGTGTCGTGAGATGTTGGGTTAAGTCCCGCAACGAGCGCAACCCTTGTCCTTAGTTGCCAGCACGTAATGGTGGGAACTCTAAGGAGACCGCCGGTGACAAACCGGAGGAAGGTGGGGATGACGTCAAGTCATCATGGCCCTTACGACCAGGGCTACACACGTACTACAATGGTAAGGACAGAGGGCTGCAAACTCGCGAGAGTGAGCCAATCCCAGAAACCTTATCTCAGTCCGGATTGGAGTCTGCAACTCGACTCCATGAAGTCGGAATCGCTAGTAATCGCAGATCAGCATTGCTGCGGTGAATACGTTCCCGGGCCTTGTACACACCGCCCGTCACACCATGGGAGTTTGTTGCACCAGAAGCAGGTAGCTTAACCTTCGGGAGGGCGCTTGCCACGGTGTGGCCGATGACTGGGGTGAAGTCGTAACAAGGTAGCCGTATCGGAAGGTGCGGCTGGATCACCTCCTTTTGAGCATGACAGCTTCATCTGTCAGGCGTCCTCACAAGTAACCTGCATTCAGAGAGTTTCGCCATGGGGCGGAACACCCCGAAATACCGGGGCCATAGCTCAGCTGGGAGAGCACCTGCTTTGCAAGCAGGGGGTCGTCGGTTCGATCCCGACTGGCTCCACCACTGATGACGACTTTGGGTCTGTAGCTCAGGTGGTTAGAGCGCACCCCTGATAAGGGTGAGGTCGGTGGTTCGAGTCCTCCCAGACCCACCACTCTGAATGTATCGCACACGAAGAATTTGAATGATTCGGCGCTGAGGCCGGGTCGTGTTCTTTAATAATTAGTGATGTAGCGAACGTTTGAGAACAATACTCTCGACGTGTCGTTGTGGCTAAGGCGGGGACTTCGAGTCCCTAAAATTGAGTCGTTATAGTTCGCGTCCGGGCTTTGTACCCCTGGACTGGATATGACCTTGAGGCAACTTGAGGTTATATGGTCAAGCGAATAAGCGCACACGGTGGATGCCTTGGCGGTCAGAGGCGATGAAGGACGTGGCAGCCTGCGAAAAGTGTCGGGGAGCTGGCAACAAGCTTTGATCCGGCAATGTCCGAATGGGGAAACCCACTGCTTCGGCAGTATCCTGCAGTGAATTCATAGCTGCTGGAAGCGAACCCGGTGAACTGAAATATCTAAGTAACCGGAGGAAAAGAAATCAACCGAGATTCCCTAAGTAGTGACGAGCGAACGGGGACTAGCCCTTAAGCTGGTATGGTTTTAGAAAAACAACCTGGAAAGGTTGGCCATAGAAGGTGATAGCCCTGTATTTAAAAGGGCCATACCAGTGAAGACGAGTAGGGCGGGGCACGTGAAACCCTGTCTGAACATGGGGGGACCATCCTCCAAGGCTAAATACTCCTGACCGACCGATAGTGAACCAGTACCGTGAGGGAAAGGCGAAAAGAACCCCGGAGAGGGGAGTGAAATAGATCCTGAAACCGTGTGCGTACAAGCAGTAGGAGCTCGTAAGAGTGACTGCGTACCTTTTGTATAATGGGTCAGCGACTTACTGTTCGTGGCAAGCTTAACCGTATAGGGGAGGCGAAGGGAAACCGAGTCTGATAAGGGCGCATAGTCGCGGGCAGTAGACCCGAAACCGGGTGATCTAGTCATGCCCAGGGTGAAGGTCAGGTAACACTGACTGGAGGCCCGAACCCACTCCCGTTGCAAAGGTAGGGGATGAGGTGTGATTAGGAGTGAAAAGCTAATCGAACCCGGAGATAGCTGGTTCTCCTCGAAAGCTATTTAGGTAGCGCCTCATATGTATCCTCTCGGGGGTAGAGCACTGTTATGGCTAGGGGGTCATCGCGACTTACCAAACCATTGCAAACTCCGAATACCGAGACGGACTGTATGGGAGACACACGGCGGGTGCTAACGTCCGTCGTGAAAAGGGAAACAACCCAGACCCACAGCTAAGGTCCCAAATTCACTGCTAAGTGGAAAACGATGTGGAAAGGCATAGACAGCCAGGAGGTTGGCTTAGAAGCAGCCACCCTTTAAAGAAAGCGTAATAGCTCACTGGTCGAGTCGGTCTGCGCGGAAGATTTAACGGGGCTAAGCAGTGAACCGAAGCTTGGGGTGCATCGCGTTAAGCGATGCGCGGTAGAGGAGCGTTCCGTAAGCCTGCGAAGGTGGATTGAGAAGTCTGCTGGAGGTATCGGAAGTGCGAATGCTGACATGAGTAACGATAATGCGGGTGAAAAACCCGCACGCCGAAAGCCCAAGGTTTCCTTGCGCAACGTTAATCGGCGCAGGGTGAGTCGGCCCCTAAGGCGAGGGCGAAAGCCGTAGTCGATGGGAAGCAGGTTAATATTCCTGCACCTCGCGTAAGTGCGATGGAGGGACGGAGAAGGTTAGGTGTACCGGGCGTTGGTTGTCCCGGGGAAAGGCGGTAGGTTTGGATCCTTGGCAAATCCGGGGTCCTTTAAGACCGAGCACCGAGACGAGTCTTTGAGACGAAGTCACTGATACCACGCTTCCAGGAAAAGCTCCTAAGCTTCAGCTTACGCAGACCGTACCGTAAACCGACACAGGTGGGTAGGATGAGAATTCTCAGGCGCTTGAGAGAACTCGGGTGAAGGAACTAGGCAACATGGCACCGTAACTTCGGGAGAAGGTGCACCCTTTTTGGTGGCTCGTGCGAGCTATAGCTGAAGAGGGTCGCAGAAACCAGGCCGCTGCGACTGTTTATCAAAAACACAGCACTCTGCAAACACGAAAGTGGACGTATAGGGTGTGACGCCTGCCCGGTGCTGGAAGGTTAATTGATGGGGTCAGCCGCAAGGCGAAGCTCTTGATCGAAGCCCCAGTAAACGGCGGCCGTAACTATAACGGTCCTAAGGTAGCGAAATTCCTTGTCGGGTAAGTTCCGACCTGCACGAATGGCGTAACGACAGCGGCGCTGTCTCCACCCGAGACTCAGTGAAATTGAAATCGCTGTGAAGATGCAGCGTTCCCGTGGCAAGACGGAAAGACCCCGTGAACCTTTACTATAGCTTTACACTGAACGTTGAGTTCGTCTGTGTAGGATAGGTGGGAGGCTATGAAACCATGGCGCTAGCTGTGGTGGAGCCATCCTTGAAATACCACCCTGTCGTGCTTGACGTTCTAACCTAGGTCCGTAATCCGGATCGGGGACCGTGTATGGTGGGTAGTTTGACTGGGGCGGTCTCCTCCTAAAGAGTAACGGAGGAGCACGAAGGTACGCTCAGCGCGGTCGGACATCGCGCACTGTGTGCAAAGGCATAAGCGTGCTTGACTGCAAGATCGACGGATCAAGCAGGTACGAAAGTAGGTCTTAGTGATCCGGTGGTTCTGTATGGAAGGGCCATCGCTCAACGGATAAAAGGTACTCCGGGGATAACAGGCTGATACCGCCCAAGAGTTCATATCGACGGCGGTGTTTGGCACCTCGATGTCGGCTCATCACATCCTGGGGCTGTAGTCGGTCCCAAGGGTATGGCTGTTCGCCATTTAAAGTGGTACGCGAGCTGGGTTCAGAACGTCGTGAGACAGTTCGGTCCCTATCTGCCATGGGCGTTGGAGATTTGAGAGGGGCTGCTCCTAGTACGAGAGGACCGGAGTGGACGAACCTCTGGTGTTCCGGTTGTCACGCCAGTGGCATTGCCGGGTAGCTATGTTCGGAAGCGATAACCGCTGAAAGCATCTAAGCGGGAAGCGCGCCTCAAGATGAGATCTCCCGGGACACAAGTCCCCTAAAGGAACCATGTAGACTACGTGGTTGATAGGTCAGGTGTGTAAGTGCAGCAATGCATTGAGCTAACTGATACTAATGATCCGTGCGGCTTGACCATATAACCTCAAGGTGCTTCCAAAGCATCCCTTAGCACGACACACGTCGAATGCTTCACAATCGCTCGCTACATCACACCCCATGAGAGGCTGGCGCCATCCCGTCCTCGGTACCCATAAAAACAGTACCGAACGACAACGGCGACACTCCAACCGTCTCCCTGGTGAAATTAGCGCTGTGGAACCACCCGATCCCATCCCGAACTCGGAAGTGAAACGCAGCTGCGCCGATGGTAGTGTGGCTCAAGCCATGCGAGAGTAGGTCATCGCCAGGGGCTTCACCCCTAATCCCCGTCCCTAAAAGACGGGGATTTTTTATTGCACCATCAAAAGCCAAA
>NZ_MDCB01000032.1 GCF_002939705.1 Xanthomonas albilineans | reverse complement strand
CGGCACGGCGGTCAGGATAAGCGTGGGCGCGGCATGGGACGGCGTGGCAACAGGAGATCGCACAGCCATGGTTTCACCTGTGGGAAGGGAAAAAAACAGCCTACTACCCAGTGCGTGATCGCGATAGCGAGGTGCCGGCTTGGCGCTGCTCAGGCGCCACGCGGGATGAGCGGCCATCATGGCACCCGCGTCCGGCATGCATAGTCTCTCGTGACTGCTAAGCCCTGTATATCAGGAATCTGACTGTCGTCTTGTAAGACTTTTCCTACAGCGCCAGCAGTTCGATGGCCTGATTGGTCTACCGCGAGTGCCTTACGTTGCGCCAGCCAAGACGCCGACAGCTTGCCGCGTAGCAATTGACTGACACCTACCGCGAGGTTCCTCGAGACGATGGCCTCGACCACATCCGGCGCCAGGTGCGCCAGTCGACTCATCCTGCTGGCCTGGCCAAGGTCGATGCCTTCGGCCTGCGCGATCTCGGTCATGGAATCGAACCGTCCCTGGTCCAGCAGACGCTGCCAGTGGTGCGCCAAACCGAGTACGCTCATCAACGCGGTGTCCTGCGGCACCTTGCGCACCTGCCGCTCACGGCGGGCCTGCTCGCCGAACTCCTGCGGCGCATCCAGCGGGGTGACGACCTGCTGCTTGAGTCCTCTACGTACCAGCGTCCAGGGCAGGAAGGTTTCCATCTGCACCCCGCCTGCTGGCATTGGGATCTGATACGTCACCGGATCACCCGTGACGCGCCCGCGATGTCGTTTGCTCATACCTTTTCCTCGAGACTGGCCATGAGCTGGCGCTGGGCATCCCAGTCGACCATCAGACGGTTGCGCTGGAACCACGCAAAGGTGAGCCGCCGTGGCTGCTTGCCCGCCATGCACTGCTCCACGATGTCAGGGGCCAGCAGCGTCATGCGCTTGGACTCGTTGACGACCGATTGGTCCAGGTTCTCCGCACGCGCGATGGCCGCTCCGCTCGGCATGGCCCCGATGTCCAGCAGATGCTGCCAGTAGAAGGCACGCGCCAACCCTTCTATCAGATTGGCGTCGTAAACACGGCCCTGCTCCGCCGCCGCGCGCTGGATGCCACGGGAGCCAGGTTTCAGAAGTACAAAGGTTTCCATCGACGCGTCCATCACGCCTCGACCTCCAGCAATTCGGCGCCGATGCTGTTTGGCGCAAACTCTTCGATCAACGCGCTCCAGCCAATCTCCCGCCACCTCACCTTGATGCCGCGCACCTCGCCGGCATCGACGAGGTCGATGCGCTCGATCATCAGATTGGCAATACGATGACGTTCGACCGGGAACAACTGATCCCATACGTCGTTGAGGCGCCCCATCGCCATGACCGTGGTGGCCTCATCGATCTTGGCACCGGTGCGTTGAATGTGCCGCACCACGGCGACCACCGACTCCGGGCTGGCCAGCACCGTGCGGATCTGGGCCACCACCGCCGCCTCGATCTCCAGCGCGGGCAGGCGCTCGCAACTCTTGCCAGACGCGCCGAAGCGTAATTCGGACTTGGACAAGTAGTAGTGGTACTTGCGTCCTTGCTTGCACGAGTAGGTCGGATACATCCGCTCCCCGGAGGGCGCATACAGCAGGCCGCGCAGCAACGCATCGGTGCGTGAGCGGGTCTTGGTCTCCACCGCTCGGCGATGCCCGTCCTTGGCCAGTACCTCATGCACCCGCCCCCACAACCCCGGATCGATGATGGCGTCGTGCATACCAGGGTACCAACTGCCCTTGTGCGACAACTCACCGAGGTAGATACGGTTGCGCAGCAGTTTGTGCAGGTATTTCTTGTCGATGCGTGTGCCTACCCGCTCCTGCCCCTCTTGCGTCTTCCACGCCTTGGTGGTGATGCCCTCCAGGGCCAGGTTGGCGGCGATCTGGGTGGGTGAGCCGATGGTCAGCATCTGCGCAAAGATACGGCGCACGACAGCGGCCTCGGTTGCGTTGATCACCAACTTGCGGTGCTCCACGTCGTAGCCCAAGGGCGGCACACCACCCATCCAGAGTCCCTTGCGCTTGGAGGCCGCGATCTTGTCGCGGATACGCTCGCCGGTGACCTCGCGCTCAAACTGGGCGAAGGACAGCAGGACGTTGAGCATCAGCCGTCCCATCGAGGTGGTCGTATTGAACTGCTGGGTGACCGACACGAAGGACACGCCGTGGCGCTCGAACACCTCGACCATCTTGGAAAAGTCGGCCAGGCTGCGCGTCAAACGATCGATCTTGTAGACCACAACGATGTCAATCTGACCACGCTCGATGTCGGCCATCAGACGCTTCAGACCCGGTCGATCTGTGTTGCCACCGGAAAAGCCCGGATCGTCGTAGTCGTCGGCCACCCGCATCCACCCCTCGGTACGTTGACTGACCACATACGCGTGGCCCGCCTCCTTCTGCGCATCGATGGAGTTGAATTCCTGATCCAGACGCTCGTCCGAGGAGACCCGGCAGTAGACGGCACAGCGTTTGCGCGCCTTGGTGGAAGCCATCTGGGTGAGATCGTTCATCGTGCACCGCCCTTGCCTTTCAGGCCAAAGAACAGCGGACCCGACCAATGCGTGCCGGTGATGCGACGGGCAACGGCGGTGAGACTCTTGAACGTGCTGCCCTCGTACTCGAACAGCCCCTGCGCCGTCACTCGGACCTTGTGTTCCCGCTCCCCCCATTCGCGCAGCAACACCGTGCCAGGTGCAAAGGTGATCTCCTCCGGCGTTGCCCGCAGCTTGATTTTTGAGTGTTTGGCGCCAATGGCCTCCAGGCGCTGGCGCGTGGTGTGGGATAAGCCACCAAAGGCGTGTTCCTGGATTTTGTAGGCGATGCGCGACTCAATGAAGCCTCGGTGGGGGTAACCGGGACGGCTGGTGAAATAGCGATCCCACACCAACCAAAGATCGGCGATAGGCAGGCTGGACAGCGCCGCGATTTGAGCAGCGACAGAGGCGTGTTGGTCGTTCATGAAAACTCCTGCGGATAGGGAGTTGTATGGACGCTCTGGTCGGGCAGAAAGCCAAGTCCACTCTCGGCACTGGGTCGCACTTCGACAACAAAAGTACGGACGATTGCCGCTGCAAGGATGGTGGTGATCTCCTGGGCACGCGCGCTGGCGCTCAGCGTCGCAGGAGGTGCAAGTTCGAGGTGCTTCATGACGGCTCCGGGGAATAGCAACCGTCGAGGATGGTGCGCCTAAACTTCCGAAGTGGATGGCAACACAGGGTAATGGCCGACGGTTCGTCGCCCTCGGTGACGCACCTGTAGAAAATTTAGCAACGGCTCAGGTGAGCGATAGGATCATCGCCGCATTAACCAAAAACGGAATTAGGTTATCGCCATGACATTTGGCGCTTTCATTCGCAAGAAGCGTAAGGAAAAAGGCATTCAGATGAATGACTTCGCGCGGCAACTTGCGATCTCTCCCGCTTATTGGTCGCGTATAGAACGCGACATGGAAAAGCCTCCCAAGGACGAACTGATCCAGAAGGCAGCGGACCTCTTGGACTTGAACGCCGACGATGCCTTCGTGGAAGCCCGTCGTCTTCCGCCCGACATTCGTCACGATGTAGGGAATCTGGTGCGGATGTACCGCAAGCGCCCCAAAAAGGACCAGTAAATGTCGCCTGCTGACGGTACACCCGGCCAAGCTCTGGCTGTGATCCCCCCGGTCGCTGAGCGCGACTGCCCCGTGCGGGTGGAGCGAGACGACCTTCTTCATCAGGAGACCCGAATGCACTGACGCGCAGTCGCCATTGTTGTCGACTCCGCAGCGGCATTATTTTCATTTTCAAATTAACAGTTCGCGCAATCGTGTAATTTTCAGAAATGGATTTTCCCCATGTCAGTAGACCCTTCCATTGATGGACAGCCCCCCATTCCCGCCTCGGAGAACCAGCCTGCCAAGCAGGACCGCAAATGCCAATCGGATGATGCAGGTCCGCTCATCCTGCCGGACATGCAGCACTTCGTCACCTTGCTACGCAAGGTCAAGCATCCGTACCAGGCTTTGCTGCTGATCGAGCGCGCCAGTGACTCCCCATTACCCGAGAGGGAGACGCTGACCGATACGGCCAGCGGACCGTTATCCGTTGAATCGCGCAAGGCGATGTTCCATTGGATCGCAACGCTCGACGCCACGGTCCGGCGTCGGATCGAACACGCCGCCGAACGCATCATGCTGCTGGACGATGAGTACGGCGCTCAAGCCGTCCAGTCGCTGCTCGACGAACACGACGACGCCGATGTCCTTGGAATGCTCAGCGACCGCCACAGTCGCGCGCTGTACTTGTACCTGTTGCAGGACTTTCTCCCAGACGGGACCAAGCCTGATCCACGCTTTGAGCAAGCCGAACGCTTGCAGGCGATGCATCGGCAATGGAAGAGCGAGAACTACTCCAGCCACTACCTTGGCCCCAGGGGTGTCGTGCCGCAGGTCAGCCCTGATGTCGAGGACGCCTTGCGCAGGCGCATCACTGCGCTGTTCCCGCAGGTATCACCCGACCAAATCCTCATCGAGCAATTCACCCAGCGCGACCTTGCGCCTACCGCCCCCAGCAGCGGGCAGGATGCAGATAACGCCGACTCCGTCCTCCTGCACACCCTCACCGCCACGTTCAATGGCGCCACCACCCACTACCAGCAGGTCAAGGACGGCGAGGTGGAAGACCATGAACTACCCGTTGCGATGTCGGCCTGTTTTTCATGGGAGCCACAGACCGGCGCGCTCAGCGTGCATTGCGAGGATCGCGAAATTCGCCGCGAGTTGGCCACTGTCTTCCGCGATGTGGCCCTCACCTGTAAGGACGGCATTACCGACATCCCCGTGCGCGAATTCGACATCTTTGGCTTTTCCACACCCCAGATGCTCGCACGCTTGGAACACGAGCGTGTGGCCGGAGTGGAAAAAGTCACGATCCTCCAACTCAAGGTGGCACACCTGTTCGAGCAGATGACCACCGACGAAGCCAACGAACGCGACATCGCGCAGCACCTGTCCAGCACCCTGCTCATCGGTCGGGATCGGCGCGACACCCGCAACATTTATGAGGTGGCCAACGACGACTATGGCATCGACGATCTGACCAGGTACACCGTGACACAAGTCAAACTCGTGTTCCGGATGGCCAAACAGCCACACCGCAAGGCGCATAACCTCGCCGTCCAGATCACCGCACCGAACGGTCTGAACGACAAGAGCAAGACTGAGGACGACCGCAAGCGCGTCTTGCAGCAGCTTGCTCGCATCGGCGTGCTTCGCGAGGGCTGAAGGGGCGCAGGCGATGTCAGCTTACGTGGAGTTTTTCAATGCCCTGGATCGGCTACAACGACTTGACGCACCCGTGATGGCCAATACGCTCGGTCGATCCAACGCCGATTTTTTGCATCGGCGCTGGATCACCGAGAGCGGATACCTCACCCACGTGATGGTGCCCTTCCTCGACTCGCAACAAGAGGTCGAGATCCAGGCCGACCCGGAGGCGGCGGTCTACCGCTATCGCAGTCCACAGCAGCGTGGCAGGACGATCACCAGACCCTTGACGGAGATCGCCCTGTACACGCTGCAGCTGGACGTCTGGCTCGACGATGTGGCCTGGTTGATCGGAATCGAGGAACCTCGGCGCTCCGCCCGCCGTGTCGGCGTGCCCGATCACCTGTGGCATCTGGGCGATGCACGGATCATCGGCACCGACGA
>NZ_MDCB01000031.1 GCF_002939705.1 Xanthomonas albilineans | reverse complement strand
AGTCGGTACAGGTCGATCAGGGCGTGCAGGCGCGTGGTCAATGCGTGGTGGGAGACCAGCACGCCCTTGGGTTTGCCGGTCGAGCCGGAGGTATAGATGACATAGGCCAGGTGTTGCGCCGATAGCGGCGGCAGTACCGGGGCGTGCTCGGGTGCGTCGGCGGCGGCGGCCTGTGCGGCGGCGATGGCGATGATCGGAGGCGTCAACGCCGTCGATGCGACGAGGTGCTCTGGGTCGTCAACGAGCACCAGAACCGGTTGGGCATCGGCCAATACGTTGGCGATGCGTTCTCGCGGTTGGCTGGGGTCCAGCGGCAGGTAGGCGGCGCCGCTCTTGAGCACGGCGAGGACGGCGAGGATCTGCGCGATGCCGCGTTGCAGGCACAGCGCCACGCAGCGTTCGGGCTGTGCGCCCAGTGCAATGAGGTGGTGGGCCAAGCGATTGGCCTGGCGGTCGAGTTGTTCGTAACTGAGCGTGGTATCGGCGCAGACCAGCGCGATGGCGTGCGGTGTTGCGGCAACCTGCTGGGCGAACCACTGCGGCAGGCTGCGTGGTTCGGCGGCGGGCGCGTCATGCCCGGTGAAGGTATGCAGGTGCTGGCGTTGGGCGGGCGAGAGCAACGGCAGCTTGCCTACGCGCGCGTGGTCGTCGGCGAGCATGCCATCTAGCAGCACGCCGAGGTTGTCCCACTGCCGTTGCAGCGTGGCGGGGTCGAACAAGGCGGTGGCAAAGCGCAGGCTGCCGAGGATGCAGCCGTGTTCCAGGCGCAGGTCCAGCTCCAGGTCGTACTTGGCCTCGCGGGTCGCTGCGGGCAGCAGTTGGCAGTGCAGATCGGGCAGGGCGAGGGCGACCTGCGGGGTGTTCTGCCAGGTGAACATGGCCTGGAACAGCGGTGCATGTGCCAGGCTGCGCACCGGGTTGAGCGCTTCGATCACCTGTTCGAAGGGTAAATCCTGGTGCGCCTGCGCGGCCAGGGCGGTGGCACGCACCTGGGTCAACAAATCGGCCACGGAGGGATCGGCGCGCAGGTCGATGTGCAAGGCCTGGGTGTTGACGAACAGGCCGATCAGCGGCTCCAGTTCGCCACGCGTGCGCTGGGCGATGGGAGTGCCGATGACCACCTGGTTCTGGCCGGCCAGACGCGCCAGCAGCGCGCCCCAGGCGGCGAGCAGGGTCATGAAGAGGGTGGTGCCTTGGCGCTGGCTCAGGGCGATCAGCGCTTGGGTGCGTGCGGCATCGAAGGCCACCGGGATGGCGTCGCCGGCGTAGTCTTGTTCGGGCGGACGCGGTCGGTCGGTCGGCAGGGTCAGTAGGGCTGGGGCATCGCGCAGATGCTCGCACCAGAACTGGCGCTGCTGTTGCAGCAGCGGCCCGTCGATCCAGCGGCGCTGCCACAGGGTGTAGTCGGGATACTGGATCGGCAGCGGCGGCAATGGATCGGGCTGGCCGTGAACGAAGGCGCTGTAGAGCGCACCGAGTTCGTGCAGCAGTACGCCGATCGACCAATCATCGGCAATCAGATGGTGCAGGGTCACCAGCAACAAGTGGTTGTCTTCGGCCAGTTGCAGCAGGCGTGCGCGCAAGAGCGGGCCATGTTCCAGCTCGAAGGCAGTGCTGGTTTCCTGTTCGGCGTAACGCTGTGCGGCGGCCTGCGGATCGGCGCTGTGGCGCAGGTCGATGCACTCCAGTGGCATGGCGATGCTCGGCGGAGCGATCACCTGGGCGGGGCCGTTATCGGTGGCGACGAAGTGGGTGCGTAGCGCGTCGTGGCGGGCGAGCAGGCGGTCCAGCGCCTGCCGCAGGGCGGTCAGGTTCAAAGCGCCGCGCAAGGCCACGACGCCGGGCATCAGATAGGCTAGGTTGGCACGCGGATCGAACTGCGCCAGTACCCACAAACGCTGCTGGGCGAAGGACAGCGGTAGTGGATCGGGATGCGGCACCGGCACGATGGCCGGCAGCGCGTTGGCAGGCGCGTGTGCGAGTGCGACCGCTAGATCGGTCAGACGTGGATGGGCGAAGAGCGTGCTCAGGGCGAGGTCGATGCCACGGCAGACGCGTAGGCGGGCGATCAATTGCACAGCCAGCAGCGAGTGCCCGCCCAGGGCGAAGAAGTTGTCGTGACGACCGACCTGTCCGACGCCGAGCAGCTCGCACCACAGCATGGCCAGGCACGTTTCCGCTTCGCCTTGCGGGGCGACATACGCCTGCGTGGCCAGGGCGCTGGCATCCGGCGCCGGCAATGCGTGGCGATCGAGCTTGCCGTTGGCGGTCAGCGCCAGGGTCGCAAGCCACACGTAGGCCGACGGGAGCATGACCTCCGGCAAGCATGCCGCCAGACGCGTGCGCAGTACGTTGGCATCAGGCCTGGTCGCGTCGCCGGACGGCACCGTCTCGCCGACCAGGTAGGCCACCAGTCGCTGTTCGCCGCTGTCGGAGCGGGCAATGACGACTGCCTCGCGCACACCATCGCAGGCGCGTAGTGCAGCGGCGATCTCGCCCAATTCGATACGCACGCCGCGCAGTTTGATTTGTTCGTCGTTGCGACCGAGATATTCCAATGCACCATCGTCACGCCAACGCGCCATGTCGCCAGTGCGGTACATGCGCTGGCCGGGTTGAGCAGCGAATGGGTCGGGGACGAAGCGCTCGGCGGTCAGGTCCGCACGGCCCAGATAGCCGCGTGCCAGTTGTGGGCCGGCAATGCACAACTCGCCGATGACCCCGAACGGGACGCGTTGTCGATAGCGGTCGAGTACGTGTAGGCGTGTGTTCGGCAGAGGTCGACCCAGCGGCACGACACTGACAGCTTCCTCGCCGCGCACGTGATAGGTGCTAGTCCAGATGGTTGCCTCGGTCGGTCCGTACAGGTTCCATAGCTGGCCGCCGCCGGCACGCAAGCGCTGCGCCAGTTGCCGAGTCAGTGCTTCGCCGCCACAGAGCATGCGTAGCTGCGGATGGCTCTGCCAACCGGCATCCAGCAGCATTTGCCAAAACGCCGGTGTGGCCTGGAGTACCGAGATGGCGTGCTGTTGTAGCAGCCGCAGCCAGTCTGACGGTTGCCGTATCGCTTGGTCGCCGGCCATCACCACACGGGCGCCATGCAGAAGCGGTGCGAACAATTCCAAGCCTGCGATATCGAAGCAGACGGTGGTCACTGCCAGCAGGCTGTCCTCGGGCGACAGCGTCAACTGGGATTGCAGCACAGTCAGGAACTGCATCAGCGCGTGATGGGAGACCATCACGCCCTTGGCTCGGCCGGTGGAGCCGGAGGTGTAGATCACGTAGGCCAAGTGGTGGGGAAGCAAGCCGCGGGTGCCTGGATCCGGGCGGTGCGTGGAGTGCATCGTCCAGGCGGTACTCGCGTCCAGCGCGACGCAGGGATACGCGCTGTGCGGTAGGCGTTCGGCGAGCGCCGCATGCGTGAGCAGGCAGCGCGGATCGCTGTCCTCAAGCATGAAGGCCAGGCGTGCCGGCGGATAGCGCGGATCCAGCGGGAGGTAGGTGCCGCCTGCCTTTAGGACTGCCAGTAAGGCCACCACCAGGTCGCTGCCGCGCGGCAGGCAGACGGCCACCCGGATGTCCGGGCCGACGCCCAGTGCGATCAAGTGATGGGCAAGCTGGTTGGCACGTGCGTCGAGCTCGGCATAGCTGAGTGCCATCTTGTCGTCCACGATGGCGATGGCCTGAGGCGTACACTGGACTTGCCGTTCGATTTCATGGTGCAGGTAAGGGTGCTCGGCAAGGGCGACCTCGCGGCCATTGCACTCCTCCAACCGGCTGCGCTCCTCGGCGCACAGCAGCGGCAGTTGGCTTAGGGGGCTGTGTGGAGTTGCGAGCAGTCCACGCAGCATCTGCCGCAATGCGGTCATGGCGCTCTCGGCCAGTGCCAGCGGCAATCGGTCCGGGTTGACGTTGAATTCCAGCAGTGCCGGGTGCCGCGTGCTGTAGCGCCGCACGAACACGCTCAGCGCGGTGTCTTCGTAACCGGCATGCAGTGGCAGTGTCTGCCATGTGCCTTCCGCGATGTCGGCATCGCTGAACACGCTGAAGTCTTCGACCGAGACGCCGATGTCGAATGGCCGCGGCGTCTGCTGTGCGCTCGCACCCAACTGGCGCATAGCGTGTTGCAAGGGGAAGCGGGCGTGACGCATGGTCGTGCGCAATGCCGTGGCGATGACGCGCATGGCGGTAGCGATATCCGCGTGCGGTGATATGTCCAGGTAGAGCGGCAATTGCGCGGACAGCATGCCGAACATGGCACGTTCGCTGGCGTTGTGCCGATTGTGGACGGCCAGGCCGAGTGCCACAGGCCCTTGATGGTGGCTCAGGCGGGCCAGACAGGTCGCCAGGCAGGCGACGATCATGCTGGTGAGTGAGCCGCCCAGGCGCTCGGCCAGCGTGCTCAAGACGATGAAGTCCGGAGTGTCCAGTGTGCAGGTCAATTGCACGCTTGGCTGATGGCCGAGTGCGGTGGTGGTGCTGGGAAACAGCGGCGCAGGGCGTGTGTGCAGATAGGCACGCCAGTAAGCCTGGTCGCGCTGATAGCGGGTAGAGTCAAGATAGGCTTGGTCGGCAGCGAGCGCTTGCAGATAAGAAGGGGCAGCTGTCTGATCGGGCTGGCCGCGCAGACGCTGGTTGTAGGATTCGACAACCTGTCGGCACAGCATTCCCAGGGAAATGCCATCGGCGATGAGATGATGGCAGCGGTATAGGCAATAGCCACGTTCGGTGGAGGCCTGCAGCCACTGGATGTCCCATAGCGGTTGGCCATACAGCGCGAAGGGTTTTGCAATGGTTTGGTGCAGGTGATCCCAGATGCTTTGTTCGCTGTCTGCGTGGGCCGAATAATCGTGCCAGGGCAGGGAAAAAGGCAGTGACTCCAGCACGCGTTGGCGTGGCAAGGGAGCCTCTTCGACCAGCACCGTGCGCAGTGCGTCGTGGCGGGCGATGACCGTTGCAATGGCATGTTCCCAGGCATCGCGGTGGATGGTGCCTTCGAAACGGATGACGCAGCCGATGCTGTAACTGGGTTGTTTTGGTGCGAGCAGTTGCCCGAGCCAGATGCCTTGCTGGGCCGAACTGAGCGGATACAGCGCCGCATCGAGCGGAGCGAGCAAATCGGTGACGCTCATGCGATTCCCTGTGGGGCGGGAATGCGCTGCGCCATCGCTTGCATACTGCTGCATCGGCAGGCGGTGCGCGAGGTTGCGAGTCTGGAGGCGCGCGGTCTGGTGAGGAGGATCATGGCGTTCATGGCGTGACCTGGGCGGTCACGCAGTCGGTGTCTGTCATAGGGCGGGGATTGGCGCAGTCAGTCATGCCGTCGCCATGCGCAGGCGCTGCATGCGGTGTCGAGGAGGTGCATGCAGGGGACGCGCGGTCGAGCGCCTGCTCAATGCAATGTGCGAGCCCGACGATGTGCATGTTCTCGATCATGGTGACGTGATTGCCGCCCACCGGCATCCGTGCGATCTGCGCCGCTGGCAGCAGATGCTGCCAGCCATAGGCATCCGTAGCCGGTTCGGGTTCGCTCGCCTGGAAGAGATGCAGCTTGCACGCCACCTGCAATGGCAGGGCGGTGAACGCTGGCCACAACCGGTTGAAGTGGGTGCTGTTGACGCACTCCTGCAACATGTTCGCGACCGTGGTCTGTTCTTCCGCCGCCAACTGCGCCAGCATCGGATCGCTTTCGCAGGCTGCGGCCATGTCCGCGTATGCGTTGTCGCCGATGTGCTTCAGCAGCGCTTCCAGCGCCGCCTGGACGTCATGGCGCTCCTGATAGGGTTCATGGTGTCGCAATCCGTCCAGTCGTTGCAGCAACGCTTGGCCGAGCGCGGTGTCGAGCGTGTCGGTGTCCGCTTTCGCTGTCGGCAGGCTGCAATCGAGCAGGCCGAGGAAAGCGACGGACTGGCCCTGCTGGTCGAAGTGTTGGGCGATGGCATAGGACAACAGGCCGCCGGAGGAATACCCCAGCAGGTGATACGGACCGTGCGGCTGCACCGCCTGAATCCACGCGGCCATCTGCGTGGCTAGTGCGTCCATCGTGGCCGGCAGCGGTTCCGGCCAAGGCAAGGCATAGACCGGAATGTCCGCATCGAGGTGGCCGGCCAACTCGAACGCATAGGTGATGTCGCCAATGCCGGTCGGTACCACGAAAACGGGCGGGCGGCTGCCATGGCGCCGCGCAGCCAGCACCTGGGATCCGAATGCCTGTGTGTCGCCACTCAGGCGCGCGGCTTGCGCTTGCAGCGTCGGCGCGGCATACACCATTTGCACGGTCAGTTCGAAGTGACTGCGTCTGGCGGCGGCGATCAGCCGCACTACCGACAACGAGTGTCCGCCCAATTCGAAGAAATGGTCGTTGCGGCCGATGCGCTGCGGCCCCAGCACGCTGGCCCAGAGTTTGGCTAGACGACGCTCGATGGGTGTGGCGGGTGGTACGTAGGCCGCATTGGCCGGCGTCGCAGCCTCCGGCGCCGGCAGCGCGCGCCGGTCGAGCTTGCCGTTGGTGTTCACTGGCAACACTTTCAGTTGCACATAGGCCGCTGGCAGCATGTAGTCGGGCAGTCGCGCAGCCAGCTGCGTGCGCAGCGTGTCGGCGCCAAGTTGCTCGGCATCGCCGACCACATAGCCAACCAATCGCGGTTCGCCCGGAATATCCTCGCGCAGCAACACGGTGGCGTCCTGCACGCCGGTGCAGGTGCGTAGCGCGGCTTCTATCTCGCCGAGCTCGATACGGAACCCGCGCAGTTTGATCTGATCGTCGTTGCGGCCGAGATAATCGAGTG
>NZ_MDCB01000030.1 GCF_002939705.1 Xanthomonas albilineans | reverse complement strand
AGCAAGTTGCGCAAGACCGTCCAGTCCATCTACGTCGGCGTCAGCCCGGCCAAGCTGATCGAAGCCAAAGGGGTGTTGAATCTGTTCTTCGAGCAGGCGATCAAACTCAATGGCCGCGAGTTGCCAGAGCNCCGCGTTGGGCCGGGTGGAGATCGTGCCGGTGGCCGTGGGTTGGGTGGCTGGCTATGGCATCCGCATCGTGATCGTGATCCAGTCGATTGCGCAGTTGGAATCGGTCTATGGCGCCGACACAGCGCGCGGCTTAATTACCAATCTCGGCGTGCGGATCGTGTTCACTCCGCGAGAGCAACGCGATGCCGAGGAGTACTCGAAGATGCTGGGCGAGACCACCGTGCGCCGTCGGCAGCGCACGCAGTCTTACGGCCCAGGCAGCAGCCACAGCTATACCGAGGTGCTGGATCGGCGTCCGCTGATGAATCCGGATGAGGTCAAGGGACTGGCGCCGGACAAAGCCATCGTGTTCATTGAGGGGATTGGCTATCCGATCCTGGCCAACAAGATTTTTTATTACAAGGACAGCTACTTCAAGCCGCTGTTGCTGAAAGCACCGCAGGTGCCTCGGCTCGTGCTGGGCGGAGCGTAATCGCATGAGATTTTCGGTCGAGGGCGTGCTGACCTCAAACAGCGGCTGGATGTCCTGGAAAAGGCGTTGGCTGAGCAACATGAGCGCACGCATTTCCTAGAATGTCGTGAGTCGCTGTCGGGTAGGCGTGGACAGCGCACAGAAACCACAGTGTATAGGGGGTACATGAGGATTCCGAGCACTGCCCGCGCCCGCCCGACGGCGACGCAGTCGTTTTGTTAGATACTCTTATTCTAAAATCCGCTTATATAAAAGGAATTAATTAAATGAATGATTGTCGTCCGAATGAATTATTGGCAGGAATGTGCAAGAGAAAAATCGCTCGCTATATTTTATATTTTGTGGCGATTATTTTTTTGATCCCATTGGTTGCAATCGCTCAGTCTGGTGGAAAATATATAGTCTGTGGGACGGCGGAAAGCTGTCTTTCTTTCAACGACTTTGCCTCGGCTTATGCAACATTTGACAAAAGATTTCCCACCTACTTTGACACAGCATCATATGGACAGGGAGTGTGGATTGGACATTGGGCTGTCCCACTTAGGGGGCCATCAAGCATACAGTACATGTATGGATATGAGCCTGATGAGGCGGTGTATGGGCTTCAGTTTGCGACCGAGCAGGAAGATATTGATTATCTAATTGAGTATGATAAAGAACACTCCGGGTATACGCCTACCGACATTCAGGTTATGGGAAGTTATCTGGATGCACCTAACTTCGCATCAGCATCTATCCAGAGAATTGATTTTGTCAATATAAATGACAGGCGGCGAGTTGAGATTTCACACGATAATGGCGTGAAATTAATTTATGACATCGGCAAGCATGGCGTCATCACTTGTCCGGATGGTTATTATTCTGACATTCCGAGTTGGCAGCACAACCTGAATTACGTATGCAGGACCACTTACGCACCAACTATTTCAACAAAGATGGTGCAGGTAAATAGTTGTCCGGTCAATGGGCAACCTTGTTTCCCTGGGACCGGAGACAAGGCGCGCTTCGAGAAAGATCTAGATTTCCCATCTGGTGCTTTTGTCCGTAACTATCATTCTATGCAGCAAACAAGTGTGCACGGAATGGCACGTGGCTGGACACATAGTTATGGGCAGAGTTTGCTGTTTTCGGGATATGAGGTGAGTGCTATAGATGAAAAGGGTAATATTGAACCCTATGTTATGACAGATAATGAAGGTGGGAGCGGATATTCTGTGTCGACTCCAGGCAGAGTCATCAATAAAATTGGCGGCGAGTATCGAATGGTGGATACTGGAGATCTGATCAAGACATTCGACATCGACGGAAAGTTGATCCGCATCGAGTCCATATCGACACCTCAAAAGAACGCAACACTCGCATACAACAAAAGTGGCCGACTTGAATCTGTGACTGACGCCGTTGGGCATCAGCTGCTATTCAAATATAGCGATGATGGAGAAATGGGGTTGCTGACTGAGGTAGACTCAAGTGATGGACAGTCCGTCACTTATGACTATGACAGCGCGGGCAATCTTTCCGCCGCTAAAATAGCAGACTACAAGCGAGACTATCACTATGCTGACGCTGGCCAGGCGCCAGGGCTGACACCTCACCACCTCACGGGGATTTCCGAGAATGGGGTAAGTTATGCGGCCTTTTCCTATGACGCCAAGGGTAGGCCAATTAGTAGTACCTTAAACAGCTCGAATAACAGTCTGGCCGACACGACAAACATCGAATACGACGACTACTATGGCCATGCAACGGTTACGCGGCCAAGCGGAGAAAGAAGACTATACGATTATGACGGCCCCGATGTCTATATTATGAGTTATGGCTCGAAAAGCTATCAGTATTATTATCAGTTGTACCAAAACTACAATTGGCTAACGGGATATAAAGACCCCAATGGAAACTTCACGGATTATAGTTATGCGAATTCATTCTCATATCCTAACGTCTTCACTGAAGCCTCAGGTACCGAACAGCAAAAAAAGACGACCATTGAGCGTGATAATTCCATGCAGGTGGTTCGTTCAGTTGTGGAAGGCGGCGCTGACTCATCCACAAGACGCCTGAGTACTGCCAAACGAGACGACACGGGCCGTACGTTGGCCTATTGCAATTACGACAATGGCGTATCTGATGATAGTTATGTGTGTGGGAGTGCTGTAAACGCCCCGTCGGGTGTGCGGCAAACTACACTTCAATACTGCCTAGGCAGCGACATCGATGCCGGACGCTGCCCGTTGCTGGGAGTTGTGACGTCTGTCGACGGCCCTCGCACCGACCTCAACGACACCACCAGTTACACCTACTACTCCAGCGACGACAGCGCCTGCGCCACATCGCCGACCACCTGCACGCACCGTAAGGGCGAATTGTGGAAGGTGACCAATGCCTTGGGCCAGGTCACAGAGTACCTGGCCTACGACGGCGCCGGTCGCCTACTGTCGGTGAAGGACACCAACGGTGTGGTAACCGACTACACCTACCACCCGCGCGGCTGGCTCACCGCCCGCAAGGTGCGCGGGAGCGACGACAGCACCGAGAGCGATGACCGCATCACCCGCATCGACTACTGGCCGACCGGGCTGGTCAAGCAGATCACCCAGCCCGATGGTGGATTCACTGCCTTCACCTACGACGGGGCGCATCGCCTCACCGACATCGCCGACAATGCCGGCAACACGGTCCACTACACCCTGGACAATGCCGGCAACCGGCTCAAGGAAGACACCCTGGATGCATCGGGCACGCTCAAGCGCACGCTGTCGCGGGTGTACAACCAGCTTGGTCAACTTGCCACACAGGCCAGCGCGCAGGGCAACCCGACCGACTTCGGCTACGACGCCAACGGCAACATCACCACAATTACAGACGCGCTGGGCCACATCACGCAGAACCATTACGACCCGCTCAACCGTCTGGCGAGCACGCTACAGGACGTGGGTGGCATCGCGGCGCAAACTACGTTTGCCTACGACGCGCTGGATCACATCACCCAGGTCACCGACCCCAAGGGGCTGAATACCACCTATGCCTACAACGGTCTGGGCGACCTGACCACGCTGACCAGCCCGGACACCGGCACGACCACGTACACCTACGACAGTGCGGGTAACCGCGCCACGCAGATCAACGCGCGCAAGCTCAATACCGGCTACAGCTACGATGCGCTGAACCGGCTGAGCAGCGCGGTGTACCCGGATACGCGCTTGAACGTCAGCTACACCTACGACATCGCCCCCAGTACCTGCGCCAGCGGCGAGACCTATGCCATCGGTCGCTTATCGCACATGCAGGATGGCAGTGGCGGCACCGATTATTGCTACGACCGCTTCGGTAATCTGGTGCGCAAGGTGCAGACCACCAACGGCAAGGTGCTCGTACTGCGCTATGCATACACGCAGAGCGGGAAATTGAGCCAACTGACCTATCCCGACGGCGCCGTGGTCGATTACGTGCGCAACGCACGAGGCCAGATCACGGAAGTGGGTGTGACCCCATCCGGCGGCACACGCCAAGTGCTGTTGACCAAGGCCACGTATTATCCGTTCGGCCCGGTGGCTGGGTGGAGCTACGGCAATGGTCGCCCGATGCAGCGCGTGCTGGATCATGATTATCGTCCGCAGACGATTACTGACACGCGCCGCGATGGTTTGGCGGTGGGCTTCGGCTTCGACCCCGGAGGTAATCTCAGCGCATTGACCGCGCCGGGCAATACTGCGGCAGTGGTGAGCCTGGATTACGACGCCCTGGGCCGGCTGACTGCATTCAAGGACGGCCCGACCGGCACGGTGATCGACGGCTACACCTACGACGCTACCGGCAACCGATTGAGCGCCAAGGTCAACACCATCACTCAGACCTACGCCTATCCGACCAACAGTCATCAATTGAGCAGCGTCGGCAGCACCGTGCGCAGCTACGACGCGACTGGCAACACCACTGCAATCGGTGGCACGGCGGAGCAGTTGGTGTATGGCGCCAACGGCCGGCTGGCACAGGTCAAGCGCAATGGCGTTGTGGTCGCCAACTACGCCTACAACGGTCATGGCGAACAAGTGCGGCAAGTGGGCAAGACCAACACCTACACGCTGTATGATGAAGCCGGCCATTGGCTGGGCGATTACGACAGCAATGGTGCTGCAGTTCAGCAAGCGATCTGGCTGGACGATCTGCCGGTAGGCGTTGTGGTAAAGAAGAGCGTGAACTACATTGAGCCCGATCACCTGGGTACACCACGCGCGGTGATCGACTCGGTGCGTGACATGGCAATCTGGCGCTGGGACATGAAGGGCGAAGCGTTCGGCAATACCCCGCCGAACCAGGACCCGGACAAGGATGGCACCGCATTCGTGTTCAACCTGCGCTTCCCTGGGCAGCGGTACGATACGCTGAGCGGGCTCAACCAGAACTACTTCCGGGATTATGATACGAGCGGTGGCCGCTATGTGCAGAGTGATCCGATTGGGTTGGTTGGTGGTCTCAATACCTATGCATATGTCATGGGGAATCCATTGATGTACACCGATGCTGGAGGGTTAGAGGTCCAAGTCTGGGCGCGGCCTATTAATATTAATGGGCCTCTTAGTTTTCTGAATGATTCGGGTGTTGAGCATTGGTGGTTTAAAACTGATACGGCCGAAGCAGGTATGGGTCCAGACAATGGTGACGTACCTGGTCAGGCTGCTCCAGATATGCCTTTCTCGGCTACTCAAGTCGTTGATCATACTGGTGAGTCGGAGAAGCCAGGGTCTCATCAGCTTCCTATACGTGGATTGCCTGTGGATGAGGATTGTGTCAATAAAAAAATTAAAGTTGGATTGAAAACCGGCCCATTTATTCCATTTGCTCATGATTGCCACATGTTTGTTAATGATGTGCTTGAGCAATGCAGAATTGTTGATCCGGCACACAATTAAATTCAACAGGTCAATGGGTGGAGCGGATGGCGATATATTATTGGAGTTTGGATATGAATAAATATCTGATTTTGGCGTGCTCTATAATTTTTTTTCTTATTTCATTGGTGTTTGTTGCGTGGTCGATACAGGCTGCGTGGTTGACATTTTTCGCTCATGATAAGGCGGTTGTCCAAGAGCTTTCAGTTCGTTTTTATATCAGAGGCGGGATTGGATTTTTGTTTTTTATTGCATCAATTTTTATGGGCTTCAAGGCATTAAGAGTGCGGAGGTATAATAATTCCTTTAAATAATAATTGGCTTGATTTTCAGTAACTTGCATGCGGCCGCCTGTCTCAGGTGAGCCGCCAAACCACCGACATCTTGCCGTACCAGGCGCGGGATGAAGTTAGCGATGGCCGCTCAGATGTTCACTAAATCCTGGTAACTCAAGATTCAGTTCGATTTGACGAGCAATTAATATAAATTAAGATGCATAAATAAATGATGGGGATTTAATCATGAGGCAATGGGGAGGCATCATTACTGCGTTTGCAGGATTATTAGGTACCGTATTGGCATTTTGGCAGTGGTGGGGCGCCCCTAAAGGAAATTTGCGTGCCTCTATATCCGTTAATCAGTTCTTATTGCCACCAAATACCTCAGAAGATCTTGTGGAGGCTCTCAAGCTGAGGTTAGCCGAGGATGTCAGGAACGCACTTCAAGATCCTAAGGCGATGGATGCAAGGATGAGGATAGGTCATTATAAGAACGACATGCCAAGTCTTGATGATATCTATACAAAAAATATTTTGCCAGATATGATGTTGTCTTGCATGGTGCAAGTTGTAGTGGAAAACACGGGTGATGCTCCTTCTAGGAATATTGTGCTTCGTCTTCCTGAAAAGGAAAAGGAAATTCTTATAAAAAAAGAAGATGGAGCATATGCGTCTATTGAAAATGAGCGAAATATTAAACTGGGGGAATTGAGGAAGGCCGAAAAAACTACTGTATGGTATTGGGATTATTGTACATACATGAATTTAATTGCTGATGCGGAATTTTCTATATCTGTTACTGACGATGTTGCTGCCGGATCTGTCGCGGTAGTGGCGCCTATGCAATACGATCAATATGAGAATATTATTTTTTCGCGAAGGGTTTCATATTTTATATGCGTACTTCCTGCGGTTCTACTTGGCATTTTTCTGATTTGTGGATTTACTTTTCGGCGGCGGAAACGGTCTGATAAAAGTCAGAATAATGGAGGGCAAGCGGGTACGGAAGATAAATCTTCTTAAGTCGCAAAATCACTACTTTTTTCTATAACTCCCTGGGTCTATTGAACCGCCCCGGTTTCCGCGGAGGCTGTTTGGTTTAAGTCAGGCCGCCACGGCGGCGGTCTGACTGGCGAGTTGCCGGTAGTAGTTTGCCTCGGCCTCGGCTGGCGGGATGTAGCCGATGGGTTGGAGCAGGCGTTGGTGGTTGAACCAGGACACCCACTCCAGCGTGGCGAATTCGACGGCCTCCCTAGTTTTCCAGGGTGCCCGGCGGTGAATCAGCTCGGCTTTGTACAAGCCGTTGATGGTCTCTGCCAGCGCGTTGTCGTAGCTGTCGCCCTTGCTGCCTACCGACGGCTCAATGCCGGCCTCGGCCAGCCGCTCGGTGTAGCGGATGCTGACGTATTGCGAGCCCCTGTCGGAGTGGCAAACCAAGCTGCCATCGCGCTCAGGTTGCCGGGCATACAGGGCCTGCTCCAAAGCATCGAGCACGAAGTCCGTGCGCATAGAACTGCTCACTCGCCAGCCTACGATGCGACGAGCGAACACGTCGATGACGAAGGCCACATACAGCCAGCCCTGCCAGGTTGAGACGTAGGTGAAGTCGCTGACCCACAGCTGGTTCGGCCGCTCGGCACGGAACTGCCGATTGACCCGGTCCAGCGGGCATGGGTCCTTGGCATCGCCGATGGTGGTGCGCACGACCTTGCCGCGCACCACGCCGCGCAGCCCCATGCTGCGCATCAACCGCTCGACCGTGCAGCGGGCCACGACGACGCCTTCGCGTGCCAGTTGCCGCCACACCTTCTCGGCACCGTAGACCTGCATGTTGGCTTGCCAGACGCGCTGAATCTGCGGCATTAGCCGCTCGTCGCGTCTGGCGCGGATACAGCGCCTGCTGGGCTCGCGCAGTAGCGCGGCATGACGTCGATAGGCCGACGGGGCAACCTACAGAACCTTGCAGAGCGGCTCGACCCCGAAGGCATTGCGATGCTGGTCGATGAAGGCCTTCACGACTTCAGTCGGCGGTCGAGCTCCGCCTGGGCGAAAAACGCACTGGCCAGCTTCAATATCTCGTTGGCCCGGCGCAGCTCCTTGACCTCGCGCTCGAGTTCCTTCATCCGCTGCGCCTCGCTGCTCGTCACGCCCTCACGCGCACCGGCATCGACCTCGGCGCGCTTGACCCATTCGTTCAGGGTCTGCGGCACGCAGCCAATCTTTGGGGCTATGGATTCAATGGCCGCCCACAGCGATTGGTACTCTCCGCGCTGCTCCTGCACCATCCTTACCGCGCGCTCGCGTACCTCGGGCGAGAACTTGTTCGACTTGCTCATGGCTCAATCCTCTCAGAGTGTTGAGCCTCCGCGGAAACCGGGGCGGTTCAGGAAACCGAACACGGCAAGCTCAAGCGGATGTATGCCGAGCTTGCGATGGAAAACTATGCATTGAAGGATGTCATCGCAAAAACATTGTAGACCCGGCGCATAAGCGCCCGCTTCTTGCCTGACTCATCGAGCCGCATGGCTGGAGCGAGCGCCGGGCCGTTCGGTGCTGGGCGTGGCTCGCTCGACGGCACGCTATCGGCGCGGTCCTGATCGGGATGAAGAGGTCATTGCGCTGCTGTCCGAGTTGGCGGAGCGTTTTCCCGAGCGTGGGTTTGGAAAGCTCTTTCAGCTCATCCGCCGT
>NZ_MDCB01000029.1 GCF_002939705.1 Xanthomonas albilineans | reverse complement strand
GGTGCGGAAATCATGGCGACGTTCGGGCAGCAGGCCAGTAAGGCGATTGGGGATTACGCCGAGCACAAGACGAACGAAGCGGCGGCCATGCGGCTGCAAGCCGGTAACACCACCGACCCGGATCAAAAAGCGCAATTGCTCGCCCAGGCCGACCAACTGGACAGCCAGTGGGGCGCCAATGGCACGCTGCGGGTGCTGGCGCATACGGCGGTGGGAGGATTGACCGGCGGCGTGGGCGGCGCCGCAGGCGCGGCGGCGGGCACGCTGACGGCCCCGGCGGTGGCCGAGGCGCTACGCAATGCCGGCGTGACCGGGCCATTGGCCGATGCGTTGACGGGTCTGGCATCGACGACGGCGGGTGCTGTGGCCGGTGGTGCATCGGGCGCGGCGACGGCAGGGAATGAGGTGGCGAATAATTATTTGAACCACCAGCAAATTGCTCAACTGCAACGTGAGCTAGACTCATGTTCCACGTCTGGGGGATGCGACGAGGTGGTGCAGAAGTATGTTGCCCTCTCGAAAAGTAACGACCTCGCACTAAAGCAGGCATGTTCCCAGGACCCTTCGGGAAGCGCTTGCCAGCAGGGTGTGCGCGATGCACTCATTTATGTGGGGGATGAGTCTTGGAAAAAAGTTTATCCTTCATTTATGCAGGGGCCTCTGACTATTGATGAGCCTATTCAATTCCGACTGATGGATAATGACATTAAAGATTCACGCAAGAGTACATTGGATCTAGTTTTCAGTGATCGCCAAATCTATGCGGCGATTAATGATATTATGCCGCGTGCGGATTTCTTCGGGGCGATGGCGAGACAGACGGGGGCGGTATGGTTTGCTGCGGCGGAAAGTCAATCTCGCGGAAATTTGAGTGGCCCAGGTTTTGATTTACTGGCGGGTTGGAATAAGTACTGGGGCGCTAGTGATGTCATGAGTGCGTGGCGATCGGCAGCGGGCAATGAAATTATGTCTAATGGATATGGCAATTTCAGCGATATTTATTTTAATGGAAATAAAATGGATGTAAAGGATTGGAGTATCAAACAGCTAGTTAGGGAGCAGATTGATCCAAGTCTTCAGATTATCCATGAGCATTACATTAAAGATATGACTCAAGCTACGATCTATTTGATGCAAAAAGCAGGTCACGTCGATAATCTTTTAAATCCAAATGATCGTGTTAATACGGGTTGTGTGAATATGGGCTATGGGAAAGGATGCGGCGATGCTTATTTGAATGGGAATTCCGGGAAGTAATTTTAACTTAACTTTATGTGGTGGGATTTTCTATGATAATGGGTGGCGCAAGTTGGGAAATATTATTTTACATATTCATTGTCGCCTCCATCTTTTTGGCGACAATATTTATCCCATTATATTTTTTATTTAGACGCCTAAGGGTGATGGTTTCATTTTCAATGCAGCTTTATGGCCTTGGCTGCATTGGGCACATCGGATTTTTTTTTAGTACTATTGGAGATTATATTAATCTAGGATATTTTCATTTCGATGTCATGTTCCTGTGGATAATTTCAGGAATTTTATTTTTAATAATATCTGCACTTGGCCCTTTATTAAAGAATAAAGGCTTTCGGATTGTTTATAATTATTATTTTTATTCATTTTTAATTCTCGCTTTTCTGCCCACATTTCTTTTCTTTTTCTGGCCAGGACTACTGTCGAAGCCCCACGGGTGAGTCTGTAAACTGAACTGTGTAACCTCGCTCCTCAAGAGGCTCTGTGGGTCTGTCAAGCCAACTGTGTAACCGATTTTCATCACAGCGCCGCCAGCGGCACCCGTTCCTCGCCGAACATCAACGGGAAGCTCTGCAACGCCGGCTTCCAGTGATGGATGCTCTTCCAGTTCTTTGACGCCTCCCGGATCGCCATGAACAGCGCCTTCAATGCCGCCTCGTCGTTCGGGAAGATGCGTCGGTTGCGGGTGTACATACGCATGACCATGTTCAACGACTCGATCGCGTTGGTGGTGTAGATCACCTTGCGGATCTGCGGCAGGAACTGGAAGAACGGAATGATGTTGTCCCAGTTGCCGCGCCACAACCGCACCACGGCCTTGTACTTGTCTCCCCATTCACTCTCCAGTGCATCCAGTTCCACCGCCGCTTCCTTGGCGTTCGCCGACTGGTAGATGCGCTTGAGCGCGACCACCATCGCCTTGCTGTCCTTGGCGTTGACATAGCGCAGGCTGGCCCGCACCAGGTGAACCGCCCCGGGAAGTTGGGAGGCTGTTTGGTTTGAGTCACGCCGCTTCGGCGTAACGGGCCTGTTGTCGATAGTAAGCCTCTTCGGCTTCTGCTGGCGGAATGTTCCCGATCGACCCCAGCAAGCGTTTGTGGTTGTACCAATGCACCCAATCCAGCGTGGCCAGTTCCACGTCCTGGCCGTTGCGCCACGCGCGCCGGTGGATCACCTCGGTCTTGTACAACCCGTTGATCGTCTCGGCCAGCGCGCTCGGCGACACCTTCCAGCCCACGATCCGCCGCGCATACACGTCGATCACGAAGGCCACGTACACGAACCCAGCCCAAGTCGAGACGTACGTGAAGTCGCTGACCCACAGTCGGTTCGGCGAGGGCGCGTGGAACTGCCGATTCACCCTGTCCTGCGGGCACGGACGCTTGTCGCTGATCGTGGTCTTGACCACCTTCCCGCGCACCACCCCGTGCAGGCCGAGTTCGCTCATCAGTCGCTCCACCGTGCAGCGAGCCACTTGGTAGCCCTCGCGCTGGAGTTGCCGCCAGAGCTTGCGCACCCAGTACACCTGTCGGTTCTCCTCCCATACCCGCCGGATCTGCGGGCGCAGCGCCCGGTCCTTCCACCAACGCTTCGGACGCAGGTTCGCGTCCGCTTCCCGCTGCGCGTGGCGGTAATACGTCGACGGGGCAACCTGCAGCACCTGGCAGATCGGCTCGACCCCGTGGACGTCACGATGTTCAGTCACGAACGTGGTCAGGGCTTGAAGCGGCGGTCGAGCTCCGCCTGGGCGAAATATGCGCTGGCCTTGCGCAGGATCTCGTTGGCTTGCCTCAGCTCGCGCACCTCGCGTTCCAGCGCCTTCATCCGCGTCCGCTCGTCCGTCGTCAGCCCCTGACGCTCGCCAGCATCACGTTCGCACTGCCGCATCCAATTGCACAGCGTCTGCGCCGAACAGCCGATCTTCCCGGCAATCGATTCGATCGCCGCCCACTGCGAGCCGTACTCTCCCTGATGCTCCCGCACCAGCCGAACCGCACGCTCTCTCACTTCTGGTGAATACTTGCTCATGACTCCATCTTCTCAAGAGTTGGAGCCTCACACATTCGCGGGGCGGTTCAATCAATGGTTCCAGTAGGCGTTGGTGGAACAGCCTTGGACCAAGCCACCTGCACTTGTACCGGAAGACTGGCCCTGACTATCACTGAGCTGGAAATACCGAATGAATAGACGTAGCTACTAATGCACTACTTGACTCGTGCCACTCGGTGATAATCCCTTCTGGAATCCAACATCCGAACTGTGGATGGTATCCCGCTACCAATCCGCCGCTACAGCCCTTCGGAGATCGCGCATGTTGCTCCTTGCGCGTCCCTGCGTTGAAAGCTTTTTTTGGGTCGTAATGCAATGAAAAACTTGCTTCGGGATCAACACTTGATGCTGAGGGAAAGAAAGTTGAATCGTAAAGGACGATTCGCTGGCAATCTAGAGAGAAGGGGTGGAGACGATGTTTCTGCTTGTTTGATGATTGCGGAAAGCCATATGCAATCCAGAGCTTTGCCGGCGCCATTGCATGTGCAATATCAAGTGCGCCCCCGAGTTTTTCAGTCTCCTCTTCGTCAAGTTGAAGTAAGGCGACATCATGTTTATCGTAGCAAGACCATCTTTTTCCGGCAAGTCCAATCCGTTCATTATTCATGGAAAGCGCCATGAGGCCGTGATCGAAATAGTGGGAGTTGTAATCGCCGGTTCGATCACATAAAGCGTGTAATGCGGTAACAAGACATGGGCCGCCGTTATCCCGGAGCAAAGTGGCTGTGGCAACAACCTGTACGAGGCGATGAACCATCGTGCACAATGCGACGCAATGCGTCCCCTGCGGGAAGAATGCATGAATGGCCATAGCGGCGGCGTCGATTCTGAGAGCGGCTCTTTTCGCGCGTTGCGCCTCGTCTGAGCAATGCCTGTGCCGTTCCGCGTTGGCGGACAAATTGATAGCTAAATTTCGGCTATACCACACGCCAAGTTCGCGAGCTGTCATTTCCTCAGACATACTGTTGTAGTGATTTTACCTTGCTATCAGAGCATGATAAGCAAAAAGCGATGCAACCTACTTCTCGAAGCCTGACGGAGGTTTCAGCAAGGTCATCGGAGTTACCCCCAGAGTTTCAGCGAGTCGGTAGATGTTAAGCAACGCGATGTTCCGTTGGCCCCGTTCGACTCCACTCAAATAACTCCTGGCAACTCCACTCCCCAAAGCAAGGCCCTCTTGGGACAGGCCCTTGGCCTTCCTGACTTCAGCAAGCCGCAGCCCGAACAGGACGCGGGGATCGGTGGGTTTCGTGACCTTCAGCATGCGGGCAAAGATGGAGCGGAGTCCACTTTTGGGCCACGCCTTATCGGTTCACTCTCTATGAGTGACAATTTCTGGCCCAGCCACTACCATGCAGGGAATGGAGGAGCTCTGCATGGCCGGGATCATACGAACCCTTGGATCAGCGCTGTTGATGACCTTTGCACCGCCGATTGGCGGGATTGCCCTCCTGACGGCGATTGGGGCCGCGCTGACCTGGGCGTTCGCCCCGGCCCGTGAGGGCGGCGGAGCGGCGACCGTATTCGTTGTCTCAACGGGGGCGTTTGCCACCGTTCTCTGGTTGCTTACGCGGATGCACCATCGGGCTCGGCGACTGGTCGAGTCCATCAATGCCGCCAACGGTCTAAATCTCGATCTGCTTCATCTGCTCGGCTATCCCAGCCCGATCTTCGTCGCATTCGACTGCGCCAACAGACAATTGGCAGTCTGTAATGTTACGGCAGCTGTCTATCGTGTCTTCGCCTTCGAGCATGCGCTGCGCTGGTACGCCGACTGGGAGACGCGCGCGCGCATGCAATTCGCAGGGGTAGGCAATTGGGTACAGGGTACCCACATGCGCACGCCCACCTTCACGCCGGTGGAGCGCGATGGGCGTTTTTTGCTCGTACTGGAGGTGGCCGATCTCGATACGCCGCTGCTCGTGTTCCCAATGTCGCAACGAGCCGCGTCAGTCTGGTGCGCCCGACTCGACGTCCCCCCGCTTTCAGTAGCGGGGCTCTTTAGAGTCCGGGTTTCATCGTAGCGGTTTTGGCCGCTAGCTGTTGGGCATAGGCGGCCGGGGTCAGGCCGCCCAAGATCTTCTTCGGTCGCTCCTCGTTGTATTCCCGTCGCCAGGTCTCGATCTCGGTGCGGGCGTGCAGCAGCGTCGGGAACCAGTGTTCGTTGAGGCACTCGTCGCGCAGGCGGCCGTTGAAGCTCTCGATGTAGGCGTTCTGGTTCGGCTTGCCTGGCTGGATCAAGCGCAGCTGCACACCGCGCGCGTGGGCCCACGTCACCATCGTCTTGCCGCAGAACTCCTTGCCGTTGTCGGTGCGGATCACCTGCGGCAGACCCCGTGTCAGCGCCAGCCGATCCAGCACCCGCGCCACGCCATGGCCGGAGATGGCCCGCTCCACCTCGATCGCCACCGCCTCGTGCGTGGCATCGTCGACGATGGTCAGGGCCTTGAGCACCCGGCCCTCGGCGGTGCGGTCGAACACGAAGTCCATCGACCAGACCTGGTTGGCCGCTTCAGGCCGAAGCAACGGTTGGCGCTCGCCCAGCAGCACCTTCTTCCGCTTGCGCCGGCGCACCTGCAACCTGGCCTCTTGATACAGCCGTTCCACCCGCTTGTAGTTCACCGGCCACTGCTCCTGCCGCAGCTTCAGATAGATCATCCCGACGCCGTAGCGCTTGTGCCGCTGCGCCAGCGCCAGGATCCGCTCGCGCAGCTCGACGTTGCGATCCGGACGCGGGACGTAGCGCAGCGCGCTGGCGCTCATCCGCACCACGGCCAGCGCCCGACGCTCCGTGAGCCCGCGCTCCATCAGCTGCCGCACCAGCATCCTGCGCGCCGGTGCGGTCACCACTTTTTTCGCAGGGCATCCTTGATGACGTCGTTCTCGAACATCTGCTCGGCCAGCAGCTTCTTCAGCCGCGTGTTCTCCGACTCCAGCTCCTTGAGCCGCTTGGCCTCCGGCACGCTCATGCCGCCGAACTTGCTGCACCACAGGTAGTAGGAGGCCTCGCTGAAACCGTGCCGCCGGCACAGGTCCTTCACCGCCACGCCGGCTTCGGCCTCACGCAGGAAGCCGATGATCTGCTCTTCGGTAAAGCGCTTCTTCATGTCCAATCTCCGTCTCGTTGGGGATTGGACTCCAAATCGCTGTGCTACTCAAAGGCGGGGGGACGTCGCTTGCGGTTTTCCTCCTCCAGCAGTCACAAGTGCTTGAGCTCAGACGGCCCCAGACCACCGTACTTCTTGCGCCATACGTAAAACGTGGCCTCGGCAATTCCCATCTTCCGACAGATCTCACCGACCGCCATCCCCAACTCGGCCTGCTTGAGCGCATAGGCAATTTGCTCCTCGGTAAACCGTGACTTCTTCATCGCTTGACTCCTCGTGATGACGGGGGCCCATGCCGGCGAAGTCTCTACTTTACGTTGGCCCGGTTTTCCGGGAGTGGGTCAGCCCTCAAGGGGGGCGGCAGAAAACTTGGACGGGTTATGTGGCGAGCCCAAGGTCTCGCTGGTACTCGATGGGGCTACGGGCTCCCAGCGATATCTTGATCAGGTCTGCGTTGTACCAAAGGATGTAGGAGTGCAACGCCGCGATGAAGTCCTCGATAGAAGCCTTCACACGCCGCGTTGTCCGGCGAGCATGCCTTGCGAGACATCGAACGCGCAAGCTTTGCATCAGCGATCCGCGACAGCCATCCAGGCCACCTGTAGTGGGCGCCGCGATCGGAGTGCACGATCGGCCGTTCGTTGCTGGCTGTGACGGTCTCGATGGCTGCGTCCAGCATCGTATTGAAGCGTGCCAGGTCGTCCAGTTGGCGTTGGCAGGCGCGTTGCACCCAGCGGCAGGCCAGGATGTCGCCGGCGACAACGGCTTCGGCATAGCGATAGGCGAGCGTGGCGTAATGGGAGGTTGCTATCGCGCTACCTACCCGACTATGTCCGCCCAGGGATCGTGCTTATCGACCGACTCCTGCGCGACCTGGACGCGTGATCGGGATGCAGGGGTGAACCCCATCTCCGACTCGTACCCCTTCATCTCCAACGCGAGATCCCGGATCACATCCATCAGCGGGGAGCGCCGCAAGATTCCACTGGGGGTCTTGATGATCATGCCGGCGACACCAGATCGGTTGATCTTGGCCAGCGCCTCGCGGTACAGACCTGCGCAATTGGCCCAGCGTTCCAGAACCGTGGCATCAAGGGAAGAAAACAAACCCAGCGGTGCGTTCTCTACCGCATAGGTCCATGCCTCCTTGGCAATGTCAGACATGTACTCCGGGGGGGCACCCAATTGCCCCTCGGGATGGGGCTCATGCGGGTTGGTCCGGCATTTTTGCAGCGTACCTTTGATCTTCTTGATTGCTACAGGCAGAGGTTTACGACCGCGCATAGGTTTTCAGTTCTGAGGTCATGTCCGCGTGACTTGCCGCAGTCCATGGCGTCGCATCGACCTGTTCGATCTGCGCCAAGTCAGCCTTGTAGGCCCTTGCAACGCTTAGCTTTGACACGGATCTGTTCAAAAAAAAGTTTTTCATTTTGCACGCGCGAAAAATTGAGGGGGCGAGCGGTCTTTTGCGATTGCATCGCAAGGATTTGACCCCCCTACCCAGCATCGAGTCCGATGGATGCCCCGAGCATTGCATGAGCTGCCTACACGGCAGTGAACTGAAACGCATCCCCCTTCAGCTTCGCCTCGAATTTCTGAGCTGCCTACACGGCAGTGAACTGCGCGCGGCTATATGCAAGTCATGCCGTTCTTTTCTGAGCTGCCTACACGGCAGTGAACTATCTTTTCTGGTGTTGCTGCACTAGCCGCAGTTTTCTGAGCTGCCTACACGGCAGTGAACCAGCCATCCCCGCCACCTGTTGCAAAGATCATTTTCTGAGCTGCCTACACGGCAGTGAACGTGCACCAGCGCGGCGGCCTCGGTCTGCGTCATTTCTGAGCTGCCTACACGGCAGTGAACGTGGACAAGCCGTGGACGAGCTGCAATCAGCATTTCTGAGCTGCCTACACGGCAGTGAATCGAGCATGCCATGACCGTTGTCATTGTGCATATGTCCAAATTGTCTTGCATCAAGCACCTTCGCGCCCCTGACGCGATTCCTGCGCCGTTTTGAGTACGTGACAGCGATGGCAGATCGCCTGGCAGTTGTTTGGATGATCGGTGCCACCCTGCGACTTTGGGACGATGTGGTCCACCGCCACGGCCGGCGTCAAGCGTCCTGACTGTTTGCATGGCTGGCATAGTCCTTGATCGCGGTGCATGACGAAGGCGCGCAATTTCTGCCACTTCGCGCCGTAGCCACGTTGATGTGCATTACGCCGGTCTTTGTGCCAGCCCACCTTGTCACGTTGATGGTCGGCGCAGTAGCCAGAACCATCCGAAACCAGCTTCCTGCAACCAGGGTGGCGGCAGGGCGTGGGGGCTTTGCGTGGCATTGATGGCCTGTTCAAGAAATAAGCAAAAAATGTGCAAAAACCACTTGGCTTTTGACGTGATTGGAGCGTTCATGCAACCACCAACCAACACATCGAGGACGATTCAAATGACCACTCAGCTCACCCCCGCCCAGCACGCCATCTTGGCCCATGCCCATCAGCACACCGAGGGCAAGATCACGTGGTTTCCCGACAACCTTAACGGCAGCGCGCGCAAAAAAGTGCTTGATGCAATGGTCAAACGCGCACTTATCAAGCAAACCCGCAACACCTGGAACATCGCTTTCGAGGGCTACAAGGCGTTGGGTTTGCCACGCAAGGCGCCAATCAGCGAAAAAGAGATAGATGCCGTCATCGCACAAGCCGAGTCACGCACTCGCGAAAACAGCAAGCAGGCGCAGGTGATCGCCATGCTCAAGCGCCCTGAAGGCGCCACCATCGCGCAGATTTGCGAGAAAACCGGCTGGCAATCACATACGGTGCGCGGCACGTTTGCCGGTGCATTCAAGAAAAAGCTTGGTTTGAACATTATCTCGGATAAAGCGCCTGGTGGGGAGCGTACTTACCGCGTCGAATGAAAAAAACAGGGTGAAATCGGTAGGTTGTTAAGGATTTGCAGAGCATCGGAGAATGCTCAAGAAGAAAACAAAAAATAATCAGAAAATATGCAAAAACAACTTGGATTTCTAGGTGATTAGAGCGTACATACGATCACCAACCAACACGCAGAGGAAGATTCAAATGACCAGCCGAATCACAACATCCCAGCTCGCCATTCTGGCCCACGCCGATGATTACAACGAGGGCAAGATCACTTGGGTTCCCGGCAACGTCCAAGGTGCTGACCGCCAGAGGGTGATCGACGGCCTCCGCAATCGGAATCTGATCAAGAGCATCGGCAATGACTGGTTCATCGCCGACGAGGGCTACAAGGCGCTAGAATTTCCGCTCAAGGCGCTGGCCAGGGTCAAGCCGCGCACTCGCGAAAAATGCGCTATCGATTGATCGAGGAAAAGAAGCCAGGCATTGCTTGGCTTCTTGCTCGGATATTGCATGATAACGGTGACGGTGCGCAGCACCGTCACCGGTTGCTGCAAGGCGAGGGCAGGCGGGGGGAATTTACGCCATCCCTGGCTGCTCGGCCTCCAGCGTTGAACCGAATGCCACACCATCGCTGGCGCGTATTGCGGCTTGCCCGGTGTAGTCCTGCCAGCGGCGCACGATCACGTCGACATATTTCGGATCAAGTTCGATCACGCGCGCGCGCCGGCCGGACTTTTCGCAGGCGATGAGCGTGGAGCCGGAGCCACCGAACGGATCGAGGACGATGTCCTTGGTCTTGCTGCTGTTGCGCACGGCACGCTCGACCAATTCGACGGGTTTCATGGTCGGATGCAGATCGTTCTTTTGCGGTTTCTTGATTTGCCAGACATCCCCCTGATCGCGAGCGCCGCACCAAAAATGATCGATGCCCTCGCGCCAGCCGTACAGGATGGGCTCGTACTGACGCTGGTAATCCGCACGGCCCATCGTGAAGGTGTTCTTGGCCCAGAT
>NZ_MDCB01000028.1 GCF_002939705.1 Xanthomonas albilineans | reverse complement strand
AGCAACCCGATTGTGGACGCGGCGACCAGCGATAACGATTTCGACCTGAGCAAGTTGCGCAAGACCGTCCAGTCCATCTACGTCGGCGTCAGCCCGGCCAAACTGATCGAAGCCAAAGGGGTATTGAATTTGTTCTTCGAGCAGGCGATCAAACTCAATGGCCGCGAACTGCCCGAGCACAACCCAGAACTGAAATACCAGTGCATGTTCATGCTCGACGAGTTCACCGCGTTGGGCCGGGTGGAGATCGTGCCGGTGGCCGTGGGCTGGGTGGCCGGCTATGGCATCCGCATCGTGATCGTGATCCAGTCGATTGCGCAGTTGGAGTCGGTCTATGGCGCCGACACAGCGCGCGGCTTGATCACCAATCTCGGCGTGCGGATCGTGTTCACTCCGCGAGAGCAACGGGATGCCGAGGAATATTCGAAGATGCTGGGCGAGACCACCGTGCGCCGTCGGCAGCGCACGCAGTCATACGGCCCAGGCAACAGCCACAGCTATACCGAGGTGCTGGATCGGCGTCCGCTGATGAATCCGGATGAGGTGAAGGGACTGTCGCCGGACAAGGCCATCGTGTTCATCGAGGGGATTGGCTATCCGATCCTGGCGAACAAGATTTTTTACTACAAGGACAGCTACTTCAAGAAGCTGTTGCTGAAAGCACCGCAGGTGCCTCGGCTAGCGCTGGGCGGAGCGTAATCACGTGAGATTTTTCGGTAGAGGGCCTGCTGACCTCAAACAGCGGCTGGATGTCCTGGAAAATGCGCTACTCGATCACAAGAANGCACTGTGCGGCAGTTCGCGGCGATGCAGTCGCTGGTGGAGTCGCTGATACGCACACATCCGCGACCGGACATGATGCTGCGTTGGTGGAATCATGAAGTCCCGAAGCTGATCGATGAGGTTAGCGAGGTGCCGGAGGATATCCACGTCGAACACCAATTGGAGGCGCTTGCTTGGCAGGGGATGGTGAAGCGCTACACCTACCTGATCGAGGCGGCGGCAGACTTCTATACGCAATGTCATGAAGATGACGACTGAAACGGCGGCACCGCATCGCTTGATGACTGCGTGTCACCAGCACTCTTAATCTGACCCACCGCGGCAACTTCAAATTGACCAGCCCCCTAAATAATGGCCCTGGAATCGGAGGGGGCAGCTAGGCTATCCGAGCAGTTCTTTGCCCTAATAATTTTCCCAATAGGAACGGCAGTAGCAGCCTGACATCATTGTCTGCAGATAGCTCTTTTGACGCATTGAGTGTTAACAGGTATCGCGAGGACGACGGTGTGAAATCTAGTTTGTTCCGCAAAGAGGTCTATGAGAACAGGCGTAGCCAGCTGGTGGGTTCCATATCCTTACGGGCTCCACGGATTGGATGGGCTTTCGTGCTCTTTAGTGCGTGCGTGGTTCTCGCGATCACGCTGCTGCTCGTCCTGGGCCATTACACCCGCCGTGAGCCGGTGAGCGGGACGTTGGTGCCGACCCACGGGCTGCTCACGGTGTCCGTTCCCTCGGCAGGCTCCATCACGCGTATCTTCGTGCGCGAGGGTGATCGCGTCAGAACAGGTCAGCCGCTGCTGGAGGTGTCGGAAACGCAAAGCAGCGCATTGAAGGGTGACGTCGGGGTTGCGGTATCCGAGCAGTTGTCTTTCAAGCGCCAGCGGCTGCTGGATGATCTCACTGGCCAGGGCCGTTTGGCAGGCATGCAGCGTAAGGACATCCGGCAGCGCATTGCGCTGCTTCAGGCGCAGATCCGGCAGGTGGATGACCAGATCACAGTGCAGGTACAGCGGGCGAAGGCCGCCATGGCCCTCTACGAGCAATGGTCGAAGTATCAGGACTCGGGCGTCGTCAGCAAACAGCAGATATTGACCCAGCACGACCAGGCGCTTGAGCACCAGGCGCAGCTTATGGAGCTGCGTCGCCAGGGATTCCAGTTGCACCAGCAAATGAGCGAGCTACAGACACAGGCGGATCAGTTGCCGGACATCGTCGCCGGTCGTAACAACGAGACGGAGCGAGAGCTATCCGATGTCGCCCAGTTGATCGCGAAGAACGCCGCGCAGCATGCGGGGCTTTTGAAATCTCCGGTTGACGGCATCGTGACCAGTGCTCCTATCTATGCAGGTCAGTCCGTGGTGGCCGGTCAGCCGATGGTTGCCGTGCTGCCTGCTGCATCGACATTGCAGGCGGAGCTCTGGATACCGACGCAGGCCGTCGGCTTCATCCGGGCAGGAGAGCAGGTCGTCATCCGCTACCGTGCCTATCCCTACCAGAAGTTCGGCCAATACTTCGGTCGTGTGCAACAGGTGTCGCGCAGTTCGTTGTCGCCGTCCGAGGTCAATAAGGCAACCGGCAAGGACATCAAGGAAGCGAGCTACAGGGTGCTGGTCCGTCTGGAGAGCCAGCACGTGCAGGTCTACGGAAGACCGGAGACCTTGCGGCCTGGCATGACCCTTGACGCGGACATCTTGCTCGACCGCCGCCGGCTGTTCGAGTGGCTTTTCGATCCAATTTACAGCCTCAATCGGCGCTTGATCGAGGATCGCGAGCATGGCTGAAGAAGCATGGGGCAACACGCCATGGAGCTGGATGGACTGGCGCGCAGCAAGCCGTCTTCCCATGGTGATGCAGACGGAAGCCGCAGAGTGCGCGCTGGCGTGTCTGACGATGGTTGCGGGCTACCACGGCCATCACGCCGATCTTGCCGGCATGCGGCGGCGCTTCAGTACCTCGCTCAAGGGCGCGACGCTGTCCCGCGTGATTCATATCGCCCATTCGCTGGGCTTGGCGACGCGGGCGCTGCGTGCAGACATGCAGTATCTGCGTGATGCGGTCACTCCGTGCATCCTGCATTGGAATCTCAACCACTTTGTTGTGCTGAGCAAGGTGACGTCCAAGGGTGTGGAGATTCACGACCCAGCGCGCGGCAAGTTGCGTATGGGAATAGAGGAGGCAGGGAAACACTTCACCGGCATCCTGCTGGAGCTGATCCCAGGCGAGGACTTTGAGACGACGAAGCGCAAGGAGCCCGTGCCGCTACGACTTCTTACGGGTCGCGTTTCGGGCTGGAAGAGTGCGCTCGCTCAGGTCTTGGGTCTCGCCCTGGGCATCGAGGTGCTGGCCCTCACTCTTCCATTCCAGATGCAATGGGTACTGGACCAAGTGCTCGTGGGTTCCGATCACAATCTGCTCCTGGTGATGACGCTGGGTTTCATGCTGGTTATCGCGATCCAAGCCGGTCTGACGCTGGCGCGGGCATGGCTGCTGAGCTGGCTCGGTGCGTCCTTGAGCGCGCAGTGGACCAGCAACCTCTTCAGTCACCTCATGAAGTTACCACTGGCGTATTTCGAGAAGCGCCACATGGGCGACGTCGTGTCCCGGTTCTCATCGATTCACTCAATCCAGGCCACCCTTACGGGCAGTTTTGTCGAAGCGCTGCTGGACGGTGCGATGGGAATACTCGCGCTGGTGATTTTGTGTGTTTACAGCTTGCCGCTCACCGGCTTCGTCTTGGGAGTGTTCGCCGTCTACGTTCTGCTTCGCTGTGCGATGTACCGAACCCTCTGGCGCACGACCGAGGAGCAACTGGTGTATGGGGCGAAGCAGCAGACCGTACTGATGGAGTCCGTCCGCGGAGTACAGGCCATCAAGCTTGCCAACAAGCAGGCCGACCGCAGCGCGCGTCTCGCAAATGCCACCCTGGAGATGGCGGGTCGCGACGTGGTGGTTCAGCGCATTGCACTGTCGTTCGGTGTGGTGAACCAATGCCTTTTCGGCCTACTGCGTGCATCGCTGATCGCGCTCGGTGCCTATCTGACGATGCAAGGGCGATTCAGCGCGGGAATGGTTGTAGCGTTCGTCGCGTACGCTGACCAGTTTTCCGCGAAGATGGGCGGCTTGGTCGACAAGCTGGTCGAACTGAGAATGCTACGCCTCCATGGTGAGCGGATCGCGGACATTGCCCTGGCGTTGCCGGAGCGGAGCACGGCTACAGCGCGGAGTGGGGGACGGATCGTCCGGCCGAACCTGTCGATCAGGGGAGTCTGTTTCCGCTATGCCGAGGGTGAGCCCCTGGTGCTGAACGAGGTAGAGCTGGAAGTCGAGGCCGGGGCTTCGCTGTGCATCGTCGGTGCCAGCGGCTGCGGTAAGAGCACCCTGGCAAAGGTGATGCTCGGGCTACTGGAGCCGACTAGCGGACGGGTTGAGATCAATGGCGTGGACATTCGCCATCACGGATTGAATGCGTACCGCAGTTTGATCGGGACCGTGATGCAGGACGACGCTCTTTTCGCGGGGTCGATAGCCGATAACATCTCTTTCTTCGAGGAGGCCGCGCACCTCGACGACATCGTTGCCGCAGCCCGCCTTGCCCAGATCGACAGGGAAATCGAAGCCATGCCGATGGGCTACGAGTCGTTCGTGGGCGACATGGGATCGTCGTTGTCCGGCGGCCAGAAGCAGAGAATCCTGCTCGCGAGAGCGCTCTACAAGAAGCCGCAGATTCTCGTTCTGGACGAGGCCACAAGTCATCTGGACATGGACTGCGAACGCCGCATCAACAACGAGATCGCGCGTTTGGACATCACCAAAATCATCATCGCGCACAGGCCCGACACAATCGCCAGCGCGGATCGGGTGCTGGTCCTGCGAGGCGGCTGCGTCATCAGCGACCGCCTGGGCGAAGGCGGATTGAAGCTGGAGGCGGTAAGTCACCGACCCACAGAAATTTCAGGGTGAACCATCCTGGATGCCGACGGCAGCGCGGCCTTCGCTGCCAATCATGTGTTTTTTCATAAGGAGCAGAAAAATGCAGAACGACAACAACAAGCGGGTGATGGGCTATGTGCATGCGCGCGAACTGAGCAACGAGGAGATCTCGCAGGTCTCCGGTGGCGATGACGACGATGGTGGCCACTGCCCGAAGAAGAACCGCACCAAGGTCACCACGGGTACCGGTGGCGGTGGCACGGGCGAAACGCTTTGCGATTACTGATGCGTCGCTAAAGCATGATTGTCGGAGGGTCCAGTTCGCTGGGCCCTCCCTGTCCCAGCACTGGCACATGGATATGAGCAAAGAAAGCGGCATCAACCTCCTCATCGTTTCTTACGCAGATGACTCTCATGCGCTGGCTGTTGCGGCGGCGATGGAGATGTGTGGGCACAACTGTGTCATTTGGAGCGAACCCAAACTGGCTGGCGAGAGCGTAGGCAGCATTGCGCTTGGAGAGCGCGAGATCAGGTGGAGCGTGTGTGGTAGGAACTATGGGCCATCGGACTTCGACTTGGTTTGGCTGCGTCGCATCGGCAGCATCGCGTTGCCAGAATGGATGCATGCCGATGACCGAAAGTTTGCCGCTGCGGACAACGCTGCATTTTTCGGGTTCTTCTGGTCACCATTGTCGGTCTCGGCCCGATGGATTCATTCGCCGGCCTCTCGCTTGAATGGCGAAAGCAAAATTCAGCAACTGCAGCACGCCTATGGCTTGGGCTTCAAGATTCCCCCTACGTTGATCAGCAATGATCCCGATGAGATCGTGCAGTTCATCGAGGCTTGCAAGGCAAGGGGCCAGGGGACTGTCTTCAAGACCTTCGGGTCCATGACATGGTTCGAGAAAGGCCGTGTGCTGGAGAACTACACATCGGAGATCGTCGTTGGAGATCTGATCGACATGGACGTCGTTCGCGCCGTCCCGGCCATCTACCAGTCCCACGTTAGAAAGGAGTACGAGGTGCGCTCTACCTTCTTTGGGGGGCGGGAGTATTCGGTTCGCATCGACTCTCAATCGACAGATGCCGGCGCTATCGACTGGCGCGCCATTGACAACTTGCAGGGTGTCTTGAGTCCAACCAAGCTACCCGCAGCAATCCATGATAAATGTGTCGCTCTTTTGGATGAGATGTCACTGAGCATGGGGTGTTTTGACTTCATCGTGGATCGCTCAGGCGATTTCGTTTTTGTCGAAGTGAATCAGCAAGGGCAATTTCTCTGGATTGAAGACTACCTACCTGAGATGAGGGCATTGGCTGGATTCTGCGAATTTGTCATCGGTCTGGTGCCAGGCCAACCGCAGCCCGGAGCCATTGACTTCAACAGTTTGGTGTTGCAGCGTATCTGCGACTCCAGCCGGTACAAGCAGCTGGCCCGGCAGCTTGCCGCGTTCGGAACAGTCGATACGAAACATCTTGATAAGTACCTAGGGTGAAGCCGCGATGCGTAGACTCACAAGGGTTTGGATCTGTTTGTTTCTCGGCGTCTTGGTGGCGTCCGCGCACGCTACAGGGATCGCTCAGCCGGATGTGCGGGACAAACTTCTGGCCTTCCAAGCCAAGGCGAGCGGTGGGCCTCTCAAGCCAGAAGAGCTGCGCGAAGTGGCAAAGGTGCTGGATGGTGGAGTACCGACCGAAGGCCAAGTCGGATGCGAAGGGGTCAATGCCCTCGGCCCCATTGTCCTCGCTTTGCGTGGCGACAGGAAGTTACAGCGAATGCTCATGGACGCGCTGTACGAGCGTGTGGGGGATGACGTCGATCCAAGGGGTTACGCCGCGCTGGTCGACCGCGTGTCGCTTTCGCGCGGCAAAAAGCAGACTTTTGGTGCGTTTCCTGAACTCAAGGACGGAGTGCTCAAATTGCCGCAGGGTTTGAACGCGATGACCGTGAACCAGGATCGCGATAATTTGGGACTGGCTCCGATTGCGCTGGACCTTCGTGCCGCCAACGACCTGATCGCTGTCGGAATACCCTACGATCAGGTGATCGGTGCGACCGCCTTGTGCCAGCGACTGCCACCCATCACGCATGCCGATCTTAGGCGCTCTCTGGATGAGCGGTACGCGAGAGACCAGCAGTTGAGAGAGGTGTGGGATCAGGCGGGAACAGGCGCAGACTCCGAGGAAGCGAAGGCCGCTGATGCGGACGACGCCAAAAACGCGGTGTTTGTGGCACAGGTGCTCAAGGAGCATGGCTTCCCTGACGCGCAGATGGTCGGTCGCAAGGGCGTCATGGAGTTCTTCATCCTTGTGCAGCACTCCCACAGCCCCGAGTTGATCCGCGACGCACTCGCACAGGCACGCCCGCTGATGCTCCGTGGCGAGATGGTGCGCCATGACTACGCGCTGATGATCGATCGGCTGCGCATGTACCAAGGAAAGGACCAGATCTACGGTTCCCAGTTCAGCGAGAATGGTGGAAAGGTCGAACCGTATCCGATCCAGGACAAAGCATCGCTGGATCAGAGGCGAGAGGTCATGGAGATGGAGCCGTTCGATTCCTACATGCGATCTATGCAAAGTAAGTGAAATGGGACGTGCAGTGCGCAGCAGCAAGACTGCCGCAGGCCGGCGCGGATGGGAATGTTGGTTGAGCGATGGAACATGCAGTGATGGACTGGGCGACCAACGGTGGGCCTGCCGGCCACAAGGGAACGGGCCACGCGGATGCGAGGCCCCTGAAGTATTTCATCGCCGACGATCACCCGTCGACGACATTCGCGGTGATGCAACTGCTTTCCACGGTTTTCGCCGTGCCGGACTCGCACTGCGTCACCTTCCATGGGAGCGCGCTGCTGCTGGATGCCTGCGCGAATCGTCCCGGCGATGAGATCCGGCTGGTGGTTCTTGACCTGGTGATGCCCGGCAAGCTTAAGTGGGTGCGTCTGGTACAGGCGGTAATGGCGGCAGATCCGACAGCACAGGTGCTCGTCTACACCGCAGAGGAAAGCGCATTTCTCGCGAATGCGGTGTTCCAGGTCGGCGCTTTGGGGTATGTGGCAAAGACGAGTGCCGCGACGGAACTCGCCAAGGCCATCGAGGCGGTTGGCTCGGGGTGTCGCTATCTGGACAGCCGCATCGATCTGGACAACATCAAGGCGCATCCTTGGACGTCGTTGACGGACGCCGAAAGGTCGATCCTGCTCGCGTTCAGCCGTGGCGAGAAGGCTGCGGAGATTGGAGAGCGCACTGGGCGCAGCTACAGCACGGTGACGACACACAAGTACAGCGGATTGGCCAAGCTCGGGTTGCGTGATGGCAGCGACCTGCTCCCGTACCTCTACGCGAACGGTCTGCATTTCGAACTGGAAACGTGATGGCTGTTCGAGCAGGTAGACACTTAGCTGCCGCTGTGCGCGTAGCGCATGCCGCCAGCGGAACCATGACGGCGGATTGGGTTGTAGGACATCTCGATGTGGTCAAACTTTTAGGGGGCAGTTCAAAGCCGGGGCGGTTCAGTAGAGTTCGTACGACGCTACGCGCAACGAGGATCCTGATTGTCTACGGAGTCCTGAGCGTATCAGTCCTCAGTTTTGGAGATAATCATCTTCAACTTATGTGTCGACAAAAGTTAGAATAGGACAGGCAACACTCCATAGAATTCTGCGATGTAGCGCCAGTCTAGGCGTGGGGAAAACAGAGGAGATAAGGGATGCCAATTACAAGCGTCAAGGTGAAAGGCTACAGCTGCTTCACGGGCGACTGGTGCGGCTTTGACCAGTTTAAGCCAATTACGGTCATCATCGGAAGGAATAATGCCGGCAAGTCACAGCTGTTGAATCTTGTAGGTCACTTGTGCGATACAAGCGGCCAACGACTCTCCGAAACGGACTCTTTTCTGTTTGAGGGGATTATCATGGAAGACGAGCTTCGTCATTACTTTCATGAAGGCCGCCGTGACGAGAGTATGGATGGTGATCAGTGGGTGCATAACGGTGCGCTGTATGCTAATACCTACATAAAATGGTCGAAGGGTCTTCAGATAGAAATTATGAAAATGCAGCCTCATGAGGGAAATGGCTATGGCGGAAAAGTTAATTATCGCCCAGGCCCAGGAGTATTTCATGCGCTACTGCTAACGCTTTCCAAGATTTCTAGTCCCTTCGCGAACAAGCGCTTTTTCCACTTGATGGCAGATCGCGACATTCGTCCGGAGATTGCGGAAAAAAGCCTCGATCTCTTACCCGATGGTCGAGGCGCAACAAATATTATTCGCGATTACTTGATCAACGCAAGAAAGATATCAACCAGTCGTCCGATCATCCAGAATGAGCTTAAAAATGCCCTCAACAAGATATTTGGGCCTGATGGCGAGTTCTTGCAGATCTTCATCCAGCAGCATGATAAAAATTCTGGAGTTGCCACCGATGGGCAATGGGAAGTCTTCTTGGAGGAGGAGCGCAAGGGGTTGATCTCGCTCACTAATTCAGGCAGCGGCCTTAAGACGGTGATCCTGGTTCTTCTCAATCTTCTGGTGATGCCAAAAATTGAGAGTATAAACCCTGCGGATTGCGTTTTTGCGTTTGAGGAGTTGGAGAACAATCTGCATCCTTCGCTTCTCAGGCGTCTGCTTAAGTTCATTGATGCTTTTACGCGGGAGTATCAATGCTCGGTCTTCTTCACCACGCACTCTAGCACTACGCTTGATCTCTTCAGTCGTGCCGAGCACGCCCAATTCGTCCGGATATCTCATGATGGAAAGAGTGCCAGTACCCAGACCATCGACAGGTTTTTCGATCAAGCCCATATAGTGGGAGAGCTTGGCGCTAAGGCTTCAGACATCCTACAGGCCAATGGCATCATCTGGGTGGAGGGACCGTCAGATGCGATCTATCTCAACCACTGGATCGAGATCTTCTCTGGCGGACGCCTGCTCGAAGGTCGCGATTACGCATGTGCGTTTTATGGGGGCTCATTGCTTGCAAGAACCACACTCTCGGAGCCAGGTGTCGGCGGAGATGGTTTTGTAAATCTCATCCCACTTAATCGCAACGTTGCTCTCATCTGCGATAGCGATCGAAGCTCCAAATTTACTCGACTCAAGCCGCGCGTCAAGAAAGCTCAACATGCCATCGGGGAGATACCTGATGCGGTGATTTGGATTACGGCCGGCAGGGAAATCGAGAGCTACTTGCCCGGCTCTGTTCTTTCAGCGGCGCTTGGCAAACCAAGCGCAGTCGATCCTGATCAATACGAGTTGTTCTTCCCCAGCACCAAGAAGGCAGCGAAAGGCAATTCTTACTTGGAGGACAAGCTAGGGCTCAAGACAATCGACAAGGTCGAGCTAGCCCTCTCAGCACGACCGCACATGACCAAGGAAGTGATGGAGACTCGTCTGGATTGGACTAACCAGATGACAGTACTCACCAACGCCATTCACAAATGGAATGGCTAGAAAGAAATCACGGCTTCGCGACGCGTACTAGGACAGATTTCAGTAAGTGATCCAACCGATCATCGTGGAGTCTGGTCGGTTTGAGTCAGGGGTTGATGGCCTGTTTTGTTCGCTGCAGCCAGTAGCTGGTCTAGGCTTCGTCGTGTGCGACGACGGGTCGTTATGCTCCCGTGTCAGCCTTACTCATGAGTTCGAATCCATGCCAATGTTTTTGGAGAATAGGTTGAAGCTGGGTGTGCGACTGCACCACCAAATTGACTTGCCGAAACATCCCGGAAGTTACCGGGAGTCGCGTATTTTCGGAGTTTCCCTTTCTCTGATGCCCTGTAAGCTCCCCGAGCATCGCTGGATATCACGCAAGTTTGGCGGTAGGTTTGGCGGTATGCGTTGGCCCTACTGGGTTCGTACCGCCAAACGGATGCCGCCAAGATGCCCAAGCGAATTGCCCCGCTGTCCCCGTCCCAAGTTCAGAATGCCAAGTCGCAGGCGAAGCCGTACAAGTTGCGAGACGGGGGGGGCTGTTGCTGCTGGTAAACCCGGATGGAGCCAAGCTCTGGCGCTGGGATTACCGTCGCCCCGTGACGGGCAAACAGAACACCATCGGCTTGGGTGCATTCCCTGCGGTGAAGCTGGCGGAGGCTCGCGAGCTGGTCCGGCAGGGACGAAAGCTGCTGGCGAAGGGGATTGACCCCAGCGGGCAGCGCAGAGCACAGCAAGCGGCGGCGAGGGTGCACGCAGCCAACACGTTTGCCGCGGTGGCCGCCGAGCTACTGGCCCAGCGCGCGAAGGAGTTAGCGATCGGTTCCGCTGTCCGGGAGCGCCGCCTGCTGGACAAGGATTTGGCTCCGTACATCGGCGAGCGTCCCATTGCCGAGGTGACTTCTCCGGAGTTGCTGGCGGCGCTACGGAAAATCGAGGCGCGTGGGGCGGTGGAGACGGCGCACCGCGCGCGGATGCTGGCCGGTCAGGTGTTCAAGTACGCCGCAGCCACAGGCCGCGTGCCCACCAACTACAACCCGGCCGCGGACCTGATGGGCGCGTTGGCGCAGCCGGAGGGCCGGAACTTCGCCACGGTTTACGATCCGCAGAAAGGGCGCGACGATCTGAGCAAGGTGGCCGAGTTGCTGCGCGCGCTGTACAGCTACCAGGGAACGCCTGTCGTGCAGGCCGCTCTACAGATGGCTTCGCTGACATTCGTTCGCCCTGGCGAGCTTCGGCAAGCCCTTTGGACCGATATCGACTTGGGCGCTGCGGAGTGGCGCTACATTGCCAGCAAGACGAAGCAACCGCATATCGTGCCGCTGTCCGTGCAGGCGGTGGCGATTCTGCGCGAGCTGCACCCGCTTACCGGGCGAGGGCAATATGTGTTCCCCAGTGTGCGCGGAAAGGGGCGGCCGATGAGCGAGAACGCGGTCAATGCCGCGCTGCGTTACATGGGCTTTGACGGGGAGACGATGACCGGTCACGGCTTCCGGGCACTGGCGCGTACTGTGCTGGACGAAGTGTTGGGCTTCCGGCCCGATTACATTGAGCATCAATTAGCCCACGCCGTGAAAGATGCGAACGGCCGGGCCTACAATCGCACGGCACATCTCGCTGAGCGCCGCAAGATGATGCAGACATGGGCGGACTACCTGGATGGTCTGCGCACGGGATCGAACGTGATTCCACTGTTTACCAAAACAGGGTGATTGTGGTTCAAGGCGGTCTTTCAGCAAGGGAGCGAAGGACGTGGTGCTGTTGGTCATCGATCGCATCGTCTCTGCCGTGGCCGGCGACTCGCACAAAAATGCCGAGGTGCGGTGTGGATTGCAACCGCTGGTCGATCTTGCCAGGAATCAAGGCTGCGCGCTGTTAGGCATCACCCACTTCACCAAGGGCATGGCATGCCGTGAGCCAGTGGAACGTATTACCGGCTCTCTGGCTTTTGGTGCATTGGCCCGGCTGGTCATGGTGACGGCCATAACCCAAGCGAGAGACGGCGAGGTGGCCAAGCGGTTCCTGGCGCTAGCCAAGTCGAACATCGGCCCGGACGGTGGCGGCTACGTGTACGACTTGCAACAGATGGAACTGCACGATTTCCAAGGCATCATTGCATCGTCAGTGCGATGGTACGCTCCCTTCAATAAAACGGGACAACTCGATTGATGGCATGCAGACCTGGGATCAATGAACGCCATCAACTTGCCCGAACTAACCCGCGCAGGCATCGCGTCGCCACGGTGACGGATAGGCTTTTCAGGACGTTGCCACCTGTATGCAGGTAGATCGAACGTGGCGCAGACATCACAACGCAAGACATCGGATGCTCAAGAATCTGGTTGCCAGTGTCGTGTTCGCACGAAGCGACACTGTAAGAAAATTCCTACCCCACTGCAGCCAGTTCCCTGATATCCATCGGCTGCCACCTACGCGATGCTGGGCATGCCGGACGCGGCCCCATGATGGCCGCTCATCCCGCGTGGCGTCTGAGCAGCGCCAAGCCGGCACCGCGCTATCGCGATCACGCACTGGGTAGTAGGCTGTTTCTTTCCCTTCCCAAAGGTGAAACCATGGCTGTGCGACCTCCTTTTGCCACGCCGTCCCGTGCAGCACCCACGATTGTCCTGATCGCCGTGCCGGCCACGCACCTGGGCGACCGATCTGGACTGACCGCATGAAAGCACGATCCGCCCTGACGGCATTCCCACTTTTTATCACCCTGACGACAGGATGTTCCATGGCACACAGCGATCCCCACAATCCCGCGAAGAATCCGCATCCTGTCAAGCGCTACGAAGTCATCGCCACATCCCATGCACCGGGGCCGTGGGATTCAATTGAGGGCTACATTTACTACGACATCATCAATACGAAATGCGTGCCTATGAAGCCGTTTGTTGGGGAGCAGGACGTGCCTGATACCAGGGTCGATATTTCCATGATCCGTGTAGACGACCACACGTGGAAGGGGTATTTCTACCGTGATGCCTTTCAGGATGAGGACTACTATAAGCTCGGGGTCTGCCACTGGGATGCAATGAACGCGGGTGTAAGCGCGATGAGGCAAGGGGTAAGGTTCAATTGGGTCGGCATGTTGGACGAACTCCTACGCGGCAGTACGGAGAGACGCTATTTCAAGAAGAGCGTGTACGGCGATCTTTCTTTCGTTCCCTATGGAGCACCAGACCTAGATCCTGCAGATGATGAAGTGCTTCAACACCCCGATGCTTATTTCCCTGTGACCATTGCTGTCAAGGAAGCCATGCCATGAATCCAGTTGATCAGGCTCGCGCCGATGCTGCCAATGAATCATACAAAAGTCGTTCGCAAAGCGAGGTCGACAAGCCTAAGCGCATACATCTGGGCGGTCAGGATTACAATGTTTTCGGTTACGCAAGTGATTCGATTACCGGCTTTCATGCCACCGCTTATAAAAGTCTCGCGAAGCCGTATAACATCATCATCGCCTACCGCGGCACTGATCCCGCTTTATTTTCCGGTGAGACCAAGGCGGAACAAGCGAGCCATGCCCTCACCACTCTCCAGGACATCGCCGTCGATGCCACGATGGTGCGCGATGCCGTCAATCCACAAAAAGCCGCCGCCGATGCATTCACGGCGCAGATGCTCGCCAAGGCTGCCAAGCAGGGCATCCCCAAAGACCATGTGACCGTCGCCGGTCATTCGCTCGGCGGCGCACTGGCGCAGATCGAGGCTGCCAAATACGGCCTGGCCGGCTCCACCTACAACGCCTACGGCGCAAGGGGGCTGACCGATGGCGCGCCGCAGCCCGGCTGCCACGTCACCAATTACCGCATGGCCGGCGATGTGGTGAGCGCGGCGAGTCCTCATGTCGGCAGCATGGTGTCGCTGGCCAGTCATGAGGATGTGCAGAACCTGCGCACTGGCCGTTATCTGGAGGCGCCCGTCGGCGCACCACCACCGAATGTGCTGCTGGCAATGCGACTGGGCGATCACGGTGGCGTCCAGTACTTCGGCAGCAAGAGCCCAGACAACGTCCTGGCACCGCAGCATTTCAGCGAAGCGTCGCAGCGCTACGCGGACCATCAGAGTGCCTTCGAGCATTTCACCTGGGATGTGTCTCACGAACGTGCCGAATTGTCCCAGGCGCTACGCCAGATGCGCGCGCACCCTGGCCAGACCCATCTGCCAGCGGACATCCAGCGGCAGGTGAACGAATACATGGCGTTGAACGTGGACTCGTCGCTGCGCGATGCCATCGAACATAACGCGCCCTTGCAGGGGACAGCACACGGCCTGCACTATGCAGGGGATGCCGCACGCTTGGTGGGCCATGCGGTACACGACATGGACGAGCGCATGGCCTCGGCGATGCAGCGTGCTGGTGTGGCTGCCTTTCCCTTGAGCCCTATGGCGCCGCTGGCCGGTGAGGCGGCGAGCGCAGCGGCGCACCTGCACGGGCGGGTCGCAGCGGCTGCGGGCCACTTCGTCGGCGATCAATTCGAGTCAGCCAAAAACACTTTCGAACAGAGTGCGCACCATCTTGCCGAGGCGGCGCAGCGGGCCATCCATGATCCTGACGTCCAGGCGGCAGGAGCTAACGTCGTGAACCGTGTGGTCGACACCTATCACGACGCGCAGGCCGCCGCGCACGCCGTTGGGCAAACATACGATGCGGCCAAGCAAACCGTCTCGCGCGGCATAGTTGCAGTCGAACACAGCGCCGGGCAGGCTTACGACACGCTGACGCATCCTGGGCAGTGGTTCCAACACAGTGCGCCAGCAGCGTCGATCCATCCAGCATCGACGAACGCGGACACGTCTTCATCCTCATCCTCATCCGCGTCCACACCGCTCCCGGCCACGGACAGGCACACGGCCCTGCAGGAAGACCATGCCGTCCAGCAGCGCCAGGAACACATACGGCAGGCGCAGCAACAGGCAGCGCAACTGGCGCAAGCCCACCGGCAGACACAACAGCCATCCGCTCACAGCGCCCCGGCCCATGAAAAACCAGCCAGCGTGGACATGCAGGAGCAGGCGCGGATCGCGCAATTGCAGCAGCACGAACAGCAAGCGCAGGCAGCGCGCGAACAGCAACACCAGCTAGCGCAGCACCACGCGCAGTTGCACCGCCAAGCCATGGATGCGCAGCAACGCGAACACGAACAGCACTACAGCCAAGACCCCCGGTCGCATCAACACGAACAGCGCCAAGCGGGCGAAGCGATGTTGTATACCCCGCCGACGCGCCCACCGCGTTCGGATGAGCATCTCCAAGACTTCCGTCATCCGGGCCATGCGCTGCACTCGCGCTA
>NZ_MDCB01000027.1 GCF_002939705.1 Xanthomonas albilineans | reverse complement strand
CGTCAACGAGGCAGCGATCACCTGTTGCAGCTGCCCGTCCTCCGAAAGAAAGCGTGTGCGCAGCACTTCGTGCCGCGCCACCAGCGCGTTCAATGCGGCACGCATCGCTTCAGCACGGAAGTCGACGCCTCTGAAGTGCATGGCAAAGGTGATGTTGTAACTACTGCGTTGCTCACTCATATGTTCGTGGACGAGCCATAGGCGCTCCTGTGCATAAGTCGCAGGAATCGCGCCCGCGCGCCCGGCAGGCAACAACGCCGGCATGCGCTTGGCGACTCCGTTCACCCGCAATTGTTCGATCTGCCGCGCCATGTCCGACAACAGCGCCGATTCGAACAAAGCGCTGACCGGATACTCCACCCCGAAGCTTTTGCGGATGCGCGAGACCAATTGGATCGCCAGCACCGAATGGCCGCCGACGGCAAAGAAATCCATCTGGGCCGTGACAGGTTTGCCCAACAACACTTGGCACAAGGCGCACAACCGGGCTTGCACCGTAGCGCCGGCCGGATCCGGCATGGCACCAACCGCAACCGTTTCCCGAGTAGCTGGCGCGGTGGCGTGCAGGCTTCGCTCGCCCGGCGTCGGCGTTTGCCAATAACGCCGGTGCTCGAACGGATAGGTGGGCAGGCTGATCCGCCGCGGCCGTCCGTCCGCATACAGCTTGCGCCAATAGAGTTTGTTCCAGTCGATCGGTTGGCCCTTGGTCCAGTACTCCAGCAAACGACCGTACTGGCCCTTTTCGATCCAGGCATCCATCAGCGTGAGCAGATCTTCCTCGGCCACGATCGGAGCGCCTGCCGGTTTGCCGGGCGTGTCCTCGCTCAGATAGATGTCGGCCCGAATCGCATGGCCCAGGTAAGCCTGTAATTTCTCGCTCAACTCGGCAGCCGAGCCAGCGGTAAAAGCCAGGCGTTGCTCCATCGCGACGCGGCCCAAGTGCAGCGTATAAGCAACGTCGGCCAGCATGACGTCATCCACCTGCCGCGCTTGCATCCAGACGAGCAGATCGCGAGCACGCTGTTGCAAGGCAGGCAGCGTTCGCGCCGAAAGCACGATCAAGGCTGGAGAGCTGGCGCTGATCGAGACCCCGGGAGCCATAGCCGGAGCTTCCTCTACCACTAGGTGCGCATTCGATCCGCCAGCACCGAAGGCAGATAACCCGGCGCGCCGCGGCTGGGCGCCACGGCGCGGCCACGGTGCCACCTGCTGTTGTACCTGGAAGCGACCGAACTCAATATAGGGATTCAAGGGAAACGCATTCAGACTAGGCGCCAACTCGCCATGCCTGAACTGCAATACCAGCTTGGCCAGTCCGGCGATGCCCGCGGCGCTTTCGGCATGGCCGATGTTCGCCTTCAGCGAGCCGATCAGGCAGGGTGCCGCGTGCTTGTCGAACACTTTATTCAAAGCACCCAACTCCACTGCATCGCCTAGTACGGTGCCGGTGCCATGCGCCTCGATGTAGCTGATCGAATCGGGCGCCACACCTGCGCGCTGCAAGGCCTGCCGCACGACTTCGGCCTGGGCGGCAGGGTTAGGCGAGGAGAACGCGCTGGTGTGCCCACCGGCATTGATCATGCTGCCCTTGATTACGGCATGGATCACATCGCCATCGGCCCTCGCTTGCTTGAGCGGCTTGAGCAGCACCACGCCGCAGGCTTCGCCGGCCACGAAACCGTCCGCGGCCTCGCCGAACGGCCGACAGCTGGCGCCGGCGGAGAGCATCGCGGCGCCAGCCAAATTAAGATATTGCTGCGGATCGACCAGCAGATTCACGCCACCGGCCAGTGCGACCTCGCAACTGCCGCTGCGCAGGCTTTCCAGCGCCAGGTGGATCGCGGTGAGCGAAGCCGAACAGGCGGTATCCACCGCCAGGCTTGGCCCGCGAAAATCGAACTGGTACGACACGCGGTTGGCGATTTGCCAGAAGCGCGCTCCGCCGCTGTAGTAACCATTCATCACACCTACGAATACACCTACGCGGTGGCTCTTGCTGAGCGAGCCAGGCGTATAGCCGGCATCTTCGATCCCGGCATAGGCCTGCTCTAGAAATATCCGCGCTTGCGGATCCGATTCCAGCGCGACGCTGTCGGGCCATTCAAAGAAGGCTGCATCGAAGCCGTCTATGTCCCTCAGAAACGCACCCCAGCGGCTATACGTCTTGCCCGGTGCCTGGCGTTCACTGTCGAAGTAGTGCTGGTGATCCCAGCGCTCGCCTGGCACCTCTCCCATACTGCTTTGGCCGTTGCGCAGGTTGTTCCAGAACTCCTCCAACGTGTCCGCGCCTGGAAAGCGGCCGGCCAGTCCGATGATGGCAGCGGCGTCTTCGTCGGCTACCGGCGGTTCCGCTGTTGGCTCTGCCGGTACGGCGGGCTCCGTTGCCTGCCATTGAGCAACCAGCCGGTCGATCGATAAGGTTTCCATCAGCTGTGACACGTCCAAGCTCGGATAGCGCTCACGCAAGGCGTTGGCTAATTCGATGATGACGATGGAGTCGACACCATAGCTCTCCAGCGTCTTGCTCGTGTCGATCTGCGTAATGTCCAGCTTCAGCGTACGCGCCAGCAGTTGTTTCAGCTGCTGCAGCATGTCTTGTTGCGGCGTAGCTGTGAGGGTAGGAAGGAGAGGGGCCTGCTCAAGAGAGCCCAGCAAGGTATCGATGGATTGCGTTTCAAACAGCTCGCTGACTTCAAAACCCGGGAATGTCTCGCGCAGTGCCATAGCCAGTTCGATCGCCACGATCGAATCGACACCGTAGTACTCCAGCGGGTGGCTGGTATCGAGTGTGGCCGGATCCATTTTCAGAATGCGTCCAAGCAGTTTTTTGACCAGATCCAGCGGCGATTCCCCGGCTTCCGCCGGCTGCGACGGAACGGTTACTTTTTCATTCCGCGCAACCTCGATCGTACTGGCTTGCCGCACTATCCCATCGCTGTAGGCACAGATGATGGCCTGCCCGGCATCGGGTTGCGCCCTGTGCACGCTTACCCCCGCAAAACCCTCAGCCTCCAGCAGGCTGCGCCAAGTGGCGCAAGCCAGCAACGGCGAGCCTGCAAGGCGCAAGATCCTGTCCTCGGGCAACCACCAGCTCTCCAGCAAGCCGAAAGTCAGGTGCAGGACCAGGCTGCGCTCGATCACTTCGTTGAGCAAGAGCAGACCGCCAGGTTTGAGGAGTGCCTTCGCATTGCGCAAGGTCTTGGCGATATCGCGCGTAGCATGCAGTACGTTGGCGGCAATCACCACGTCGTAGCCGCCCGATTCCAGGGCCTGCGCCGTCGGCGCGCGCTCTACGTCGAAATAGGCGGTCCTCAAATAAGGCGCTCGTGGCTGATAGTGTTTTTCCGCATGATGCAGGAAGACAGGCGACAGGTCGGTATAGAGATATTCCTCGATATGCTCACCATATGCCTGCAACTGTTGTAGCACGCTTGCAGTAGTACCACCGCTGCCGGCGCCGATCTCGCACAGCTTCAGGCACGCCGCAGGCGTCGACTCTAGTCGTCGTTTCAAGTAGGCAATCAGTCGAGTGACTAGTTGTGCGTTGAAGTAATCGGCAAGCGGGTTGTTCTGGTAGATACCCTCGACCCACGCCATCGAACCTTCCGGAAACAGCAATTCGGTGGCCTTGCGTTCGCCTCGAAGGACCGCCGGCAACGCCCGCATGCAGCGATCGAGCAGACGCCGCTGTGCCTCTTCACCGGCTTCGACGCTGGCCTCGTGCACATGCGCGTTCCAGGCACCCCTGGCATCATCGGGCGGCTTGTCGGCCAGCTCGAATCGGCTTTCCCCCGTCGCTCTGAGGTAACCATACACGCCGAGCATCCGCACGCTGTGTTCCAGCCAGCTTCGATAGGCGGGTACGATGTGCAGGCGTTGCGCAAGCGTAGCGATGTCGAAACTTGCCGGCGGAAAACCACCGAGTTGCTCGATCAACTCAAGCAGCCAGGCCGCCAGCAAAGTTTCCCGTTCGCGCCGGGCATCCAGATTCACCGACAACTCGACCACGGGACCAGGCTGCCCTCTGGGAGGCTCGGCCGGTGCGTGCACAGGGATTTGCACGCTCTCGTCCTCTACTACGCCCAGAGCGCGCATTGCGTTAGCATCGTCGATCTTGACGTAGGCAAGCCGTTGCAACGGCGCACACAACAACTGCGACAACACCTGCATCGCTTCGGCACCCTCAATCGAAGCCATGTGTTTTTGCGCCATGCGCCGGCGATAGTCCTCGCCCGCTACGACGCCCACGCTGCCCCAGTAGCCCCAGTTGATGGTCTTTACCCTCAAACCCCGGCGCGCCCATAGCTCGCCGAAAGCGTCGACATAGCAGCAGCCGGCGGCGTAGTTACCTTGCCCGGCCGCCTTGGTAGTGCTCTGGATGGAAGAAAAAAACAGCACGAAATCAAGGGGGGCCGTGCCGAACACCTGTGCCGCACACACGCTGACGTCGAGTTTCGCGGCCAGCACGTCACGGAAATCGGCTTCCTCCATACGAGCCAAACTGGCATCCTTCAGCACGATGTTGCTTAGGATGAGCCCATGGGGCTGGCCATGCAGCGCAACGATCTCATTATGTGCCGCCTGCAGGGCAGCCGGGTCACTCGCGTCCGCGGAGATGTAATGCGGTGCGCGGCCCAGCGACGCAAGCCGGGTCTGCTTGCGCGCAATGCCTTCGTCCAGCACGCGCCGCCCGATCCAGATCAGCTGCGCGTCGTACGTGCGGATCAAGTGTTCGCTCAATACTTCACCCAAGCCGCCAGCGCCGCCGATCACGACGTAGACACCGCCTACGCGGTACGGCGGCGGTTCCAACGACGGCAGCGGCAGCACTTCACACAACTGCCGCCGATACCAACAAGTCCCACGGCCGATCAGGGCTTCGCCCTGCGCATGCCAAGGCAACGACCGCAATTGCTCCCATTGCGGCCAAGATTTTACGCTCGGCAGGTCGAGCAGACGGATTTTCCAGTTGCAGTATTCCTTGGCCAGCGTCCCGATCAGCCCGTGCACTGCCGCGTGCGACGGCTGCCGCGTAAGGGCTTGGCGAGTCAGCACGGTGAGACCCAGCGGGCGATGCGCATAGCCCAACGCAAGCAACGCCTTGACCAACCGGAAACCGGCGATCGCCGCTGAACCTTGCGCTGCAATATCGGTTTCACTCTCGGCTATCGGCACGATCCAGACCAGATGATCGAACTTGCCGGTCTGGCCCAGTCGCATCGCGATCGCTTCGACGCTGTCCTCCAGCGACAAGGCCGGCGCGTCGAAACCGAAGTGACTACGCCATGCATCGTCTCCTACCGTAACGATGCGTTCGGCCGGATCGGGCCATGCCGGCGCCGTTTCGGTCAACGCTTGCCAGACCGGTGCCAAGACAAGCGCCCTGACGGCGGAAACGGCTTTCGGTGCACGGCCGGTGTAATTGCCGAGGCTGACGCAGACCCTACCTTCGGAATCCAGGAGATCGATGTCCAGGGACTGTCTGGCTGCATGGCCGTGACGCAGCAGCACCCAGGCCTCGGGAGGAATCGGCGCATGCACCGTCATCCGCTCCAGCGTGTATGGCATGGCGATGTGCTCGACATCACGCTGCAAGCCAAGGCTGCACTGCAAGGCACCATCAAGCAGGCTAGGAGGCAGCACATGGCTGTCTTCAACGCTTGATGGTGGCAGGCGCAGGACACCCAATGCGATCGGCTCGCCCTCGCCATTGCGTCCGCAGCCGATCGATTGCACGGATTTGAGCCGGTCGCCGAGCTGCAATCCGCAGGCGGTGAAGTGCGCATAACAGTCTTCGCCGGACAACACGCGCTCGGCACAAAGCTTTTGCAACTGGGCTAAATCCAGGCGCGGTGTCGCCGTATAGACCCGGCGACGTACGTGCCCCTGGCTAAAGACCTGTCGGCGGTGAGCATCGTGAAGTTGGAAATCGAACTCATCTTGATCGCTCTTCGACAGTTCGATTTCGACCTCCAGCTCAGTCTCCTCCATCATGAGGGGATGCAAAAAGGCGACCTGCGCCAGTTCGATACACCCCTCATCCTGCGGCATGGCCCGCTGCGCCGCGGCGCGCACCAATTCCAGTTGCACGGCTGCCGGTAGTACCTGTCGACCATCCACGCAATGATCAACAAGAAAGCTTGCGCAGCCGGATCTACGCAAGGCGTAGCGATGTAGTTTGGCACTGGCATGCAACAGCTGCAGCATCGGATGAGCGTCCGCAGCGGCATGCATAGCCTGGTCGGGCAGCCAATAGCGCTCCCTAGCGAAGGGGTAGACAGGCAGGCTAACGCGCTGCGGTCGCTGTATGCCGTACAGCGCCGACCAATCGACGCGCACGCCCTGAGTCCAGGCTCGCAGCAAACCGGCAAGACCTTCGCGCGTCTGCCGCCCATGTTCGGGAGCCGTTGCCGCAGCATCCACGACACCGTGATGGACCTCGGCATCCATCACGCCCGCCAGACGACCCTCAAGCCTCGCCAATGCCTGCTCGGCGTCCATCGCGCTAAAAGCCAACCTGTGCGACAGGGCTGCGCGTCCTACCTGTAAGGTGTAGGCGACATCGATCATTTGCGCGGGTGTCGGCGATTGCTGCCTTAGCCAGGCTGACAAGGCCAGCACTTGTTGCCGCAAGACAGCTTCACTACCGGCTGACAACACGATACCTACCGGGCCGCCGGCGGAGCTCGTCGAGGGGGGCGTGGCAATGACATGCTCTTCCACGATCGCATGCGCATTGGCGCCGCCGAAGCCGAATGAGCTGATACCCGCGCGACGCGGCAAGAGTGTGCCGTGAATGCCGACCTGCGACGGCCATGCGCGATGCTGCGCCACCACTTCGAATGACGTGCCTCGCAAATCGATCAGCGGATTGAGCGTGCTGAAATGGCGCGTGCCGGCCTGCTCGCCGTGCTTGAGCATCAGCAGCACCTTGATCAGGCCGGTCAGGCCTGCAGCGGCTTCTAGATGGCCCAGCGCGGACTTCACCGAACCGATGCCGCAGTTTGACGGGGCGGCCTGTGCCCCCAACGCAATGAAAGCTTCCTTCAGCGCCTGGATTTCGATCGGATCACCCAGGCTGGTACCAGTGCCGTGTAGTTCAACATAACCGACGCTGGCCGGCTCGACACCGGCTTCCTGGTAAGTCCGGATCAGCAGTTGCCGCTGCGCGTTGACGTTGGGAGCACGCAAGGAATTGGAACGGCCGCCATGGTTGACCGCCACGCCGCGGACTAGACCGTAGACCCTGTCACCATCGGCCAGCGCCTGCGCCAGTGGCTTCAATATCACCCCTGCGATCCCTTCCGAACGCACGAAGCCATCGGCGGCGGCGTCAAGCGTCTTGCAGCGGCCATCGGGCGAAAGCATGCCCGCGCTTGCACTGGCTAACAGCACCTTGGGAGCCAGGATAAGGTTCACGCCGAGTACCAGGGCGACACTGCTTTCGCCTTGGCGCAGCGATTGAACCGCCCGATGCAGCGCCACCAGCGAGCTGGAGCAAGCGCTGTTGATTACTTCGCTGGGGCCGGTGAAATTGAACCAGCGCGAAGCCCGGTTCGGAATCATGGTCAAATGCGAACCCGAATCGATGTAAGCGCCACATTTGGCCATCAGTTGCGGCTGGCTCGCCAGCAGCTCGCCATAGTCGGACGTATGCGCACCCACGAACAGGCCGACCGGCTGGCCGCCCCAGGACAGCGGATCGTGACCGGCTTGCTCGATCAGCTTCCACACCATCTCCAGCACTTTGCGCTGCTGCGGGTCCATGCATTCGGCCTCGCGACGCGAGATACCGAAAAACGCAGCATCGAAAGCATCAACGTCGTCGAGGAAACCCGCATAGCGCGGCAGCTGTTCGCCCGCGAGGCCGGGATAGGCGCGCATCGCTGCCCATAAGTCCGGGCGCGTTGATTCGATCGGCCGGATCGCGTTGACGTCGCTCCGTAGGAACGACCACAATGCTTCAGTGTTCTCGCCCGCTCCGGGCACCTCACAGTGCATCGCCACAATGGCGATCGGTTCCTCTGAGCATGTTGTGCTTGCCACCGGCGCACGCGTCGACGTGGGCGCCTGACGTCCGTGCGCCAGGACATATTCGGCGATTGCCCCGACCGTCTCAAGCTTGAATAGCAACGTGGGTTCGAAAGGCACGCCGTAGCACTCTTCGATGGCACCGGCAAGACGCACGCATTGGAGCGAATCCAGCGCCAGTTCGCACAGCGGCCATTGGGCATGCGGCGGCGCGACACCCAACACCGGCAAAAAGACCTTCCGACACAGGTCCGCCACGTGTTGCGCCTGCCGATCGTCCGCGGCGGCCGCTGGTACGTCCCGGTTCTTACCCTCATGCCATAACAACGGCAGCTGGCCGTTGACATAGGCTTCCTTGACTAGGCGCCGCTTCAGTTTGCCCGGATAGGTGCCGAACACGTGCCGGTGTTCGGCAAAGGCTAGCTCCGCCAAGGCGACTCCATGCTGGTCGGCTACCTGTTGCCGGATCTTGAGTGCCTGCGCGGCGCATGCTGCCGGCGTCCACGGGTGATTGACGGCGATCACCGCAGCTACGCGCTCCTCGTCCTGCCGCTCGATGCTGATCACCACCGGCATCAGCGCGCCAGGCGATGCGGTAGCGGCGATCGAGGCTTCGATATGTGCGGGGTAATGATTCTTACCGCGTATGATCAGCACCTCCTTTACCCTTCCGGTGACATACAGACAGCCATCGGCAATGAAACCCAGGTCGCCGGTACGAAAGTAACCGCTATCGTCGGTATGACGGATGCTGCAGTTGAACTGTCGCTGATCGGCGGGCTTCGCAAACAGGTAGCCACGGGCGATCGCAGGCGACTTTACCCATATTTCGCCGATCTCATCTGGTCTGCACAACGTCTCGCCTTCAGGACAGACGATACGCAACTCCACATCTTGGTCGACGGCGCCGCAATTGAGCACTGTCACACGCGCCTGGCTCGCCCCTGCCGCCACGCGCTTGCGTTTGTTCAAGGCGTCGGCATCTAGTTCCAAGACGCGCTGTTGGGCCGCTTCGTCCAAGGTACTCAGCGCACCGGTTTCAGACAAGCCGAAGTGCGGCATGAAAGTCTGCGTACGCGCACCGAGTCCGGCGAATTTCTCGAAGAAGCGCTGCATGGTCGAGGCGCGCACCGGCTCGCCGCCACACACGATATGCGTAAGCGTAGACAACGCAGACGGCGGAAGCTGCTCGACCATCACCCAGTCGCAGCAGTAGTCGAACGCGAAGTTCGGCGCGGCCATGTGCGTGGCGTCTCTAGCCGCAACCGTCTCCAGCCAGAAGCCTGGGCGTTTCATATAACTGTGCGGATGGATGAAGCTGACCGTCGCGCCACTGAACCAGGGTGCCAGCAAGCCGAAATGCAGGCCGAAGTTGTGCGCGGGAGAAAGCCAGGTCACCACATGGCTATGCTCGTCCAAGCTCCACTGCCGGATGCCAGCCTGGATCTGATGATGCAGGTTGCGGTGGCTAAGCAGGATGCCCTTGGACTCACCCGAGGAACCAGAGGTAAACAACAGCAAGGCGGCGTCCGAAGGCGACGCCGGGCACAAGGAGGCGCTGGTCGATTCGCGCTTTAGATCGGCGAAGGTCGCCAGGAAGGTGCCCGCAGCATGCGCCATGCGCGCGAAGGCACTGCGATCGGCGACATCGTCAAGCAGAACCGCTACATTGCCATGCTCCATCAATTGTGCGTGGATCGTCTCCAGTCTGGCCTGTTCCCGCTCATTTGGCTGAGCAACATCCAGTGGAAACGGCACCGCCACCAGGTTGGCATGCAAACAGGCAAGCAGGGCTGCCGCGAACAAACCACCATGTGGCGCGGCAATGATCACGTAGGTACCCGGCATCGCCAGCGGTTGCAGTCCCGCCGACAACTGCACGATCAGTCGCGCAAGCTCGGCATCGTCGCAACATTGTGGCGATGCGTGCTCCGGACGCGGAAACTCGATCATTGTCCGGGAGGCGGCCGCACTGGCGAGGCGGGTTAGCAGCGTTTGCTGTAACGGCGACATTGGCGATCTCTGCATGAGGTAAGCAATAGAGCGACAGCACGCCTGCGGGAAGGGCGGCCATGCGCGTCTCATACCCGCCTTATTGGGGATCGCCGCGCGAGCGGTGACGCCTAACAATACGCCTGCAAACTGGACGGCTACAAGAGTTATCTGCATGAGCGCATTGGGCAAGCGCGCCCTCGATGGATCCCGGCCAGCGTGGTGCTACTACGCGAGATCCAGGCGCGCGGCTACATGGGCGGCATCAGCAAGGCCGTGCCGACAGTGCGCTTGGCCAAGGCTGGAGAAGGTGCTGGCAAGCGAACAGCTCGCGCGTGAAGAGCGCAAGCGCACGGTGCTGACGCGACTTGCCATGATGCCGTCCATCAAGACGCTGGAGCAGTTCGACTGGGCCCAGGCCGGCGGCGCCTCGAAGGCGCAGATCGTCGAGCTCGGCCACCTGGCCTTCGTCGAGCGCACCGAGAACGTGGTGATGCTTGGCCCCAGCGGTGTCGGCAAGACCCACATCGCCCTGGCGCTGTGCCAGCGTGCGGTGATGGCGGGACACAAGGCACGTTTCATCACCGCGGCCGACCTGATGATGCAACTGGCAGCGGTCAAGGCGCAGAACCGGCTGAAGGACTACTTCAATCGCGCGGTACTCGGGCCGAAGCTGCTGGTGGTCGACGAGATCGGCTACCTGCCCTTCGGGCGTGAGCCGGCGCAGGGCTGCTGGGCTGCGACGGGCTCTGCCCTGCGCAGTCTAGCAGCCCGATGGAAGACCCCGGGTGGGTCAGATTTACTTCGGCGATTCAAAGGAAAGTGGGTCAAATTTAAATCGGCGTTGACAGCTGATGTGGTTTATCTCATCTTTCGCTTGCGTTGATCAGACCATCCGTAAGGCGATGGACAAGGTGTCGCTACAGTAAAGTCGTTGAGCATCACCCTTTGGTTATTGTTTTCGCTTCGCAGCCACCATCAAGGCACGGTGCCGCGAATCGAGTCATGCATATCTATGATGCATCGGCGCAAGCCGACCACGAACCGGAGCGTATGCATGAGAGATATCGAAAGAACCGCCTTATGGGTGGCAGGCATGCGGGCGCTGGAAAGCGAGCGGGAGCAGGCGCTGTTCCATGACCCTTTCGCACGGCGTCTGGCCGGCGATGAATTCGTTGAAGAGCTCAGACGCAACAACCAGAACGTACCGATGCCTCCGGCGATCGAGGTACGGACGCGTTGGCTCGACGACAAGATCATGCAGGCGGTCAGTGAAGGCATTGGCCAGGTGGTGATCCTGGCCGCCGGTATGGATGCACGCGCTTATCGTCTCCCCTGGCCGTCCGATACCCGGGTCTACGAGATCGACCACATGGATGTCCTGTCCGACAAGCACGAAAAACTCCATGACGCCCAGCCCGTTTGCCAGCGCATTGCGCTACCGATCGATTTGCGCGAAGACTGGCCCCAGGCACTTAAGGAGAGTGGATTCGTCGGCAGCGCCGCCACCTTGTGGCTGGTCGAGGGCTTGCTGTGCTACTTGAGCGCCGAGGCAGTGATGCTGCTGTTCGCGCGCATCGATGCATTGAGTGCCAAGGGCAGCAGCGTGTTGTTCGATGTTATCGGCCTCTCTATGCTCAACTCGCCCAATGCCCGAGTGCTGCACGCGATGGCTCGCCAGTTTGGCACTGACGAACCGGAAAGCCTGATCCAACCACTGGGCTGGGAGCCAGGGGTGTTGACCATCGCCGCCGCTGGCCAGCAAATGGGGCGTTGGCCGTTTCCGGTCGCACCGCGCGGCACCCACGGCGTGCCGCAAAGTTATCTGGTCCACGCGCTGAAACGCTGAAGCTTGCGAACAGTCTCTCGCGCTGGCGTACCGGCCAAACCAGTGCACACAGCCGAGCTCGATGCGTCGATCGCCTTACCCGAGAACGCTTATGGATAGCCCACTGACAAATCTTCCGATGCACTCTGGCACCGAACTAGATTTGCGTTGGTCGGTAGGTCAGACGCGGCCAGGGCGCAACGAGGCCTATGCTCGTCAATGGACCACGCTGCTGCATCAATGGCGGCGCGATTATCCTGGCTTGCGTATCGATGTCAGCGACACGCCGATCGGCCAGCACATAACCATTGACTATGCCGCACCATACCCCTGTGGCAGCTTCGGTAGCCTGCTACGGGAATATGCACGGTTAGGCAAGCTGGCCGGCCTGATTTGCGATTACCTCAAGCATCGGCACCAAATCGTGCTGTCCGAATCGTCCCCCGGCGCCAACACCCTGGCACTGGATTTGGGCCGTATCGAGGAACCCAAGCAACTGGACCGGTTGCAAGGCGCCCTGGGCATGGCACTGGAAGCCTTGGCCACGCGACGCAGCGATGGCCTGCTGCTATGGCATGCGGACCACCGCCAAAGGAACCTGCCGGACTTGCGCGATAGTGCCGTATGCGGCAGCGCGGCGCAGATCCCTTTGCCTGCGCTGTCCTGCGTCGAAGACCTGATCGAGGTGGATACCAGTCTGCTGGCCTGCGACCACGGCAAACTATGTCAAATTGCCAGTCATTTGCCCGCGAGCTGGTTCGCACGCTCGACCGATGGGCCGATGCCCGCGAGCTGGTTCGCACGCTCGACCGATGGGCCGATGCCGTCCTGGTCCGACGCAAGCACCGCGGTGTTTGCCTGTGCGCCTATCGGCTTCCTCCCGTCAGTCCAGGTCAACGTGTGCGCGCAGATTTTTTCCGCAGCGCATCTGGCTTCGACGGCGCAAATGATCGATCCGTTGCGCCAGCAGGCTTTCAGCTACCGCCAGTTGCGCTCTCGCGCGGCGACCTATGCCCGGCACTTGAGTCTGCTTGGCCTGCAAAGCGGTGATGCGGTGGCGCTGATTGCTATCGACAGCCTAGCTGGCGTTGCCCTGATGCTGGCCTGCCTGGCCGGTGGCCTGGTCTTTGCGCCGATAAACGAGCTTGTGTCGCTCGCCCACTTTGAGACCACGATCAAGACCATCAAGCCTCGCCTCGTGCTGATCGATGCGGAACTGCCGCCTTCCCATCATGCCGCGTTGCGCCACCTGCCGACCTTAGAGCTGACGAGCCTGATGCCGGTGATCGAAAACGACGAGCTGGTGGTTGCGCCCTGCCCCGCCGATACACCCGCGGTAATGATATGCACATCCGGCTCCACTGGTACGCCCAAGGCGGTAACGCACTCGCATGCCGATTTTATGCACTGCCATCTCAACTACCAGCAGGCCGTGCTCGGGCTGCGCAGCGATGACGTGATGTATACACCGTCGCGGGTGTTTTTCGCCTACGGCCTGAACAACCTGATGCTGTCCCTGCTCGCTGGCGTCAGCCATGTGATTGCCGCGCCGCTTAGCGTCAGGCAGATCGCGCAAACCATCCACACTTACCACGTCACTGTATTGCTCGCCGTGCCCGCCGTGTTCAAGCTGTTGCTTGCCGAGGCCGCGCCGGATGCGGTGTGGCCGGCGCTTCGCCTGTGCATATCGGCCGGCGAAAGCTTGCCGGCGAGGCTTGGTCATGCGATCAGCACGCGTTGGCAGGTCGAAGTGCTCGACGGTATCGGCTGCACCGAGGTACTGTCCACCTTCATCTCCAATCGGCCAGGCCACGCGCTCATGGGTTGCACTGGCACGCCGGTACCAGGCTTTGTTGTGAAGCTGGTGAACAAGCAGGGAGAGATCTGCCGCATAGGCGAAGTCGGCAGCCTGTGGGTGAGGGGCAATACGCTGACGAGGGGCTATGTTGGCGACCCCATACTCAGTGCCCAATTGTTCGTCGACGGCTGGTTCGATACACGCGACCTGTTCTTTGCCGACGCCAAGGGGCGCTTCCATAACTTGGGCAGAATGGGCTCCGCCATCAAGATCAACGGTTGTTGGCTTTCGCCTGAAACGCTGGAGAGCGTCATCCAGACGCACGCCTGCGTGAAGGAGTGCGCGATCTGCCTGATCGAAGACGAGTTCGGCTTGCCCCGCCCCGCCGCCTTCGTGGTGCCTGTCGATGCCAGCATCGATACAGGGGCGCTATGGGCCGCCTTACGCGCCTTGTGCAAGAACGCGCTAGGCAAGCATCACTATCCCCATCTATTCGTCGAAGTGAGCACGATCCCACGTACCTGCAGCGGCAAGGTAATCCGGCCTGCGCTGTTGGAGACACTGGCTAGCGCCAAGCACCTGCAATCCCACCTGTTCTTCGTCGGCCATGCTCGAACCTAGGTGCCCCATGCACACAAACGCTGATCTTCCCCTGACCATCAAGGCCGACTCGGCCGAGGCCACGCTGACTGATTGGACTGCCACGCACCGCGCGACGTGGCCTACCCTGCTATGGCAACACAGGGCGTTACTGTTCCGTGGCTTTGCGCACCCTGGTGGCTTGGAGCAGATCTCACGCTGTTTCTTCGATGAGCGACTGGCCTATACCTATCGTTCCACACCGCGCACCGACGTCGGCCAGCATGTCTACACGGCCACCGAATATCCCAGGCAGCTGTCCATAGCGCAACATTGCGAGAACGCCTACCAGCGCGTCTGGCCGATGAAACTGCTGTTCCATTGCGTGCAGCCGGCCAGCGAGGGCGGCTGCACGCCGTTGGCTGACATGCTCAAGGTCACAGCCGCTATCGATCCGCAAGTGCGCGAAATCTTTGCGCGCAAACAGGTGCGCTACGTCAGGAACTACCGTGCAGGGGTCGACCTGCCATGGGAGGACGTGTTTAACACCCGCAACAAGCAGGAAGTAGAAGCTTATTGCGCCCGCAACGACATGCAATGCGAATGGACCGGCGACGGCCTGCGCACCAGCCAGATCTGCCGGGCCTTTGCGTGCCATCCGGCGACCGGCGATGAAGTTTGGTTCAACCAAGCACACCTGTTTCATTACACTGCGCTGGAGGCAGCTGCGCAGAAGATGATGCTGTCGTTCTTCGGCGAGCAGGGACTGCCGCGCAACGCCTATTTCGGCGATGGCACGCCGATCGACCCCGCCATGCTCGACCATGTGCGCACAGTTTTCGCCCAGCACAAGATCCATTTTGACTGGCATCGGGACGACGTGCTGCTGATCGACAATATGCTGGTTTCGCACGGACGCGAGCCCTACGAGGGCAGCCGCAAGATCCTCGTGTGCATGGCCGAACCTTATTCGCCCGAACAATCGTCCCCTGACATCGCTGCGCGCAGCGATGGCGAAGCCATGCTCAAGCTGCACGTTTAACCCTGCCGACCCGGTGCCCCATGAAACTATCAAGCATGTCGCTACTGGATGCCGAAGACGTCGCGCTGACCGCGGCCAGTCCGGATACCGCGCTCGCCTTGGATTGGTCACGCAGTGTGCTGGATCTGTTCGATGCGCAAGTGGCACTGCACGTCGAGGAACTGGCTTGTGCCGATCAACACCGACAGTTGAGCTATGCCCAACTGGACCAACACGCCAACCGCCTGGCGCATTGCCTGATCGAGCGCGGCCTGCGCCCGCAGGAGCGCGTCGCCCTGTGGTTCGGCCGCTCGCCCGATTTCCTCATTGCCCTACTCGGCGTGCTCAAGGCCGGTGGCTGCTACGTGCCGTTGGACCCGCATTACCCCACCACCTACATTCAGCAGATCCTCGACGACGCGCAGCCACGGCTGTTGCTCTGCGGCAAGGACATCGACGGGCAACTGATCCAAGTACCGCGGCTGCGCCTGGACGATGCCGCCATCGCTCGTCAACCGCATACGCCACTGCCGCATGCCCTGCATCCGGCGCAGCTGGCCTACGTGATGTATACCTCCGGTTCCACCGGTCGTCCCAAGGGGGTGATGGTGCCCCATCGGCAAATCCTCAACTGGCTGCATGCGCTGTGGGC
>NZ_MDCB01000026.1 GCF_002939705.1 Xanthomonas albilineans | reverse complement strand
TGCCGTCAGCGTGGTCTTGCCGTGGTCGACGTGACCGATGGTGCCGACATTGACGTGCGGCTTGGTGCGCTCGAACTTACCCTTGGCCATGGTGTTTTACCTTTGTTTCGTATTGGGGGACAAGGAAGCGGGATGCGGGCGGGACTGTGTCCGCGCACCGCACCCGTCCCGCTATTCTCAATTCTTCTTGATGACAGAATCGGCGATGTTGGCCGGTGCTTCGGCGTAGTGGTCGAACTCCATCGAGAACGTGGCGCGACCCTGCGACATCGAGCGCAGCGTGGTGGCATAACCGAACATTTCGCCCAGCGGCACCATCGCGTTGATCACCTTGCCGGACGGACTATCGTCCTGGCCTTGCAGAATGCCGCGACGACGACTGACGTCGCCCATCACGTCGCCCAGGTAGTCTTCCGGGGTGACGATCTCGACTTTCATGATCGGCTCAAGCAGCACCGGATTGGCCTTGTTGAAGCCTTCCTTGAAGCCCATCGAGCCGGCGATCTTGAACGCCATTTCCGAGGAGTCGACGTCATGGTAGGAACCGTCGATCAGACGGACCTTGACGTCCACGATCGGATAGCCGGCCATCACGCCATTGGCCACCGCTTCCTGGATGCCCTTGTCCACCGCCGGGATGTATTCCTTCGGCACCACACCGCCGACGATCGCGTTCTCAAAGGTGTAACCCTTGCCGCGTTCCTGCGGCTCGATCTCGAGCACGACGTGGCCGTATTGACCCTTACCACCGGACTGGCGCACGAACTTGCCTTCCTGCTTGACCGCCTTGCGGATGGTCTCGCGGTACGCCACCTGCGGCTTGCCGACGTTGGCCTCCACGTTGAACTCGCGCTTCATGCGGTCGACGATGATTTCCAGGTGCAACTCGCCCATGCCACGGATGATGGTCTGCCCGGACTCTTCGTCGGTGTTGACGCGGAACGAGGGATCTTCCTGCGCCAGACGGCTCAGCGCGATGCCCATCTTTTCCTGGTCCGACTTGGTCTTCGGCTCGACCGCCATCGAGATCACCGGCTCCGGGAACACCATGCGTTCCAAGGTGATGATGTCGCTCTGCGCGCACAGCGTGTCGCCGGTGGTGACGTCCTTCAAGCCAACCGCCGCCGCGATGTCGCCCGCGCGCACTTCCTTGATTTCTTCGCGGTTGTTGGAGTGCATCTGCAGGATGCGACCCACCCGCTCCTTCTTCGACTTGACCGGGTTGTACACTTGGTCGCCGGAGTTGAGCGTGCCGGAATAGACACGGAAGAACGTCAGCGAGCCGACGAACGGATCGGTCATGATTTTGAACGCCAACGCCGAGAACGGCGCGCTGTCGGTGGCCGCGCGACTGTCTTCCTTTTCGTCCTCGTCGATGCCCTTGACCGGCGGACGATCGCTGGGCGACGGCAGCAGCTGGATGACGCCATCGAGCATCGCCTGCACACCCTTGTTCTTGAACGCGGTACCGCAGTACACCGGCACCACTTCCACTTTCAGGGTACGCTCGCGCAGACCGCCAAGGATCTCAGCCTCGGACAGGTCACCTTCGTTGAGGTACTTGTCCATCAGGTCTTCGTTGGCTTCGGCTGCGGCTTCGACCATGAACGCGCGCGCCTCGGTGGCCTTGTCGACCAGATGGGCCGGGATGTCGCGGTACTCGAACACGGTGCCCTGCGAGGCGGTATCCCAGTGGATCGCCTTCATCTTGACCAGATCGACCACGCCCTCGAAGCCGTCTTCGGCGCCGATCGGCACTTGCATCGGCACCGGATACGCACCCAGGCGCGCCTTCAACTGCTCGACCACCTTGTCGAAGTTGGCGCCGGTGCGGTCCATCTTGTTGACGAACGCAAGACGCGGCACGGCGTACTTATTGGCCTGGCGCCACACGGTCTCGGACTGCGGCTGGACACCGCCGACCGCGCACAACACGAACACCGCACCGTCGAGCACGCGCAGCGAGCGCTCCACTTCGATGGTGAAGTCGACGTGCCCGGGGGTATCGATGATGTTGAACCGGTGCTGCGGCATGGATTTGTCCATGCCGGTCCAGAACGCAGTGGTGGCCGCGGAGGTGATCGTGATGCCACGCTCCTGCTCCTGCTCCATCCAGTCCATCGTCGCGGCACCGTCATGCACCTCGCCAATCTTGTGACTGACGCCGGTGTAGAACAGGATACGTTCGGACGTAGTGGTCTTGCCGGCATCGATGTGGGCCATGATGCCGAAATTGCGGTAACGCTCGATGGGAGTGGTACGGGCCACAGGGAGCCTCTCAAATTTCCTGGATTTCGGATGGCCGAACGCCGCCTTACGGCGGCTTTCGGATTTGTGCCGCGCGCAACGGCGCGACTAAGCGGCACTCAGATGGTGCCGACGGACCCCGTTGCCGAGGTCCGGAAGATCACCAGCGGTAGTGCGCGAACGCCTTGTTCGCTTCCGCCATGCGGTGGGTTTCTTCGCGCTTCTTGATGGCACCACCACGGTTTTCCGAGGCATCCAACAGCTCGGCCGCGAGCTTGCGCGGCATCGAGTTCTCGCCGCGCTTACGCGCCGAGTCGATCAGCCAGCGCATCGCCAGCGCCATGCGACGGGAGGAACGCACCTCGACCGGCACCTGATAGGTGGCACCACCAACGCGACGCGACTTGACTTCGACCGCCGGAGCGACGTTGTCCAGCGCCTTCTGCACCAGTTCGATGGCGTTGGGATTCTTCTCGCCGATGACGTCCATCGCACCGTAGACGATCTTTTCGGCAACCGACTTCTTGCCGCTCAGCATCACCATGTTGATGAAGCGGGCAATGGTTTCGCTGCCGTGCTTGGGATCCGGCAGAACAGTGCGCTGCGGCGTATTACCTTTACGAGACATATGAACTTTTCCTTAGCTCTTCGGGCGCTTGGCGCCGTACTTGGAACGACCCTGACGACGCTTGGCGACGCCGGCAGCATCGAGCGAACCGCGCACGGTGTGGTAGCGCACACCCGGCAGATCCGGGACGCGACCGCCACGGATCAGGACCACGGAGTGTTCCTGCAAGTTGTGGCCTTCGCCACCGATGTAGCTAATGACCTCTTCCTGGTTGGTCAGGCGCACCTTGGCGACCTTGCGCAACGCAGAATTCGGCTTCTTCGGAGTAGTGGTGTACACGCGGGTGCAGACGCCACGGCGCTGCGGGCACTTATCCAGCGCCGGAGAGGAACTCTTGTAGGTGGTCGCCTGCCGCGGCTTGCGGACCAGCTGATTGATCGTCGCCATCAGTAGATTCTTCTGATTGAGGCCATCGGGCCTGGATGCGTGAAAACGAAGGCAGGCCGAAGGACGGCCTGCCGAGACAGGAAAGTATAGCGGGAAAGTCAAACTTCCGTCAACTCAACGGAAGCCGTACTTGCTGGCCGATCCTCGGCCTGACAAACGAGGAGCGCCTCCATTGCGCCCCCTTTCGCTTGCAACAACCGACTCCGCAGGCGAGGCCGATCCGACTCAATCGTCGCTGCTGGCAGCTGCTGACGTGGCAGTCTCAACCGTCGACTCGGCGCTGCCGCCAGACAGGGTCTGCATCTCCGACTCGGTCAGGCCACTGGAGTTGCGGCGACGCAGGCTGTGGTATGCCAAACCGGTACCCGCCGGGATCAACCGCCCCACGATCACGTTCTCCTTCAGACCGCGCAGCGTATCGCTGGTGCCACGCACCGCCGCCTCGGTGAGGACACGGGTGGTCTCCTGGAACGAGGCCGCCGAAATGAAAGACTCGGTTGCCAGCGACGCCTTGGTGATGCCCAGCAACACCGGCTCGTACTTGGCCTGCAACTCGTTGCGCGCGGCCAGGCGGGAATTTTCCTCGATGACGCGCTGGCGCTCGGCCTGCTCGCCATTGAGGAACTTGCTGTTGCCCTGGTCGGTGATCTCGACCTTGCGCAGCATCTGCCGGGTGATGACCTCGATATGCTTATCGTTGATCTTCACGCCCTGCAGGCGGTACACGTCTTGGATTTCCTTGACCAGGTACGCAGCCAGCGGCTCGACACCCAGCAGGCGCAGGATGTCCTGCGGGCTCGGCTCGCCGTCTACCACGGTTTCGCCCTTGGCCACGTGCTCGCCTTCGAACACGGTGATATTGCGGTACTTCGGGATCAGTTCTTCGTGCTCGGACCCGTCGGCGTCCTTGATGATCAAGCGCTGCTTGCCCTTGGTGTCCTTACCGAAGCTGATGATGCCCGAACGCTCGGCCAGGATCGCCGGATCCTTCGGCTTACGCGCTTCGAACAGGTCGGCCACGCGCGGCAGACCACCGGTGATGTCGCGCGTCTTGGAGGCTTCCTGCGGGATCTTGGCAACCACATCGCCCACGCCGACCGGCGCACCGTCTTGCAGGTTGACGATCGAGCGCGGCGGCAGCAGGTACTGCGCCGGCAGATCGGTGCCCGGGATGGCCAGGTCGTTGCCCTTGGCGTCGACGATGCGCACGATTGGGCGCAGGTCCTTGGCCTGGGTACCACGGCGCTTGGGATCGGTGATTTCCCGCGAGGCCAAACCCGTCAGCTCATCGGTCTTTTCGATGACGGTGACGCCGTCGATGAAATCGATGAAGCGAATGAAACCGGCCACTTCCGAGACGATCGGGTGGTTGTGGGGATCCCAGTTCGCCACTGACTGACCCGCTTTGACCGCATCACCATCCTTGGCGGTGATGGTGGCGCCATACGCCAGCTTGTAGCGCTCGCGCTCGCGACCGTGGCCGTCGAGCACCGACAGTTCGCCGGAACGCGACACCGCCACCAGCGAGCCATTGGCGTGCTCGACCGACTTGAGGTTGTTGAACTTGATCGAACCGGTGGTCTTGACCGTGATGTTGTCCACCGCCGCCGCACGCGAGGCCGCGCCGCCGATGTGGAAGGTACGCATGGTCAACTGGGTGCCGGGCTCGCCGATCGACTGCGCGGCGATGACGCCAACCGCTTCGCCGATATTGACCAGGTGACCACGGGCCAGGTCGCGACCGTAGCAACGCGCGCACACGCCGAAGGGCGATTCGCAGGTGATGGTCGAGCGGACCTTGACCGATTGCACGCCAGCCTCTTCCAACTTGGCCACCCACTGCTCGTCGAGCAAGGTGTTGCGGGTGACGATCGGATCCTCGTCGTTGCCCGGCAGGAACACGTCCTCGGCCACCACACGGCCGAGCACGCGGTCGCGCAGCGGCTCGACCACATCGCCGCCTTCCACGATCGGGGTCATGGTCAGGCCATCGGTGGTGCCGCAATCGGGCTCGGTGATCACCACGTCCTGCGCCACATCGACCAGACGGCGGGTCAGGTAACCGGAGTTGGCGGTCTTCAACGCGGTATCGGCCAGACCCTTACGCGCACCGTGGGTGGAGTTGAAGTACTCCTGCACGTTCAAACCTTCGCGGAAGTTCGCCTTGATCGGCGTCTCGATGATCGAGCCGTCCGGACGCGCCATCAAACCACGCATACCAGCCAACTGACGGATCTGCGCCTGGCTACCACGCGCGCCGGAGTCGGCCATGATGTACAGCGAGTTCATCGACTTCTGGTCGATGGTCTCCCCCTTGGCGTTGACCACCTTCTCGGTGCCGATGGTGTCCATCATCGCCTTGGCGATACGCTCGTTGGTGCGCGACCAGATGTCCACAACCTTGTTGTAGCGCTCACCAGCGGTGACCAGACCGGACTGATACTGCTCCTGGATTTCCAGCACTTCCTGTTCGGCCTCGCCGAGGATGCCCTTCTTTTCCGACGGAATCAGCATGTCGTCGATACCGATCGACACGCCGGCGCGCGTGGCATAGGCGAAGCCGGTGTACATCAGTTTATCGGCGAACACCACGCTGTCCTTCAGACCCAACTGACGGTAGCTGGAGTTGATCAGGCGACTGATGTTCTTCTTGGTCAGCTCGGTATTGGCCAGCGCGAAGGGCAGGCCTTCCGGCAGGATTTCGGCCAACAGCGCGCGACCGATCGTGGTGTCCACGATCGAGGTCTTCTTGCTACGGCCGCCGTTCTCGTCGATCACCGTCTCGGTGATACGGACCTTGACCTTGGCGTGCAATTCCACCGCACGGTTGTCGTAAGCGCGCTTCACTTCGGCGATGTTGGCGAACACCATGCCCTCGCCTTTCTTGTTCTCCAACGCACGGCTCATGTAGTACAGACCCAGCACCACGTCCTGGGACGGCACGATGATCGGCTCGCCGTTGGCAGGCGACAGGATGTTGTTGGTGGACATCATCAACGCACGCGCTTCCAACTGCGCTTCCAGCGACAACGGCACGTGCACAGCCATCTGGTCGCCGTCGAAGTCGGCGTTGAAGGCAGTACAGACCAGCGGATGCAACTGGATCGCCTTACCTTCGATCAGTACCGGCTCAAACGCCTGGATGCCCAAGCGGTGCAGGGTCGGCGCACGGTTCAACAGCACCGGATGCTCGCGGATCACTTCTTCCAAGATGTCCCAGACATCGGCTTCTTCGCGTTCGACCAGCTTCTTGGCGGCCTTGATGGTGGTGGCCAGACCACGGCGCTGCAGCTTGGCGAAAACGAATGGCTTGAACAGCTCCAACGCCATCTTCTTCGGCAAGCCACACTCATGCAGACGCAGGGTCGGGCCGACCACGATGACCGAACGACCGGAGTAGTCCACGCGCTTGCCGAGCAGGTTCTGGCGGAACCGACCCTGCTTGCCCTTGATCATGTCGGCCAGCGACTTCAGCGGGCGCTTGTTGGTGCCGGTGATGGCACGACCGCGGCGACCATTATCCAGCAGCGCATCGACCGATTCCTGCAGCATGCGCTTTTCGTTGCGCACGATGATCTCCGGCGCATTGAGTTCGAGCAGGCGGCGCAGACGGTTATTGCGGTTGATGACGCGGCGGTACAGATCGTTCAGGTCGGAGGTCGCGAAGCGGCCGCCGTCCAACGGCACCAGCGGGCGCAGATCCGGCGGCAGTACCGGCAGCACGGTCATCACCATCCACTCTGGACGGTTGCCGGACTCGATGAACGCCTCGATCAGCTTGATGCGCTTGGTCAGACGCTTGAGCTTGGTTTCAGAACCGGTGCTGGCAATTTCTTCGCGCAGGCGCGTCATTTCCGACTGCAGATCGATGGTGCGCAACAGCTCGTACACCGCCTCTGCGCCCATGGCGGCATCGAAGTCGTCCCCATGTTCCTGGCGGGCAGTCAGGTACTGCTCTTCGGTCAGCAGTTGGCGGCGCTCCAGCGCGGTCAGGCCCGGCTCGGTCACCACATAGGCTTCGAAATACAGGACGCGCTCGATGTCGCGCAAGGTCATATCCAGCATCAAGCCGATACGCGACGGCAACGACTTCAGGAACCAGATGTGCGCGACCGGCGAGGCCAAATCGATATGTCCCATGCGCTCGCGGCGCACCTTGGCCAAGGTGACTTCGGTGCCGCATTTTTCGCAGACCACGCCGCGGTGCTTCATGCGCTTGTACTTGCCGCACAGGCACTCGTAGTCCTTGATCGGGCCGAAGATGGCCGCGCAGAACAGGCCGTCGCGCTCAGGTTTGAAGGTGCGATAGTTGATGGTTTCCGGCTTCTTCACTTCGCCGAAGGACCACGAGCGGATCAGGTCCGGCGAGGCCAGCGCGATCTTGATCGCGTCGAAGTCCAGCGTCTGGCGCTGCTGGTTGAAGAGGTTGAGCAGATCTTTCATTGGATATCTCCGGGTCGGAGGAATGCGTAGCGAGGACGGGGTGGGGGCAGAGTCTTGTCGGGACCGGGGATCCGGGACCGGGGACCTGGAAAAGCAGAGCGGCGACGCTCCTCGCTTTTCCGAGTCCCAGGCCCCGGGCTCCGAGTCCCGGCCTCTCAGTCTTCCAATTCCATGTTGATGGCCAGCGAGCGGATTTCCTTCACCAGCACGTTGAAGGACTCCGGCATGCCGGCCACCATTTCGTGCTCGCCATCGACGATGTTCTTGTACATCTGGTTGCGGCCCTGTACGTCGTCGGACTTCACCGTCAACATTTCCTGCAAGGTGTAAGCCGCACCGTAGGCTTCCAACGCCCACACTTCCATTTCGCCGAAGCGCTGGCCGCCGAACTGCGCCTTGCCGCCCAACGGCTGCTGGGTGACCAACGAATACGGACCAGTGGAACGCGCGTGCATCTTGTCGTCGACCAAGTGGTTCAACTTCAGCATGTGCATGTAGCCGACGGTGGTACGGCGATCGAACGCTTCGCCGGTACGGCCATCGTAAAGCTGGGTCTGGCCGCTGATCGGCAGATCGGCGAGTTCAAGCATGTGCTTGATCTCCGCTTCGGTCGCGCCGTCGAACACCGGGGTCGCCATCGGCACACCGTCGGTCAGGTTCTTCGACAGGGACAGCAGCTCGGCGTCGCTGAACTGATCCAGGTCCACGCGGTCCTCGCCCAACTTCTGGTCGTGGTTGTAGATCTGGGTCAGGAACTTGCGCAGATCGGCCACATTGGCCTGAGCGTCGAGCATGTTCTGGATCTTGCGTCCCAGGCCCTTGGCCGCCCAGCCAAGGTGCACTTCCAGTACCTGACCGATATTCATACGCGACGGCACGCCCAGCGGGTTCAACACGATGTCCACGGTCTCGCCGTTGGCCATGTACGGCATGTCCTCGATCGGCTGGATCATCGACACGACACCCTTGTTGCCGTGGCGACCGGCCATTTTGTCGCCGGGCTGGATACGGCGCTTCACCGCCAGGAACACCTTGACCATCTTCAGCACGCCCGGAGCGAGGTCGTCGCCAGCGGTGATCTTGCCGCGCTTATCGGCAAAGCGACGTTCGAACTCCTGTTCATGCGCCTGGATCTGCTTCTGCGCGCGCTCGATCGCGTCGGAGGCATCCTCGTCCTTCATGCGCAGAGCGAACCACTCGGACTTCTTCAGACCATCCAGGTAGGCATCGCTGATGGTGTCGCCCTTCTTCAGGTTCGGGCCGCCGTTGGCGACCTTGCCGATCAGTTGGCTACGCAGGCGCGCATAGATGGCGCTCTCGAGGATGCGGAACTGATCGTCGAAGTCCTTCTTGACCCGCTTGATCTCGTTTTCCTCGATCTGGCGGGCGCGCTTGTCCTTCTCGATGCCGTCGCGGGTGAACACCTGCACGTCGATGACGGTGCCGTCCATGCCAGGCGGCACACGCAGCGAGCTATCCTTCACGTCCGAGGCCTTCTCGCCGAAGATCGCGCGCAGCAGTTTCTCTTCCGGGGTCAGTTGGCTCTCGCCCTTCGGCGTGACCTTGCCGACCATGATGTCGCCGGCGCGCACTTCCGCACCGATGTACACCACACCGGATTCGTCGAGACGGTTGAGCGCCTGCTCCGAGACATTGGGGATATCGGCGGAAATTTCTTCCGGCCCCAGCTTGGTGTCGCGCGCCACGCAGGTGAGCTCTTCGATATGGATCGTGGTGTAGCGATCCTCTTCCACCACACGCTCGGAGAGCAGGATGGAGTCTTCGAAGTTGTAACCGTTCCACGGCATGAACGCGATCAGCATGTTCTGGCCCAGGGCCAGTTCACCGATATCGGTCGAGGGACCATCGGCGAGCACGTCGCCGCGCGCGATCGCGTCGCCCACATTGACCAGCGGACGCTGGTTGATGCAGGTGTTCTGGTTGGAGCGCGTGTACTTGATCAGGTTGTAGATGTCGACGCCGGCATCGGTGCCGCCGCCGATCTCGGCCTCGTTGACCTTGACCACGATGCGGCCAGCGTCGATCTGCTCGATCACGCCGCCACGGCGCGCGTTCACGGTCACACCCGAGTCGCGCGCCACCGCGCGTTCGATACCGGTGCCGACCAGCGGTTTCTGCGCACGCAGCGTCGGCACGGCCTGGCGTTGCATGTTCGCGCCCATCAGCGCGCGGTTGGCGTCGTCGTGCTCCAGGAACGGCACCAACGCGGCCGCGATGGACACGGTCTGCATTGGCGAGACGTCCATGAAATGCACTTCCGCCGGCGGCTTGAGCAGCGATTCGCCCTGGTAGCGGCACGGCACGAACTGTTCGGTCAGACGGTTCTTGGCATCGTGCAATGCGTTGGCCTGGGCGATGACGTACTCGTTTTCTTCGATCGCCGAGAGGTATTCGACCTCGTCGGTGATCTGGCCGTCCACCACCTTCCGGTACGGCGTCTCTAGGAAGCCATACTGGTTGGTGCGCGCGAACACCGCCAGCGAGTTGATCAGACCGATGTTCGGGCCTTCCGGGGTTTCGGTGGTGCAGACGCGGCCGTAATGGGTCGGATGCACGTCGCGCACTTCGAAGCCTGCGCGCTCGCGGGTCAGACCGCCCGGCCCCAACGCCGAAACGCGACGCTTGTGTGTCACTTCCGACAACGGGTTGTTCTGATCCATAAATTGCGACAACTGCGAGGAACCGAAGAACTCCTTGATCGCGGCAGCCACCGGCTTGGCGTTGATCAGTTCCTGCGGGGTCAGGCCCTCGGACTCGGCCATCGACAGGCGCTCCTTGACCGCGCGCTCGACGCGGACCAGGCCAACGCGGAACACGTTCTCGGCCATTTCGCCGACCGAACGCACGCGACGATTACCCAGGTGATCGATATCGTCGACCACACCGCGACCGTTGCGGATTTCGGTCAGCACCTTGATCACATCGAGGATGTCGGAACTGTCGGCGCGCTCGGCAACCAAGCGCTTGGACTCCTCGTCGCTGCGCTCGCCGAAGTACTTCTTGTCGTACAACACCGACTCGCCGATGACCTCCTTGCGGCCGACGCGGCGGTTGAACTTCATGCGGCCAACCGTGGACAGGTCGTAACGCTCGAAGGTGAAGAACAGGTTGTGGAACAAGTTCTGCGCGGCATCCTTGGTCGGCGGTTCGCCCGGACGCATCATGCGGTAGATCTCGACCAAGGCTTCGAGCTGGGTCTTGGTCGGGTCGATGCGCAGGGTGTTGGACAGATACGGACCACGGTCCAGATCGTTGACCCACAGGGTCCCCACGGCGTCGACGCCGGCCTTACGGAACGCATTCAACTGCTCTTCGGTGATTTCGTCGTTGGCATTGGCCAGCAGTTCGCCGGTCGCGGCATCGACGACGTCGTGCGACAGGATGCGACCGACCAGGTACTCATCGGGCACGGCCAGCGCGGCGATACCGGAGGCCTCCAGTTGCTTAACGTGACGCGCGGTGATGCGCTTGCCAGCCTCGACAATGACCTTGTCGCCATCGGCCAGATCGAAGTCCAGCGTCTCGCCGCGCAAGCGCTCGGCGACCAATTCCAACTGCACGCCTTCCTTCGGATCGATGTGGAAGGTGTTGATCTCGAAGAACTCCGACAGCATTTCTTCGTTCGAATAACCGAGCGCGCGCAACAGGATCGACACCGGCAGCTTGCGACGGCGGTCGATACGGGTGAACAACGCGTCCTTCGGGTCGAACTCGAAGTCCAGCCAGGAGCCGCGGTACGGAATGATGCGGGCGCTGTACAGCAATTTGCCCGAGCTGTGAGTCTTGCCGCGATCGTGATCGAAGAAGACGCCCGGCGAACGGTGCAACTGGGAGACGATGACGCGCTCGGTGCCATTGACGATGAAGGTGCCGTTGTCGGTCATCAACGGAATTTCGCCGAGGTAGACCTCCTGCTCCTTCACGTACTTGATCGCCTTGGTCGAGGACTCGCGGTCGTAGATCACCAGGCGCACGGTCACGCGCAGCGGCGCGCCGTAGCTCATACCGCGCTGACGGCATTCACGCTCGTCGAACACCGGATCGCCGAGCTTGTAGCCAACATACTCCAGCGCGGCGTTGCCGCTGTAGCTGGAGATCGGGAACACCGATTTCAGAGCCGCGTGCAGGCCATGGTCCGAGCGCTTGTTCGGGTCGGTGTTTTCCTGCAGGAACTCACGGTAGGAATCCACCTGGATGGCGAGCAGGAAGGGGACTTCCAGGATCGAGCGCTGCTTGCCGAAATCCTTGCGGATACGCTTCTTTTCGGTGAACGAATAGGACGTCATGAGGTATCACCTTGGCTGATGCGGGCCACGCGTCCGCGGCCCTGAGTGAACATAAATTGTCAGTTGGAAGTCGCTGGTATTGCCGGCACCAGCACGCCTTCTCCCGCTACTTCCAACTACCAACTCGGTAAGGCCGAGACTGGGTCGCAGAGCCCGCATCGGTCGAACGACCGCGCAGACTCCCATGCCGAATCTAACCCGGCTGTACAACGGCCAAAGGCCGGGGACTCGCGCCCCCAGCCTTCAGTGCACCGCCTCGAACGACTGGCGATGCAAGGGACTGCTTACTTGACTTCGACCTTCGCGCCAGCGGCTTCCAGGTCTTTCTTGAACTTCTCGGCGTCTTCCTTCGACACGGCTTCCTTCAGCATGCCGCCGGCCTCGGTGAGGTCCTTGGCTTCCTTCAGGCCCAGGCCAGTGATGGCGCGAACGGCCTTGATGACGTCGACCTTCTTGGCGCCGGCATCGATCAGGATGACGTTGAATTCGGTCTGCTCTTCGACCGGAGCGGCAGCCACGGCCGGACCGGCAGCGGCGACCGGAGCGGCGGCGGAAACGCCGAACTTGTCTTCGATGGCCTTGACCAGCTCCATCACTTCCATGAGGGTCTTTTCGGCGATAGCGTCGACGATCTGCTCGTTAGACAGGGACATTGTGATTACCTTTGGAATTTTTTCTGGATGAGGTTCTTGTGAACCGTTTCAGGGATCGCGAACTTAAGCCGTTTCGACCTGGGCTTGGGCATCGGCGGGGGCGGCATCGCCACCTCCCTGCTTGTCGCCCACGGCCTTGACCGCACGGGCAAACATGCTTGCCGGCTCGGCCAAGACGCGTGCCAACATGGCCAGTGCCTGCTCGCGGGTCGGCAGCGACGCCAACACTTCGAGGTGAGCGGCCGGATACAGCTGACCGCCCAGCGACACGACCTTGGCCTGCAGCTTGTCGTTACCCTTGGCGAATTCCTTGATCAGACGACCGGCAGCGCCGGGTTCTTCCGTCGAGAACGCATACAGCAGCGGACCGACCAGCGCGTCCTGGACGCACTCGTATTCGGTACCGGCCACCGCGCGCGCGGCCAGGGTGTTCTTGACAACACGCAAGTACACACCGGTTTCGCGCGCCTTTTTGCGCATCGCGGTCATCTGCGAGACCGTGATGCCGGCGTACTCGGCAGCGACCAAGGAGTGAGCCTTCGCGGCAACGTCGGCCAATTCGGCGACGACTTCTTGCTTCTGGGACAGATTGAGAGCCATTGCACTCCTCCGTTAAAGCCGGGAGTTGGGACTAGCGATTCGGAATGCATCAGGAGCGACCGTGCCGCTCTTGCCAATCCCCAACCACGAATCTCGAAATCCCTGCTTCAAACACATTCCGCTCGCGGCTCCTGCCGCTTGCGGTCCTGGGCGGCCTCCATCCTGGATGCCGGGGACGCCGCATGGCATCCCAGTTGGTGGCCGTTCCAGACCTGGAGTGAGCGCGTCCGGGAAGTCCCGGATTGGCCTGAACCAGAAAAACTCCAGAAAGGCGGCACCATCTACGCCGGCGCGTCCCCAAGGGGACTGGATTAAGCGATCCCGCTGCACCGACGGCGATTCCTTGCCATCTCGAACTTCCCTGCCCGTCGTCGGTGTGCGCAGACCGCGCCTGCGGTCTTTGACGGCTTCGCGTCGGGTTGCCCCTGGCGACGCCTTCAAAAGGGTGACACCGACGCCGCACCTCGCGGGCGGCGCCGTGTTGCAATTACTTCAGGGACAGCGATGCCTGATCGATGGTGACACCCGGGCCCATGGTCGAGCTCACCGAGATCTTCTGCAGGTAGTTACCCTTGGAGGTCGCCGGCTTGGCCTTGACCAGATCCAGCAACAGCGCATGCAGATTGCTCTTCAGCGCATCGTCTTCGAAGCTGGCCTTGCCGATGGTGCAGTGGATGATGCCCGCCTTGTCGGTGCGATAGCGCACCTGACCGGATTTGGCATTCTTCACCGCTTCGGCCGGGTTGGCGGACACGGTCCCGACCTTCGGGTTCGGCATCAGGCCGCGCGGGCCCAGCAGCGTGCCCAGCTTACCGACGACGCGCATCGCGTCCGGCGTCGCGATGACCACGTCGTAGTTCAGATCCCCGCCCTGCATCTTCTCGGCCAGATCGTCCATGCCAACGGCCTCGGCACCCGCAGCCAGGGCTTCGTCCGCCTTGGCACCGGCCGGGGCGAACACCGCCACGCGCACGCTCTTGCCGGTACCGGCCGGCAGCACGGTGGAACCGCGCACCTGCTGGTCGGACTTCTTGGCATCCACGCCCAGACGTACGGCGACGTCGACGGCTTCGACGAACTTGGCCTTGCTGGTGGTCTTGATGATCTTCAGCGCTTCGTCGATCGAATACGCCTTGCCCGGCTGCACCGCAGCACGGATCGCTTTCTGTCGCTTGGTCTGTGCCATCGCTTAACCCTCCACCGTCAGGCCCATGCTGCGGGCGGAACCCGCAATCGTGCGTACCGCCGCTTCCAGCTCCGCCGCCGTCAGGTCGGCTTCCTTCGCCTTGGCGATGTCTTCCAACTGCTTGCGGGTGACCTTGCCCACCTTTTCGGTGTTCGGGCGCTTGGAGCCGGAGGTGATACCGGCGGCCTTCTTCAGCAGCACGCTCGCCGGCGTGCTCTTGGTGACGAAGGTGAAGGTACGGTCCGAGTAGGCCGTGATGATGACCGGCGTGGGCAAGCCCGGCTCCAGCTTCTGCGTGGCCGCATTGAAGGCCTTGCAGAATTCCATGATGTTCAGGCCGCGCTGACCCAGCGCAGGACCGACCGGCGGCGAGGGGTTGGCCTGACCGGCCTTCACCTGCAGCTTGATGTAACCGACGACTTTCTTTGCCATGTTGAGTCTCTCCGGGTGCTAGCGCCTGAACGACAGGCTCCCCATCGCGACGGGAAAATCACGTGTCCCGCCATCACGTTTTGGATTGCGCAGAAAGCCGCCTCGCGGCGGCTCCCGACTCTGCCCGACGACTGCTTGGGCAGCCAGCCGCGCAGTATAGCAGAGATTCGAGCGTGCGGCGCAGACACGCCGATAGCAGGACTCAGGCTTTCTCGACCTGACCGAATTCCAGTTCCACCGGGGTAGAACGGCCGAAGATCAGCACCGCCACACGCAGCCTGCTCTTTTCGTAGTTGACTTCCTCGACCACACCATTGAAGTCGTTGAACGGACCATCGGTGACGCGCACCATTTGCCCCGGTTCGAACAGCACCTTCGGACGCGGCTTTTCAACGCCATCTTGAACGCGCTGCAGGATCGCATCGGCCTCCTGGTCGCGAATCGGTAACGGCCGATCGGCGGTGCCGCCAATGAACCCCATCACCTTGGGCGTCTCCTTGACCAAGTGCCAGCTCTCGTTATCAATCCGCGGGATGCCGCCTTCGTCGTGGGTCTCGATCTGCACCAACACGTAACCCGGGAAGAACTTGCGCTCGGAACGGCGCTTCTGGCCGGAGCGCATCTCGATCACTTCCTCTGTGGGCACCAACACGTCGCCGAAGCGCTCCTGCATCTCGTCACGCACAATACGGTCGCGCAGCGCTTGCGCCACGGACTTCTCGAAGCCTGAATAGGCGTGGACGACATACCAACGCTTCACTGCTGCACTCTCCTCAACGGCTAACGAACCACTGCATCAGCTTCTGGATCACGAAATCGAACCCACCCAGCAGCAGACTCAGAATGATCACCACCACGATCACCACCCAGGTGGTCCGAATGGCCTCCTGGCGGGTCGGCCACACCACCTTGCGCAGTTCGAATCGCGATTCGGACAGGAACTCACGAGCCTCGCGCCCCTTGGCGGTCAACAGGAACACCGCACCGCCAGCGACCAGGCCCGCCACCACGGCCAACCCACGCAGTGGACCGGACCAGTTGCCCAGTTGCGTCGCGCGACTGGGATCGGCGAACCAGAACCACACGAACAGGCCAGCCACCACCAGCAACGCAGCGATGCCGTACTTGACGATATCGCCACCGGAGGAGGCGGCGGAACTCTTGGAATGCTCGATCTTGCTGTTCATCCGACTCTTGTTGCGATGCGACCGAGGTCACTGGATAGGGACCGGCAGATTGGCACGCCAGGAGGGACTCGAACCCCCAACCTGCGGTTTTGGAGACCGCTGCTCTGCCAATTGAGCTACTGGCGTGTAGTAAAAACGACCGCACTTCCCTGAGACAGCGAAGGCGGACCGAAGGTTCCGGCCCGCCCTTCGCTCAACCCGGCAACCGAAGCCGCCTGCACCTCGTTGGATTTAGGCGACCGCAGCCACCACGATACCGACGAGTCCCGCAGCCCAGGCTGCCGGAGGGCATTACTTGATGATCTTGGCCACCACGCCGGCCCCGACCGTCCGGCCGCCTTCGCGGATCGCGAAACGCAGGCCTTCGTCCATCGCCACCGGATTGATCAGCGTCACCGTCATCTTGACGTTGTC
>NZ_MDCB01000025.1 GCF_002939705.1 Xanthomonas albilineans | reverse complement strand
GAAAGCCGCAACACCCGCCCGATGCGCCGCCGAGGCCATGCGCTCGTCCATGTCGTGTACCGCATGGCCAACCGAGCGCGCGGCATCGCCGGCATCGTGCAAACTGTGTGCTGCACCCTGCACGTGCGCGTTATGTTCGATGGCATCGCGCAGCGACGAGTCCCCGTTCAACGTCAGGTATTCGTTCACCTGCCGCTGGATGTCCGCTGGCAGATGGGTCTGGCCAGGGTGCGCGCGCATCTGGCGTAGCGCCTGGGACAATTCGGCACGTTCGTGAGCAACCTCCCAGGTGAAATGCTCGAAGGCCGCTTGATGGTCGGCGTAACGCTGCGACGCTTCGCTGAAATGATGCGGGGCCAGGACGTTGTCCGGACTTTGGCTGCCGAAGTACTGGCCGGCACCGTGATCGCCCAATCGCATCGCCAGCAGGACATTCGGGGGCGGCGCGCCGACGGGCGCATCCAGATACCGGCCAGCGCGCAGGCTCTGCACATCGTCATGACTGGCCAACGACACCATGCTGCCGACGTGAGGGCTCGCCGCGCTCACCACATCGCCGGCCATGCGGTAATTGGTCACGTGGCAGCCGGGCTGCGGCGTGCCATCGGTCAGCCCCCTCGCGCCGTAAGCGTTGTAGGTGGAGCCAGCCAGGCCGTATTTGGCCGCTTCGATCTGCGCCAGCGCGCCGCCGAGGGAGTGGCCGGCGACGGTCACCTGGTCCTTGGTGATGCCCTGCTTGGCCGCCTTGGCGAGCATCTGCGCGGTGAACGCATCGGCGGCGGCTTTTTGCGGATTGACGGCGTCGCGCACCATCGTGGCATCGACGGCGATGTCCTGGAGAGTGGTGAGCGCATGCTGCGCTTTTTCCGCCTTGGTCTCGCCAGTAAATAAATCCGTGTCGGTGCCACGGTAGGCGATGATGATGTTGTGTGGTACTTCCACGCTTCGATACGCTGTTGCGTGGAAACCACTGATAGGATCGTTCGCGTAGCCAAAGACTGTGTAGTACTGACCGTCAAGAGGTATTTTTTTCGAGCCATCAACTTCACTCTGCGAACGGTTTCTATAGGAATTAATAGCAGCGTCGGCACGTGCTTGATCGGTAGTGTTCATAGCTTGGCTTCCCTGACAGTAATGGTGACTTGGAAGTGAGCATCTGGATGCTGAACAACCTCATCGTCTTCTCCAGTGAGAGTTTCAGCACCATACTCAACGAGATGCTGATCCCCATATGAGCTCCTTCTAAAGTAGAAGGTCCGCTCACCATCACGCAGTAGAGGTTCAAGACCATTCCCCCAATTGAACCTCACCCCCTTGGCTATCGCAGAAATTCCAGCACCGGTCGCATCCCAGTGGCACACTCCAAGCTTGAAGTAATCCTCGTCCAGCAAGGCGTCACGGTAGAAATATCCCTTCCATGTGTGATCGTCCACCTGTGTCATCGGAACATCGAGCCCAGTACCAGGCACTTGCCGCACACCAACGAACGGCATCATCGGCACGCATTTTTCATTGATGACATCGTACCCGATGTATGCCTTGATCGACTCCCACGGCCCCGGCGCATGGGAGGTGGCAATCACTTCGTAGCGTTTGACCGGATGCGGGTTGAGGTGACCGGTGGCGCCGTCATTGCCGACATCGATGCCTTTGGAGCAACCCGCAGCGGTCAGGGCCAGCGGCATGATGGCGGTGGCGGCAAGGTGTTGCAGTTTCATCGGGTCGTCCTCGGGGGGATGGGTCGCGGATGCGGCGGCAGGCCGGTACGGCCACGGTGCGGGTTTACGCTTGGGTTCCACCGGCAATCCGCCAGGTGGCAGCGGCCCCAGTTCGGCGCGCACCCGCGCATTGATGATCGCCATATCGCGCAGGAGCTGCAGATCGTGCAGCGGATCGCGCACCTTGAGTTTGCGCGGGCGATAGGGATTGTCGCTTTGATCGTCTTGATCGTCTTGATCGTCGGTGTCCTGGCTCATCGCGCGTGACCTCTCCGTTGAGTCGACCTTTCCCGCTGTGCCTGCGATCTTACGCCACAGCGACGTGCAGCAAACAGCGCAATCAGCACGCTCAGCCAAGCCAGCAGCGGCACACCGAAGCCGAGTGCGCCAGCCAGCTTGATCTGCCCCGCATAAGGCAGATAAGCAAGCTAGTGGATGACCTTGCAATACTCGATCCTGGTATTCCACGCCAGCGGCGTATGCACGCTCAACAGCATCCGCAATCGCCAGCCGATGAAACACAAGCCAGCGACCGCCATCGTCAGGAATAAAACGCCGGCACCTGCCCATTTGATTCCCTTCATTCCCGCCTCTATCCCTGTTTCGCCGGATTGAAACCCTATGCTGGGCCAGGTGCGGAACGGCTGTCAATACCAAGTACGGAAGAACCGTCAATCCCACACCATGCGATGTCAGCGGCGGCGGATTGCGACGCCGCCCCGGGCTCCGCCTGCCGAGCAATGGCATGCCGCGCGCCTATTCACGAAAGGTCACGCGGTTGCGGTGCAGCTTGCTTGAAAAAATCCGCCATCAAGCGGCATGTCGGCCCGATGGCGGATGTTGCGGATGCGCTCTGCGAAAAGGTGCAATGCGCCCCGGTGACTTTCATTCGCCGATATGTTGCTTCAACCATCCATTGACCGTGTCGTGCCACAAAATGCTGTTTTGCGGCTTGAGCACCCAATGATTTTCGTCCGGGAAATACAGAAACTTGGATTCGATGCCTTTGCGCTGTAATGCACCGAACGCCGCCAAGCCCTGTTCCATCGGAATACGGAAATCCTGCTGGCCGTGGATCACCAGCATCGGCACTTTCCATTTATCCACGTGCACAATCGGATTGAACTTTTCGTAGCCGGCCGGATTCTGCCATGGCGTCCCGCCATTTTCCCATTCGCTGAACCACAGTTCCTCGGTGGCATACCCCATCATGCGGTTGTCGAACACGCCATCGTGATCGACCAGGCACTTCCAGGGCTGGTTCCAGTTGCCGGCCATCCAATACACCATGTAACCGCCATAGCTGGCGCCGAGCGCGCAGGCTTTGCTGCCATTGAGGAAGCGGTATTTTTTCAGCGCTGCCTCCCAGCCTTTTTGCAGGTCCTCCAGCGGGCGGTCGCCCCAGTGTTGGCTGATCGCGTCGGTGAAAGCCTGGCCGTAACCGGTGGAACCGTGGAAGTCGATCATCACCACGGCGTAGCCCTGCCCCGCATACGTCTGTGGATTCCAGCGGTTACTCCAGCCATTGCCGAACGTGCCTTGCGGGCCGCCGTGAATAAGGAACGCGACCGGGTAGGTCTTGCCTTCCTGGTAGTTGTACGGTTTGACCACGTAGCCGTGCACTGTGTCGTTGTTCCAGCCCTTGAACGCGAACTGCTCGTAGTCGCCGAAGGCCACGCCGGGCAGCAGCTCGCTGGTGCTAGGGGTGATGGCACGGGCATGTTGCCCATCGGCGTCGGCAACGACGATCTGGTCGCCGCTCTTGAGGCTATCGCGGGTGAAGGCCAAGGTACCGCCGGCCACCACCGGGGTACCGATGGTGCCGTCGGCGACGAGACGGCGGACCTGGCCGTTGGCGAGATCGACCGCGAACAGCGGATGCTGGCCCATGTCGTCGGCGGTGGTGTAGAGGGTGGCGCCGTTGGCCGACAGCGCGATGCCGATGGCCGAGCGATCCCACTGCGGGACGATCGCGCGGGTCTTGCCGCTGACCACATCCATCGCCATCAGCTCGAAACGGTCGGCTTCGAAACCGGGGCGCTTCATCGCACGGTAATACAGGGTCTTGCCATCGGCGGAGAACACCGGGCCGGCATCCCAGGCTGGATTGGACGCGGTCAGATTGACCGGCGCCGCCTTGCCGGCGGGATCCAGCCGGTATAGATCGAAGTTGGTCGACCACGGCTCCTGACGCCCGGCCACGCGCACGCTGGCGACCAGCGACTGCCCGTCCGGCGCCCAGGTGTAGTCGTCACCACCGCCGAACGGCTTGGACGGGATGTCGCCGTCCAGAGTGACGCTGACCGCCTTGGCGGCGATCACCGGCTTGGCCTTGGCCCCGCCCGGCAGTGCCGCGACGAACAGGCTGTTGCGACGGCCATCGTTCCAGGCGTCCCAGTGGCGCACGAATAGATGGTCGAACACCTCGCCGCTGGCCTTGGCCTGTTTCTTCGCCTGCAGACGTTTCTGGGTGCAGCCCAGGTCCGACAGGCAGTCCTGGAACACGGCGACACTGAAGGCGACGCGGTCGCCCTGCGGCGCGACGTGGTAGCTGTCCACATCCAGCGGAACATCGGTGAGCTGGCGCGGCGTGCCGCCAGCCAGCGGCAGCGCGTACACCTGTTGCCGGCCAGACTTGGCACTGAGGAAATACACGGTCTTGCCGTCGGCCGACAGCTGCGGCGTATTGACGTTCCAGCCCTCCGGGGTCAGCCGCTTGGGCGTGGCCGCATCGCCGCCGCGCAGATCGCGCAGCCACAGCGCGGTGCTGGCCTTGTCGGTGGCCTTGTCCATCTGCTGCTTGGCGAAGATCACGCTGCGGCCATCGGGCGTCAGCAACGGCGAGGACACCCGATCCAGCGCGACCATGTCGCGGACATCGAAACCACGCGGGGCCGCCAGCGCGGGCAAGACGGTCAGTAGGGCCAAGGGCAGCAGAGCGTAACGCAAGGTCATCAAGGGTCTCCAAAACAGGACAAAAGATAGATGTTAAGCATGCCGGTGGGCGTGGGCAAAGGCATGAAGTCATGGCAGAGCGCCGGGACTTTAGGGAGCAGCGTGGCGCGTGTCGCTGGAACGCAAAGCACATGGCACCGACCAGCGCAGCGTCTGGGATGACGACGCACGCACCAGGGCGTCGCATCTGCACCTGCCAACAGCCGCCGCGCGGCAGGCGGCCGCGCGACGGAACAACACTGTGGCGCGGGACTCAGCCCTGCGGCGTAGCCGCCACTTCCCCCTTGCGGCCGGTGCGGTAGAGCATCCCTCCGACGATTGCCAACAGCGCCAGGCCGCACCACTGGTTCAAATGGAACCCGCCCGGCAACGCAAGCACGTCGGCACGGCCGGAGAGCACGATCGGCACGGCGATGGCGATCCCCATCAACGCCTCGCCGGTAATCAGGCCAGCGGAGAACAGCACGCCGGGACGATGCACGCGGTCGCGCCCGGCTTCGTCATCGGCGTGGATGTTGTGGAAGCGCTCGACCAGATGCGTGATCAGACCACCGAGGAAGATCGGCACCATCAGCTCCAGCGGCAGGTAGATACCGATGGCAGCGGCCAGCACCGGCGCACGGAAGCGTTTACCGCTCTGCTTCAGCCACGCATCCAAGGCAATGATCGCCGCGCCGACCCCCATGCCGATCCAGATCATGGTCCATGGCAGTTCGCCGCCGAACAAGCCCTTGGCCACCGACGCCATCAACGTGGCTTGCGGCGCGGCCAACGCATTGGGATGCTGCGGCGTCGCCGCGCCGATGCCATAGGCCTGGGCCAGCAGATTCAAGACCGGCGCCATGATCAACGCGCAGGAGAACGCGCCGATGGCCAGCATCAATTGCTGTTTCCACGGCGTCGCCCCAACCAGATAGCCGGCTTTCAGATCCTGCAGATTGTCGCCACCGACCGCGGCCGCGCAGCACACCACCGCGCCGATCATGATCGCGGCGACCGCGCCGATGGGCGAATCGCGCCCGAGCAGCAGCACCAGCACCGCCGAGGCGAACAGGATGGTGGAGATGGTGATGCCCGATACCGGGTTGTTCGACGAGCCGATCAGGCCGGCCAGGTAGCCGGAAACCGAAACGAACAGGAAGCCGGCGACGATCATGATGACGGTCATCGGCACGCTGACATGCCACTGGCCGACGATGGTCTGGTACAGGCCCAACAAAGGCAGCGTACACAGCAGCAGCGCCAGCAGCATCCACTTCATCGGCAGGTCACGGTCGGTGTCGTCGACGACGTTGCCATCGCTGCGCTTGCGCGCGGCGGCGAACCCGCTCCGGATCCCGGACAATAGCGACCTGCGCAGCGAGAACAACGTCCACACCCCGCCAATGAGCATCGCGCCCACGCCAAGGTAGCGGACCTTGGCGGCCCAGATGCCGAACGCCGCTTCGGCCGCCGACGCGCCCACCAGGCTGTGCGCCAGCACCGGGTCCATACCCATGAAAAACTGCTGGTACAGCGGAATGGCCAGATGCCAGGACAGGATCGAGCCGAACAGCACCACGATGCCGACGTTGAGTCCGACAATGTAGCCCACGCCCAGCAGCGCTGGCGACAGGCTGGTGCCGACGTAACCGACCATCTTGCTGCCGCCCAGATAGGCCGCCTGCGCCCAGGTATCGGGAATGACCTTCAAGCCACTGGCCGCGCCGAGTTTGACCAAGCCGCCGATCGCCGCGGACAGGCTCAGGATCTTCAGCCCGGGACCGGGATTTTCGCCGGCCTTGAGCACTTCCGCGGCGGCCTTGCCCTCGGGAAACGGCAGCGGATCCTCGACGATCATCGCCCGGCGCAGCGGCACCGAAAACAGCACGCCGAGCAGCCCCCCCATGCCGGCGATGCCCAGCACCCACCAATATCTGAAGTCTGGCCAGTAACCCATGATGACCAGCGCCGGGATGGTGAAGATCACGCCGGCCGCAATCGACGAGCCGGCCGATGCGCCGGTCTGCACGATGTTGTTTTCCAGAATGGTGCCGCCGCCAAGCAGGCGCAGCACGCCCATCGACACCACCGCCGCCGGAATCGCGGTGGCGATGGTCAGCCCAGCGAACAGCCCGAGATAGGCATTGGCGGCCGACAGCACCACGGCCAGCACGATCGCCAGCACGACCGCACGGAAAGTGAGCTGACGCGGCGCGGCAGTGTTGTTCATGGCAATCCCTGAAACGAAAAAACGCCCTGCACGCTAGCGGCTGGGACGCGGCAAGTCCAGTGCGCAAGCAAGCAACGTGTTGGCGCAGGCCAAAGTGATCGGACCGTGCAGAAGGACCGACGAGGGAAGAAGGTGACCGACGCAAGATGACACTGCGCGTGAAAAACGGATCGCGTGCTTGCGAACGCGGCGATCCAGGCACGGCGTCGGCACACCTATACTGCGCCGCTGTCCCCCTATCGAGATCGATAGTGTCTGTGTCCTCGCTACCGCTGCGCGATACCCGCGACGATTTTCTCGGTCATCCCAAGGGCGTCTACGTCTGTTTCTTCACCGAGATGTGGGAACGTTTTTCCTTCTACGGGATGAAGGCGCTGTTGCTGCTGTATCTGACCAAGTACCACCTGTTCGGCGACAAGGCCGGGCTCGACCTGCTCGGCGCCTACGGTGGACTGGTGTACTGCGTGCCGGTGTTGGGCGGATTGCTCGCCGACCGCTGGCTGGGCATGCGCAAGGCGGTGGTGTTCGGCGGTCTGTTGCTGGTGCTCGGCCACCTAGGCATGGCTGTCGAGGGCCATGCCGCCACGCGGGTGAATGGCGGAGTGGTCCGCGATACCGCGGCGCTGGGGGTGACCTACCTGTCGCTGGCGCTGATCATCATGGGCGTGGGCTTCCTCAAGCCGAACATCTCCACCATCGTCGGCAAGCTCTACCCCGACAACGACCCGCGCCGCGACGCCGGGTTCTCGCTGTTCTATGCCGGGATCAACCTGGGCGCGCTGTTCGCGTCGCTGGTCTGCGGCTTTCTCGGCGAAGCCTATGGCTGGCGCTACGGCTTCGGCGCCGCCGGCATCGGCATGGTGCTCGGCCTGGGCATGTTCCTGTGGGGGCAGAAATATCTGCACCGACATGCCGAACCGGCACAGCCGGCGCTGCTGCGCGAACGCGTGCTCGGGCTTAAACGCGAATGGGCCATATATCTGGCGGCGGTGCTGGGCGTGGTGCCGGTCGCCGCGCTGATGTGGGCCGCGGCCAATGGCGCCTTCAGCCTCGGCGGCGAAATCTCGCTGGCCTTGTTGCTGATGCTGCTAGTGCTCGGCGCGGTGTTGCTGTGGTTCGCCTGGTTCAGCGGCACGCAATGCACCCCGGTGCAGCGCCAGCAGATGATCGCGCTGATGGTGCTGATCGCGATGGCGCTGGTGTATTTCACCCTGTACGAGCAGACCTATGGGTCGTGGGTCACCTTCACCGACCGACTGATGACCAAGGACATCGTACCGACCCTGGTGATCCACGACGGCACGCCGCTGCCGTGGTCGATCGCCTCGCTGTTGCTGGCGCCGCTGGGCTTCGTCCTGGCCGCCACGCTCTCCGACCGCCGCCCCGGCTCGACCGCGCCGCGCACACTGTTCGTCGCGTTCAGTGCGTTGATGCTGCTGTTCCTGCTCCGCGACTGCCTGGTGTTGCCGCAGACCGCCGGTTCGCTGACCTACCTGGGTGCGCTGTTCCTAGTGCTGCTGGCACCACTGTTCGCGGCGCTGTGGGCGTGGCTGGCGCGACGCGGACGCGAACCGTCCAAGCCGGCCAAATCGGCGCTGGGCCTGCTGCTGGCCGGACTCTCGTTCGTCCCGCTCGCGCTGGCCGCACAGCAGGTCGGCGGCAGCGGACAGGTCGCCAGCGTGTGGTGGCTGGTGCTGGCCTACTTCGTGCTGGAGATCGGCGAGATGTGCCTGTCGCCGGTCGGCCTGTCGGCGGTGAGCCAGCTTGCGGTGCCGCGCGTGGTCAGCCTGATGATGGGCACCTGGTTCCTGGCGACCGCGTTCTCGGAGGCGCTGGCGGCGCTGTTCGGCAAACTGGCCGCGATCGAGGTGCCGGACGGTCAGGCGCTCGACCTCGCCGACGCCGCCGCCAAGTACGCGCATCTGTTCTGGCTCATGCTATGGATCGGCGCGGGCTGTGCGGTGCTGGCCTTCCTCGCCGCACCGCTGCTGCGGCGGATGATGCACGGGGTGCCATAGCCACGCACAGCACGCAGGCCCCGGCACGGCCGGAATGGCGCGCTGCGGCAAGCGGTTGCCACGATGGTGCAAGCCGCTGCGTGCCCTGCATGCCACACTGCACGCCTACGCTGCTGCACGTTCCCTAGGCCCGCCCATGATGACATCCCCCTGGTTCCGGCTCTCCGAGCATGTCCGTCTGCTTCCGCGCGTCAACGGATGGTTTGCCCATCCCTATCTGATCTCGCCGTTGACCTTCGGCCTGTACACGCAGCACTCGCATCTGTCGATGATGGAGTCGTTCCTGGAGGATCCGGAACAGCACCGCGCGGCGCTGCGCGAGCCGGACATGCGTGGCGGCCCCTTCATCGATCATGCCGGCGACGTAGCCGACATCCGTGCGTTCCGCGATCAGACCCTGCAACGCTGCGCAACGCAGTTGCAATATGCTGAGGCGATCAGCGCGGTCTACAGCGTGTTGCAGAGCGAGGCCAAGGGCGCCGGCCTGGCCGGGCTGTACGCCAAGTTCGACCCGTTGATCCGCGACAAGCTGGAAATCTTCTACGACGTCAGCAAGCAGCCTGGCGTGCGTTTCATGGAGCGCCAGTTCTACGCCAGCAGCGCCTACGACCCCGGCCTGCAAAGTGCGGTGCTGGAGCCGGTCAGCGACCAGGAGCGCGCATTTGCGCTCAGCACGCCGCAATTGCCATCGGCCGCCGGCTCGCTGGAATTGAATGCGCCGTTCGCCGATCCGTTCTGGGACCAGCTGTGCGGCGGCATGGCCGATGCCGAGGCCCTGATCGATCTGATCCTGGGTTACGCACCGAGCGGCACCACGCGCGAGGACGCCCGCGCGTTGCTGACCGACGCGCCGCTGCCCGAGCATCCTGCCCCGGACGGCGTGCGCGTGCGCTACTTCGGCCATGCCTGCGTACTGATCGAAGGCGCGGGCGTGAGCATCCTGATCGATCCGCTGATCAGCTATCCCGGCGAATGCGCCATCGACCATTTCACCTTCGACGATCTACCGGCGAAGATCGATTATCTGCTCATCACCCATCCACACCAGGACCATGTGGTGATGGAATCGCTGCTGCGGATCCGTCACCGCATCGGCACCGTGGTGGTGGGACGCGCCGGCGGCGGCGATTTACAGGATATTTCCCTGAAGCTGTGCCTGGAGCAATGCGGCTTTTCCAATGTGGTGGAACTGGCCGACTACGAAGAACTGCGTTTCCCACGGGGAAGAATCGTCGGTGCGCCGTTCTACGGCGAGCATGCCGATCTGGATATCCGCGCCAAACTGGTACACGCGGTGGAATTGGACGGCAAGGTCTGCGTGCTGTTCGCCGACTCGCGTCCACCGATGGTCGAATTCTATGCGCAACTGAAAGCCATGTTCCCAAAGATTCACTGCATGTTCCTGGGCATGGAGTGCGTCGGCGCGCCGGCGACGTGGCTGTACGGCCCGCTGCTGCAGAAGATGCTGACCCGCGGCGAGGACCAATCGCGCCGACTCGATGGCTGCGACCACGCACTGGCCAGTGCGCTGCAGGCGTTCTTCCTGCCCGAGCGGCTCTACGTCTACGCTATGGGCGCCGAACCCTGGGTCACCCACATCACCAGCATCCTGTATTCGGAGGATCTGCCGCAATTCCGCGAAGCGCGCCAATTGGAAGCGACCGCGCGTGCGGCGGGCCACCATGCCGAACTGCTGTTCGGCCGTTGTGAGATCACCCTCTGACCCGGGCACGCCCCATGTCCGATACACGCGGCTACTTGCGTGCCAACGCGGTAGCGCGCCCATTGCTGAATCACTGGATTCTTGGGACAGCCGATTCCACCGGCACAGGCGGCGCGGGACCCGGCACTGATGGGTGACCCATGGATCAATCCTGCCCGCGCACATCGACTATGTACTGATCACCCATCGCCATCGCGAGCATCTTCGTCCGGACATCCTGCTGCGGCTCCGGCATCTATACGATGGGCCAGGAGCCCTGGCTCAATCATGTGCTGGCAATCAACCCATCCGGCGAGCATCGGGGCTTGCGCGAGGCCGAACAATTCCTGAGCCACTGCCGCACGCGCGACATCGACGGCGAGTGCCTGTTCGCAATGCGGGAACTGCGACTTCCCGCGCCCTGAGCGGCAAAAACGCCAGAGCGCACATGCTCGCCCCCTGCCCCTCCCGACAGCACACGCCGCCAGGAGGGGGACGATATGGCGCTCAGTGCCCCGCCGCCGCCATCGCATCGCGCAGGCTTTTCGGACGCATATCGGTCCAGTGCTCGTTGACATAATCCAGGCAAGCCTGCTTCGGATTGGGGCCGAACACCACCGACCACCCATTCGGGACGTCGGCATAGTCCGGCCACAATGCGTACTGCTCCTCGTGGTTGATCACCACGACATAGTTATGATCTTGTTCGTCGTCTTGGATTGACATGTGTGCGTCCTCCGATGGGGATGAGTGGCGGCATATTGCACGCATCTGACGATGCGCTGGGCGCCGGCCGCACGTTCGACGCGCCCGTGAATCTTGTTCGATCAGACGCCCGACACGATACCGTGGGCCTGCCGCTTGTGCAGCGCCGGGGCGTCTGTGTGTAGATCGTCCTGTTCCCCGCACACCGGCGAGGATTCGGTCATGCAACCATAGTCGAGGGTCAATACGCGGTCGGCCACATGACGGTAGCCCTGATCGTGGGTGACCAACACCAATGTTTTGCCACTGGCACGCAAGGCCGGCAACAGCACCGTATAGAACCGCTCGCGAAAAGCCTGGTCCTGATCGGCGGTGAGTTCGTCGAACAGCATGATCTGACGGTCGTCCAGGCACGCCTGAACCAGGGCAAGGCGCTTGCGCTGCCCCTGCGACAGCTCCACCTGCGAGAACACGCCCTGGATCCGGTCGAAATCGACCTTTGCGTCCAGATTCACCCGCTCCAGCCAAGCCTGTACCTGAGCCGGATCAGCCGGTGCGGCGTCGGCGCCGATCACGTGTTCGAACAACATGAAATCGAAGAAGACCGCACTGAACATGGCCCGATAGCGCGTCAGCGCCAAGTCTTCGCCCAGCACGCGACCATCGACGAGAATGCGTCCCTCGCTGGGCCGCAGCAGTCCGCTGAGCAGCAACAACAGTGTCGATTTGCCGCTGCCATTACCGCCAGTGACGAAGACAGTCTCACCGCGCCGCAAGCTCAGATCCACCGGGCCGAACTGGAAGTCGTCGCCATTGGCACCGGTATAGCGATAGATCACGCGCTCCAGGCGCAGCGTGGTCCATGTGGCTTCCACCGTTGCGGGCACGCTGCCGTCCTGGAGGTCTGCGGCCAGTGCGGGAGCAAACGGCGCGCTTGGCGCATCGTCGAGCCCCACCTCGCGCAAATGACGCACGCTCGCCGATGCGCTAGCGACCTGGGCGCCGAGATCGAACAGCGCATTGAGCGGACCGCTGATGAACAAGCCAGTGATGACGAAGTGCAAAATGGTGGGCGACGGTACCGCGAACAGATAACGTCCGGCCAGGATCGCCGCCAAGACCCAGCCATAGCCGAGCAACTCGGCGCAGGCGTCGCTGATGCCCCAATGCATGCTGGTGTCGAACTGGGTGCAACGGGCGTTCTCGATTGCCGGGCGCAACTGCATGCGCGCGAAATGACCGGCACGCGCCGGCGACAAGGTCAGTTCCTTTTTGCCCTCCACCAGCGTGCGCAGCAGTCCATTGAGGCGCTCCTCGGCCTTGCGCATCCGGTCGAAAGCCGGCCCGGTGAAGCGCCGGGTGAAATAGAACAACACGCCCGACAAGCCGATGAAAGGCACTACCACCGCGAACAACGACAGCGAGACCCAGGCCAGGTACAGCAATCCACCCACTGACAGCAGGCTGTTGGTCAACAGCATCGGCCCCATCTGGATCATCTGGGTCAGACGAGCGACATCCCCGATCAAGGCACCGAACACGGCGTGCTTGCGATGCATCAATTGCTCCAGGGGCAGAGCCAGAAAGCGCGTGGACAGCTCCCCGCGCAGTTCCGCCATCAATCCGCTGCCCACATGCGCCGCCAGGCGCGCAGACAGCAGGCGCACCACCAGCGCGGCGCCGAGCAGCAACGCACCGCGCAGCAGCGCGTCACCCATCGGCGTGTGCAGCAGGTTGGTCGCGGTCGCGTTGAGATAATCCAGCAGCAACATCGAAGCGCCCGCACTGGCCGCCGACAGCAGCGACATACCCGCCAATGTGCCGGCATGACGGCGTAGATAGCGCCGAATGAACATCACATCGTCCCCTCTGGCAGGGGCGAGGCGGCACCATCGATCCGGATTCGACCGATCGCCGCCAGTATGCACGCGTTCATTGGCCACTCCATCGCGGCGGACGTTTCTCCACGAATGCCAGCGGCCCTTCGCGGCTGTCCTGGCTGAGCCGCCGACGCTCTTCCCAGGAATACCGGGTGGTGAACGCCTCGGCCAGTGGCAGGCAAGCCGACGTGGCCGCGGCTTGCTTGATCGCGCGCAGCGACAACGGCGCACACGCCAGCAGATCCTGCACCCAACGCTCCACGCAGGCATCCAGGTGTTCCGGCGCGACCACCTCGTTGACCAGACCCAGGGCCAAGGCACGCGCCGCATCCATGCGCCGACCGCTCAGCAGATAGCCCATCGCCGTGCGATACGGCAGCTGACGGGTCAGGCGGAACACCCCGCCGGCACCGGGGATCAACCCGAGCCGCGCTTCGGGCAAGGCAAACTCGGCGGTGTCGGCGGCGACGATGATGTCGCAGGCCAGAGCCAACTCGAATCCGCCTCCCAACGCCAAACCGTTGACCTTGGCGATCACCGGCTTGCACAGCTCGAAGCGCTCGGTCAGGCGCGGCCAACCGGGCGCGCCGTGGCTGCCGAACGAGGACGACGGCGCCCCCGCGTGCAGACGCGCCGCCAGTTCCTTCAGATCCTGACCGACCGAGAACGCGCGCGCGCCACTGCCGCTGAGCACGGCCACCCACAGCGTGTCGTCGCGCTCGAAATTATCCCAGGCGTCGGCCAAGGCCGCATGCGTCGCCAGATCCAGCGCGTTCAACACCTTCGGACGGTTGAGGGTGATGCGCGCGATATGACCATCGCGTTCGAACAACACCGGCATCTCGTTCATCCGAGCACCCGCGGATCGCACAGGAAGCGGTGCAGCCGCTTCACCCCTTCGTCGATTTGCGCCTCGGTCAGATAACTGCACGATAGACGCAGGGTCTGCTGCCCACCCTCGTCCAGATAGAACATGCGCATCGGCGTCCACAGCACGCCATATTCGCGTGCGGCCAGTTCCAGCAAGGCCGTATCCACTGTCACACCGAGATGTAGGCAGACAAAAAATCCGCCCTGCGGTCGGTTCCAGCGCAAGGCCGGATGCGTGGCGGCGACATCGCCGAGTTCGCGCTGCAACGCCGCCAGCAGACAGGCGAGCTTGCCCTGATAGAACGCCGCACGATCCGCGCCCAGCGCCGCGAGCGACCCCCCACTAGCCAGCAGCATGCCCGCGGCGATGGCCTGGCAGACCGGCGAGGTATTGACCGTCACCATGCTTTTGAGCGTGGCCAGAGCATCGGCCAGCACGCGTGGGGGCTGCCCGGCCACGCCCTGATCGGCGATCACGAAGCCGACGCGGATTCCCGGCAAGGCGATCTTGGCGAACGTGCCCAGATGGATCACGCGTCCACTGCGATCCATCGCCTTCAATGACGGAACCGCATGCTCCGGACGGAGAGTGAAACCGTAGGTGCTGTCCTCCAGCACGTAGAAATCGTGCGCATCGGCCGCATCGAGCAAGGCTTGGCGCTGCGCGCGATCCAGCAGACTGCCCGAAGGATTGGAGATATCCGGCGCGACGTACAAAGCGCGCACACGGCGGCCCTGCGCACGCAATTGGGCGCAGGCGCGATGCAGGGCCTGCAGATCGACGCGACCATCGACCTCGTCGATGCCCAACAACGGGATCGCGAGCGCACGCGCCGCGCCCATCGCACCGACGAAACACGGCTGCACCACCGCCAGAACATCGCTGGGCTGGGCGAACAAGGCACGTAGCACCAGGAACATCGCTTCCTGGAAGCCCACGGTGACCACGATGCTCGACGGCGCGATATCCAGCCCCTGATCCTGGCGCAGCGCCTGCGCGAGCAGTGCATTGATGATGCCGCGACTGGGGCCGTACTGAAACAGACGACGCCGCACCTGCTGCTCGCTGAGGCCCTCGGTGCGCATCATGTGCGCAAGATAGGTCTGCAGATAAACGTTCAGGTCCAACGATTCCAGCAACGCCGCCGCCGGTGCGCCAGGCGCGAACGATATCGCCTGCGGATAGCGGTCGATGACTTCGTTGAGAAAATCGATCGCCCCCAGCACTGGCTCGCCGAGGCAGGGATGCAACTCGGCCGGGTCCAGCATTGCCGCTTCAAACTGCGGCACAGCGGCCAAGTCAGCGGTGGGCTGCCTGCTCATGCAGCCCACCGCTGGCGCAAGCGGGCCAGCACGTCGCCCGCATAGATGCGACTGGACTGCACCAACACGAATTCGACCATGTATCGGCGGAAATCCTCCGGCGATTCCTCCGCCACCCGCAACATGCGCCGGTTCGGCGCCACCGCTTCGCTGCGCATCTGCTGCACAGCGTGGGCGATGGTTACATCCATGGCCTCGCTGGCGACGACCGCGTCGGCCAAGCCAGCGGCGTCGGGTTCATCGGCCTGGATGATGCGTCCGCGCAGGATCATATCGCGACTGACCCGATGCCCCACGCGTGCGCCTAGACGCAAATTGGCCGAACCAGGCACGATGCCTTCCTTGGCCGCGGGCAATACGAAATACGCCTGGCGTTCGGCCACCACATGATCGAAGGTCAGCATCAATTGCAGGCCGCCGCCAATGGCGAACGCATCCACCGCCGCCACCCAGGGCTTTTCGATGCCCTGCTCGCGCACATCCGCGCCCGGCCAACACAGGCCGCGGCGAATCTTATTGAGATAAGTGAACTCGCGGCGCAGCAGGAAATCGACAAAGGAAATCTTGCCCTGGTACAAATGTTGAAGATTGATGCCCGAGCAGAACACCCGTCGATCGCGGTACTTGGGATGCTCCATCAAACCGCCACGCACGACCCCGACCATGACCTCATCGTCGAGCAGGGCGAGATCGACCGCCACTTCCATCGCCTCGACCAAGGCGTTGTCCTCGGCATTCAGACCGCTCTGATTGGCGACGGTCAACCAGGCCGCGCCATCACGGCGCTGCACATGCACCGGCCCGATCTGCACCTGCGCGTCGTTGCGGAACTGCGGCAGCAACGCCAGCGCACGCGCGCTCGGACGCAACATGCTGTCGATCAGATGGTGGCCGCACTCGGGCTGGCGCAACACGCCCCACAGAACGATGGCCTGCTCGATCTCCCAGCCTTCTTTTTCCGCCTGGATGCAGGCGTGTTCGCGCGCCCATTGCGCCTGGCTCGGCAACAAACCCGGCACAGCATCGCCAACTGCGTGCAACAACTCGTCCAGGCGCAGCGCCAACGCATGATCCTGGGTGAGCGTCGCGTACAACCAGCCGCCATGCTGGCGCATGAACTCCATGCGCGCGGCCCGGCAGCGCGCATGCACGGCGGCAGCGCACTGCGCCTGTGCCGGGTCGCGCCGCGCAGGCACTGGCAAGGCGAGCAGCTCCTGTTCGCTCCAGGCCGCCAATGCACGCACTTGCGTCAACTGTTCCGCCAGCAGGGTCATGTCGAGGCCATACGCACGCATGTGTCTTGCGCGTGTTCGGCCGGCGTCTGTTGTGCTACGCGCCGCTGACGGCGGCGCAGTTCCATGTCGCAGGCAGCCAGATGTTGACCCACGGCCTGTTCGTAGGAATGCGCGGCGCCTTCGAGCAGCAACAGACGCCGACTCGGCAGCACCTGCATGTCGACGCCCGCCAGGGACGCCAACCATGTGGAGATCAGCCCCTGAGGATCGTCGCTGACCTGATCGACCACCCCCAACTGCGCCATGCGCGCGCAATCCAATTGGGTTTCGAACAGAAACACCGCGCGCGCCGCGCCGATACCCAGACGCGTACTCATGCGCCGCATCGCCATGCTCGGCCACGCGGCTTCGCCGCTGTGCATGCGGATGCTGGCGCCCGGCATAGCGATGCTCCGATCCACCGCCAGCAGTACATCCAACATCCCGGCCGTGCAGGCGTTCTCGATGCAGGCCAGTGACAGACCTTCCAGCCGCTCGAAGCGACGCATCGCCTTTTCCCAGCGACCGACCACATCCAGACTCACCAGACCCGGCCACGATACGTCAGCCGGCAACGTGGCCGTACCGCGCAAATGCAGGAGCAACACGGCAGGCATTGCAGTGTCTTCGACCTCATCGCAGGCGAGGCTGATGCGTTGAATCAACGCCTCGCTCAGCATGCTGGTGGCGTCGATATCCAGATGCACGACATGCAGGGCGGGGTTGGAGAGATGTTTCATGGAAAATTCGCAGGGCTCATGAACGGAATCAAACTTGGCTTACCAGCACAACAATGCCGTCTCGATCGACGATCCCGGCCCCATCGTCATCATCACGCCCCAATCGCCTGGGCGGATCTGCCCCTCATCGAGCAGTCGCGCGTATGAGAACAGAAACGAGCCGCTGGACATGTTGCCATGCTCGCGCAGCACATCGATGGTGTGACGCATGTCGTGGCTGGTCAGCATTAAGTTAGCGCAGATCGCATCGATGACCTTGCGCCCACCCGAATGCACCAACCAGTGCGCGATATCGCGGCGACGCAACCCGGTGCCCTCCAGCAAACGCTCGACCACCGTCGGCGCATTGGCCCCCACCACGTAGGGCACGTCCTTATGCAGACGAAAATGGAACTTTCCATGGGTTTCATCCCAAACGAAACGCATGGCATCCAGCGCTTCGGGAATCACCTGGCTAGCGAATTTGCACACCCGCGGCCCTAAATGAGGATCGCCACTGTCATCGCCATCGGCGATCACTGCCAATGCCGCTGCGCCATCGCCGAACAAGCTGTTGACGACCGCCGTCTCGATCCCGTCGTCGTCGACGTAAGCCGCCGAACACACTTCGATGCACAACAAGATCGCGAGTTTTCCCGCATTGGCATGGGTCCAGTTGACCGCCGCATTGAAGCCGTTCAGGCCAGCGTTGCAGCCCATGCCGACGACATCCAAGCGAGCACAGTCCTGACGCATTCCCAAGCGTTGAATCAACAGCGAACTGAAGCCGGGGGTCAGCAAGCCAGTGGTGGTGACGCAACACAGATAACGCACGTCTTCCAGCGATGCACCAATCGACTGCAGACAGCGAGTCAATGCGCGCTCGCCGATTTCCAGGCCGATATCACGGTGTTTGTCGAGCAATTGTGCCTGCGTTTCGCGCGGTGCCTGCGCTGTCCCATCACTCTCGGGCAATACCAAGCTGCGCGAGTCGATGCCATTTTGCAAGAACACAAGACGCCGACGGGAGTCTTCGATCCCGAAGCGCTGCAACACATCCGACTGCGAATAGCGATGGTCAGGCGTGGCAGTGCCGACGCCGCGAATGCGCGGTACGACGGCTGGTGGCGCACTCGTCGATGCAACACACGCATTAAAGTTCATGCGGATCCGAGTTCCAGCATTGCCCAGGTATGGATCGCCAATCTATTCGGGCGACTGCGACGCATCGCATAGTGCGTGAGCCTGCCTCAGGCGACTTGCTCATTCGCGCCGATGAGTTGCCTATCAGCGTCACCGGCAATCACGCCAAGCGTGCAGAGCACCTGAGCCTATCAGACATCGGTCGCCAGGTAGCGAAGCGCGTTATCGCGCGCAAACGAGGCCGCCAAGGACAAATCGCCGTCACTACCAGTCAAGCGTGCACCGGCAACTGCGCCTAAAAATCAACTACAGACAACCTCCACCTGAGCAAAACACGTGCAAGGCCCGATGTCAATGATCCTGCTTCGATGCAACAGGCAACCACGGCGTCCTTGGTCGTGTCCAGGCAAGCAGACGTTCCTGCACCTATCGCGATCGCGCTTGCTGGAGGAATGCACCCGTCATGGATAACTCCGTCAAGAGCCTACCGGCTTCCTTCGTGCAAAAGCGCATGTGGTTGCTCGCCAAGCTGGACCCTCAGGCATCCATCAGCTACCACATGGCCAATGGCGTGCGCCTGATCGGCGCACTGGACATCGACGCTCTGCAAGCGGCACTGGATCGCATCGTGTTGCGCCACGAAGTACTGCGCACCAGCCTGATCGAAGTCAATGGGCAGGTTCGTCAGCGCATTCACGCAACCATGCGCTTCCCACTCGTGCATGAAGATGCGAGCACGCTGGACATCGCACGCATCGCGCAATACGAAGCCAGACAGCCCTTCGATCTGGAACTGGGCGCTCCGGTGCGCGGGCGTCTGTTACGGCTGACGGCGCAGGAGCATGTGCTGCTGCTGACCTTCCATCACATCGTCTGCGATGGCTGGTCGATCGGCATTCTGCTGCGCGAGCTGGAAGTCTTGTACGCCGCCTTTGTCCGCCAGCAACCCGATCCGCTGTCGCCATTGCCCATCCAGTATGCGGACTATGCGATCTGGCAAAGCGAGCAATTACAGGGCGACACGCTCGATGCGCAACTGCGCTTCTGGACAGGGCAACTGAATGGCGCCCCGACGCTGCTGGCGCTGCCGACCGACCGCGCGCGTCCAGCCATCCAGGACTACCAGGGCGCAGTGGTCGAACTGCTGCTGCCAACTGCGTTGGCACAAGGGCTAAACGCACTGGCGCGGCGCCATGGATGCTCGTTGTTCGTCACCCTGCTGGCTGGCTGGGCCCTGCTGCTGACCCGAATCAGCACGACCGACGAGGTGATGATCGGCACCCCGGTCGCCGGACGCACGCATCCGGACCTGGAAGGGCTGATCGGCTGTTTCATCAACACGCTGGCGTTGCGCCTGGACGTATCCGCAACACCGAACGTGGGGCAATGGCTGGCGCACGTCCGCGACGTGGTACTGAAGGCACAGGATCACCAGGAACTGCCGTTCGAGCGCGTCGTCGAAGCGCTGCAACCGAACCGCAGCCTGAGCTACACCCCCCTCTTCCAGACACTGTTCAGCCTGGATGGTTTCAGCGGCGACCAATCGTTACAGATGCCTGGATTGCGACTAGAGCCGTTGCCGAACGCATCGAACATGTGCGCCTTCGATCTGATCCTGGAGATGCAGGAGTCCGAGAGCAGGCTGGGCGGTTGCATCAAATATCCGACGGCCTTGTTCGACCAGGCGACGATCCAGGACTACGCCGCACAGTTCGTCCATCTGCTCCAGGCGATGAGCACCCACGATGGTCACCGGGTCGATCGGCTGCCTTGGGTGCCGGAGACACAACGCCATCGTGTGCTGCACGACTTCAACGCCGCCCAGGCGGTTTTACCACCGTTCCCGCGACTGTCCGACGCCTTGCTCGCCCAGGTCCAGCGTACTCCAGAAGCAACGGCGCTGATCGATGGCGCGCTGCACATGAGCTATGCGCAACTCTGGAATCGCGCCGCTTGCCTGGCCAATCATTTGCAACAGGACGGCCTGCTGGCGGGCCAGCCGGTAGGATTGCTGCTGCCGCGCTCGGCCGACCTCATCGTGGCGCAGCTGGCCGTACTGATGTGCGGCGCTTGGTATGTGCCGATGGATCTGGAGCAACCCACCGAACGCCTCGCCTACCTGCTGCACGACTGCCATGCGCGGCTGGCGTTGGTGCATACCCAGGCTCCGCCGTTGGATGTGCCCGGCCTGCGCTGCGTCGACCTGCAACACATCCTGCTTGATGAGGCAGCGACACCGCCCCGGCCATTCACGCACCCGCTCGGTGCGGCCTACGTCATGTACACCTCCGGATCGACCGGACAGCCAAAGGGCGTGGTCATCCCCCAGCATGCCGTCCTCAACCTGGTCATGCAGGACGGACCGGCGCGGCTGCGCGCCAGCGACCGGGTCGCCTTCGCCTCCAACCCTGCCTTTGACTCGGCCACCCTGGAAGTCTGGGGCAGCCTGCTCAACGGTGCCACCGTGGTGGTGGTGCCGGCCGCCACGCTACGCGAGCCAGTTGCACTGGCTGCCATGTTGCGCAATGCGCAGATCAGCGTCTTAATCCTGGTCGCCGGCGTGCTGCGCGTCTACGCGCCGCTGCTGGCGCCGCAATTGAGCGGGCTGCGGATGCTGTTGACCGGTGGCGATGTGGCCGACCCACAGGCGCTGACCACGGTACTGCAAGCCGGCGGTCAGGTCAGCGTACTGCAGACCTATGGCCCGACCGAGAGCACCCAGTTTGTCACCGCCCTGGCCTTGGATCAGGCCCCGGATGCCAGCCGGCCCGTGCCGATCGGACGGCCGCTGTCGAACAACCGTGCCTATGTGCTGGACCGCCATGGTCAGCCGACCCCGATCGGCGTGGCCGGCGAACTGCATCTCGCCGGTCTCCAGTTGGCGCAGGGCTACCTGCATCGCCCCGCACTCACCGCCGAACGCTTCGTGCCCGATCCATTCGCCCAGCAACCCGGCCAGCGCATGTACAAGACCGGCGACCTGGCGCGCTGGCTGGCAGACGGCAGCCTGGATTTCCTCGGCCGCAACGACGACCAGATCAAGATCCGTGGCTTCCGCATCGAACCGGGCGAGATCACCGCAGCGCTATGCGCCTGCCCCGCGGTGCGCCAGGCAGTCGTCATCGCCGATGCCCGTTCCACCGGCGACACGCGCCTGATCGCCTATGTGGTGGGCGAGGACACGGTGACCCTCGATGCAGAAACCTTGCACACGCAGTTGCGTGCACGGCTCCCCGATTACATGGTGCCGACGGCGTATGTGCAGCTCGATGTCCTGCCACTGACGGCCAACGGCAAGCTCGACCGTCGCGCTCTGCCGGCAGCAGATGCCGACGCACTCGCACTGCAAGCGTATGCGCCCCCCGAAAGCGAGTTGGAAACACAGCTGGCCGACCTCTGGCGTGCGCTGCTCGATATCGAACAGGTCGGCCGTCGCGACGACTTCTTTGCCTTGGGCGGGCACTCACTGCTGGCCGTACAGTTGGCTTCGCGCATGCGGCAACAGCTGGGCCTGGCCGTGAGCTTGGCCGACATCTTCGCGCACCCACGCCTGGCCGATCTGGCCAACGCCGTGACGGTGACCTCGACAGAGCACCAGCCAGCCATCGTGCCGAGTCCGCGCAACGGGCCACTGCCGCTTTCCTTCGCGCAACAGCGGCTGTGGTTCCTCGATGTACACGGCCACAGTGGCGCCGCCTACGCGCTCGCCTACGCGCTGCGACTGCACGGAACACTCGACACCACCGCGTTGCGCCGCGCACTGAACCGGATCATCGCACGCCACGAAATCCTACGGACCCGTTTCGCGACGATCGATGGACAACCGCAACAGATGATCGCCCCGGCCGATAGCGGCTTTGCGCTGACCCAGCACGATCTCAGCGACGCAAGCGATCCGTTGCAGGCTGCGCACGCGCACGCCGATGCGCAGGCGCAAGCTCCATTCGATCTGCAGAGCGGGCCGTTGCTGCGGGGATGCCTGCTGCGCCTGGGCGAGCGCGACCATGTCTTGCTGTTGACCGCGCATCACATCATCACCGACGCGTGGTCCGGTGGAGTCCTGGTCAATGAACTGAGCGCACTGTACGGCGCGTTCACGCAGGGACTGCCCGATCCACTGCCAGCACTGCCGATCCAATACGCCGACTTCGCCATCTGGCAACGTCGCTGGATGACCGGCGAGCGATTGCAGCATCAACTGGCGCATTGGATTGCCCATCTACGCGACGCGCCGACGTTGCTCCAATTGCCGACCGACTCCCCGCGCCCGGCGCAACAGGATCATCGCGGCGACCTCGTATCGCTCCACCTGGATGCCGCGCAGACGGCCGCGCTGAAGGCACTGGCCCAGCGCCACGGCGCCACCTTGTTCATGGTGATACTGGCCGGCTGGGCGGCGTTACTGGCCCGCTTGTCGGGCCAGCACCAGGTCGTGATCGGTACGCCGATCGCCAATCGCCATCATGCCGAACTGGAACCGTTGATCGGTATGTTGGTCAATTCGCTGGCGATCCGCATCGACCTGCGACACAACCCGAGCGTGGCCGCGCTCCTGGCGCAAACCCGGGCGACAGCGCTGGCCGCCCAGACATGCCAAGACATTCCCTTCGAGCATGTGGTTGAAGCGCTCAATCCCGTACGTAGCACCGCGCACAACCCGATTTTCCAGGTAATGCTCGCTTGGCAGAACGCATCGGAAGGTCAGCTCACGCTGCCAGCGCTCACGGTGGAAACATTACCAGGCACCCATCGCGCCGCGCAGTTCGATCTGGAACTGTCGATGCAGGAAAGTGACGATGGCATCGTCGGCAGCCTAGTCTTCGCCACGGCGCTGTTCACCCGTGCACGCATTCAACGCCACGTACGCCAGTTGCTGACCTTGCTAGCACGGATGAGCGCTGACGATACCGCCGCAGTCTCCACGCTTTCGGCAATCGAGCCGCAGGAACTGGCGCAGTTGCACAGTTTCAACGCCACCACTGCCGATCTCGACGGCAGCGGCTTCCTGCATCACGCCATCGCCGCACAGGCGCGGCGCACGCCGCAGGCGATCGCGGTCGTGGCGCAGACCCAGGCAATCCACTACGCCGAACTCGATGCCCGCGCCAACCAGCTCGCCCATCATCTGATCGGGCTGGGCGTCGTACCGGAACGCATCGTCGCCGTGTGCCTGCCGCGCAGCATCGATCTGATCGTTGCCATCCTCGCCGTGCTCAAGGCCGGTGCCGCCTATCTGCCGCTGGACAGCGACGTCCCGGCTGCGCGCCTGCACGCCATGTGCGCCGATGCCCGGCCCAGCGTGTTGCTGGCCCACCGCGAGAGCGCCGCGTTGCTCACACCGCGCGAGGATCTGCACACCATCCTGCTGGATGAAGCGCCATCGGCGTGGGCCTGCGCGCCAACGCATGCGCCGGTCGTTGCCACATTGCACCCACAGCATCCGGCCTACGTCATCTACACCTCCGGTTCCACCGGCACACCCAAGGGTGTGGTCAACACCCATGCCGCCATCGACAACCGTCTGCAATGGATGCAGCAAGCCTTGCAGTTGCAACCCCAACAGCGCGTCCTGCAAAAAACTCCCATTGGCTTCGACGTCTCGGTGTGGGAGCTGTTCTGGCCGTTACGCGTGGGCGGGTGTCTGGTGCTGGCGCAACCTGGCGGCCACAAGGATCCGGCCTATCTTAAGACGTTGATCGAACAGGCCAGCATCGACACCGCACACTTTGTGCCATCAATGCTACGCGTGTTTCTCGATGCACTGCCGCAAGGTGCATGCCGCACGCTGAGCCGGATCGTTTGCAGCGGCGAAGCGCTGCTCGCCGATCTGGCACGTGACACGCGTACCCGTCTGCCGCAGGCACGCCTGTACAACCTCTACGGCCCGACCGAAGCAGCGGTGGACGTCAGTGCCTGGGAATGCGGCGAGGCCGACGTCACCCAGGTGCCGATCGGCCGACCGATCGCCAATACCCAATTGCACGTCCTCAATGCCTACGCTCAGTTGGCTCCACTCGGCGTGGCCGGCGAATTACACATCGCCGGCATGCAATTGGCCCGTGGTTATCTCGGTCGTCCAGACCTGACCGCCGAACGCTTCGTCCCCGATCCGTTCGCCGATCAGCCTGGCGCGCGCATGTACCGCACAGGCGATCTGGCGCGTTGGCGCGCCGATGGTGCGCTCGACTATCTCGGCCGCAACGACGATCAGATCAAATTGCGCGGATTCCGTATCGAACTGGGCGAGATAGAAGCCGCGCTACGCACCTGCACCGGCGTGCAGGACGCGGTCGTGTTGCTGCGCGAGGACAGCCCTGGCGAGCCGCGCCTGGTCGCCTATCTGGTCGGCGATGCCGAGCAACTTGGCGCCGACACGCTGCGCACGCAGCTGGCTGCGCGACTGCCCGAGGCCATGCTGCCAGCGGCCTATGTGCAACTAAAGGCATTGCCATTGACCACCAATGGCAAGCTGGATCGCAAGGCATTACCAGCCCCGGGTGCCGACGCGCTGGCAACGCAGACCTACCTGGCCCCGGAAGGCGAACTGGAAACCGTGCTCGCCGGGCTATGGCGCGAGCTGCTCGGTGTCGAACAGGTCAGTCGTGGCGACGACTTCTTTGCCCTGGGCGGGCATTCGCTGTTGGCCGTGCAGTTGATCGCGCGCATCCGCGACCGCCTCGGCGTAGAAATACAGATCGGTGATGTGTTCAACCACAGCCAATTACAGGCACTAGCGCAATGCATGGAGCGCAGCGAGCGCAGCGACGCACAGCGGATCGTTACGGTGGATCGCCATGCGGCAATGCCGCTTTCCTTCGCCCAGCAACGCCTATGGTTCCTGGACCGCTTCGATCCCGAGAGCCAACTCGCCTATCTGATGCCCGGCGGCGTCCGCTTGAGCGGCGCACTGGACAGCCTCGTATTGCGCCGCGCGTTGGACCGTATCGTGCATCGGCACGAGGCGTTGCGAACCCGTTTTGCGATGGAACACGACGTCCCGGTACAGCGCATCGCCGATGCGCAGAGCCGCTTTCCACTGCACTGTATCGATCTGCGCACATTGCCCGACCCCGAGGCAGCCGCGCACGACCACGCCGCCGAAGAAGCCGGCACACGTTTCGATTTGGAACACGACACCCTGGTGCGTGGCCGCCTGCTGCGCCTGGCCGAGCAGGAGCACCTGCTGCTGATCACGACGCATCACATCGTCTCCGACGGTTGGTCGATCGGTGTACTGATGCGCGAACTGGGCGCTTTGTACACCGCTTTCCTGGAAGGCCGCGCCGACCCACTGCCACCACTTCGCGTGCAATACGCCGATTACAGCAGTTGGCAACGCCAACGAATCAGCGGCCAGGTGCACGAACGCCAGCGCGATTTCTGGCGCAGCCACCTGCAAGGCGCGCCGGCTTTGCTGGAACTGCCCACCGATCACGCACGCCCGCCGCACCAGGACTATGCCGGCGACAGCATCGCATTCGCACTGGGCCACGCCCAGAGCATCGCGCTCAAACAGCTCGGTCAACGTCATGGCACGACCCTGTACATGACCCTGCTGGCCGCCTGGGCAGTGCTGTTGTCGCGCCTGTCAGGACAGGATCAAGTGGTGATCGGAACCCCTGTAGCCAACCGCACCCATGAAGAGCTGGAACCGCTGATCGGCTTCTTCGTCAACACTCAGGCACTGCGGCTGGATCTGTCGGGCAACCCTAGCGTGGCCCAGTTGCTGACACAGGTACGCGCGACGACCTTGGCGGCGCAGTCCCACCAGGATCTGCCGTTCGATCAACTCATCGAAATACTCAACCCTGAGCGCAATCTGGCAGCGCATCCACTCTTCCAGGTGATGTTGAACTGGGAGAACCTGCCGGAATCGGCACTGCAACTTTCGGGCTTGCGGCTACAACAATTCGGCCTGCCAGCGCAGACGATCAAATTCGACCTGCAAATGGGACTGCAGGAAGCGCACGATGGCCGCATCGTCGGTACGCTCGGCTATGCCACCGCACTGTTCGAGCGCAGCACCATCGAGCGCCATCTGCACCACTTCTTCGCCGTGTTGCACGGCATGGTCGCCGACGAACACTGCCGCGTGGAGCGCTTGCCGCTCTTCAACACCACCGAGCGCCAGCAATGGCTGCAACGCCTCGCCCGCGAGCATCGCGTCTTCGCCGACCAGCGCTGTCTGCCCAGCGTGTTCGAGCAGCAGGCCGCACGCACGCCGCAGGCCATCGCCGTGGTCGATGGCCAGTGCACGCTGTGCTATGCCGACCTCGATGCCCGCGCCAACCAACTCGCCCATCACCTGATCGCTCACGGCATCGGCCCGGAAGATCGCATCGCACTGTTCCTGCACCGCGGCGTGGAGGTGATCGTCGCCATCCTCGCCGTGCTCAAGGCCGGCGC
>NZ_MDCB01000024.1 GCF_002939705.1 Xanthomonas albilineans | reverse complement strand
GCCGAGGTGCTGCGGGTGGAGCAGGTGGGCATCCACGACAACTTCTTCGCCTTGGGTGGGCACTCGCTGTCTGCATCGCAACTGATCTCGCGTATTGCCAGGGATATGGCGATCGATCTGTCCCTGGCCATGCTGTTCGAGCTGCCCACGGTAGCGCAGCTTAGCGAATCCCTCGCCAGCCATGCCCGCGACAGTGATTGCGATGTCATCCCCACAAGCACCGAGGAGGCGACCATTCCGCTTTCCACTGCGCAGGAGCGCATGTGGTTCCTGCACAAGTTCGTGCAGGAGACGCCGTACAACACCCCGGGTCTCGCCTTATTGCAAGGCGAACTGGACATTTCGGCCTTGCAGCTAGCATTTCGCTGTGTGCTAGAACGGCACGCCGTGCTGCGTACCCATTTCGTGGAAACCGAGCAGCAATGCGTACAGGTCATTGGCGCAGCAGAGCAGTTCGTGCTGCAGCTTAGGCCGATTCGCGACGAGGCTGATCTGCATGGCCTATTGCACACAGCCGTCAGCGAACCCTTCGATTTAGAACGCGAGCTGCCATTGCGCGCCCTGCTGTATCGCCTGGACGACCGGCGGCATTACCTAGCAGTGGTCATCCATCACATCGTCTTCGACGGCTGGTCGACCTCAATCCTGTTTCGTGAGCTGGCCACGCACTATGCTGCATGCCGCCATGGCCAATCCGCGCCTTTGCCACCGCTGGAGCTTAGCTATGCCGATTACGCACGCTGGGAGCGTGCGAGGCTGAACCAGGAAGACGCGCTGCGCAAGCTCGAATATTGGAAAACGCAGCTTGCCGATGCACCGCCGCTGGTGTTGCCCACGACCTATGCGCGGCCGGTTTTCCAGAACTTCAATGGCGCGACTGTGGCGCTTCAGATCGAGCCGCCGCTGCTGCAACGCCTGCAGCGTTTCGCCGACGCACACAGCTTTACATTGTACATGCTACTTCTGGCAGCACTGGGCGTCGTATTGTCGCGCCATGCCCGGCAGAAGCATTTCTGCATTGGCAGTCCGGTCGCCAATCGCGCCCGAGCCGAGTTGCACGGTTTGATCGGTTTGTTCGTCAACACCCTGGCGGTACGGCTCGATTTGGACGGCAATCCCAGCGTGCGCGAGCTGCTCGAACGCATCCACTGCACCACGCTGGCCGCCTACGAGCACCAGGATGTGCCGTTCGAAAGAATCGTGGAAAGCCTGAAGGTACCGCGCGATACCGCGCGTAACCCGCTGGTGCAGGTGATGCTCAATTTCCAGAACATGCCAATGTCGGCGTTCGACCTGGATGGTGTCCAGGTGCAGGTGCTCCCCATGCACAACGGCACGGCCAAGTGCGAGCTGACCTTCGACCTGCTGCTGGATGGCTCACGCCTATCCGGTTTCGTCGAATACGCCACTGGGCTGTTTGCGCCGGAATGGGTCCAGGCGCTGGTACAGCAATTCAAGTGTGTGCTGGCGGCATTGGTGGAACGGCCGGAGGCATCGCTGAATGATTTGCCCATGGCGCCCAACGAGGCGCAACCGGCGTCGCCGGCATTGATGAAGCATGTCGCGCCGAGCTTGCCCAACTTACTTGAGGCTATGGCGGCCAATGATGCCGCACGCCTCGCCTTGCAAGCGCCGGAAGGTGCGCTCAGTTACGCTCAGCTAATCGAGGCAGCAAACGAGTTCGCCTGGCGTTTGCGGTGCGAGCACGCCGGTCCGGACAGAGTCGTTGCCCTGTGCCTAGCGCCTTGCTCCGCCTTGGTGGTTGCTTTGCTGGCCGCTTCATTATGCGGTGCGGCGAGCGTGCTGATCGATCCGACGACGACTGCCGAGGCGCAATACGACCAGTTGTTCGAAACGCGGGCCGGCATCGTGGTGACCTGTTCTAGCTTGCTGGAGAAGTTGCCGCTCGACGACCAGGCTGTAGTGCTGATCGACGAGCAAGCTGCAGAAGCGACGCCGCGTTTGATGCATTTCACCGACGATCCAGCTTTGCCCGCAATGCTGTATTGTGTGTGTGACGAAAAGGGGCGAACCCGCACGATCATGGTCGAAAGCGGCAGTTTGTCGAGTCGCCTGCTCGATAGCGTGCAGCGTTTCAGTCTCGAACGCACCGATCGCTTCCTGCTGCGCAGCCCGCTTTCTGCCGAACTGGTGCATACCGAAGTACTGCAATGGTTGGCGGCAGGCGGCAGCCTCAGCATCGCACCCATGCATGGCGATTTCGATGCCGCTGCCTGGCTGGAGACCCTCGCGACGTACGCGATCACCGTGGCCTACCTGGCTCAAGTTGAATTGACCGAGATGCTGGCGCATCTGCAAAACCATCCTCTTGAGCGCAACAAGCTGGCTGGCTTACGCGTGCTGGTGGTGCATGGCGCGCCCTTGCCGATCGCGCCGCTGATGCGCCTAGACGCGTGGTTGCGAGAGGTGGGCGGTTCCGCACGGATCTTCGCCGCCTACGGGAATGCCGAGTTCGGTGCCGAAATATTGAGCCAGGATGTCAGCGCTGCATTGCAAGCGGGTATTGGCGCTCAATACAAGCATCGCCGTGGTCTGTTCCCGTTGGGTGCCAACTCGATGTGTCACGTGGTGCAGAGCAACGGCCGCATCGCGCCCGACGGCATGGTTGGTGAATTGTGGATCACACAGCCAGCCTGCTTGTACAAAACTGATGCATTGGTGCGTCGCCTGGCAAATGGGCAACTGGAATGGTTGGGCTCCCTCGATGTCCAGTCGCGTATCGATGATCCCCGCATCGATCTGTGCGTCGTGGAGGCACAACTGCGCTTGTGCGAAGACGTCAGCGAAGCGGTAGTGCTGTATGAGCCGTTGAAGCGCTGCTTGGTAGCCTATCTCTCGCCCCGTAGCACAGCTGCAATCATGACCGACGAGACGCTGGCCAGGATCCGCCAGGCCCTGAGCGAAACCTTGCCGGATTATCTACTGCCTGCAATCTGGGTGCCGCTCGCGCACTGGCCACGCTTACCCCATGGGCGGGTCGACCTCGGCGCCTTGCCTGCACCGGATTTCGATCTTGCGCGGCATGAGTCGTACATAGCGCCACGCACAGCCGTCGAACAGGCCGTGGCCGAAATATGGCAACGCGTGTTGAAGCGTACCCAGGTCGGCGTGCATGACAATTTCTTCCAGCTGGGCGGCCATTCGGTGCTGGCGATCCAGCTGGTGTCCGGCTTGCGCAAGGCTTTGGCCATCGAAGTGCCGGTCACCCTGGTGTTCGAGGCGCCGATACTGGGGGCGCTGGCGCGGCAGATCGCCCCCTTGTTGGTCAGCGAACGGCGTCCGCGCCCGCCTGGCCTGACGCGCCTGGAGCATACAGGGCCGATTCCGGCTTCGTATGCACAGGAGCGGTTATGGCTGGTGCACGAGCATATGGAGGAGCAGCGAACCAGCTACAACATCAGTAACGCAGCGCATTTCATCGGAGCAGCCTTCAGCGTCGAAGCGATGCGTGCCGCATTGAACGCGCTGGTGGCGCGGCACGAAGTGCTGCGCACACGCTTTCTTTCGGAGGACGGGCAGCTGCAACAGGTGATCGCTGCCTCGTTGACGCTGGAGGTGCCGGTACGCGAGGTGTCGGCCGAGGAGGTCGACCTGCTGCTGGCCGCGAGCACGCGGGAGACTTTCGATCTGCGGCAGGGGCCCTTGTTCAAGGCACGCATCCTGCGCGTGGCGGCCGATCACCATGTGGTGTTGAGCAGCATCCACCACATCATTTCCGACGGCTGGTCGCTGGGAGTGTTCAACCGTGACCTGCACCAGTTGTACGAGGCGTGTTTGCGCGGCACGCCCCCCACACTGCCGACGCTGGCGGTGCAGTATGCCGACTACGCGCTGTGGCAACGGCAATGGGAGCTGGCGGCTCCGCTGTCGTACTGGACGCGGGCACTGGAAGGCTACGACGACGGCCTGGACCTGCCCTACGACCGGCCGCGCGGCGCCACGCGGGCGTGATGCGATCTGGCAACGCACCCAGAACCTAGACGCGCAACTGGCCTATTGGCAGGCTATGTTGCACGACTACGACGACGGCCTGGAGCTGCCCTACGACTATCCGCGTCCGCGCAATCGCACCTGGCACGCAGCGGTCTACACACACACCTATCCGGCTGAACTGGTACAGCGCTTTGCCGGCTTCGTACAGGCGCATCAGTCGACCTTGTTCATCGGGCTGTTGGCCAGCTTCGCGGTCGTGTTGAACAAATACACCGGCCGGGACGACTTGTGCATCGGTACCACCACGGCCGGGCGCACGCACCTGGAGCTGGAGAACCTGATTGGTTTCTTCATCAACATCTTGCCTTTGCGCTTGCGCTTGGACGGCGATCCGGACGTTGCCGAAATCATGCGGCGAACACGGTTGGTGGCGATGAGCGCGTTTGAGAACCAGGCGCTACCGTTCGAGCACCTGCTCAACGCCCTGCACAAGCAACGTGACACCAGCCGGATTCCGCTGGTTCCGGTGGTGATGCGTCATCAGAACTTCCCGGACACGATCGGCCACTGGAGCGATGGCATCCGTACCGAAGTGATCCAGCGCGATCTGCGTGCCACCCCCAATGAAATGGACCTGCAGTTCTTCGGCGGCGGTACGGGGCTTTCGGTCACAGTGGAATACGCGGCGGAGCTGTTCTCAGAAGCGACTATTCGCCGCCTGATCCACCATCACCAACTCGTCTTGGAGCAGATGTTGGCGGCCCATGAAAGCGCCACGTGCCCCTTGGATGTTGCCGACTAGCAAAAGCCGGCCGCCGTCACCCGTTCATCGATAGCGAGGGCAATCATGGATTCAGCGTTACCTACATCTGCATTTACCTTCGATCTCTTTTACACCACGGTTAACGCCTACTATCGCACTGCCGCAGTCAAGGCGGCGATCGAACTGGGGCTATTCGATGTGGTGGGGCAGCAGGGCCGAACTCCCGCAGCCATCGCCGAGGCCTGCCAGGCGTCGCCGCGCGGCATTCGCATCCTTTGCTATTACCTAGTATCGATCGGTTTTCTACGCCGCAACGGTGGCCTGTTCTACATAGATCGCAACATGGCCATGTACCTGGATCGTAGTTCGCCCGGCTACCTGGGCGGCAGCATCAAGTTCCTGCTCTCGCCCTACATCATGAGCGCCTTCACCGATCTGACCGCCGTAGTCAGGACCGGCAAGATCAACCTGGCGCAGGACGGCGTGGTGGCACCGGATCACCCGCAGTGGGTGGAATTTGCACGCGCGATGGCACCGATGATGGCGCTGCCCTCGGCGTTGATCGCCAATATGGTGTCGTTGCCCGCTGATCGGCCGATTCGTGTGCTGGACGTGGCAGCCGGCCACGGCCTGTTCGGCATCGCCTTCGCGCAGCGCTTCCGCCAGGCTGAAGTGAGCTTCCTGGACTGGGACAACGTGCTAGATGTAGCACGCGAAAACGCCCAGGCGGCCAAAGTGGCCGAGCGAGCGCGTTTCCTGCCCGGCAACGCATTCGACCTGGATTACGGCAGCGGCTATGACGTGATCTTGTTGACCAACTTCCTGCACCATTTCGATGAGGTCGATGGCGAGCGCATCTTGGCTAAGACGCGCGATGCGCTGAACGACGACGGCATGGTGATCACTTTCGAATTCATCGCCGACGAAGAGCGTTCCTCACCGCCGCTGGCCGCCACCTTCAGCATGATGATGCTGGGCACCACCCCGGCGGGCGAGTCCTACACCTATAGCGACCTGGAAAGGATGTTTCGGCATGCCGGCTTCGGCCACGTGGAACTAAAATCGATACCGCCGGCCTTGCTGAAAGTGGTGGTTTCCCGCAAGAGGGCCCCATAATGATCGAATCGGCGACATCCCCTGTGGCGAAAACCGAGCGCATCTGGTGCACCGAGCTGGACCTGGATGCACTCAACGCCATGTCGGCCAACACGATGCAGGCCCTGCTCGGTATCCGCATGATCGAGATCGGCTCGGACTATCTGGTCTCCTGCATGTCGGTGGACTGGCGTTGCCACCAGCCCTATGGGGTATTGCATGGCGGCGCATCGGTCACCCTGGCCGAGGCTACCGGCAGCATGGCGGCCTCCATGTGCGTGCCGGCCGGCCAACGTTGCGTTGGCCTAGACATCAATGCCAACCACATCGCGAGCATCTCCAGTGGCCAAGTACAGTGCATCGCGCGGCCGCTGCACATAGGGGCCTTGACCCAGGTATGGCAGATGCGCATCTATGACGAAGGTGACCGCACGATCTGCGTGTCGCGTCTGACCATGGCGGTATTATCGGTGCACGTCGCGCGCGTATCCCCGAATCCAGCCAGCAGCGGAGTCCAGACGTGAACGAAACTGCAACTGTAACCAAGGCTACCCTCAGTTCAGCGAAGGCGAGTACAACGCCAGCCTGCGTTCACCAGTGGTTCGAAGCGCAGGTGAGTTCGACACCGGATGCGCCTGCTGCCTTCTTAGGCGAGCGTCGAATGAGTTATGGCCAGCTCAACACCCGCGCCAATCGGCTTGCACGGCTGTTGCAGTCACAGGGCGTTGGGCCTGGTGCCCGGGTCGCGGTGTGGATGAATCGCAGCCCCGAATGCCTGGCCGCTTTGCTGGCGGTCATGAAGGCCGGGGCAGCTTATGTACCGATCGACCTGAGCCTGCCGATCCGACGTGTCCAATACATCTTGCAGGACAGCCAAGCCCGGCTCGTACTGGTCGATGACGAAGGGCAAGGCCGCCTGGGCGAACTTGAGCTGGGCGCGATGACTGCCGTCGATGTCTGCGGCACTCTGGACGGCGACGAGGCGAATCTGGACCTGCCTTGCGATCCGGCGCAGCCGGTTTATTGCATCTATACCTCCGGCTCCACAGGTAGCCCCAAGGGCGTGCTGGTACGGCACAGCGGGTTGGCTAACTACGTGGCCTGGGCTAAGCGGCAATACGTTACGGCTGACACGACGAGTTTCGCCTTTTACTCCTCGCTGTCGTTCGATCTGACCGTCACCTCGATCTACGTGCCCCTGGTGGCTGGCCTGTGTGTGCATGTGTACCCGGAGCAGGGCGACGACGTGCCGGTAATCAACCGCGTGCTGGACGACAACCAAGTAGACGTGATCAAGCTGACACCCTCGCACATGCTGATGCTGCGCAACGCGGCACTGGCGACGTCGCGGCTGAAGACGCTGATCGTGGGTGGCGAGGACCTGAAAGCGGCGTTGGCGTACGACATCCATCAGCGGTTCCGCCGCGATGTGGCGATCTACAACGAATACGGTCCTACCGAAACCGTAGTGGGGTGCGCGATCCATCGTTACGATCCGGCGACCGAACGCGAAGGCTCGGTGCCGATTGGTGTGCCGATCGATCACACCAGCCTCCACCTGCTCGATGAGCGTCTGCAGCCGGTCGCACCGGGCGAGGTCGGCCAGATCCACATCGGTGGCGCGGGCGTGGCCATCGGCTATGTGAACAAGCCGGAGATCACCGATGCGCAATTCATTGACAATCCCTTCGAAGGCGGCGGCCGGCTTTACGCCAGTGGCGACCTAGGACGCATGCGTGCCGACGGTAAGCTTGAATTCCTTGGCCGCAAGGATTCGCAGATCAAGCTGCGCGGCTACCGCATCGAACTGGGCGAGATAGAGAACGTTCTGCTTGGCCACGCAGCCTTGCGCGAATGCATCGTGGATACCACCGTGGCGCCGCGCCGCGACTATGACAGCAAGAGCTTGCGCTATTGCGCGCGTTGCGGTATCGCTTCAAATTTCCCCAATACCAGCTTCGACGAGCACGGTGTCTGCAACCATTGCCACGCCTACGATAAATACCGGAACGTGGTCGAGGATTATTTCCGGACCGAAGATGAGCTACGTACTATCTTCGAGCAGGTCAAGGCGCACAACAGGCCCCGCTACGACTGCCTGGTGGCTTTCAGCGGCGGCAAGGACAGCACCTATGCGCTATGCCGCGTAGTGGACATGGGCCTGCGCGTGTTGGCGTACACCCTGGACAATGGCTACATCTCCGACGAGGCCAAGGCAAACGTCGACCGCGTCGTGCGCGAGCTGGGGGTGGACCATCGCTATCTGGGTACTCCACACATGAACGCCATCTTCGTGGACAGCCTGCATCGCCACAGCAACGTCTGCAACGGCTGCTTCAAGACCATCTATACGCTGGGTATCAACCTGGCGCACGAAGTGGGCGTAAGCGACATTGTAATGGGCCTGTCCAAAGGACAGCTGTTCGAGACGCGCCTGTCTGAGCTGTTTCGCGCCAGCACCTTCGACAACCAGGTATTTGAGAAGAACCTGATGGAGGCGCGCAAGATCTACCATCGCATCGACGACGCGGCGGCCCGCCTGCTGGACACCTCTTGCGTGCGCAACGATCGCTTGCTCGAAAGTACGCGTTTCATCGACTTCTACCGCTACTGCAGTGTCAGCCGCAAGGACATGTATCGCTATATCGCCGAGCGCGTAGGCTGGAGCCGTCCGGCTGACACCGGCCGCTCGACTAACTGCCTGCTCAACGATGTGGGCATCTACATGCACAAGAAGCAACGTGGCTATCACAACTATTCGTTGCCCTACAGTTGGGACGTGCGGGTAGGCCATATCCCAAGGGAAGACGCGATGCGCGAGCTGGAGGACACCGACGATATAGACGAGGCCAAGGTACTGGGCCTGCTCAAGCAGATCGGCTATGACTCAAGCCTGATCGATACCCAGGCGGGCGATGCGCAGCTGATCGCCTACTACGTGGCGGCGGAGGAACTGGATCCGGTGGCGTTGCGCAATTTTGCTGCTGCGATCTTGCCCGAGTACATGCTGCCTTCGTATTTCGTGCGGCTGGACCGAATGCCGTTGACGCCGAATGGCAAGGTGAACCGCCGAGCATTGCCGAGGCCGGAGTTGAAGAAGAACGCCAGCGAGGCGCATACCGAGCCGAGCAGTGCGCTAGAGCAGGAACTGGTGCAAATCTGGAAAGAGGTGCTGATGGTCGACAAGGTCGGCGTCAGGGACAACTTTTTCGAGCTGGGCGGCCACTCGCTGAGCGCGCTGATGTTGCTCTACAGCATAGCCGAGCGCTACCAGAAGATGGTCAGCATCCAGGCATTCTCGGTTAATCCGACCATCGAAGGTCTGTCGGAGCATCTGGTCGCATAGAAAGGGCAAGGACCTCAGCGCTGTCCTCTGCATGGTGCGGCGTTGGGGTTCGCACGCCATTCAATATGATTGTCATCACTTATCGTGAGTACGCTAATCATAGGCCAGGGCGCCGACACAGGAGGCATTCACGGCGCTGCCGACGCACTTGTGCCGCCGGCGAACGCCCGACTGTGGAGCGCATCCGTGCCCACCTAGGCACTGGGTCTCCGAACACCGTGGTGCGCTGGCTGGATACCTGGTGGCAAGGCTTGGGAGATCGAATCGCCAACGTGCCTGAAGCAGTCTCCGCACTGGTAGGGCAGTGGTGGACGCTGGCTTTGGATCATGCGCGAAGCCATGCCGGTGAGGCCATCGCTGCTGAGCGCACAGTCCTCCAAGATGCACGCAGCAGCTTGGAGGGCGACCGCCATGGCTGCAGGCCGAGCTCGCTCAGCTACGGGGTGAGACCGAAGCTGCCCACTAAACGGAACAGCTCGCGACGACCCGAGCTATTGAGCTGGAGCGCCTGGTCGAGCAACTCCAACGCCAGATTAATGAGATGGAGCGGCAGCGTGACACGGCGGTGCAGCGCATCACCGAGGCTGAGGAGGCACGGGAGGTGCTCCGGAGGCAGTGGTAACAACTCCAGGAAACAGCGAGGACCGAACGTGAAAATTTGATCCGCCACGTGCAAGCCACGGAAGACCGGGCCCATGCGGAAGTCGATCGCGCTCGGCAGGAAACGAGAGCGGCTCAGCTTGAACTGGCAACGCTTCGGAAAGAGGCTGCTACGCTCGAGCGCAAACAGATCGAGACAATCGAACGTGCGTAAGCCCAACAACAAGGGGTCGCCGACATAGAGCAGCCGCCGCATCCGCCTATGACATAAGATACATTATGCGAAATTGGTAGGATCGCAAAACTGCGACTCCGTTGGCTTTGGCTGTGGTTGACATCGTGGCTACCATCCAAAGCACCAAGCGACAAGGAAATCGCAGCATGAGCGACACCTACAACATCGACCGCCGACCGCCGTGTTGGGAAGCCGGCAAGCCGTGCCCGAACCACTGTGCTCAGGCGCATGCGCGGCACATCATCGACAACCACGTCGAATTGCATGGACCCTGGGCCGGCTGGCGACTTGCAGGTCGGGACCTGGTGGCACCAACGGGCGAACGGATACCCGAACGGCGACTACGCGGTTTACTTTGGCGTGCAGATGCCACCGACTTGCGCGACACCGCCCGCGCCCGGAACAAGGCCAGAAAAGCGCGTCAGCAGGCCATGGTGAAAGTTGTTGTCGTGGACCTAGCGAACTGGCGGGATCGCCACTTCGGGAAGATGGCCGGTTAAAGCGTCTACGCAGGGGCATGGCCCCTGCACCCACAATGGCGCAGATGAAAAAAGGGGGGACTATGGAGCGCCAAGAACCGACATTAGGAAAAGACACAGATGTAACGGAACTGGAATTTAGACCAAGAACATACAGCGAGCCAACACGGAAAACAAAAGACGATGGCATGGAAGGCTGGCTAAAAGCAGGCATATCCGTGGTGGTGCTGATTGCCGCAGCGATGGGCCTAATTGAATGGAACGCACGCAGGCAGGCAGCCGCAATGACAAATGAAATACTGCGGCCAATGACGCCGAGCGAAGAAGCCACGTTTAAAGCACAAATTTCAAAGTTCAATAAAGAAATGGAAATTGAATCGGCTGCTGAACTAGAGCGCACGAGAAGAATTCTATGGAACGAAAAAATTCAGCCTGCCGTGTACACACCGAGACCGCTAGCACCAGGGGAAAGATGCATGCAAGGAAGGCGTCTACAGCGCATTGAAAACGGATGGCAACAGTTGCGCGATCCATGCTAAAGCTGCGAGCAATGCTAGATGACCGCAATAGTACCCATAGAACGCCCACCGCGTGCGTGGCAGCGCAATCGGCACGTCGCCGAGGCGCAGCATCGGAATAGCCAGTAACGACCAGGCGCTGCCGTTGTAGACGCACAGCGCGGCAGCCGGGACGGCGAAACAGAGGATGCCCATCAGCATCGTTGGCCGCGGCGAACGGAAATACCACCAGGCACCAACGACAACGGACAGACCGGACCACTGGTAATCGACAAACAGCGGCGCAGGCAGCACGCAAACCGCCAGCAACACCCACCGCCTACCCTGCACTGCACGGATGGCGGCAACACCCAAGGCAAACGCGAGCAGGACGTTGAACGGGCAGATCACACCGAAGGCCAGCCAATACGCCGGCATCGCCGCAACGCCCCAAGCAAGCAGCCGGCGTAGGGACTTGGCCGTATCGGCACCAGACTGCGCCAGATTGTAGGCCAGCACCATCGCGAACAGCGGGAACGCGACACGGCCAGCTTGCGAGACAACCGGAACGTCACCGAGGTGGAACACCTTGATCACGTGGTCGCCGGTCATGGCCAGCACGGCGATCCACTTGATAAGTTCGCGGCCGCCGCTGGTCATCACATATCAAGCGTGGTCGGAGGGGTGGCCGTGTCCGCTTTGTAACCTGGGGACTCGGGGAAAGTGCCTTGTCCCCTCGCCTTGCGCTCAATGACGCCACCACGGGTCATCGGCATCGTCGCAGCGGCCTGGCTCTGCTGCTGAGGCTGATCCTGCTGACGCTGCTGCTGACGATAAGGATTGTAGACCGGACCCATACGAGCAATGCGCCGGCACTCGCCATCCGATATCGCATAGATGGTCGATTGCTCAGTAATGCACGTGCAGGAGAAATCGCTGTGCTGCCCTTGCGCATCCAAGCCTGGACGGCTGGACATGCAATAGAGCGCAGGGTCGGCAGTGACATGGCGCTCGTCGAACACAGGCGCGGTCCACGGCATCGTCGGAAACCTCGGCAAGTGCTGCTTGGCATAGTCGGTGGCATCGGCAAAATGCCGCTCTGTTGACGCGCCCGCAGCGACACCGGCTTGGCCCGGAGCGGCTGACGCCGCACTCGGGCCTGCGCCGGTAATCTTCGCGGTCATCGTGCTGGGACGGAGCGCGCGATAACCGATGACGGCGCAGGCGATGGCTGCAATGACCAAGAGTGGCAACACGAGGACGCGCAGCGGAATCTTGCGCTTGATCGTGTGCATGGTCGCCGACGTGTAAGCAGCGAAATACTCCTTCGGCAGGATGCGGGTCTTGCGCAGCGCTGCGTCACGACGCGGCGTGCTCTTGACATCGTCCTGTAGCTCCTGCCAGGTGAACACATCAATGAGGCTTGTGCCGAAGCGGCGCACGACGTGATGATGGCTTTGCACCAGTGCGCGCGCGAACGGATACAGTTGGAGCGGCATCTGCGTTGTCCACACGAAGTCGATACCACGGTGCCGATGCTCAGCGAGCGCGAGGACGTGGGGAGGCGTGGACTGGCGCGTCGCATCGTGGAGATGCCCGAACCACTTCCAGGCCTCGTCAACGTAGATGAGCGCGCCGTCGGGAACCAGATGGTTACCCTCTGCATCGCGATTGTTCCAGTGGCGGGGATCGTCAAGCACGCTGGCCAGGCCAGGCTTGAGGCCGTCAATCCCAGCGGCAAAGATGGGGCGAGCGCCCTGCTCGGCTGCCTTGCTCAGATGCTCGACCATGAGCAAGGTCTTGCCATTGCCAGGCAAGCCAGTGAAAAGCTCAATAGGCATTACGGTTTTGCTCCGAATCCACGCTTAAAGAGAAATAGGCGTCCCTGCAACAGGGCATGCTTGGCGACGACGGCGGAGATAATCATGGTGAGCGCACGATCAAAGTTAAGCACGCCCATCCACTGCATGGCGACAGCACCAAGCTGGCCGGATCCACCGAGACCCTGGGCGTAACCCTTGAGCAGATCGATGGCGGGATCGATCATGATCTTGATCGTGCCAAAGGTGATACCGAGCCACGCAAGCGCCGTCATGATCCACAGCCCGATCCGCGAGCGGAACAGCCACGATAGCGCCGATATCAGCGCGCCTATCAAAGCAGGCATCAGGAATCCCCTCCAGAACTGATGATGCGAAGAGACGCCAATGCGGCAAACACGAGCACGAGTTGACCGCCGAGCACGATGAACGAGCAGAACGGTGACGTATCAAAATGTAACGCCTGGCCGAACACCGACACATCAGGGATAGTAGGGCAGGACCTGCCATAGCCGAACCCCGACGTATCGAGCTTGCCATCGCCAGTGGTGGAATTGCTGCCGTCAGTGAACGCACCGGAAGGATCGCCAGGATCACCGATATCGGGATTACCAGCATTGCCAGTCAACGCACCTTTGATGGCCGAAAGGTTATCGCTATCGCTTTGACCAAAGCCGCCGCTAGACGAAGTACCCTTTTCCAGCGCACACGCGGTGCGCCACTGCATAAGCAACGAGGCGTACTGAATCGCATCGCACTTATCGCCTGTGCAAACAGGCGGCGTGCCGCATGCACCACCAGCGATGTTGACGTTGTGCCGAGTGTTGCAATCGATGCGCCATTGGATGCTGGCCTGCCCGCATAAAATGGCGTCACCGCTGCATGCAGGCGGTGCATCGCATGAGTCGCCGCCGGAAAACGAGGGATCGTCCTTGCCGTCCTTGTCCTTGTCTTTATCGTCGCCCTCTTCGTCGTCAGGTTTGCCGTCGCCATCCTTGTCGTCTTTGCACGTGCCATCGCTGCCCATCGCTTTACCGGCACCGCACACGTCGGGCTTCTTGACGCAACTGCCATCGGGACCTTTGACCTCACCCTGAGGACACTCGTTCTCCTTAGGCTTACACGTGCCGTCCTGCTGCTGGACCATCCCATCCGGACACGGCTCGGGGGCGCACTTGCCCAGAGAATTCGGCTTTTGGCCGGACGGACACTCGGGCTTAGTGGGTTGGCATACGTTGAGCACAGGGTTCCAAAGAAAACCATCGCCGCAATTTAAATTGTGAGGATCACAAGTATTGCCTGTCGGTGATGCGGTGTTCGTGCCGTCAAGATTCGGATAAAACATAGTTATGCAACCATCGTTACACGAAAATGATCCTGCCTTAGGAGAAAAAGTGGTAGTAAACGATTTCTTGGAAGCGCAGGAGCTATTAGCCGGGAAAGTGTAAATTCCGCAGTCTATAGAATCAAAATAAGCGTGGTCTGGACCATATATCCTGGCCTGGAAATAGCATTGATAACTGCCACCAGCATCAGGGTTTGCACCACCTTCGCAACGATAGTTTCCACTAGGAAATTCGTTTGGATCTGAAGCAGCAGCTGCACCGGCTGCTTGACAAGCCGCATACGCAGACCCCTGGTCGGGATAGACTGCTGCATCAGCGTCGCGGATAAACAGCGCCATGACCCAGATGGCGATAATAAGGAGCATCAGGATTCCACGACGAGCCATATCAATCAGACCCCAGGAACAATATCGCGCAGGCCACCAGCCACGCGCACAACCAAATCCAACCTTCCATACCACCCCCTAAAGACCGGCGGGAGGGAGTCGGCCCTGCCCGCCGGCAGCCGTTACATGGCGCGGCGAATCCACTTATAAACCTTGGTGCCGACCATCACGATCAAAACGGCAGCACCGATACTGGCGATGGGCGTACTTGCTGCATTGATGGCAGACACAACAGCACTTACATCCACGCCCGAGCTACCACCGGATGCGAATGCCGGAGCAGCGATGGTGGCAATCGACGCGGCAACGACGATCACCGGGAACTTCTTGAAGTTGAACATTTTGTAATCCTCAGGATTGTTGAAGTGACTTGCGGATAAGCCGGAACACGAACGCCACCGCCCACAAAAGCGCGATGGCCTGCCCGATAGATTGGGCATCCGCAACCGTCAGTTCCGGCAACAACGACGGCTGCGGTATCCAGATCGGGGCCGAGCACGTCCCCGTCTGCGTATCAAGATCACGCTCAAGGCAGGCAGGGACGAAAACGGCCATGGCGATCAGGCAGCCTTTATCCCTTGGACGGCGGAGGAACAGCAGCTGCGGTTTCGCGCAAGGCAACACCGAGCGGCCACAACTTGATCCGCTTGAGCATCACGTCCCCATATTGGCCGGTGCCATAGCTGTCCGGATGGATGACATAATCGCCCACCTGATAGCAGGGGCCATCTGCGAGTCCAACGTTAAACGTGGTTTCGTAACCGCCACCGAGTAGGACACACGCACGCTGTTCCCGGAATATTTGCGGCACGCCTTTGATGACGACGCGGCGCTCAATAATACGATCATCTTTGACCCTCACAATGGACATGGAATTTCCCTCTTAATTAAGGTTTCCCGCACATAGGCGGGCAAATCGGCTGCCTTACAGGCACGCTTGAAACGCGAGGGCAGCCCTTCCCGCGCCAGGTGATTGACGACGAAGTCGCCGAATTGGTCGCCCAGCGCTTCGCGCAGGCAATGGAGTGTTGGCCCGACCTGACGATGCGCCCAACGGACCATGGCTTCAGCGGTGGCCTCTACGGTGCGCTTGGAGATCTTGACGGCGGTAGCGACGCCCTGCCCTACAGTGGCAAGCAATCGATCCATGTAAGCGTAGGACCCACGCAGATAGCGCATGGGATGGGTGAGCATTTCCAAAGGAAGTTCGGCATGCTTGCCGTACAAACGCGCCTCATAGCGCACCCAGGGCGATTCGCAAACGCCAAGCTGCTTGCCTTTTTCATAGATACAGAGTTGCTTATGACCTTTGCCGCCGACATAAAGCGTGGAGCCATCGCCGTTGCCATGGTCATCCATAAATCGTGTTTTTGGCGGAGCGCCAGGGCCAGACCCGAACAGCAAGCAGCCACCGGTATCAGACATGTTGGCGCGAGCCTGCGCCTCATGATCCCGTACGGTGCCAAGGACGCCATCGTAGTCGTCATAGGCGATATCACAGCGCGTGACGCGAGCGCCGACAAGCCGCAAGTTCACCTCAACATGACGCCAGTTGCGGATATACCTACAGGCAGCGCCGGACAAACTGACACACATCGTGTCGCCGTTGCCCTCGCATCCGAATCTGCCAACCAACTCGCCGTTGGCGTCAATGATAGGCGCGCTACTGCGATAAAACTGCCATCGCTTCGCGTGGACCTGACCCATGAACACGTCTCTCGGATCAAGGCCGAAAATCCACTGCAATAGGTAACGGAGGTTGAGCTTACGGGCCGCCTCTAGACGATCCCGGTTGAAGACTACGGTCAAAAAGTCGACCGTCACCGCGTGCTGACGATCGCGTGCCGGCTGACCTTTTTGGCCCGTGTTACTCCCCGGGCCAACGAGCCCAGTATTTTTCACCGGTCCGTCCGGTGAAAATTCACCGAGCGCGCTCATGGAGTACCGCCCAAGCGACAAAGATGAAAATCTGTCATCAGGTGGGTGTGTGAGGGGGATGCCGACGACGGCACCGCAGGACGATTGCCGATGAGGCAGACATTACCCGTGTGCGGGTAAGGCGTTGCACGTAGGGGCTGCGCCCCTACACCCCGATCAAGGCGCGCGGATGCAGCCTGCATGCGGACAGCGACCCAGTAGTCGCCGAGAGTAACCAGATGACCATCAATCTTTATAAGTACGCCAGCGAGGTCGAACACGTCAGCGCGAGGTGTCGGCACAGAGAGAAGGACGCGCTGCGCACGCGGCACAGTCGTTTTAGACTCACGCATTGCGATGCCCCCCGTTTGACGTATGACGGCGCGATGCACGGATCCGCATCCGCATCATCCGCAGCAGCTTGTTACCGCCGAGGCGATAGACGCAGAGGAACAGAAGTCCCAGAAAGAATAACGTTGCCGATATCGGCTGATGAGATTGAGAAAGAAAATATATGGACAGCAGGAGAGTTATGTACCAGCGGATCACTTGTGTACCCCCGGAGATTCTGTCGTATCAGTCGTAAGGGTCATAGAACACCCCACGCTGATAAGCTAATGAACGCTGAAACTCGCGCTTAGCCTCTTCGGCCATCACGTATGCGCGGTACTCAGCCTGAAGCTTCGCTGCATAGCGCTGATCCATCCAGCAAAAGATGCGGATCACGCCAGCGAGGAAAAAGAGAATGGAGAAAACACCTAGTGCGGCGAGAAAAACAGCCATCATTATTAATTACCCCCAAAAAAGGGCGCGTTATGCGCCCTTCCCCTTAGCCAGCTTTACAACAGGATTCGGCTCTAAAGGCAGTTGGTCGCCCGATGCCGGCTTTGCCGGTTTGAGTTTTTGAGCAGCGAAACATGCGGCAAGGATCAGACGTGAGACTTTGGACTCGCCTAGCTCAGCGAAATCTAATGCGGCGCGCTGCAACTCAACGATGCGCGGCTGGATTGCTTTATATTGATCGAGATTCATGCAGGCAACCTCACACGACCCCGGAATTGCAGCATGCGGTGTTTATGAAGGTGACGTGGGCCGATAGAAGCACACCAACCCAACATGTCACCAGATAAACGCAATGGATAAACAGATAAAGATAGATCAACCCACGACGGCACATCGGAAGAACTAAGTCGCTCATCCATGACAGCCCACAACCGAAGCTGGGAGCGGGCACGCGCGTAGTCCTGATACCAACGCTGACGAATAGTGAGAGCGTAATCTCGCAACTGATACTGGTCGATATTCATGCGGCCACCCGCTCGACAGCGCGGACACGGAAATCACGAGCAACATCATTGCGTTCGAAACCACGCGCAACCATTGCATCAACACGATCATGCATACGAACAACAGCGGATTTACGATCCAGAAAAAGATCGAGCGTCATCCACATGCGGCCCATGAGCGGGCGGTACTGCACTTGATAGCTAGACATGGTGTAACCCCGTTACCCCTACCCGTTGAACCCAGACACCCTCGGGGGTGCGAGGGGCTGGGTGCAGCCCATTTGGGATGCACTTGCAGTGTATCCTTAAAGGTAAGCACTGCATACCTTTTGGAACGCGCAAATGCACATAAATACCCTTGTAGAGCTAGCCATTCAGCGATCATTAAGGGGAAGCCTACGGGGGCTCGCTGAACAAATGGGCATATCTAGCGGCGTACTAAGCCAATGGAAGCTTGGGAACAAACCAATCCCGGATGAGCGGATACAACAGCTTGCGAAGATCGCCGGCCAGGATGCTGGCCCATGGCTATTACTGATCCACTCCGAACAGGATCAAGGCGAACTTGGTAGGGAATGGGCCAAGCTGTACAAGCAGTTGGCAGGCGCGGCAATGGCACTACTTATCTGCATCGGGACCGCCCTGCCCGATCACGCAAAAGCCTCGCAAATTCAGACGTTTAAGCACGCGCCAAACGATACATTATGCGAAATTGGCAGGATGGCGGCAGATGGCGAAACTGCGACTCCGTTGGCTGTGGCTGTGGCTGACCTCGTGGCTACCATCACGCACACCCAGCGACAAGGAAATCGCAGCATGAGCGACACCTACGATATCGACCGCCGCCCACCGTGCTGGGAACCCGGCCAACCTTGCCCAAACCATTGCGCCCAGGCGCATGCACGACACGTGCTGGATAACCACGTAGAGCTACACGGCCCATGGGCTGGCTGGCGCCTGGCCGGACGTGATCTAGTGGCACCTTCCGGCGAACGGATACCCGAACGGCGGCTACGCGGTTTACTGTGGCGCGCAGATGCCATCGACTTGCGCGACAGCGCACGCGCACGGAATAAGGCCAGAAAAGCGCGTCAGCAGGCCATGGTGAAAGTTGTCGTGGTGGACCTCGCGACCTGGCGTGATCGACACTTCGGACGCATGGCCGGCTAAAGCGTCTGCGCAGGGGGACGCCCCTGCACCCCGGCCAGTAAGTATATTTCGTCGCGAATCTGGGCAGCATTTGGCATCGACTTCACATGCCAACGAATAATACGCAGCCCAGCGTCCTTAATAGCTTTGTTTTTATCGTTATCAGCTTTATGTCGTCCCGGACGATCATGGCTTGCATCATCCAGTTCGATGACAGTTAATACAGAAAAATCTTTGTTGCACACAAGAAAATCCGCACTCTTTTGGCTAACCCGATTAAGCCATTGAATGCGTTGATGTCCTTTGCGAACACCAAGAAATCTTGATAGCTGCACCTGAGCTAGAACAATATTTTCAGGGAGCGCCTCAATCAATCTCCAATAAAGAACCTGTTCCGCGTTTGTCAAAACGCGCATGCCGTAAAAAGGCCAATTCAGTTGCAATTCTTTTTTGCGCGCAAGAGTGGAGAAAACGCCAATCAACAAAAGAACAAAAAAGCAAAGTAGAAATATGGTACTCATCCGCGCGCCCCTGAGTGGTGGTGGCAGACGATGATATCTCAACTACATAGCGAGCGTGGTAGAAGGCGTCGCCGTCTCGCTTTTGTATGGCTTGTTCTCAGGGAAAGACCCCAATGCCCTAGATTGGCGCGGAATTGAGGTGCCACGAAGAGCCGCCGCCGATCCCGTCTGTGTCTCGCTGGCGCTCGTCACAGGCGGGCCGGCAGCGTCATGTATGCGCTCTGTCGTTTGTATAGACTGCTGACCTAGCTCGTCATCGACCGGCCAGGATGTTGCGATTATCTCATGATCCTTAGATCGCAGGAGCGCACCGTAGGCAGTGCGGTCCACATACCAACCCAAGGCCCAAAGCTGGGCGGTCGTAAATCTATCCAGAACCTGCCCTCCTCCGGTCGCGCGAAATTCAACAACATCGACAGCACCAAAAGACCCCGCATAACGTGGGCGCGCGGATGCGGCTAGATCAACTATATAGCGGACACCAGGCGGAAAATCCTTGTTCGTGTCGCGCTGCTTGACTGGACTAATAGGCGTGACCGGAGCAGCAGATTGCCGAGGCTTGACAGATGGCAAAGATGCGCGCTGCTGAGACACTACATGTTTTACATGATTCACCTGCTGCTTCGCAGATTCAGGCAAAGCCGCGCCGGTAAAAAAGCGCAGGATGAAGTAGATGCCGATGACCAACGCGATGATGATCGCAATCGCTGGCTTTTTGGCAGTCTGCCAAATCGTCCTTGAGCCAGTCTTATAAACGGCATTGCCATCGGTGCCAGGCTGTATGCCGTGATACAGCGGCCATATATCAGGATCGTAATTGCGCTTTTCACTGCCGGTTAATTCAAACTTTCCAGCAACCGATGCGGTATAAAATCGGATGCTGTACGCATCATCTTTTCCGAGAGCATCTAGCTTGGTGTATACATTCTTGCGCTGACGGCTTCCCGGTACCGCGCTGCGGCCATCGAAGAAACTAGGCATACCTCGAAACCCTCCCGCAGCAAGCGGTACGCGAGCGTGCGATGGTAATCGCCGGTTGCCTCCATCGCGACGCGAACCGTTGCCGGACAGGTACGCAGCAGATCGACCAGCCGCTGGTGGTCCTCATGCGTGCTTGCCATCCTGAAACGCCGCTGTTTGCCGTCGGACGTCTCGATCAAAACCGCGTGAGTGCGTTTGGCGATGTCGATCGCCACGCATGTGGCAGCAGGCGTAACCTCTTGTCGGGCAGTCATCATTGACGATCTCCTGTGGCGTGTGAGAACCCTCAGGATGATCCTCTCAATGGTGGCTGCCCAATCGAACATGCTTCCACAGGTACTACGGCCACGAGTTCCTGGGCGAAGCGTTCACCAGCTGGCTCAAGACGAATGGCGTCGCACTGCAGTACATCCAGCCGGGAAAGCCAAATCAGAATGCCTTCATTGAGCGCTTCAATCGCACGTTCCGCGAGGAAGTGCTCGACCTGAATTTCTTCGCCTGCCTCGACGATGTGCGCGAAGCCGCCCACTGGTGGATGATCGACTACAACGAAGCGAGATCCCATGATTCGCTCGGCGGAATGACCCCGGTCGAGTACCGCAACAAGCATGCCGAAAGCTCTACTTTTGAAGTGCCTGCTTGACGGGGGAGCTTACGGCTGTACGTCAGCAGCCTCCATGCCGCCGTACTTGGACTTCCAGACGTAGTACGTCGCCTCGGAAATGCCCAGCTCACGGCATACATCCTTGACCTGGCGACCGCCCTCCACCTGCTTCAGCGTGGCGACGATCTGGCTCTCGGTGAACTTGCTCTTGCGCATCGTTGGTCTCCTCGGTGGCTAGTGTGCACAGAGACCTCTAGCTATGGCTGGATCAATTTTACGGGAGGCTGACAATTTTTGGCCGTGTCGATAACGATTCCCTGCCGACCCTCAATGACACCGGTCGAGTACCGCAACCAACACGCCGAAAGCTCTACTTTTAGTGCCTGCTTGACGGTGGAGCTTACGCAGGATCAACCCACATGGGCGCAGATCCCGCGACTGCTGGCTGACGACCGGGGCTAATCAGGACAATTTTTCAGCAGCCGGCCAGGGCTTCTGAAAGAGCTTCTGATAAAAATTCGACATTAGGGGAGTCCATCATGGATTGATGTGTGCCTGGTACCTGGATGAAACGAATAGAATCTTTCGGCAAAATATTTTGCCAACTCTGGCGTGGATTTCCTTTTGCAAATTCCGCAGCCTCAAACAGATGCAACTTAATCGAAATTGATGGGGCACAATAGCCAAGAGATGCCTTTATATTGCGGCGAAATGAAGCCGTATAATTCAACAAATCATCTACGTCTAGGTGCTCTGGTAGCAAGCGAATTTTCTTGTAATAACCTACAAGATCACTGAATTTCATCGTTTCATCTTCAAAATTATCTCCATCCATGCCAAAAAAATAACTAAGAATATCATTATCATTCATTTCAGAGGCAGACATAATTTCCTCCATAAAATGAATATCAGTCGATATATGAAATGTATCAAAAACACCTAGGAATTTTACTTGCAGGCCCGCATCTATAAGCTGACTTGCCATTTCATAAGCCACCAATCCACCGAAAGACCAGCCAGCGAGATGATATGGGCCTGAAGGCTGCACTCGTCGGATCTTCTCGATCGCCTGGGCAGCCATGTCTTGTATGGTGTTTATTGCAGGATCCTCAGGATATTCAACGCCATAGACTTGAATATCACAGCGCAAGAATTCTACAATTTTTTGACCGTACATGACATTACAAAAACCATCATAAAGTAGAAATAGCGGCGAACCACTACCCTCTTTACGGAAAGGAACCAAACCATCGCAGACATCTCTACATTCACCATTTTGGAGATAATCAGCCAGTGACATCATCACTGGATTAGAGAATAAGTCACCAATAGAAATCTCGACCCCGGCTTGTTTGAGACGACTAACCACCTGCACTGCCATTAGGGAGTGTCCACCCAGGGTGAAGAAGTTGTCATGCCGCCCGATCGTCTCCAGACCCAGCAGGTCGCGCCAGATCGCGGCAATGGTCTGTTCGATCGCGCCCTGTGGCGCTTCATACGCACGCGCCGCATAAGCCGTGACGTCCGGTGCTGGCAATGCCTTGCGATCCAGCTTGCCGTTCGGCGTCAACGGCAACCGATCCAGTTGTACGTAAGCCGCCGGCACCATGTAATCCGGCAGTATTGCTGACAACCAGCTGCGCAAAGCATCCGCATCCACGCTATCGGAGGTCACACCCTCGGCACCGACCCAATACGCCACCAGCCGCTTGTCGTTGTCGGCCGCCGCATCCAACGCCACCACCACGCACTCGCGCACATCCGCATGCGCGCTCAGCCGCGCTTCGATCTCGCCTAACTCGATGCGGAAGCCGCGGATCTTGACCTGATGATCATTGCGTCCGACAAACTCGATCGTGCCATCGGCACGCCAACGCCCCAGATCGCCGCTGCGGTATATCCGCGCTGTCCGATCGGCACTGAATGGATCCGTGAGGAAGCGCTCGGCCGTCAAGTCTTCGCGGTTCAGATATCCACGCGCCACACCGTCGCCACCGATATACAACTCGCCCACCACTCCGACCGGAACCGGCACACCATGTGTATCGAGGATGTAGATCCGCACATTGGAAATCGGACGACCGATTGGTGGCGTACCCGTCGCACTTGCATCACATTCATGCACAGAAGCGCAGACCGTCGTCTCGGTGGGGCCGTATGCATTGATCAACCGCCTTCCTTGGCACCAACGTTTCGCAATGGTGGTAGAGAGCGCCTCCCCGGCAACGACGAGTGTCTTCAGACAGGGAAGCTCCGGATTTTCAGGCAAGTTATGCAATACAGAAGGAGGCAAAGTGACATGACTTATCTGATATTCGCTCAATATTCTTGCGAGGTTTTCACCTGCCAACATCTCACCTGGATCAGCGATATAGAGTGATGCTCCGCAAAAAAGCGATACCAATAATTCAGAAGCAAATGCATCAAAACTCAATGAGGAAAACTGCATGACACGGCTGTTTTTTTCAACATTGAATGCGCGTATCTGGGCTAGCGCCAGGTTCACGACACTACGATGCTCGTTCATCGAGCCCTTCGGTGCACCGGTCGATCCAGAGGTGTAGATCACATACGCCAAATGGCGTGCGGTCAGGCCATTGGCGTGGCGGTCGGGATTACTGTCTGGCAGATGCGCCCAATGCTCACTGTCGGCTTGCAGATCGACGATCACCGCCGCAGTGGCACTGCATTCGACCAGGCGACGACTGGCGGCATCCGTCAGCACCGCCACCGCGCCGCAATCGGAGTGCATATAGGCCAGCCGCTCCGGCGGATAGGCAGCATCCAGCGGCACGTACGCGCCTCCCGCCTTCAGCACCGCCAGCAGCGCCACGACCATCTCGACACTGCGCTGCACGCAGATCGCCACGCGATCGTCGGGACGCACACCCAATCCGCGCAGGTAATGCGCAAGACGGTTGGAACGCGCATTCAACTCGGCATACGTCAGCGACACCTCGCCCTGCACCACCGCGATGGCCGAGGGATCACGCGCGACCTGCGCCTCGAACAACTCGTGCACACAGGCATCGCGCGGATAATCCGCCGCCGTTGCATTCCACTCCGTCAACACTTGATGGCGCTCGGCCTCGTCCAGCAACGGCAGACGATCCACCGCCATATCTTCGGCGCCTTCGGCCACCATCGCCACCAACAGATGTCGCCAATTGCCCATCCACCGCTCCAGCGTCGCATGCTCGAACAACGCCGTGGCATAGGTCAGACTGCCGACGATCCCCTCTTCGCTTTCGGCCAACGACAATGACAGGTCGAACTGCGCGCTCGTCCTAGCCGCACCCAGCCCGCTGGCCTCAAGTTCGCCCAGGTCCAGTTCGCCTTCCGGTGTGTTCTGCCAAGCGAACATCACTTGGAACAACGGCGCATGGGACAGGCTGCGCGGCGGCTGGACCAGTTCCACCACCTGTTCGAACGGAATGTCCTGATGCGCCTGCGCCTGTAGCGCACGCTCCTTCACCGATGCCAGCAACTGCGCCAGCGTCGGCGAATCCGACACCTCCACCCGCAACGCCAGCGTGTTCACGAAGAACCCGATCAGCCCCTCGGTCTCCGAGCGGCCACGATTGGCCACCGGACTACCGATCACCACATCGTCCTGTCCAGACAAGCGCGATAGCAGCAACGCCCAACTCGCCAGGAGCGTCATATACAGCGTCAACCCATGCCGCTGGCTGAGTTCCTTCAGCGCCTGCAACTGCTGTGGCTCCACGACCACTTCCAGTGTTGCTCCGGCATGGTCCTGCCGGGGCGGACGCGGACGATCCGTCGGCAGTTCAAGCAATACAGGCACACCGGACAGCGTTTCGCGCCAGTAAGTCGCCTGTTGCTGCAACACCTCGCCCGCCAGCCATTGCCGCTGCCAGCTCGCATAATCGGCGTACTGGATCGGCAGCGGTTTCAGTGGATCGGATTCACCGTGTGCGAAAGCCCGATACAACGCGCTCAGCTCGTTGATCAAAATCCCCATCGACCACCCATCCGAGACGATATGGTGCATGGTCACGAAGAGGACGTGTTCGTCGTGGGAGAGCTGTACCAGTACGCCACGGATCAGCGGGCCGTGTTCCAACGCAAATGGTGCCTGCGCCTCCTCCGCCAATAACTGCTCCAGCGCTGCCTCGCGCTCGGGCATATCGCGCAGATCATGGACGATCAACTGGAAGCCGCTGTCCTCGGCCGCGATCTGTTGCAATGCCTGCCCATCGACCAGCGCAAAAGTCGTGCGCAGCGACGCATGCCGGGCCACGATGCGATCCAGGGTGCGTTGTAGTGCCTGGGTGTCCAACGCCCCACGCAAGCGCAGGCCGCCGCTGATGTGATACGCCTGACTGACACCCTCGAACTGCGACAGGAACCAGAGCCGCTGCTGCGCGAAGGACAGCACGTGCGGCGCATCCGGCGCCAGCGGCGTGATCGGCGGCAACACGGCAGCGGACGAGGACGCCACACACGCGGCAAGTCGCTGGAGCGTCGCATGGGCAAACAACTCGGCCACGCCGATCTCGGCCCCCAACTCCTGGCGCAAGCGCGAGGCAACCCGCACTGCCAGCAATGAATGCCCACCGAGGGCAAAGAAGTTATCGTGCCGACCGATCCTCTCCAGCCCAAGCAGGTCGCGCCAGATCGCGGCAATGGCTTGTTCGATATCGCCCTGAGGTGGTTCATACGTATGCGCCGCATAGGTCGCACCATCCGGTGCAGGCAATGCCTTGCGATCCAGCTTGCCGTTCGGAGTTAATGGCAGGCAATCCAGATACACGTAAACGGACGGGAGCATATAGTCGGGCAAGCGACCACCAAGCTGGGTGCGCACTGCCTCGGGATTGAGTTCGACACCGCCACCATCACCAACCAGATAAGCGACCAGATGCCTATCGCCCTGACTGTTCTGACGGGCGATGACCACTGCCTCGCACACACCGTCGCAGGCATGTAGCGCGGCTTCGATCTCGCCCGGCTCGATGCGGAAACCGCGAATCTTGACCTGGGCGTCGTTACGACCGAGGAAGTCCAGACTGCCATCGGCCAGGTAGCGCGCCAGATCGCCGGTCTTGTACATGCGCGCACCGGGTCGCTCTGCGAACGGATCGGGTATGAAGCGTTCAGCAGTCAACGCCGGACGATGCAGATAACCTTGAGCCAGTTGCGCACCGGCGATATACAGTTCGCCGGCTACACCAATCGGTGCCAGTTGGCCGTGGCTGTCAAGCACATAGAGCCGGGTATTGGTCAGCGGCCGACCGATCGGCACGCGTCGGCATGGATCGGGGGCATGTTCCAAAACCAATGCGGTGACAAACTGGGTACTTTCGGTCGGGCCATAGGTCTGCAATACGGTTACCTGTCCGTCCGCAGTGAACACCTGGGCCAGGGCATGGGGATCGGCGACATCGCCGCCGGTGAGCAGCAGACGCAATGCACCCAATTGCGGCGCAATCAATGGTGCGTAGACACGCAACACGCCAGCGACCAGAATCAATACCGACAGGCGTTCGCGTACCAAGAGCGCACCCAGCGCCTGCGGATCGCGCATCGTCGACGATGGAACGATCACGATGGTGGCACCGTTGAGCAAGCTACCCCAGACCTCCAACGTGGTCGAGTCGAAAGCAGGGTTAGAGGCGAAAGCCACCCTGTCATTGGTGCGTAACCGTGCCGGCCCGTCTTGCAGGACAAGGTTGAGTACGGCTGCCTGCGAAACGATCACGCCTTTCGGCTGTCCGGTCGAACCGGAGGTGTACATGACGTAGGCTGGATGCTGCGGCCCCAGCCAGGCGATCTCGGGATTTTCTGCGCTCTGCTGTGAGAGCGCGGAATCAGCCACCGTGATTGTTGGCAGCGTTAGTTCATCGCGCAACGCGGCGGGCAACATCTGATCGACGATGACGATGCTGGCGCGACAGTCATCCAGCAATTCGTGTAAACGTTTGACAGGCGATGTCGAATCAAGAGGGACATAGGCGGCGCCGGCTTTGAGGGCGCCGAGCATGGCAGCGATTGCAGCGATGCCACGCTCCAGGAGGATTGCCACTCGGTCGTCCAGACCTACGCCCAATTCACGCAGGTAATGTGCCAACTGGTTGGCTCGCGCATTCAACTCGGCATACGTCATCGACACCTTGCCTTGCACCACCGCGATGGCCGATGGATCACGTATCACCTGCGCCTCGAACAACTCGTGCACACAGGCATCGCGCGGATAATCCGCTGCCGTTGCATTCCACTCCGTCAACACCTGATGCCGCTCGGCCTCGTCCAGCAACGGCAGACGATCCACCGCCATATCTTCGGCGCCCTCGGCCACCATCGCCGCCAACAGATGCCGCCAATGGCCCATCCACCGCTCCAGCGTCGCATGCTCGAACAACGCCGTGGAATAGGTCAGACTGCCCACGATCCCGTCCGCACTCTCTTCCAAGGACAACGACAGGTCGAATAGCGCGCTCGTCTGCGTCGTGCCCAGCCCACTGGCCTCGAGTTCGCCAAGATCCAGCTCACCCTGCGGCGTGTTCTGCCACGCGAACATCACCTGGAACAGCGGCGCATGCGCCAGACTGCGCGGCGGCTGCACCAGTTCCACCACCTGCTCGAACGGGATGTCCTGATGTGCCTGCGCTTGCAGCGCACGTTCTTTCACAGACGCCAACAGTTGCGCCAGCGTCGGTGAACCCGACACCTCCACCCGCAACGCCAGCGTGTTCACGAAGAACCCGATCAGCCCTTCGGTCTCCGACCTCCCACGATTGGCCACCGGGCTGCCAATGACAACATCGTCCTGTCCAGACAGACGCGACAACAACAGCGCCCAACTCGCCAGGAGCGTCATATACAGCGTCAACCCATGCCGCTGGCTGAGTTCCTTCAGCGCCTGCAACTGCTGTGGCTCCACGACCACTTCCAGCATCGCGCCGGCATGGTCCTGCCGCGCCGGACGCGGACGATCCGTTGGCAGTTCCAGCAGTACCGGCGCACCAGACAGCGCCTCGCGCCAGTATGCGGCCTGTTGTTGCAACACCTCGCCCGCCAGCCATTGCCGCTG
>NZ_MDCB01000023.1 GCF_002939705.1 Xanthomonas albilineans | reverse complement strand
ACCAATCTCGGCGTGCGGATCGTGTTCACTCCGCGAGAGCAACGGGATGCCGAGGAATATTCGAAGATGCTGGGCGAGACCACCGTGCGCCGTCGGCAGCGCACGCAGTCTTACGGCCCAGGCAGCAGCCACAGCTATACCGAGGTGCTGGATCGGCGTCCGCTGATGAATCCGGATGAGGTCAAGGGACTGGCGCCGGACAAAGCCATCGTGTTCATTGAGGGGATTGGCTATCCGATCCTGGCCAACAAGATTTTTTATTACAAGGACAGCTACTTCAAGCCGCTATTGCTGAAAGCACCGCAGGTGCCCCGGCTCGCGCTGGGCGGAGCGTAATCGTATGAGAGTTTTCGGTAGAGGGCGTGCTGACCTCAAACAGCGGCTGGATGTCCTGGAAAAGGCGCTGCTCGATCACAAGAAGAGCATCCACTTCCTGGAAGGTCAGCGCATCCGCACGGTGCGGCAGTTCACGGCGATGCAGTCGCTGGTGGAGTCGCTGATACGCACACATCCGCGACCGGACATGATGCTGCGTTGGTGGAATCATGAAGTCCCGAAGCTGATCGATGAGGTTAGCGAGGTGCCGGAGGATATCCACGTCGAACACCAAGTGGAGGCGCTGGCCTGGCAGGGGATGGTGAAGCGCTATACCTACCTGATCGAGGCGGCGGCAGACTTCTATGCGCAATGCCATGAAGATGAAGACTGAAACGGCGGCACCGCAATCCAAGCATCATTGATGCTGGCGGTTCGCATTTGGTGTGGTGGGCTGGTTTTCGCCGCAATCGCGCCAGCGAGGCCATCCGCTCGATTTTTGCCAATTCCTAAAACAAGTATTAGGGCCAATGTTATTGGCGGTTTGGCCTAGGTTTGGGCCTAGGAGAGCGAGTCAAAACCCATGAAAACCAGGCAGAGACTGCGTTTTACTGTTTTATTTGGAGAGTCACGGCGAAGGCGTTGCGGGCATCGATCCCCTTGCCTCCGGCGCGGCGCGCCGGAGGCAAGGGGATCGCTCATCAGTAGGTGTAACTCAAGGTCAACATGTACACCCGGCCTGTTTGCACGTAGGCACCGTCGGCGCCCGGATCGTAGGCCATGTACCGGCTGGACTTGCCTTGGGTCTCGTAGAAGGTCGCGGAATTGAGCAGGTTCTTGGCCGCGATCCCCACATCGATGCCGTGTGGTAGGTGATAGGTCGCGGTGAAGTCCAGCGACTTGACCGGTTGCAGGTAGTAGTTCAGTCGGTCGCTGGTCAGGCCGAGCAATTGCAGGCCGGTGTAGTTATAGGTCAGGTCGGCCCGCAGGCGGGTATCGTCGTAGAACAGGTCCAGATTGTAGAGACGCTCCGGTGCGCGTGGCAGCCAGGTTTTTTCCGGTTGATCGGGACGTTTGCTGTCGGCGGCGCTGTGTTGCAGCGTGAGGTTGGCGCTGATTCCGAAATTGCTCCATAGACCCGGCAGGTTTTGCAAGCGCTTGCTGCCGTTCAATTCCACGCCGTACAACTTGGCCGTGCCGCCGTTTTGCGGCATGGTCACCGGAACGCCGTTCTCGAAGGTGGTGCCAGTAGGGACCAGGCCGCCGAGGGTGTTGTCGTTGCTGGTGGCCGATTGCGAGGTGTAAATGAATCCAGTGATGCGCTTGTAATACGTCGAGGCGCTGAGAACGCCGCCGTTGTGATCGTAGAATTCCGCGGACAGGTCGAGGTTGTCGGCCTTGCTCGGTTGCAGATCGGGATTGGGCTTGGAAATGCCGATCACTTTCTGATTCGGGTCGATCGTATAGACGGTCTCGCCGGAGATCAGGCCGAAAGCGGGACGGCTGAAACTGCGACGCAGCGAGGCACGGTAGACGGTGAAGTCGTCCGGGCGATAGTTCAAGTTGATTCCCGGCAGCACTTCGCCGTAGGTGCGGCCAGCACCGACGAAGCGGCCGTTGATGCCATCGCCGTTGGATTGCCAGGAATCGGCGGAATAACGGGTGAGTTCGTAGCGCAGACCGGGCAGGATGCTCAGCGCGCCGACATGCAAGGTGGCCATCGTGTAGCCGGAATAGATCGCCTCGGTGCTGGAGGTGGTATTGGCGTTGTAGTCGTTAGGCGTATAGGCGCCCACGCCGGTTGGATCGTTGAGGTACTTGTAGGGCACCGCCTGCGCCAGCACCCAGTTGCGGTCCAGGATCTTGAATGGACCGTGGTAATGACCATCGAAGGCGTTGTAGGTGAGGCGTCCCGGCAGCGTGCCAAGCGGCGGACCGCCCGCGTTCGGGAACACGTAGTTGGAACCGCCGAAATACGGGCCGTTGTAGATGAAGTTGCCGTCCTTGTGGAAGAACGGATGATCGTAGGCACCACGGTCAGAGTGGTCCACGGCTAGGCCGGTCTTGACGTTGTCCAGCACATCGCCATCCACACGGTAGGTGATGTCGGTGTGCGCATTGATGCGATTATCGTGGCTGCCAGCGTCATGGCCCTGAGTTTTCCAGAACAGCGAGGAATTCAGGTTGTAGAAAAAGTCCTTCAGGTTCTGCGGGCTTTGCTCGATGCTCGGATAGGTCGTGTCGCTGAGATCGAAGGCGAAGCTGCCGGGGGTGAAGCCGTACAGGCTCGCCGACACATAGTCCGGACGGCTGCGCGTGCCGCGTCCGAACGAGGTGCCGTAGTCGAAATGCAGACGGTCCAGCGTGGTCTGTCCACCCAATTGCAGCGTCGCCAGTGTCTCGTCGATGTCGTGCGTATTGAAGTAGCCGCCACGCACCGCCGTGGGTTGATTCTTCACCGTTTCCAGGCGCGCGCTGGATTGATCCTGTTGTCCGGTGACGCTGTAGTTGCCGTAGATGGCGCGTGCATAGAGCGCGCTGTTTTCGCCCTGCCAGTCGAAGCCGAGATTGGCGCCGTAACGTTTGATCTGGCTGGTGTAGATGCTGTACTTGTAGCGGGTGCTGATCAGCGGGCCGACATTACGCAGGTCGCTGGCGTTGGCTTGGCTCGGGTCCAGCGGGACGTACTTGCTGTTGGGCGCAGGTGCCTGCGCCATATTGTCGTTGTTGCCGTAATAGGCCGAGGCATACAGGCCGAACGCATGGTCCTCGCCGAATTTCCAGGCGAGTTCCTGTTGCAGCATGCCGCCTTTGTCCTTGCCGCCGAGTTTGGAGGCCAATGCATTGAGTTGACCTTGTGCGGTGGTCTTGCCGTAGAAATCGCCGCTGAAATCGAAGGCGCTCGGGGTGCGCATATCGATCGCGCCGCCGGTGGCGTCGCCCGGCATGTCCGGGGTCGGCGACTTGGATACGTTGACCGACTGGATGCCGAACGGCGCCAGCATGTTCAGCGAGATCGCACGTGTGGAGGAATCGGTTTCGGGCATGCTGAAACCGTTGAGGGAATACGCGTTGTAGCTGGCGTCCAGGCCACGGATGCTGACATACGCGTTCTCGCCGGTCGTGGCCTGGCCCAGGTGCATATCGCTATAGGACGACAGGCCAGGCAGATGCGCGACCACGTCGGCGATGCCGCCGGAGGGGATCGCATCGATCTGCTGCTTGCTCATCACGTTGTTGACGCCGGTGGACAGGCGCTGTTCGTCCAGCGAGCCCGGTGCGGCGGCTTGTGCGGCCTGCACGTTGACCGAATCCAGGGTTGTCGTGCTGCGGTCGTTGACCTCGTCCGCATAGGCCGGGATGGAAAGCGCCAGCGCGGTGGCAATGGCGCAGGTCAAACGACCTAGGTGATGCATCTGTTGCATGTTGAAGACTCGTGAGGGTGGGAAAAGAAGCGTCTGCGTCCGTTTGCAGACACGTGGCGACAGGCGCGCGATCGTCCGCGCTTTCCATTGCGACAGGGGGTTGCACGCCGTTGTCGCCGCGCTGCTGCGCGGTGCGGTGTCGATCAGTGGCTCAGATCGACGCCTTGGCAGCGGGTGTTCGGCAGTTGCGGATTGCAGCGTGCGACCATGTGGTCGCCGAAGCGCACCACATAGCCGGAACTGGCGGGCTCGTGATCGGGAAAGTCGGTGCTGAGCAGTTGTGCGCCGCTAGCCAGCATGGCATCGCGCCGCGCGGTGTCCCCGTGCTCGGCTTCTTTCAGGTCCGCATCGGTCCGGGTGCGGACCAGATAGCCGGCTTTGACCAGGCGTGCGATCTCTTCGGCACTGCCGTCGTTGCGCTTGATAAAGGCGGCATCGGCCTCGCCGGGGACCGCATTGGTGAAACACACCCGGCCGCGCAACGCCGGATGGCCGGCCAGATAATCGTGTCCGACGCTGCTCTGGTCGAACAGGAATACGACCTTGCCGCGCGCATCATCCAACGACGGCCAGCCGTGGGCCAGGATGGCGGCATTGAGCGTGGGGGCCTTGCCACGGACTTGGTCGGGGCTGAGGTATTCGCCGGGCTTGAAGACCGAGCGCAGTTCGCGATCCAGCGCATCCAGCGCGGCGGTGTCGAACGGTTCCGGCTGCACCGTCGGGAATGCCAGATGCATGGGCGATTCCTTGGTTTCGAGCAGGATGAAGATCGGCACATGCCCAGGATGCTGTTTCGACCAGGCACGCACCTCGCGCAGGCAGGCCACGAGGGGTTGGCAGGTGCTGCGTTGGTCGATGTCCTGGATGTGCAGCACCTTGAAGCCCGGACGTTCCATCACCCCAGGCGGAGCGAAGGCCGGCGCCGGTGGCAGTCCGGCCTTGGCGATCTGTTGGATGAGTGCCGGGTGCGCATAGCGCCCGCCCTTGGCGTCGGCATAAATGTCCAGTTCGAGCTGTCGCACGCCGTCGTCCAGTTGCTGGGTCAATGGCGGGTGACGGTAGTTGAGTGTCGCGAACATCGACGGATCGATGCGCTGCAACAGCGTGGCTTCGCTAGGCGCGAATCCGGCGTGGTAGCTGTTGTGGCTGCCGATGTATTGCAACTCGTTGAGCTTGGGCGCGGCTTGCAGCGCCATCGGCGCGGCGGCGGCGAGCAACGCGATCAGCATGCGGGCCAGTGCTGTGCGCTGTGGGCGTGGCGTGGCGCAGACGGTGCGATCGGATAGCGGCGGCAACGACGGAGCAGAACAATGAGCGCGCATGCAGCAATACAAGATAAAAATTCATTAACATCATCACAGTCTTGCTTGACGCTATTCTTTCTTTATTGTTTCAGTGTTGTGTAACACGGGCCGTACCTGCCGGTATTGCTGCCGGCACTGTTTGGCATCGACGGCGATGGTTGTAGGGGCCCGAGCACCCGGCGCGGCCACGTGCGAAGGCCATGGGCCACCTGTGGCCTGCGCCAGGGTGTTTGCGATGTCGGCGCAGTGCAAGGGATCAGGGTGATGAGGTTTGTTTCAAAGCATATGTCAGTAAGCGTGCCTGGATGCGCTCGCTGGTCGTGCGTGGGCTGTCCAGCGCCATGCGCTGCATGCAGGCCGGATCTGCGCTGGGGCGTGTCAGCAAGGCACGCGTCAGCGTCAGCGCTTTTGCGCCGATGCTGGCGGTGTGTTCTTGCAGCCAGCTCAGCGCGCGCAACAGGCGTTGCTCCACCTCGGTGAAGTCGCTGCCTAGTGGATAGTCGGGCAAGGTGCCGTCGGCGCGGAACAGCGCCAGCGCGTCGCGCACACGCGTGGCACGCTGGCCTTGCCAGTGCGGCGGCGCGATGAAGTCGGCCGGCAGTTTGCCGTGGCGCTTGGCCTCGGCCAACAGTGCCGGTTGCGCCTGCGCGTCGGCGATCCCAAGCATCGCGGCGATGCAGTCCTCATCGCTCAATCCACGCAGATCGGCGATACCGTACTCGTTGACGTAGAGATCGCGCAGATGCCGCGGGATGGTGGTGTGGCCGTAGTTCCAGCGCACATTGGAGTGCGTCGTGCCGCCGTTGCCGCGAGTGGCGCGGAACATCAGCACGCTGCGCGCATCCTCCAGTGCATGGGCCATGGCGACGAAGTTGTACTGACCACCGACGCCGGACACCACGCGGCCGTCGTCCAGTGCATCGGACACCGCCGCGCCGAGCGCGGTGACCATCATGCAGGAGTTGAAGAAGCGCGCCTGGCGCCGCTGCAGACGGCGCAACGTTTCGTTGCCATAGAGTTGGTTGATCTCGCTGATGCGGTGCATGCCGATCCCCGCACGCGTTTGCGAGTCCATCTCGCGCAGCCAGGCGTAGAACGCGGTTGAGCCAAGATAGAACGCGCCTTGTAGGTATTCGCCTTCGTCCTGCAACCGCTGTAGATCCTGCGCATCTGCACTGCCGTCGGCCACGCGTTGCATCAGCGCTGCGTCGTCGAGCACCTTGCGTCGGATCACCCCGCATTGGACCAGTTGTCGGAAGCCTTCGTTGAGCATCTCGCTGCACCCGAACAGGCCAACCGAGAACGGCGCCAGCCCGCCGCATGCGCGGACCGTCGGATGCTGCTCCAGCGTGGGATCCAGGGCCGCCAGCACCTGTCGGTAGCGCATGTTGTCGGTATGCCGCAGCACCAGCGCGTGGCATAGCGCGTCGGCCAGCGTGCCGATGCCGATCTGCAGGGTGCCGCCGTCGCGCACCAGGGTGCTGGCATACAGACCGATGGCGTAATCGGTATCGGTGACCGGCTGTCGCGGCAGCCCGAACAGGGCGGGATACGGCGCTGGCGGCGTCAGCACCAGGTCGAAGAACGTCGGTTCCACCGCGGCGCTGCCGCCGATCCACGGCAATTGCGGATCGACTTCGGCCACCAGCAGCGGACGTGGCAGGCCGCGCCGTTGCAGTGCGTCCAGCGTGTCCTGGGTGATGTCGTTATTGCACGAGAACGACAGGCCATTGCCATCTGGCGCGCGCGCGACCTTCTGCACGATCAGGTTCGGCGCGCGTTGCGCTACTGCATCGGCGGCGTGGGTGTAGTTGAGGCTGGTGTAGCGGCGTTGCGCCTGGGTCGAGCGCAGCAGCGCGCCGGACTGCATGTAGAACTCTTCCACCTGGATATGCGCCGGCAGTGCATCGCGTTGCAGTGCTTCCACGTATTTCAGTTTGGGGAAATCCTCGCCGAAATGGCGTTGCAGGAACGGACGCGCGAAGCGGCCCTGCAGTCCGCCGCCGGGTGTTGGCGGGTGCAGCGACAGCGCGGTGTAGAGCTGCATGGGCCGCGTGGCATCGGCTTGGACCCGCGCGTACAAGGCGTTGAGCAGGCGGTGCGGTTTGCCCAGGCCCAGCGGTGCGCCGATCCGCAGTGGGCCGGGGATGCGTTGCAGGATGAGGTCGACGGCGGCGTCGAGATCGTCGAGATGGTCGGTCATCGCGATAGCTTAGGCGAGCGTGGCGGGCCGTTGCTGTATTGGCTGGCGAAAGTGCTTGACAAGGGTTTCGTTTACTCATGTAATCGAAAAAAATTACAGGCGTAAATGCATGCCGATCAGCGAGGCGGAAGCCGTGGTCATGGAGGTGCTGTGGGAACGGCACCCGCTCAGCGCCGAGGAGGTGTTCGCGGCGTTGTCGGGGCATGGCGGTTGGGCCGAACCCACGGTCAAGACCCTGCTTAATCGTTTGCTCAACAAGGGCGCGATCCGCGCCGACAAACAAGGCCGGCGTTATTTGTACACGCCGCTCTTGCAGCGCGCGCAATGGGTGCAGCAACAGAGCGAAGGCTTGCTCGAGCGCCTGTTCGGTGGCCGCATCGCGCCGCTGGTGGCGCACTTCAGCGAACGCGGCAAGCTCAGCGATGCCGATGTCGCCGAACTCAAACGACTGATCCAGGAGTTGGACGATGAGCATTGAAGCAATCGTGACAAGCGTTGCAACGACGGCGTTGGCTGGCAGTGTGGCAATCGTGGCGGTCTTGTTGTTGCGCGTACCGATGCGGCGTGCTTTCGGTGCCGGCATCGCCTATGCGCTGTGGAGCGCGGTGCCGCTGGCGTTGCTCGCCACGTTGGTGCCGGGCGGTTGGCGCCTGCCGCTGCCGGCGACCTTTGCTGTGGCGATGCCGAGCGTGCACGTGGGCGCGCCGCATGTCGTGGCGGATGCGTCCGCCGCCGCCGCATCGCTGGCAATGGGAGCCGGCGCGGCCTGGCTGTTGGCGCTCTGGGCGTTGGGCATGATGACGATGGCCGCGTTGCTGTGGCGGCAACAGCACCGTTATCGCCGCAGCTTGGGCCGTTTGCAGCCGAGTGAGCCGGGCGTGTCGATCGCGCAACATGCGCTGCATGGTCCACTGGTACTGGGCGCGTGGCGGCCGCAGGTGGTGTTGCCGGTGGACTTCGCTCAGCGCTATCCGCCGCAGCAGGCGCAGTTGGTGCTGGCGCACGAACGCATGCACATCGCCCGCGGCGATACGCGCTGCAATCTGTTGCTGGCGGCATTACGTTGCGTGTACTGGTTCAATCCGTTGTTGCACTGGGCGGCGACCCGCTTCCGCGTCGATCAGGAGCTGGCCTGCGATGCCGCGGTGCTTGCACGGCATCCATCTTCGCGCCGCAGCTACGCCGAGGCGATGCTGCAGACGCAGTTGGATGCGGTCGCGTTGCCTGTCGGTTGTCATTGGCAGGCGAGCGCACTGCTGCGGCAACGCATCGTGCTGCTGCAGCGGCCTGTGGTGCGTGGCTGGCGGCGCGGTGTCGGCATTGCGGTGGTCGCGATGGCCGCACTGGGCGGTAGCGTCGCGGCGCTGGTGTTTCCTGCCAGCGTGCCGGCTAACGCCATGGCCCGCGATGTGGTTCCCAGTGGCGTGGTGAAAGACACGCTGGATCAACCGGCACCGCGCGGGGCGTCGCGTCCGGGGACTGTGACGGCGGACGCCCGTGCGCGGGTTCCCACGTCGCGCTTCATGCCCCCGCCACACTATCCGGATGCGGCCATCCGTGCGGGGATTTCCGGCAAGTTGGTGTTGCTACTCAAGGTGAATGCGGTCGGTAAAGTCCGCGCTGTGCGCGTGCTCGCCCACGGCAGCGGCAGCCCGGCGCTGGATGCTGCGGCGGTCACCGCAGCTTGGCAATGGCGCTTCAACCCGGCCATGGCGCATGGCCGGGCGGTCGCTGCCATGTTGAAGGTTCCGGTCGCTTTCGAGGCCGGCATGGATCCGGTGTCGCCACCGGCAGGTGTTGCCGATGCCGGGCAGTATCGCTGGTACCGATTGGACGAGGAGGCCGGCAAGGAGGTGGCGGATTTGTGCGACACGTTGACGCCAGACACGCGCGGTCACGCTGCGCTGCCGCTGTGTGGCATGAGCACGGCGGTGCGATGAGCGCGCACTGGCCGCTGCTGTCGTTGCTGACGCTCTGCCTGGCCGGATGTGCCAGCCAGACCCCGCGCGAGCCGGCGCAACCGCCGCAGCGCCTGGCCTCGGTGGATCAGCAGATGCTGGAGAATCGCGTGTCTGCCGCAGGCGGCGCGGCGCAGGTGTTGCCCTACCAGATGCAGCCGCAGCAGGTCTTCCGTATGCCCCAGCCGCTGCAGACGCCGACGCCGCAGTTACCTGCCGATTCGCCGCGCCGCAGTTTGTCGCCGACCATGGTGTGCGTGCGGGTGATCCTGTCCGCACAGGGCGCAGTGGAACGTAGCGAAGCGTTGAACGATCGTCCCGAGTGCAACGCGGGAGCACAGTTGGAAATGGCTGATCTGCAGCAGGCGGTGCGCGAGGCGGTGGACGCTTGGCGCTTCGTGCCTGCGGCGATTTGCACCTATGCCGATCCGGCGCAGCAGCCGGCAGTGGAGGGGCGTTGCGACGATGCCGCGTCGGTGGAGGAAGTGCCGGTGACGCTGGCGTATGCGTTCACGTTCGCGGTACGCGAAGGCAAGGCCACGGTGCGCAGCGGGCGCATGGAGCGCGGTGGCGCGCATTGAGCGCGCACGCGCCGGTTATTGGCCTAGCCGATGCACCGCGTCGGCGATGCGCGCCACGTCGTCGTCCTGGTGGCTGACGTACAGCAGCGGCAGGCGCATGTCGTCGCGCACGCGCTGCAGGTAGGGAATCAGTGCGTTGCGGCGTTCGCCAGAACAGAATGACGGGTCGTAAGGACACGGCCCGTCATTCTGTGGCTACATCATCATGCAGCCCTCGGGATCAAGCACCGCCGGATCCGGAGTCACATGACTTCGTAACATACTTATAGTTGGTCAACTTCCAACCACCGCCAGAGGAGTTGGAAGTCCAGGTATATGACCACGTTTGGCTAACTCCTGAAGAGCATGATGAAACCGAGAATGTGTCTCCCGGATGCCCACTGAGAGGAAGAGAGGCAGGCGGCCCATCGCCAGGAGACTGGACGACATATCTATCAAGCGCAACATCACGACTATATATCACCGTGACATCGCCGACCCGTTCGAATTCACCGATCAGATGTCCTCTCACCCGCTCAGCGTGTTGCCGCAACCACGCCATGATCGCTTGCTTTTCCGCAGAATTTGCAGAATAAGTCGATGTCGTCACCACAAACTGCGATTTCGTGTTCGCGCTCACGACAAACGGAACAGCGATCAACTGAACAGCGAACAGCGCTCTCAAGAGAAATTGATTCATTTTCATGGCTTCATCCTTTGAATAGCACACAGAGCGTTTGCCGCTTGAACCTAGCATTGCCAGCGGCTGTTGGCAATTGGCCCTTTTTACTGAGTGGCTTGCCAGCGCAGTTGCCGATTCCGGCCACTGTGTCCATCAGATCGACGGTAGTCAGGGCTAATCCAGCCGATGCACCGCATTGGCGATGCGCGCCACATCCTCGCTTTGGTGGCTGACGTACAGCAGCGGCAGGCGCATGTCGTCGCGCACGCGCTGCAGGTAGGGAATCAGTGCGTTGCGGCGCTCGCTGTCCAGCGCGGAGAGTGGTTCGTCCAGCAGCAGGATCGCTGGCTGCGATAGCAAGGCGCGCCCGATCGCCACGCGCTGTGCCTCGCCGCCGGACAAGCTGTCCGGGCGCCGGGCCAGTAGCGCGCCGATGCCGAGCAGGTCGACGACGGTGTCCAACATGAAGCGCGGCGCTTGCGCGCGGTGGTGGCGGCCATAGCCGAGGTTGCGGCGCACGTCCATATGCGGGAACAGCCGCGCGTCCTGAAACACGTAGCCGATGCGGCGTCGGTGTGTGGGCAGGTCGATGCCGCTGGCGCTGTCGTAGAACACGCATCCATCGATGACGATGCGCCCGCTGCGCGGACGCAGCACGCCGGCGATGGCGTTGAGCACGCTGGTCTTGCCGGCGCCGGATGGGCCGATCAACGCAATGGCGCGCGCGGGTTCTTCGATCCGCACGTGTCGCTCGAAGCGCCCGCGTTGCAGGTGCATGTCGAGGCTCAGCATCGCGGTTGGCGTCTTTTGCGCGGGTGGCTCATACATCCGGCTCCTGCTCCGGCCCGCGCTGGCGTCGCACCAGCCATTCGGACGCCAGCAGCGCGGCCAGCGAGATCGCCAGCGCCACCAGCGCCAGCCGCCAGATGCCGGTCTCGCCGCCGGGGACTTGCAACAGACTGTAGATCGCCGAGGCCAGGGTCTGGGTTTGCACGGGGATATTGGAGACGAAGGTGATGGTGGCGCCGAATTCGCCCAGCGCCTTGGCGAAGCCGAGCACGCTGCCGGCGACCACGCCCGGCCACGCCAGCGGCAGGGTGATGCTGAAAAATACCCGCCACGGTCCGGCACCGAGCGTGGCCGCAGCCGCTTCCAGGCGTCGGTCGGTGGAGACGAACGCCAGGCGGATGGCGCGCACCATCAGTGGAAAGCCCATCACCGCGCTGGCCAGCGCCGCGCCGGTCCAGCGGAATGCGAGCTGCACGCCCAGGTGCGCGAACAGCCACGCGCCGACCGGTCCGCGCAGACCGAACACGCTCAGCAGCGCATAACCGGTGACCACCGGCGGCATCACCAGCGGCAGATGCAGCAGCGCATCCAGCAGCGCTTTGCCGGGAAAGCGGCGACGCGCCAGCAGCCAGCCGCAGGCTACGGCGAAGGGCAGGCTGGCCAAGGCCGCGACCAGTGCGACCTTGATGCTCAGCGCGATGGCGGCCAGTTCTTGCGCGGTGAACGCGAACAAGGGCGGACTCACTGCGCCAGGGTGAAGCCATGGCGGCGGAAGATCGCCTGTGCCGGTGACGTGCCCAGCCAGCGCACGAACGCGCTGGCGGCCGGCTGCTGCGTGCTGGCGCGCAGCGGTGCCACCGGATACACGATCGGCGCATGGCTGTCGGCGGGGAATGTCGCCACCACCCGTACTTTCGGTTCGGCCTGGGCATCGGAGCCGTACACGATGCCCAGCGGCGCCTCGCCGCGCGCGACCAGCATCAGCGCGCTGCGGACGTTGTCGGTTTCGGCCAGATGCGCGTGCACGCTATCCCACTGGCCGAGCGCGCGCAGCGCGGCGCGCGCGTATTTGCCGGCCGGCACGCTCTCGGTCTGGCCGACAGCCAGGCGCCCCTGCGCGCCGAGCGCGGTGGCGATAGCGCCGGGCTTGCGCAGGTCGATCTTGACCGCACTGCCGGCTGGCGCCACCAGCACCAAGGTGTTGCCGAGTAGGCTGCGGCGTTGTGTCGGATCGATCAACCGCTGTTGTTGCAGCGCGTCCATCCATGCTTGGTCGGCGGAGACGAATACATCCGCTGGCGCGCCCTGTTCCACCTGCTGCGCCAGCGTCGAACTGGCCGCATAGGCGACCTGCACCGGGATGCCGGTCGCGCGTTGGTAGGCCGCGGCGGCCTCGTCCATGGATTCTTTCAAACTGGCCGCGGCGAACACGGTCAACGGCGTTTGCGCCGACACGGGCGCGATCGCGATGACCGCGATGAGCGCACACAGACGTAGCAGGCAGCGTCGCGTCATAGGAATGGGGGGCATGATGGTGTTGTGGTGCCTACGTCGGCCAACGGCGCGTGCGTGCCTGCGCGCTGGCGGCGAACCGCGTGCAGGGTGAGGGCAGCAGGGCAAGAACGGCACATGCCGGCATCCTAGCGCTTTCATCCCCCCGTTGGGGCGAGGTCGTCGGTGCGACCGGCCTGGATGTTGGCGCGGATCGATGGCTGCATCAGTCGTGGTTCGGCCAGGGTCGCATCGCGTGCCTGGCGCAGCGCGATGAATTCTGCTTCGCTGATGCCGTCGCGGACATGGATATTCTCGCGGCGCTGCGCGCCGATGCTGGTTTCGCAAGCGACCGCGCGGCCGCCGGGGCCGTAGTCGTGGCACACGAATACGCGTGTGCTGTCAGGCAGCGCGTATAACCTGCGGATCGAGCGGTACAGCGTCGTGGCGTCGCCGCCGGGGAAATCGCAGCGGGCGGTGCCACTATCGGGCATGAATAGCGAGTCGCCTGGGAACAGCGCATCGCCGATCAGATAGGCAATGCTGTCGCTGGTATGACCGGGTACCGCGATCACCTGCGCCTGCAGGTGACCGATCGCGAAACGTTCGCCGTCAACGAACAGATGGTCGAAGCCGCAGCATGTGTCGGCGTCTTCCGTCAGCCCGAACTGCGGCGCGAAGCGCGCACGCACTTGACGGATGCCATTGCCCATCGCCAGCGTTGCCTGTGGCCAGCGCTGCTTGCACCACTGCCCGGCGGACACGTGGTCGGCATGCGCATGCGTTTCCAGGATCCAGTCTGGTTGCAGCCCGCGTTCGGCGAGGCAGTCGGCGAGGGCGTGTGCTGGTCCGTCGTGCAGGGTGCCGGTTGCTGGATCGAACTCCAGCACCGGGTCGATCACCGCCGCTGTGTGGCCGTCCTCGACCACATAGCTCCAGGTGCCGGATCCAGCATGGTGGAACGCATGGACGTGCGGGTGTTGGCTCATGGTCTGGTTCTGCTGGCGGCTGGAGGAGCGGCGCCGCAATAGATGCCGTGCAGCACCTCGAGGATGCGCTGCGCTGGGCCGGGCACCAGCGAATAGTAGATCGTCTGCCCGTCGCGACGGGTTTGCACCAGGCCGTCCTCGCGCAGTAATGCGAGGTGTTGCGATAGCGCCGACTGGCTCAGCTCCACCCGCGCATTGAGTTCGCCGACCGATTGTTCGCGATCCAACAGCAGGCACAGCAGCAACAGTCGTTTTTCGTTGCCGAATGCCTTCAGCAGGTGTGCGGCCTCGCTGGCGTGCGCGCGCATCGCGACTGGATCCAGCAGCAGCATTGCACGGCGCGGCATCGGCTCAGCAATCGACCGGCCCGCCGGCGGCGATCCAACCGAGGAAGCCACCTGGCAGTGCGCGCACCGCGCGGTAGCCCAGTTGCTGCAAGCTTAGCGCCGCCACGGTGGAATGGCCGCCGCTGGTGCAGTACAGCAGGATCGGCTGATCGTGCCGGGCCAACGCCGGATCGCTGTCGAGACGGAATGCGAGGATGCCGTGGGGGATGTTGATCGCGTCGGGAATGTGGCCGATGGCGAACGCGCCGGGTTCGCGCACGTCGATGATGCATTCGCCCGGCAGCGGCGCGGTGGCGGGATCGACATGGAGGGGGAGGTCGTTGGCCTGCGCGTACGCGCGGTCGGCCAGTGCCTGGGTCGAGGAGGCGGGCATGGGTTGAGTGGCTCGGATGGGGGAAAAGATTGGCGCACACTATATCAGTAATTTCTAATGTAAGAAATTTTGAATTTATCGCTTCGCCAAGTGGTTTGGTGCTAGGCGCTCGCTCAGGCATGGGTTGCGCGATGGGGCGCTGGATTCTGCGCTGTTGCCGGTGCCATGGGGGTCTGGCGTGGCGCGTCCGACGTTGCGTTTCACGGGTTCGAGGTGGTTTGCGTAACCGTGTTTATTCGCCCAGGGCAGCGTTCAAGAGCGCGCCCAAATCGGCGCCGGCCTGGCGCAACTGCGCCTCGGCGACTGGGCGCCAAGTCGTCACGTAGTCCGCCGGTAGTTTTGCGCTGTGCGGGTAGAAACCTGGGCGTTGCACGATCCTGCACGATGCTTCGGCCCAGGCTATGGCCGGTGGCGGCAAGGCGGGGCCGGCTGGCGATGGCGGGGGCAGGGGCTGTGCTTCCAATTGCTTCAGATAGGCGGTTTCGTCCAGGCCGCGGCTGTCCAGCAAGCCGCTGTCCCATAGCGCGTGCAGGTTACTGCTGTTGCCGTTGAACTGGATCTGCACGGTGTTGGCACCTTTGTCGCGGGCATAGCCGGCGTGCAACGGTTGCCGCACGTCGCCGGCGAAATGCACTACGAACTTCAGTGCCTGGGCGCGGGCCGCCTGCGTTTGGTTGCGGTCGGCAAGGATCGCGCTCTGGTGCCGCAAGGCTTCGACCACGCAGTTGCCCCCGGGGCAATCACGGGCCTGTACGTAGTGGCAATCGTGCTCGCCCAGATTGACGTAGTGCCAGCGCGCGCTGCGTTTGCCCAGGTCTGGATCCTGTTCGCGCACCTGGTCAGCCCAGGTGGCGACACCGGCCAGCGTCGGTTTGGCTTCGCCTTGCAGCAGGGGACGGATGCGCGCGCGGGTCTGCGCAGTGAGTTGGGTTTCGGCGAGGTCGGCGACCAGGCGGTGGCCCAGTGGTCCCCAGGCAAAAGCGGCCGCTGGCGCCATGGCGAGTGCCGCGGCGAACGCGGTCCGAAAAAACATGCGGGACGTCATGATGCGCAGTCTAGCCGGCGACGATGCCCTCGCCATGCTGCGCAGTCTTGTCGTTGCGTTGCCGCTCAGTTGCGACCACACAGGTTGTGATGGAGATGTCGGTGCCTGCGCCGGCGCGACAAAACAACGTCCCAAATCCCTGTGTCCGGCGCGTTGCGGCCGGCCTGCTAGAATGCGCTCCCTCTCTATCCATCCGCCGCGGCAGACGCGGCCGCAGGAGCTCTGAAATGGCAATCAAGGTCGGTATCAACGGTTTCGGTCGCATCGGACGCAATGTGCTGCGTTCGGCGGTACAGAATTTCGCCAGCGACATCGAGATCGTCGCCATCAACGACCTGCTCGAACCGGACTACCTAGCCTACATGCTGCAATACGATTCGGTGCATGGCCGTTTCGCCGGCAAGGTGTCGGTTGAGGACAGTCATCTGGTGGTCAACGGCAAGAAAATCCGTCTGACCCAGGAGCGCGATCCGGCCGCGCTGAAGTGGGGCGAGGTCGGTGCCGAGGTGGTGATCGAATCCACCGGTCTGTTCCTCACCAAGGAAACCGCGCAGAAGCATCTGGACGCCGGCGCCAAGAAGGTAATCCTGTCGGCGCCGTCCAAGGACGATACGCCGATGTTCGTGTTCGGCGTCAACCACAGCAGCTACGCCGGTCAGGCCATCGTCTCCAATGCCAGTTGCACCACCAATTGCCTGGCCCCGCTGGCCAAGGTGATCCACGACAAGTGGGGCATCAAGCGCGGCCTGATGACCACCGTGCATGCCGCCACCGCGACGCAGAAGACCGTGGACGGCCCCAGCAACAAGGATTGGCGCGGCGGCCGCGGCATCCTAGAGAACATCATTCCGTCCAGCACCGGCGCGGCCAAGGCGGTCGGCGTGGTGATCCCGGAGTTGAACAAGAAACTCACCGGCATGAGCTTTCGCGTGCCGACCTCGGATGTGTCGGTGGTCGATCTCACCGTCGAACTGGAAAAGCCGGCCACCTACGCCGAGATTTGCGCCGAGGTGAAGGCGCAGAGCGAAGGTGCGCTGAAGGGCATTCTCGGTTACACCGAGGACAAAGTCGTGGCGACGGATTTCCGTGGCGATGCGCGCACCTCGATCTTCGACGCCGACGCCGGCATTGCCCTGGACGCGACCTTCGTCAAGCTGGTGTCGTGGTACGACAACGAGTGGGGCTATTCCAACAAGTGTCTGGAAATGGTCAAGGTGGTGGCGAAGTAACGCGTCCGGCAGGTCGCATACAAAAGAAGCGCCGTTCGGCGCTTTTTTTGTGGCTGTCGCGATGCGTCGGGAGGTCGAGTGCGCGATGGGGGCGATAGCGCCGTGGCGGTGGATCGTCGCACGGGCGGCGGGGGGCGACAACGATGCGTGGACGCGCTGGAAATGCATGGTTGTGCGGACGTCAGCCGATCCGTGCCAGTGCGTCGATTTGCCGCTGCGCAGCCGACACCCGACAATACGGACATTGCCTCGTCACCGCGCGGCCATTGACGGAGCATCCCGCAACGGACGCTTTGCCGCCGCGCTACGTCAATGGCGCGCTTTTCCCCATGCAACCTCACGATAAGCGAGTAACCACATGCCCATCTTGCGAATGACCGATCTCGACCTGTCCGGCAAGCGTGTGCTGATCCGGCAGGATCTGAACGTGCCGATCGACAACGGCCAGATCACCTCCGAACAACGCATCCTGGCCTCGGTGCCGACCCTAAAGCATGCGCTGGAACAGGGCGCGGCGGTGATGGTGACCTCGCACCTGGGCCGGCCCAAGGAAGGCGTGTGGAGCAAGGACGATTCGCTGGAGCCTGTGGCCACGCGTCTGGCCGCGCTGCTGGGCGTGGAGGTGCCGCTGCTGCGCGATTGGGTCGATGGCGTGGACGTGCAGCCGGGGCAGATCGTGTTGCTGGAGAATTGCCGCATGAACGTCGGCGAGGGCAAGGACGACCCCGCGTTGGCGAAGAAATACGCGGCGCTGTGCGACGTGTTCGTGATGGATGCCTTCGGTACCGCGCACCGCGCGCAGGCCTCCACGCATGGCGTGATCCAGTTCGCCCCGGTCGCCGCGGGTGGCCCGCTGTTGATGGCCGAGTTGGACGCGCTGGCCAAGGCGCTGCAGCATCCGGCCAAACCGCTGCTGGCGATTGTCGCCGGCAGCAAAGTCTCGACCAAGCTGGAACTGCTCTCGAATCTGGTGAACAAGGTCGATCAACTGATCGTTGGCGGCGGCATCGCCAACACCTTCATCGCTGCCGCCGGGCACTCGGTGGGCAAATCGTTGTGCGAGCCGGATCTGCTCGACACCGCGCGCAAGATCGTCGCCGACGCCAACGCGCGCGGCGCAGCGATCCCGCTGCCCAGCGACGTGGTGGTCGCCAAGCAGTTCATGCCGGATGCTGCGGCCACGGTGAAGGCCGTCACCGACGTCGCCGCCGACGACCTGATCCTGGACATCGGCCCGCAGACCGCTGCGCACTATGCCGAGTTGATTGCCAAGGCCGGGACCGTGGTCTGGAACGGCCCGGTTGGCGTGTTCGAGTTCGACGCGTTTGGCAAGGGCACCGAAACCCTGGCGCGGGCCATCGCCGCCTCACGCGCGTTCTCCATCGCGGGCGGTGGCGACACCTTGGCTGCGGTCGACAAGTACGGCATCGCCGAGCAGGTGAGCTACATCTCCACCGGCGGCGGCGCGTTTTTGGAGTTTCTGGAAGGCAAGACCCTGCCCGCGGTTGCCGCATTGCAGGCGCGTGGCGGGTGAGCGGCATCGACACCCTGTTCTTCGATTTGGACGGCACCTTGGTCGATTCGGAGGCCGGCATCGTCGGCGGCATCCGCCATGCTTTCGCCGTCATGGGGCGCCCTGCGCCGGAGTTGGCGCAGTTGCGCGATTGGATCGGGCCGCCGTTACGCGACAGCTTCCACCAGTATTTCCAGGGCGATCCAACGCTGGTGGAGCAGGCGCTGTCGTTGTATCGAGCGCGCTACGACGCGCAAGGCTGGCGCGAATTGCAGGTATTCGACGGCATCGCCACGGCGGTGGACGCGTTGCACGCGGCCGGTCACCAGTTGGCGGTGGTGACGTCCAAGAACCAGCGGTTCGCGCAACGCATCGTCGCGCACTTGCCCTTCGGCGATCGTTTCGCGGAGGTGGTCGGCGCCAGCGACGATGGTCAGCGCCGCTTCAAGGCGGACTTGATTGCCGAGGCATTGGCACGGCTGGCCGTGCCCGCAGCGCAGTGCCGCATGATCGGCGATCGACGCATGGACATCGAGGGCGCGCGTCACCACGGCATGCGCAGCATCGGCGTGTTGTGGGGCTTCGGCGACGCGGACGAACTGCGTCTGGCCGGGGCCGGCGCGTTGGCGCCGACGCCTGCGCATCTGCCGGTGCTCGCCACCGCCTGAACGTGGCGGGCATCGGGATGGAATGGCGTGGGGTGACGACCTGGGCTGGCCTGTCTGTAGCGCGCTGGCTGAGTTGTTCGCCGCATGCGCGGCTGCATACTGTCGCGCATGGTGTGCGCCCGATGCCGGGGTGTGCGGACGGCCATGTCACAATGCCATTTTGTGTGATGGGTGTGTGTGCTAGCTTTGAATGCTTTTCCGAAGGATGCCATCATGACCGAACGCCAGCGCCGTACCAGGATTCTCGCCACCCTTGGCCCGGCCACCGACCCGCCCGGCGTGCTCGAGGATCTGTTCCGGGCTGGCGTCAACGTGGTACGGCTGAATTTCAGCCACGGTGACCCTTCCGGTCAGGCCAAGCGCGCCGAGGAGGTACGTGCCGCCGCCGCGCGCGTCGGTGCCGAGATCGGCATCCTCGCCGATCTGCCCGGCCCGAAGATCCGCATCGAGCGCTTCGCCGAAGGCAAGGTTGCGCTCAAGCTGGGCGCGCGTTTCGACCTGATCGCCAACCCCAATGCCGCGCCCGGCGACGCTACCCAAGTGGGCGTGAGCTACCTTGGCCTGCCGCAGGACGTGGCCCCGGGCGATGTCCTGCTGCTGGACGACGGTCTGGTGCAGTTGCAGGTGACCGACGTGCAGGGCGAGCGCATCGTCACCAGCGTACTCAACGATGGCGTGCTGTCCGACCGCAAGGGGCTGAACAAGCAGGGTGGCGGGCTCTCGCTGGGCGCGTTGACCGAGCGCGACAAAGAGCTGATCGGCATCGTCGCCAAGATCGGCGTGGACTTCATCGCAGTGTCGTTCTGCCGCAATGCCGAAGACATGAACGAGGCGCGGCGTATCGCCCGCGCCCACGGTTGCGATGCGCTGTTGGTGTCCAAGATCGAGCGCACCGAAGCGATCGAGAACCTGACCGAGATCGTCGAGGCCTCGGACGTGGTGATGGTCGCGCGCGGCGACCTGGGCGTGGAGATCGGCGACGCCGAGCTGCCTGGTCTGCAGAAGAAGATCATCCGCGAATCGCTGGCGCAGAACAAAGTGGTCATCACCGCCACGCAGATGTTGCAGTCGATGGTGGAAAGTCCGATCCCCACCCGTGCGGAAGTGCTGGACGTGGCCAACTCGGTGATCGACGGTACAGACGCGGTGATGCTCTCGGCCGAAAGCGCCGCCGGCGCCTATCCGATCCGCGCGGTCGAGGCGATGGCGCGCATCTGTCTGGGCGCCGAGCGCCAGTTCGAGACCGAGACCGACTTCGGTATGGCGCCGCGCAACCTGGAGCGCGCCGACCAAGCCATCGCGATGGCGACGATGTTCCTGTCGCAGCACGTGGGCGTGCGCGCGATCGTGGCGATGACCGAGTCCGGCGGTACGCCGCGCTACCTGTCGCGCTTCCGCGCCAAGGCGCCGATTTTCGCGGTCACCCGCCACGATGGTGCGCGCCGACACATGGCGATGATGCGCGACGTGTTCCCGATCAACTTCGACAGCCGTGGCCTGACCCCGCGCGAAGCGGCGCGTGGCGCCATCCGCCTGCTGGTCGATGCTGGCCTGTTGGCTCCGGGCGACCGTGTGGTGTTCACCAGCGGTGAGCACATGGAAACCCACGGCGCGACCAACACGCTGCGCCTGCTCGAAGTCGGCGCGGACGGCAACGCCACCGGTCTGGGCGATCTGTAATCGCGCCGCCGGGCCCACCCGCGCGGTCCATCCCGCCGCGCGACGTATCCAGCGTCGCGCGGTTTTCCCTGTACGCTCTGCTTTTCCGACTGCGGACGCTGGCCTCTGTGCGGCGGATGCGGTCAGTGCTAGCCGATGCCCAGGATCCCGCCGGCGGCGAATGAGTTGCCGTTGCGCGGGAGCTGACGCCGGTATGGTGTCGGCAGGTCGGAAAACGCCGCGATAAAGGGTAGGAATTTTCCTACCACGCGTTCTAGAGCGAGATAAACCAAGGGGGATGTCTGCACGGCCCATCGGCTGTCGTGCCGTGCAGTGGCAATTCAGCAAAGGCTATGCCAAAGTTCTTTCACACTGCCTCATGCGCAGTTCAAGGACGATGCGCGTAGCGGATCACACAAGCGGTTGCTTTCATGCGGTTCCCTCGAGCGCCGGGGAGGTGTCCCGTGCTCGTCGTTGCGCAAGACAGGGGGGCTCGCCGCCTGTTTGCCCTGCGCATCGGATCCTGCTGTCATCTGTTCCGCGTGCCTTTATTACCGAACAAGACTTGCCGAGATTCGTCATGAACGCCTCTTTCCGCCTTTTCCGTCCAGTGCGCTCGTTCGCTTGGGTGTTGATTGCTGTTGGACTGATGGCCAAGCCGGCCAATGCCCAGTGGATCGTCCATGACCCTGGATCCATGGCCAGCGCATTGCAGGAATATGCCAATCAGGCTACCCGCTGGACGGGGACGCTCGAGCAGTATCAGCATGAGTTGGATCATTACCAACAGCAGCTCATCAATTTGCAGCGGCTGAATTTCGGCGACTCCAAGATGGCCGATAGCTTCGCCGAGCGTCCGTCGGACTATGGTCTGGAGGATAGCTGCCCCGGTGCCAGCCAGAGCGGGATATCGGGTCTGCTGCAGAAGTTCAGTTCGGCCACGCTCAACTTTCAGGGTGATGGTGTGCATGAGCAGGGGGAGGTGTGCAAACGCATGGTGCTTGCGCAGAATGCCCAGTACAACGAAACCGTGCGCATGCTCAAGCGCCTGATCCAGCGCAACGATCAGTTCAAGCAGGTGCAGGCCCAGCGTGACAGTGTGGGGACCGGCCAGGGGGCCTTGGCGGCCAATGACAACGAAACCCAGCGCTTCGTCGCCCAGAACGCCATGGATCTGAACTACTGGCAGGCCGAGATGAAGGCCTACGACAACTACATTCTTGGGCTCAAGGACGATCAGGCGCGGCTGTCGCGCAAGGCGCTGGATGGCGACAATAATAAAAAATTGATAGGGCAGGTGATCCAGGCGGGCGCGCTTGCAGCGGCGCTGTCGCAGTGATGGCGACCTTGTGGACGCATCGCTCCTTTCATACGCAGCAATAGATGGCTCCAACCAAGGAGAGCGCGTGATGAAATCACATGGATGGTTTGCCGCATTGTGCTTGTGCGCGGTCTCCATGCAGGCCTCGGCCCAGTATGTCTTCATTCCTTACTACGACAACAATCCCTTCCTGTTTTGCACCATGGGCGTGCCCGCGGATTGCTGGGCGCCGGTCAATCCTGCCTCTGGTGCATTCGTCGTCACCAATCCGCACTGTTACAATCCGGTCTCCTCGGCGCTGTATGCGAAGGTCTGTCCGATGGCGTTTCCGAATGGGGTGGACGGGGGCGGTGCAACGCCACCTGCGTCTTCGTCTACGCCTGCTGCGACGCGCTGAAGGCGGGCGCGCCTGCGACCCAGGATCGAGCAAGAAAAAGCCAGGCCATTGCAACGACGAGATCGGCTTTCGGACCGGCGTCGATGGCAGGTGCGATGTGCTGGGTGAGCGTGTCGGGCTGATGGACGTGGCGGCTTTAGAGAAAAAACCGCGCGATGCTGTTGTCGGGTTTCGCGATCGCCGGTCCGCCTTCCACGATTGCCGTGGGTGACCGGGATATACTGGGCCTTCCCCCGTATCGCAGGAATCCCATGAGCATCGAACAGCTTGCCGAAACCGCACAGGCGATGGTTGCCCAGGGTAAGGGCATCATCGCGATCGACGAATCCACCAGCACCATCGCCAAGCGCTTTGCCAGCGTCGGCATCGAAAATGTCGAGGAAAACCGCCGCGCCTATCGCGAACTGTTGCTGACCACGCCGAAGCTGAGCGAACACATTTCTGGCGCCATCCTGTACGACGAGACCATCCGTCAGAAGACCAAGGCCGGCGTGCCGTTTCCGAAATACATGGCCGAGCACGGCCTGATCCCGGGCATCAAGGTCGACAAGGGCACGTATCCGTTGGCTGGCATGCCGGGCGAGCTGATCACAGAAGGTCTGGACGGCCTGCGTGCGCGCCTGCAGGAGTACTACACGCTCGGCGCACGCTTCGCCAAGTGGCGCGCGGTCATTACCATCGGCGAGGACATCCCTTCGGGCGTATGCATCGAAACCAACGCGCATGCGCTGGCGCGCTATGCGGCGCTGTGCCAGGAACAGGGCTTGGTGCCGATGGTGGAGCCGGAAGTGCTGATGGACGGCGACCACGACATCGAGACTTGCTACGAAGTCACCGAGGCTACGCTGCGCGCGCTGTTCGGTGCGTTGTACGAGCAGAACGTGGTCCTGGAAGGCACGATTCTGAAAGCGTCGATGGTGATCGCGGGTAAGGACTGCGAAGAGCAGGCTGGTGTCGAGGAAGTGGCCGAGTCCACCGTGATGTGCCTCAAGAGCACCGTGCCGGCGATTCTGCCAGGCATCGTGTTCCTCTCCGGCGGACAAACCGACGAGCAGTCCACCGCACACCTCAACGCCATGAATCAGCTTGGCCCGCTGCCGTGGCCGCTGAGCTTTTCGTATGGTCGTGCGATGCAGCAGGCCGCATTGGAGCTGTGGTCGCGGGACATCAAGGGTCATGTCGCCAAGTCACAGCAGGTGGTGTACGAACGGGCCAAGGAAAACGGCCTGGCGGCGCTGGGTAAGTGGCGCGGCTGAGGTGTCGGTCGGCCAGTTCGCGTCAGATGGCGATGGCCGGCGTTCTTTTTTATCGGTGTGTGCGGCGTGACCGCTGTGCTATGCGTTGCGGCGTTTGTCGCTGTGGCGCGGGTCAGGCGACCTGCGCCTGACCACCCGTTTGCTCGATCGTGATCTGGGCCATGGCTTGCTGATAGGCCTTGTAGGCTGTTGCATCGTAGGCCACCAGAATGATTCGCTTGGGCGAGGCATGCGCACGCCGCCAGGCGTCGGTCTCGGTCGCTGCGATGCGTGCTGCCTGGTGCAGCGGGTAACCAGCGGCGCCGCAACTGATCGGGGGAAACGCGACCGACTCCAGGCCCATCTGCTCGGCTAGACGTAGAGCACGCCAGTAGCAGTTGGCGAGCAACGCTGGTTCGTTGCGCTGGCCGTCGCGCCACATCGGGCCGACGGTGTGCAGCACATATCGCGCTTTGAGCCGGTAACCTGCCGTGGCGTGTACTTCACCGGCCGGGCAACGTACGCCTGGCTTGAGTTCCGGCAGTCGCCGACATTCCTCCAGCAGTTCCGGACCTGCAGCACGGTGAATCGCATCGTCCACCCCGTCGCCGCCGAGCAGTGATTCGTTGGTGGCGTTGACGATAGCGTCCACGTCGAGATGGGTGATGTCGCCTTGCCAGATGTCGATCTTCATAACGCGAATCTTTGTGGGGGGCGAATGATGGAAGTGTGATGCTGCGACCTTCCGCTGCCACGGCCGCTTAACTCGCCCATGGCCAGACTGTCTCGTATCGTCATCTCAACATCTGCGACATGAACCGGAACCTGCCGCCGCCGCTTGTCGCCGACGCCTTGGCGCGTTGCAAGATCATTCAGGCGATCAAACTATTGCGTACCCACCGCGACATGGATCTGCACAGCGCGAAGTTGCAGGTCGAGTCATGGTTGCATGCCGATGCGGCGCAGTTGGTGGCGTAACGACTTGATCGCTATGCCATGGGGAGAGTGTCCGCGGTTGTCGACAAAGACGCGCGCGAACTCCCGATAAGCAGTGCGATCGAACCGCGCCTGCCACCGGCGGTGGAAATGGCGTTGCACTGCGGCGAGCGGCGCAAAGTGGCCAGGCTAATTTTCGATCACTATCCGGAGATGTCGCTGCGCGAGGCGATCGTAATGGTCCAACGTTATCGTCGTCTGGAGCTGTCTGTTGCCGCCGGGCCCACAGTGGCTGCTGGCAAGCGCGCGAGTGTCTGGCGCTGGGGCATACCAGGGTTGCTGTTTGCCGTTGCCGTTGCCGCTGTGGCCTGGTGGCTGTACCGCTAGTTAGGCTGCGTCAGATATGACAGCTTCGCGCGACTGCGTGCTGCCGAGTCGAGTTGCAAGGCGAGCAAGGTCGGTAGTGGCGCAGGCACTGAGACTGGCTTCGGCACGCAGGGCAAGCTCGCAGAGTCGTTCCTGTCTTGAGGTCCGATAATGGCGTGGTGTTGATCGGGCAGAGATGCACCTGCCTCGTGTCGGCAGGCTGTGTCGCAATACTTGCACAAGCTCCTTGTCCAAGCCCCCGCGTGGATGCGGCCTACCTGGAGCTGGACATAGTGCGCTCTTAAGAACTTAAATGACGGTTCTGCTTTTCCATGCGTCCATCCGATGCGATTGCGGAGCGTTACGCTTGAAAGTTGAGTCCAAGTTGCGCGCGGGAACTGATTCGGGAGTGAGATGCCTGCCGAAGTTATGGCCGTCATGCGCAGGTGAGGCCGGTGTGCCAACCGCTTCATTAATGGCCGGCATTGTGCTGCGGCTGTCAAATGCATGGCTTCGTCCCGTCCCTCGCATCGCCCACGCTGTTACTCTGCGCTTCGGCCTTCCACTGCATGTGACTTCGTTGCCATGAGCGCTTGCGTCCTGTCCCATCTCGACCGGCTCGAGGCCGAGAGTCTCCACATCCTGCGCGAGGTGGTGGCCGAATTCCGCAATCCGTTGTTGCTGTATTCGGTGGGTAAGGACAGCTCGGTGCTGTTGCATTTGCTGTTGAAGGCCTTCGCGCCTGCGCCGCCACCGATGCCATTGCTGCATGTGGATACGCGCTGGAAGTTTCGCGAGATGATTGCCTTTCGCGATCGGCGGGCCGTCGAAACCGGTGTGGATCTGCGCGTCTACATCAATCCCGACGGGGCCGCGCAGGACATCGGCCCGTTCACGCATGGCGCCAGTATGCACACTGAGGTGATGAAGACGCAGGCGTTGAAGCAGGCGCTGGCGTTGTGGCAGTGCGATGCGGCCATCGGCGGTGCGCGCCGTGACGAGGAAAAGGCGCGGGCGAAGGAGCGGGTGTTCTCGTTTCGCAACGACCGCCAGCGCTGGGATCCCAAGCAGCAGCGTCCGGAGTTGTGGAATTTGTACAACCCGCGCATCCATCCCGGCGAGAGCGTGCGCGTGTTCCCGCTGTCCAATTGGACCGAGCTGGATATCTGGCTGTACATCTACCGCGAGGCGATTCCGGTGGTGCCGCTGTATTTCGCTGCCGAGCGACCGGTGGTGGAGCGTGATGGTGCGCTGATCATGGTGGACGATGCGCGCTTGCCGTTGCGCGAGGGCGAAGTGCCGCAGCGACGCTGGGTTCGGTTTCGCACGCTCGGTTGCTATCCGCTGACCGGTGCCGTCGAATCGCAGGCCGATACCTTGGAAAAGATCATCGCCGAGATGTTGCAGGCCACCACCTCCGAGCGCCAGGGGCGCATCATCGATCAGGATCCAGGCGCTTCGATGGAGCAGAAGAAGATCGAGGGCTACTTCTGATGGGTATGAAAACCGGGCGTGCGACGGAGCTGGAGGGCGGAGGCGGTGCATCCGACATCGTGGGCTATTTGCATCGGCACGAATGCAAACCACTGTTGCGCTTCATCACGTGCGGCAGCGTCGATGACGGCAAGAGTACGTTGATCGGCCGGCTGTTGTACGACAGCAAGCAGGTGTTCGACGATCAGCTCGCCGCGCTCGGCGCCGACAGCAAGCGCCATGGTACGCAGGGCGGGGCGATCGACTACGCGCTGTTGCTCGACGGTCTGGCCGCCGAGCGCGAGCAGGGCATCACCATTGATGTGGCCTACCGTTACTTCGATACCGACACCCGCAAGTTCATCGTCGCCGATTGTCCTGGGCATGCGCAGTACACCCGCAATATGGCCACTGGGGCTTCCACCGCCGACGTGGCGGTGGTGCTGGTGGATGCGCGCAAGGGGCTGCTGACCCAGACCCGTCGGCACACGTATATCGTGGCGCTGCTGGGGCTGCGCCATGTGGTGCTCGCGGTCAACAAAATGGATCTGGTCGGATTTGCGCGCGACGCCTTCGAGGCGATCGCCGTTGAATACCGTGCGTTGGCTACGCAACTGGGCATCGATCAGGTCCAGTGCATTCCGCTGTCCGCACTGGAGGGCGACAACCTGTTGCAGCCTTCCGCACGCATGCCGTGGTACGCCGGCCCGGCGTTGCTCGAACATTTGCAAAGCCTGGAGCTGGAAACGCATGAGGCCGACCGCGCGTTGCGCCTGCCGGTGCAGTGGGTCAACCGTCCGCACGCCCAGTTCCGTGGCTTCGCCGGCACCGTGGCGGCGGGCGAGGTGAAGCTAGGCGATGCGGTGGTGGTGGTGCCGTCTGGGCGTCGTTCCCATGTCGCGCAGGTGTTGATCGGCGCGACCGAGGTGGCGTGTGCGGTGGCCGGTCAGGCGGTCACGCTGACCCTGGCCGACGAGATCGACATCAGTCGCGGCGACGTCATCGCCGCGGCGGCGGATCCGCCGGAAGTGGCCGATCAGTTCGCCGCGCATGTGCTGTGGATGGACGATGCCGCACTACTGCCCGGTCGTCCGTACTGGCTGAAGATCGGCACGCGCACGGTGGTGGCCAGCGTCAGCGAGATCAAATACCGGGTCGATGTGAACACCCAAGAGCGGCTCGCCGCCAAGCGCCTGGAACTCAACGAGGTCGGCTACTGCAATCTGGCGTTGGATCAGCCGGTCGCGTTCGTCCCATATGCGCGCAATCGCACGCTTGGCGGTTTCATCCTGATCGATCGGCACAGCAATGCCACCGTCGCGGCGGGTACCCTGGATTTCGCGCTACGTCGCGCCGGCAACCTGCACTGGCAGCATCTGGACGTGGACAAGGCGGCGCGCGCACGGATCAAGGGGCAGACGCCACGGGTACTGTGGTTCACCGGCCTGTCTGGTGCCGGCAAATCCACAATTGCCAATCTGGTCGAAAAACGCTTGCATGCGCAGGGCCGGCATACTTTTTTGCTCGATGGCGACAATGTGCGCCATGGGCTCAATCGCGATCTGGGCTTCACCGACGAGGATCGTGTGGAGAACATTCGTCGCGTCGCTGAGGTGGCGCGGCTGATGATCGATGCCGGGCTGATCGTGTTGGTCAGTTTCATCTCGCCGTTTCGCGCCGAGCGCGAGATGGCGCGGGCACGCTTCGCGCCTGGCGAGTTCGTCGAAGTATTCGTCGATGTGCCGTTACAGGTGGCCGAGGCGCGCGACGTCAAAGGGCTCTACGCCAAGGCGCGTGCCGGGAAGATTCCCAATTTCACCGGGATCGACTCGCCCTACGAGCCGCCGACGCAGCCGGACCTGCACCTGCGTGCCGATAGCGAAGAGGTGTCCGCGCTGGCGGAGCAGGTGCTGGCCTGGCTGGAGGCGCGCGATTGAGGGTGCACATGCAGGGCATGGCCCATGCGTTTTGGTGGCTGACCAAGCTATAACGCGCGCCTGATCTTGCCCGCTGCTCCACGCAAATCGGGTACGCGCGTCACGCACGCGAGCGATCTGCCGATGCTCGCTTGCACTTCCACTCGGTCGGTGTCATGAACGTCGCGCCGCCCAGGCAGCGGCGGCGCGACGGAGGGACCGACTTCAATAGTAGATCGTGGCCGAAGTGGAGGTGGTCCCCAAATCGTAGTTGCATTGCACATCAAGACCGGAACTGTCGATGATGGAATTCCACGGCGGCGACTGCACACGTTGTCGTGTGTAGTCGTACACGCCGATGTTGTTGAACGTGATGCTGCCGTCGGGTGGATACTGGTCGCAACTGTCCAAGTAGTACACTTCCAGGGCGCCGCCAATCACCTTTTTCGTGCGCTGGTCGCCGTAGTACGTGGTACTGAGCCGCACGCTCTGGCCGCTGGTGAGGTTACGCGTGTCGACATTCCAGCTATAGCAGGGGCGACCGTCGTTGCAGGTGGCATAGGTGTCGCCCACGATCTGATCGCCGGTCTTGGCCGGAATGGAATCGCTGTACCACACGGTGCCGTCCTGACAGCAATTCCAACTGCTTAGGTCCCAGGTGTTGCTGTCGCCGTAGTAGCCCAGTACCGGTTGCAGGATTGCTTTATAGTCGGTCTCTATGGCGGGGAAGAAGTACAAGACCTGCTGTGTCGCGTTGGTCGGGTTTTGCGGCACTTGCCAGCTTGCGACGATGCGGCCCATCGGGGTTCCCGTCTCGTAACCGGCGGCCTGAATCCAGTTGTGGTCGAGCGCTGCCGGCGGCACCGAGCCGTGAGGTTTGGATGCGGTCAGCGCGGCGCTGCCGCGGACTTGCAGGCCATCCAGGCCACGGCCGTCCGGGTGTACCCGGATGCCTTTGGCGGTGAAGTTGTCCTGGGTGCAGACCTGGGGTGGTTCGCGCACGCCATTGGCGTGCTGCACGCTGCTATCCCCGAGGATACGCTCGTCGTTGCTGATGTGGTGGACGCAGGCGGGCGGGAAGTAGCCGAACGGGGTCTGCACGTAGTCGTCGGGGACGTTGACAGGTTTGTGTTTGGCTTTCAGATCGGCGACCCGCATCAGGCGTGCGTCGGGTGCATATTGCTGGGCGAGGGCGGTGCTGACACTGCTCAGACCCAGTAGCGGAAGTAGAAGTAAAAGCGTGAGTGCGATGCCGGTATGGCGGCGATAGCGGGGTGCCACGGATGTTGCATGATTTGCGTTGAAATTCATTGGAATCGCCTTGTCGTGAGTGAATGCGAGTGTGTTCCCGACAAACCCCGTGTTTGGATCCTGGGTTGCATGTCGACACGCGCAAGCTTGATCGCGGGTGCGGAATTCCCCTGTGCGAAACGAGGGTATTGAGCGATGTAAGTTGGCTCGATAGTGGCCTGCATTGTTGCCGTAGGAGTGGCGACAATGGGCCAAATTTATGCGGCATTCTTGTGGAAATTCAGCAATTGAATTCGCGAATCCGGCATGGTCGTTAAACTGCGAAGCTGCGTCACGGTTAAATCTTGTTCGGCGTTTTCTTTTTTGAATTTATGCGTATATAAAGTGCGCGTGCCGATGCAACCATTTCTGTGGTACCCCACTTCGAGTGTGGAGATGCCAGGCGATGGAATTGGATGAAGAGCGGAAATCGTCGCCTCGTGTGAGCGCCCTTTAAACCATCGCGGACGAGACTGAGCGCATCACCAAGCGCCGGATTTACACCGTCGCCGCGTGCGCGAGGCTGCGCTCAGCGTGTGCCTGCGCTCTGTCGCGTCTGAGCCGGTGGTGGCGGAGCGCAGCGCGGTTGCTCCAGCAACTGTACGAACTGCGTGGCGATCACTGCGCCACCGAAGTGTTGCTGGACGAACGCACGCCCGGCCTGGCCCATACGCTGGCGCCGCGACGCATCGCACAAGCGCACGATCGCATCGCGCCAGGCGTCCACGTCCCCGGGCGGAAGCAGTTCGCCGCTGATGTCCGCATCCAATGTTTCGGCCACGCCGCCGACGTCGCTGGCCAGTACCGGCACTTCGCTGGCTTGCGCTTCCACCGAGACGCGGCCGAAGGTTTCCGGCGCCAGCGACGGAAACGCCAGCATCGACATTGCGTTGTAGTACGGTGTGGTGTCGTTCACCCAGCCGACGAAACGGTGCCGCGCGCCGTTGTCCTGAGCGGCGGCCTGCGCTTGCAACTGCGCCGCGTCCGGGCCATCGCCGAGCCACAGGCAGTACAGCCGCGGTTCCAGTGCCATCGCCGCCGACGCGGCCTGCAACAGCGGGAAGATGCCCTTGCCGGCGTGCATGCGTCCGCTGTAGCCGAGTACGATTGCATCGTCGGGCAATTGCTGCGCGCGGCGGATGGCTTGGCCCCGTGCTGGATCCGGACGCAGCCGCTCCATGTTCACCGGGTTGTACAGCACCTGCACCAGCGCCTCCGGCACGCCACGCTGCAAATAAGCATGCCGCGCGTAGTGCGACACCGCGAAGAACCGCGCCGCCAGACGCGGGATCGCGTAGCCGGACAGCGCGCTCATCGCCGGTGTGCGATGCCGGAACAGCGCCACGCGGATGCCCAGTGCGTGCCCGGCTAGCAGCAGTGGCCAGTATTCCTTGCCGAAGTTGCCAACCAGCCAATCGGGCTTGCTGCGCCGCGCCGCCCGCAGCAGTGGCGCGTAACCGGCCGGGTCCAGCACGTTGCGGAAGCGCCCCAGATGCACGGTGATGCCGCTGCGCTGCAGTTCCTCGGCGATCAGTCCGCCCGCGCAGGCGATCACTTCCACATCGTGGCCGACGCCGGCCAGTGCCTGCGCCAGGGCCACGAAATGCGTGGCCGCGCCTGTGTTCTCCGCGTTGGTGCCCACGAACAGAAATTTCATGCGCGGCGATCCTCGTAAGCGGTCAGTGCACGCAGCGCGAAGTGCGGCAGCAGATGGTGGCGTGCCACTTGGATGCGCGGGTAGCGCCATGGATCGGAACCGGCCACGGCGCGGCCGCGGCGGGTGCTGGTCGCGGCGGTATAGCCGGCGGCGCGCACGGCCTCGGCGACGCGTTCGTCCACGTCCCCATACGGATAGCAGAATTGCGGCACCGCTTCGCCGAGCAGATCTTCCAGCTCGCGCTTGCAGCCGCCGATCTCCTCGCGCAACACGGCGTCGCTGCAGCCGGTCAGGTGCGGGTGCGAGCGGGTGTGTGCGCCGATCTCCATGCCGCCGGCGCGCCAGCGGCGCAACTCGTCCAGGTTCATCAGCGGCTTTTCGATGCCGAGTTTCTGCGCGTCCCAGATGTTGTGGCGGCCGATGCAGCCGCTGACCATGTACACGGTGGCGGTGAAGCCCAGCCGTTGCAGCACCGGCAGCGCCGCGTGCAGGTTATCGAGATAGCCATCGTCCAGGGTGATCGCCGCGATCTTGCCTTGGCGCTCGCCACGCAGATAAGGCATGGCCTCGGACATGGACACGCCGCGGTAGCCCAGCCGCTGCATCAGGCGCATCTGCCGGGCGAAGCGCGCTGGCGTGACGTACAGACTGCGGTAAACCTTCAGGTGTCGCGGCGCCTCGGCGATGTTGTGGTACATGAAAATCGGAATGCGGGCCGTGGCGGAGGTCTCGGAAGGCATCGGGAACGGTTCGGTGACAGGGGGCGATTGGCAGCGAGGGATTTTAGCGCAGCTTGCGCGTGCGGGTCCGTGGCGGCGAGGGCATGGCGGCTGGCATGACGCGCTGATGCCGGCCTGCGTCGAATGTGCTGATGGACGTGCTCGCGGACATGAGGGTCCGTGGCGGTATGATCCATATCGTCGCCGCCTACTGGACGTTGGCGGTTCCAGCGCTGTGCCCGCGTGGGGCGAGGCCGCCGTGCGGGATAGCAACTCTACCTCGGCGCGGATGCCTTAGAAAAACGGGCTCACCTACACAGCAAAAGTAAAGTCGATGAAGTGAAGAAATTAATGCGATGCCGGTATGGCGGCGTGCCAAGGATGTTGCGTGGTGTGCATTATTGATGTTCATATTGGAATTCCCTTGCCCCTATGAAATGTGAAGTGCGTTGCCAGGAAACTCCGCGTTCGAATGTCGGTTGGCACGTTGACACGCGCAAGCTGGACCGCCGATGCGTGATTCCCCTTGGAGAAACGAGTGTGCTGAGAGATGTGGCTCGACTCTATACAGGCCTGCGTGGTTGCCGGAGGAGCGACGACGATAGAGCGTGAAGGTGTAGTATTATTGTAAATATTCAGCAAATCAGTTGGTGAATCTGGTATATTTTTCTATTATTTTAATTAATTAATTTTTATATTTGTGATTATTTATTATTTTGGGGGTCTAATTTGTGGGCTTGTGCACAGATCGATGCAATCATTTGCTATTGTGTCCAAGTTCAAGCGTGCTTATGTCGCGATCAGAATGTGCCGATGCGACCTGATTGATGGCGCTGGATGCGTGGAAATTACCGAGTCGCGTCGATCCGACGCGTGGCCTGTGCGCTTTCAGGAGACTCCCATGCGCGCTCTTCTTCGTTGTTTCTGTACTGTCGGTGTGCTGGGTGCGAACCGATGAACTCGCCCTGGGGGAACCGTCCCGGTGGCACGCGGGCGTCTGCACCGAAGCAGCGCAGTGCGCTCGCGCCTGTGGCCGATGCCCATCGCGACGAGTTGCGTCTGTACGGGTTCAACGCCGTGCGCGCGGTGTACGCGCGGCGGCCCGAGGCGATTCGCAAGTTGTATCTGGCCGAGGCGCGGATTCCCGCGTTGCAGCCGTTGCTCAAATGGTGCGTGGCGCACCGTGTCGGTTACCGCGTGGTGGACGACAACGATCTGAACAAGCTCGCCGCCAGCGCGCACCACGAAGGCGTGGTCGCCGATGTGCTGCGCGAAGCGCCCTTGCCCTTGGCCGACTGGCTGCGGACGTTGGCGCCGGGGCCGGCGTTGGCGTTGTGGCTGGATGGGGTCGGTAACCCGCACAACTTCGGTGCCATCCTGCGTTCGGCGGCGCACTTCGGTGCGGCGGCAATTCTGTTGCCGGAAGGGGCGACGTTGGCCTTGTCCGGTGCTGCCGCGCGGGTCGCCGAGGGCGGTGCCGAGGCAGTGCCGCTGGTGCGTTTGCCGGCGCCCGCGCAGGCGCTGGCGCAACTGCGCAACGCCGATTTCGCCTTGGCGGCGACCCTGGTCGAGGGCGGCGACGCGCTGTTCGCAACCGCGTTACCGCAACGCCTGATCTATGTGATGGGTGCCGAGCGCGATGGCATGGACCGCGGCTTCGCGCAGGCTTGCGATCTGCGTCTGTCGATTCCTGGCAGTGGCGCGGTGGAGAGTCTCAATGTCGCCGCCGCTGCCGCCGTGTTGCTGGGGACATGGTGCGGCCTCCACTCATTGCAGATAGATCGATAGAAAGGCGTTTGGGCAGCGGCGTGCGTGACGTAGGCATGCGTCATCGCGTTTGAATGCTGTGGCGACGTTGTCGGCGATGATTTGATTTCATGTGGTGCTCAGCATCGTCGTAGCGGCGATAGCATGCGTCGGCTTGAACCGGTGCAAATTTACGATGCAATTTTGTGCGCAAACATAGGCCGCGACTGATGCCCAGCGGCTCCACCACACGCGTCACGCCCTGACCGGAGATTGCGCGCTCCACCTCAATGGCGACCGCACTGGGAGGGCGGGACTCAAAATTGAGTGGTGCCTCAAGTCAGTAGCACTTGTAAGCAGTCATGCGTTGGGATAAGCAACCTATAAGTTGCGCACGCGTTGTCTCTAAATGTAGACAAATGGAGCGTTCCATCTGTGCTGCTGTCAGCTTCACGGATAGTCTTATGTAGACAAATGGGACCGGCGCAGGCTCGGTTGTTGTTTTATCTTGTCACTGAGCTGGAGCGCTTCATCC
>NZ_MDCB01000022.1 GCF_002939705.1 Xanthomonas albilineans | reverse complement strand
CGGCACGGCGGTCAGGATAAGCGTGGGCGCGGCATGGGACGGCGTGGCAACAGGAGATCGCACAGCCATGGTTTCACCTGTGGGAAGGGAAAGAAACAGCCTACTACCCAGTGCGTGATCGCAATAGCGCGGTGCCGGCTTGGCGCTGCTCAGGCGCCACGCGAGATGAGCTGCCATCATGGCACCCGCGTCCGGCATGCGTAGCATCGCGTAAGCGGCAAGCGATGGACATCAGAGAACTGGCTGCTGCTGGGTAGGAATTTTCCTACAGCGTGGTTTCGTACCAACACGACACTGGCAATCAGGTCACTTCCGAGATGTTTCGGCAAGTCAATTTGGTGGGCCGTACCGCCGCTGCATCCGCAGCCCGCCGACATGAACGGTGAGGGTCTGCCCAGCCCATTTTTGACAGAGTGCGACAACACCTCCAAGCGAGCCTTTCATTGACGTGTAAAATGACGCGTTTTGATCGCTCGCATGCAGAAACACTCTCCACGGTCGCCTGTCCCGGGCCCGGCCTTCATTCGCCAACTCGCGCGTTTCGGCGACGCGCAGCTACCCGCGTCCAGCCCCGCGCTGGCCGAGCGGCTCGGCCAATGGATCGACTGGAACCGCGCAGTCGCCGTGTCCAGGGCATTGGACGGGACATTGCCCGCCCCTGCCACCGCGTCCAACCCGCCTGACGTCGCCGCGCTCCAAGCGCAATGCCGCAACGCGCGCGCGACACTGGAAGCGGCCATTGCCACCGACCTCGCCAAGGAAACCGGCAGGCCCAAGCGGACCCACCAGACCGACACGACCGTTGCCGCGATCGACTACGCCCCCTTCCGGCAACGCTACCTGTCGCTGCAAGGCGCGATCCTCAGCGCCAGCGGGCGACTGCGCGGCCTGCTGCGCGACGCGCTCGCTCAGGTCTCGGCCGACATGGCACGGCTGGCCGACGTGGATGCGGTCATGGAACAGACCCTGAGTCCGCGCGAGCAAACCCTGTTGGCGAACGTGCCGAACCTGCTGGAACAGCATTTCCAGCGCCTGCGCGCCGCCGCGTCACCGCCCAACGACAACGCCACCACGCACACACTCCCGGCAACGCCCGACGAGGCATGGCTGGAGCGCTTCCGCCAGGACCTGCACGACATCCTGCGCGCCGAACTGGACGTTCGCTTCCATCCCATCGAGGCGCTGCTCTCCGCGCTTCGCAGCCGCTGACCGGACTTTCATGCACAAGACTCTTTTCCATATCGCCGTCTTCCTCGCCGGCCTCGCCGTCGTCTGCTGGATCGGCTTCGGTTATCTCGACTCCAATCCGCTCGGCGCTGGCTTCGCCGCGCTGATCGGCGTGTGCTACCTGGCTGGGGTGGCGGAGTTGTACCGCTACCGCCAGGCCAGCGCGACTCTGGTGCAGGCACTGGACGATGCCGACACCGCGCGCACCGATCTGGACGGCTGGCTGCAACGGCTGGACCCGAGCCTGCGCAACGCAGTGCGCCTGCGTATCGAAGGCGCGCGCGCGGGCCTGCCGGTACCCGCGCTGACGGCATATCTGGTTGGCTTGCTGGTCCTGCTGGGCATGCTCGGCACCTTCCTCGGCATGATGGCCACGCTGCGCGGCACCGGCTTGGCGCTGGACAGCGCGAACGACCTGGACGCCATCCGCGCCGCGTTGGCGGCGCCACTCAAAGGATTGGGATTCGCCTTCGGCACCTCGATCGCCGGCGTGGCCAGTTCGGCGATGCTCGGTCTGCTTGCCGCACTATGCCGACGCGAACGGCTACACGCGGTGCAGCGACTGGACCTGCTCAGCGCCACCGCGCTGCGCGCGCATTCGCAAGCGCATCAACGCAACGAAGCCTTGCAACTGCTGCAAACCCAAGCCGCACTGATGCCGACCCTGGTCGAGCGGCTGCACACGATGATGAGCGCACTCGAACACCATAACGCGGCCAGCGGCGAACGCCTCGCCGCCCACCAGGACGCCTTTCACCGCAGGACCGAGGTTGCCTACACGCGTCTGGCCGGCGCAGTCGAACATGCGCTGCAGACCGGCGTGGACGCGCACGCGCGTGCGCTGGGTGAGGCGCTGCAGCCGGTGGTGCAACGCACGCTGGAAGGTGTGGCGCACGAGAGCGCGACGCTGCAGGCCAGCGTCGGACAGGCGGTGCAACGGCAACTGGACGCACTGACGAGCGGCTTCGCGGACGCCGCCGCACATGCCACGCAGCGCTGGGACACCGCGCTGGCCGAACAACACCGTACCAACAGCGCATTGCTGCAAGAAATGGCCAGCGCCCTGCAGCGCGCTGGCGACGGACTCGAACAACGCGCCACCACGCTAGTCGAGACCCTCTCGGCCCGCCTGCAAGCCGCCAGCGACAATGCCCGGCAAGCGTGGGACGATGCGCTGGCGCGACAGCAAGTACTCAACGACAGCCTCGCAGCAGATAACGCGAAGGCGCTGGACACGGCCGCGTCGAACCTAGAGCAACGCACGGTCGCACTGGCGGACACACTGCGGCACGCACACACCGAATTGCAGGACGCGCTGGAAGTACGCGATCAGGCGCGCCTGAGTGCCTGGACCGACAGCTTCGCCCGCATGAGCACCACGCTCGGCGAACACTGGGAACACAATGGCGAGCGCATCGCACAGCGTCAGCAAGACATTTGCGACACCTTGCAAACCACCGCCGCGACAATGTCCGCACACAGCCAAGCGCAGGCGCGCGAGACCATCGCCGAAATCGCACGATTGGTGCAAATCGCATCGGAAGCGCCGAAGGCCGCCGCCGATGTCCTCGCCGAACTGCGCCAGGCGCTGTCCGACAGCATGGTCCGCGACACCGCCATGCTGGACGAACGCAACCGCTTACTGGCCACGCTGCACACCTTGCTCGACGCGGTCAATCACGCCTCCACCGAGCAACGCAGCGCGGTGGACGCGCTGGTCGCCACCTCGGCGGACTTGCTCGAACGCGTCGGCAGCCGTTTCAGCGATCGCATCGAGGCGGAATCCGACAAGCTCGGCAACGCGGCGGCGCAGATCGCCGCCAGCGCCACCGAGGTAGCCAGCCTCGGCGAGGCCTTCGCCGGCGCCGTGCACGCCTTCGGCGCATCGAACAACGCCTTGCTGGAGCGGCTACATGGCATCGAACAAGCACTGGACAAATCCCTGGCACGCAGCGACGAACAACTGGCTTACTACGTGGCGCAAGCGCGTGAGGTCATCGACCTGAGCATGCTTTCGCAGCGACAGATCACCGAGGAACTACGCCAACTCGCCGCACCTCACGCACCTGACCAGGCCAACGTGGCATGAGCGACGAGCTGGATATCGAAACCGATGCCGGCACGCCGATCTGGGCCGTGTTCGGCGACCTGATGTCGGTGCTGTTCGGCGCATTCGTGCTGATCCTGATCGGCGTGATCGGCGTGCAATTGCAACTGTCGAGCAAACTGGACGCGCAGATGCGCCAGCAGCAACGCGAAGCACAACAGCGCAAGACGCTGGAGCAGGCACTGGCCGCACCGCTGGCCGCGGGCCGGGTGACCCTGGTCGATGGCCGCATCGGCATCCGCGGCAACGTGCTGTTCGCGCTGAACTCCGACCAGTTGCAACCGCAAGGCCGCGACCTGCTCGACAGCCTGGCCACACCGCTGGCCGGCTACCTGAAAGCGCGCAACGAGATTCTGATGGTCAGCGGCTTCACCGACGACCGCCAGGTGCGCGAAGGTAACCGCCAGTTCGTCGACAACTGGGAACTGTCCGCCGAGCGCGCACTGACCGTGACCCGCGCCCTGATCGATGCCGGTGTGCCGGCCGACGCAATCTTCGCCGCCGCATTCGGCGCGCAACAGCCGGTGGCGTCGAACGCGGACGACGCCGGACGCGCCAGCAACCGGCGCGTGGAGATGGCGCCGCTACCGCGTCCTAACAAAACCGCTGCACCAGCGCATGCACCCTGATCCCACCGACCTCGCCACGCGTCTGGCTGCCTGGCACGCGCAACAACGCGAGCGTCAGGACACCCTGCACTCGCGCTTCATCGACGCACTGGCGCGACGGATCGGGTATCACCAAGGCCAGGCGCGACACCTACTGGAACAGAAGCTGGTCGCGCTGCTCGATACCGATGCCGAGGAACCGGCCAAGGTGCCGCCGCAGATCCGAGCGATGGCGGCGTCTGCCGCCGAGTCCGACGCCATTGCGGCCTCCACCACACAGACAAGCGCGCGTACACCGCAACCTGGCCCGCTCGGCGCACTGCTTGCACAACGCAGCATGCTCGCCGCAGACATGCTGCGCACCGATGCCATTGCCTCTCCGCTCACCCCGATCCCAACGCCGCAACTCCAAGCACTCGAAGACGCGCGCCAGCTGTGGACCGAATTGCGCAGCCGCAGCCAATTGCGGCAATCGCTGCGGCAGGCGCCAACCGACGCCGGACCACTGAATTCCGGGGTCCTGGTACACCGCGCACTGACGCTGATGCGCACGCTCTCGCCCGGTTATCTGCAACACTTCCTCTCCTACGTCGATACGCTGTCCTGGCTGCAGCAACTGCACGACGACGGTGTGCTCGCCAAAGCACCCGCCCCCAACAGCACACCTACAGCGAAGCCAGTACGCGGCAAATCGCGCAAGCGCGGCTGAGCGCTCTCCCAGACGTAGGAACGCTGAAAGGGAGTCACATGGTATCGGGGAATCCATTCGAAGCGTTTTTTCAAAATCCGCGTATTGGGCTCTGCGCTATCGGTGCCCACGCGACAGCGACTCACGAATTTTGTTAGCCAATCTAAACAGCAACACTGCAAATAGCCGCGTAAAGAACTAACGCGGCACACAAAAAGCGGGCCAGCCTGTATCGGCCCGCTGTTGCCCGCACGCGACGCGTTCGCCCTACAGCGCGCGCGCCGCCGCGACCACGTGCTCGACGGTGATCTGGAAGTGTTTGTACAGCACCTCCGCCGGCGCCGAGGCGCCGAAGCTGTCGATGCCGACCACCGCGCCGTCCAATCCCACATAGGCGCGCCAGAAGCCGGTGACGCCGGCCTCCACCGCCACGCGCTTGCGCACCGCGTTGGGCAGCACCGACTCGCGGTAGGCGGCGTCCTGGCGGTCGAACACATCGGTGCATGGCATCGACACCACGCGGGTCTTCAGGCCCGCAGCGTCGAGCGCCTGCTTCGCCTCAATCGCCAGACCGACTTCCGAGCCGGTGGCGATCAGAATCACCTCGGGCGCGCCACCGGCAGCATCGGCCAGCACGTAACCGCCGCGCTCGATCTGCTGGATCTGCGCGTCGCTGCGCGGCTGGTGCGGCAGATTCTGCCGACTGAACACCAGACAGCTCGGGCCATCCTTGCGGGTGATCGCAGCCTTCCAACTCACCGCCGATTCGACCGTGTCGCAGGGACGCCACACATCGTTGTTGGGGATATAGCGCAGCGCAGCCAGATGTTCGACCGGCTGATGGGTCGGGCCGTCTTCGCCCAAACCAATCGAATCGTGGGTGTACACGTGGATCGCATGCGCCGGGATCAACGCGCTCATGCGCACACCGTTGCGCGCGTAATCGCTGAAGACCAGGAAGGTGGCATCGAACGGAATGAAGCCGCCATGCAGCGCCAAGCCGTTGGCGATCGCGGTCATGCCGAACTCGCGCACACCGTAGTACACGTAGTTGGCATTCGGATCGTCGCTGGCGACCGATTTACTGGCCTTCCACAAGGTGAGGTTGGAATGAGCCAAGTCGGCGGAGCCGCCCACCAATTCCGGCAACAGCGGCGCGAATGCCTCGATCGCCATCTGCGATGCCTTGCGCGAGGCGATGCTCTGGCCCTCGGCCGCCTGCTTAGCGATGTAGGCATCGGCCTGGACGATGAAGTCCTCCGGCAGTTCGCCGTGCGAGCGCCGGATCAGTTCCGCCGCTTCGGCCGGATATTGTTTGGCATACTTGTCGAACGCCTGCTCCCACTCGGCCTGGCGCAGCGTGCCGGCGCCACCGGCGCGCCAACCGGCGTAAATTTCCGGCGGAATTTCGAACGGGCCATAGGGCCAGTTCAGCGCCTTGCGCGCGCCCTCCAGTTCGTCCTTGCCCAGCGGCGCGCCATGCGAGGACTCCTTGCCAGCCTTGTTCGGCGCACCGAAACCGATGGTGGTGCGGCAACAGATCAGGGTCGGCTTGTCGCACTCGGCCATCGCGCTCTCGATCGCGACCGTGATCGCCTCCGCATCGTGGCCGTCCACGTCGCGCACCACTTGCCAGCCATAAGCCTCGAAGCGCGCCGGGGTATCGTCGCTGAACCAGCCGGCGGTGTTGCCGTCGATGGAGATCTGGTTGTTGTCCCAGAACGCCACCAACTTGCCCAGACCCCAGGTGCCGGCCAGCGACGCCGCTTCGTGCGAGATGCCTTCCATCAGGCAGCCATCGCCCATGAACACCCAGGTGCGATGGTCGACGATCTGATGCTCGGGCCGGTTGTAGCGCTGCGCGAGCAGCTTCTCGGCCAGCGCGAAACCGACCGCGTTGGCAAAGCCCTGACCGAGCGGACCGGTGGTGGTCTCCACGCCAGGAGTTTCGCAGCGCTCGGGGTGGCCGGCGGTCTTGCTGTGCAACTGACGGAAGCGCTTGAGTTCTTCGATCGGCAGGTCGTAGCCGGACAGATGCAGCAACGCGTACTGCAGCATCGAGCCATGACCGTTGGAGAGCACGAACCGATCGCGGTTGAACCACTGCGGATTGTTCGGATTGTGGCGCAGGAAGTCGTTCCACAACACTTCGGCGATATCGGCCATGCCCATCGGCATGCCAGGATGACCGGACTTGGCGGCCTCCACCGCATCGGCGGCAAGGAAGCGAATCGCATTGGCGAGTTGGCGGCGGGTAGGCGTCGTCATGAGGGCTCTGTCGGCAGCGGGCGCGTGGCGTCGGGTCTGGCATTGTCCCACAGGCGGCGGCATGGCATGTCGGGGCGGCACACACCATGTACCGTTCGCAGGCGAGCCGGCGCGCGCCGAACACCGCGCCAATGTCGCCATCGGACTGCGCACCCAACACACGGCGGAGCATCGCAACGACTCCGGTACACGCATCTCCTGCCCTGCGCTGGACAACGCCATGCCTGCCAGCAAATGCGATTAGACATCAGGCGTCGCGCGGATAAAGCGGTGGCAGATCGTCGCGGGCGCGCACAGACCGCCCCTGTTCACGCCAATGCGGCCCGGATGCGAACGCGGCGCGCAACGCGGCGCGCGCGCCAGGCACATCGCCTACGACGCCCCAGCGCGCGCGCTGCATCCGCAAGACGGCCTCGCGCTGCGCGGTGTCGCCCAGCCGCAGCACCAACGCATCGAGATCGGAGACACCCGCCTGGGCGCACAGCAACATGACGACCTCATCCAGACCACCGCTATCCAACGCCTTGCGTAGCTCGGCCAGGCCGGCACGCGGAGGTGGCAGCGCAGCGGCCGCGACTGGCATCGCCGGCATTGCGGCGGCTATGCGTGCGCGCCGCACGCGACGCCAGGCCCAGACCAAAGTCGCCAGCCAGAGCAGCGCAAAGCCCAGCGCGAGCGCCATCCACAGCGCCACCGAGGCGAACGGCGCGGGCTGCGCAGCCGACGTCACCACCGCGCTGTCGGCCGGCGCCGCACTCAGCGCCGGTGCCGTGGGACTGACCGGCGGCGGCGCGGGCACACCCTGGCCAGGCTGCACCTGCAAGGTCAGATCCGGCAATACGGCCTCACGCGCAGCGCCGACGGCCACATCCCACCATGGCATCTGCAGGCCATGCAGCAGCAACGGCCCCGCGCTCTGCGGCACGATCGAATAACGTCGGGTGATCGTCAGCTCCGGGCCACCATCGACAAAACGCTCCTGCACCTGCGGCGGCTCGGCGAACACCTGCGCGCCATCGGCACTGGGGGTCGGCAATTCCGGGAACTGTGCCTGGGTAGCACCGCGCGCATGCGCCTCGACAACGATATCCGCCGCCTCGCCGGCCTTCGCACGCTGCGGCGTGACCGTGTAGCGCAAACGCAACGCATGTAACGGCAACCAAGGTTGCGGCGCGTCGGCCGGCTGCGCGCGTACCTGCAAGGTCTGCGCCGCGCTACGCGCGTTGAGGTCGCCACCACGACCGAAAAAGTCATCGTCGAAGAGACCACTCGGACCGTGCCCAACGAAACGTGCGCCGGGCAACAGCAACGCACCACTGCGCTCAGGCACCAGCAGATAGTGCCGTTCGATCACCGTGTACATGCGTCCGTCGATCTCGCGCCGGCTCTGGATATCGTCGCCAATGCGTTGCAACGCCGCACCCGCAGGTGCCTGCAGATCCAGCTCGCCCGAATTCAACGGCACGCCCAGGTACAACCGCACCACCACGCCGACGCTCTGCTGCACATACGGCTGCGCGTCGTCCACCAGCGTCTGTACGAAGACGTTGGCATCGCCAAGCGCCGCTGGATCACCCGCAGTGGCACCGGCCGGCGGCGGCGCCGCCGCTGCTGCCGCCGCAACCTGCAAACGCAATGGCGCCGTCTGCTCATTACCAACCCGCAACGACGGAATCTGCAAAGTGCCGCTACTGCGCGGTGTCAACATCACACCGAACAACGCCTTGACCGAGACCATACCGTTGACGACCTGCACCTGCCGGCTCTTGATCTCGTTGCTGAGGATGAACTGCGCACGCAGCGGCGCGTAGTCCGGCAGCGCTGTCGTCTGATCGGTTTCGATGTTGAGGGTGACGCCTTCGCCAGCACTGACGCTATCGCGGTCCAGCCATGCGCGCGTGGCCGCAGCCACCGGCATCACCGTCAGCAGCAACGCGACCAATAGCAGCAAGGCAACACCGTGTGCGCTCCGGCAATGTCGCTTGAAGTCGATCATGGTCCTTCCCGCTGTCTGCGTTCGTGTTCGAGCATGAATTTGGTGCGCAGCAGATTACCGGGATCATCCGGCACCCGTCGCAACCATGCCTCTACTGCCTGGCGTTGCGCGCGCTGCTGCGGAGTTTCCTTAGCCGCCTCGGCGGCACGCGCTGCTTGCTGATCCGCCGCGCCCTGCCGCGCCATCGCTTGCTGCATCTGCTGGCGCTGCGCAGCGTCGGCCTGTTGCTGGGCCTTGGCATCGCTAGGCGTCGGCGGTGTTTTTTGCATATCGCGCTTCTGCGCAGCGGCTGAATCGGCGTGTCGCTGGTCAGTTTGCTGCTGAGCGTCGTTTTTTTGTTGCGATTTGGCGTCTTGCTGTTGGGCGTTTTGCTGCGAATCTTTCCCTTGTTCGCCCGTTTGCTGCTGGCTGTTTTGTTGATCGCCGTTGTGCGACTGACCCTTCTGCTGCTTCGATCGATCCTGCCCCTGCTGGCCCGATTGCGGAGGCTGCGCCGAGGCTTGACGCTTGCGCGCCGCCTCCACCGCCGCGCGATTGGCGATCGCATCGGCCATCTGCGGGTGCAAGGTCAACGCCTTGTCGTAGGCCGCGATCGCTTGGTCGTAACGGCCCTGACGCGCCAGCGCATTACCCAGGTTGTACCAGCCGACATCGCTGTCGATGCCCTCGAACTGCTGTTGCGCGGCGGCGAAATCGCCTTTCCGATACGCTTGCACCCCCGTATCCAGGCGCTGCTGCCGGACCTGATCGGGACGCCGCCACAGCGCATCGCTGCGACCCGCATCCGCCGCCTGCGCCAGTCGTGGCGTCGCCAACGGCAGCAGCACGCACAGCAACACCAGCGCGGTACCGCCACGACGGCGGAAGGCGAACAACGCCAGCAACATCAACGGCGGCAGCAACCAGTAGCCCTGATCCAGCCAAATGCGGCCCTGGCTTTTATCCGCCTGCGTCGCCTGTTGATCCTGTGGCCGCAGTACACCCAACGCGCGCAGATCCGCATCGTCGGGCGTCACCCCTGCGTAATCGCCATGGCCCGCCGCCGCCAGCGCACGCAACGACGCTGCATCCAAGTGCGCATGACCCAAACCACCCTGGACATCACGGTAAGCGGCGCCCTGTGCGGTTCCCAGCCCGAGTGCGCAGACGCGGTAGCCCTGGCTGGCCGCGCGCGCGGCCGCCTGCTGCGCCTGAGCATCGGCCTGGTCGCTAAGCAGCAGGATATCCCCATGAGAAAAACCCGCCTGATGCAGCAACTGCGCCGCCCAATCGATCGCCAGATCGGTACGTTGCCCCGCCACCGGCATCACCTGCGGCGACAACGCATCCAGAAACAAGGCCACGTTGCTCGCGTCATCAGTCAACGGCGCGACGGTATAGGGTTCGCCGGCATAGGCAAGCAATGCCACCTCGCCACCGCTACGCTCTTTCAGCAACCTTGCCAACTTCGCGCGCGCCTGCAGCAAGCGCGATGGCGGCAGGTCGCTGGCCTCGATGCGCGAGGACAGATCCAGCGCGATCACCAACGGAATGTGCGACTGCCAAAGCGGCTGCGCTTCCTCGCGCCAACTCGGTCCAGCCAGCGCCAACACAGCGATCAAATAACCAAGCGCTCCCAGCCACAGTCCCAGCGAGCCCTTGCGCCCAGCACGCGCAAGTAGATGCGGTAGCAGATGCGCGTCCACCGTGCGCCGCCAGAGGTCGCGACGGCGACGACGGCGCCACCAACTCCAGCCCAGCAGGGGCAGTAACAACAGCGCCCACAACCACTGTGGACGCAGCAGGTGCAGCGCATGCACAACGTCCATCAATGCATTCATTGACGCCTCCACGGCCACACGAACGCCGCCAACGCCAACACCAGCGCCGCGCTCAGCGGCCATACGTAACGTTCGATGCGTGGGCGCACCGCTGGGCCCGCCGAGCGCACCGGTTCCAGCCGATCCAGTTCGGCATAGATCGAGGCCAGCTGCGCAGTGTCGCGTGCGCGAAAGAAGCGGCCGCCGGTGTCCTGCGCGATCTTGCGCAAGGTGTCTTCGTCGACCTCGTCGTCGCCGCCGCTGCCAGGGATCGGCATACCAAACAGCGACATGCCACCACCGTCACCACCCAACGCAATCGTGTACACGCGCACGTGCTCGGCCTTGGCCAGTTCGGCAGCCTTGAGCGGATCCAGCACACCAGCGGTGTTGACGCCATCGGTCAGGAGGATCAGCACCCGCTCACCTTGCGGTTGTTCGCGCAAACGTTTGACCGCCAGTGCGATCGCGTCGCCCAACGCGGTTTCGCGGCCGGCCAGGCCGACCACGCTGTCGCGCAACTGGTCGCGCACGGTGGCCAGATCGGCGGTCAACGGAGTCAGCGCATAGGCCTGCTGGCCGAATACCAGCAAGCCGATGCGATCGCCGTCGCGGCGATCCAGGAAGTCGGCCAATACCGCTTTGGCGGCGGTCAGGCGATCGACCACGCGCCCCCCCAGACGCATGTCCGGGTCGCTCATGCTGCCGGACAGATCCACCGCCAGCATCAGTTGCCGTGCCTGCTGCGGCGGTGCGATCGGTTCCCCCAGTTGCAGTGGGCGCGCCGCCGCCGCGCACAAACAGAACCAGGCCAGCCACGCCAGCCAGACGCTGGCGCGCCACAGGCCACCTCGCGCCGATGTGGCCGCCACCGCCTGCAAGCGCTCGCCGTAGGGCACGCACAAGGCCGGTGCATCGCCCCGGCGCGCCGGCAACAGCCAGCGCGCCAGCAACGGCAACGGCAACGCCAGCCACATCCATGGCCAGGCGAATCCGGTCAACATGTCGGCGGCGGTGTGCCAATCGTGCGAGAACATGCTCATCGCCATCATCTGCGCCGCGCCGCCATCAGCTCAAGAAAGCGCCGCCGCGCCAACGGTAGCAGTGTCTGCACCTGTGCAGGTTCCAGCGTGCGCCGATACCCCCCATCGAGCAGCAAGCGCCCCGGACCGGCGGAAAACTCCTGGCGCTTGGCGCCATCGAGGAAACGCAGCCATGCCTCGCCCTGCAGTATTGCGGCGGCAGGGTCGCTACGCCGTGCTGCACGCCGCAGCAATTCCGACACCGCAGCGACTTGTGCGGGAAGCGCGCTGCCGCGCAATGCCGCATCGAATTGACCCTGCCAACGTTGAACACGCCGACGCTTGCGCATCGCCAAAAACACGGCGCCCCCGATGACCAGCAACAGCAGCGCGCCCACCATCCACCAGCCAGGCGCCGGCGGCCACCAGGACGGTGCGGGCGGCAGATGCACATCACGCAGCGCTAGGTGTTGCGGACTCATCCGTTTACCGCTCGTGGCCCGGATGACAGCAACCAGGATTCGCTGGGCGCGTCGCTGCGCAGCACCCGCACGCGTACCCCACGACCAGGCAACTCGGCCGCAAGGGTTTCCAGCGGCTGCACGAACTGCTCGCGCCAACGTTGTCGGGCGTGGGCGGAAAGCAGATCGACCTCGACCCGACGCCCGCCGGCCCAGAACGGCAGTGCCGCGCGCGGCGGTTGCAATTCCAGTGCATCGGTCAACAGCAGCAGTTCCACATCGTTGTGCCGCGCCAGGGTCGCCCAGCGCGCTGCCGGGACTGCCTTGGCACTGGCTGGATCAGCCAGCACCACCAGTCGGGATCCCGGACGCAGCACCATGGCCGCATGCTCCAGAGCCACGCCCAGACCTACATCGTCCTGCGGCGGCTGCGCATACCAACGCACCAACGCATCCAGCACACGCAGGACACCACGCTGCCCCGATGCTGGCGGCACCGGCGCTTCGCTGCGACTACCACGCAAGGCCGCCAGGCGATCGCCCTGCCGCTGCGCGGCCCAGGCGGCCACTGCCCCGGCACGCGCTGCCTGCACCGACTTGAAACGCACCCGAGTGCCGAAGTACAGCGATGGCGCGGTGTCGGCCACGATCAGGCTGAGCCGTTCGCGTTCGGCCTGGAACACCTTGGTATGGGTGCGACCACTGCGCGCGGTGAGCCGCCAGTCGATATGACGCACATCGTCGCCCACCACGTATTCGCGCGACTCGGCATAGTCCATGCCGCGCCCACGCAATGCCGATGGCGCAGTGCCACTGAGACCATGCCGACCGCGACGCGGCGGCGGCACCCTGGCCACGGCGGCACGCAATGCCACCAATTCGGTCAGGTTAGGGCGAATCCCCGCCTCGCCCGAAACCGCTGCCTGAGGCATGCCCGACGCTGCCGACTGCACTGCCATCGCCCCCTACCTCGCCAGCACAACAGCGGCGCGCGCCCGCGCGCCGCTGCGATCTTCCCCAGCCATGTTCACGGCGGCGGCACCTTGTCCAACAGGGCAGCGACCAAACGATCGCCGTCCCAGCCCTCGGCGGTGGCCTCGTAGCTGGGCAACACGCGGTGGCGCAGCACATCCGGCGCGACCGCACGTACATCGTCGGGAGTGACGAAATCGCGCCCGGCAAGCCAGGCGCGCGCACGCGCGCAACGCTCCAGCGCAATCGAGCCACGCGGGCTCGCGCCCCAAGCGATCCGCCGCGCCAACGTCGCGTCGTAGCCGCTGGCATCGCGCGAGGCCAGCACCAGTTCGATCAGATAACGTTCCAGCGGCGGCGCCATATGCAAGGCCAGCACCGCGCGGCGTGCCGCGAATACGTCGTCCAGCGGCATGCGCGGTGGTAACGCCTCGCCAGCCTCCAACGTCTCGCGCGCACGCTCGCGGGCCAGACGCAGGATCTCCGCTTCGGCCGCCGCCTCCGGATAGCCGATGCGCACGTGCATCAGGAAACGGTCGAGTTGCGCCTCCGGTAGCGGAAAGGTGCCTTCCTGCTCGATCGGGTTCTGTGTCGCCATCACTAGGAACAGCTTGGGCAAGGCATAGGTGTGCCTGCCAACCGTGACCTGGCGCTCGCCCATCGCTTCGAGCAAGGCCGACTGCACCTTGGCCGGTGCGCGGTTGATCTCGTCGGCGAGCAGAATCGGATGGAAGATCGGTCCTGGCAGGAACTCGAAACGGCTTTCCTGCGGACGCCAGACTTCGGTGCCGGTGAGATCGGCCGGGAGCAAATCCGGGGTGAACTGGACCCTGGCGAAATCCGCTTCCAGGCGCGCGGCCAGTGCACGGATCGCGGTGGTCTTGGCCAGGCCGGGCGCCCCCTCCACTAGGAGATGACCATCGGCGAGCAACGCGATCAGCAGGCGCTCCACCAAGGCCGACTGGCCGACGATGGTCTGGGTCAAGCCCTCGCGCAAGGCGACGAACGCGGCGTACAAGCGCTGCTGCTCGGACGCGGCAGACGAAGAATCGAAAGTTGGGGATGGCGTGTTCATGTGCCGAGTTTGACCGATCCTGGCTGAAATGGTTCCGTGCGTCGCAAATCCAGACTTTTCTCGTTTAGCATCCAGCGCCACAAACGACAACGGGAGAGACCTGCGTCTCTCCCGTCGGGCAACTCGAGCGCTCGGCTGTGCTCAACCGGCGCGCTTGGCCACACGCATGACTTTCGGCGTGACGAAGATCAGCAACTCGGCCTTGGCCTTGCTACGGCCGCGCTGCTTGAACAGATTCCCCAGGAAGGGAACATCGCCCAGGAACGGCACCTTGGCCAGACTGTTGCGATTGGTGAACTCGTAGACGCCACCGATCACCACGGTCTGCCCGTCGTCCACCAGCACCGCGGTATTGATCTCGCGACGGTTGATCTCCGGCACGGTGCCGTAATTCTGCAAGGTGACGTAGTGATCGACCTCGTCCTTCTTGACGTTCATGTTCAAGAAGACACGATTGTCGTCGGTGATGGTCGGAGTCACCTTCAACTCCAGCAGCACTTCCTTGAATTGCACGTTCGGGGTGGCCGCCGCACCACCCGTACCGCCGGTGATGGTGACATAGGCGATATCCTTGCCCTGCCGGATCACCGCCTCACGCTGGTTGGAGGTCACGATGCGCGGGTTGGATATGACCTCGCCACGGCCCTCTTCTTGGAGCGCAGATAGCTCCATGTCCAACGAGAAGTTGGCACCAAGCAAAGTATAGGCGATGGCGCCGGCGTTGCCGGTGGTAAACGTGCCTGCGGGGAGGTTGACGTTCAGCCCGTTCGGGATGTTATGCAGGCTGTTGTTGAGGATGGAGCTATTGTCCGCCAAGTTGCCACTGACAACGCCGGTGTTGCTGCCGTAGCTGCGACGCCCGGCCACGCCGAAACGCGCTCCCAGATCGCGCGCGAAGGTGTCGGTGGCGATCACGATGCGCCCCTCGATCAGCACCTGATCGACCGGCCGATCGATCACGTTGATCAGCTCGCGCATCTGCGCGATCTTCTTCGGGATATCGCTGATCATCAACGTATTGGTGCGCTCGTCGGCGACGATGCGACCGCGCGGCGACAGGAAGCCGTTGTCGCTTTGTCCGCTGCCACCGCCACCGCCTGCACCAGCACCACCGCTACCGCCGATGCCCTTGGCCTCGGTCAGCGCTTTGAAAATAGCCGTGGCGCTGTGATAGTTGATCTGGACGTAGTCGGTGACCAAATCCTCGCGGTTCTCGATCGCGATACGTGCGTCTTCCTTTTCCTGCTCGAACTTGGCCAGTTCCTGCTGCGGGGCAACCCAGACCACCGCACCGTCGCGGCGCTTGTCCAGGCCTTTGGCGCGTAACACGATGTCCAACGCTTGGTCCCACGGCACGTTGACCAGACGCAGGGTCACACTGCCCTGCACGGTATCGGAAGCGACGATGTTGAGGTTGGACTCCTCGGCGATCAGCTGCAGCACCGTGCGCACCGGCACATCTTGGAAGTTGAAAGTCACCGGCTTACCGCTATAACCGCGCGCGGCCACCTTCGCAGCGGCCTGACTGACCGTGGTCGCGGTGACCGCGCCCACCGCCGGCGCAGCAGCGCGTGGGGTGATCTCGACCACGTACTCGTTGCCGGACTGGTAGGCCAGCGACTCGAACGTCCCATTGGTGTTAAGCACCAGTTGCACGCCCCCTGCGTACGGCTTGGCATCAATGCGCTGCACCGGGGTGGCGAAGTCGGTGACATTGAGCGAATGCTGCAACTCCGGCGGGAGCACCGCGTTGCCGACATCGACCACCACGCTATTTCCCTGAGTCCGCAGATCCGGGCTGGCGCCGGCACCGCTGAAGGACAGGATCATGCGTCCCGTACCGTCATCGCCGCGCTTGAAGTCGATCTTCGACACCGTGAGCTTGGTCGACACCGGCGCCGCAGCAGCGACGGGAGCGGGAGCGGTAACAGCGGCGGCGACCGCATTCCCCAGCACCGCCACCACCCCCAACGCGCATAGCCGCATCGTCGCGCGGCGCCGAATAGGGCGCAGGCTCAGGGCTTTGGAAAAAGTCATCGTGCTATCCCCATAATCAATCATTGATCGTCCAGCGCCACAGAGGCCGGACGCTCGAGCCAACCGCCAGCGCCATCCGGCACCAGTTCAATCAAATCGATGCGATCATCGTGCACCGCGGTCACACGGCCATCGCTCTGGCCCATATACACGCCCGGACGCACCCGGTAGGTCACTTTGTCCGGCGCCATCACCAGCGCCACCTGACCGGAGCCTCCACCCAGGGTGCCGACCATTTTGAGACCATCCAGCGGAAACTGTTCCAGTGGCTCCTTGCGCCGGTTCGGATCAGGGCGCAGGCCGTTGTTGCCGTCGGGATTGGCCCAAGCATCGCTGAACGGATCGCGCAACCCCTGCGCGGTGTACTCGAAGGTCTCGAACTGCTGCATCACCGGCAGCGGCTCCAGCGGTTGCGCAGGACGCGCCCGCACTTCCTTGACCCAGTTCTCCAAGTTCGGCGCATCGCCGGGAGTGCTGGTCACGTCGCGAGCGCATCCTGCGAGCAACAACGCCAGCACGCCCGCCACCACGACCTTGAAGACCGTGCCATGTCGGCTCATGCGCCACCGCCTTGCTTTGCGCTCTTCTTCGCCGCCGCCGCCTTCTCCTGGTCGGCCATTTCCTTGTCGTCCAGGTAGCGATAGGTCTTGACGGTGCCGGACAGTTCCAGTTCGCCCCGGCCACCACTGCCACCAGCCTTGTCGCGTGGCTTGAGGTTGATGTCGTGCATGGTCAGGATCACGACACGCGGCAACGAGGCCACGCCACTGACGAATGCGCCGAACTGGTGGTAGCTCCCGACCATCCGCAGCGCAATGGGCTTTTCCGCGTAGAACTCTTTCGGCACTTCCGGACCCGGCTGGAACAGCTCATTGCTCAGACCGCTGGACAGCGCGGTCTGCGAAATATCGATGATCAGATCGGGCATTTCGGTCTTGCTCGGCAACTGCCTTAGCATTTGCTGCAATACCTGGCCCATCTGCACCAATTGCTGCTTCAGCGGCTGCAGATTCACCGCACGGCTCTGCTCTTTCTCGAACGAAGCGCGCAGCTCGGTTTCCTTATGCTCCAACGACTGCAATTCATCGCTCTTACCGCTAATCAGCAGGAACCACGACACAATCAGGATGAACACCGTCAACAAGACGCAGAAGCCGATCTTGGCTTGCTGGGGCCAATTGCCGATGTTGTTGAAATCCAGGTCTTTGATATTGAATTTCTTGCTCATGACGCCAGCCCCTGTTGCGTTGACGTGGCGGTGACCGCGTGCGAGGCCCCACCCGGCATCGGCGCAACGACCGCACCGGCAGGCGCATTCGCCGGAGACGCGGTTTTGGCGCCCGGTGTCGGCATCGAGGTCTTCGCTCCAGATGCTCGCCCGGGATCGCCCGGAGCCGCATCCGCGCTGTCGCCAGGAACCGGCAGCTTGACATTAAGCGTGAACACATAAGGCAACGCCTTGGCGTCGACGATCGGCCCCTTGACCGTCTTATCCTGTGGTTTGGCCTCGATGACGGACAGCTCCGGGTTGGTCATCCAGCCCGAGCCTTCGAGATTGCGCATATAGGTACTGACCCGCGCGTTGGATTGCGCACGGCCTTCCAAGGTGAGGATGTCGCCCTCCTGCTTCACCGAGGTCAGCACCACACCATCAGGGATGGTGCGCACCAGCGAATCGAACAGGTGCACCATCTGCGAACGCTTGGCCTGCAGCTCCTCTATAACATGTTTGCGCGCCAGCAGGCGCCGCTTCTGCTCATCGAGACTGTCGATTTCCTTGTTTTGCGCCATGACCTTATCGATCTCGGCTTGCAAGTAGGCATTACGCACATTCTGGCCACTGACTTGGCGGTCGTAGTAAAACCAGATCATCAGCGACAACAGCACCCCAACCACCGCGGCCAGACCCAGCATTCCGTAGAACTCACGCTCGCGCTGCTTGCGCCGCTCTGCCCGCCAGGGCAGCAGATTGATCTTCGCCATCAGTCGAAGCTCCTCAGCGCCAGGCCGGTGGCGATCATCAAGGCCGGCGCATCCTGAGCCAACGCACGCGCCTGGACCTTTGGCCCCAGGGTCATCTGCGCCAACGGGTTGGCAACGATGGTCGCCACGCCCAGTTGTTCCTCGACCATCTCCGGCAACCCGGCCAGTCCTGCGCAACCGCCCGCCAGTACGATATGGTCGACCCGATTGAACTCGCTACCGGCATAGAAAAACTGCAGCAGACGGCTGATCTGCTGCACCGTCGCCTCCTTGAACGGCTCCAGCACCTCGATTTCGTAGCTCTCCGGCAGGCCGCCCTTGCGCTTGGCCATACCGGCTTCCTCGTAGGTCAACCCATAGCGACGCATCACTTCGTCGGTCAGTTGCTTGCCGCCGAACACCTGCTCACGGCTGTAGAGGCTACGCCCGCCGCGCAACACGTTGAGGGTGGTCATAGTCGCACCGATATCGACCAGGGCGACGATACCGTCGCTGGCCACAGGCAGCTCGCTGGCCACCAGCGCAAAAGCGTTCTCGACCGCGAAGGCCTCCACATCCATCACCTTGGCAATCAGACCGCCCAACTCCAGTGCCGACTGGCGCAGCTCGACATTCTCCGAGCGCGACGCGGCCAGTAGCACCTGCACCATTTCCGGATTGTTGGCGACGGGACCCAGGACCTCGAAATCCAGGTTCACTTCCTCAATCGGGTATGGGATGTAGTTCACCGCCTCCAGCTCGACCTGCGCTTCCAGCTCGTTCTCGTCCAGTTCGGCCGGCATCGGGATCACCTTGATGATCACCGCCGAACCGGCAACAGCCGCAGCGGCATGCTTGGCACGGGTGCCGGAGCGGGTCACGGCGCGACGAATCGCCTCGCCCACCGCCTCGACCTCGACGATGTTCTTTTCGACCACGGCGTTTGGGGGCAAGGGTTCGACGGCGTAATGCTCGACACGGAACCGGTTGCCGCTACGCGACAGCTGTAACAGTTTGACCGCGGTCGAACTGATATCGATGCCGATCAGCGGCTGCTGACTTTTCGGGATAAGCCCCACGGATTTTCCCCTGCCGACGGGCACTTGGACGAGAATATTACGCCCGCCAATTAATAACGATTTTTTTGCAATTGGCAACCACCCAGGCCATGTCGTGATCCGTGTCACGGCATGATCCTCCGGCGGGAGACCCTTCGCATCCCCAGAAACGACCCCAGCCGCTCCCCGGCGTACTCTATACTCTGCGCCCAAGAAATCTGCAATCGGAATCTCTCGCGATGCCCCGTTTTCGTCGCTGGCTGCTCTGGGCGCTGGCAGCGCTGGTCATGCTCGTCCTAGTCGGAGCCGCCGCTGTCGGCGGGCTGTACTACGTTGTCTCATCCAAGCTTCCCGATGTACAGACGCTGCGCAAGGTCGAACTGCAGGAGCCGATGTACGTCTACGCCAGCGATGGCAAGCTCATGGCCTTGTTCGGCGAGACCCGACGCTATCCGATCACTATGAAGGATGTGCCTGAACGGCTCAAACAGGCGTTCCTGGCGACCGAAGACGCACGCTTCTACGAGCACGGCGGGGTGGACTACAAAGGGATCGCCCGCGCTGTCTGGCTGCTGGCCACCACCAACGATAAACGCGTGCCGGGCGGCTCCACCATCACTCAACAGGTCGCCCGCCAGTTCTTCCTCAGTTCCGAGTACAGCTATACCCGCAAACTGGCCGAGATCCTGCTGGCGCGCAAGATCGAGGCCGAACTGAGCAAGGACGAGATCTTCGAGCTGTACCTCAACAAAAGCTTCTTCGGCAACCGCGCCTACGGCATTGCCGCAGCCGCCGAGTACTACTACGGCAAGCAGCTCAATGCACTGAGCCTGGACGAGATGGCCTCGCTGGCCGGCATTCCCAAGTTTCCCTCCAGTGGCAACCCGATCAGCAACCCGGAACGCGCCAAGCAGCGCCGCGACAACTATGTGATCAGCCGGATGGAGGCGCTGGACTTCATCACACCGGCCGAGGCCGAAGCAGCCAAGGCGGTGCCGATGCACGCCACGCCGCACGAGCGCCCGGTCGAGGTCGATGCCCCCTACGTGGCCGAACTGGTCCGCCAGGAAATGATTGCGCGCTTCGGTGGCGACGTGCTCGACAAGGGCTACCACGTCTTCACCACGATCGATTCCACCTTGCAAGCTGCAGCCACCCATGCGGTGCGCCAGGGCCTGGTGGTCTACGACCGACGCCATGGCTGGCATGGCGTGGAGAAGCACTTCGAGATACCCGCCACGGCCGACACGGCCGCGTTGGCCAGCCACCTGGCCGGGATCTACGCCCAGGGCGGGATGCTGCCGAGCATCGTCGCGACCACAAGCAGCGACGGCAGCGCCACTGTGGTGCTCGCCAACAAGACCAACGTGGTGCTGCCGGTCGCGGCCAGCCGCTGGACCGGACGCAGCCCCGCGACCCTGCTCAAGCGCGGCGATCTGGTGCGCATCCAGGCAGGCGAAAAGCCCGGCGAATGGGAACTCACTCAGATCCCGCACGCCCAGGCCGCACTGGTGTCGCTGGATGCAAGCAACGGCGCGCTGCGCGCCATGGTCGGCGGCTTCAGCTATGCCGGCAACAAGTTCAACCGCGCCACCCAGGCGCGACGCCAGCCCGGCTCCAGCTTCAAGCCGTTCCTGTACGCGGCATCGTTCGAAAAAGGCTTCAACCCGGCCTCGATCGTGCTCGACGCGCCGGTGGTGTTCCGCGACCGCCGCGGCAAGACCTGGTCGCCGCAGAACGACGACGGCGCCTTCCGCGGCCCGATGCGGCTGCGCGAAGCGCTGGTGCAATCCCGCAACCTGGTCTCGGTGCGACTGCTGGACAGTATTGGCGTGGACTTCGCACGCAAATACATCAGCCAGTTCGGCTTCCAGGAGGCCGAATTGCCGCCGAACCTGTCGATGTCGCTGGGTACCGCATCGCTGACCCCACTGTCGGTGGCGCGCGGCTATGCGACCTTCGTCAACGGCGGCTCGCGCGTGGACACCTGGATCATCGACAAAGTCACCGACCGCGACGGCCAAGTACTGTTCCAAGAACACCCGGCGACCGCGTGCCGCAGCTGCGGCAGCATCGGCAGTCATGCGCCCCCGGCCAACCAAGTGGTCGACGGCTTCAACTTCGGCGCCGCCGCGCCGCCGCCGGCCGCCAAGTCGACCGCGACGGCCGCCGCAAGCCCTGCGGCAAACCAACCCCCGCCAGCCGTCGATGCCCAAGCCAAGGTCGCGCCACGCGTGATCGACGAGCGCATCGCCTACCAATTGATCTCGATGATGCGCGACGTCGTCCAACGTGGCACCGGCACCCCCGCCAAGGTCCTCGGCCGCGAAGACGTCGGCGGCAAGACCGGCTCCACCAACGATCATCGCGACGCATGGTTCTCCGGCTTCGGCGGCCCCTACGTGAGTACGGTCTGGGTCGGTCGCGACGACTACCGCTCGCTCGGCTATCGCGAATACGGCGGCAAGGCGGCGCTGCCGATCTGGATCGACTACATGCGCGTAGCGCTGAAGGACCAACCAATCGTCCGCAACGACCCACCGGCGGGCATGGTCCAGGCCACCCTCAACGGCGCCACCGAATGGGTCAAGGCCGAAGACATGGACCATATCCAACAGCTCGACGAGAGCCTGCAGAACCAAAAGACAGACGACGCCGCATTCGACATCTTCTGACCCTGCGCTGCGCTGCTCACCTCGCGCAGTGAACCCGCGCTGACAGCCCCCTTGTCGCGCGGGCGATGCGGACCTGCGGCGCCCGCCGCAAGCAGCAGGATCCGATGCCGTTGCGACTGCACTCGAATATTCGCGGGAGTGTTGTACAGTCGGGCCAAGCTCTGAGGGGAGACGCATCATGCATCATGCTCGGCAACACGCCCGGACCCGCTCGCACGAACGTCGCCGCCAGTTGGCCCACGAAGCCGCGCGATTGATGGCCGAAGGCAGTATCCGCGACTTCCACCAAGCCAAGCTGAAAGCCGCCGAACGCCTCGGCATCCACGACGACGCCTCACTGCCACGCAACAGCGAAATCGAAGACGCATTACGCGAGTACCAACGCCTGTTCGCCGGCCCCGGCCATGCCGATGGCCTACGCCGGCGGCGCGAGGCGGCACTGCGCGCAATGGAGTTTCTGCACGCATTCGCTCCCCGCCTGACCGGACCAGTGCACGACGGCACCGCCGATGCGAACAGTCCGGTGCAATTGCAATTGCACAGCGACGATACGGAAGCGGTCGCGCGTTTTCTGGAGGAACAGCGCATTCCGGCCGAACTGCGCAGCCGTCGGCTGCGCCTGGATCGGGAGCGCAGCGAGGACTTCCCGGTGTGGCTATTCAGCGCCGAGGATCTGACTTTCGACCTGACCGTGCTGCCTTACGACGCGCTGCGTCAGGCGCCGCTGTCGCAGCTCCACGAAAAACCGATGCGGCGCGCTTCCGCAAGCCAGTTGCGGCAATTGCTCGCCGAACAATATCTCGCCGAGAACCAGCAACGCGCCTGACAAACCCGCCGTCTACACCGCCAAGCCTGGGCGCTTCGTCATCGACATCGTCTCGCCCCACTTGCCGTGCAAAGTACGCCCAGCGGGAACGTTCGCGTCGAATGCTCGCCGCTCCCAGATGCAAAAAACGCCCCACAAGGTGGGGCGTTTCAGAGACACACGACAGCGACGCTGCGATCAGCGCTTGCCGACGCTGGTGTAGTCGCGCTTGTCGTAACCGGTGTAGATCTGGCGCGGACGGCCAATCTTCATTTCCGGATCGACCTGCTGCTCCAACCAATGCGACACCCAGCCGACAGTACGGGCGATGGCGAACATGACGGTGAACATTTCCACCGGAATGTTGAGCGCCTTGTAGATGATGCCCGAGTAGAAATCGACATTCGGGTACAACTTGCGCTGCACGAAGTAGTCGTCCTTCAACGCCGCCTCTTCCAGCTTCAGCGCCACTTCCAGCAGCGGATCGTTGACACCCAGTTCGCCCAGCACCTTGTGGGTCATCTCGCGGATGATCTTGGCGCGCGGGTCGAAGTTCTTGTAAACACGGTGACCGAAACCCATCAGACGGAAGCTGGAGTTCTTGTCCTTGGCCTTTGCCACGGCGCTCTCGACGTTATCCGCAGTGCCGATCTCCTCGAGCATTTTCAGCACGGCTTCGTTGGCACCACCGTGAGCCGGACCCCACAACGCTGTAATGCCGGCAGCAACCGACGCGTACGGATTGGCGCCGGTGGAACCGACCAGACGCACGGTCGAGGTCGATGCGTTCTGTTCGTGGTCGGCATGCAGGATGAACAACAGATCCAGTGCCTTAGCCACGACCGGATTCATTTGCAATTGCTCGCTCGGCACCTCGAACATCAGATGCAGGAAGCGTTCGACATAACCGAGGTTGTTCCGCGGGTAGCGGATCGGCCAGCCGATCGAATAACGATAGGCAGCGGCAGCGATGGTCGGCACCTTGGCAATCAGACGGATCGCGGCCAGGCGTCGCTGCTCCGGATCGTTCAAGTCGAGCGTGTCGTGGTAGAACGCCGACAACGAAGCCACCGAGCCGGCCAACATCGCCATCGGATGCGCGTCGTGGCGAAAACCGCCCAGGAAGTTCTTCAGCGACTCGTGCATCATCGTGTGATGCGTCACTTCGTGTTCGAACTTCTTGAATTCGTCGGCGCTGGGCAACTCGCCGTTCATCAGCAGATAGCCCACCTCAAGGAAGTTGGACTTCTCGGCCAACTGCTCGATCGGGTAACCCCGGTACAACAAGACGCCGTTGTCGCCGTCGATGTAGGTGATCGCCGATTTGCAACTGGCGGTGGCGGTGAAGCCCGAATCGTAGGTGAAGAGACCGGTTTCCTTGGTCAACTTGGAAACATCGACGCAATCGTTGCCCAAGGTGGGTTTGAGTACCGGCAGAACGACCGACTTGTCGCCGGCATTCAGCGTGACCTGATCAAGATCGGACACAGTGTGCGCTCCTCGATGGAAGGCGCCTGCCCGATACGTTGCGAACAGACGCGTGAAGAAAGTCCACGGTCGTTACCATGGATCGACGCATTATTGCACAGCAGCATTTGTGGCGTGCTCATCCCTCGCGCCGCAGAACATGAGCAAGAAAGCAACACAACGTTACATCCTCGCCATGCCCGGCCTGGAGCATGACACCGTCACCATCACATCGGAAAGACAATGCATGAAACGCATAGCAAAACGGCCGCGCAAAACGCAGCCGTCGCATGACACATAGGCGGTGGGATCAGCGCGCGTAGCGCTTCTGGAACTTATCGATGCGACCGCTGGTGTCGATCATCTTATGCTTGCCCGTGTAGAACGGGTGAGACGCCGAGGAAATTTCGACCTTGATCAAGGCGTATTCTACGCCGTCTTCCCACTTGATGGTCTCTTTCGAGGACATGGTCGAACGGGTCAGGATCTTGAAATCGGAGGTAACATCGTGAAATACGACGTCGCGGTATTGGGGATGGATGTCGGCCTTCATGGGCTCGCACCGTAAGTGGCTGCTGGACAAGAGGGTCACTATAGCAGGGATACTGCCCTGGGCGCAACGTGTCTGTTGCCCGCGACCGCGATTGCCGGCCAGGCCACGCAAGCCCCACCTCTACCCGACCATGCACTCGCGCCGCGTCATGCAACCCCGAGCGCCGCCATGGTTCCAATGGCGATCTGTCGCCTGTAGAGTTCGAACGGCGCTGCGCGCAACGAGGATCCTGAGTGTCTACGGAATCCCGGGCGTATCACTGGGCGTATCAGTGGCCGGCTTTTCGCGCCGTATACGATTACTGGGAAGCCCTGGCATGCCTGAGCCCCTGTCAGCGACCGCAGACGCCAAACCGTGTCGGTTGATTGCCGGCAGCGTCAGCATGGCGGTGGGCACTGTGATCCAGTGCCGGACACATGAGCGCGCGCTGCATCCCCCGGATGGGCCTGCGTTTGACAGCCTCGGCACAATGCCGTATCCACTATCAAACGGTTTGTACAACGGCATCCACCTGCTCATAAGGACCATGGCTTGAGCAGGTATCCCAGCCCGAATCGGTTCCCGAACGTACCTGATCCTAGTCGGCCGTGGGCGCTCACCTATGTCGCCAGTCCCCGGCGCGCCCATTGCGCCAGGCACCTGCCGCGCACGCTGCATCTGGGTCGGATCGTGCCAAGGCCGCACTGGCAGCGCGCCTGCCCCACGGATCACCACCTTAACTAGATTTCGTTTACCACTCTCAAATAAAGGCGCATGGCCATGAGCATGTTCGACGGATCGATGAGCTGGTTACGCCCCCTTGCAGACACCAGCCTGGGGGATTACGTCTTCTTCCGGCTGATCAACAACTACCTCAGCAATCAGATAGCCACCTTCGGCATGGACGTGATGGCCCGCGCGATGCAGTGGATAAGCGTCATCGCGTTGACCGCCACCACTTTCTGGGTGCTCTTGCTGGGCTATCGCATCGCCAGCGGACAATTACGCGAATCGGCCATGGCGACCATGATCAAGGCCGGCAAGGTGTCGGTCATCCTAGGCATTGCCGCCGGCATCGGCGCCAACGGCACGCTGCTGCATAAAACCATGACCGACGGACTGGATAAGGAAATCCATTGGCTGTTCACCGGCCAGAAGGACAGCACCGCCGCCGACGCCATCGACGAGAACCTCACCTACACCCAATTGGCGCTGAGCATGCTGGATGCGGTGCATGTGGCTCGCGCGACACGGAAGCCATCGCGCAGAAAGGCCGCGCGCTGCTGATGGCCGGCTTTAGTAGTTTCGCTTCTGGTCCCTCCCTTGAGGAGACAAGTAGTAAGGCAATGATAGAGTGCAAGAAGAAAAATCCAGGAAGTGAATGCGTGATTGGCTACAGTAACTGCACCAAACAAATATTCCAGAGATTTTAATTACCACGCCCGCGTACTACGCCTCACTCGCAATATCAAGGAGAATACACCGCCGAGAAATATGGAAATTTCGGAGATTTTCAAGTATGCACACCACCATGCAGGCGACACAACTCATCACGGTGACGTGAATGGAGCCTAAGACGCACAGCATTCTTCTACTTTGCCTTTTATTGACTGGATGCAACCCCATGAGCGCCACACCTGACAAGATAGGCGCAGCGCAGGCGAATGCCGATGGCGACCCCATCTACCGCAAAAACCCGCACCCTACCCAAGCGTACCGTATCACGATGACCATCGAGAATGCGCCGGGGCCATTCGGTTATATCTCGGGTTTTGCGGGGAGTCGACAGTACAAGCGGTAAACCTTTATGTGGTTCACGCGCGGAAACTCCGGGCGCAGCACATCGTGCAGGCGGCGATAGCCGAAGCGGCGGTAGGTCTGTGCCAGCTCGACCAGACGGGCCGACAGCACTTGTGTGGCCGGCGCTGGCTCAGGTTCATGGCCGAACGCATCGCGCGACAACCCGGCAAGGCGGCAAGCCCGGCGCTCGCTGATCGCAATCAGCTCACGCATGCGCCGGATTGCCTCGCGCTTGCGTTGCGGGGCTAGCGTTTTACCCCGAAGCCGACCTTCAGCGCTTCGATGTCCAGATGCGCTTCGGCCAGCAGTCGTTTGAGCCGCTGGTTCTCCGTCTCCAGGTCCTTCAGGCACCTGGCGTCTTCGGCCTCCATGCCGCCGTATTTGGCACGCCATTGGTAGAAGCTGGCCGGGCTGAAGCCGTACTGACGTGACAACTCGGCGACGGCCATGCCCGCGTCGGCTTGCTTAATGAATCCGATGATCTGCTCGGTAGTGAATCTGCTTTTCTTTCATGTCCGTCCTCTTGGATGACGGACTTTACAGCTTTAACTGGTACGGCTCAGTGGGGGCAGGTCAGGGGAGCTTACGCTGGAAATCGGAAAATAAGGTGATCGGGCCGGCGACGGCCCGACGGATGGACGTTGGGAAGCGACTTTTGACGACAAGGAGGCGAAATTGTTAGCAGGCCTGAGTACCTGCGAGAACAACGGTCGCTTGTTCAGACCTTCCTTAGATGCATATCTCATATAAAATTTAAAAAATACTTCCTAGATGTATATCTCATATAAAATCCAAAAGATACTTGTAAAATAGTAACGTGAGTTTTATAGAAAAATTTCATTTTTGTGTCGGCTAAATTTCCTTGCGTCAGCTCATGCGCAGGGTATGATCCGAATCGGCCGATGAAACATCGTTTGCATAGTTTAATATGGATTATATTAAATAAAATAAGTGGCTTCTCTAAAAACCTCAGCACTCTATCACCATTGACCTGGTGCGATGCCAGCGGAGAGCGACACAAATGATCAGTTTGTCTGCCGGTGAAGAACGCGATGCCAAGCGCCTGCAGTTCAATAACCCGCTGGCATTGTCGTCGCGCCATATCGACTTTGGCCGGATTGCCGATGTGATGGATGAGAAGCTGGCGCTGGGACCCAAGTCTAAAGGTGGCCGGCTAGCGTGGCCAACCGAGGTAACGGTCAGGCTGTTGCTTTTGCGGCAGCTGTACAACCTTTCCGACGACGCGCTGGAGTATCAGTTGCTGAATCGGCTTAACTTCGTGCTGTTTGTTCGTCTGAAGGGCAGCGGCAAGGTGCCAGATCCGAAGACGATCTGGGTATGGCGCGAGTGCCTGAAGGACAAGGACGTGATGGGCGACATCAGTGTGGCGATCAGCCGCCAACTGGTGTGCGCCGGTTACATTGCCCGTGGAGGGCAGATCATCGACGCCACCATTGTCAGCGCACCAATCCAGCGCAACACACGCGAGGAGAACGCACGCATCAAGCAGGACGAGATTCCAGGGCAGTGGAGTGATGCCAAGGTCGCGCAGAAGGATGTGGATACACGCGGACTAGCAAGCACGGCAGCTCGTATTACGGCTATAAGTTGCACGCCAATGTCGATCGTCGCTGGGGATTTATCCGCGTGCACGAGGTCAGCAGCGTGAACGGACATGACAGCCGGTATTTCGAGCGTTTGCTGGATACAGGTAATACCGCGCGCACGATTCGTGCCGATAGCGCTTATGCCGACCGAGACCGTGAAGCCCGGCTGAAGGAAGAGGGATATCGGGTGGATATCCAGCACAAAGACACACGCGGCAGGACTTTGAACCAGTCACAGCAGCGGCGCAATCATCGCATTGCGAAAGATCGGGTGTTTGTCGAACACGCGTTCGCGCGACTGACGCAACAAGGTTGCAAGTGTCTACGCACGCTCGGCTTAGCAAGTGCGAAGGTGGTGATCGGGCTGAATTTTCCGGTCATAACCTGTTGGGTCTGGCGCGATTGCAGCAGGCCGATATGCTGCCGACTACGACTTGGTTGTTCGAGGTAGCCTAAATAGACATCATCGTCGTCAGCTAGCTTCCTCATCACCACTAGTTATAGGCGATATAAGCGTAGTGAGCTAAATTAGCCTATTCTATATATATTGAGGTTTCTATATGTGTCCAGAGAAATATTTCTTATTGACACCAGGTCCTTTGGCTTTATGCGACGAGGTAAAGTCGCAGATGCAATTTGACATGGGCTCAAGGGACGAAAGCTTTAGGATCATGACTGCCTTGATGCGCAACCTAGCGATCAACCTAGTTGAAGGGCAGGACTCGCATTCGGTTGTACCTATTCAAGGCAGTGGAACATACGGTATCGAGGCGGCGTTAGCAACCTTTATTTGTCCGTCCGATAAGCCGCTTGTATGCATAAACGGCATCTATGGCGAGCGTATTCTGAAAATACTTCAACTACGCGGAATAAGCGCCATCAGCATGAAGGTTCCTAGCGATGAGCCACTTTCTGTCGCCGATATAGCGGGATATCTTGATAAAGATCGCGCGATCACCCACATCTGCTTCGTTCATTGCGAGACGACAACTGGTGTCATCAATCCGCTTAATGAAATTGTCCATCTGGCAAAAAGATATGGAATTGTTACGATTGTAGACGCGATGAGCTCTTTTGGCGCAGTCGATATTAGTGTAAAAATTACACCTTTCGACGTTCTTGTGACTTCAAGCAACAAGTGCATCGAAGGGCCGCCTGGTATTTCATTAGTGATCGCCAGGTTGGCACTGCTGAGAAGAAAAAGAACAAATCCGGTCAATTCTTTCGTCCTGGATGTTCGAGACCAATGGAAAATCTTTGAGCAGACGGGAGAGTGGCGATCAACTCCTCCTACTCATGTGGTACAGGCATGCACCAAGGCGCTCGAACTGTTGACCCTTGAAAGTGTAGCCAATCGCAGAAGGCGGTACTGTTTGGTGCGAGAAGAGATCATCCGTGCAACCGGCCGATACGCTGCTCCGTTACTAAGTGCCATGGTACGATCCCCGGTATGTTTGGCGCTCACCGCGAAAGGGGTGATTGATACCGAAGAGGATTTCGATGAATTTTATCGGCATCTTGTAAACTACAATATCTACATCTATGCAAAATTCCATGTTCAGACGCGAAGCTTCAGAATCGGCTGTATAGGCGCAATCAAACCGGCATGGATACTCACTCTGGCAACAGCGTTCCGTGATTTTTTCGAAGATCACAAACGCCGCCTGGTAGAAGCGACATCTGCAAATCCTGCGCTTGCAGGTGGAGCTGTTTGATGTCATATCGCACTCACGAAGAAGACTTTTTGACGGAAACAGCCGTTTTGCACGCAGGGTATCGGCACGATCCAGTCACCAACGCTATTGCCGTTCCCATCTACCAGACCACGGCTTATGAGCTCAATGATGATCTGGCCGGCGTATCGGATATCTACAATGTAAAGCGCGATGGTTTCACCTATACTCGGATCATTAATCCCACCACTCGCGTCCTCGAGCGCCGATACGCCCGGGTGGATGGCGCAGCGGATGCGCTTGCCGTGGCTTCCGGACAAGCCGCCACCTTTCTTGCGCTGGTGAACTTGTGCAGCGGTCGACCGGGCGATAACGTGGTTACTTCGAAGTATCTATACGGAAATTCTTGGAATTTGCTGTTCAATACCTTCAAGCGCTTAGGCATTGAAGCAAGATCGGCTGACCCGCAGGAGCCAGAATCCTTCAAGCGGCAAATCGATAACAGGACCATCGCGTTGTTCGGCGAGGTCTTCTCCAATCCTTGTGTCATTCCCTTGCCGGTATCGGCGCTTGCCGCAATTGGTAAGGCGCGTGGCATTCCCCTCGTGGTTGACAACACGACAACGCCGCTTTTGTGCAGGCCCGGGGCGCTGGGCGCCGCCATCAGCATTTACTCGGTAACGAAGTACATCTGTGGCCACGGCACCACACTGGGAGGACTAGTCGTCGACAATGGAAATTTTGCTTTTGATGATGTTTCCCGCTTCCCACTGCTAAATGGCCCTGACGAGGCGCATGGCGGCATATGCTGGCGAGATGCTGTGCGCCTTCTGAAAGACTTAGGGAATAGTGCTTATCTTTTGAAAGCACGTATGACTTGGCTTCGCGATACAGGTGCGGCAATCAGCCCATTCGCAAGCTTTCAGCTGATACAAGGTCTGGAAACACTAAGCCTGCGCATGCAGCGCCACTGCGAGAACGCTGCGTTGGTTGCCAGTTTCCTGGAAGCTCATCCCAAGGTCAGACGCGTTTCGTATCCCGGCCTTGCTGCTGGACGCGACAGAGACGTTGTAGATGAACTAGTCGATGTGCAAGTCGGCTACGGCGCAATGATCATGTTCGAGTTGGACGATGAGACTGCAGGCAGAAAGTTCGTGCAGAACATCCGTCTCATGTATCACGTGTCGAATGTGGGGGATGCACGCACGCTCGTGACTCATCCGGTCTCGACCACTCATACTACCGTTCCTAAAATTCAGCGTGAGGCAGCTGGAATATTCGATGGCTCGATCCGCCTTTGCGTCGGTATAGAGAATATTGATGACATAATTAATGATATTAAACGCGGTCTTGATGCCATTTAATGGCTGATTAGCCTGGAGAAATATCATGGAAATAAAGAATACTTGGGCGCTCAGAAATAAGCGATTCGACACATTCCATTTTTCTCGCGAAATCATGCGTGAGCTGGCTGGCTTGCGTCCCGACAATATGACCGGCGCTTTATACATAATTAAAGACTACGCGATAATGGTGTCCTGCGCAGTTGCGACGGTTCAACTCAGCTGGTGGCTTTACCCATTGGCATTATTAATCATTGGCGCGCACCAGCGCGGGCTGACGACGATTTCACACGATGCGGCGCACCGAATACTAGCAAAGAATAGAGTATGGAACAACTTCCTCGGGACGACGTTCGCAGCTTACCCTATATTCCAGCGGCACTGGGCATATCGCGTATCCCATGTCTATCTACATCATCCGCACCTTGGTGATCCGGAGAAAGATCCTGACTTGAAGTTCTTTATCAAATCCGGGGTTTATACGGTTCGCGAGCCTCGCGAGTACAAATCCTTTATTGTCTGGAAAGCGATCTTCGGTGGAGCCACGTTTCGTTACTTGAGCTATCTATGGAGTAACCGATTCTTTGTTTTGGGAGATAAGGAGAAGATCGTCGATAAGCGGGGCGTCCTTATCGATTCGTACGGTTTCGCGGCGTTCTGGATAGCGACAGTTGCCGGCTTTACCGCAGCAAATGCTCTACATCTGCTTGTGTTTTTTTGGTTAATTCCTTATCTCACCACGTTTCAGGTATTGGGTTGGTTCACCGAGCTGGCTGAGCACTCGCCCATGTGTGAAAGTGAGGTGGAGAATGTTTATTTGACAAGGAATAGGAAAGGTGGATTTATAGAGCGCTTGTTGTTCGGCGTCAATTACGATGAGTACCATCTTGAGCACCATCTTTCGCCGGCGATCCCATTCTGGTTGTTAAAAAAAGCACAGAAAATTCGAATGCGCGAGCCAACATATGCAAATATTGGAAAATCCTGGGGAGGTCTATTTTTTCGCGGCCCCGAGGGGCAGCCAAGCGTGATCTCGCAATTGCTTGATCGGAACCGTCGCCTCTACGAAATTAGCCTGCGCAAATGATCCGGAGCACATACACAATGGAACATGTTGCCGATTGCGTGATTCGACCTATTGTTGGAGTGACATCAAATCGCCATATCGATGATGGCGTTCATCGTGACAGGTTGCGACGACGCTACATTGAGGCCCTTGATACCTACGCTGCTGTTGAATGCGTTATTCTTCCGACTGTGGACGGGAATCTTTCTTGGGAGGCAAGCCTTAGGAAATTTCGTTACCTGATGCATCGTCTAGACGGCCTAGTCTTGACTGGCGACGAATCAAATCTCGATGCAGACATCTTCGATGGACGACAGCGCCGTTGGGAACGTGCCGACGACGACGTTATCCCTAGGGAACGAGACCGGCCTAGGGATCGCCTGTCGTGCGTCGCGTTGTCGATCGCAAGAGAGCTAGATATGCCGATCCTCGGCATTTGCCGCGGGTTACAGGAAATGAATGTCCAGCAAGGCGGAACGCTTGTTACACATCTGCCGGCCACGGAGTTTGGCATAGTGCACAGCGAGCCCATGCACGTACCTCGCGATCAACAGTATCTGCCATCGCACGGAATTCGGATCGTTCCCGACGGACTACTTGCCTATATCCTCGGAGAGGGAAAGGATCGGTTCCAAGTTAATTCGCTTCATAATCAGGGAGTGTCGGAGCCGGCACCCGGGGTTCGAGTCGAGGCCATCGCTGACGATGGCGTCGTCGAGGCACTTTCCTGTCGCTCCTCGACTTTTCAGCTCGGAGTGCAATGGCATCCGGAATGGCATGTCGGGCACGATCCCGTGAGTCAGAAAATATTCCACCTCTTTGGCGATGCTTGCCAGGCATATGAAGCGAGGCGGCATGTCGGAAATAATTCGGAATCCTTCTGCAAGGCAATAGATTGAAGCCTGTCCAACTTTACATAATACAGTGGCAAGATAATGGATCTCCAGCTGATGATTCTGTTCGCCATTGCGTTCACTTGCGCGGTCGCTGTGCCGGGACCGAACGTAGCATTTGTCGTGGCTCAAGCTCTCAAGTATGGCCATAAGATTATAGCTCCCTGTTCGTTGGGCTTTGGACTGGCTACTGCGATTCACGCGATTGTCGCGCTCTCTGGAGTCGGCTTGATCATTCACGAGCACTCATCGCTTCTCGGTTATCTGCGTTTTATAGGAGCGATCTATCTCACGTTCCTTGGTTTGGCCTCTTTTCTGTCCCAACCGGAACATCACAGCACGGAAATAATCGATTCTAGTCCGAGAAAGGTGTTCATCGATTCATCACTTGTCGCCCTAACTAATCCCAAGGGATGGCTAGCCACCTTGCTTACCTATCCAAGTTTTATAAGTCCTTACTATTCTTACATGCACCAAGCAATTGCATTGAGTTTGGCGGGACTGCTTATTTCTCTCTTGATCTATGGTGGATATGCGTTGCTTGCACAAAGGGCACGCACCCTTTTCAGGAACGAACGCAATATAAGCCGGGTAACCGGCGCGATCTATCTGCTTGTCGCCGTTTTCCTGGTGCTTTCCTGACTGAGTCAAGATTTCTCATGCTAGAAACGGCTGATGCAGGCCGTTCGTTGAAGAGGGCCCCAACCTCATGTCAATAATAATCCCTAAAGGGCTACCGGCAGGTCGTGTTCTTGAAAACGAAGGCATCACGGTCTTAGAAGATGAAGCAATGATCCATCCGCAGTGCCGATCTATACGCGTGGGGTTGCTTAACCTAATGCCAAATAAAATCAATACCGAGATTCAGATAGCGCGCCTTTTGGGTTCCACCCACTTCCAGGTCGAGTTGACGCTTGTCAGGATATCCAGCCACTCATCGAAAAATACACCTGTCGAACACTTGAAATCATTCTACGAGGACTGGCGGAATATTAATAATCAGAAATTTGATGGGTTTATAATAACCGGTGCGCCAGTTGAGAAAATTCCTTTCCGCAGCGTCGATTACTGGGATGAGCTCACTGGAGTATTTCGGTGGACGCAGACCAACGTACATAGTTGCTTGAACATCTGTTGGGGTGCGCAAGCTGCTATGTATTTTTTCTATGGGGTGCCAAAGTACGTCTTGAAAGAGAAATTATTCGGCGTATTCAAGCATCATATCTATGATAGCGGATCCCCTTACTTGAAAGGTTTTTCCGACGAACTTTACATTCCTGTGTCGCGCTGGACGGAAATGCGTCGCGTCGACATCCCTGTTGATAGCGGCGTCTCCGTTCTCATTGATTCGCTCGATACCGGACTTTGCTTGCTTAGCGATCCTAAGCATCATACTTTGCATTTCTTTAATCATATCGAATACGATTCGAATACTCTTGCAGACGAATACTTCCGCGATCTGGGCACAGGAAGAAACATCCAGTTACCCAAGAACTATTTTCCAAACGATTGCCGCTATCTGTCACCGACGAATCGATGGCGCAGTCATGCACTTTTATTGTTTGAGAACTGGATCAGCCATATATATAAAACGTCCCTGGCGGATCTGGATATGGCCGGTCGATGTCGATGAGTTGCCGCCAGCAGACGCGGAGCTCTCGTGGGACTCTCATATATACAGCAGTTACTTAAATAGCGGTGGTAATCTGTCATGAACTTCGATGAACTCCGGAATTTGGTCGCGTCCGGCGCGATCGATACGATATTGGTATGCATGGTCGACATGCAAGGCCGGCTCATGGGAAAACGCTATCATGCCGCTACATTTGTTCGTCACGGTTACGACGAAGGCCATGCCTGCAATTATCTATTGGCCAATGATATGGAAATGGTCCCGGTGCCTGGTTACGCGAATGCCAGCTGGAGTGCGGGTTACGGCGATTTCTTCCTCAGGCCTGACTTTTCCAGCTTGCGATTGCTGCCGTGGCTGGACGCAACGGCATTGGTGATTTGCGATGTCTACAATGACAACGGCGAGCCAGTGGCGCAATCGCCCAGACATATCTTGCAGAGGCAGTTACGCCGGGTATCCGACCGCGGAATGCGTGCCTGTTTTGCATCGGAGCTTGAATTCTACCTTTTCGACGAGTCTTACTCCGAAATTTCAAGAAAAAATTATAATTTTCCAAATATATTTGGAAGTTATAATCAGGATTACAATATTCTTTCGACAACGCGACAGGAGTGCGTCATGCGTCCGATCAGAAAAGGTCTATATGGCGCTGGAGTCGCAATTGAATGTACAAAGGGTGAGGGAGGCGCTGGCCAGGGAGAAATCAATGTCCGGCATTCAGACCCGTTGTCGATGGCCGATCAGCACACAATCATCAAGCACGGCAGCAAGGAAATAGCAGCACAGCACGGCAAGTCGATCACCTACATGGCGAAATGGAACGATAATTATGCAGGGTCGTCCAGCCACGTGCACTCGTCGCTATGGTCGTCTGATGGCCGATCCCTATTTTATGACGAAGCAGAACCGCAGGGAATGTCCATTATAATGAGGAACTATCTGGCTGGAATCCTTAAGTATGCGGGTGATATTACTCTCCTTTTAGCACCCTACATCAACTCCTATAAAAGATTCCAGATTGACACGTTCGCACCCACTAAGATCGCATGGGGCTGTGACAATCGAACGACCGGCTTACGCGTTTGTGGCCATGGCTCTGATGATCTGCGCGTCGAGTGCCGCATTGGTGGTGCCGATATGAATCCCTACATTGCGTTCGCCGGACTGATTGCAGCCGGCTTGGCGGGGATTGACGAGAAACTGCCATTGGGCGAGCCGTGCAAGAGCGACGCATATCGCGACACGGGATTGCCGGACATCCCGAAAACACTAAGAGCTGCCATCGATATCAGTTCGAGCTCGATTTGGCTCCGCGAGGTGCTAGGAAGCGAGATTGTCGACCATTACGTCCATGCCGCGCAATGGGAACAATCCGAATACGACAGGCATGTCACCGATTGGGATTTACTTAGGGGATTTGAACGTAGTTAGCGTGCTATGGACTTGGGATCCTAACGTTGGTAGGTGGTGCCATCGAATCAGGATAATCCAGGCAATGCGCGTGATCCTGTTGACCAGTGATACGCCCAGGGTTCCGTAGATTGTCGACTCCCCGCAATTTAGTGCCAGCTAAAATTAGAGGTCTGGGGTTGATGTTGATCACGGAACTCGGTGGGTGTTAGCCCGCCCACGCTGTCGTGCGGGATCTGTTGGTTGTAGTCGGCCAACCAGTGTTCGGTCTGTTCGCGGACCTCGCTGAGTGTGCGGAAGATATGCATGTCCAAGACACCACGCCGGTAGCTGCCGTTGAAGCGTTCGATGAAGCCGTTCTGCATCGGACGGCCCGGCTCGATGAAGTCCAAGGCGATGCCCTGGCGCTCGGCCCACTCCGCCAAGGCCAGCGCGACAAATTCCGGCCCGTTGTCCAAACGAAGCTTGTTCGGATAACCGCGCCATGCCGCGATGCGCTCCAATGTGCGGATGACGCGGACAGCCGGGAGATTGAGGTCGACTTCGATGGCCAAGGCT
>NZ_MDCB01000021.1 GCF_002939705.1 Xanthomonas albilineans | reverse complement strand
TCCCTTTTTCGCCCCGACGTTTCCGTCGAAGTAAGCCGCCCATCATAGCGGACTTTTTCTTGCCGTCAACACCTCCGTTCGAGGTTGCTGACCCCGCTTCAGCCTAACCCCACGGGGGCTTCCTCTGAAGCGAGCCGATCATCATAGCGGCTTTTTACACACCGTCAATCCCTCTTAGTGAAGGTTTTAACGCCCCCAACACAAGGCTGTGAAGCCGGTAAGTCAGGGGGAACGAATTATGATCCCAAATCGTCCGCTTGGGAAGGGGTGTGAAACATTTTTTCACTCTCCCTTCGCGGCGGGATCGGATCCGCCCCACTCACCCCGCCATCCATCCGGCTCACTGCGCCACGCAACTCTGCAAACCGCTCGCGTGACAGGCTGCCGGGCTGGAGGGACGCCCTCAGCCAGCGACCAACTGCACCCGTGCGAAGGTACGTTTGCCCACTTGCAGCACGCCCTCGAACCCAGGCGTGAAGCTGTGCTGTGGATCTTCGACCACTTCGCCAGCAACACGCACCGCCCGTTCCTTGAGCTTTCGGGTCGCTTCGGAGTTGCTGGCGGTCAATCCGGCTGCGGTCAGTAGCGCCGCGATCCGCACGCCATCGGCCGGCACCACAAGCTGCTGCAGCGGTAAAACACTGGTATCGCCCTGACCAGTCACCACCGCATGCCAGCCGATGATGGCCTGCTCAGCCGCGACCGCATCATGGAAGCGCGTGGCCAGTTCACGTGCCAGACGCAGCTTCACTTCCCGCGGATGCAGGCTACCCGCCTGCACCTGCTGCCGCAGCATCTGCGCCTCGTTCAAGCCTATGTCGAAGGACAGCAGCTCGATCCAGCGCCACATCAGGTCGTCGCCGATCTTCATGGTCTTGGTCACGATGTCGATCGCCGGTTCGTTGATGCCGATGTAGTTGCCCAGCGACTTGGACATCTTGTTGACCCCGTCCAGCCCCTCCAATAACGGCATGGTCAGCACGATCTGCGCCGGCTGCCCGTAGTGCTCCTGCAGGCCACGCCCCATCAACAGATTGAACTTCTGGTCGGTACCGCCCAGTTCGACATCCGCCTTCAGCGCCACCGAATCGTAGCCCTGCACCAAGGGATAAAGAAATTCGTGGATGGCGATGGACTGCTGGGCCGCATAACGCTTGGTGAAATCATCGCGCTCAAGCATGCGTGCCACGGTGTGCTGGCCGGCCAGGCGGATCATGTCGGCCGCGCTCATCTGCCCGAACCACTCGGAGTTGAAGCGCACTTCGGTACGTGCGCGATCCAGCACCTTGAACACCTGCTCCTCGTAGGTGCGCGCATTGGCGAGCACATCCTCACGGGTCAGCGGCTTGCGGGTGGCGTTCTTGCCGGTCGGATCGCCGATCATCCCGGTGAAGTCACCGATCAGGAAGATGACCTGATGGCCGAGCTGCTGGAACTGACGCAGTTTGTTCAACAGCACCGTATGACCGATGTGCAGATCCGGAGCGGTGGGATCGAAGCCGGCTTTCACGCGCAACGGCCGGCCGCTGCGCAAACGGGCTTCCAACGCTTCCTGTTTGAGGATTTCGTCGGCGCCACGGCCGATCAGGGCAAGGGACTCTTCAATCGCGGACAAAACGGACACTCCAGCCGATGGCATCAAGCAAGATGAATGGTGTTAAAGACGCGTCAAATTGGCGGATTAGCAAAAATCCGAGCCAACTCAATGGTTTGACGCACTGATAAACGATGTTTATGGTAGCCGAGTTTTGAGTCCGCGCTTGGCGGCTCTTGAGGAAAGCTTGATGCACAACCGTGATCAGGAACGCATGCGCCGTCAGCGTTTCAAACAACGTCTCCACGTTCTCCACGGCACGGTGCTACATCGCAAGCTGAAGGAACACCTTCCCAGCGGGCGCTGGACACGTCGCCACTGGATCCACGCCAGCCTGTTCGCCACAATCGGCGCTCTGGTGGCGACCATCGTTCCGGGTTTCTCCAATGCCATCAATGTCCCGCTGCAGACCACGCATGCGACGCTGGCGCTGCCGTTACCGCCGATTTCGCTGGCCCAGCAACAGCAACGCGCAAGCGAGGACAACTGGCAGGTGGTGCGGATTCAGTCCGGCCAGACCTTGGGCGCGGTGTTCGAGCAACTCGGCATTCCCGCAACGGTGATGCAGCGGGTGCTGGAGTATCCTGGTAGCCGCGATGCGCTGACCAAGTTACGGCCCGGCGCGGAGATCGCCTTCAATCTGCCGGAGGCCGGCAATTTGCGCGGCATTCGCTTCGACCGCGATTTCAATCACCGCATGGAACTGTCGCTGCGCGGAGACGACATTCAGGAGAAAGTGACCGAACGCGAGACCAGCACTCACAGTGTGGTCAGCAGCGGCGAGATCACCAGTTCGCTGTACGTGGCCGCGCGCAAGGCGGGGTTGTCGCCCTCGGCGATCGCGACGATGACAGACGAGATATTCAAGTACGACATCGACTTCGATAAGGATCTACAGCCGGGCGATCGCTTCAGTGTGGTCATGGATGAAACGTGGCGCGAAGGCGAACGCATCGACAGCGGCAAGATCCTGGCCGCGACCTTCACCACACGCGGTAAAACCTATACCGGCTTCCGCTTCGAACGCGACGGCAAGCCTGCCGAGTATTTCGATGTCAATGGCCGGCCGTTGAAGAAGAGCTTCATCCGCATGCCGGTGTCCTACAGCCGCATCAGTTCCACCTTCGGTGAGCGCCTGCATCCGGTGCTGGGCACCATGCGCATGCACAAGGGCATCGACTACGCAGCGCCGATGGGCACGCCGATCATGGCTGCCGGCGACGCGCGGGTGCAATTCGTCGGCACCCAGCACGGCTACGGCAACGTGGTGATCCTGGACCACGGCAAGGGTTACAGCACGGTGTACGGTCACATGTCGCGCTTCGGCAGCATCAAGACGGGGCAACACATCAATCAGGGCACCGTGATCGGCTACGTCGGCATGACCGGCATGGCCACCGGCCCGCACCTGCACTACGAATTCCGGGTAGATGGTGTGCAACGCAATCCGGCATCGGTGACGATGCCTCCGCCGACCCCGCTGGCTGGTGCGGAGTTGGCCGCGTTCCGCGCACAGACCTCGCCAGCGCTGGCGCGCATCCAGCGGGTGGAGAAGCTGATCTACGCCGATGCCGAGCCGGCGAAGGCGAAGAAGAAGGTCGTGGCCTCGGCCAAGCCTGCGTCGTCACACGACGCAGGCTAAGCGCAGATACACACTTTCCGCAGCATCGATTGACACGCCGCATCGCTCCGTCCACGTTGCGACGTCGGTCGTCGCCCGATCCCCATCATGTCCAATTCAAACGTCCCCGACGCCCACTTGTTCCTGGGCCTGATGTCCGGCACCAGTGCCGACGGCATCGACGCCGCCCTGGTGCGTTTCAACGCAGCCGGACGCGCTCAGCTGTGCCTGGGCCGCACCTACGTCTGGGCGCCGCGGCAGCGCGCGGCGCTGATCGCACTGGGCGAAGGTGGCGACATCGCATCGCTGGACGCACTCGGTCAGCTCGATGCGGAGGTGGCGATCGCCTTCGCCGACGCAACCCGGCGCCTGCTCGATGAAGCCGGAGTGGCCCCGGCGACGGTTCGCGCAATCGGCTCGCACGGGCAGACCGTGCGCCACCGGCCGCTCGCCGATCCCGCTTTCACCTGGCAACTGGGCGACGGCAACCGCATCGCCGAATTGACCGGCATCGCCACGGTCTGCGATTTCCGCCGCCGCGATGTGGCCGCCGGCGGTCACGGCGCACCGCTGATGCCCGCGTTTCATGCCGCGATGCTGGGTACCACGCACGAGGACCGGGCCGTGCTGAACCTCGGCGGCATCGGCAACCTGACCCTGTTGCCCGCGCACGGCCAGGTCCGTGGCTTCGATACCGGCCCCGCCAACGCACTGCTCGACGCCTGGTGCCAACGCCACTTGGACCAACCCTACGATGCGGGCGGCGTGTTCGCCGCAAGCGGCCAGATCGATGCCGATCTGCTGCAGCGGCTCCTGGGCGATCCCTGGTTCGCGCTAGCGCCGCCCAAGAGCACCGGGCGCGAACACTTCCATCTGCGCTGGCTGGAGGCATACCTCGGCACGGCAACACGCATGCCGGCCGCAGTGCAGGCAACCTTGCTGGAACTGACGGCAACCACCATCGCCGACGCACTGCTGGCACAGCAACCGGCAACGCAGCAACTGCTGGTCTGCGGCGGCGGCGTGCACAATCCGCTACTGCTGGCACGGCTACAGGCGCACCTGCCAGGCATGGAAGTGGCATCGACCCAGAGCTTGGGATTGGATCCGGACTACGTGGAAGCGATGGGGTTCGCCTGGCTGGCGCGACAAACCCTGGCCGGGCTGCCAGGCAACCTGCCTTCGGTCAGCGGCGCGCGCGGGCCGCGCATCCTCGGCGCGATCCATCCGGCGTAATCGCGCTAGATCCGCGACGGCTCATAATCTAACGCCGGACGGCAGCGCACGCAGTGCAGTGATCGCATCGGACAGCGCATCCAATTCCACGCTCTTGAAGCCTTTGCGCAGGTCTTGTTCACTGGCGAACAGGCCCTGCTCGATCAATGCGAGAACCGTCTGGTGCTGCGTCAAACCACGGGCCACGGCGATATGGCCGATGCGCTCGAGCATGAGTGGGTCGATATCGCGCAACAGCAGGTCGGTCATGCAGACTCCCAAGCAGGCGGCGACGCAGACGATGCGTCATCGCGGATCATCCACAATATGCGGCGGACTTTCAATCCGCCGACACGGACACCTGATCACGCCACAACGTCGACAGAACCATCCTCGGACACCATCAGTGAGCCGAGGCTCCCATGTCTCCATTGCTCCGCGACTCGCGCCAGATCAGCCAAATGACCATCGGAAGCGCAACGATGCCAATCGCAGCGGTATAGATAAAAAACGGCGGATACCCCCATACATCAACGATCCTGCCCCACTGACTGGCGATCGACTTGGCAGGCAGACTCCACAGGGTACCGAACAACGCATACTGCGTCGCCGTGTAATGCGGGCTGGTCAGCGATGACATGTAGGCAATGAATGCTGTCCCGGCAATGCCATTGGCCACGTTATCGGCGCTGATCGCAGCCGCCAGCCAAGCGATCCCAGGATGAATGCTGGCGATATACGCATAGATCAGGTTGGCTCCGCTCAGCAGCAATAGACCAATCAGCAACGTGCGGGCGATGCCGTAACGACGGATCAGAAGTCCAGCGAGAAAAGCCCCGCCGATGGTCATCAAGATCCCGTAGACCTTGGAGACCAACGCGATCTGTTCCAGGGTAAACCCCATGTCCAAGTAAAACGTATTGGCCGCGACGCCCATCGTGACGTAGTTGAGTCGGTACGCGACCACCAAGGCGAGCGCGGGGATGCCGGCCTTCCAGCCCATTCGCACGAAGAAATCGACAAACGGACAGACCACGGCACCGATGCACCAGGCCACCATTGCCCTGATCCAGGCAGGCCAGTGCTGCGCACGTAACTGGAATGCCTCCACCAAGGGTTCGACGGAGCGTACCGGACCGCGATTGTTTGCCATCGGCTCCGCAATGCACAGCGTGGTGACCAGGCCGAGCAGGCCGCAAGCCGCCATACTCAGATAGGACGCCTTCCAGCCCAGTTGGGCGGCCACAGTCAGAGCACCAGCACCGGCACAAATCAACGCCACTTGGTAGCCGGTCTGGTAGGCCGCGGCCATCGCGCCTTGCGCATCGGTCTGGGCGGCTTCGATCCGATAGGCATCCACGACAATGTCCTGAGTTGACGCGGCAAAGGCGGTCAAGACAGCAAGCAATGCGAACTCGTGCGTGTTGAACGCTGGATCGACCAGAGCGAGTGCGACAAGACCAGCAACGATGCACCCCTGCGCGAGCAACATCCAGCTACGCCGACGGCCCATCCGCGAAAGGACAGGAAGCGGCAAGCGATCAACGATCGGTGACCAGAAATACTTCAGGGAGTACATCAGTCCGACCAGACTGAAATACCCGATGGTGGTGCGATCAATACCGGCCTGACGCAACCGCGCCGAGAGCGTGGTCAGCACCAATGCGAAGGGCAACCCCGAGGAAAATCCCAGGAATAGCATCGCCCGTACGCGCGGGTTGGCGTATACATCCAGCGAACGCCACCATGTGCCCAATCCCCCGATCACGTGCGGTAGTCCACTGTGAACGGCGCATGGTCGGAGAAGCGCTGTGCGGTGTAGATGGCGCAGCCATGCAGACGTTCGCGCAGGGATGGCGTGACGAACTGATAGTCGATTCGCCAACCAACGTCATTGGCGCGCGCCGCGCCGCGGTTACTCCACCAAGTGTAGTCCTGTCCGTCCGGATGCAGCGCGCGGTAAGCATCGACCCAGCCGCGACCACTGGCCGCGTCGGCGTCTTCGGCGCGGTCCGCGCACAGGCCATTGAGCCAATCGCGCTCGGCCGGCAAGCAACCGGAATTTTTCTGGTTGGACTTCCAGTTCTTGATATCCAACGCCGAACGCACGATGTTCCAGTCGCCGCACAGCACGTAATCGCGGCCGCTGTGCAACCACTGCACCAAGATCGGCCTGAGCCAGTCCATCACCTGGAACTTGTAGTCCTGGCGCACCTCGCCCGAGGAACCGGACGGAATGTAGAAAGACACCACGCTCAACTGGCCGAAGCGTACCTCCAAGTAGCGGCCCTCCTCGTCGAATTCGGGCCAACCCAGCGCGGTGCGCACCTCGTCGGGCTCGCGCTTGCTGTAAATCGCCACGCCGCTATAGCCCTTCTTGGTGCTGGCATCGCGGAACCACACGCGATACCCCTCCGGCAGGAACGCCGGCCCGGCAAGTTGAGGCGCCTGTGCCTTGGTCTCCTGCACACACAACACATCGGCCTGCTGGCCAGCAAACCACTCGAAAAAACCCTTGGTCGCTGCCGAACGCAGGCCGTTGGCGTTGAAACTGACGATACGCATGAAAAAACCGAACCGAGATAACCAGTAGAGCGTACCGCATAATGCGACGCGACACTGTCGGAACCCGCTATGCTCTCACGGCGATGCTATCCCTTCACTTCTGCTCTCAAGTCTCATGACCGACTACCGGCAACGTTTCCTGCAATTGGCCCTGGATGTGGAGGCGCTGCGCTTCGGCGAATTCACGCTGAAGTCCGGGCGCCTCAGCCCCTATTTCTTCAATGCCGGTCGCTTCGATTCGGGCGCCACGATGGCGCAGCTGGCGACTTGCTACGCGGATGCAGCCGACGCAGCCGGGCTCGACTTCGATCTGCTGTTCGGCCCGGCCTACAAAGGCATCCCGCTGGCGACTGCATTGGCCTGCGAGTATGCGCGGCGTGGACGCGATCTGGCGCTAGCATTCAATCGCAAGGAGGCTAAGGCCCACGGCGAGGGCGGCAGCCTGATCGGGGCACCATTGGCCGGACGTCGGGTGCTGATCGTGGACGATGTGATGACCGCCGGCACCGCCATCCGCGAAGCACTGGGCATCATCCGCGCCGCCGGTGGCACACCCGCGGCGATCCTGGTCGCGCTGGACCGCCAGGAGATCGCCACCGAGCAAGACCGCCGTTCCGCGGCGCAGGCGGTGGCGGCCGAATCCGGAATTTCTGTGGTCTCGGTCGCGCATCTGGGCGATTTGCTTGCATTCATCGAGGGAAACGCGGATCTTGCTGGCTTTCACGCATCGTTGTTGGCTTACCGAGCACGCTACGGCTGCGATTGATGATGGCTGACAGCAGGGGGCTGCCATGATGCCGATACACTCACCATGGAGCTGCGCCGTCCCGGCACTGCTGATATTACTTGCACTACCTGCCTCCGCTCAGCAGCAACAGCAGGCGCACGCCAAGAAACTGTACTGTTGGAATCAGAACGGGCAGCGCATGTGCAGCGATGCGCTCCCGCCGGAAGCAGTGAACCAAGCGCGCGACGAATTCAACGCGACCAGCGGCATGCGCAGCGCTGAAGTCGGGCGCGCGTTGAGCAGCGAAGAGCGCGCTGCGGCCGCCGCCGATGCCGCACAGCAACGCGCCGATCAAGCCGCGCTGGAAACCCGCAAGCGTACCGATCAGGCGATGTTGCTGTCGTTCCAGACCGAAGACGAACTGCGCAGAGTGTTCTCCGAACGCGCGGGCATCGTCGACAACAATATCCAGACTTCACGCTACAACGTCGACAGCCTACGCCAGGGCCTGGTGGAGGTACTCGCCAAAGCCGGCGCACAAGAATTGGCCGGGCAGAAAATCGCAAACAATCTCGCCGAAGACGTGCAGCGACGGCATCGCGCGCTAGTGCAACAAATGCGTATACAGAAGGATCTAGAGCAGCAACGACTCAGCTTGGACGAGGAAATCAAAGACACCGTACAGCGCTACCGCGCAGCGAAAGGCAACGGGCCACAGGCCGAGCCCGCAACGGCCCTATCCGGCGGCTGAGCCGCAGACGGCCATCGCCCTGCCGGGCAACGCGTTGGGCGTGCCCGGCTCAAAAGCCGAGCATCGCCGTCGGCAGCGCCGTCTGCAACTGGGCGCGGAACAACGCCTTGACCCGTTCCAGCGCGGTCGCGTTGTCGGCCTCGAAACGTAGCACCAACGCTGGCGTCGTGTTAGATGCGCGCACCAGTCCCCAGCCGTCCGGGAAATCGGCACGCACACCATCGAGTGTCAACAGACGCGCGCCGGCGAACGGCGAACCCTCCTGCTGTGCCTGGATGGCCAACTGCGCAATCAACGCATGCCCATCCTGCCCATCCAGCGGCACCTTGATCTCGGGCGTGGCAATGCTCTCGGGTAACTCCGCCAGCACCTCGGACGGCGACTCTTCGCGCTGCGCCAGGATCTCCAGCAACCGCGCCGCAGCATAAAGGCCATCGTCGAAACCGTACCAACGTTCCTTGAAGAAGAAATGCCCGCTCATTTCGCCTGCCAATTCGGCATCGGTCTCGCGCATCTTCGCCTTGATCAGCGAATGTCCGGTCTTCCACATCAGCGGGCTACCGCCGTTACGCAACACGTAATCCGACAGCTTGCCGGTGCATTTGACGTCGTAGATCACCAACGCGCCAGGATTACGCTGTAGCACATCGGCAGCGAACAGCATCAGCAAGCGGTCGGGATAGATCACCTTGCCGTCATGAGTCACCACGCCAAGCCGGTCGGCGTCGCCGTCGAAAGCCACGCCGAGGTCGGCATCGAAGCGCCGCACCGTCTGCACCAAGTCTTCCAGATTATGCGGATCGCTGGGGTCGGGATGGTGATTGGGAAAGGTACCGTCGACATCGCAGTACAACGGAATCACCTCCGCGCCGATCGCCTCCAGCAACCGCGGCCCCAGTTCGCCACCGACACCGTTGCCGGCATCGACCACCACTTTGAGCGGGCGGTCCAACTGTACGTCGTCGGCGATGCGCTGAACGTAGTCCCGGCCGACGTCACGCTGCTGTAGTCGGCCCGGCTCGGCGGCGGTCGACAAACGGCCCTCGCAGATGCGCGCATGCAGGTCGGCGATGTCCGCACCGGACAGCGTCTGACCGCCGATCACGATCTTGAAACCATTGTAGTCGGCGGGGTTGTGGCTGCCGGTCACCGCCACGCAACTGCCTGCGCGCAAATGGTAGCTGGCGAAGTACACCACCGGGGTCGGCGCAACGCCGATGTCGATGACGGCACAACCGGCACGACGCAAACCTTCGATCAGCGCCGCCGCTAATTCCGGGCCGGACAGGCGACCATCGCGACCGACCACCACCTCGTTGAGTCCCTGTTCCTGCATCATCGTACCGATCGCCTGGCCGATGAGCGCGGCAACCTGTGGGTTGAGGTCGCGACCGACCACACCACGGATGTCATAGGCGCGGAAAATATCGGCCGTCACGGTAGACGCGAGAACCGGCATGGCCGGCGTCAGCTCCGCTGGCGACCGTGACGATGGCGGCGATGGCGGCGATGGCGGCAGCGGCGGCAGCTGCTCCTGGTTTTGCAGGCTCTGCTGCAAGGTTTGCTCTTCGGCCACCACCGCGGCACGACCTGCCCGCGGCGACAAGTATCCGCGTGCGGCCAGCGACAGCAAGATGCGTAACACCACCAGCAGGACGGCGACGAGCAGACACGGCCAAGCGCCCAGCCCAAATGGTCCAGCCTCGGTATCGGGCAAGGCGGCGACCATGCGCAAACCGGTATCGCCGAGTGGGCGCGACAACGCATCGGCACGATTGGACAGCGCGGAATTCCCGGCAGCGATCACATCGTAACTGCCCTGACGCAGCGCCAAGTAGCCGCTATCCGGTACCGTCACCTGCGCGACGGGGTCGGTGAGCAAGCCCAGCGGCAGGCGCAGGTAGACCACGCTGGCCCTCTCCCCCAAGGATACCGGCGCCGCCAAGCCCAACTGCACACCGCCACCATCATGAACCACGCCGCTGGCGACCTTTCCGGTCAACACGGCTTTCTCCAGCAGCGCCAGTCGACCGTAACCGAACCGCGGCGCATCGGCATAGCCGGATTCCAGATCCACCGGCAGCAGTTGTGCATCCTCGACCTGCTTCCAATCCCCGCGCAGGGCCTGGACGACGGCTGCGGCATCGCCACGTGCCAGCGCGGTCTGCACAGCCGGCTGCTGCAAGCATTCGGACAGGCGTTTGCCGGCCCCCGCCAGCACCTGTGTGGTCCGCACCACCGACGCATCGCGCGCTCGTTCCAGCGTCATGGTCACCTGCTCGGCACGCCATTGCCTCACAGCGCTCCAACCGAACCATCCGGCAAGCAGAAACAGCAGAACGGTCAGCAAGGGCGGGACCCTGCTCAAACCTTGCGGCACTGGCCGCGCTTGTAGTACCTCGCTCATCAAAAACGCTCCCCAATCAGCGCACTCCGGTGTGGCCGAATCCACCCGTTCCCCTGGCGCTATCGGCAAAAGTATCTACTACTTGTAGGGCAACGCGCACGACCGGCATCACCACTAACTGCGCGATTCGGTCACCGGGCGCGATGGTGAAGGCTTCGCGGCTGCGGTTCCAGACGCTGATCAGCAGGGGTCCCTGGTAGTCGGCGTCGATCAGGCCGGTACCGTTGCCGAGCACGATGCCGTGGCGATGGCCCAGCCCGGAGCGCGGCAGGACCACCGCGCACAACTGCGGATCGGCGATGTAGATGGAAAGCCCACTTGGGATCAGCGCTGTGTCGCCGGGATCCAGGGTCAACGGCGCCTCGGTCGCCGCGCGCAGGTCCAACCCGGCGCTGGCTTCGGTGGCGTAGTCGGGCAACGGCCAGCTGTCGCCGAAGCGTGGATCGAGCAACTTGACCTGCAGCGGAACGGGCGTGGGAATGCTCATGCGTGCAACCTCTCAGCAATCAGGTCAAGCAATTGTTCGGCCAGTTGCGTCTTGACAACCGCCGGGAAGCTGCGCGCGCCGTGTTGCCAGTATGCGGTGGCGGCGTTCTGGTCGCTCTCGAAACCGTTACCCACCACCCCCACCTGGTTGGCGATGATCAGGTCCAGGTGCTTGTCGGCGAGTTTGCCACGGGCGTAGCGCTCGATGTCATGGGTCTCGGCGGCGAACCCGACCACCAGCTTCAGCGCCTGGGTCTGCGCAGCGACCTCGGCGAGGATGTCAGGTGTGCGGATCAGCTCCAGGATCAACGTATCGCGGTTCTTTTTGATCTTTTCGGTCAACACCTGTTTGGGCGTGTAGTCGGCGACTGCGGCGGTGCCTATGTAGATGTCCGCCGGCAGAGCCCCTAGCACGGCCTGGCGCATCTGCGCCGCCGAACGCACGTCGATGCGCTGCACGCCGTCCGGGGTGGGCAACTGCACCGGGCCACTGACCAGCACCACCTGCGCGCCGCGCCGCACGGCGGCGGCGGCAAGTGCATAGCCCATCTTGCCGCTGCTGCGGTTGCCGAGATAGCGCACCGGATCCAAATCTTCGTAGGTTGGACCAGCACTGATCAACAGACGCAAGCCACGCAATGCGCCATCGCGAGATGTGGTGGACGGGGTCGGGCTACGCGCGGGAATGATCGCCTCCAGCGGCGTGGCGGGCTGCGCAGCAGCATTTCCGATACCGGCCAAGGCCGCAATGATCTGTTGCGGTTCGGCCAGGCGCCCCGGGCCGGATTCGCCCTCAGCCAGCGGTCCATCGTTCGGACCAACCACGTGCGCGCCGCGCTGGCGCAGCGTCGCAACATTGGCCTGGGTCGCAGGATGCAGCCACATCCGATGGTTCATCGCCGGGCAGACGGTCAGCGGTGCGGTGCTGGCCAGACACAGCGTACCCACTAGGTCGTCGGCCAAGCCGTGCGCCAGCCGCGCCAGCAGGTCGGCCGTGGCCGGCGCGACCACCACCTGCTGCGCCCAGCGCGCCAATTCCAGATGGCCCATCGCCTGCTCCGCGCTGCTATCCCACAACGTCGTGCGGGTGATATGGCCGGACAGCGCCTGGAAGCTCAGCGCGGTGACGAACTGCTGCGCACCGGCAGTCATTGCCACCTGCACCTCGGCGCCCACGTCGCGCAGGCGCCGCACCAGTTCCAGCGCCTTGTAGGCGGCGATCCCGCCGCCGACGCACAACAGCACACGTCGCCCCTGCAGGGGCCTCTCAGAAGTCGCGGTCACGTCGGGAATGTCCTACCCATGCAAGAACGATTAGCTTACCCGATGGTTTTTGGCGACCTGATACCATTGCAGCATATCGCCCGGCATCCTGGCGATATGCACATTTCCAACTGGCCCTGCGACGAACGCCCCCGGGAAAAGCTGCTGACACGCGGCCCCCAGGCCCTTTCCGACGCCGAACTGCTAGCGATTTTCCTCGGCTCCGGTCTGCGTGGTCGTGACGCCGTGCAGACCTCGCGCGATCTGCTACAGCAACACGGACCGCTGCGTACACTGCTCGATCGCCCACCCAACGAGCTGCTGCGCCTGCCGGGCCTGGGCCCGGCGCGGGTCTGCAGGCTTTCGGCGGCAATGGAACTTGGCCAACGTCACCTAGCGGCGGAACTGCAGCGGGGCGACACCCTGAACGATCCAAGCGTGGTCGGCCGCTATTTTTCGCAACGGCTGCGCGCACGGCCATACGAGGTCTTCGCGGTGCTTTTCCTGGATACCCGTCACCGTTGGCTGGCGTTCGAGGAACTGTTCCAGGGCACCGTGGACTGGACAGAGGTACACCCGCGCGAAGTAGTGCGACGCGCACTGACGCTCAACGCCGCCGCGATCATCATCGGCCACAATCACCCCTCCGGGAATCCGGAACCCTCCTCTGCCGACTTCGCCGTCACCGAGCGCCTGCGCAAGGCGCTGGACCTGATCGATGTGCGCCTGCTCGACCATTTCATCATTGGCGACGGCATGCCGATCTCGCTGGCATCGCGCGGCTGGATATAAGCTACAGCGCAGCCGCTCCAGCGCGTGGCCTGGATCAAGGTGGCGCCGCTTCGGCTGAGGTCGGGCTGAACCCATTGCAGGCCGGGAAGCGACGGGTCGGGTAAAATGATTGGTTTATCGCGCTTCAAGCAGAGATCCCGTGAAATCCCAACTCCGCGCCCTGATCGCGCAAGGCATCGAAGCCTTGCGCGCCACTGGCATCCTGCCAACCGACACTTTGCCGCCGGACTTCGTGGTCGAACGACCCAAGACCCGCGAGCACGGCGATTTCGCCAGCAACGCCGCGATGCTGCTGGCCAAGGCCGCACGCACCAATCCACGCGCCCTGGCCCAGCAACTGGTCGATGCGTTACCGGCCAACGACGACATCCGCAAGGTCGAGATCGCCGGCCCCGGTTTCATCAACTTCCACCTCGGCCCGGGTGCCTACCAGCGCGAAGTGCTGACGGTACTCAAACAAGGCCATGACTACGGTCGCAGTCTGGTCGGCAACGGCCGCACCGTTGGCGTGGAATACGTGTCGGCCAATCCGACCGGGCCACTGCACGTGGGCCATGGCCGCGCCGCGGCGATCGGCGATTGCCTGGCACGCTTGCTCGAGGCCAACGGCTGGAACGCCAGACGCGAGTTCTACTACAACGATGGCGGTGGGCAGATCGAAAATCTCGCACGCTCGGTACAGGCACGTGCCCACGGCAAGACCCCGGACAGCCACGATTGGCCAGAGGAAGGCTACCGTGGCGACTACATCCAAGATGTGGCCGACGCCTACATGAGCGGCGCCACGGTGAATCTGGAAGGCCATCTGGTCAAAGGCGCCAAGGACCCGAACGATCTGGAGGCCATCCGCCGCTTCGCAGTGGCCTATCTGCGCAACGAGCAGAACCATGATCTGGCCGCGTTCGGCGTGGACTTCGACATCTACTTCCTGGAAAGCTCGCTGTACCGCGACGGCAAGGTCGAGGAGGCGGTACAGAAGCTGATCGCCTCCGGCCATACCTACGAGGAAGGCGGCGCACTGTGGTTGAAATCGACCGATTTCGGCGACGACAAAGATCGGGTGATGCGCAAATCCGACGGCACCTATACCTATTTTGTGCCGGACGTGGCCTATCACCTAAGCAAGTGGCAGCGCGGCTACGTGCGTGCGATCACCGAATTGGGCGCCGACCACCACGGATCGCTGGCGCGAGTGCGCGCCGGCCTGCAGGCGATGGACCTTGGCATTCCCAAAGGGTGGCCGGAATACGTGCTACACCAGATGGTCACAGTGATGCGCGGCGGCGAGGAAGTGAAGCTGTCAAAGCGTGCCGGTAGCTACCTGACCCTGCGCGACTTGATCGAAGAAGCCGGGCGCGACGCCACCCGCTGGTTCTTGATCGCACGCAAACCCGATTCGCAGCTTACCTTCGATATCGATCTGGCACGCCAACAAAGCAACGACAACCCGGTGTTTTACGTGCAGTATGCGCATGCGCGCGTGTGCAGCCTGCTGCGGCAAGCGCAGGAAAAGCAACGCGACTACGACCCGGCCGACGGCATGAGTCAGCTCAACCGGCTGAACGACACAACCTCGCTGGAACTGATGATGGAACTCTCGCGCTACCCGGAAGTTGTGGAGAATGCGGGGCATGTCCTGGAGCCGCATCTGATCGCGCAATACCTGCGCGAATTGGCGACGGCCTTCCATACCTGGTACCACGGCACCCCGGTGCTGGTGGACGACGCCAGCGAACGCAACGCCAAACTGGCCTTGGCGGTCGCGGCGCAGCAGGTGCTGGCGAACGGCCTGAATCTCCTGGGCGTCTGTGCCCCGGAAAAAATGTAATAAGTGGAGAAGCGGTAAATGGCAGCACGACGCGGTAAGACGCAAGCCCGGCGCAACAGCAACAACGGCACACCCGGGTGGGTATGGCTGATCGCCGGCGCGGCGATCGCGGCGGTGGTGTTCCTCGGCGCGCCGGGCCTGTTCAAGAAAGGCGGCGACAGTTTCCTGCGCATCGGCGGCCCACATGCCAATCCCGATGCGCAGCCGGCCCAAGTGGCCGATGCCGACATCGATGCGGCACCGGAATTATCCAAGCCGGCGACAACCACGGCCGGTAACGCCAAGACCGACGCGAAGAAGAACGCGCAGACCCAGTACGACTTCTACACACTGCTGCCTGGCAAGGAAGTGCAGATGTCCGACGCCGAACTAGCCGCCAGCGCACGTGCCGAGGCCGCACGTCAAGCAAAGCTGGTGCCACCGACAACGACGACCGCGACTGCGCCGGGCGCCACGGCGACAACCACAACTCCGGCAATAACCTCGCCAACTCCACTGCCTGAGACGCCCAGTACAACGGCCGGCACCGCCGCGCCACCAGCGGCATCGCCCAAACCGATCGCCACCACGCCCGCCTCTGCCGCTTCTTCGGCCGCTGCCCCACGACCGGATACGGCGCACTACATCCTGCAGGCCGGCTCGTTCGGTGCCTCCGGCGACGCAGAGTCGACCAAGGCCAAGCTGGCGATGCTCGGCCTGTCGGCGCGAGTGGAATCAGCGCAGATCAGCGGCAAGACCGTCTACCGCGTGCGCATGGGGCCTTACGGCACCGCCAGCGAACTGGCCGAAGCCAAACAAAAATTGAACGGTAGCGGTCTGTCGGCAATCGCGATCAAGGCGCAGTAACGGCAAGCCCGCGCGTAGCTGTGGGCTGTCTATCGCATCACCATCAGGCGCAGCGTTACGTTTGCCGCGCTAGCGATGCTCAGCACCACACTCCCCATCGCGGGAGATGACTGCCAACATCGGCATTCGCCTTTTCTATTACTATCGTTTCCAACTCACTCACCGCAACGTGCCCATGACCCAGACTGCTCTGATCACTGGTGCCACGTCCGGCTTTGGTGCCGCTGCCGTGCAACGCTTCGCCGCCGCCGGCTGGCGCGTGATCGCCACTGGCCGCCGCGCCGAACGCTTGCAATCGTTGCTGGAAGCATTCGGCCCAGAACGCGTGCACATCGCCGCGTTCGACATCCGCGATACCGGCGCATTGGACGCGATGCTGGCGGCACTGCCGGACGCATTCCGCAACATCGACTTGCTGGTGAACAACGCCGGGCTCGCGCAGGGCACAGCGCCGGCACAAGCGGCAGATCTGGACGACTGGCGCACGATGATCGACACCAACATCACCGCGCTGGTGACATTGACCCACCGCATGCTGCCGACATTGATCAAGCGCCGTGGCGCGATCATCAACATCAGTTCGGTGGCTGCGCTGTATCCATATCCGGGTGGTAACGCCTACGGCGGCACCAAGGCCTTCGTCAGCCAGTTTTCGCTGGGTTTGCGCTCTGACCTGCACGGCAGCGGCGTGCGCGTGACCGCGATCGAACCGGGAATGGCCGAGACCGAATTCACCCTGGTCCGCACCCACGGCGACCAGAACGCCTCGGACACGCTCTATCAGGGCGCACAGCCAATGACCGCCGAAGACATCGCCGAGCAAATCTTCTGGGTGGCGACGCTACCGCCACATCTGAACATTAACCGGTTGGAGATCATGCCGGTGACGCAGTCCTTCGCTGGATTCCAGGTCGCCCGGCAACCGCGCTAGCCGCGGTGATGCCCTCACGTCGGGCGCGGCGTCATGTTTACCGCTGTGCCATTGCAGCGCGGTTGACGCCCGGCAAATATGGCCGCTGCCGCGTGGCAGCCCCCTGCGTGAACGATCCGCTCCGCGCGCGCAATCGCCTCGATCTGCCGATCAAGAACCTGGCCGACGCGCACGATGCCTCCGTGTGGTGGGACAACTTCTTTGGGGGTCGCAACGACCAACCAAGATTCTTGCCCACAGCCGGCCAGCCTAAGATGAGGTAACAAAACGACTACGTCGCCGCCAGGCACACGGCGCGGTCGCTTGCCCGGTTCGACCATGTGGCCGCGCATCTGCGCCGCTGCGGCCAACTGTGCTAAAGTTACAGGCTAGCCAGCCGCTTGTGCCAGCCTCCCTTTTCGTTCGAAAGAGATCGCTGCGATGGCTACCCACTCTCCCGTCCACGGTATCGCGCCCCGCTGCTGCGAGGTGTGGCGATGACTGATTTCATCACCGACCACGCGCGCCTGCACAACGGCCCTGGCCGCTTGCTCGCCCCACGCAACGTAAGACGGATCGACCAGCCGAATGCGCACACGCTACGCAGGCTGGCCCCCAGTCGGATGGTGCTTGCCGTTTTGACCGCATTCGCAGCCGGCGACGGCGCCGCACAAAACCTAACCTCCGATCGCACCACGACCCTCGGTACCGTGGAGGCACAACAGCAGATCGGCACCAGCCCGTCCATCCGCAACATCCTCAGTTCGGTCGACGTGCTAGGCAGCGAGCAAATCGGCGACAAGAACGTCATGAACAGCTGGGAGTTGCTCGGGCAGATGCCTGGCGTACAACTCACCGAAACCGGCCAAGGTGCCGAATCCGGCAGAGCCACGTTCCGCGCATTCAACGGCGAGGGCTACATCAACGCGATCAAACTCCTGATCGACGGTGTGCCGAGCAACGTCAATAGCGGCACCCAACGCTTCCTCGATATGATTTTCCCTATGGAAATCGCCTACATCGAAGCGGTCCGCGGCACCAACGACCCACGTTACGGACTGCACAACATCGGCGGCAACGTCAACATCGCCACACGCCAAGGTGGCGATTATCGCGACCTGCGCCTGAGTGTCGGCAGCTTCGCCACCCGCGAACTGCAGTTCGCCCTGGGCCACGAATCCGACGGCCTGGCGCAAAACTACTTCATCGGCGCGCAGGCCGCGCATGGCAACCGCGAGCACGACACCTCGCGCAAATACACCCTCGGCGGCAAATGGTTCTACGGCGAGGACGACGACAGCGCACGCATCGGCTTGATCGCCCGCATCTACCACCACGAAGCCGACGAGCCAGGCTTTCTCACCGCCACACAAATGGCCGAGGACCGTACGCAGTCGCCACCGAAGAATGCCAACGACGGCGATAACCGCGACATGCGCCAGGCCAGCATCCATGTCGACTTCCGGCTCGACGAAGGACTGCATCTGCGCAACACGCTGTACTTCAACCGCTACGAAGACGAGCGCCGGGTCACTTTCACCAACTATCCGCTGGGCAACGCGCCGCGACAGCGCCGGCAATGGAACGAAAGCCAGATTGGCTTGCTCAGTACCGTGACCTGGCAGGCCAGCGATGCACTGAGCGTGGAGGGCGGCTTCAATGCCGAACACCAGGACAACCGCTACCAGCGCTACCGCTACGTCTATGCCGTTCCGACCAATTTCTGGAGCACCCCGGCACGCGTGCAGAACGACGACCGCTACACCCTGGACAACCTGGGACTGTATCTGCAAGCGGTGATCCAACCGACAGACGCGCTGAAAATCGTGCCCGCCTTCCGCGCCGACCGTTTCTCCGGCGACACCGCGTTGCCCGGCGGCGTGCATGCGCCGTTGCAACCCTACGGGTGGATCGACCAGCCCAAACTCAGCGTGATCTACGCGCTCACTCCACGCCTGAGCGTGTACGCCAACTGGGGCCAGACCTTCCAGGTTCTGACCGGTTCCACTGCCCCGGCCTATCTGACGCCAGGTCAACAGGCGCTCGAACCCTCAATCAACACCGGCAAGGAACTTGGCCTGAAACTGCAACCGATCGCCGGCACCGAAGCGCGCTTGGCACTGTGGCGACAGGATGCCACCAATGAAGTGGCCAACAATGTCAGCAGCGGCACCACCGTGGGCCTGGGCCATACCCGTCGCCAAGGTGTGGACCTGCAACTGAGCACGCAATTGGGCGAACACTGGACGGCGTGGCTATCGCACGCAGTGCAGGAAGCCAAGGTCGTCACCGCATACACGGCCACTGGCGTTTCGCTGCACGGACGCGAAGTATTTTCCACACCGCGCTACATCAGCACTGCCGGCCTCGACTACCGGCCCGATGCACGCTGGAAATTCGGCCTGCAGGCGCACGCGCAAGGCAATTACTACATCGACGCACTCAACGCCCATGGCAAGTACGGCGGCTTCACTGTCGTCGATGCCAGCGTCCGCTATCAACTCTCTGCGCGCAGCAGCATCGATCTACAGATCAAGAACCTGACCGATGACCGCTACGCCTACGTGTGGTACGACAACTTCTTCTGGGGCGGCAACGACCAACCGATGTTCTCGCCCGCGCCCGGCCGCTCGGCCTACCTCGGTTTCGAGCTGCGTTTATAACAGCGGAACAGCCGCAGCTGCGCGAGGACGCTCAGCTGCCGGCCAGCGCATGGGACCGCACACAGCGGCGATCGCGCAAACGCAGGAACGGCCGCTCCACCGCATAATGCAAGGCCGCGCCCGCCAGCAACGCCATTCCGGCGTACACCGCGAACGCAAGCAAGCCGCGTCCCTCCAGCACCGGGCCGATCCAGGCATGGGTCAGATGGAACACCGCCTTGTGGCTCAGATACAGGCTGTAGGACACCGCTGCCAACCAGGCCGCACCTGGCACACGACAACGCCCCAGCGGGCCGTCCAAGCAGGCTCCAGCGCTCACCAGCAGCGCCAGCCCCAACGACAACACCGGCCAACCGATCGCATTGCCGAGCAGACCCGTGCGGTCGCGAAACAACCAGATGGCCAACCCACAGAGAGCGACGCCTGCCAAGGTCGCGGCCGTCGCATGGCGCTGCAACCGCTGCCAATACTGCGGCCGGAACGTCTTGAGAACGGCAAGGATCACGCCGGCCAGCAGCGCATCGAGCCGGTTCCAGGTCGGGTAGTAGAGATCTTCGATGAACCAGTTGCGCTGCAAACCGACACCGACACGCTCCAGCGCATGGTCATGCAACCAGATGGTGGTGCGCAGCGCGATACCCGCCAGTACCAAGCTCCCGCACAGCGCCACGAAACGCGACACCGAGGGTCGCCGCAGCATCCACGCTGCCAGCAGCGGGAACAGCAGATAGAAATGCTCTTCCACGCACAGCGACCATGCATGCGAGAACGCCAGTTGGTTGGCGTAATCGATGCCCAGGTTCAAGGTGAAAGTGGCGAACATCCACCACGGCGCGATACCAGGAGCTTCGCGGAAGCCAGGCCAAGCCAGATACAGCGCCAGCACCAACGCATACGCCGGCAACACGCGGTAGGCGCGGCGTCGGTAGAAATCGCCATAGCGCAACGGCTCGCCACGCGCCAACGGCGCCAGCACTTGGCAGCCGATCAAAAAGCCGCTGAGCACGAAGAACAGATCCACGCCCATCCAACCATCGCGCGAGAGCCAACTCCAATCGGGCCCCAACCCACCGACCACGAACGAATGAAACAGCATCACCCAGACGATGGCGATGCCGCGTAGCAGATCGAGTGCGGGATAACGCATCTCTTCATGACCATCCTTGGGTACAGGAGCCGCATTCTGTCACAACGGCTTTTCGCGCGCGTGACCTGCCCCCACTGAGATATAGCGCAGCGTTGGCATTGATGGTCACCGCAAAAGCCGATGAAGACCAAGCCAGGATTAAACAAAATAATTTCTTAAAACCTTTCATGACGCCTCCATTTTCCTATCGAAGTGTTTTTATCTTGCGTATATCCTCATCCAACTTGGCTTGATCTGCTGGAACTATCGCCTGCGCCCTTATAAATTGCTCGTAGTTCTCGTAATCGCAAAGTCCTGTCGTTATACAGACTGAATCCATTATCATAGACCCGCTCTCACAATCAAGCCCCGACTGACATGCGGCGACAGCCCACGCATGTCCAGCCAAAGCGCTCCCCATTAGGCCTGAATATTTCTCAGGAATATCCTCCGACATCGGTACTGCCATTAGATTTGACAGCTGATACATTGCTTCTGGATCGTGAGATTTCCGCACAATATCTGCCAGATCACTTGCTTCGTTAACCGACAATGGCGCAGCCGATTGAACTCTTAATTCTATTTTGGCTGCAACATTTCCGCGCCTGGCCGCCTCCTTAAGCCAAAGAGAATAGGCAACATAAGGAATCGGCTGTCCTCCATCAACATTATCGCAACGCCTCTTTAGGCGCTCTTTTACATTGCGCAATCCGACAGTAGAACCTTTTGCATATTTAGCCAAATCATCTATCGTGGCCAATTGCACTTCAGGACGTATGCTATAGAACATGCAGAAACTGTAAATATGAGCCAATTCTTTCTGTGCCGTGGAAGATCCATTCTCCGCTTCACTTTTAATCTTTGCAAAATTCAAATAATAATATTTGCTTGATTTAACTTCGCTGGAGCTTCTCATATCATCTACATTCGTAGAAGAATTTATTTTTGAGTGATCCATCGCTCGAACTTTACTTATATAGCCATCGCCGTTATCTTTACTATCAATTTTTTCTTTATGCTCCCCTATGAAAAGAAAAATGGAAGCACCAATTGCGAGCAGAATTATGGCTGAAATCACTACAAATTTTTTCATTACATTCTCGAAATGTTGTTGTACTGTATTAGGGAAGATCTAAAAAAGCCAAGCCATCGAGATCAGCGACTCTAAAACTCAATGAGTTGTCGCGCGAAAGACTGGGAGATGGACTTATTCAGACTTTCCCTAAGCAAGAGTCCATGATTTACAGACTCCCATGGCAATTAAATTTTTGTTCCCCACAGCAGCACTAAAGCTCGAATCAACAAAGCCATTATCTACAAATCGATGCAGGCTGGCATGAGTGCCAGAACAAGATCAAAAACGGGTTCGGCTCGCACGGCTTTTGATGGTACTGAGCGCCACAGTAGTTTATTTCGCGATTTTTCTCATCCAATCCTTGATATTACGAACACGCATTGACCGAATCTGCGTGCGCTGGAACAGCGCCATACACGTGCGGCCTGCTGTGCCCCCGACCCATCCCCAACTACGGGTCGCTACAACGCAACTCAGCAAACAACGTCCGCGTGTTGCCGAACGATGCCCGCATCGCGCAACAGACCCCACTGTTCGAGCTGCGCCACCGCTTTAGCCACACCGTCCTCCTCGCGCAGTCGCTGCCCCAGCGCCTGCGCCGCCGCACACATCGTCGGTGACGTCGCCTGCCGCAACGCGTGCGCCAGCACCTCCGGCTGCAGCCCGTCGCGCTTCAACGCGGGCGGCGCCACGCCACGCTGCGCCAAACAATGCGCCCAGAACGGCTGGTCATAACCGAACGGCACCACGACCGAGGGAATGCCAGCGGTCAGCGCAGCGGCACAGGTTCCCGCGCCACCATGGTGGACCGCCGCGATCACGCGCGGAAACAGCCAGTCGTGCGGGGCATGTTCAAGCGCGAAGCACTGATCCGAGTCCACGTCCTGGTCTGCGATCAAGCCACCCCAGCCCGTGGCCAGCAACGCACGCTGGCCGGTCAGGCGCAATGCCGCCTTCACCGTGGTGGTCAGTCGCGCCGCGTCTGCATCGATCATACTGCCGAACCCGACGTACAACGGCGGCGGACCGGCATCCAGAAAATCCAGCAATGCGGCCGGCGGTTGCCACTGCAACTGCGGTAACGACCAGAAGCCGCAGACCTGGATGCGCGCCGGCCAATCGCTCGGACGCGGACACAGGTGTTCGCTGTATCCATACAGCACGCGGATCGTGCTGGTATCCGGGCCGCGCCATCCGTAGGGCGGCAGACCTAGCGGCGCACGCACGCTGCCATCGATCACCTCGCGCAGCAATTGCCAACCACCAAAGCGCATGGCATGTTGCAGACCAACATGAAGTGGGCCGGGGAGACGCAATTGCGGCCGCGCTACCAATGGCAAATGACGGGAGACAGTCAACGGTTGCAACTGGGCATACACCAGCGGAATCTGCAACGCCTGGCTCAGTGAATCGACCAGAATGCTGGCGCTCCCCACGCCAATCAGCAACCGCGCATCCGCACACGCCGCCCGCCCCTGCGACGGCCAATCGCGCGCCCAGGAGGCGATGTGATGGCGGAACATACGGCAGTTCGCCCACATGGACTGACCGGCACGAATCGGATTGACTTGCAGCATGCGCTGGTGGTCACCCGTCAGCGGAAAGAACGCCAAACCGTTCGCTTTAACCAACGGAGCGAAATTCTCACTGGTCAGCACACGCACCGGATGGCCGCGCTGCTGCAAGCCACGTCCCAGTGCGATGACCGGTCGCACATCGCCATGGGTGCCGAGGGTGGCGATCACGATCGGTCGGTCTTCGCTTCCAGCGTTCTGCTCGCCTGAGAGACGGTGTTCAAGCATATTCGGCTACCCCGTCACTCGTCGGTGTCGGTGTCGGTGTCGGTGTCGGTGTCGGTGTCGGTGTTGAACCAGAGTCGAGCACCGAACCCCGTGTCGGCAGCGCCACAGACGCTTGCAACAGTTTGGCAAGCCTCCCCACATGGGCCAGGGAAAGGATCCCGTAGTGGTCGGTGTCGAACGCCTCCACGCGCAGGCTGCGCACCAGTTCCTGCCACACCTGTGGGCGGTGATCGATCAGATCGGTGGCGTCCATACCGATGTCCGGGCGCCGGGTGGCCTCGACGAACAGCACATCCACATCGATCGCGCTGGGGCGGTGGTGGCAGGCCAGATGCAGGTGGTGCTGGATCAGTTCGCCAATGTTGAGCACGAGATCGTGCTGCTGCTCGAGCAGTTGACGTGCCAACGGGAACGACAACAGGCCGTAGTGATCGCACAGCACTTTGGCCAGTTCCGCCATGGTCGTCGGCAGCGGCGTTCCTGGCGCCAATTCCACATCGAGCACACGTAACGCGGCGGGGATGCTGATCATGTCATCGGCCTGTGCGTCCTGCGGCGGAAGCGGATAGCTGTCGAGCAAGGCCAGCAGTTCCACCAACTCGCCGGCCGCGCGCAGCTCGGCGGCGATGGCATGGGCGATCAGGCCCCCCAGCGACCACCCCACCAGACGATACGGGCCGTGCGGCTGCACGCTGCGCATGCGCGCCAGATAATCATGGGCGATCGCCTCAATGCTGTCGGGACGGTAGCTGCTGTCGGCCAAGCCAGGCGACTGCAAGAGCACCACTGGCCAGCGTGGATCCAGTTGACTAAGCAAGGTCGCATACGACCAACTCATACCCATCACCGGATGGATGCAGAACAGCGCGGGCGTGCCGACCTCGCCCTCGCGCAGCGTCAGCGCAGACGCCAGCGGGTCGCTGTGCAGTTGCGCATTGCGCCGGATCACCTCGGCCACACCCGCGATGGTTGGCTCATTCAACAGCGTCACCAATGGCAGCTCGATACCGAACATCTGCGGAAACCGCGCCGCCATTTGTGCCGCGCCTAGCGAATCGACACCGAGTTCGAAAAAGCTATCGTGCACGCCGATGCCATTGATGCCCAGGATATCCTCCACCATCGCGGCCAATTGCTGCTCGATCGGATCGCGTGGCGGCACATGCTCCCGCGGCGGCGGCGCATCGGGTACAGGCAACGCCTTGCGATCCAACTTGCCGGTCGCGGTCAGCGGCAAGGCCGGTAGCGACATCCAGCGCGAAGGCAACATCGCCGATGGCAGGCAGGCTTGCAGATATTGACGCAGTGCATCCACCTCCACACTCTGCTCTGGCAAGGCGACGACATACGCCAGCAACTGCATCGTTCCGTCGTGATCGCGATGCCCGACCACCACCGCCTGTGCCACCTGCGGATGCTGTTGCAAGGCATTTTCGATCTCGCGCGGCTCGATGCGATGGCCACGAATCTTCAACTGATCGTCGATGCGACCGATGAACTCCAACACACCATCCGGACGCAGGCGCACCTGATCGCCGGTGCGGTACATCCTGCTGCCATCCCCGACGAACGGATCGCACACAAAACGCTCGCTGGTCAGTTGCGGTTTGCCGCGATAACCCTTGGCGACGCCAGCACCGCCGATGTAGAGCTCGCCAACCGCACCGGTCGGCAACAATTGCTGCTGGGGATCGAGCACATACACCCGCGTGTTGGCAATCGGGCGTCCGATCGGTGGATGGGGGGCGTCGGTCAGCTGCAACGGCATGATCGTCGACCAGATCGTGCTCTCGGTCGGCCCGTACAACTGAGTCAAGCGGCCAACGCGCGCAAGCAGGCGCGTGGCCAGCTCCGCCCCCAAGGCTTCGCCGCCGACCAACGCATGCACCTTGTCCAGTGGCAGATCGTCGTTGGCGAGCAGGATCCGCCACAACGACGGTGTGGCCTGAATCACACTGACCTGCGCCTGGGCGATCAATCGCGCCAATCCACGTGGATCGTGCGTGATTGCGCCTTGTGCGATCACCACCCGCGCACCGACCAGCAGCGGCAAGTACAACTCCAGCCCGGCGATGTCGAAAGTCACAGTGGTCACCGCCAACATGCGGTCGCGCGGGCGTAGGCCGAGGTCGTGACGCATCGCGAACAGGAAATTGAGCAGGCTGCGATGGCTGATCTCCACGCCCTTGGGTATTCCCGTGGAACCGGAGGTGTACAGCACATAGGCCGTGCCCTCCGGGGTGGCCAACGGCGCAATCGGCGCCGGCAAGTCGGCCGGACACGGATCGAGCCAGACCATCCCGTCCAGCAGCAGCGTATCGCGCAGAACCGGTTCGCAGACCAATCCGATCGCAGCGGCATCGTCGAGCATGTGCCGATTGCGTACCAGCGGGCCATCCGGATCGAGCGGCAGATAGGCGGCACCGCTCCACATCACCGCCAACAGCACCAGCAACAACTGTTCACTCCTGGGCAAGGCCACCGCGATCACATCGCCCGGCTTGATCCCATCGGCGATCCACCGAGCGGCGATGCGCGCGGCGAGTTCGCAGACTTGCGCATCGTCGAGCGTGCGCTCATCGCACTGGACAACGATACCCGCCGGCATCGACGCATAACGCTCCAGCAGTTGGTGCGGCAGTGTGGCCATGATGGGCAACGGCATGGCGGTGGCATTGCATTCCCACAGCAAACGGCAACGCTCCTGCGTCCCCAGAATATCGAGCAGGGCCAGCGGCCGCTCCGGGGCGTCCAGGATGGCATCGGCCAGCAAACTCAAGCGGCGACAATGTTCGGCCAACTCCTCGCGGTCGTACAGCGCGGGATTGGCATCCAGATCGAAGCGCAGCGCCATGCCGTTGCCGCGTTCGTAACAGAAAATGGTCAGGTCGTCGGCCAGACCGTTGCACAGATTATGCGGCACGGCTTGGGCTTCGCCGAAGCGCAATCCATAATCGAAGGCCTCGATGTTGACCGCCAGCCGCGCGATACGCTGCATGTTGGCGAACATGCCCAGGTCACGGCGGACATCCTCGACACGGTATTGCTGGTGACGCAGGCCATGCCGCACCACCGAGGACACATGCGGGAACAGCGCATGGAACGGCTGGTTGGGCCGCATCGTCAGCCGCAGATAGATCGCATTGGCGGCCAAGCCAGGCACCTGCCGATAGCGCGCGCCGACGCGTCCGGTTACCGGCATGGCCATCACCAAATCTTCCGCGCCAGTGTAACGGTGGTAATACGCCGCGACCAGAGCGATCAGCGTCTGCGGCAGACTGGCGCCATGCGCGGCTCCCAACGCTCGCAAACGCAGCACCGTCTCAGGGGAAAACTCGCCAGTGGCACGTAACAAACCAGCACTATTTTGCTCGCCTGGCTTGGCCAACGTCACCGCTGGCGGCAAGTTGGACAGTTGCTGCATCCAGTACTCGCGATCGCGTCGATAGCGATCGGATGCGCGATATTCCTGCTCCAGCGTCACCAGCTCCAGCACACTGCCGTAGGCGGCCGGCTCCGGCTCTTGCCCAAACGCATAGGCGTTGTACAGACTGGCCAGACGCTGGGCCAGCATCGTCCCAGTGAAACCATCCATCACCAGATGGCTCGTGTACTGCACCCATAGATGATGATCCTGGCCCAGTCGAAACACGACACAGAACCAGAGCGGGCCGTCGCGCAAATTCTCCCGCTTGCCGAGTTGATCGCCCACCCAGCGCTCGGCTGCGGCGCGCGGCGCGGGCTCGTCGCTGAAATCGAGGTACTGCAATTCTCCCGGATATTCCGGCAGCACGATTTGCTCAGGCAAACCATTTTGCTCATGAATGCATAACCGCAGCACATCGAACTCCCGCGTGATCTGCCGGTTTGCTTGCAGTAGCAGGGTCGGATCCAAGGGCCCGAATAATTCCAATGCCTCTGACAGCATCAACATCTTGTCGACCTGCAACTTGCTGCCGACCCACAGCCCTCGTTGCGCACGGGTCAAGGGAAACGATGATGGAGTGTCCGCATGCATAACGTGCCTCTCGGGTTGATCGAAACGTGCATTAACAAATCCCTGCGCCACCAGGAACGGAACATGCGCAGATGCGACGAACGATTGACTGAAACACGAGCATGACACCTTCGCATAACGTCAAGAACCCAGAAATACAGGGTTTTGAAGCAATTAAAGAGAAAATAAATCATGAACACTATCGATCAAGCAGTGGGGAATTTTTATAATCCAACGCGCGCCTTAAAAAAAAGTGCAAGAATCACGCTTCGTTGTTTGATGCGAACCTAGGCTGCAATTCTGCGACACAAATCGAAAAATTGACTTTAGCGGTAGCATCAACGCCCGCCCCTGGCGAACCACTACGCCGCCACACCGCGCCATACGTGTCCACCACGGCGTCGTGTCCGCTGGTTCAGGTAAAGCTTTGCTTGTCCGCCATGCGCATTAATTTCGCGAGCGGCTTTCGACATGCCAATCGTGCGTGTCGATGGCGACATCGGACGCCCATCTGCGGACGAGAAACTCTCTCGCCTGATTTTGTGCGACCCGCCGCGGGATACGCGCACGCCGCCAGTATCCGCTGCGATCAGACCAATGGTGCGTCGGAGAGATAAGTGTAACCGGTGAGGCCGGCTTCAAGCGCATCGCGCAATTCCTGCGCACAGGCATCCGGTAATTGCGCCGCCTCAATGCGCTCGGCGTAGGCCGCACGCAACGTATCCAAGCGATAACCGACATAATCGAGCATCACGTCGGTCGTGTCGCCACGACGCTGCTGGACGATGCGGTAGCCGGTTCCTTCCACCGCCACTTCCACCGCATCGGTGTCGCCGAACAAATTGTGGATGTCGCCGAGGATCTCCTGATAAGCACCGACCAGAAAGAAGCCGAGTCGGTAGCTCTCGCCTTGTTTCAAGGCGTGCAAAGGCAACGAGCTGTCCAGGCTCTCGTTCTCGACATAGGTCTTGACCATCCCATCGGAATCGCAGGTCATGTCGGCGATGATGCCGCGACGCTGCGGCGCCTCGTCGAGCCGCTCGATCGGCACGATCGGGAACACCTGATCGATCGCCCATACATCTGGGATCGATTCGAACACACTGAAATTGACGAAATACTTATCGACCAGGCGCTCGTTGAGCTCGTCCAGAATCGGGCGGTGACTCTTCTCCTGCGAACTCAACCGTGCACGCACACCATGCGCGATGGCGTAGAACAGATCGTCGATGCGTGCGCGCTGGGCCAGGTCGATCTGGCCCAACGCATAGGCGCTCAACCCTTCGGCATGGAAATGCTGCGCCTCCTGGAACAGCTCCACCGCCGGACGCTGGTCCAGCTCGGCATGAATCTCGCGCATATGGCGGATCGCCGCCGGTTCGTCGTCATGCACGTCCGGCACACGGCCTTCCGGCGCCTGCTCAACTTCCGAGACGTTGGCGACCAACACCGCGTGGTGAGCGGTCATTGCACGACCGCATTCGGTGACGATGCGCGGCGGCGCCAACCCATGCTCTTCGCACGCGCTGGCCAGCGGCTGCACAATGTTGCTGGCATAGGCGTGCAAGCCGTAGTTGATCGAGCACTCGCTGCGCGAGCGAGTGCCCTCGTAATCGATGCCCAAGCCACCGCCGACATCGACGTGGCTGATCTTCGCTCCCAACTTGGACAGTTCGACGAAGTAACGGGTCGCCTCGCGCATGCCGTTGGCGATGTCGCGCACGTTGGAGATCTGCGAGCCCATGTGGAAGTGCAGCAGGTTCAGCGCATCGGCATACTCGGTATCGCGCAGCGTCTTCCACAGATCCAACAACTGCCGTGGCGCCAGCCCGAATTTGGCCTTGTCGCCACCGCTGTTCTGCCACTTGCCCGCCCCCAGCGAGGCAAGACGCATGCGCACGCCCAGGCCAGGCCGCACGTCCAGCACGCGTGCTTCGTCCAACACCAATTTCAATTCAGACGGCTTCTCGATGACGATGAAGGTCTGCAACCCCAGCTTGCGACCGATCAGCGCCAGACGGATGTACTCACGGTCTTTGTAGCCGTTGCATACGATCAAACCGCCAGGACGCGACAGCGCCAGCACTGCCATCAGCTCCGGCTTGCTGCCCGCTTCCAGGCCGAAACCCTCGCCCTGGTGGCTGGCCAACGTACCAGCCACTCCGCGATGCTGGTTGACCTTGATCGGATACACTGCGGTGTAGCCGCCGACATAATCCCAATCGGCCTGAGCCTGGGCGAAAGCGGCCTGCAGCTTACCCAGGCGTTCGCCGAGAATATCGGGGAAACGCACCAGCATCGGCAGCTTGGCCCCCGCCGCGCGCGCGGCGTCCACCACGTCCGGCAGCGCGATCGTCACCCCGTCGGCGCCCTGCGGCCGCACCACGACCCGACCAGCCGTATCCACATCGAAATACCCATCGGCCCAGTGCGGGATCGAATAGGTTTTGCGGGCCTGGTCGAGGGACCAATCGCTCATCGTGGCGGCTCGGCTGACGGAAAAAGGGCGTGAATTGTAACCCCTGCTACGCGTTGGGTCCGTTACAATCCGCGCCGATCCGACACCCCTGTCTCGGCGCGTACGCGGGAATGGGAAGATAAGCACCAGGCGTTGTGCATGCACGCGGTGGGGCTTGCTTTTCCATCTCCAGCGCTTCGCGCCACCGTTTTCTCCCTCCCGAAGGGAGAGGACCGCCTGCATTTTTCGAGGACACCGTATGAGCGCCAACGACACCTGGTACATCGAACACTTCCAGCCCACCGGCTCGGCCATCGGCTACCGCATCACCGGCAAACTGGACGAAGTGCAGTCGCCGTTCCAGAAGATCGAAATCTACGACACCACCGACTGGGGCAAGCTGATGGTGATCGACGGCGCGGTGATGCTGACCACCCGCGACAATTTCTTCTATCACGAAATGATCAGCCACCCGGCGCTGTTCACCCATCCCGCGCCCAAGCGGGTGGTCATCATCGGCGGCGGCGACTGCGGCACACTGCGCGAGGTACTCAAACACCCGGGGGTGGAGCGCGCCACCCAGTGCGACATCGACGAACACGTCACGCGCATGGCCGAGAAATATTTCCCGGAACTGTGCGAATCCAACAGCGACCCTCGCGCCGAATTGCTGTTCGATGACGGCATCGCCTACATGGCCAACTGCCCGACCGGCAGCGTGGACATCGTCATCGTCGATTCCACCGACCCGGTCGGCCCGGCCGAGGGCCTGTTCAACAAGGCCTTCTACGCGAGCTGTTTCAAAGCGCTGAAAGACGACGGCATTCTGGTGCAGCAGTCCGAATCGCCACTGGCGCTGCTGGACCTCATCAAGGAAATGCGTGCGGAGATGGGCAAGGCTGGCTTCACCAGCTTCCACACCGTGCCATTCCCGCAACCATGCTACCCAACCGGCTGGTGGAGCGTGACCATGGCGCGCAAGCAAGGCGGCTTCGACTTCCGTCAACACGACGCCGCGACCAAACCGTTCGCCACCCGTTACTACAGCGCGCACCTGCACACCGGCACCCAGGTTCTACCACCGTTCGTGGCCGAGGCGCTGAGCGTCTGAGCGCCACGCGCCGACACCACGACACCACGACACCACGACACCACGACAAGCACATCACGCCGCTACAGCGCATCCGCATCCAGCTCACCGGTGCGGATTCGCACCACAGCGCCCATGTCGTAGACGAATACCTTGCCGTCGCCGATCTTCCCGGTGCAAGCAGCCTTGACGATAGCCTCGACCACCGGCTCGACCCGATCATCGGTGACTGCCACTTCCAACTTCACCTTGGGCAGGAAATCGACCACATACTCGGCGCCACGGTACAACTCGGCGTGACCCTTCTGCCGGCCGAACCCCTTGACCTCGGTGACGGTGATACCAGAGACACCTTGTGCGCCAAGCGCCTCGCGCACATCGTCGAGCTTGAACGGCTTGATAACGGCCATGACCATCTTCATATGGCCTTCTCCAATTGCAATCGGCTCAGGATAACCCGGTTGCGCGATGCCCGGCCGTCGGGTTCAATGGTGGGACGCCTCCATCGCCGGAATTTTCCGACAGCGCGCCGCGCCCGTTGCCGATGGTCCCGAACCGTCGGGTAATGCAATCTAGCGTCACCTGCCGGAGACAACCATGATCGATCTCAACCATCTCGACGACCTCGCCCGCCGCCTCAGCGACCTAGTGCCACCAGGCCTGCGCCAATCCCGCGACGAACTGCAAAACACCTTCAAGAGCGCGCTGCAAGCTGGGCTGAGCAAACTCGACTTGGTCACCCGCGAGGAGTTCGAAGTGCAGCGTGCGGTGCTGCTGCGCACGCGGGAGAAGCTCGAAGCGCTGGAACGCACAGTCGCCGCGCTGGAAGCCGCGCACAGCGCGCAGACACCCCCCTCCAACACCTGACCAACCCCTGCCATGAGCCTGGCGCTGGTGCACAGCCGTGCCCGCGCGGGGGTGCTTGCGCCTCCGGTTCGGGTCGAAGTCCATCTATCCGGCGGCCTGCCGGCGACGCAGATCGTCGGCCTGCCCGAAGCCGCAGTGCGCGAATCGCGCGACCGCGTGCGCGCCGCCATTCTGTGCGCGCAGTACGCGTTCCCGGCGCGGCGGATCACCGTCAACCTGGCACCGGCCGACCTACCCAAAGAGGGCGGCCGCTTCGACCTCCCGATCGCACTGGGCATCCTTGCCGCCGCCGGCCAACTCGATCCACAGGCACTGGAACAGTACGAATTCCTCGGCGAACTGGCACTCACCGGCGAACTGCGTCCGGTCGATGGCGTATTGGCGGCCGCGCTGGCCGCTGCGCATGCTGGACGCACGTTGATCGTGCCCGCGGACAACGGCGCTGAAGCGGCACTTGCGCAACACGTGCGTGCATTCACCGCACGCACCCTACTCGAGGTCTGCGGACTGTTGAACGGCAGCAAGACCCTGCCCGTAGCCGAAGCACTACCCGCCGCCGCCCTGCCCTTCCCCGACCTGAGCGATGTGCGCGGTCAGGCGCAAGCGCGGCGCGCACTGGAGATCGCCGCAGCAGGCCATCACCATCTGCTGCTGATCGGCAGCCCTGGTTGCGGTAAAACCCTGTTGGCCTCGCGCCTGCCCGGGATCCTCCCCGAGGCCAGCGAGGCCGAAGCGCTGGAAAGCGCGGCCATCGCATCGGTCAGTGGCCGCGGCCTGGACCCGGCCCGCTGGCGGCAGCGCCCGTATCGGTCGCCGCACCATACTGCCAGCGCGGTATCGCTGGTCGGTGGCGGCACGCATCCGCGCCCGGGCGAAATCTCGCTGGCGCACAACGGCGTGCTGTTCTTGGACGAATTGCCCGAGTGGAACCGGCATGCACTGGAAGTGCTGCGCGAGCCTCTCGAATCGGGCCAGGTCACCGTATCACGCGCAGCGCGCAGTGCCGAATTCCCCGCGCGCTTCCAACTGGTGGCGGCAATGAATCCCTGCCCTTGCGGCTGGGCCGGTGACCCCAGCGGCCGCTGCCGCTGCAACGAGGACAGCATACGCCGCTATCGCGCACGCATCTCCGGGCCCTTGCTAGATCGCATCGATCTGCACGTGGAAGTGCCTCGCTTGCCACCGCAGGCGCTGCGCGCCGATGCCACGACGAGCGAACCCAGCGCCGCCGTGCGCGCCCGTGTGGAGCAGGCGCGGCAACGACAACTGATGCGTGCCGCGCGGCCCAACGGCCAACTCGACCATCACCAGACCATGCGCGACTGCCGCCTGCAACCGCACGACGAAGCACTCCTGGAACACGCGATCGATCGCTTGCGACTGTCGGCGCGCTCGCTGCACCGCATCCTGCGCGTGGCCCGCACCATCGCCGACCTGGATGGCAGCGATGCCATCGCCACCCCACATCTCACCGAGGCCATCGCCTACCGGCAACTGGATCGTGGCGAGGCAATCGCGCCGGGTGCGGAATCCACGCCGCGCGGCGCCCTGCGGCGTAACCCCGAGTAGCCACGCCACCGTGTCACATCCGCACGGCGCACAATGCGAAAACGACGCCAGGCAAAAAGCACTAGCGCATGCATCAGCCGGAGATTGCGCGCACCATCTCGGCCAACAACGCATTGCAGCGGCGCGCATGCGTGAAAGTCATGCCATGCGAAGCACCGACAAGCAGGTGCAAGCGCGGGTCCGGCAACCATTGCGCGAGCGCAGCGGCGTTGTCGCGATATTGCGCCGGACTGTGTTCGCCGGTGACCAACAACACCGGCAACGCCAGGCTGGCGGCCTGCTCCGGCCGATACGCCGGCAGCGCGTCATCGATCTGCGGCAGCAGCGTCTGCGCGTTATCGCGCACCATCTGCCGGAATGTCGTACTGCTACGCGCCCAAGCGCCGGGCTGGCTGACCGAATCGACGAAGCATTCCAGGCCGGCCTCGAGCTGTCCGTCCTGCAACAGCGCCACCGCACGCGCGCGGACCGCCAGCACCTCGGCCGACAAGCCATGCGACTGAGGCCCGCCGGGATCGAACAAACTCAGGCTGGCGACCGCCGCAGGCTGCTGCAACGCCACCTGCCAGGCCACCGCGGCGCCACGGGAGTGCCCCACCAGATGGACAGACCGTGCTTCGCTGGCGATGAAAGCCGCCACTTGCTGCGCGTGCCAACGCCAACCGAAGACATGCCGCGATGCCGAGCGCAACCGCGGATAGTATTGACCCAGACTCACTGCGCTGAGCTGAAAACGATCGGCCAACCCGCGCAGTTGGGGCATCCAGTAGCGGTAGTCGCACAACGCCCCATGCACCAGCACGACCGGCGCACCGTCGCCCACCCGCAGGTAAGCCAGCGCATCATCGGCACCCAGAAGGCGCACTGCGGGTTTGCTTAGCGGGCTGCGCAGACGTGTCACCGACCACCGCACTGCACGCATGGCAACGCGTGGCCACTGCCTAGCTGACAGACGCAACACGACCGTCTGGACGCCAAGCAGACACAGCAACAGCGCCGCCTACCGCACGAGAACGCGCGATAGTCAACCGTTGTGGCCGAGTGCGACGACGCGATCGACAGCATGCACAAGATCATGGCATGCACATCTGTCGCGAGCACGGCGTAGCGCTGAGTAGCCGCCAGCGCGGCCAAGACCGGAGACATAAAGCTGCCGAATCATTTTTCAGCAAAGAGGCCAAAAAACAGAAAACCCGATTCCTGAAGGGTTTTGCACATCCCCGACCACGCCTGGGACGCGAACTGGTGCTGCAGTCGCCCCCTCAGCTTCAACCTGTTCTCCAAAAACATTGGCATGGATTCGAACTCATGAGCAATGCTGAGGGGGGGTATCGGACCGTGGTAAAGGCAGCAGAAGCCGAGGCCACCCACTTCCGATAACAACTAGATGACCGGCGGGTGGGTGCCTGCCGGCGGCACCCACACAAGGCTCGCCTGTCCTTACACGCGTGATCCACGGGCTCTTCGTGGCTGTGGAGGGGTTTCCTAGGCACGGGGGACGGTGCGCGTGTACGTGACTGCTATTACAGCCCCAGGTGCGCGGCAAAAGGCAAACGCGGGGGGAAACCGGCGGGAAGTTGCCAACCCTCAGTCAGGGAAAAACTGCTTTAGCGATGCCACAGAAATATCGTGTTCAGTTTCTCTGTCCAAGGATGATTTTCCGATCACATGGTCCAAGATGACCCGAGCGCGCGCACACAATTCGGCACGATCTAGATCGTCCATCTCGAAGATCTTACCCGCGATTGCGTGGCTTAGGTTGTTGGCTCCGCTGCCGCCATAACCCCATCCATAGCCACCAACATAATTGAATAAGTCGCGGCGTGTGGGCACAAGCTCTGCCGGCCCAGTGGTTGCGTGGCGATATAGCGCCACGCTAGCACCCTCAACGATTCTCAGTAGAATGTAGCTCATTGACACCTCTTCATCATGGACACATGAGCAGGGGAACTCAGATTGTGAGCTGTGCGCGTTGGCAAGCTGAAGTGCGGGCCGCATCAGTTTGCATCTTGCGGGCATGCGCAATCGACGTCAAGCCGTAGAAGATCGACCACCCGAAAGATCTGTTCCCTTCCCGTCTAGAGAGACGAGAGTGTAAAGTTGGTGTGGAAAGGCCGCCCAACATATTGACGACTTGGATTTGGCATGATAGGTTCGACGGGCAACAGTTGAACTGCCCGGCTAAAAAAGCCATTGGAAGAGGCCATATGGATCTGTGCTCAACGCTGCTACCCAAGACTCTTACGTTCATCACAACGTACCGTTGTACCGCAGCCTGCACACAGTGCTGCTTCGAATCTAGCCCCAAGGTCAAGGGGCGGCTCAGTCGCGATGAAATGATGCGAGCCCTTCACGACGTGAAGGAACGCTTTCCATCGCTGCGCGTGGTGGTGTTCACCGGAGGCGAGACCACGCTACTGAAAGACGACTTGGTCGCCATGATTGCCGAAGCCACGTCGCTCGGCCTGGTCACACGCATTGTTTCCAATGGTTCTTGGGGCAAGACGAAGGCCACTGCCGCGCGGATGGCTGGAAAACTGGCCGGTGCCGGTCTATGCGAACTGAACATCAGTACAGGCAAGGACCACCAGGATTGGGTGCCGCACGAATCGGTGGTCAACGCAGCGGAAGCAGCTTTCAACGCGGGCGTGCTGACATTACTGACGGTTGAGGCCGACACTGCAGAAAGTGAGAAATTGTCAGCTCTCACGCGCGATCCGACGATAAAGAGCCTCCGTGATCGGGGCCTACTGTTGCAGTCGAACAGTTGGATGTCATTCAAGGACACAGGGGAGGAGCGCGAGCACGTTCTGCACACGGATCGCCGCGCAACGCCGTGCGAGCAAATCCACAACAACATCGCCATCACGCCCTACGGAGAGGTATCGGCCTGCTGCGGCCTGACCTTAGAGCACATCCCGGAAATGAAGTTGGGAACGATTGCCGAAGGCGTCTCCGACACCTACCTCCGTCAACGCGATGACTTCCTAAAATACTGGCTGCGCATGGATGGACCTGCGGAAATCGTACGCAAGGTCATGGGACAAGAGCGCGCCGATGAACTGCTTTCCGGGTCGGTACACATATGCCACGACTGTGCCGTATTACATAAGAACCCGGAGGTTCGCAAAAGGATTACCGCCACCTACGAGCAATTCGTGCCGGAAGTGATGAGTCGATATGCTTTGGCGTCGGCAGTCGATCAAATCGTAGAACAGCAAGGAGCCTAACGATGAAGCGACGGAAGTTCATTCAATCAAGTTTGGTCGCAGGTGCAGCAGCAGCCACACCTGCAGGCGTCGTGGCTGCTGACCAAGCCACGCGTGTGTTTGGTCAGCCCACTAGCCTAACCGGCGGCACGGCTAACAGTACAGACACGAAGATGTTGCTGCCGCTCTCCCGTGGCGGTATGCCGACCGAAGGTTGGGACCGGTGGTCGAAGTTGACCGCTGCAGTAGTCGAAATGTTCTCCCATCCTTCGCAGCGAAAAGCCTTCAACACCAACCCGCAGAAATTCCTAGCCAGCGTGGGCTACGACAGCAGCGCGATGGACGCACCAACCCTCGCATTGCTTGTTGCGCTGTCCGATCCACTGGTGCAGAGCGCAGCGCTCAACAAGGATTACGTGTCGCTGCTCAATTACCTGCATGTGGCAGGCGCGCTCGAAAAGCCCAAGCCGGACACCTTGACACAACAAATGTCGAAGGTGTTGTCGAGCAACCTTGCCATGATCAAAGAGGCTTTGGGTTTAGCGCCGGACGCGCCACTTGACGCCGAAACCGTGAAGCGTTTCGTGAGTTCGTCAGCCTCGGTGCCAACCACAGCAGACCTCGCTGCCATTGGCAACATCGCCCAGTTGGTCCGCGTGGCACCCGGACAGGCCGTCGCGGGCTCAATCGCTGCCATTGTGGCTGCTGTGGAGGCGGCGGTAGGCGTGCAAGTGGCGCTGGTGCTGTTCAATTACGTCACGTTTGTTACTCACACCTCTGTGGCGGGACCATCGCCGGGAAAGGGATCGGGACCATCGCAGTCGATGTCAGCGGGAATTTTCACGGGGCAGATGAGTCGGCTCGACCCGGATATCTGCGACAGTTGCACCGTGGCGCAGCGTGCCGCCGCGATGCTCGGTGCGCCGGAGTTGTACTCGGAGCATGCCAAGCTGGTTATCCACAACGAGGTGGCGTCTTTTCTGCGCGCCATGCAGCAGGTTGGATTGATCGGCTTCGAGGAGTCGGCATTCGACACCATCGTGGATGCTGTGTATCAATACGGCATGCGTACCATTACAGCCTAAACAAGAGGTCAGCCATGAACTGTGACATTCCACTACACTTGGCCAACAGCAAGACGTACCTGACCATCTTCGGTCCGTTTGTGCTGGCTCTCGCCTTCGTAGCGTTTCTGTACTTCGCTGGGAAGGCTCCAACACCGTTGAAGAAGGCGGCGCTTGTGGTGGTAGTCTTGGCCAATGTAGTGATGGCCGGTTTTTTGGTTTGGCAAGCCCGGAGCGCACGCGTGAGCGTCGGTGGAGATACCCTGATGCTGCGGGCCGGAACGGACAGTGTCGCCGTGCCATTGAGCGCCTTGCGTTGGGACGAAGCCGTGGACGCGAGTGCGATTAGCTTTCCCTTCCGTAAGTCGGGGACTAGCCTCCCAGGGATGCACACCGGCTGGTTCCGCCGAGAGGGCGGCGGTGATGCCTTCCTGCTGCATTCTTCGGAGCCCTCTACGCTTATCCCGACCACCAAGCAATTCGATGTAGTCATCCCTACCAAAGCTTACGAACAAGCGCGCCAATGCGTTTATGCTCACAAGGCAAACCAATAGTTGACTCCGTGCGCTGGTCGGCCGGCTTTCTTATACGGTGCCGCACGTCATCAAGCGATGCGGCGCCGCCGTTTCAGTCGTCATCTTCATGACATTGCGCATAGAAGTCTGCCGCCGCCTCGATCAGGTAGGTGTAGCGCTTCACCATCCCCTGCCAGGCCAGCGCCTCCAATTGGTGTTCGACGTGGATATCCTCCGGCACCTCGCTAACCTCATCGATCAGCTTCGGGACTTCATGATTCCACCAACGCAGCATCAGGTCTGGCCGCTGATGCGTGCGAATCAGCGACTCCACCAGCGACTGCATCGCCGTGAACTGCCGCACCGTGCGGATGCGCTGGCCTTCCAGGAAGTGGATGCTCTTCTTTTGATCGAGCAGCGCATTTTCCAGTACATCCAGCCGCTGTTTGAGGTCAGCACGCCCTCTACCGAAAAATCTCATGCGATTACGCTCCGCCCAGCGCGAGCCGAGGCACCTGCGGCGCCTTCAGCAACAGCTTCTTGAAGTAGCTGTCCTTGTAATAAAAAATCTTGTTGGCCAGGATCGGATAGCCAATTCCCTCAATGAACACGATGGCTTTGTCCGGCGCCAGTCCCTTGACCTCATCCGGATTCATCAGCGGACGCCGATCCAGCACCTCGGTATAGCTGTGGCTGCTGCCTGGGCCGTAAGACTGCGTGCGCTGCCGACGGCGCACGGTGGTCTCGCCCAGCATCTTCGAATATTCCTCGGCATCCCGTTGCTCTCGCGGAGTGAACACGATCCGCACGCCGAGATTGGTGATCAAGCCGCGCGCTGTGTCGGCGCCATAGACCGACTCCAACTGCGCAATCGACTGGATCACGATCACGATGCGGATGCCATAGCCGGCCACCCAGCCGACGGCCACCGGCACGATCTCCACCCGGCCCAACGCGGTGAACTCATCGAGCATGAACATGCACTGGTATTTCAGTTCTGGGTTGTGCTCTGGCAACTCGCGGCCATTGAGTTTGATCGCCTGCTCGAAGAACAGATTCAACACCCCTTTGGCTTCGATCAGTTTGGCCGGACTGACGCCGACGTAGATGGACTGGACGGTCTTGCGCAACTTGCTCAGGTCGAAATCGTTATCGCTGGTCGCCGCGTCCACAATCGGGTTGCT
>NZ_MDCB01000020.1:3254-41599 GCF_002939705.1 Xanthomonas albilineans | reverse complement strand
CAGCAGGCGGTGGAGTTGAGCCAGGCGGTGGCGTTGTTCAAGCTCGATGCCTCTGCGGCGCTGCCGCCACGGCAGGGCAAGGCGTCGGTGGCATCGGTGGTCAAGCCGGTGGCGGTAGCCCCGCGGCGCGAGCGGCCGGCGGCGGCGGTGCTGGAGAAGAATTGGCAGGAGTTCTAAGCATGCCTCGGCATGCAGGGATGGCGCCGCACGCGGTGCCATCCCGCACGTTGCAACACACGCCTCATGCGCCGTGCTTGCGGCGTGGCGGCGGTAGCCACTGCCCGTGCCGTGCGTGGTTGGCCGCGGCTGCAATCCGCATGACAGCGCGGTTTGCTTTGCGGGCCTTGCGTCGTCGCTGACAACGCAGGGCTCGCTTGTCAGTGCCGGCTGTCTGATTCACTTGGCAATCCAAGCCAGATCCGCACGTCGCCGCGACGACGTTGTATCGTGTTGCGTCTTCGTCTGCCGATTGCACCGATGCCGCATCCATCCGCGCCTGTCCGTCCTGCCGCCACCGTGCCCCTGCGCCATGCGCTGAGGCCGCGGCAATTGATCATGATGGGATTGGGCAGCGCGATCGGCGCCGGTCTGTTCCTCGGCTCCGGCGTCGGCGTGCATGTCGCCGGGCCGGCGGTGTTGATCTCCTATCTGGTCGCCGGTGCGCTGGTGATCATCGTGATGAATGCGCTCGGCGAAATGGCCGCAGCCAAGCCGGCCAGCGGTGCGTTTTCGGTGTATGCCGCCGACGCGATGGGCCCGACCATCGGTGCGACCTTGGGTTGGTTGTGGTGGCTGCAGTTGGTGATCGTGATCGCCGCCGAGGCGGTGGGCGCGTCTGGGTTGCTCGCGACGGTCTGGCCGGTGTCGGTCCCACTGGTCGCACTCGGGTTCATGGTCGTGCTCACTGCGATCAATTTGCTGGGTGTGCGCAGTTTCGGCGAGTGCGAGTTCTGGTTTGCCATTCTCAAGGTGGCGGCGATCCTTGGCTTCATTCTGGTTGGCGTGATGTTGCTCGCCGGTTGCTTGCCGGGAGTGGTTGCGCCGGGTTTGTCCAATCTCATCGGCAACGGCGGGTTCGCGCCCAGAGGCATCGCCGGCATCGCTGCGGCGCTGCTGGTCGTGGTATTCGCCTTCGGCGGCACCGAGATCGTGGCGGTGGCGGCGGCCGAAACCGCCGACCCGGAGCGCAGTATCGCGCGGGCGATCCGGACCGTGGCCTGGCGGATCCTGGTGTTTTACATCGGTTCGCTGAGCGTCATCGTCGCGGTGGTGCCTTGGCAGAGCGGGGCGCTGGCATCGCCATTTGCCGCGGTGCTGCAGGCGGCCAGGATTCCCGGCGCGGCGACTGGCATGACCTTGATCGCCGTGATCGCGCTGTTGTCGGCGCTCAATGCCAATCTGTACGGGGCCTCGCGGATGATCTTCTCGTTGGCGCAACGCGGGGAGGCACCGCGTCTGCTGGCGCTCGCCAGCCGTCAGCAGGTGCCGTGGCTGGCGGTGCTGGTCAGTGTGTCGTTCGGGTTCGTCGCTGCGATGCTGGAGCTGCTGTATCCCAACCGCGTATTGCCGGTGCTGCTCAATATCGTCGGCGCGACCTGCCTGCTGGTGTGGACGATTTCGCTGGTATCGCAGTTGATCCTGCGCGCGCGTGCCGATCGCATCGGCACGCGGCTGCCATTTCGCATGCGTGGCTATCCGCTGCTCACCGTATTGGCGTTGGCGATTCTGGCGCTGATTTTCGTTCTGTTGGTGGTGTCGCCGGATACGCGCGGACAGTTTCTGTCGATGGCGGCGCTGACCGCGGCAATCGCCTTGGTCAGTGGTGTGGCGCGACGGTGGCGTGCCCGCTAGGGCCGCGGCTCAGCTTAGGAGCAAGCGCGCACCCAACGCGCACAGCAGTGCTGGCGGCATCACCAGTACGCCGACTTTGAGAAAGCGCCAGAAGCCGACGTCCTCGCCTTCGCGGCGGATCGCGGTCAGCCACAGGATGGTCGCCAACGAGCCGGTGATCGACAGGTTCGGGCCCAGGTCCACGCCGATCAACAGCGCATCCACCACTAGTTGCGGCGGCTGCGCCTGGGCCACGGTGGTGCTGGCGATCAGCCCGGCGGGCAGGTTGTTCATCAGGTTGGAGCCGAATGCCAGCAACGTTCCGGCGATGCCGGCAGTGGCGTGCGGCGCGTGCGTGGCGGCGGCGGTCAGGTGCTGTGCGAGCAGGCCGATCACGCCGGTGCGCGACAGCGCTTCGACCAGAACGAACAGGCCCGCGACCAGTGGCAACACCGACCACGACACCGCCCTGGTTATCGGCAGCGGCGATTGCCGCCCGCCCAGGCAGACCACGCCCAACGTGGCCAGGCCGGCCAGGCAGGTGGGCAGCCCCAGGTCCAGGCCAAGGGCGGAGACACCCACCAGCAGCGCGGCGGTGGCGAGAATGCCGACCAGTGCGAACATGCCGCCACGGGTCAATCGCACGGTGTCCACGCGCTCGGCGCAGCTTCCGGTCAGATCCTTGCGTTCGGCCCAGCGCAGCATGCAGAAGGTCACGCCGATCGCCAGCACCGACGGCAGCGCGAACGCGGCCATCCAGGCGCCCAGGGTCGGCATCTGGCCGCCGTACAGCACCAGATTGGCGGGGTTGGAGATCGGCAGCACGAAGCTGCCCGCATTGGCAATCAGCGCGCAGGCGAACAGCAGCGGCAGCGGCTTGGCCCCGGCCTTGCGCGCGGCCGCGTACACCGCTGGGGTCAGCACCACCGCAGTGGCGTCGTTGGACAGAAATGCGGTGACCACGATGCCGACGCCGAACACCAGCGCGAACAAACGCAGGGTCGAGCCACCGGCCAGGTTCACCGCGTGCATCGCAACCCAGTCGAACAGGCCCTCGGTGCGTGCGGTTTCCGACAGCAGCATCATCCCGATCAGGAACAGATACACGTCCAGACCTTTGAGCACCGCCCGCCACGCTTCACCGCCTGGCATCAGCCCCAGTGCCATCAGCAGCAGCGCGCCACCGATCGCCCAGCACGCCTCGGGCAATTTGAACGGTCGCACGATCACTCCGGCGGTGGCCAGTGCGCAGATGCCCCAGGTGGCGAGATGTGCGGTGTGTCCGCCGAGCATGCTCATGCCGTTGCTGCTGGATGCGACATGCGCACGGCGTGGGTCGGCTGCACGCTGGCGCGGGCGAAGCGGGGAAGGACGGGGAAGCGGGCGACAGGCATGAGGGCGGTTGGTGCAGACAGCAATGGGGGCAAGGATAACAGTGGTGATGTCGGAGCTTGGAGCCCGCGCTGTGGAAACGCCGATGCTGCCTGCATTGTAGAGAGGCAGTGTGCGCACGATCGCATCGCTTGCGGCTCAGTCGCTCGCTGCGTTCTCAGCGCTGGTGTCGGTGCGTTTCTGCGCGAACAGCCATTGCCATAGTTTGGGATCGCGGTAGGTGGCATCCCACGCGTTGTGATTGCCGTGCGGGTATTCGGTGTAGCGCACGTCGGCGTTGAGGTTATTGAACGCGCGAAAAATCTTGCGGTCGTCGTGCGGCAGCACCTGATCGTCCTGAGCGCCGTGGAAAATCCACACCGGAATGTGCTGCAGGCGTTGTGCCAGGGCCGTGTAGGGATCGGACAGATAGGCCACAGGTGTTACCACTAGGTACTCGCGATCTTCGTGCGGGGACAGAATCGCTCCGCAGATCGGCACCAGCGCGGCGAAACGCTGGGGCTGTTGCAGCGCGATCTCCCAGGTGCCGTAACCGCCCATCGACATGCCGGTCAGGTAGGTGCGTTGCGGGTCGCCGTTGAACTCCGCGATGGCTTGGTCCAACGCCTGTAACGCCATGGTCGCATTGATGCCGCTCCACTCTTCGCCGTCGGGAACTTGCGGTAGCACCACCAACGCAGGGAAGTCGCCTAGATGGCTGCGCAGGTAAGGCCCCAAGCCGGTTTTGACCTGATCGTAGCCATCGTTGCCGCGGTCGCCCGAGCCATGCAGGAACAACACGATCGGCACCAGGCCTTGACGATGCGCCGGCGCCGGTACGAATACCTGGTAGCGGTACACGCGCCCATCGAGGTTGAGCTGGCGGCTGACGAAATGGCCGGTGGCCGGATCGCTGGGCAGGCTGCTGCATCCCACCATCGATAGACACAGCACAAGCAGCAGCGCACGCACGGACATGACGGGATCTCGGATCGTAAGGCCGAAGTATCGTGGGCCCGGTGTCCCGGCGACAACCCGCGCGCGGGTAGCGGACATGCGCCAGTCAGGCGTGGCTTATAGCAGCATCAGCGTGGCTAGACCGAGGAAGCTGAGAAATCCCATCACGTCGGTCAGTGTGGTCAAGATCACGCCACCGGCCAGCGCCGGATCGAACCCCAGGCGTTTGAGCGTCAACGGTACCAGGACGCCGCCGAGCGCGGCGGTGAGCAGATTGATGGTCAGTGCCGAGCCGATTACCAGCGACAGCAGAGGTTGTCCGAACCACAGCAGTACGATCAGGCCCAGGCCGATGCCCAGTGCCAGGCCGTTGATCAGTGCCACCGAGAGTTCCTTGCGCAGCAGCACGATCACGTTGGATGAGCCGATCTGGCCCAATGCCAGGCCGCGGACCATCAGTGCCAGCACCTGGGTGCCGGCATTGCCGCCCATGCCTGCCACGATCGGCATCAATGCAGCCAGCGCCACCAGTTTGGCGATGGTGTTCTCGAACTGGCCGACCACGCTGGAGGCAATGAAGGCAGTGCCGAGATTGATGGTCAGCCACAGCAAGCGCCGCCGGAACGCGCGTCGCACCGGACTGAACAGATCCTCGTCTTCGTCCAGGCCGGCGGCGCTCATCGCCTGGTGGTCGGCCTGGTCGCGGATGATATCGACCACGTCGTCGATGGTGATGCGGCCGAGCAGGATGTTGTTGTCGTCCACGACGGGTGCGGAGATCCAGTCGTGGTCGGAGAACTGCCGTGCGACTTCGTTGGCGCTTTCGCCGACGGCAATGGCCGGTTGCTCGTCATCGATCAGCCGGTTGATCGGGGTGGAGTCCTCGTGGGTGACCAGTGCCGCGAGCGATACCCGTCCCAGGTACTGGTGACGGCGGCTCACCACGAACAAATGGTCGGTGTGGTCGGGCAGTTCGCCACGCAGGCGCAGGTAGCGCAGCACCACGTCTAGGTTGACGTCGGCGCGCACCGTGACGACGTCCGGATTCATCAGACGGCCGGCACTGTTCTCGGGATAGGACAGCACCTGCTCCAGCCGCTCGCGGTTCTCGCGATCCATCGACTTGAGTACTTCGTCGATGACGGTGTCCGGCAGATCCTCGACCAGATTGGCCAGGTCGTCGATGTCGAGGTCTTCGACCGCCGCGACGATTTCGTCGGGATCCATCTGTGCGAGCAGGTTTTCGCGCACTTCCTCGCCGACGTGCAGCAACACCTCGCCATCGTCTTCCGGATCGACCAGGCCCCACACCACCTCGCGCTTGCCTGGCGGCAGCGATTCCAACAGATTGCCGATCTCCGCCGGCGTCAGCGTATTGACCAGCCGCCGTACCGGGCCCAGGCGCCGGCTGTCCAGCGCATCGGACAGCAGGCGCAGTTGCCGCGCGGTCTTCTCGTGGCGGACGGCATCGGCCATGCGCTGCTTCCTCGGGTCGTGGTCGCGTGCCGAAGCAGCGCGGGTTGTCAGGTGTTCATGACGACATTATCGCCTGCATCGTGCGGTGATGCGCAGCGCAAAGTGGCCGCCGCAGTCATTGGCTCGAGATTTTCGCGCGTGCGCGCCAGTGAGGCAGGCAGGCGGGTGTGTGTCGCGAACGGCTCAGCTCAACCAGCGCTCTATGCTGCGCCGATCGCGGGCGGCCAGCAGTTTCGCTGCACGGGTGCGCAGCGTTTCCAGGTCGCTGTCGCGGATCACCCGACGCACTTCCAGCAGCGTCGCCGGATGCAGGCTGAACTCGCGCAGGCCCAGCGCCAGCAGCATCGGGGTCAGAGCCGGGTCGCCGGCAATTTCGCCGCACACGGCCACCGGCTTGCCATGGGCCTGGCCGGTGCCGATGACCTGCGCGATCAGCCGTAGAACCGCCGGGTGCAGCGGTGAGTAAAGCTCGCCCAGTGCCTCGTTGTTGCGGTCGGCGGCGAGCAGATACTGCACCAGATCGTTGGTGCCGATCGACAGGAAGTCGACGGCATCGATAAAGGTGTCCAGCGCAATTGCCGCCGCTGGTACCTCGATCATCGCGCCGAGTTGGACATGTTCGGCAATCGCGTGGCCGTCGCGGCGCAACTGCGTGGTGATGCGCTTGAGGTGCCGACGCATCGCCATGATTTCCTCGCGCGCGCCGATCATTGGGAGCAGCACCCGCATCGGCCCGTATGCGGAGGCGCGCAGGATCGCGCGCAACTGGGTGTCCGATATCCTGGGTCTGGCTAGCGACAGGCGCACGCCGCGCAGTCCCAACGCCGGGTTTTGTTCGTTGCTCAGGGTCAGGCCGGTGCGGTCGGCCTTGTCCGCCCCCAGGTCCAGGGTGCGGATCGTCACCGGCCGTCCGCTCATGCCCAGCACCGCATCGCGGTAGGTGTGGAACTGCTCTTCTTCGTCCGGCAGCACCTCGCGTTGCAAGAACAGGAACTCGGTGCGGTACAGGCCCAGGCCGTCGACGCCGAGCGCATGCGCGCGGGCGACGTCCTCGCGCGATTCGGCGTTGGCCAGCAGGGTGATGTCCACGCCGTCGCGGGTACGGCTTGGCTTGGAGCGCAGTTTGCCCAGGCCGCGTTGCAACTTGGCCTGCTCGCGCACGCGCAGGCGGTAGTCGTGCAGGTCCTGCGGAGTCGGATCCAGTAGCAGCACACCCTGGTTGCCGTCGATGATCAGGACGTCGCCGTCGTTGATTTTCTGTAGTGCGTCGGCGACGCCCACCACCAGTGGCAGGTGCAGGCTGCGCGCCAGAATCGCGCTGTGCGACAGGGTGCTGCCGGCGCTGGTGACGATGCCGACCACACCCTGCGTCTGCAACTGCGCCAGTTCCGAAGGGGCCACGTTTTCACAGACCAGGATCTCGCCGGCCAGGCCTTCGTTGTCCGGCTGGCGTTTGTGCAAGAATGCATGGATTCGCCCGATCACATGGTCCAGATCGTCCATGCGGCTTTTCAGATAGGCGTCTTCCATGTTGTCGAACACGGTCGCCAGGCGGTCGCGTTGTAAGCGCAGTGCATAGTCGGCGCTATAGCGGCCGGTGCGGATCAACTCGTCCAGACCGAACAACAGTTCGGGGTCGTCGAGCAGTAGCGCGTGCAGGTCGAGGAACTCGCCGACTTCCTTGGCGAGCGCGCCATGCAGGCGCAGGCGCAGGCCATGCATTTCTGCGCGTGCCGCATCTACGGCACGGTGCAAGCGGAGGAGTTCGTCGGGAATTTGCGCCGCGCTGATACGCTGCTCGGCGACATCCAGCGCGTGCGGCAGGCGCACCCGTGCGCGGCCCAATGCATTGCCGCGCGACGCGCCGTGACCGGCGATACGCACACTCACAGCACGCGCCCGTTGCGGCGGCACCGCGTCGTTCTCTGCGGCCGCCTGCGGCGCATGCTCAGCTATCCTCGTCGAAGCGTCGCGCGAACAGGTCGATCGTGGCCTGGAGCGCCTCGGCTTCATCAACGCCGTCCACCCTGACCGTCACCGTTGTGCCTTTTGCAGCGGCCAGCAGCATCACCCCCATGATGCTCTTTGCGTTGACTTCGCGTCCTTTGGCCGCCAGCGTGGCGTTGCAGCGGAACGACGATAGCGTCTGCACCAGTTTGGCGGTTGCTCGGGCATGTAGGCCCAGGCGGTTGGTCACCATGAGTTCGCGTTCAAGCATCGTCGATCACCACGCCATTGCGCGAGCCGGCGGCTGCGGTCGCCGGTAGTTGGTCCAGGCTCTGTTCTGGATAGTTCATGATCCGCAGCAGCATCGGCAGACTGAGTGCGGAGACGCGTCGCACCGGGGTGCCCAGCCGCGCCAAGCGCATCGCCAGGTTGCTCGGGCTGGCACCGTATACGTCGGTGAGCACCAGGACGCCATCGCCATCGTCGACCCGGCGTAGCGCTGAGGATGCTTTCGGTAACAGTGCGTCGAGGTCGGCATCCAATGGTACTTCGAAGGCTTCGGTCTTCAGCGGTAATTGCTGCAACAGTCCGGTGGCCACGCTCAACAGCGCCGCGCCGATGCCGGGATGAGTGATGAGGAGAATGCCACAGGCCATGGAGGAACGTTAACAGGTCGGGTAGGTCGCAGGGAATGGGCGCGTGGCGCCTGTTTGATGGTGGACTTGGTCTCGCCATTGCCTCAACCGACTGGTCGCGATGCTGTCAAGGCGATGCAGCGCTCGCGGTCAGGTGGATAGGTCGAGGCGCTGCGTTGTGTGATGGAAGGGACGACGTGCGTTGCGGGTGCGCATTCCCACGCTTGTCGGGGGCGGGCACTGGCGATTCACGCGTTCCCGTTCTGCGTTTCAGCGGTCAATCCTGCTCGCGGTGAAAGGTCGCCACTTCCGGCCAGCCCTGCTCGCGGGCGTGTCGGGCCAGGCGTTCTGCCATGTAGACCGAGCGGTGTTTGCCGCCGGTGCAGCCAAAGGCGATGGTGACGTAGCTGCGGGTGTCGTTGCGCAGCCGCGGCAGCCAGGTGTCGAGGAAGTCGATCAGTTGCGTGGTGTAGCGCTGTACTTCCGGCTGGGCGTCCAGGTAGTCGCGCACAGCGCCGTCGCGGCCGCCCAGCGGGCGCAGTTCGGGGTCCCAGTGCGGATTGGGTAGCATGCGCGCGTCGAAGACGAAGTCGGCCTCGACCGGCACGCCACGCTTGTAGGCAAAGGATTCGAACAGCAGCGATAGGGTGTTCTCGGCGGCAAGTGCGAATTCGGTGGTCACCCGCCTGCGCAATTGATGTACGTTGAGCGTGCTGGTGTCGATCACCGCATCGGCTTCGTGGCGCAACGGCATGGTCAGCCCGCGCTCGCGCTCGATCGCTTCCGGTAGCGACAGGCCCTGGTGCGAGAGCGGATGGCGCCGGCGTGTGTCGGCATAGCGCTTGATCAGCGCGTCGTCGTTGGCATCGAAAAACAGCAGCCGCGCGTCCAGGCCGAACTGCGCCACCACTTCGCGCCAGCGCGGGAATTGGGTGAGGTCGCTGTGGCGGTTGCGCACGTCGATGCCGACCGCGAGCTTGCTGGGGCCGCCATCCTCGCGCACCAGACTCTTGACGAAAGCCGGTAGCAATTGCACCGGCAGGTTGTCCACGCAGTAGTAGTCCAGGTCCTCGAAGGTTTTCAGCGCAACCGATTTGCCGGAGCCGGACAGGCCGCTGACGATCACCAAGGTGGAGGTGTTCGCCACGGTATTCATGGGCCGCGCCGCTCGAGCATGTTGCTGTGGCGGGCGATGAACATTGCCGCGGGGTCGATGCCCTTGGTCCGTAGGATGTGCAGGCGCGTGGCGGCTTCGGTCAGGACCGCCAGGTTGCGGCCTGGCATCACCGGCAAGGTGATCAGCGGTACGTCCAGGTCCAGGACGTGGCGGGTCCCCGAATCGCCGGTAAGGCGTTCGTAGCCATGGGGCGTGGGTTCGGTCATAGGGCGGGTCAGGTGCACGATCAAGCGAAGATACTTGTTCTTCTTGACAGCCGTGTCGCCGAACATGTCGCGTACATTCAGCACGCCCAGGCCGCGTACTTCCAGCAGATCTTTCAGTAGTTCCGGGCAGGTGCCGTCGAGTACATCGGGGGCGATCTGGGTGAATTCGGGGGCATCGTCGGCGACCAGGCGGTGGCCGCGGCTGAGTAACTCCAGCGCCAGTTCGCTCTTGCCCGAGCCTGCATCGCCGGTGATCAACACGCCGATCGAGTAGATCTCCATGAACACGCCGTGCAGGATGATGCGTGGTGCCAGCGTGCGCGCCAGGTGGTAGGACAGGTGATTGAGTAGCTCGTGGCCACGTTTGGGCGAAACCCACAGGGGGGTGTCGGACTCGTCGGCGGCCGCGCGCAGATCTTCCGGACACGATTGGTTCTTGCTGATGACCAGGGCCAGTGGCCGGACCTGCACGATTTTCTCGATCGTCTCCCAGCGCTGTCGCGCGTCCAACGAATCCAGCCAAGCCAGTTCTTCGGTGCCGAGAATCTGGACCTTGTTGGGATAGATTGTGTTGAGATAGCCAGCCAGGGACGGGCGTCGGGAGACCGTGTTACCCGCCTCCAGGATGCGGTGTTCGCCCTTGTGGCCTGCCAGCCAGCGCAGGCCTAGTCGGTCGCGCTGTTGGTCGAAGAGTTCGCGGGCGTCGATGCTGGTGTTCATGCGGCGCTAGCTTGGGTTACGTCACCCTGCCACGTGTAACGTGCGGTGGTATTGGATGCGTGGTGAAGTGTCTTGTTGACATGATCGACACCGCACAGTTGGACCCGCTGCGATGGTGGCATCAGTTGGTGGGTGTCGTGCGTTTGCGCCGTCATGGTGAAGGCCGGATCGACCTGGGTATGGTGACCATCGCAATTGATCGGTTGCCGCCACTGCGCGAGGCGTCCAGGTGCCGAGCATGGCCGTGTGGGAAGGCGAAGCCATGGGTGCTGGCGGTGCCGCCGTGCTGTGTTCCCTCGCCCAGGCGGGCGGCGGTGTGCAGCAAGGTGGCGTGACCAGCGACCGACAGCGTTTGGGTGCTGTCGGTCGCAATCAGATCGGTCAAAGGGCATGGCGGCGCAATCTGCGAAGAGTCACGCTAAATTGTCGCGCACCTCGGCCGCATGGTGGTCCTGTTTCTTTTCCTTGTGCTTGATGATCAACCTGTCGAGCTTGTCGGCGAGCAGGTCGATCGCCGCGTACATGGTCTGTGCGCTGGCGTCGGCGTGCAGGGTGCGACCGGGGACGTTGATCGTGGCTTCGACGTGATGGTCTGGCTTGCGTAGCGCCAATTGTGCGCGGACCTCGATGGTTTCTTCGTAGTGCCGCTTCAGCCGTTGCAGCTTGGTCTCCACGTATTCGCGCAGGGCAGGGGTGACTTCAATCTGGTGGCCGTAGGTCTCGATACGCATCGGATACTCCTTGGTTCGGGATTCACCTATGAACCATTGCCCGCCGTTAGCCGATACGCACGCGTTCGTGGGAGGCGGGAATGTTCATGGCCTCACGATACTTCGCCACGGTGCGGCGCGCTACCGGTACGCCGGTATTTTTCAGCAGGTCGGCCAGCTTGGCGTCAGAAAGCGGCTTACGTGGATTCTCCGTCTCGATCAGGCGCCGGATCATTGCCTGAATGGCGGTGCTCGATGCCTCGCCACCACTGTCGGTGTCGATGCCGGAGGCGAAGAAGGCGCGTAGCGGGATGGTGCCGCGCGGTGTGCGCACGTATTTGCGGGCAATGGCACGGGAGATGGTGCTTTCGTGCAGACCCAGTTCACCGGCGATCTCGCGCAGGGTCAGGGGGCGTAGGGCCTGTTCGCCGAATTCCAGGAAACCGGCTTGCTGTCGCAGTAAGCAGCGCGTCACCTTGAGCAGGGTCTCGCCACGGGCTTCCACGCTCTTGAGCAGCCAGCGCGCTTCCTGCAACTGCCCGCGCAGATAGCCGGCGTCGCTTTCGCCGCATTGGCGGATCAGCCGTTCGTAGCCGCGATGGATGGTGACCTTGGGTTGGGCGTGTGCGGACAAGGCCGCGTGCCAGACGCCGCGTTGGCGCCAGACGACACAGTCCGGCACGACATAGGTGTCGCTACCGAGTTCGCCGATCTGTTTGCCTGGGCGCGGGTCCAGCGAGCGCAGCAGCGCGACCGCGGTGTCCACGTCCGCCACCGGGCGTTTGAGGGCGTGAGCCAGGCCGGCGATGCCGCTGCGCGGGAGTTTTTCCAGCGATCCGTTGACGATCGTGTGCGCCAGTTCCAGTCCCGGAGTGGACTCGGGTAGCATGCCCAGTTGCAGGGTCAGGCATTCCTCCAGGCTGCGCGCGGCGATGCCGGTCGGGTCGAAGCGCTGGATTTGGTGCAGTACGGTGAGGATTTCGTCCTCGCCGGCGGCGATGTTCGGGCGCAGTGTTTCGGCGATCGCAGTCAGCGGCTCACGCAGGTAGCCGTCGCCATCGAGGGCGTCGATCAACGCGACCCCGATACTGCGGTCGCGTGCGGACAGGGGCGACAGGTGCAATTGCCACAGCAGGTGATCGATCAGCGTCTCCGGCTCGGCCACGCGTTCGGCGAGGCTGCTCGTGTCGTCGTCGAACGCACCGCCGCTGCCGCCACTCCAGGCCGGGTCGGTTGTTGTCCAGTCCTCGCCGCTGTCGGCCGGCGACGCTTCGGCATGGTCGTCGGCGACAGGAGTGAGGGTGTCGCCATCGGCAGCGCCGCCGCTCGCCTCCTGACTATCGGTGTGCTCGAACGTGAGGGCGGCGTCCTCGGACCATTCCAACAACGGGTTGCTTTCCACTGCCGCGGCGAGTTCCACCTCCAGCTCGGCGCTGGACATCTGCAACAGCTTGATTGCCTGACGCAATTGCGGCGTCATGACCAGATGCTGTCCAAGTGATGTCTGCAGCCGTGCTTTCATGCGTGTGCTCAGCGCGGAAAGAGCGTAAAAGGAGGCGCGCTCAGAGCCTGAAGGTTTCTCCGAGGTACACGCGGCGCACGTCGCTGTTGGCCAGCAGTGCCTCCGGGGCCCCCTGCGCCAGCACGCCGCCTTCGTTGAGAATATAAGCCCGGTCGCAAATTCCCAGGGTTTCGCGCACGTTGTGATCGGTAATCAGCACGCCGATGCCGCGTTGTTTGAGGTGAGTCACGATGCGCTGAATCTCGCCGACCGAGATCGGATCGACGCCTGCAAAGGGTTCGTCGAGCAGCATCAGTCGCGGCTTGGCCGCCAGCGCGCGGGCGATCTCGCAGCGGCGGCGTTCGCCACCGGACAGGCTGGCACCGAGCTGCTCGGCGACGTGGCCGATCTGCAGTTCGTCCAGCAGCGAGAGCAGTTCGCGTTCCTGTCCGGCTTCGTCGAGATCTTCGCGTAGTTCCAGCACCAGCCGGATGTTGTCGGCGACGCTGAGTTTGCGGAACACCGATGGTTCCTGCGGCAAGTAGCCGACGCCGAGCTTGGCACGTTTGTACATCGGTAGCGCCGTGATGTCGTTGCCGTCGAGCACGATACGCCCGGCATCGGCTTCGACCAGGCCGACGATCATGTAGAAACAGGTGGTTTTGCCGGCACCGTTGGGGCCGAGCAGGCCGACCACTTCGCCTGCGTCCAGGGTCAGGCCGAAATCGCGTACCACTTCACGCTGCTTGTAACGCTTGCGCAGGCCCTCGGCGAGTAGCATCACTGTCCTCCTTGCTTGGCGGGTTTGGTCGCGGCAGCGGGTTTGGCGCCGTTTGCCGGCTGGCTGGCCGCAGCGGCGTTCTTCGGCTGGATCACCGTATGCACGCGGGTGCCGTCGCCGCCGCCTTGCATGTCGCCGGTCTTGGTGTTGTAGACCATACGCTGGCCGGCGTTGGTGCCTTTCGCCGAGTTCATTTTGTAGTTGCCGGTCAGGATCACGATGTCGTTGGGGACGCTGTAGTCGATGGTGTCGGCCATACCATCGACGATGGAGCCATCGTCCATCTCCTGCTTGAACGTCGCCTGCTTGCCGTTGAGCAGCACGCGATCGATTTGGCCGTTCTTGCGGAAGATGTCGGCGGTGTCGGCGTGCGCTTCCAGCGTGCCCTGGACAATGACCACATGGCCGGAAAAGCGGCACTTGCCGTTGTCGTCGGTCAGATTGCAGTTGTTGGCGTCGGAGTTGACGTCTACTAGCTGATTGCGGTCGGTCGACTTGGCCAGCGCCATGGCGGGAAACAGCAGAGCGAGCAATGCAAGCTTAGCGGGCAGCATTCGGTTCATAACGGGTCTTGACCTGTGAAAGGAGCTTGTACTGCTGGGATTTCAAGTCGACTTCCAGGCCAACGCCGGTTTGCATCATACCGGGCCGGGTCATGGTGACGGGTGCAGTGGTGCGAGCGCTGTTGGTTTGCGGGAAGACGTCCAGACTCTGGGTGCGGAAGGTGGTGGGCGGAATGCTGGGGACCTTGGGGCTGTCGCCGGCGACGTCGCCGCGCAGGCGCAATTCCTTTCCGTCGGCGCTGACCCAGCCGGTCTTGCTGCGCATTTCCCAATGCTGGTCATTGGCGTCGGGGAGTAGGAACAGCGGGGTGACGATCGACAGGGTTTGGTCGGCTCGGCTGCGTTCCATCTCCGGTGCGCGCAGGGTCATCGCTTCCTTGCCTTGTTTGTTTAGGCTGACGACCTCTAAATCGCGCGCGACGTAGTCCGAGCGCGCTTCGGCAGTCGTGGCTCGCGCTGGCTTGCTGCGCTGGTTCCAGGCCGACCAGCCACTGATGACCGCAGCGACCAGGAGGATGCTGCCGAGGGTGTTGCGCCAGTTCATGCGCCATGCTCCTGCAGCAGGAAGGGTAGGTGGCCTTGTGCGGCCAGTAGCACGTCGCACAGTTCGCGTGCGGCGCCTTCGCCGCCGCGGGCTTGGGTGATCCAGTGCGCGTGTTCGGCGGTCCACGGGTGCGCATTGGCCGGGGCCACCGCCAGGCCGACCGCGCGCAGCGCGGTCACGTCGGGCAAGTCATCACCCATGAAGCAGACCTGCTCCAGGCGCAGCCCGCGCTCGTCGCACAGGGCCTGCACACTGGCACGCTTGTCCTGGACTCCGATCTGTACCAGCAGGCCAAGTTCCTGGCCGCGCTTCTCCGCGGCCAAGCTGTGGCGGGCGGTGATCAGCGCGACCTCGATCCCGTGCTTGCGCAACTGCACCAGACCCTGGCCGTCCTGCACATGGAAGGCTTTGCTTTCGTTGCCGTCGCGGTCGTAGTACAGGCGACCGTCGGTCAGTGTGCCATCCACATCGAAGCAGGCCAGACGAATGCGTGTGGCGCGGTCGATCAGCTCGGCGGGAAGGTCGGCCAGCGGGGAATAGGACATGGTGGGCGATATCGGGGCAGGGAGGCCGGGTTTCCAGTGGCCAGAACTCAAGGCGCCGGGCGCCGGCAGGAGGTAACCGTATTCAGTGTGTTAAACCACTCGGGCGCGCAACAGGTCGTGAATGTTGAGCGCGCCGACCGCCCGGCCGGCCGCATCGACCACGATCAGGCCGTTGATCTGGTGCGTTTCCATCAGTCGGGCGGCCTCGGCGGCGAGCTGGTCGGCGCCGATGGTGCGCGGCTGCCGGGTCATCACCTCGGCGATGCGGGTCTGGCGCACGTTCAGCGCGCTGTCTAGCGTGCGGCGCAGGTCGCCATCGGTGAATAGCCCCAGTAGGCGGTCGTCGGCATCCACTACGGCGGTCATGCCCAGACGCTTGCGGCTCATCTCCACCAGCGCTTCGCTGAGGCTAGCGTCTTCGCGCACTTTCGGCAGTTCGTCGCCGCTGTGCATCACGTCGGTGATGTGCAGCAACAAGCGCCTGCCGAGGCTGCCGGCCGGGTGCGAGCGGGCGAAGTCGTCGGCGGTGAAACCGCGCGCATCCAGCAGCGCCACCGCCAACGCATCGCCCAAGGCCAGCGAGGCCGTGGTGCTGGAGGTCGGGGCCAGGTCGAGCGGGCAGGCCTCGGCCGGCACGCTGATATCCAGATGCAGATCCGCTTCGCGGGCCAGCGTGGACTGGGCGCGGCCGGTCATCGCGATCACCGCATTGCCCTGGCGCTTGAGCACAGGTAACAGCATCAGGATCTCGTCCGATTCGCCTGAATAGGACAAGGCCAGGACGACATCGGCGTCGGTGATCATGCCCAGGTCGCCATGCCCGGCTTCCCCAGGGTGAACGAAGAACGCGGGGGTTCCGGTCGAAGCAAGGGTGGCGGCGATCTTGCGCGCCACGTGTCCGGACTTGCCCATGCCGGTGGCGACCACGCGCCCACGCGAGGCCAGGATCAGCCGGCACGCGGCCGCGAAGGCTGCGCCGATGCGGCCGCCGACCGCCGCCAGTGCGGCTTGTTCGATCTCGACCACGCGGCGGCCGCTGGCGATCAGGGCAGCGTCGCTATGCACAGGATGAGACAGGGTCGATACATCCATGCGGGTGCCGGTCGGAGGGTAGAATGAACGCCCATTTTAGGAGGAAAGCCCGGTGGAAGCCGAAACCATCCGTAAATTGATCCAGGCGGGCCTACCAGATGCACACGTGCAGGTGCAGGGCGAGGACGGCGTGCACTTCGAGGCTACCGTGGTCAGCGCGGCTTTCGTCGGCAAGCTGCCGCTGGCGCGCCACCGCATGGTCTATGCCACCTTGGGCGAGTTGATGGGCGGCGCCATCCATGCGCTTGCGCTGACCACGCTGACTCCCGAGCAGGCCGAACGTCCAGCCGGTTGAACGGCCGCCTATCGCCTTTTCATCTTCTTCATTCTTTACGAGAATCATGGCCAAAATTGTAGTGACCGGTGGCAATGCGCTGCACGGTGAAGTGAACATCTCCGGCGCCAAGAACGCCGTGCTGCCGATCCTGTGCGCGACCCTGCTGGCCGATGCGCCAGTGGAGATCACCAACGTGCCGCAACTGCACGACGTGATCACCACGGTGAAGTTACTCGGCGAACTGGGTGCGGAAGTCACCATCGATGAAGGCACGCTGGCGCGCGGCAGCGCGATCACCGTGGATCCACGCAAGGTCGACCAGCACATCGCGCCCTATGAACTGGTACGGACCATGCGCGCCTCGATTCTGGTGTTGGGTCCGTTGCTGGCCAAGTTCGGCGAGGCGGAAGTCTCCCTGCCCGGCGGCTGTGCGATCGGTTCGCGGCCGGTGGATCAGCATATCAAGGGGTTGCAGGCGCTGGGCGCGGAAATCAGCGTCGAGAACGGTTACATCAAGGCCAGCAGCAATGGTCGGCTCAAGGGAGGGCGCTATGTGTTCGACATGGTCAGCGTCACCGGCACCGAGAACGTGCTGATGGCGGCGACCCTGGCCGATGGCATCACGGTGCTGGAGAACGCGGCGATGGAGCCGGAGGTCGGCGACCTGGCCGATTGCCTCATCGCGCTTGGCGCCAGGATCGAGGGTGCTGGCACCTCGCGGATCGTGGTGCAGGGCGTGGAGCGCTTGTCCGGCGGCCGTCACGCGGTGCTGCCCGATCGCATCGAAACCGGCACCTTCCTGGTCGCCGCGGCGATGACCGGTGGCAGCGTCACCGTGCGTCGTGCGCGCGCCGACACGCTCGATGCGGTGCTCGACAAGCTCACCGAGGCCGGCGCCAGCATCGAGACCGGCGTAGACTTCATCCGCCTGGACATGCAAGGCAAGCGTCCGCGTGCGGTCAACCTCACCACTGCCCCGTATCCAGCCTTCCCGACAGACATGCAAGCGCAGTTTATGGCGCTCAACTGCGTGGCAGACGGTGTCGGCGTGATCAATGAGACGATCTTCGAGAACCGTTTCATGCACGTCAACGAACTGCTGCGCCTGGGCGCGGATATTCAGATCGAAGGGCATACCGCGATCGTGCGCGGCAGCGAACGTCTCAGTGGCGCGCCGGTGATGGCCACCGATCTGCGTGCATCGGCCTCGCTGATTCTGGCTGGCCTGGTCGCCGACGGCGACACCACCATCGATCGGATCTACCACTTGGATCGTGGGTACGAAAACATCGAGGAAAAGCTGGGGGCGTTGGGCGCGTCTATCCGGCGGGTCGCGTGATCCTCAGCGGCCGCTTCAGCCGTCGCCGCAAGTTGTTGCTGGCGATCATGGCGCTGCTGCTGGCATGGGTCGGCTATGCCTGGTATGCAGGGATCGCCATCACCCAGGGCATCGAAGAGCGCGACATGGATTGGAATGGCGATGGACAGGTCAGTCGCGATGAAATCTGGCAGGCGTTCTACGCCGTTGGCGTGACCAGAACCCAGCAGGGCGCACGCGAGTGTCGCACGTTCTATTGGCGCAGCAGCGGTGCGCAGATCCGGGTGGATTGCCGCACTAGCTTTGCGCCGGCGGGGAATGGGGTGCAGGACGCAAAGAAACCATAAGCGATGCCATCATCGCGTTGGCGTATGCCTGCGCATGGTGGTGGCGCTAGTGGATTTGGTGTGGTCTTGTCGCTGCGGCGAGTAGGAGTCGCTAACAAAACGATTGCGTCGCCGTCGGACGGTCGCGTGCAATGCTCGGAATCCTCATGTGCCCCTTTACAGTGCGGTTCCTGCGCGCTGTCCACACACACCTGACAGCGACTCGTGACGTTTTGTTAGCCACTCTAAGGAACAAGGCGGATCATGCGGTCCGCCTTGTTCGTGACGCCTGTTGTTCAGTTCAGTGACTTCATGACCAGAAGCACCGTTTGTTTGCCGTTGTCGGTTTGCTGGATGCGTACCGGAGCCGGTGCGTCCGGCACGATCCACGCCAGGGTCTGCTTCGTGCCGTTTGTGTAGCTGATTTTGGTCGCCTGCTCGGTTTTGCCGTTGAAGCTGACATTTTCAGTGTCGACCACCTGATAGGTCTCCTGTGAGGCTTGACCCAGGTCCACGATGTGGTAGCTCAGAGGATTGCCGGCGTTGACGTCGCTGACGATCGCCAAATTCACTAGCAGTGGGTTCAGGTCGCCAGTCGTCAGCGCCACTGGGCCGCTTTGATCGGAGCTGACGTCGCCAGACCAGGTTGCTTGCAAGTTGGTCCAGTCGTAGTCGCCAAGCACTTCGGTCTTCTTGAGCAAGGTCTTCAACACATTGTCGCTGGTGAGCGGGCGCAAAGAGCCAGTTGTTGTGTCGAATACAGTGGTCTGTTTGAGTTCGGCGAGCAAACTTTTGACATCTAAGTTATAGACCCATTGATTAGCGCCATCTTTGCTCAGGGTCATTGTGGCAGTGGCTTGCGTACCCATGTAATTGGCTTGATATTTAGCTTGGAAGGGTTGGATTGCCATAGCCGACAAGCTTGCCATGCTCAATACCGTTGCGGCGATGACGGAGAGGGAACGTGAGATGCGTGTCATGTTTAGATTTCTCTGTGAATTGGTTAAGGCAGATCGATACGGTGCTCGACCATCTTCATCATTTGCAGTTGGCCCATGTATGTCGATACGCCATCGGCGATCTGCAGGTGGTTTGTTTCCGCCGCCAACCATTCCGTGAGACACACGGCACATCGCGTTTGAGATATTAAATCATTAATGTTTGGCTAATGAGGTGCCATTTGTGACGGCAGCGTCAACATGCTACCGAGCCAAGCTGGTGTCAACTTAAGTTGTGGTTAATATTTCGTCCATTATTGCGAACAGTGATAGCGCGCATTTTTATTGTCTGATGGAGATGCGACGTTCTTTCAGTAATTACGCGTGGCGCCTCATCTGCATGCTTTTCAGCATGTATTGACGACTGAAGATAGACGCAGTGCATGACGCTCAATGGCGTTGCCGATGCGGTCGGTGTAATTAAGAAAATGAAACGCTCTTCGATACGCGTCCCATGTGCCTCGATGAACCGCCGAGCCTGCGTGCGGAGATTCAGATCGAAGAGCATGCAGCGATCATGCGTGGCAGCGCGGGGCGATGCAGTGTTGTGCCGTTGACGACCACCGACCTGTGCGGGTCGGTGGCCGATGCAAGGCGGGCGCGAGCGTGCCCGCTTTAATTCGTGCTATGTCGTGCTATGTCGCTGCTCAGTGCAGCGACTTGATCGTCAGATCCAGCGCGTCCTGGCCGTTTTCGCGTTGCAGAATGCGTGCCGGTACCGGCATGTCCGGCACGATCCAGGCCACGATTTCCTTGGAACCGTCGCTGCGGCTGACTTTGGTCGCCTGCTCGGTTTTGCCGTTGATAGTGATCGCTTCCTTGCCTGCGACGTGGTAAGCCATCGGTTTTGCGCGACCCTCTTCGACCATGCGGTAGCTCGGGGTCTTGCCGGCGTTGACGTCGCGCGCGATCGCCAGGTTGATCAGCAGTGCATCCATATCGCCGGGTTGCAGCTTCACTGGGCCCTGGCGATCCGGCTTGAGGTCGCCGGCCCAGGTGGCCTGCCCGCTGCTCCAGTCGTACTTGGCAGTCACCGCCTTCTTTTTGATCAGGAACATCGAGCGGTCGTCGTTACTGAGCGGGCGCAACTGGCCGCCCTTGTCTTCGAATACGGTGACCTGGCTCAGGTCGGCAATCTGATTCTTGATCGCCAAACTGTAGCGCCAGCGATTGCCGCTTTCTTTGCTCAGGGTCATCACGCCGTTGGCCTGCATGCCCATGTAGCTGGCTTGGTAGTCCGCAGTGAAAGGTTCTAGTGCCAACGCGGGCAGGCTGACTATTGCCAGTAGAGTGGCGGCGAGCGCGGACAGTGGGCGGGCGGTACGTTTCATATTCAGGCTCCTTGATATTCGGTCAGGCGCAGATCGATACGATCTTCGCCGTCTTCGCGTTGCAGGATGCGCACTGGCGTTGGCACGCCGTTGGCGATCCACAGGATGGTCTCATTTTTGCCGCCATTGGTTCGCCAAACCCGCAGCGCGTCGTAGCTGAGGTCGCCGACCTGCACGGTTTCGGTGTGGTCGGCAGCACGGTAGATGTGCTCGCGGACGCGGCCCACGTCGACTAAGCGGTAGCGCATGGTCTTGCCCGGCTGCGCATCGCGCATCAGCGACAGATTGATCAGCAGCGCGCTCTGGTCGCCGGGCTCTAGCCGGATCGGTGCCCGGCGGTCTTCCTTCAGGTCGCCGTCCCAACGCGCCACGCCTTGATTCCAATCGTAGACGCCGGTGGCTTTCTTGCCGAAGAAGAGTGCCTTTTTGACCGTGCTCTGGCTTTGCGGGACGTAGTGGTCGTCGTGGACGGTAAACACCGTGCTCTGTTCGATGTTCAAGCCGAGGATGCTGGCGAAGCCACTGCGCCCATGCACGTCCAGATCCACACGCCACTGTTGACCGTCGGTATGCGCCACATCCATCCGCGCATCGCCGGCTGACCGGCCCTTGTAGCGCGCTTCGTAGGTGGCGACGAAGGGCTGTAGCGGCGGCGGCGTCCACGCCTCTGGCGCTGGCGTTTGTCCCGCAGTCGGGGCTGGCGCGACGGGTGCAACCTGGCTTGGCGTATTCGGTGCTGGCGCCGCCTGGGCGGGAAGCGTTTGTGCGGCGACGATGGGCAGCACCAACAGACACAGGCCGGATGCGACGAAGAGAGCGAACGGACGCGAAGCGAGCTTCATTGGATCGGCTGGCCTGGTCGGGAGGGAGGGGGTGGGATGAGCGACATCATGGGGGCGCGACAGCACACTCTCACGGACGCAGGATGTCCTGGCAATCTAGGCGCAGCGGACTAAACCGGCCCTGACCGTCGAGCCAGACCCTGCCATCGCGTTCAGCCAGACGCCCGGCAGCGGCCAGTTGCAGAACCGCGCACAGCAGCCGGTGCTCGCGTGGCAGTAGCCGTTGCGCGAGGTCGTCCGGTTGGTCGCCAGGTTGCACTGGCACCCGCACCTGCGCGATCACCGCGCCGGCATCCAGTTCCGGGATCACGAAATGCACGCTGGCACCGTGTTCCGTGTCGCCGGCAGCCAGTGCTTGCGCATGCGTATCCAGGCCACGGTACTTAGGCAGCAGCGAGGGATGGATATTGAGCAGACGTCCCGCGAAGCGGTGCACGACGCTAGCGCCGAGGATGCGCATGTAACCGGCGCAGACGATCCAGTCCGGGCGTGTCGCGGCGATCGCCTCGCCCAAGGCGTGATCGAACGCGGTACGCTCGGCGAAGGCTTTGGGCGTGGCAGACCAGCGCTGCGCCGCTGCCACCTTGGTCAGGGCCGGCGCCTTGGGCCGGTCGCTGAACACACCGACGACGTCGGCGTCCAGGGTGCCGATCGCGATCGCGTCGAGAATGGCTTGCAGATTGGAGCCACGGCCCGACACTAGGACGGCAAGGCGGATGGTCATCGTCCCGGCTCCCGCAACAACGCGAGTGCGGTGGTCATGTTCGCCATGAGGATGCTCATGCCGGCTGGGCGAACAGCTGCTTGACCGAGGGCCGTGTCAGGACCAGCAGGGTGAACACGCCGAGCACAGTGCCGAACGGCATCATCACGCAGGACAGGCCCGCGACGATCACGCAGTAGGTGTGGCGGCGGCGCGCGCCGAGACAGCGCCCGGCATAGAGCATTGCAGCGGCCAAGCTAAGCCCGGTCGCGATGATCAGGCTGGCGATCACCACGAATATCCAGGCGAACAGATGCGCCTGCACCGCCAGATGCGCCTGCGCCGCGTTGGTGGCAGGCAGAGGTAGGCGACCGTTGAGCATCATCAGGCCGATGCTCAGATGCAGCACCGGAATCAGTGCGAATATGCCGGTCAACCCGCCGACCACGTAATGGCCGATACCGAGCATTCGCAGATGCTCGGCGTCCTGGTTCGGTGCGCTGGCGATGGCTTCAGCCGATGTGGACACGTGCGTCCCCGCTGGCCGCCACCACTGCGCCGATTTGCCAGTGGGCCAGGCCATGGCTGTCCAGGCTGCGTTCCAGCGCGGCGACCTGGTCGGGCGCGGCCACTAAGACGAAGCCGATGCCGCAGTTGAAGGTGCGCCACATTTCGCTATCGGCCACCGCGCCTTCGCGCTGCAGCCACTCGAATACCGGCGGCAGGCGCCATGCGCTGGCGCGGATGTCCAGGCCCAGGCCGTCGGGAATCACCCGGATGATGTTCTCGCTCAGGCCGCCCCCGGTGATGTGCGCCATCGCATGGATCGCCTCGCTGTGCGTGCGCAGCAGCGCCAGGATCGGTTTGACGTACAACGCAGTCGGCAGCATCAGTGCCTCGGCCAGGGCGACGCCGCCGACCTGCAGATCGGCCGGGCGTCCGGCGCGGTCGTAGATGCGCCGGATCAACGAATAACCATTCGAATGCGGGCCGGACGACGCGATGCCGATCAATACATCGCCCTGGCGCACCTTGGCGCCGTCGAGTAACTGCGACTTTTCCACCGCGCCCACGGTGAAGCCGGCCAGGTCGTATTCGCCGGGCGGGTACATGTCGGGCATTTCCGCAGTCTCCCCGCCGATCAGCGCGCAGCCGGCCAGTTCGCAGCCGCGGGCAATGCCGCCCACCACTGCCACGGTGGTCTCCACGTCGAGCTTGCCGGTGGCGAAATAATCCAGAAAGAATAGCGGTTCGGCGCCCTGCACCAGCACATCGTTGACGCACATGCCGACCAGGTCGATGCCGATGCTGTCGTGCCGTCCCAACTGCTGCGCCAGCTTCAGTTTGGTGCCGACGCCATCGGTGCCGGATACCAGGACCGGTTCGCGGTACTTGCCTGACAGGTCGAACAGCGCGCCGAAGCCGCCCAATCCCCCCATCACTTCGGGCCGGAAGCTGCGTTTGACCAGGGGTTTGATGCGTTCGACGACGGCATTGCCGGCATCGATATCGACACCGGCGTCGCGGTAGGTCAACGGGGCGGTGGCGGAAGGTGGGGGAGTGGTCACGGGCGGTGGGTTCGGCGGAAAGGCGGCGATTTTAACAGGCCACGTTGGCGCTACGGCCGCATTCGCGCAACAATTCGCCCCGGATACGCCGAGCACTGGAACCCTTCGATGCGCCGCAGCCTTGTTTTTCTCCTGTCTTTCGCGCTGTGCCTGCCTGCCGTGACCGCTCTGGCCCAGGCCGATTTGCGCACCGAGGGCGATGTCGCCAGCGCACACAGTCCTTACGAAGCCGAGGTGCCGGTCAACAGCCAGAGCGATGCCGATCGCAGCGGAGCGCTGGCGCGCGCGCTGGGCGTCGTGCTGGGCAAGATCTCCGGCGACCGGACGGTGATGTCGCGGCCCGGGGTGATCCAGGCGCTGCGTAATGCCAAGAACGTCGTGGACAGCTTCGACTATCGCCAGGATCAGGGTACTTCGCCCAGTGGCGCCCCGAGCTTCCGCACCATGCTGGTCGCGCGCTTCCGTCCCGAAGAGGTGGACAGCTTGGCCGAGGCGCTGGGTCTGCCGATCTGGCCGCAGCCGCGGCCCAAGCCGGTGGTGTGGCTGGCGATCGACGATGGCAGTGGCCCGCGTCTGGTCGGCGTGCAGCAGGCCAATGCCGCGCGCAGTTTGCTCGACCGGGCCATCGAGCGCGGCTACCGGCTCGGTCTGCCCACCGGTACCGCTGCCGAACAGGCGCTGGCCGGCGCGATCTGGCGCCAGGACACCGCCGCCGTGGCCAACGCGTCCGCGCGCTACAGCCCGCCGATGCAACTGATCGGCAAGCTTTACCGCGGCAAGGCCGGTGGCTGGACCGCGGACTGGACCTTCGTGGATGGCGGCAAGGTGCTGGCGACGTGGTCCACCAGCGACGCCGACGCCCGCCGCGCCATGGCCAGTGGCGCCGATGGCGCTGCCGACGTGCTGGTCAAGCACTATGCCAGGGCCGTCAGCACCGGCCCGGCCGGGATTTATCGTGTGGTGATCACCGGCATTCGCAACGCCGACGATTACCTGCGTGCGTCCGCAGCGCTGCAGAACGTCTCGGTGGTCCGGCGCATCGTGCCGATCCACGCCGAAGGCGACCGCCTGGACCTGGACCTGGATCTGCTCAGCGGCATTCCCGGATTGAACCGCATGCTCGGCGCCGACAGCGACCTGCAACCGATCACGGCTCCGGTCGAGGGGCCGGTCGGACTCAATACCGAGCCGACCGAGTACCGTCTGAAATGACGTTGTCTGCGCAAGCTGAGGTCGCGTTGTTTCTACGCGGGTTGAAATGGCTGGCAGGCGTTGTCGGGGTCCTGTGGGGAGGATGGTGGCTGGCGCCGATTCTGACGCCAATGACTCTGGCATTGCCGAGCCTGTGCGGGATATTGCTGGCGCTGCCGGCGGTGGGCAACGCGCGGTTGCACGATCTGCATGCGCCGTATCGGCAGAGCGCGTTGTACGCTGGCGAGAAGTCGACGCTCCTCGAGTTGCCCTCGCACAGCCCAGCGCAGCCGTGAGCGTGCCGCAACTGCCGTTGGCCTTGCGCTATCCACCGGAACAGCGCCTGGACCGCTATCTCGGTGCACCGACGGGGATGCTGGCGCACCTGCAGGCGGTCGCTGCCGGTGTCTCTTCCGACTGGGTGTACCTGTCAGGCTCCACCGGTACCGGCAAGACCCATCTGGCGTTGGCGCTGTGCGCCGCCGCCGAGCAGGCCGGACGCAGCGCCGCCTACCTGCCGTTGCAGGCCGCCACAGGCCGTTTGCCCGATGCACTGGAAGCGCTGGAAGGGCGTCACCTGGTCGCACTGGACGGATTGGAGGCTGTCGCCGGCCAGCGCGAGGACGAAGTAGCGCTGTTCGATTTCCACAACCGCGCGCGCAGCGCTGGCGTGACCCTGCTATACACCGCGCATGCGATGCCCGACGGTTTGGCCTTGTGCCTGCCCGATCTGCATTCGCGGCTGGCGCAGTGTACGCGCATCGTGTTGCCGCCGTTGGAGGATGCAGATCGGGCAGCGGTGCTGCGCGAGCGTGCGCAGCGGCGCGGTCTGGTGCTGGAGGATGCGGCGATCGATTGGTTGCTGACCCATGTGGGACGCGACCTGGCTGGTTTGATCGGCTTGCTGGAGCGTCTGGATCGCGAATCGCTGGCGGCGCAGCGCAGGGTGACGTTGCCGTTCCTACGGCGGGTGTTACAGCGCTCTGCATCCGGGGGGAGGCTGGGGTCTGAACACACAAACGGTTAAATGCCGTGGTGGCCTTGATAGCGAGGCCAGGTACGCGGTGTTTCAGCCGCCCTGATTCCCGAGTTTCAACAGTTTCAACGCTTCATTCAGCTCCGCCAACCGTTGTGGCGTGCCCACATCGGTCCAACGGCCGCGATGACGCAACCCGTGGATGCGGTCCGCATGCATGTGCGCACGCAGGATCGGCGCCAGTGGGAAGCGTGGCGGCGTAACGTGGTCGCTGGGCGTATCGAAAGCCGCCTGCCAGTCGCGCAGCAGGGTGGGTCGATAGACGCCGATGCCGGCGTAGGTCAACAGTGGTGCGCCGTCGCTGCGCACGCGTGCATCCGGCAATAGCGCGAAGTCGCCGTGCGCGGCATAAACCGGTGGATCGACCAGGACCAGTTGCGCCAGACCACGCGGCTCTGGCGCCAGTTGCGCGAAATCGAAATCGGTCCAGATGTCGCCATTCACCAGCAGAAATGGCGCCTCGCCGAGCAACGGCAAGGCATGCAACATGCCGCCGCCAGTTTCCAGCGGCGTAGCGCCTTCGTGGGAATAGACGATGCGCAGCCCGAATGCGCTGCCATCGCCGAGCGTCTGCGGGAATTGTTCTGCCAGCCAGGAGGTGTTGATGATTGCCTCGCGGATGCCCAGGGCGGCGAGCTTGCGCAGGTGCCAGACGATCAATGGCGTGTCGCCGACGCATAGCAGTGGCTTGGGCGTGCGTTCGGTGAGCGGGCGCATGCGTTCGCCGAAGCCGGCGGCGAAGATCAGCGCTTTCATACGCCGGACTTCGCGCGCTGTGCCAGGGCGGGCTTGATCCGCGTCTGCAACAACTGCTGTAGTGGTTGCAGCGCGGGATGTCGCGTCAGCACTTCGTCGAGATAGCCGATGAAGCGTGGCACGTTGTCCAGGTACCAGGCTTTGCCGTCGCGGTAGTTCAATCGCGCGAATATGCCAAGATTTTTCAAATGACGCTGCACGCCCATCCAGTCCGCGTCGCGCAGGAACTGCGCCAGCGGCGGCAGCGGAATTCCAGCGTGCAATGCGCGTGCGTGATAGCGCGTCAGCCATGCGTCTACCTGCGCCAGTGGCCAACTCACCGTGGTGTCCTTGAACAGACTGACCGGGTCGTAGGCCACAGGTCCAAGGACACAGTCCTGGAAATCCAGCACCGCCGGGCCGTCAATCGCCGGCATCAGGTTGCGCGGCATGAAATCGCGATGTACCAGGACCTGCGGTTGCGCCAGCGCGTTGTCCATCAGCTGGCGTTGCACGCCGCGCAACGCTGCGCTGTCGGCGGGGTCCAGGGTGAGTTGCAGGTGACGTTGCAAGAACCACTCTTCGAACAGGCCCGCGTCGCGCTGCAATAGCGCGATGCCGAACACGCCCAGATCCGCCGGTGGCGCGATTGCCTGCAAGCGTAGCAACTGGCCCAGCGCGGCATCGAATTGCGCATCGGCGGTGGTCGCGTCGAGGATCTGCGCCAGTGTCGGCTGGCCCAGGTCTTCCAGCAGCAGGAAGCCGGCATCGATATTCTGCGCCAGGATCGCGGGCACGCGGACGCCGCCGCTGTGCAACAGGGTGTGCATCCGCAACCAAGGCCGCACGTCTTCCAGATCCGGCGGCGAGTCCATCACGATGCGGTTTTCCATCGCGCCGTGGCTGCGCCAGTAGCTACGCTGGCCGGCATCGACCGAAGCGCGTTGCAGCGTCGCCTGCGGGTCGCACAGCATCGCCCGCGCCCAGGTCAGGCGGTGCGCGGCACGCGCGGCACTGGCGTCGGAAACAGCGGAGTTGGCGCTCATCGGCAGGCTGCGGTGGACATCGGTGGCACAGCGTAAACGCGCGGCGCCGGCCTGGCGAGTGGCGCCCGCCGTCAGCGTTTGCTCGAAAACAGCCGCAGCAGCGCGAGCAGGGCGATGGCACCGAGTACCGCGCCAAGGAAACCCGCCGGCTGGCCGCGTCTGTACCAGCCCATGTAGTGCCCGAACCAGCCCGCCGACAAGGCGCCGGCAATGCCGAGCAGTACGGTGAACAGACAGCCGGAGCGGCCGCTGCTGGGGCCGAGGATGCGCGCCAGCAGGCCGACCACGAAGCCGAGCAGGATGATGTAGAGCCAGCTATCGCTGTCGAACAACGTGTGCATGGAAGCATTCCGGGCATGGGAGGTGAGGCCGGATCCTGCCAGATCGGGTGCGTTGACAGCGTCGATGCCGGTGGCCGGGCGTTAGGCCTTTCAGGAACGGTGCAGTTGCGCTGCTGCTCGCCGCGCCTTGCCGGTGGGCTTCAACAGCAACCGTGTCCGCCGTGTTGTTCGCCACCGGCTATCGCCGCGCTGCCGGTGCTCTGGCCGCCCAGGCTGGCGGCGTGGTGGGCGGCGATCACCTGCGAGACGCAGGCGATCACCCGCTTGTCCATCGTAATATCCAGAAACTCGTTCGGCGCGTGCGCGTTGGAATGCGGGCCGAGCACGCCAGCGATCATGAACTGCGCGCCGGGAAACTTCTCGCCGAGCATGCCCATGAATGGGATCGAGCCGCCTTCGCCCATGTACATCGCCGGCTTGCCGAATGCCGCCTGCGAGGCGGATTCGATCGTCTCGCTCAGCCACGGCGACTGCGCCGGCGCGCTCCAGCCGGATGAGGATTTTTCCAGCGCCAGTTTGACCGCTGTCTGCCGGCGCAGCACAGCCATTTTACGCTCGGGCTGCGTGTAGGGTTTTTCCTACACGATGACGCGCCGTTTACCTGCTTTTTTCTGGGTGTTATGGCGATAGGATGGGCCCATGTGGAGAGCGATGCTGATCACGCCGGCAGGGAGTGCGCCGGCGAAGTCCTCATCTAAGTCACAAGGAGTGTTGCCATGCAGTCTTTTATCGTAGTGCTGAAGTCTCTGGTCGTTGCCTTGCTGTTGTCTGGTTCCGCGCTTGCTGCGGAAAAAGTCAACATCAACTCCGCTGGTGCGGCGGAAATCGACCGGGTGTTGATGAACGTTGGGGCTTCCAAGGCCCAGGCGATCGTCGATTACCGACAGGCACACGGACCCTTCAAAAGTGCCGAGGAACTGGCGCATGTGAAGGGGATCGGTCTCAAAACGGTCGAACGGAACCACGACCGGATTGATGTGGGGGCCATGAAGGCCACTACGCCGACGGCCGCCAAGACGGCAGCCGCCAAGCCGGTGAAAAGGCGCTAAAAGGATTTGTAACGAGAGGATAGGGCTGGCGCTGGATGTGCGGCCAAGACCTCGCTGAGCAGGATGCTTGGGGGATGGCAGGAGGCCGACATGGAAGTACGTCATCGCCCGGTGTTGCACATTGACGTGCAGCCGGGCGATGTTTTTGTGCGGGTGGCCTGCCGGCGTTGTGCATCCATATTTCCCAAACGATGGATGCGCTGCGATGGAAACAGGTGTGGTGCAAATCCGTGCACGCTCGGCACGATGCAGGTATCGCCGTCGGGATCGTGCAGAATGCACTCATGGATTGGCGCAACCTCCCTGCGCGGGTGATCCCCGCCAACGTCTATCGCCGCGAACGCTGGCGCAATGGACTCGGCTGGACCCGGGAAATCTTCCGCTTGCCGATGTCCGGCGAGGAGTGGGTGTTGCGCCTGTCGATCGCCGAGATCGAGCAGGACGCGGCGTTTTCGGTCTTTCCTGGAATTGATCGCGAACTGGTCCTGCTGCACGGCGAGGGTGTGCGCCTGTGTTTCGAGGATGGTGTCGAGCACGTGTTGCAGGAACTTTGCGCGCGCTTGCGCTTTGCTGGCGAACGCCCATTGCGCGGCGAACTGCTCGCAGGGCCGACTCATGATTTCAATGTGATGTGGCGCCGTGACCGCGTGCGCACGCAGGTACTGCACCGGCCCCTGGTCGGGTCGATGCTGTTTTTCGCAGAACCCGCAGTCGCCTGGGCCGTTTACCTGCTGGCAGGGCAGGCGCACTTCGACGACGCCAGTGGATTGCCGCCGCTTTCAGCTGGCGACAGCGCATGGTTGGCTGCCGATGCACGGCAGCGCTTTGCTTTGAGCGGCGGTGGGGAAGTCTTGGCGATCCGGATCGAGCTGCTCACCGCGTCTGCGGATTGAAGCCAGGCAGGGTTGTGTTTCCGGCGCTGACGCTGACCTCGTTCAATGCGTGGAGGTGTCTATCCCGGCGTTGTGCATCGGAATATGGCAGGTGGCCAAGGACAATAGGTGGTGAGTGGTGGTGTGCGTGGACAGTACGGCGGCCAATGGAGGATGTGGTATCGATCTGAGCGTGTCGCGGCTACGGCCGCGACGACCCGTTGGTGCTGCAGTGGATTCGCACTCTGTACGCCAAGCGGTGTTTGTTCGAACCGTAACGTCTCGGCGCTTCGGTCGCGCCTTGAGTCAAATGGCGATGCTTCCCTCGAAGCAGACCTTGTCGAAGCACGTGCCGTAAATTCGCGAGCGAGCGATGTAGACGCGGTTAAAGTGCAGACAGGAGCATGCGTTCCAGTCGGGCGTGTCGAGTCGTTTGCGGGCAAGCACGGCGGTGGCGCGACGCAGAAGCGATGCAATGGGAGACACGATGCCATTGCGGCGGCTGATTATTGATAGACTCGCGCCTAACCTGGCACATAAAGGATTGGGAAATGAGCAAGCCGTTGTATGGAAGTCTGCTGATGGTGGCGGTCGCATTGTGTGGTTGCACGGGGGCTGGTTCGGGGGCTGGCGCTGCGGCGCAGACATCGACTGGGCAGACGCAGGGGCCGTTGGCGATTCGGCAGATCCTGCTGGGTGGGGAAAGCGGCACGCTCAACGCGGGTCAGCCGCCCAAGCCGGTCACGCCGCAGACCATGGTGGTCGCCACTGTCGCGTTGAATGCTGCTGCGCGCGAGCCGCAGCCCCTCTCACTGCGCTTGATCGATGTGTCGAACGGCAAGACGGTTGGCGAACAGCATTCCGTCATCGCGGCAGGGGCGGAGTCGGCGCGTTTCGAGTTCAAGCCAGCGCAATCCTGGACGTCGGGCCGGCATCTGCTGGAGGCCCGCCTGGGTCAGGCAGGCAAAGTCTTTCAACGCGAATTCGATGTCGTGCCGGAGACCGCGGGCGGTCACTCCGCGCCGGGTGCTTGAGCATTTCGCAGCGGAGCGTCTTCAAGCGCATACAGGAAGGCATGCAGGTCGCCCTGCTCCTGCGTCGTTAGCGTGATCGGGGTGCCGCGCGTCAGGCTGCGGTAATAGATTTCCCGTTGTATTGCCGCATCCAGCGACGGCACACTGCCGTCGTGCATATAAGGCGCGGTGCGGGTGACATTGCGCAGCGTGGGTGTGCGGTAGGCCGACAGGTTTTCGCCATGGCCGTCCACGGCGAAACGCCCCAGCGCTGCCATCTCCGGATCCGAGAGCACCAATTCGGCAAGCGGAACTCCCTGCTGCCGTTTGGCTTGAAAGGCCGCGATGGTGGTTTTCACGTGGCCGGCCAACTGTTCCAAGCCGACATTGGAGTGATGGAAGCGATTATCGGTGAAGGTTGCTGGCGTGCCGTCGAGCAGATGGCACGCGGCGCAGTCGGCTTTCCCTTGGAAGATCGCCAGTCCACGGCGTTCGGATTCTGTCAGTGCGCTGGTGTCGCCGGCGGCATAGGCATCGTAACGGCTATGCCCGTTGGCGACAGACTGGAGATAGGCCAGGATCGCGCGCGAAATCCGCGCCTCATCGATGTTGTCATCGCTGAAGGATGCCTGGAAGCGCTGCCGATAGGCCGGTTGGCGGCGCAACAGATCGACCACTGCCGCCATGTTTGGTTGCGCCATTTCCGCCCGGTTGGTGAAGGCGGCGACGGCGACGCGCTCGATGTGGTCTTCTCGCCCATCCCAGAAGTAATGCTGGAAATACGGCAAGTCCAGCAAACTGGGCGCATTGCGCGTGCCGACACGGCCGCCGTCCAGATGCGGGACCGCCTCGGGTTGAGTGAAAGCGTAATCCGCGCGATGGCAGGTGGCGCAGGCCAAGGTGCCGGTCGCACTCAACGAGGTGTCATGGAACAGCGCACTGCCCAGCGCGGAGGTGGCCAGAGCAGCCTGATGTTTTTCCCGCTGCTGCAGGGATGTCAGTGCATAGGCCGCAGCCCCGATGGTGAGTGCGGTGCCTGCAAGCAGACTGAGCCAGACGATCCTTCGCATATTGAGGTGGAAATGTTGTGGGGGTTTCTAGTATAAAGGCGCGGGGGGACCAGAATCATTCCGCTTACGGGCGGCTGCCAATTGATGGGTCATAGGGGAAATGTCGCTATGGAAAAGCGATTGAGGGAGCGTGTTCTATCGGTTGGCAAGACGACGCAACGCATCCGATGGCGGGCCGTCGGCCCGCTCGGTGTGTTGATCGGCCTCTTGCTGTGTTCGCTTTGCGCGTTGGCGACGTCCTACGTCTACGACGCGGGCGGGCGGCTGGTCGCGGTCAGCAACGACACTGGCGGCAGTGCGCGCTATACCTACGACAATATCGGCAACTTGGTTGCGGTCGATCGTATCGCCGGCCAACTGGCGATCTTCGCGTTCAGTCCAGGGCGTGGCGCGCCAGGCACGCCGGTTACGATCAAGGGCCAAGGCTTCAGCGCGACCGCCAGCCAGAACGCGGTCCAGTTCAACGGTGTGGCGGCGACGGTATCGACTGCCAGCAGCACCGAACTGACCGTGGTCGTGCCCTCCGGCGCCACCACCGGCCCCATCGCGATCACGGTCGGCAGCGCCACGGCCAGCACCGCCATGAACTTCGTCGTGGACGCCGCCGCGATGGCTCCGACCATCGACACGGTCGCGCCGACCTTGCTGGCGATTGGCGAATCGGTCACCACCACGGGTAAAGGATTTTTGCCTGCGCAGGGGCAGACCTCGACGTTGCTCAACGCACGCGCGGTATCGCCCACGACATTATCGAACACCACGATTGTCTTCCCGGCGCCGGCCAACGTTGGCAGCGGCAAGGTCGCCATCACCACGCCATACGGTTCTGCGACAAGCGCGCAGGATGTGGTGGTCGTTCCAGCGGGCATCGACAAGACGCAAATCGAATCGATCAAACGCCTGACCATTGGTGCCGCGCCGCAAGCCATGAGTGTCACTACAGCGGGAAATTCGCTGGCTGTGCTCTACGATCTGACGGCTGGCGATTATCCAAGCCTGCAGTTCAGTGGGCTGGGTGCGGTGTCGGTCAGCTACAGCGTTTATGACCCGACGAACACCAAGCAGGTCTTCTCTGGCTCGGTGAGTGTCGCGAGCACTGCGAGCGTGCATCTACCCAGAGTGGGTATCAGCGGCACGTATCTGGTGCTTTTGACGCCGTCTCAGGCACCAGCGACGTGGCAATTTGCCGTCGAGAATGCCACTCCACTGAATGTCAACGGCGCGCCGTTGACGCAACCGATCATCGGTACCGCGCAAAGCAAACGATTCGTCTTCAATGCAGCCAAAGGCCAGAATCTTGACCTTGGCCTGAGTGAAATCGTGACGCCGAACACTAAATCGGGCATATATTGGCAAGTGTTCGGTTCTGACGGCACTCTTTTGGCCTCAGATCATTGCTATGCGTATAAGCAAGGCTGTGAGGTGAACCTGTCCACCCTGCCCAACATAGCGATAGCGACAGGCACTTACACTTATACTGCGGTGGTGTCGCCGCCGTCAGACGGTGACCAGACGATGCAGTTCACGGCCACGCTCTCGGCCGATCTTGCCGACAGCGCGCCGGTTGATGGCACACCGCGGAGTTACGCCACCGCCGAGCCTGGGCAATACGTATATCTGAGTTTCACCGCCACGGCGGGGCAGAACCTTGGATTTGCGCTGAGCGACATCGTCACGCCGAACGCCACTTCATACGTCTATCTGCAAGTGAGCGGTCCCAGCTACGTGGGCCCTCAGTATTGCTACGCGTCCTATCACGGCTGCCAGGTGAACCTGTCCAACCTGGCGGCGGGGACGTATACCGTGGTGATGTCGCCGCCATCGGATGGTGACCAGACGATGCAGTTCACGGCCACGCTCTCGACCGATCTTGCCGACAGCCTGCCGTTGAACACTGCCAAGGCGATGAGCCTGACACGGCGCGGGCAGAACGCGCGCCTGAGCTTCAACGGCAAGGCAGGACAGCAGGGACTGGCGCTGCAAGTTTCGGGACAGAGCACAGCGCCCGCCAATGCTGATGTCTACTACACCGTCTATGCACCGGATGGTTCGCAGGTGAACAGCATTGTGTTGACTGGCAGTGGTGGCGGCACCTTGAACCTGTCCAGGCTACCGGTGGATGGGAGCTACACGGTCTTTGTCGATCCCTATTACGGTGAGACAGCCAACGCGACGGTATTGCTCTCGACGCCGATCACCGGCACCACGCCGATCGACGGTACGCCGGGCAGTTACGCCACCACCGAGCCTGGGCAGAACGTGTATCTGAGTTTTACCGCCACAGCGGGGCAGAACCTAGGATTTGCACTGAGTGACATCGTGACACCGAATGCGGCGTCGCCCATCCTTTTGCAAGTGAGCGACTCCGCCGGCACTTTTGTGGTCGGCAAGTATTGCTATGTGGGCAACAACGGCTGCCAGGTGAACCTGTCCAACTTGGCAGGGGGGACGTATACCGTGGTGATGTCGCCGCCATCGGATGGCGACCAGACGATGCAGTTCACGGCCACGCTCTCGGCCGATCTCGTTGACAGCCTGCCGTTGAACACGGCCAAGACGATGAGCCTGACACGTCGGGGCCAGAATGCCCGCTTGAGCTTCAGTGGCACAGCAGGACAGCAGGGGCTTGCGCTGAGCGTCTCGGGGCAGAGTACGGTACCAGCCAATGGGCATGTCGACTACACCGTTTACGCGCCGGATGGGTCGCAAGTGAGCAGCACGGTGAACAACACGGTGATCAGTACGAGTGGCATCTTGAATTTGCCAAAGCTGCAGATGACAGGCACTTACACGGTTTTCGTCGATCCTGCCTCCGGTGAGACGGCCAATACGACCGTGCAGCTCTCCTCGCCGATGACCGGCACCATGCCCGTCGACGGGACGACTGGCATATACGCCACCACCGTGCCTGGGCAAAATGTCTACCTGAGTTTTACAGCCACGGCTGGGCAGAGCCTGGGATTGGGGCTGAGCGATATCGTGATGCCGAACGCGGTGACGTCCATGTCTCTGAAAGTCTTCGATCCTGCGGGCAACATGCTATACAGTCAGCCCTGCTACGCAACCGATAATGGTTGTCAGGTGAACCTATCCAACTTGGCAGGAGGAACCTATACCGCGTTAGTTTCGCCGCCATGGGATGGCGACCAAACGATGCAGTTCAAGGCCACACTCTCGACCGATCTCACCGATCAACTGACGCCAGGCACAGCCAAATCTGTGAATATTACGCGTCGTGGTCAGAACGCTCGTCTGAGTTTCAATGGTACGGCGGGACAGCCGGCAGTGACGCTTGGCATCTCGGGGCAGACCACAGGGCCGGCCAATAGTGTTGTTTACTATGTTGTCTACGGTCCAGATGGGTCGCAATTGAATAGCATAGCGTTGCGCACGGATGGGAAGTTGAATCTGGGCACGCTGCCTGCCACAGGGACGTATACGGTGTTTGTCGATCCTAGTTACGGTGAGACGGCCAGCGCGACGATACTGCTCTCCTCGGCGATCACTGGTACGTTGCCGGTCGACGGTACGCCGGGCAGTTATGTCACCACGGTGCCAGGGCAGAAGGTGTATCTGAGTTTCAACGCGACTGCCGGGCAGAACCTGGGGTTTGCGCTGAGCGACATCGTGACATCGAGCACGACGTCAGATTTGGATTTGAATTTGTTCGATCCCTCTGGCAACAGCGTGGACAGCCAAGGGTGTATGGCAGTCAAGGACGGTTGTGCATTGAATCTCCGCAGTCTGGTGGGAGGAACCTATACGGTGGTGGTGTCACCGCCGTTGGACGGTGATCGTAAAATGAAATTCACCGCCACGCTGTCTACGGATCTCACCGACAGCTTGACGCCCGGCACAGCCAAAGCGGTGAGTCTGACGCGTCGTGGCCAAAATGCACGTTTGAGCTTCAATGGCAAGGTAGGCCAGACATTGGCGTTGCGCGTTTCGGGGGAGACCACTGTGCCAGTTGGGCGCGATGTCCATTACATCGTCTACGCGCCGGATGGGTCGCAAGTGAACGACATGTGGGTCAGTAGTACGAGTGGCAGTGGCGCCATGAACCTGCCTACGCTGCCGTCGGATGGGACGTACATGGTCTTCGTCGATCCTTTTTACGGTGAGACAGCCAATGCGACGGTGCTGCTTTCGTCGGTGATCACCGGCACGGCGTCGGTCGACGGTACGCCAGGCAGCTATTCCACCACGGTGCCTGGACAGAGTGTCTATCTGAGTTTTGACGTCACTAGCAACGGACAGAACCTGGGGTTTGCGCTGAGCGACATCGTGACGCCGAATTCGACGTCGAACCTGTCACTGCAAGTCATCGATTTCGTCGGCAATACGATGATCAGCCAATCTTGCTTCGCAGCCAATAACGGCTGCCAAGTGAATTTGCCTAACCTGATTGGGGGTACGTATAGCGTGGTGGTGTCGCCACCATCGGACGGCGACCAAACGATGAAGTTCACCTCCACGCTCTCCAGCGATCTCGCCGACAGTCTGACGCTTGGCACAGCCAAATCGGTGAGCCTGACGCGGCGCGGCCAGAACGCTCGTCTGAGCTTCAACGGTACGGCGGGACAGCAATCACTGGTGCTCAATGTGTCCGGGCAAAGCACGGTGCCGGCGGCACGCGGTGTCTATTACACGGTCTATGCCCCGGATGGATCGCAATTGAACAGCGCGTCGATCACGGCCAGTGGCAGCGTGAATCTGCCCAAGCTGCCGGCCACCGGCACGTACATGGTCTTTGTCGATCCTGGTTACGGCGAAACCGCCAGCGCCAGCTTGTTGCTCTCGTCCTCCTCGGCCATCACCGGCACGGTGCCGGTCGACGGTACGTCGGGGAACTACACCACCACCATGTCCGGGCAGAAGGTGGCGCTGAGTTTCACCGCCACCGCTGGGCAGAATCTGGGGTTTGCGCTGAGCGATATCGTCACGCCGAACACGACGTCGAATCTGTCCCTGCAAATCGCCGATTCCGCCGGCAACGTGGTGGGCAGCCAGACCTGTGCGGCGGCCAATAACGGCTGTCAGGTAAATCTGTCCAGCTTGAAGGCGGGCACTTACAGCGCTGTGATGTCGCCGCCGACAAACGGCAACCAAACGATGAAGTTCACCGCCACGCTCTCCAGCGATCTCGCCGACAGTCTGACGCTTGGCACGGCCAAGGCGGTAAGCCTGACGCGCCGTGGCCAGAACGCACGTCTGAGCTTCAGCGGTACGGCGGGGCAACAGGGATTGACGCTGCAGGTTTCCGGACAAAGCACGGTGCCGACGGCGCGCGGTGTCTATTACACGGTCTATGCGCCGGATGGGTCGCAATTGAACAGCGCGTCGATCACGGCCAGTGGCAGCGTGAACCTGTCCAAGCTGCCGACGACGGGCACGTACATGGTCTTTGTCGATCCGGGTTACGGCGAAACCGCCAGCGCCAGCCTGTTGCTCTCCTCCGCCGCGGCCATTACCGGCACGGTGCCAGTCAATGGCACGCCGGGGAGCTATGCCACCACGGCGCCGGGGCAGAAGGTGGCGCTGAGTTTCACCGCCACCGCCGGGCAGAACCTGGGCTTTGCACTGAGCGATATCGTCACGTCGAACACGACATCGACCATCGCCCTGCAAATTACCGATTCCGCAGGTAATGCGGTGGGTAGCCAGACCTGCGCGGCGGCCAATAACGGTTGCCAGGTGAACCTGTCCAACTTGAAGGCGAGCACGTACAGCGCGGTGGTGTCGCCGCCGTCAGCCGGCGACCAGACCATGAAGTTCACCGCCACGCTCTCCACCGACCTCACCGATAGTCTGGTGCCAAGCACGGCCAAGGCAGTGAGCTTGACGCGTCGCGGCCAGAACAGCCGCTTGAGCTTCAGCGGCACGGCGGGTCAGCAGGGGTTGGCGCTGCGGGTGTCGGGGCAGAGCACGGTGCCGGCCAGTCGCACGGTCGATTACACGGTCTACGCGCCGGATGGATCGCAATTGAACACCCAGTCGGTGGCGACGAGCGGAACCTTGAACCTGTCCAAATTGCCAGCAACCGGCACGTACACGGTCTTCGTCGATCCGCATTATGGCGAGACGGCCAGCGCCAGCGTGCTGCTCGCCTCGGCCATCACCGGCACGGTGGTGGTCAATGGCACGCCGGGCAGCTCCGCCACCACGGTGCCCGGGCAGAAGGTGTATCTGAGTTTCACCGCCACCGCCGGGCAGAACCTGGGCTTTGCGCTGAGCGACGTGGTGACGTCGAACACGACGTCGACCATGTCCCTGCAAATCGCCGATCCCACTGGTAACGCGGTGAGCAGCCAGACCTGCGCGGCGGCCAATAACGGTTGCCAGGTGAACCTGTCCAACTTGAAGGCGGGGACGTACAGCGTGGTGCTCTCGCCCCCGCCGGACGGCGACCAGACCATGAAGTTCACCTCGACCTTGTCCACCGACCTCACCGATCGCTTGGTACTGGGGACGGCCAAGGCGGTGAGCCTGACGCGTCGTGGTCAGAACACCCGCCTGAGCTTCAGTGGCACGGCCGGTCAACAAGGGCTGGTGCTGCGGGTCTCGGCGCAGAGCA
>NZ_MDCB01000020.1:0-3223 GCF_002939705.1 Xanthomonas albilineans | reverse complement strand
GCCAATCAAGTGACGGGCCTGGCCTGGGGCAAGGCGGGGCAAGCGGCACTGGGCAGCCTGGGGTATGGCTACGACAGCCGAGGGCAGTTGGTCGCGCAGACCGGCAGCCACGCCCCGCAAGCCCTGCCACCGGCCAGCACCAACAATACCTTCGACGACAACAACCGGCAGACGCAGGCCAACGGCAACGCCCGCAGCTACGACGCCGACGGCCACCTGCTCACGGACGGCACAAGAACCTACACCTGGGACGACCGCGACCACCTGAGCCAGATCACGCAGGGCGGTACCGTCATCGCCAGCTACAGCTACGACGCACTGGGCCGACGCAGCGCCAGGACGGAGAACGGCACCACCACGCAATACCTGTACGACGGCGTGGACGCGGTGCAGGAAACGCAAGGCACGACGATCAACCCGATCCTGACGGGCCCGGGCATCGACGAACGCTACGCGCGCGATGACAACGGTGGACGCACTTATTTCCTGACCGACGCATTGGGCAGCACACGATTGCTGACCGACACGAATGGCAATGCGGTGCAGCGCTACGACTACGATCCCTACGGCGCGACCACGCAGAGCAGCACGAGCTACAGCAACCCGTATCAATACACCGGGCGCGAGCACGATCAGAGCGGGTTGTATTACTACCGTGCGCGGTATTACACGGCGGAGTTGGGGCGGTTTATTAGTGAGGATCCGATTAAGTTGGCGGGTGGGGTGAATAGTTTTGCCTATGTTTATGAGAATCCGGTTGGTGAAGTCGATCCACGAGGTCTTTGGGGGGGAGGAGCTATCGTGGGAGGGTCGATTGATGCAGGGGCTGTGGTCGCTGGCGCTGGCGCTACCGCATCCGTCGGGGCTGGGATATTTGGGGGAGGAAAATGTGGCATAAATGATGGTGTTTTTGCTAGTGGGGGTGCTTTTGCTGGTGGTCCTGGCTATGGGGCTCAATATCCTAAATATCCTCAGGGTAATAACATGAATGTTGCAGGTGGAGATTTTGCTGGTGTAGGGGCTGGTGGATTCCTGACGAATGCCACAAGTGTCGCAGAATTGAGTGGGCCATTTGATACATGGACTTTTAATGTTGGTGTAGGGCCCTTGCAATTTTCAGCGCAATTCGCCTTGGCTGGAGATATCTGGATAGGTTCCATAACCGCTGGTCCTGGCGCAGGTGTTAGTGGTAGTAGCTATCCTACTAATACATGGACAAAGGGGCTTTAAGAGTGAATCCGCTAATTTTTCTGGTTGGCGCTGCATTGGGTTTATTTTTAACTTTTTATATGTTGAGATTTATATATGACTATCGAATAAAAAATAATGCGGTGGAGATTTTATTGTTTCGTCTAATGCCAATTTATCGACTTCCCGTCGAAAATATCGAGTCAATCCAGAGTGTTGGATGGGGGCGGCTTGGTATTGGTGGTGGCGTAATTCGATTGGGGAATCGTTTTTGTCGACATGGTGTCTTGATTGAAAAGAGGCGTGGGTGGTTTCGATACATTGTGATTACTCCGGCTGATGTCGAAGGTTTTCTCGGTCAGATTATTGATAAGGTTCCAAGTGCAAAGCCCAGCGGGAATCTGTAATTTAGACCTGATTAGCCCTGACTTACCGCCACGGCGGGGCAGAACCTCGGCTTTGCGTTGAGCGACATCGTGACGCCGAACACGACGTCGTACCTGTATCTGCAAGTGCGCGATCCCAGCGGCGCTTCGGTGGCCTATCAGTACTGCTACGCGTCCAATAACGACTGCCAGTTGAATCTGTCCAACTTGTCGGTGGGCACCTATACCGTGGTGGCGTCGCCGCCGTCAGCCGGCGACCAGACCATGAAGTTCACCTCGACCTTGTCCACCGACCTCACCGATCGCTTGGTACTGGGGACGGCCAAGGCGGTGAGCCTGACGCGTCGTGGTCAGAACACCCGCCTGAGCTTCAGTGGCACGGCGGGCCAGCAGGGATTGACGCTGCGCGTCTCGGCGCAGAGCACGGTGCCGGCCAGTCGCGCGGTTGATTACACGGTCTATGCGCCGGATGGGTCGCTCTTGAATACGGTCTCGGTGAGTGCGAGCGGGTCGTTGACCCTGAGCAAATTGTCGACCACCGGAACCTACACAGTTTTCGTCGATCCGCACTACGGAGAGACGGTCAGTTCGCAACTGCTGGTGGGCACCAGCACTCGCTCTCACGCCAAGGACATCTCCCATGCCAACCCCTAAGATCGCATTGACAGGATGGATATGCAGCATCGGCCTGGGGATGGTCGCCGCCTTGGCGAGCGTGCCTGCCGGCTGGGCACAGCAGGGGGGCGGTGTGCCGAGTGCCGCCTCGACGCCGGCGTCCGCTGCACCGGGCATGGCGTCCACGCCGCCGCGCATGGTGCTGGAGGGCGGTGGTGTCCTGCGCCTGGAGGCGTCGGGCCAAACGCTCGTGTTGACGGCGGCGGACACCCCGCATCCCCTGCGCACCTGGTCGCTGCTGGAACCGCGCCAAGGCGCCAGCCTGACCCGTCTGGCCGATGGGCGGGTGTTGCTGTGGGGCGGTGCTGGCAAGGATGGAGCGCTGCGCAAGACCGGCGTGCTGATCGATCCGCAGCAGGACGGATGGACGCCGACGGCGCTGGACGGCGTGCAGCCGCGCGCCGGCCATAGCGCCACGCTGTTGAGCGATGGCCGCCTGCTGGTGGCCGGCGGTAAGGGCGCTCCCGATCATGCGCAGCTATGGGACCCGCGCACGCAGCAGGTGACGGAGATCGCGATGCCGGCGCGGGTGGGGCATAGCGCCACACTGCAGGCCGATGGCAAGGTGCGCCTGTCGGGTGGCACGGATGGCCGTGGCCAGCCGGCGTCGCAGGACTTGGTGTTCGATCCGGCCACGGGAACATTCGCCTCGGCGGGGCCGGTGGGTGCGGCGTTCGGCACGTCGTTGGCGGTGGCCGCGGCGGCGCCGAAGGATCAGGACGCGCAGGTCGATCCAGCCACGCGGATCGCGCTGCGCTTCACGCGCCCTGTGCGCGGTAGCGAGGTGAACGGTTCCACCGTTGCCTTGATGGGTCCGGCGGGTCCGGTCGAGGCGCGGGTGACGACGGCCGAAGGCGGGCGCCTCGTCCGGGCCAGGACAACACCGATGCGCGCTGGCGGGCGCCCGGTGCCCAACCGGCGCAGCCGGCGCTGAGCGCATTGGAGGCGGTGGCGATGGCCAGCCAGCGCACCAG
>NZ_MDCB01000019.1 GCF_002939705.1 Xanthomonas albilineans | reverse complement strand
AGCATCGATACCCACACGCCGCCGCCGGACCCGGACACGCCGCATTGCAGCGATGGCTGCGGCAAGGAGGCCGGTGGCGGTGGCGCGACGGCGGGCGATCCGATCGACCTGTACACCGGAGAATTTTCCTATACCGAGACCGACGCGGTAGTGCCGGGCCTGTCGCCGCTGGTGGTGACACGGGCCTATCGTCCGGGCGACCCGAACAAGCAGGACTTCGGGATCGGCACGGCGGCCAATTTCCGCTATACGCTCTATGCGCCCACGAACGATTACAACCAGTTGCAACTGGTGCTGCCCGGCGGCATGCCAGTGACGTTCGCGCGGGTGTCCGGCGCATACCTGGCCGGGCAATGGCAACAAACCGGCTCGGTCTCCGGGTATGCCGGTGCGACCATCGCCCAGGGCACCTCGCGCGGCCACGGCTACCTGCTGACGCTGCGCGACGGCAGCATGATGTATTTCTACAACTTTGCCCCCAACCAGCTGATGTGGACCATTGACCGCTTCGGTAACCGGGTGGACTACACCTACGATGCCGGCCTGCTCAGCCACATCGTCTCGGCCACGGGACGTGCGCTGAGCATCGGCTACGACAGCAACAACCGCATCAATACGCTGAGCGACCCACTGGGCAATACTTGGTCCTATGCCTACAACGATGATGGCTACCTGTCGCAGGTGACCCGCCCGGATGGCAGCACGCGCAGTTATCACTACAAGATCCGCCAGGCCGCCGGGATCCGCGAAGGCGCCGACACGCTGCCCTATCAGGCGCGCTTGGAGTCGATCACNCCAACGGCACCTGGACAGGCCGCGTGGTCAAACAGACCCAAGCCGATGGCGGGGTGTTGACGATCAACTACGCGCACGTGGATGGCAGCACCACCGGGGTGCTGGTGACCAAGCCCGACGGCAGCCAGCGCCGTGTGGTGTTCGACCCGGTCAGCCACTACCCGGTCAGCGACACGCTGGCCTATGGCACGCCCTTGGCGCAGACCATCCTCTACACCCGCACCGCCAGCGGCCAGACCACCGCACGCACCGATGCCTTAGGCCGGCGTACCGAATACGCCTACGACAGCGCCGGACGCCCGCTCCAGATCACCCAACTGGCCGGCACCGCGCAGGCACGGACCACCACGCTCGGCTACAACGGCGATGGCGATTTGGCCTCGATCACCGATGCCTTGGGCCGCACTACCAGCTTCGGTTACACGAACCGCTGCCTGACCTCGGTAACCACGCCGCTGGGCCAGACCAGTACCGCCACCTGCAACGGCGCCGGGCAACGCCTGAGCGTAACCGACCCACTGGGCCACACGACCAATTTCACCTGGAGCAACGACGACCTGACCGCGATCACCGACGCGCTGGGCCGACAGACGCAATTGCGCTACGACGCGCTGGGCCGTCTGATCGCAACGCAAGATGCGCAAGGCAACATCTCGCGCTTCGAATACGACGCCCTGGGCCGGCAAACTAAGGCGGTCGATCAGCTGGGCAACAGCGTGGCAACGGGCTTCGATGGCAATGACAACGTGTCGGCGATCCTGCTGCCGCACGGGGCGGGGGTGACGTATGCCTATGACGCGCGCGACCGCCGCATCAGCCGCACCGACGCGCTGGGCCAGGCGGAAACCTGGACCTACGACAGCATGGACCGGGTCGCCAGCCACACCGATCGACGCAACCGCACCACCACGTACAGCTACGACGCGCTGGGCCGGCCGAGCACGGCCACGCTGCCCGGCACGGGCGGCACGCTGACGGCCAGTTACGACGCCGGCAACCGGCTGATGGTGCTGTCCGACAGCCTGTCGGGCACGTTGAACTGGAGCTACGACGGCTTCGACCAGGTGACCCAGGCCAACGGCCCGCAAGGCAGCATCGTGTACGGCTACGACGCGGTAGGCCGGCGCACAAGCATGCAGGCGGCCACGCAGACGCCGGTGCGTTATGCCTATGATGACGGCGACCGCCTGACCGGCATCGCCCAGGGCACCGACACGGTGAGCTTCGCCTACGACAACGCCAACCGGCTGAGCAGCAAGACGCTGCCGAACCAGGTGCAGACGGTGTACGTGTACAACGACGCCAACCAGGTCACGGGCCTCGCTTGGGGCAAGACTGGACAAGCGGCACTTGGCAGCCTGGGGTATGGCTACGACAGCCGGGGGCAACTGGTCGCGCAGACCGGTAGCCACGCGCCGCAGGCGTTGCCACCAGCCAGCACCAACAATACCTTCGACGACAACAACCGGCAGACGCAGGCCAACGGCAGCGCCCGCAGCTACGACGCCGACGGCCACCTGCTCAGCGATGGCACGAGAACCTACACCTGGGACGACCGCGACCACCTGAGCCAGATCACGCAGGGCGGCACTGTCATCGCCAGCTACAGCTACGACGCACTGGGCCGGCGCAGCGCCAGGACGGAGAACGGCACCACCACGCAATTTCATGTGAAGGCAGCAGATATGGCTATTTCTAAGGACCGCATTGCCAGGTAGGTGACGTATAGAAGTAATCCAAGTAATCCAAAATTAAGCGTGTGCTTGATGAATTTATAGATGATCCTTTTGCGTCTTTTGAGTTCGGTGCCGGCCTGTCGAACGGGATCAATAAGTTCGAACAGGCGACTTATCGCACCCTTCTCGTCTTCGGAGGTGTTAGGAACCAGCATTCCACGTGCGATCAGCATATAGAGATGGTTTATCAGACGGCCGGTCATATGCATCGGTCGTTCAACGTCGCACATCAGGATGACCCTGTCTTGGTCGCTGGCGTTGATTGCGGAATGGGGGTAAGTCTCGTCAAAAACGAAGTCTTGGCCGTCCCGCCATGCCATGGTGCGTCCATCTATAATTATTTTGCAATTATCAGAGTTTGGAGTTTTGAGTCCAAGATGGTATCGAAGTGAGCAGGCGAGTGGGTCGGAGTGGAGACTTAGCTCGGCTCCTGGAGGAAGTATCGAAAACATGGCCCCGTGAATCCAGGGCAGTTGTTCTAAGATTCGAGTTGTTTCAGGACAGAGGCGAATAGCGGATCGATGCGTTTTTCCATACCACTTCAGATAGAATTTCATCCAGCCGTGTTTGTAGAACGTGCGAAATCCAAGATCATGAAAGCCTGCCGATCCGGGCTGAGAGGTTTCTCTCAGTTGTCCGCTCTGGTGCAGTGAAATCGCCTCTGCGCGGATTACATTCCACTGACTACGCAGTAGTGCTATATTCTTGAGATAAGACGCGTCGATAACCGGACCTTTGGCATGCTTTCGGGTCGCCATGTAAAGCAAGCAATTGAAAGGAGCGAAGATAGGCCAGCTTTTTCGCATGTATTGTGAAAAAGTGGAATAGCGCTTTTTCCCGCGGAAAGCGAATACGTAGGAAATCGAGCCTGCGGCATAAAGTATCAGCAAGAAGCCTGCGATAAGGCTTATGTTCATCGCTAGCATCCCATAGGTTAAGTCGAATATGATGCAGATGCAGCGTCGAAATTCTGTTGGCTATGGTGACCCCACCTAAAAACAGGCGTATCGTAAAGTAGAGACCTCGCCGGCATGGGTCCCCGTCGCCACGAAGAGTCAAACGATGAAGAAGTCACGTTTTACCGAAGAACAGATTGCTTACGCACTCAAGCAGGCCGAGCTGGGGATGGCGGTCGGTGAAATCTGCCGGATGATGGGCATAGCCGTGGCCACGTTCTACGTATGGCGCAAGAAGTACGGTTGGCTGGGTCTATCTGAGCTCAAGCGCCTGTGGCTGCTGGAGGAGGAAAATCGCAAACTTAAACAGCGAGTGGCCGACCTGAGCATGGACAAGGCGATGCTGCAGGAGATGGTCACAGAAAAGCTCTGAGGCCTGTCCAGAAGCGCGACTGGGTCGGCCGGCTGAAGGAGCGTTTTGGGGTGAGCGAGCGGCATGCGCTGCGGATCGTGGCAATGTCGCGCTCGGCGTTTTCCTACAAAGCCAAGGCGCGAGATTGCAGCGCCATCCGTCTGCGGATGCGCGAGATCACGCAGACGCGTGTGCGCTACGGGGGGCGCGTGTTCGTTGTGCATGCGCCATGCTATTCCTCTTTGCGATCCGGAGTGTCCGATGACCGTACCCCGTACCCATGACGCCTGGCAGGCAATGGCTATGTCGCTGTGCTTGCGCACTCAAGCTTTCATCGATGGACGTTACGTCGATGCGGCCAGCGGCGAGACTTTCGACTGCATCAGCCCCATCGACGGTCGTTTGTTGGGGCGGGTCGCCGCGGGCGAGGCGGAAGACATCGCTCGGGCGGTTGCCGCAGCGCGGCGCAGCTTCGATCTCGGACACTGGTCGCAGGCCAGGCCGGCGCAGCGCAAGAAGACCCTGCTGGCGCTGGCGCAATTGGTCGAACGGCATGCCGACGAACTGGCGCTGCTGGAATCGCTGGACATGGGCAAGCCGGTACGCGATGCGCGGCGTGTGGACTTGCTGGCGACGGTGCGCTGCCTAGCCTGGAGCGCCGAGGCGGTGGACAAGATCTATGGCGAGGTGGCGCCGACGGGGCAGGACGAACTGGGCCTGATCACGCGCGAACCATTGGGGGTGATCGGCGCGATCGTGCCGTGGAATTTTCCGTTGTTGATGGCGGCATGGAAGATCGCTCCGGCATTGGCGGCCGGCAATTCGGTGGTACTCAAACCGTCGGAGAAATCGCCCTTAAGTGCACTGCGCCTAGCCGAACTGGTCGCCGAGGCGGGTATTCCCGATGGCGTGTTCAATGTGGTGCCCGGCTTCGGCAAGCGTGCCGGTGAACCGCTGGCATTGCACATGGATGTGGACGGATTGGTATTCACCGGCTCCACTCCGGTCGGCCGACATCTGCTGCAGTGTGCCGGGCAATCGAATATGAAGCGTGCTTACGTGGAGTGCGGCGGCAAGAGCCCGAGTCTGGTGTTCGCCGATGCACCGGACTTGGAGCAGGCCGCGCAGGCGATGGCCTATGCGATCTTCTACAATCAGGGCGAGGTCTGTACGGCGGCCTCGCGCCTGCTGGTGGAGCGTTCGATCAAGGATAGCTTCGTCGCCCGCGTGGTCGCGGCTGCTAGGGTGCTGCAACCCGCACATCCGTTCGATGAGACGGCGTCGATGGGCGCGCTGGTCGACGAGGCGCAGACCCGGCGGGTACTCGACTATATCGCCCGCGGCAGCGAAGAAGGCGCGCGATTGCTGCTTGGCGGCAAACGCGTGGAGGTGGTACCAGGCGGTTGTTATGTCGAGCCAACTATCTTCGACGAGGTCGGCCACGATCACACCATCGCCCGCGAGGAGATCTTCGGGCCGGTGCTGTCGGTGATCGCTTTCGACGACGAAGCACACGCTTTGCGCATGGCTAACGACAGCGTCTACGGTCTGGCCGCCGGTGTGTGGACCCGCGACATCGGTCGCGCCCATCGCGTGGCGCGGCGGCTGCGTGCCGGCAGTGTGTGGGTGAACTATTGGGACGGCGGCGACATGACCGCACCGTTCGGCGGCTACAAGCAATCCGGTAACGGCCGCGACAAGTCGTTGCATGCCTTCGATAAGTACACGGAGATGAAGGCGACTTGGATCAATCTGCGGACGTAAGAGCAGTTAAAAAAACGTCGCCAGTCGCTGTCCGGCGGGCGTGGACAGTACGCAGGAACCGCATTGGTGGCTGATTCCGAGCAGTACACGTACCGCTCCGGCGGCGACGCAGTTGTGTTGTTAGTTGCTCTAGTGTGTCGGCGTTTCCCGTCAGGACACGGTATGTTGCTGTGCCGGATGGGCGGTTTTGGTCGTCTCTTCAACATAGACCCGAGTCTTAGTTAGCTCGCAGCAGGTCGTGCAATGGCTGCCGTGCCGGGGCCAGATGGAGGCCTGGCCTTGCTTCGCCGTCGTCACAGGTCTACAACATCCTTCTGAGGACCCTATTCGGCGTAGCGGTGCCGTGCCGGCGTCCAGCCTACCCGTGTGAGCGGTGTTCCTATTCGATTGATCGGTGGAGGCGTCCCATGGAATCGCGTGTCTTTTCCAGACCGGGTGCCGTGGCGCGCACGGTGCGTCGCCATTGTGGCGGGCACATCGCGCAGGCCCATGATCTGGTGGCGGCGGAGGTGCCGGTGGCGTTCGCCTACAACGATGCGCCTTTTGTGGTGATGATGGCCACGCCTGAAGATCTGCAGGATTTCGCCCTGGGGTTCTCGCTCAGCGAGGGCATCGTCGCAATGTCGGCGCAATTGCGCATTGTCGCGATCGATACCCACCTGGAAGGGGTGTCGCTGCGTTTGCAGATTCCGCCGGAACACGCTGCGGCGCTGCAGGCGCGCCAGCGCAACCTGGATGGGCGCAGCGGTTGTGGTCTCTGCGGTAGCGCTTCGTTGGAGGGGGTGTTGCGTGCGCCGCGGCGGCTGTTTGCCGGCACTCCTGTCGCCGCGCCGGCACTGGCGCGTGCGTTGCGCGAATTGCGCGAACAACAAACGCTCAATGCGTCCACCGGCGCCACCCATGCCGCAGCCTGGGCCGACGCGCATGGCGAGGTCCGCCTGATGCGCGAGGACGTTGGTCGGCATAACGCCCTGGACAAGCTGATCGGGGCGTTGGCCACGGCGGGCATCGATCCGGCCTGCGGCTTCGCGGTGGTGACCAGCCGCGCCAGCTACGAAATGGCACTGAAGGCTGCGCAGGCCGGTATCCCGTTGTTGGCCGCGATGTCGGCGCCGACGGCGCTGGCGATCGCGCTGGCCGATAGCGCCGGCCTGACCCTGATCGGCTTCGCCCGCGGCGACGATTGCGTTGTCTATAGCCACCCACAGCGCCTTGTCTCGTCCGAGTATCTAGGAGAAACCGCATGAGCAAGAAGACCATCCAGCCTTACACGCAACCGGCGGGCGGTTGGGGCGCGTTGCGCTCGGTTGCAAAGCATTTGTTGGAACAGGATGTGGCCGTACAGGGTGCGAAAACGCTGCTGCATGCCAATCAACCCGATGGGTTCGATTGTCCCGGCTGCGCTTGGCCCGACCGCGACCATACCTCGACCTTCGAATTCTGCGAGAACGGCGCCAAGGCCGTGGCTGCCGAATCCACCGCACGCCGCGCGACCCCGGCGCTGTTCGCGCAGTACAGCGTGGCGCAGTTGGCCAAGTACAGCGACTATTGGCTGGAAGGACAGGGCCGGCTGACCCATCCGCTGCGCTACGACAGCGCCAGCGACCACTACGTGCCGGTGGAATGGGATGCCGCGTTCGCGCTGATCGCCGAGCATCTCAACGGCCTTGCTTCGCCCGATGAAGCGATTTTCTATACATCAGGGCGCACCAGTAACGAAACCGCGTTTCTGTACCAATTGTTCGGGCGCCAGTTCGGCACCAACAATTTTCCCGACTGCTCGAACATGTGCCATGAGCCTTCGGGTACGGCGCTGGGTGCGCAGATCGGCGTCGGCAAGGGGACGGTGTCGTTGCACGATTTCGAGCTGGCCGACGCGATCTTCATCTTCGGCCAGAATCCCGGCACCAACCATCCGCGCATGCTCGGCGAACTGCGCCAGGCTGCCAAGCGTGGTGCGTCGATCGTCGCGTTCAATCCGTTGCGCGAACGCGGGCTGGAGAAATTCGCCGATCCCCAGGACAAACTGGAGATGCTGTACAACGGCTCCACGCGGATCGCATCGGACTACTTTCAGCTGAAGATCGGTGGCGATCTTGCTGCGGTCAAGGGCATCATCAAGTATGTGCTCGAACGCGATGCCGAGGCGGCGCGCGCGGGGCAACCGCGGTTGTTGGATGTGACGTTTATCACTCAGCACACCGCCAACTTCGATGCGTTCGCTGCCGACGTGGTCGCCGAGCCGTGGAGCGTCATCGTCGAAGAGTCCGGGTTGAGCGAGGCCGAATTGCGCCACGCCGGCGAGATTTACCTGAAATCGGAGCGGTTGATCGCTTGTTGGGGAATGGGCATCACTCAGCACAAGCATTCGGTGGCGACGATCCAGATGATCGTCAACCTGCTCTTGCTGCGCGGGCATCTGGGGCGGCCCGGGGCCGGCGTGTGTCCGGTCCGTGGTCACAGCAACGTGCAGGGCGATCGCACGATGATGATTTACGAAAAGCCCCCGGTCGAGTTCCTGGACCGGCTGCAGACGGTGTTCGGTTTCGATCCGCCGCGCGCTCATGGTTACGATACGATCGCGGCGATCGAAGCCATGGCCGATGGCCGCGGCAAGGTGTTCTTCGGCATGGGCGGCAACTTCGCCACCGCCACGCCCGACACCGAGGTCACCCATCGCGCGTTGCAACGCTGCGATCTGACCGTCCACGTGGCGACCAAACTCAACCGAAGCCATCTGGTGCATGGCCGCGACGCACTGATCCTGCCGTGCCTGGGGCGCACCGAAATCGACATCCAGGATGCCGAGCCGCAGCATGTCAGCGTCGAGGATTCGATGAGCATGGTGCACCTGTCGGCGGGGATCAATCCGCCGGCCTCGCCGCACTTGTTGTCCGAGGTGGCGATCGTGGCACGTCTGGCCGAGGCCACCCTTGGCGCGCGCAGTACCATCCGTTGGCGCTGGTTGGCCGCCGACTACGATCGCATCCGCGATCTGATCGCCCAGGTATTCGATGACTTCGCCGACTTCAACGTGCGGGTCCGCGTGCCCGGTGGCTTTTGCCTGTCCAATACCGCCGGCGACCGCGTGTGGGAGACGCCGGAGCGCCGCGCGGTGTTCAAGGTGCAGGCGGTACCGACCGACCATCCGATCCACCGCGCGCGCCGCGCGCGTCCGGGGCAGCCGGTGTTCACCCTGGCCACGACGCGCTCGCACGATCAGTACAACACCACGATTTACGGCTTGGACGATCGCTATCGCGGTGTGTTCGGCGAGCGCCGGGTGGTGTTCATCCATGCCGCCGACATGGCCGAGCTGGGTTTGCAGGCCGGGGACTGGGTGGATCTGGAGAGCCTGTGCGAGGACGGCATGCGCCGCCAGGCTAAGCGCTTCATGCTGGTCGCGTACAACATCCCGCGTGGTTGCCTGGCGGCGTATTATCCGGAGACCAACCCGCTGGTGCCGCTATCCAGCTTCGCCGACGAGGCGCGCACGCCGACATCCAAGTCGATTCCGGTTGTGGTGACACCGCATGTGCCCGAGTCGGCCGCCGCGCCCCGCGATATCGGAGTGGCGCTTGTCCGCTGATCCGCTGCTGACCGCGCGCGTGTTGCAGGTTCTGGCGGAATCGCCGCAGGGGCTGGCGCTGCCACGCTTGTGCAAGCGCCTGGAGGTGCGCATGAGCGTGCTGCTGCGCACCCTCGCGTGGCTCGGTGACGCCGAGCTGGATGGGCGTCCGGGGCCAGGATGGGTGCTGTTGTGTCGTCACGACGCGCGCGAGTTGGCGCTGCTCAGCGAGGCGGGGCGGATGGCTGCCGCACAGGCACGGATGCAGGCCGCCGTGCCATGAGACGCTGTCGATCAGCGTCGTGCGTTGGATCCTCATGCCCACACGATGGGTCAAGGCGGGATACGCCCGTCCCGGCTGAAAGCGCTGGCATTGCGTCGTATGACGCATGAATTTTGTGGTTTATTTCACATAATAGTGAAGATTGACATCAAGTTTTCCGCCGCTATGCCGATCTCGCGCTGAGCAATAGCGGATGTTCCGCCATACCAACGGAACATGACGCGATGCCATGGTGGTGGGGCGAGTGTCGACCTGCCGGGGAACGGGCTCTGGGGAGTGCCTGACGATGCCGAAGCTGCGCGCCAATCGTTTGCCGTTGTACTTGGCGCTGACGATTCTATTGGTGGGAACGGCGCTGACGTTGGTTGTGGCGTTGCAATTGCAGCGGGACAACGTGCAGCACGTGCAGGTTCAATTGAACGCCAAGGCCAATGCCACCTTCGACCATATCGAAGACGTGCTCTACCGCTATCAATACGGCTTGCGCGGCCTGCGCGGCGCGGTGCTGATTGCCGGCGCTGATCTACGCAGTGACCAGCTACGGCATTACCTCCAGAGCCGTGACCTGCCACGCGAGTTCCCCGGTGCCGGTGGCTTTGGCTTCATTCGCCGAGTGGTACAGGCTGACGAGGCACGCTTCCTCGCCGCCCAGTACGCAACAGGGCGCCAGGATTTTCGTATCCGCACGCTGGCGCAGCATGCTGGCGAGCGCTTCGTCATCGAGTACATCGATTCCAGCGGCAATAGTGCCGTGCAGCCAGGGCAGGACATCGCCTCGGACCCTTCCTGGCGCGCGGCGGCTTGGGCGGCGGCGTTGAGCGGAGAGCCGCGCCTGAGCGGCCCGGTCACCCTGGCACAAGCCAATGCGCAAGGTGCGCAGGCGTTTCTGATGCTGTTGCCGGTGTACCGCAGCGGCCTGACCCCGTCGACCGTGGCGTTGCGTCAGCGCGAATTGGTGGGGTGGACGTATGTGCCATTGCTGATGCCAAAGGTGATGCAGGCGCTTAATCTGGATGCCAAGCGGATCGAACTGGCCTTGAGCGATGCCAATGCCGCCGGTACGGCGATTCCGTTCTACCGCAATGCGCCGCATGCTCCACTTGCGCAGGCACCGCACGCGTTCTTGGGGCGCACCGTGATGGGGCGGCACTGGTACATGCACATGGCCGCCGGGGGAGATTTTGTCGCCGCCAACGTCCTGTGGTCGGTAGGCCCTGCCATGATCACGGGAATGTTGCTCAGTGCACTAGCCGCCGCGCTGGCATTTGCCCTTGGCAACAATCTTTTGCGCCGTCAGCAGATTGCCCGCGATCATGCAAACCTGATCGCAGTCTTGCAAAGCTCCGCCGATGCCATCATCGGCAAGACGTTGGATGGCGTGGTGACCAGTTGGAACCGTGCCGCCGAACAGTTGTTCGGCTACAGCCAGGCGCAAGCGGTCGGCCAGCGCTTGTGTGATTTGATCGTGTCGCCTGAATTGATGGACGAGGAGCAGTCTCTATTGGCGCGCATCGCGCGGGGCGCGCATGTGCCGCATTTCGAGACTCTCCGCCGCCATGCCGATGGCCGCCTGCTGGATGTGCTGGTCAGCGCATCGCCGATCTATAACGCTGCCGGCAAGCCGGTCGGTGCGTCCATGACGGTGCGCGATGTATCCGATCAGAAGGCGGCGCGCGCACAAATTCTGGCGCTCAATGCGACTCTGGAGAGTCAAGTTGCGTTGCGGACAGCTGAACTGAGCAGCAGCACCGCGATGCTGGAGGGTGTACTCGGCGCCGCCTCTGAAGTGTCGATCATTGTCACTGCGCACGATGGCCTGGTCACGCTGTTCAATACCGGTGCAGAGCGTCTGCTCGGCTACCGCCGGGAGGAGGTCGTGGGGCGATTGAACGCCGAGGCGTTTCATTTGCCCGAGGAGGTCAGCACGCGCGGTAAGGCACTCAGTCTGGAGCTGGGCATGCCAGTGCAAGGTTTCCGGGTATTCGTCGAAAAAGTCGAGCGCGACGGCGCCGAAACCCGCGAATGGACCTATGTGTGCCGCAACGGTGATACGCGCCAAGTCAGCCTGGTCGTTACCGCGATTCGTACCGATCAAGGTAACGTCACGGGGTATTTGGGCATGGCCCTGGACATCAGCGAACGCCAGGCCGCCGAGCGCTTACTCGCGCGCAGCACGGCACTGACTCAGGCGATTCTCGACACCGCGGTCAATCCCATCATCACCTTCGATGCGCATGGCAAGGTACGCTCGGTCAATCGTGCCGGCGAGCGCGTGTTCGGCTACAACGCCGGCGAGATCGTCGGCCAGAGTGTGGGCATGCTGATGCCCGAGGCACATGCCAGCCTGCATGAGGCGATGCTGACAGATGTCTGGCAGGTCGGTCCGGAATGGCCCGAAGGCGTAGATAACGGTCGCGAAATGCAGGCGCTGCGCAAGAACGGCGATGCGTTTCCGGTCGAGATCTGCCTGGGGACGATGTGGATGGATGGCGAGTGCCTGATGGTGGGAATGATCGCCGACATCACCGAGCGGCATCGGCAGCGCATGGAGCTCACTGCGGCGCGCGACCAACTGAAGATGGCGACGGCCGCCGCCGAACTCGGAATCTGGTCCTGGAGGCTGAGCGACGGTGCGCTGGAATGGAACGAGCGCATGTTCGAGATCTACGGTTGGCCGGTGGAGTTGCGCGAGCAAAGTCCGCGCTATGAGGACTGGCAACGCATGGTGCATCCGGACGATCTCGGCTTCACCGAAGCGAGCCTGCACAATGCGTTGGAGGGCCGCGGCGTCTACGACCCGGTATTCCGCATCCTGCGTGAAGACGGAACGCAGCGGCATATCCAAGGTGGCGCGCACACCGAACGCGATGCGCACGGTCAGGTCATCCGGGTGATCGGCATCAATCGCGACATCACTGAGCAGTTGCAGGCCGAACAGGAACTGCGCCAGGCGAAGGCGCTTGCCGACGAGGCCAGCCAGGCCAAGTCCTCGTTCCTGGCCAACATGAGCCATGAGATCCGCACGCCGATGAATGCGGTATTGGGGATGCTGAAACTGTTGCGTCGCACCGCTCTGGATGCGCGCCAGGCCGATTATGTTGGCAAGGCACAGAAGGCTGGGACGTCGTTATTGAGCTTGCTCAACGACATCCTCGACTATTCCAAGATCGAAGCCGGAAAGCTGCAACTCGACCTGCATCCTTTCAGCATGGAGGAACTGTTGCGCGACCTTTCGGTGGTGCTGTCCGGTAACCATCAGCGGCCGGAGGTCGAGATCGTATACCGCCTCGGCCGAGACATCCCCGATCGCTTGATCGGTGACAGTTTGCGCTTGCAGCAGGTGCTGATCAATCTTGCCGGCAATGCACTCAAGTTCACCGAACACGGACATGTGCTGTTGAACGTGGATCTGTTGCATCGGCAGCCGCAGGCTGTGACGCTGCGCGTGACGGTGGAGGATAGCGGGATCGGCATCAGCGCCGAGCAGCAGCAGCGCATTTTCCATAGTTTCACCCAGGCCGAGGCGTCGACTAGCCGGCGTTTCGGTGGTAGCGGCCTCGGTTTGGTGATCAGTCGGCGCCTAGTCGGCATGATGGGCGGCCAATTGCAGTTGCACAGCGTGCTGGGCGAGGGGAGTCGGTTTTGGTTCGACCTGCCGCTGGCGCTGGACGCGAACGATAGTGCAATTTCCAGCCGTTGCCCCGGCCCTCCCCGCCATGTGCTGGTGGTGGACGACAGCGCCTTGGTGCGCGAGTCGTTGATCGATGCGTTGAGCGCCTTGGGTTGGGATATGGCTGGCGTGGGCAGCGGCGAAGAGGCGATCGAGCAAGTGCTTCAGGCGCATGCACAGGGCAATCGCTTCGATGCGGTCCTGATGGACTGGCGCTTGCCGGGCATCGACGGCGTCGCTGCTGCGGCCGCGATACGAGCCGCCTGCGCCATGCCGCCAATGCTGTTGATGTTAACCGCCTACCAAAGCGATGTGTTCGGCGTGGTGCAGCATCGCGCGGAGGTTCCGTTCGAGGATTATCTGGTCAAGCCGGTGACGCCGTGGCAGGTGGTGGAGACGCTGGAAAAGATGTTGTGCGATGAGATGTCGCCGTCCACCTCGCCCTCGGCATTGGACGCGCTGGCGCATATTCCGCGTCTGCCCGGATTGCGTGTGCTGGTCGTGGAGGACAACGCCTTCAACCGGCAAATCGCCGATGAGTTGCTGCGAGCAGAGGGAGCGGTCGTGACGCTGGCCGAAGATGGTCTCAACGGTGTGCAGTGCGTGTGCGAGAGCGGCGAGTGTTTCGATGTCGTGGTGATGGACATGCAGATGCCGCAAGTGGACGGCCTGGAGGCCACCCGGCGCATCCGCGCCGATGCGCGTTTCGTCGGGTTGCCGATTCTGGCGATGACCGCCAATGTGGCGCAAGACGATGTCGCGGCCTGCCTGCAGGCGGGGATGGACGCGCACATCGGCAAGCCAATCGATCTGGAACAGATGGTGGATGCGCTGTTGCGATTGAGCGGTCGCACGACTGCACCGTCAGCGGCGGCGACGGTAGCGCAGTCGCTACCGCGTCCAACAGTGGCACTCGATGCGATCCTGGCCCGCTTCGGCAACAATGTGGACCTGTTCATACGTATGCTCGATGCGTTCGCCGACGAGCATCCTGCGTTGTTAAAACAGGTACACGATGCGCTTGCGCGACACGATGCGCTTGCCGCTGCGGATGCGGCGCATGCCGTGAAGGGCAGTGCCGCGACGCTGGGTGCCGTGGCGCTGGCGCAGTCGGCGGCGGAGCTGGAGCAGGTGTCGCGCGCTGGCCGTTTGGTCGATGCCGATGCCGCGCTGGCCGACTTGCTGGTTGCGGTTGAACAGGATCTCGATACGCTTTCCGTCGCTGTGGCGCCACTGCGCGCCGTGCAGCAGCCCCGTGCCGTGGCATCGCTCGATGTCCTGCGGCCCTGGTTGCTCGAGTTGGAGCCGTTGCTGCGCCGATCGGATATGGCGGCGCTGGCGGTGCTGGAGCAGGCACCGTCTGGGGTTGCTGGCGTGTGCGAGACGGACTATCTGCGGATGTGCCAGCAGGTACAGGCACTGCATTTTGATGCCGCGCTGACGAGCTTGCACGGTTTGCTAGAGCCTGCCCTCGCATGAGCAAGTTTGCCGCCTACCGTCGTCTTGCTCCGGATGGCAGGCGACCGCGTGTTCTGATCGTGGACGATCAGCCGATCAATATTCGTGCATTGCACGAGCTACTGCGCGATGCGTGCGAGGTCAGCATGGCCTTGGACGGCCATCGCGCATTGGCCCTGTGCCGGGAGCAACCGCCGGACCTTGTTCTGTTGGACGTGATGATGTCGGACTTGGATGGTTTGCAGGTCTGCCGCCGTCTCAAAGCCGATCCGGCGACTGCGGACATCCCGGTCGTCTTCGTCACCGGACAGAACGCGCCGGAAGACGAAGTGGCGGCGCTGGAAGCCGGTGGAGCGGATTTCATCACCAAACCTGTGCAGCCGGTGGTGGTGCGGGCAAGGGTGCAGAATCAGTTGATCATGAAGCTGCAAAGCGACATGTTGCGCGAGGTCGCGCTGCTGGATGGGTTGACCGGTATCGCCAACCGGCGCCGTTTCGACGCGACGCTCAGCACGCACTGGCAGGCATGCGGGCGCGAGGGTAAGCCCTGTGGGGTGTTGATGATCGACGTGGACTACTTCAAGCGCTACAACGATCACTACGGCCACCTGGTTGGCGATGCCTGTCTGCGTCTGCTTGCGCAGACATTGGCCGGTTGTTTGCTGCGTCCATACGACCTAATCGCCCGTTACGGCGGAGAAGAGTTCGTTGCGTTGCTTCCCGAGAGCGACGCCGAGGGCGTGCGCGATGTGGCCGAGCGCATGTTGCAGCGGATCGCGCAATTGCAGCATCCGCATGCCGCATCGCCGCTTGGGCCATGGCTGAGCATCAGTATGGGGGGGGCGGCGATGGTGCCTGGCGTGGAGGCGATGGCTGCGCCATTGCTGGAACTAGCCGATGCGCAACTGTATCTGGCCAAGCAGGGAGGGCGTGCGCGGGCCTGCGTGGTCTGAGCCGGCCTGCATCCTGTTGTCGTTGCTGTTGCAGCCATTGCGTGGCGGCCGCGCGAATCTGCCAGAATCAGGGCTGTTCTCTGTCGGTCGTTTGCCGATGCCCCATTTTCTTCCCATGCGTAACTCTCCACGTCGTGTGTTGTTGGCCAGTCTGGTCGGCACCACCATCGAGTTCTTCGACTTTTACATCTATGCCACCGCTGCCGTGCTGGTGTTTCCAGCGCTATTTTTCCGCGATGGCGATCACGATGCAGCGCGATTGCAATCGTTGGCGACCTTTGCGGTGGCGTTCGTCGCGCGTCCACTGGGGTCGGCGCTATTCGGTCATTTTGGCGACCGGATTGGACGCAAGGCAACCTTGGTGGCGGCGCTGTTGACCATGGGATTGTCGACGGTGCTGATCGGTCTGTTGCCCAGCCAGGCCCATATCGGAGTGTGGGCGCCAGCGTTGCTGGTACTGTGCCGGTTCGGTCAGGGGCTGGGGCTGGGCGGCGAGTGGGGTGGGGCCGTGTTGCTGGCCACGGAGAACGCGCCGCCGGGCAAACGTGCCTGGTATGGCATGTTTCCGCAGTTGGGCGCGCCGCTGGGTTTCATGTTGTGCTCGGGTATTTTTCTGCTGCTGGGTGCGCTGCTGGACGAGACGCAATTCATGCGCTGGGGCTGGCGGATCCCGTTTCTGGCCAGCGGGCTGTTGGTCGTTATCGGGCTGTGGGTACGTCTGCGCATCCATGAGACACCGGATTTCCAGCGGACGCTGGATCGTAACGAACGGGTGCGCTTGCCCATGCTGACCGTGCTGTCGCAGCATGTCGTGGCGATGCTCATGGGCATGCTGGCGTTGCTGGCGACCTTCGTCCTGTTCTACCTGATGACGGTGTTCGCGCTTGGCTATGGCACCACGACGTTACATTACAGTCGTGAACAATTCCTGTTGTTGCAGATGTTCGGCATCGTGTGTTTCGCCGTCGCCATCCCGCTGTCGGCGTGGTTTGGCGAACGCCGCGGAACGCGCTTGGCGATGATCGTGGCCAGTGTCGCCATCGTGCTGTTCGGTCTGCTGTTCGCGCCGTTGTTCCATGGCGGCCAGCCCTGGCAAGTGCTTGGATTTCTGTCGCTGGGATTTTTTTGCATCGGCCTGAGTTACGGTCCATGCGGTACCTTGCTGGCCGAACTGTATCCGCCTCCGGTGCGCTATACCGGCGCGTCGCTGTCGTTCAACCTGGCCGGTATTCTTGGTGCCGCGCCCGCGCCGTATGCGGCGTCATGGTTGGCCTCGCACTACGGCCTGCCGTGGGTAGGCTATTACATCAGTGCTGCTGCACTGCTGACCTTGTTGACATTGCTGGCGATGCCTCTGCTCCGCCGTTGAATGCTTGTCCGTGCGGGGCGTGTTCGACTCGGTTGCGGCCAGCGGCTTTGGCCAGATAGAGGTACTTGTCCGCTTCGATCAGAAACGGATGCAGAGCCTGATTTTGAATCTGGCTGCTGCAGACGCCGATGCTGATGGTAAGGCGTAGCGTTTTTTCGCCGACGTTCACCTGGAGTTCGGCGATGCGCGCGCGTAGTTTTTCGAAGTAATCGGTGGTGGCCGCCTCATCGAGACCGGGCACCAGCATGCAGAATTCTTCACCGCCAAAACGTGCGATCAGGTCTTGCGGCCGTGCGTACGCGGTCAGCACCGAGGCGACCGCACGCAGCGCTTCATCGCCGGCGTCGTGGCCCAGGGTGTCGTTGACGTGCTTGAAGTGATCCAGATCGAGCATTGCCACGCTGACCGATTGCTGGTCGGTAAGACATTGCGGCAACACGCGTTGGCTTTGCTCCAGAAAATGCCGGCGATTGGGCAGGCCGGTGAGGAAATCGCGGGTCGCCAGATCCTGCAGGGTGCCGATCAGTTCCAGTTGGTCCACGTTCTGCGAGACCCGGCAGAAGAACTCTTCGCGCGAAAACGGTTTGCGCAGGAAGTCGTTGGCGCCGTTTTTGAGGAAGCGCGGAACCAATGATGCGTCGCTGGTGCCGGAGAGACCAATGACCGCCAGCTTGTCGCGCGCGCGCAGGGCGCGCAGCCGGCGGGTGAATTCCACGCCCTCCATCCCTGGCATTTCCTGGTCCACCACCGCCAGGCGGATTGAAGGATTGGCTTCCACCGCCTTCAGCCCGGCGGCACCGTCGGCCGCTTCTACGACCTGGTAGCCATACATGGCCAGCAGGGACGCCGCATAAGCCCGTGCCGACGCCGAATCGTCCACCACTAGCGCGGCGATGCGGCGATTGCGCACCAGTCGCTGCACCAACCAGGCCAGATAGTCGATGGTGCTTGGTGCGTTCTTCAGTACAAAATCGATGATCTGCTGGGTCAGGATGCGTTTGCGCAGCCCTTCGTCGTACACGCCGCTGACCACGACGGTTGGCACGCCGCGGGCGACGAAGAAGTCCACCACGCTGTCGTGGTTGCCGTCTGCGAGCACCAGCCCGGTGAGCACCAGAAACCAGGGGCCGCCATCGTCCAGCGCGCTACCCGCCTCGGCCAGCGTAGACACGACAGTAACCTGCACCTCAACGCGTTGCTCGATCGCCGCGCGTAGCAGGTCGGTGAAGGAACGCGAATTCTCTACCAGCAAGATGCGCTGCTTCTCTGAACCGCTAACGCGATCGTTTATGATGGTAGAGGCCGACAACATGTGCGGCATGTAAGCCTCGCAGAGTGACGTTTTCTGTGTGGAACCGATTTAACGGCCGTATCCGCGACAACTTTAGAGCGTGTGATTCGCTTCGATAGTCAGGTACATCTGGCGTCAGTGTTGCGAATGATGCGCTGGCGCCAAGGCAAAACGCCGGGCCCCAACGCCATGCTTTTGACGGCTAATCGGGCTGGGATACACGTTGGCTGCTTGTCCGGGCCCCAGCGGCAGAACAGACCTCGCCTCGACCTGCTCTATCGGCTTCGCATTCACTTCACATCAGATCGCATGTTCTGGGCCGATATAGGTGAGTCCGCACAGCTGGGTCTCACCACAGCGCGTCGCGTAGTTTGTACCAAGACATCGCCGCCGCCAGCAGCGGGGTACGCAACAGGCGTCCGCCCGGAAAAGGGCGGTGCGGGATCCGGGCGAACACATCCAGGCGCTGCGACTGCCCGGCGATCGCCAGGGCGATGACCTCCCCGGCTAGACCGGTCGCGGCTACGCCATGGCCGCAGAAGCCCTGAGCGAAGTAGATGTTCGGGGTCAGGCGGCCCCAATGGGGCGCGCGGTTGCGTGTGATGTCGACGTAGCCTCCCCAGACGTAATCCAGTTGCACCTTGTTCAGTTGCGGGAACACCTTGCGCATGCGTTGGGTCATGAACCCGCGCAGGCCTGGTGGCGGTAGCGCCGAATAGCTTGCGCCGCCACCGAACAGCAGGCGGTGGTCGCGGCTGAGACGAAAGTAGTCCAATGCCAGGTTCACGTCGGCCACGGCCATGTCATTGCCGATCAGCTCGTGCGCCAGTTCCGCGCCGAGCGGCGCGCTGGCACCGATGTAAGTGCCTACGGGCATGATGCGCGTTTCCAGTTCCGGGGCGATGCCTTGCAACCAGGCATTGCCGGCGAGGATGGCGAAATCGCCTTGGACCTCGCCGTGCGCGCTACGCAAGATCGGCCGCTCGCCGCGGATCAGTGTAGTCACCGGGCTCTGCTCGTAGATGCGCACGCCGGCGGTCAGTGCCGCGCGCGCCAGGCCACGGGCATATTCCAGTGGGTGCAGGTGGCCACTGGCCTGGTCGTACATCGCTCCGCAATAGCGCGGACTGCGTAGCTGCGCCTGCAGTTGTTGCCGGTCCCACCATTGCAGTGGGTAATCGTAACGTTGCGCCATCGCGACGATGCTGGCGCGCAGCGCACGCTCGTGGCGCGACGTGATTGCCACGTGAGCATGGCCGTCGCGCCAATCGCAGGCGATGGCATGGCGTCGGATCCGCTCGCGCAGCAGGCGCATGCCATCGCGGGAGAAATCGAACAGCAGGCGCGCATCGTTCTGGCCGAGCAGTGCTTCCAGCGTGTGTTGCTCGCAGCCGTAGCCGACGATGGCCTGGCCGCCATTGCGCCCGGACGCGCCCCAGCCCACCCGCTGTGCTTCCACGACTGCGACCTGATACCCGGCCTCGGCCAGCGTCAGCGCTGCATTTAGACCGGTGTAGCCTGCGCCGAGAATGCACACGTCCGCCCGTATCTGCCCGCGCAGGGTGGGCTGCTCAGGCAGGGGCGTCGCGCTGTCGAGGTACCAGGAGCCGGGACCTGGGGACGGCTCGGCACCCGTGTCCCGGTGCAGCGGGGGCAGGGCGGTTCGGGTCATGCGAGCTGACGACGCATAAACGTCATATCGATCGCGTTCCGAAGGGTTGTGGTCTGGTTGCTGCGTGTGGCCGTTCCTGGATCATCCCGGTTCCTCATACTGTTCGCAGGTACCAGCGATAGTCCACGTCGCTTACCTGCGCATGGAAATCCAGCATCTCGCGGTGCTTTTGCTGGCCGTAGATGTGGCGGAACCGCGTACCGAAGCGTTCGGTGACGAAGTCGCTGGCCAGGAAACGTGCGATTGCGCTACGCCAGTGGGGGTGGCGCGGCGCGCTCTGCACGTAGGCATTGCCTTGGGTCGGCGGTCCCGGATCGATGTGGTGCTGCAAGCCGTATTCGATGCCGGCCAGCACGGCGGCGGCGACCAGATAGGGGTTGGCGTCGGCACCGGCGATGCGGTGTTCGATACGGATGTTGGCTGGGTCGCTATGCGGTATCCGCATCGCCACGGTGCGATTGTTGAAGCCCCAGCTATCGTTGAGTGGCACGAAGGCATTGGCAACGAACCGGCGATAGCTGTTCGCGTGTGGGGCGAACAGCAGCAAGCAATCCTCGGCGCTGTGTTGCAGCCCGCCGATGGCGTGCCGTAGCGCCGCGGCCGGGGCCTGTGGTGTGCAGGCGAAGACATTGTGGCCTGCAGCATCGAGCAGGCTCACGTGCAGATGCAGACCACTGCCGGATTGCCCTGCCAATGGCTTGGCCATGAAGCTGGCGAGTAGCCCGTGTTGCTGCGCGATCGCCTTGATCGCGCGCTTGAGCAGGACTGCATCGTCGCAGGCCGCCAGCGCGTCGGTGCGATGTGTGAGGTTGATCTCGAATTGGCCGGGGGCGTACTCGGCGACCGCAGTGTCGGCCGGAATACCCTGCGCTTGGCAGGCCTTTGCCACCGCGTCGATGAACTCGCGCTGCTCGTCCAGGTCCTGCATCGAATAGACCTGCGTACTGTCGTTGCGCCGCCCACTGTGCGGTTGCGGCGGTGGCTGCGGGCGTCCGTGCGCGTCTGCGCATGGATCGAACAGGTAGAACTCCAGTTCCACCGCGATCACTGCAGTCAGCCCAAGCGTCTGTAATCGTGTCAGCACTTGCGCCAAGACCTGGCGCGGGGCGAAATCGAGTGCGTTGCCCGCGTCCTGCATTGCCAGCAGCAGTTGCGCCGAGGGCACTGGCGCCCATGGTACCGGCCGCAAAGTACCGGGTATCGGAAAGCACAATCGGTCCTCGTCGCCGATGGCGTAGCCAAGGCCGGTTTCTTCCACCGTGTTCCCCGTGATATCGGTGGCGATCAGCGACATCGGCAGGCACACCCCGTTGCGGTAGACCTTTTCCAGCGCGTCGCGGGTAATACGCTTGCCGCGTAGCAGGCCATTGCAGTCCGGGAGCAGCAGATCGATCTGCGCGCAGTCGTTGATGCGTTGCAGGGTATGGGCATCGTCCGGGGGCAGCAGCGGAGTGTCGTGCATGCAGGTTATCGCGGCGGACTGTGGTAACCCGGTAAGCCTAACAGAGCGCCGTGGCGTCAAGAATGCGTGGCGGTCGATCCGAGTGCATGTGCTGCCATGGCTGCCATGGGTCACATTATTGATTTCCCGGCCTTGCGTGAGGCGCGCGGAAGTCGCACGCGCCTGTTGTATTGTGTTGTAAAAATATAACGTGCACTGTAACTTGCAGCGACGCCACACGAGTTTTTCGCATGGCTGTATCGCCTCTGGTCGGTTTGCCGACCGACTGCAAGCTTATTGGCCAGCAATCGTTTATGGCCGCCGGGGAAAAATACGCTCGCGCCGCCATTGACGGTGCGGGTGTGACCCCATTACTGCTGCCTTTGCTACAGCCGCCGATCGATGCACGTGCGTGGCTGTCGCGGCTCGACGGGCTGTTGCTGACTGGCGCAGTCAGTAACATCGAGCCACATCATTACAGCGACGAGCCTAGCTGGCCTGGCAATCCGCATGACCCGGTACGGGATGCGAACATGCTGGATCTTATCCCGCAGGCGATCTCCATGGGGCTGCCAATTTTGGCCATCTGCCGTGGTTTTCAGGAAGTCAACGTGGCGCTGGGAGGTACCTTGCACCAGAAAGTGCATGCGCAGCCCGGGCTGTTGGATCACCGCGAGAACCCGCAGTTGCCGCTGGAGACGCAGTTCGCGTCGGCGCATGAGGTGACCTTCAGCGAAGGGGGCTGGCTTGAGGAGATCGCCGGTGGTGCGCGGGCGCGTGTCAACTCCCTGCATGGCCAGGGCGTGGCTCGGCTCGGCGGCGATCTGATTGTCGAGGCGCTGGCGCCAGATGGCCTGATCGAAGCGTTTCGCGGTGTAGGCCCCGGATTCCTGTTGGGTGTGCAGTGGCACCCGGAATGGCGTGTCCTTGACGATGCGTTCTATCTCGGCATCTTCCAATTTTTCGGCGACGCGTGTCGCCACTATGCGGCCACCCGCAGTAAGGACTGATCCAATGACTAGCCGATCGCGCGCGCGCAAGCACACCTCCGAACAGCAGGAAAGCTCGCTGCGGCGCTGGCTAAAGGAGCGCCACATCACCGAGGTCGAATGCCTGGTGCCGGACATCACCGGCAATGCGCGCGGCAAGATCATTCCTGCCGCCAAATTTTCGCACGATTACGGTACGCGGTTGCCCGAAGGCATTTTCGCCACCACTGTCACCGGCGATTATCCTGACGATTACGACGAACTGATCTCGCCCTCGGATTCGGACATGCAGTTGCGTCCGGATCCGGACACGGTACGCATGGTGCCGTGGGCGACCGATCCCACCGCACAGGTCATCCATGACTGCTACACCAAGGATGGACTGCCGCACGATCTAGCACCGCGCAACGTGCTGCGCGGCGTGCTCGCGGCATATGCGTCGATCGGCTGCAAGCCGGTGGTGGCGCCGGAGTTGGAATTCTTCCTGGTACAGAAGAACACCGACCCGGATTTCCCGCTGTTGCCGCCGGCGGGTCGCTCCGGTCGTCCGGAAACAGCGCGGCAGTCGTACTCGATCGATGCGGTCAACGAGTTCGACCCGATCCTGGATCTGATGTACGACTACTGCGATGCGATGGAACTGGACGTGGACACCTTGATCCATGAATCCGGTGCGGCGCAGTTGGAAGTCAACTTCACCCACGACGATGCGTTGTCGCGGGCGGACCAGGTGTTCCTGTTCAAGCGCACCATGCGCGAGGCTGCATTGCGCCATGGCGTCTACGCCACGTTCCTGGCCAAGCCGATGGAGAACGAGCCGGGCAGTGCGATGCACATCCTCCAGAGCCTGTTGGACAAACACGGCAAGAACGTCTTCAGTGGCCGTCGTACCGGCGAGTACAGTCGTACCTTTGCGCATTATCTGGCAGGCCTGCAGAAGTACGTGCCGATGGCGATGGCGTTCTTGGCACCCAATGTCAATTCCTACCGTCGTCTGATGTTCGGCGAGGTATCGCCCAGCAATGTACTGTGGGGATTCGATAACCGCACCTGTGGCCTGCGTGTGCCGATTGACACTGTCGAAAACATGCGTGTGGAAAGTCGTTTCGCCGGTTCCGATGCCAATCCATACCTGGCGATGGCGGCGACACTGGCCTGCGGGTTGTTGGGTATACGCGAGCAGTTGGAGCCGACCGCACCGACTACCGGCAGTGGACAGGCAACCGGTTACCAACTGCCACGCTCGCTCGGCGAGGCGTTGGATGGCTTGGAGCATTGTGAACCGCTGCGGGAATTATTGGGGCCAAGGTTCGTGCGGGCGTACATTTCGGTCAAGCGTAAAGAATACGAGACGTTTTTCCGGGTAATCAGTTCCTGGGAGCGGGAGTTTTTGTTGTTGAACGTGTGAGTCGCGCAGTGTGGCTCGCATCGGCTAGCGCATGATGGGTGGTCGTCTTCATCGATAAATCGATCATGAGCGCGATTGGTGTGTACATTCCTCGGCGCAGTGACTTGACGCAGGTCGAACGCATCTGCCGCTATTGCCACGCAGGGCGCCGCGCAGGTGCTGGGCAAATAGCCTGAGTCTGGCTAGTCTTGGTGCGCTGGGATGCCGTCCGTCTGGTGTGTGTCGCGTCCGGCCTGATGCTTCACGATTTTTCCATGGACCCGAGGAGACATGTCATGACCCTGCGGCGGCGCATTCTTTGCGTGCTTTCCTTTTCGGTGACGTTGCTGGCCTCTTGCGAGGGATTCGGCGGTAGCGAGGGTCGCGAGCCGGGCGCGGACGCAGCAAAGGTGCTGAATGTTTACAACTACTCGGACTACATCGCTGAGAGCACCATTCCCGATTTTGAAAAAAAGACCGGCATCCAGGTCACCTATGATGTGTTCGACAGTGACGAGATGGTGGAAGCCAAACTGTTGGCTGGCGGCAGCGGCTACGATGTGGTGGTGCCGACGTTGAATTTCTTCGGCCGGCAAATCCAGGCCGGCCTGTTCCTGCCGCTTGACAAGCGCAAGATCCCCAATCTTGCCAACCTCGACCCACAGATCATGCAGCGCATCGCGCAGCAGGACCCGGGCAACACCTATGGCGTGCCATACATGATCGGTACCACCGGCATCGGTTACAACGTCGACAAGGTCAAGGCGGCCTTCGGCAGCACCGACGTCGCCAATAGTTGGGATCTGGTATTCAAGCCGGGTAACCTAGCCAGGCTCAAAGACTGCGGCGTGACCTTGTTGGACACGCCCGCGGACTTGATCCCGATTGCGCTGCATTATCTGGGTGAGGATCCGCATACCACCGATGCGGCCAAGATCGAGCAGGCCGCCGCGTTGCTCAAACGCATCCGCCCGTACGTGCAGAACTTCCACTCCTCACAGTATGTGACCTCCCTGGCTAACGGTAGTACCTGCCTGGTGGTGGGGTGGTCCGGTGACATCATCCAGGCGCGTGATCGCGCCGAGGAAGCCAAGAACGGTGTGCACCTGGCCTATTCGATTCCGAAGGAGGGCGCACCGCAGTGGTTCGACATGTTAGCCATCCCCAAGGACGCCAAACATCCGCAGAACGCTTATGCCTTCATCAATGACCTGCTGACACCGGAAGTGGCTGCGGCCAATACCAATGTCATCCATTACGCCAATCCGGTACCGAAGGCGACACCACTGGTGAACCCGGCGATCCGTAATGATCCGACTATCTATCCACCGCCGGCGGTGGCAGCGAAGATGTTCACCTATGCGATCAACCCGCCCGAGGTGGACAAGCTGTACACCCGCTTGTGGACGCAGATCAAGACCGGCCGTTGAACCGCGGGCGTCAGCGCCTTCAGTGGTCACGATCGCGAGCCACGCGGGTGCGCGGTAGAAGCTGAGTCATGCGCGCCCCGTACAGTGGCCATCGCGCGCTGCTGCGAGGTCGTTGATCGACGCGCTGGATGTGCGGCACAGGCATCTGTGCTGTAAGGTTATAGTGCACGTGCATGCAGATTTGTTGACGCGCGCCGTAATGTCCGGGGTCAGGTCAGGCTGTGTAGCGGTGATGCCGCTGTCGAAATGAGAGCGCTGCTGCGGTATCGTCGAGATGGCAACCGCGGCTACACTGAGAGCTAGTGTGCTGCGCTCGTCAGCATCATCGGCGACATATCTCGATGGCGTTTTCATGAGCAACAACCGATGGCGTTGAGCGAAGTCAGACCCCAACCCCTGCTGGAGCCGCGCATGCCGCCGACCAAGGGCAGTGGTTATCTGTCCATTGCGGGTGTGTGCAAGGACTTCGATGGTGTCGTTGCGCTGGACGCGATCGATCTGGATATCGGCAAGGGCGAGATCTTCGCCTTGCTCGGCGGTTCCGGCAGCGGCAAGTCCACGTTGCTGCGCTGTCTGGGCGGGTTCGAACAGCCCAGCCGTGGCCGCATCGTGCTCGACGGTCAGCTGCTGGATGGCCTGCCGCCATATCAGCGCCCGCTCAACATGATGTTTCAGTCCTATGCACTGTTTCCGCACATGACGGTGGAGCAGAACATCGCATTCGGCCTGAAGCTCGATGGCCTGTCACGTACCGCCATCGTTGCCCGCGTCGGCGAGATGCTGGAACTGGTGCGGCTGCAGACCTTGGGCAAGCGTAAGCCGCACCAGCTCTCCGGTGGGCAGCAGCAGCGCGTGGCGCTGGCACGCGCGTTGGCCAAGCGGCCAAAGCTGTTGCTGCTGGACGAACCGATGGCGGCGCTGGACAAGCAACTGCGCGCACAGATGCAATTGGAGTTGGGCGCGATCATCCAGGCCTCCGCTGTCACCTGCGTGATGGTCACCCATGACCAGGAGGAGGCGATCACCATGGCCACGCGCATTGCGCTGATGGATGCGGGCGTTATCCGCCAGATCGGCACACCGCAAGCAATCTACGAGCAACCGGCCAATCGCTTCGCCGCCGAGTTCATCGGCTCGGTCAACCTGATCGACGCCACCATCGACGCAGACGAACCAGATGGCACGTGCTTGCACAGCACGATGTTCCCCGATCGCATCATCGTCGGTCATGGCCTCCCTGGTTGTGCCGGACAGCCGGTGTTTTTCGCGGTCCGTCCGGAGAAACTGCGCATTGGCAAGCAGGCGCCGGCCCAGACGCATAACAAGGCTCTTGGCACGATCGAGGACATCACTTATTTCGGTAGCCATTCGGTCTACCACGTGCGCTTGCCTGGCGGCTTTACGCTGATGGCCAACGTCACCAACCAGCAGCGTTATGCCAGCCAGAGTCAGAGCCTGAGCCGGGGCGATACGGTTTGGCTGCGGTGGGGCGAGCACGATGGCGTGGTGCTGCGCGCATGAGCATGCCCGTCGCTGCGGGCGTGTCCGCCGCGTTGTCTGCGTCATGGCGGATGCTGCGCACGCGGCTGGGGCGGCGTCTGCCTGATGCGCGCTGGGCGGTGATCGCTGCGCCATACCTGTGGATGTTGCTGTTCCTCGCGATCCCGTTCCTGATCGTGCTGCGTATCTCCTTCGCCGAGCAGGCGATCCGCAGTCCACCGTATAGCCCGTTGCTGGATGACCGCGACGGCGTACGGACCTTGATCCTGACCTTGCAGAATTATCTGGCGTTGTTGCGCGATCATCAGTACATCCAGGCTTACTGGGGCTCGCTCAAGATCGCCGGGATCTCCACCGTCCTCACCCTTTTGATCGGTTATCCGTTGGCCTATGCGATCACCCGCCTGTCGGTGTCGGCGCGCAACATGGCAATGATGCTGGTGGTGCTGCCATCGTGTATCTCGTTCTTGATCCGCGTCTACGCCTGGATCGGCATTCTCGACAGCAACGGCCTGCTCAACCGCATGTTGTTGGGACTAGGGCTGATCGATGCGCCGTTGCACATCTTGTACACGCCGCTCGCCGCCTACATCGGCATCGTGTATTGCTATCTGCCGTTCATGGTGCTGCCGCTGTACGCGACCCTGGTCAAGCGCGACCAGCGTCTGCTCGAGGCCGCCTACGACCTGGGGGCGCCGCCGTGGAAGGCGTTCCTCGCCGTCACCCTGCCGATGTCGCGGCCGGGCATCATCGCTGGCTGCATGTTGGTGATGATTCCGGCGGTGGGCGAATTCGTCATTCCGGAAATGCTGGGTGGAGCGGACACGCTGATGATCGGCCGAGTGCTGTGGGGGACGTTTTTCAATAATCGTGATTGGCCCATGGCGTCGGCGCTGGCGATCGCGCTGCTGGCGTTGCTCATGCTGCCGCTCCTGATCTTTCATCGTCAACAGCAGCGCCAGCTCGACGGTGGTCCGGCATGAGGGGCGCATCCCTGCTGCGCAGACGGGCGGGGATTGCGCTGCACTGGGCCGTGCTCGGGGCCGGCTTCGCCTTTTTGTATCTGCCGATCCTGCTGCTGATGGCGTATTCGTTCAATGCCTCCAAGCTGGCGACGGTCTGGGCCGGGTTTTCCACGCGCTGGTATGGCGCGTTGCTGCGTGACCGGCAGATTCTGCGCGCGGCGTGGATCAGCCTCAAGGTCGCGTTATGCACCGCGACCGCGTCGCTGGTGCTCGGTACGCTTGCGGCGCTGGCGCTGACCCGCTTGCGGCGCTTTCCTGGCAAGCGCCTGTTCGCGGCGTTGGTGACCGCACCGCTGGTCATGCCGGAAGTGATGATTGGTCTGTCGATCCTACTGCTGCTGGTGTCGATCGGTGGGGTGATCGGTGTCGCGCCCAAGGGTGTCATTGCGATATGGGTCGCGCACGTCACCTTCACCCTGTCCTTCGTCACGGTGGTGGTGTCTTCGCGTCTGCAGGCATTGGACCACGCGTTGGAGGAGGCGGCGATGGACCTGGGCGCCAATCGGCCTACGGTGTTTTGCCTGATTACCGTGCCGATCATCGCACCGGCGCTGGTGGCGGGCTGGCTGCTGGCGTTCACCCTGTCGCTGGACGACGTGGTGGTTGCCAACTTTCTCGCCGGCCCGGACACGACCACTTTGCCGATGATCGTGTTCTCGTCGGTGCGGATGGGCCTGACGCCCAAGATCAATGCCTTGGCAACGCTGATGGTGCTGCTGGTATCGCTTATCGCCTGCGTCGGCGGTTGGTGGATGGCGCGCAGCGAGAAGCGGTGTCGGCGCGACATGCAACTGCCACTGCGGTAGGCCGGCTAGTGCGTGTGATGATCGCCTGTCTGACGCGCTTGCGTTACGGCCGCGTGTCGCCGCACGCCGCCACATGACCACGACACGCCCGCAACCTGCGTCGCGCTAAGCTTGGCATCATTTTTTCATGAGCCATTGCAATGTTTTACGACACCGTCAATCCCGCCACTGGGCGGGTCGAATACCGCGTCGTGCTGATGGATGCCGCCGCCATCGAACAGCGTCTGGCCGCCGCGGCGCAGACGTTCCCCGCCTGGGCGGCGACCTCGTTGACGCAGCGTGGCACCTTGTTGCGTGCGGTCGGCGCGCAACTGCGCGCGCAGCGCGACTCTTTGCAGCGACTGATGACCGCGGAGATGGGCAAGTTGCGCCAGGAAGCGTTGGCCGAAGTCGACAAGTGCGCGGCGGCTTGCGATTACTATGCCGAACATGCGGCCGACTATCTGCGCGAGCAGCTGATCGCCACCGACGCCCGGCGCAGCTACGTGCGCTACGAGCCGTTGGGTTGCGTGCTGGCAGTGATGCCATGGAATTTCCCGCTCTGGCAGGTATTCCGTTTCCTTGCGCCAGCGCTGATGGCCGGGAATGTGGCCTTGCTCAAGCACGCCGACAACGTACCGCGCTGTGCCGATGCGATCCATGCGCTGTTGCAGGCGGCCGGTGTTCCGAGCGGGGTGTTCGACGTGTTGCACATCGATAACGACCAGGCCGCCGAGGTGGTGCGCGATGCGCGGGTGGTCGCAGTCACGCTCACCGGCAGCGAACGCGCTGGCCGTTCGATCGCCGCCAACGCAGGCGGGCAACTGAAGAAGTGCGTGATGGAGTTGGGCGGCAGCGATGCGTTCGTGGTGTTGGACGATGCCGACGTGGATGCGGCGGTGGCTGCCGCAGTACAGTCGCGTTTCGACAATGCCGGGCAGACCTGTATCGCGGCCAAGCGTTTCGTGGTGGTGCAGGCGGTCGCCGATGCGTTCGTGCGGCGCTTCGTTGCGGCGGCGGGCGCGCGCCGTCTTGGCGATCCGCAGGACCCTGCGACCACGCTCGCGCCGATGGCGCGGCAGGATTTGCGCGATGCGCTACACAACCAAGTACAGGCTAGCATCGCCAAGGGCGCCATGCCGTTGCTCGGTTGCGCGCCGGACCTGGAGACTCATGCTGGTTATCCGGCGTCCATCCTCGATCACGTGGTACCGGGGATGCCAGCCTACGACGAAGAATTGTTCGGCCCAGTCGCCGCGATCCTGCGCGTGGCCGATGAGGCCGAGGCGGTGCGCGTGGCCAACGATACCGTCTTCGGTCTTGGCGGTAGCGTCTGGAGCGCGGACCGCGATCGCGGCGAACGCGTTGCCTGTCAGTTACATTGCGGCGCGGTTTTCGTCAACGCCAGTGTCAAGAGCGATGTGCGCCTGCCGTTCGGCGGTATCAAGCGTTCCGGTTTCGGCCGCGAACTGGCGGCACATGGCATCCATGAGTTCATGAACATCAAGTCGGTCTATGTGGGATGAAACCCCATGGCTGCGGCTCGCTCGGGCAACACCAAATCCGCTCGGACATCAGGGGCGAGAGGCGCCGCATCGGCCGGCGTTTGCGCGCCCGGGCCGCTACAGCCATTTCGCCCGCTTGAAGGCTAAATACAACCCCAGGCACACCGCGCCCACTCCCCCGACCATCAGCGGATAGGCCAGTGGCCAGTTCAGCTCGGGCATATGCTGGAAGTTCATGCCGTACCAACTGGTGATCAGCGTCGGCGCGGCGAGTAGGGCGGCCCATGCGCCGAGACGCTTGACCGTCTCGCCCTGGGCCAAGGTGACCAGCGATAGGTTCACGCTCAAAGCCGTGCCCAGCATCTCGCGCAGGGTGTCGATGGCCTCGTTGGTACGCACCGCGTGGTCGAGCACATCGCGCAGGTAGAGCCGCACTTCGTCGGGGATCAATGGCCCGGGATTGCGCTTGAGATGGGCGAGCACATCCTGCAACGGGGCCACGCCCAGCCGCATCTGGTTGAGTTCGCGCTTGAGTTCGTACAGGCGGATCGCGGTGTCGCGGCGATACGATTCGGCGAAGATGTCGCTTTCCAGGCGTTCCAGACTGTGCCGGAACGCGTCCAGGATCGGTTGGTAGTTGTCCACGATGTAGTCCAGTACCGCGTACAGCGCGTAGGACGGCCCCAACTGTAACAGCGTGGATTCGCGCTCCAGCCGTTCGCGCACCGGCGCATACGGCAGCGAGGCACCGTGGCGCACAGTCAGCAGAAAACGTGCGCCGAGAAAGGCGTGGGTCTCGCCGTAGACGATGCGTTCGTCGATCACCTGTGCCGTGTGCACTGCCAGGAAGAGCGAATTGCCGAACGCCTCGACCTTCGGGCGCTGGTGCGCCTTGCGCGTGTCTTCGATTGCCAGATCGTGTAATTGGAACTCGTCCTGCAATTGCTCCAGCACAGCGTCGTCGGGTTCGTACATGCCGACCCACACGAATCCATCGTCGCCGGCCAGCACGTCGCTGATCTGCGCCAGGGCGATGTCGTGGCGACGACTTTGGCCGTCGTAGTGCACGCAGTTGATGACGCAGGCGGGATTGCTGGGGACCGAAGCCATTAGGTGGGACCGTGCTTGGCGGAATCGTGCGGAAGGGTCAGGGCAACGCGCGCTGTCGGGTCAGCGCCCAGGCCAATGCCGTGTGGACTGGTAGCAGCAGTGCGATCCATTGCAGGTTGAATTGCGGCTGCAACATCGACAACCAGTGGATCAGCAGCGCGGCGCCGGCCAGTGCCGTCACCGTCCACAGCAGCACGGCGAACCAGCGCCCAGGACGACGGCCGCGCAGCAGACTCAGAGCGCCGAACAGCAGCGGCAGACACAGCGGATCCAGCAGCAGCAGATTGCGGTTACCCCACGCCGCGCGGTGTGCGCTGAAGCCCCACAAGTACAGCAACACGCCGCCGCCGAGCGCGCAGAGCAGCCAGAACGGCATGGCCAGCGTCGCCAACCAGCGCGGGCGTCGCCCCAGTGCCAGCACGCCCGCCGCAGCGGCCAGGCCGAGCAGCAGCCACGGCCACCAATGCCGTGCCTGTTCCGGTGGTTCCGGTGCCAGCCGTTGCGGGAGGAGCCGTTGGCGCGCCTGTACCAGTGGGCGGCCAGCATTGTTGTGGACCTCGTTCAAACTATCGGCCAGCCGCATCGGCACGAACGCCTCTTCCCAACGCGACAGCGGTTTATCTGCGAATGGTCCTAAACCCAGGTCGAACCCCAGCCACATCCATGGCGCCGGCGAGGCCAGTCGCACCGACTCGCTGCGGTAGGTGTTGCCGCGCGAGCGGCTGGCCAGCTGCGCGTGCAACGCGCCGCCCATGGCCTTGTTCAAGGTGTCGCGCACCATGGTGGCGCAGTTGGCGGTGTAGTAGTCGTAGCGGTAGCGCGCGTTCTCTGGTCGTGCCCGCCAGGCCAGCGCCTGTGCGAGCGCGCGTGCCTGCGCGGGAGGCAGGTCCAGCCACTGGATGTCCACCCCGCGGCCGGCCTCGCGGTACTGTGCCAGATCCTCCCGCAGCGGCAGCGCCATCAGGTAGTAGCGCATGTCGCCAGCGGCGAAGCGGCTGACGAAGTCCGGTTCGCTGGGGTCGAAAAAGCCGAAGTTGTACGAGGTGGCTTGGCCGGTATGCGGGTCCTGCACCACGAGTGCGTCGTGGCCGAAACGCTCGAAGAACACCTCGCCCGGCTGCATGGTGGCCACGCCGATGCGTGGTGTCGTGGTATCTGCGTTGGACGTCATCGGCGCGGCCCGGGGGGGCGATGGCGTCAGCGCGCTGGTCTGTGCGAACGTGAACGCAGAGCAGAGCGTCAGCAGTACGCTCAGACACACGTGCGGCCAGCCGCGTCGGTGCGCGCAAGGCGAGCGGAGCGTGTTCAAGCGGCTTCCTGCGGGTCGTGTGGCAGGATGGTGACGTGGAACGCCTGTACCCGGCGCGCGTCGGCGCGCGCCACGCGGAATACGAAGCGTCCCAGGGTCAGCTCCTCGCCGGTTTCGGGTAGGTGGCCGATCGCATCGGTGATCAGTCCGCCGATGGTGTCGTAGTCGTTGTCGGAGAAATCGGCGCCGAAGCGCTCGTTGAAATCCTCGATCGGCGTCAGCGCATCCACCACGTACTGGCCGTCGGCCTGTGCCGCGATCAGCGACGCCTCGTCCTCGGCATCGTCGTGCTCGTCGTCGATCTCGCCGACGATCTGTTCCAGCACGTCCTCGATGGTCACCAGCCCAGCCACGCCGCCGTATTCGTCGACCACGATCGCCATGTGGTTGCGCGAGAGCCGGAACTCCTTGAGCAGCACGTTGAGTTTTTTTGACTCGGGGATCAGCACCGCCGGACGTAGCAACTCGCGCACTGTGCCGGGGCCATCGTCGGCGACCACGCCGCGCAGCAGGTCCTTGGCCAGCAGGATGCCGAGGATCTCGTCCTTGTTCTCGCCATGTACGGGGAAGCGGGAATGGCCGGATTCGACCACTTGCTTCATTAGATCCAGGAAGCGCGCCTCCGCCGGTAACGACACCATCTGCGAACGCGACACCATCACATCGCCGACGGTCAATTCCGAAACTGACAGCGCGCCTTCCATCATGCGTAGTGTGTCGCTGGCGATCAGGCCATCGTGCTGGGCGTCGCGCAGGACTTCGACCAGCTCCTCGCGGGTGTGCGGATCGCCGGAGAACACCGAGGTCAGGCGTTCCAGCCAGCCGCGGCGTTTTTCGTGGGGTTCGGGAGAGGAGCTACTCGGGCCGTCTTCGGACATGTTCTGTGGGTATTCGCCTGATCGAACCGGCGTTGGACGGAAGTCTAACAGGGCCATCGCGAGCGCATTGCGACACGGATCGGCAGGCGCGCCGGCGCCTGTCGATTGGGGTTCAGCCCCCGCTGGGCGGCGTGTGCAGTACGTCCGGCGCCGGCGGCGCGCCCGGCACGTCGGGCAGATCGAGGCTGTAGCTGCATCCGGCCAGGGTCTTGCCCGGATGCGACTTCACCGTGGAGACGCTAAGGATGATCGATTCGATCATCGGCTCGCCGGTCTTGGGATCGTGGACATCGCGGCTGAGCACTTCGCGACCGAACATGGCCTTTTCCGGTGTATCCACCGCCGCTTCCAGTTTCAGTTGCTTGGCCAGCGCTCGCGGATCGGGCAGGTCCAGGATCGCCATCACGCTGGCGCCGGAAAAGGCAATGCGGTCGGTGCTGTAGCCGTACACGTGGATCGGCCGTGCCAGGGCGTATTCGCTCATGAACAGGTTGGTCTGCGGCAATGGCCGCCATCCATGCGCCACGGCTTTCAGCGGATCGTCCAGCAGTGGCTTCAACGCCTCGAAATCGGCGACGTGCTTGTGGCATTCCAGCAGCGCCGGCAGGTCGATTGCAGCGGTGGACGTGGTGTCGGCGGCGGCTGGCATTGCGCAACTGAGCGCGAGCAAAAGTAACGAGGAACGGATCGACATTGGGGATCTCGGGCAGCGAACAGTGAGCGACAGCGCCGCCGTCACGCTACCATCCGTGCCGGTGGCTGACCAGCGCGCCGACATGGTGGCTGGTGCTGGCAGGATGTCAGCGGATGCGCCGCCAGCTTGCACTGGCAGCCTTCGAACAAGCGCGGTGGTCTTGCCGCAACGCAATGGGGTGTCGGATCAACGCTCGCCGGCGTAGGGATCGGATAGGCCAAGTTCGCCCAGGATTTCGCGTTCCAGTTGCTCCATCGCCTCGGCCTCCTTGTCGTCCTCGTGATCCCAGCCGAGCAGGTGCAGCACCCCATGCACGGTCAGGTGCGCGTAGTGGGCATTGAGCGGTTTGCCCTGTTCGGCGGCTTCCCGTGCTACCACCGGCGCGCAGATCACCAGATCGCCGAGTAGCGGCAGCCTGATCCCCTTGGGTAGCCCATCGGGTAGTTCGGCTGGAAAGCTGAGGACATTTGTGGCGTAGTCCTTGCCACGGTAGTGCTGATTCAGAGCGCGGCCTTCGCGTTGGTCGACCAGACGGATCGCCAGATCTGCTTCGCGGATGCGTCCCTTCAGCGCCACCGCGACCCACTTGCGGAAGCTGATCGCCGCCGGCAGCCCCACACGCGGCAGGGCGTAGCTGACGCCGACATCGAGACGGAGGGGGCCTTTGGTCATGGCGGAACGGCTGAGCAGCATGGACAGGAGACGACAGTATCGCGCCTGGGTTGTCGTGTCGCGACATTGGTGAGCCGGGACATGAGCGATGAGCTTCGCGTTGGGTCGATAGTGAACCGCACTGAGAAGTTGGGAGGCTGTTTGGTTTGAGTCATGCCGCGTTGGCGTAACGGCTTGTTGTGGAGACTAAGCTGTTTCTGCATGCTGGCGGGATGCTCCCGATCAGCCTAGCAATGGGAAATCCCGGGGAGGTTCACGAAGGCAGATGCACTGGTTACCGCCAAATTTGGCTGGTTCAGGCTGGATTGTGATTGATACGAAAAAGGCCGGAAAGCCTGTATTTCCAGGACTTTCCAGCCTTGATCGCAACATCTAGTACGTGAATATGGTGGAGCGGAAGGGGATCGAACCCTCGACCTTCGCATTGCGAACGCGACGCTCTCCCAGCTGAGCTACCGCCCCACATCAAGGCCATAGTCTAACTGGAGCCAATGCCGCATGCCAAGGGGGCGGCGGCATCGCCTGCAACGGTAGTGGGGCGGCCCAGGTGCTACGCATCGTGCTGCAACGGCATCTGCTTCGCTGGTGCTCTTTATTTGCTAGAACTCCATGCATTTTATCGGCCGATGCCGATATACTGTCGTTCTGAAATCTCCAAGCGTGATTTCACCTTGACGGACGCCATTATTCCGTCCGTTCCAAACACTCATGACAGAAACAGGTATTTTCAAAATGACGGAAGTTCGCAACTTGCAACAAATCGCCGAAGCCAAGGCTAAGCTGCAAGAAGAAATGCGCAAGTTAGAAGAGCAGGAGAAACAGGCGCGCGAGAGTCAGACCAATGCTGCCCACGCCAACGTGTTGTCGCTGCTGGAGCAGTTCGCCGAGTTCTTCACCACCAAACAGCGCAACGAGATCGCTTCTTACGTCAATAGCCCAGCGCCCAAGGTCACCAAGGCGGCCAAGGCCGCCAGTGGCCGTAGCGATGTCAAGCCGAAGTATCAGCTGCCGCATACCGGCGAAACCTGGTCCGGCCGTGGTCGCACGCCGAAGCCATTCGCCGCCTGGGAGGGCACCGCCGCGTATAACGAATGGAAGGCCCGCCACCCGGAGTTGAAGTTTCCGCTGTTCAAATATTGAGCTAGCCGCACAGGCCAGGGATCCCTGGCCTTTTATGCGTGGTCTTGATTTTCCGCAGGATCGACCGGGTGCGCCGGTCGAGTCGGTGCGGCTAGCGAGCGCCATCTAGCAGTGGCTGCAGCCGTGGTTCCAGTTCGCGCCGACGCCAGCCGGCTAGGGGCAGCGGCCACTGGGCGCTTTCCAGTAGGGCTTCCAGATGTTTGCGCGAGGCGAGCAGGCCGTCGGGCAGGCCGAGTTCGGCGCTGCGTGCGGCGACCGCATTCTGGAGGCGCTTCAACGTCGCCTTGTGGCCGTCGCTGGAAGCCTGCGCCAGCGGCGCGTCCGCCTCGTCCGGCAATGGCGTGGTCAAGGCCTGCCATAACGCATCGCCCAGCTTGCGCGGTGCTTGGGGATGTTTGTCGAGTAGCGCTTGCAGGCCCTGGCGATCATCCGGTGGAAACCGTGCCAGCGTGGCGGCCAGTTCGTTGTCCAGGATCCAGCTGCGTGGCCTGTCGCTATGCCGGGCTTGCGCATCGCGCCAGCGTAGCAGGCGTAGCAGGCGCAGTTGCGCCGGACGTTCCATGAACTGTGCCGCGCGCATGCTCAGGTGCGGCCAGCGTTCGCCCTCCTCCTGTTCCACCGTACCGAGCAAGCGTTCGCCGTCTTCCTGTAACCAGGCGCTGCGATCCAGCGCCTGTAGCCGTGCGTGTAAGGTGTCGTGCAGCGCGAACAAGTGACGCACGTCGTCGGCGGCATAGTCCAGTTGTGCGGGCGAAAGCGGGCGTCGCAGCCAGTCCGAGCGCGTCTCGCCCTTGGTCAGGTGGATGCCGGTGATGTCCAGAACCAGCTTCTGGTAGCCCATGCCGGCGCCAATGCCGGCCAAGCCGGCTGCGATCTGGGTGTCGAACAGCGGCCGCGGCAGCGTGCCGCAGGCACACTTGAACGTCACCAGGTCCTCGCTGGCGCTGTGCATGATCTTAAGGATGCCCGGGTCGCTCAGCCATGGCGCCAGCGCCTGCGGCATGCCGGGGATCAGCGGATCGATCAGCAGGATCTCCTCGGCCACCGCCATTTGCACCAGCGCCAGTTGCGGCCAGTAGGTGCGTTCGCGGACGAATTCGGTATCCAGTCCGATCCTGGTCGGTCGTTGCGCCAAGCGCTCGGCCAGCTCGTTGGGGTGCTTGATCCAATAAGGCACGTGATTTCCCGTTGAATGCAGGGTTTGCTCAGGCAGGCGAGAATAGCCTAACGTCGTCCCGCCGGTCGCACATGCGCCGGAGGCTTGCGTCACGAGGCCAATCTGTTCGGAGGATAAGGTGCGCACGAGCGGCGTGGTGATGGTCTGGATCGTACTGTTGGGGATACTTGTGGGCTGTGCACGACAGACGTCCACGCCGATGCCTGCCGCTGCGGCGGCGGCACCGGCCAGGCCAGTGCGTGCACCCAGTGTCACCGTCGGTGGCGAAGACGCCGCGCAGATCGTGGCGCAATGGCAACCGCCGTTGCCGACGCTCGCACGCAGCGGCCTGGGCCAGGCGCGGCGCGATGCCGCGCGTGCGTTGGCCGAGGACCATCTGTTCGAGGATGCGCAGGCGGCGATTCCGCTGTATCTGGCAATCCGGACGTTAGTGCCGAAGGATCGCGTCGCACGGGACGGTCTACGCAAGGCGCGACGGCGGTTGTTGCAACTCGGTGAGGACGCGCTGCGCGACCCGGAGCGCTCGGAGCCGGTGCTGGAACGCGTTGACCGTATCGCGATGGTGGCGCGCTGGTTGGATGCGGAGGATCCGGCGGTGTGGCGTCTGCAGCAGCGGTTCGAGACCGCATCGCGGGTGTTGGCCGATAACCGTGCAGGCGAGGACGACCTGCGCGCCGGTCGGCTCGGCGAGGACGGCAGTAGCGGGGCGCTTGCCAATTTTCGCGAGGCCCTGGAACTGGATGCCGATGACGCGCGTGCGCGGCAAGGCGTGGCAGCGGTGGAAAGCGCGTTGATCCGGCGTGCCGAGGTGGCCGCCATGGCATCGAATTTCGCCGCTGCCGATATTTGGTTGGCGCAGGCCGGGCGCGTGCGCGATGACGCCGTTACCGTTCACGATGCGCGCGAGCGAGTGGAACAGATGCGGATTGCGCGGATCACCGCGTTACGCGATGCCGCTCTGCGCGATCTGGTCACGCCGGCAGGCTTGAAAGCCGCGCGTGCGCGGCTCGAGGAAATGTTGCGCATCGCCGATCCTGGCGATCCGGTTGCCGCCATGCTGCGCGAACGCATCGATCTGGTTGCGCATTACGGTAGCTTTCGCCCTGGTCAGGTGTTCACCGACGCCATGCGCGGTGGCACGCGCGGCCCGCAGATGATCGTGGTGCCTCACGGTGGCTTTCGCATGGGTGCCGGCGAGACCGAGCCGGATGCCGCACCGAGCGAGATGCCGCAGCACTACGTGCGCTTCGAACGGGGGTTCGCCATGGCGATCACCGAGGTCACGGTGGCCGAGTTTCGCCGCTTTGTCGAGGCCACGCAGGTGCGACCACGCGCGACCCGGCGTGGCCACTCCACGGTGTACGACGAACGCAGCGGCAACTTTATGCGTCGCAGTGGAGTGGACTGGCAATCGGACTACAAGGGAGCGCGCGCGGCACCGAACAGCCCGGTGATCCACGTCAGCGTGCGCGATGCCGAGGCCTACGCGGCCTGGCTGTCGCAGCAGACCGGGCGCCACTATCGGCTGCCCAGCGAGGCCGAGTTCGAATATGCCTTGCGCGCCGGTAGCCAAGGTCGTTATCCCTGGGGCAATGCCGGCACGCCGCCGCGCGATAGCGGTAATTTCACCGGCATTGGCGATGTCTCTTCCAGTGGCCGACATTGGAAGAACGCTTTCGTCGGTTACACCGATGGATTCTGGGGGCCGGCCCCGGTTGGTAGTTTTGCAGCCAATGCTTGGGGGCTGCACGACATGGCGGGTAACGTCAGCGAGTGGGTTGCCGATTGCTGGCATGCTAGCTATCGTCGCGCGCCCGCCGATGGCGCGGCCTGGTACAACCCCGGTTGCCGCTCGCGGGTGGTGCGCGGCGGCAATTGGGCCAACGCCCCGGAGCAGACCCGTGCCGCGTGGCGCTGGATGCGGGATTCGGATAGCACCAGTGCCCGCGTGGGCTTTCGCTTGGTACGCGGTATTTGATGCTGTCTGACGCCGGTCAAGGGACGGTGTGCCGTCGCTTGGTGCCCGTCGCTGGCGGCTGCTTTGCGGCTGAAGTTCGCCGGTCGCTGCAAGGATCTGGATTTCGCTCCGAGCATCGCCATCACCCATTTTGGCAGCGAGATCTCGACACGGTTCGATGATGTGCTGGTGCTCGGTGGCGGTCCCACGACGATCCGTCTGCCCTGTCGGATCGAGCGCATCCGTCCGCTCGACGTCAAGGCGCTGCGGGCCTCAGAAAAGGCATTGCGCGAGGCCAATATGCAAGAGCGCACGCGTCCGGCTTCCGGGGGCTGAGCCACGGCGGAGGGGTGGACACACGGCGACTGCGGCGACCAGGGCGTTTGCCTCAGCCTTGCCTTGCTGCGGCGCTCAGGATTCCGGTTCCGGCGCGACATAACCTTCGGGCTTGGCGGCCCCGCCCTGGAACAGGAATTTTTCCAACTCCGCCTCCAGAAAGGCGCGATGTTTGGGGTCGCGCGGCGACAGGCGGTTCTCGTTGATCAGCATGGTCTGGTGTGCCAGCCATGCCTGCCAGCCGGCCTTGCCGATCTGCGCGAACACGCGCTTGCCGAGTTCGCCGGGGTAGGGCACGTAGTCGAGGCCCTCGGTGTCGCGTTGTTGGTATTGGCAGAAAACGGTGCGGGACATGGCGGTTCCTAGTGGTGCGTCGTGGCGTTGGTGCGTGGAGTGCATCACACGCGCTAGAGACCGTCGAGCAGTTTGCGGATCGGTGCCGGCAGGCCGAGCGCCGATAGCGCGGTACGTGCGACCCAGCGCAGGTCGTCATTGTCGCGCAGCGCATCGCGCAGGGCGACCTTGCGCAGGCGTAGTGGCTGCAAGTGCAGGCGGTAATGGCTGAAGGTATGAACGATGGGCGACAGCCGCTCGGCCGCGTCGAAGGCGCGGCCGCTGGCATGGCGGGCGAACCAGTCGTGCAATGCGCTTTCGGTCTCGGCCTGTGGCAACGTCCATAGCCCGGCCCAGATGCCGGTCGGCGGCCGCCGCTGCAGTAGCAGATCGCCGGCGGCGTTCTCCAGCAGCAGGGCCACCGCCTCGCGTTCGGGCAGCGTCTTGCCCGGCTTGGGCGTGGGCAGCGCATCGACCAAGCCGTCGCGGCGCGCCACGCAGTCGTCCTGCAGCGGGCACAGCACGCAGGCCGGGTTGGCGCGAGTGCACAGGGTGGCACCGAAATCCATCTGCGCCTGGGTGTAGTCAGCCATGCGTCCATCGGGAACGGCACCGACATGGGCATGCGCCATCGCCCATAGCGGCTTCTCCACCGCTGGCAGACCCGGATAGCCAGCGATGCCGTGGTAGCGCGTCAGCACGCGCTTGACGTTGCCGTCGAGGATCGGAAAGCGGTCGTTCCAGGCCTGGCTGAGAATCGCGCCGGCGGTGCTGCGGCCGATCCCAGGCAGCGCGTTTAGCGCTTCGAAATCGCGCGGCAGCTCGCCGTCGTGCAGCGCTACGCAATGCTTGGCTGCGGCATGCAGATTGCGCGCGCGCGCGTAGTAGCCCAGCCCCGCCCATTGTGCCATCACCGCGTCGTTGTCGGCGGCGGCCAGTGCGGACAACGTGGGGAAGTGCGTCAGGAAACGCAGGAAATACGGAATCACCACCGCCACCTGGGTCTGCTGCAGCATGATCTCCGATAACCACACCCGGTAGGGGCTGCGTGGATGCTGCCACGGCAGGTCGTGGCGCCCATGGCGGTCGAACCAGGCGAGCAGGCGGGCGGGAAAAGTATCTGGAGGCTGACGCATCAGGGCTGGCAAAGTAGTCCTTTTTTCCATCGATAGACGCTGCCAGGCAGTGCCAGATAAGGCGCCCAGCGAAGCGTTATGGGTGGCAACGGTGTCGGCATGGCGAGCGTGTTTTGCCGGAGCGGTTCTCTGCGATTTCGCTCTCCGCGGCACAGCAGTGCCAGATCAACCGCCCAGCGCCTCGGGCAGCAAAGCATCGACGAACGCCTCGGCGTCGAACACGCGCAAATCCTCGGGACGTTCACCGATGCCGGCAAAGCGGATCGGGATGCCGAACTCGCGCGCCAGCGCGAACACCACGCCGCCCTTGGCCGTGCCATCGAGCTTGGTCACCACTAGCCCGGTCACGCCGACCGCGGCATGGAACTGGCGTAACTGCGACAGCGCGTTCTGCCCGGTGGTGCCGTCGATGACCATCAGCACTTCGTGCGGTGCGTTCGCATCCAGCTTGCCGAGGACCCGACGGATCTTGCCCAGTTCGTTCATCAAGCCGGTCTGGGTGTGCAGGCGGCCGGCGGTGTCGGCGATCAGGATATCGGTGCCGCGTGCCTTGCCGGCTTGCAGTGCGTCGAACGCCACCGAAGCGGCATCGGCGTTTTGGCCCTGCGCGATGACGCTCACGCCGTTGCGCTCGCCCCAAATCTGCAATTGCGCCACCGCCGCGGCGCGGAAGGTATCGCCGGCGGCGAGCATCAGGCTATGGCCTTCGTCCTTGAAGCGCTTGGCCAATTTGCCGATGGTGGTGGTCTTGCCGACGCCATTGACGCCGACGGTCAGCACCACGAATGGTTTGGCGTTGGGGTCGATCTGCAATGGCCTGGCCACGGGGTGCAGGATTGCCAGTAGATCGGCGCGCAGCGCGCGCTGCAGCGCCGTGGCGTCGGCGAATTCGCGCGCCTTCATGCGCTTGCGCAACTGCTCGATCAGTGCGGTGGTGGCGGGGATGCCGACATCTGCTGTGATCAGCGCGGTCTCGATTGCGTCGAGTAGGTCGTCGTCGAGTTTTGGATTGCGCGAGAACAAACTCCCCACGCTGCGCGCGAAACTACTGTTGCGCAGACGCTCGCGCCAGCCCGGCTTGCCCGCTGGCGCGGCGGGCAGGGCATCGCTGCGCACCAGACCATCGTCGGCTGTTGCTGCGGTGGTCGCTACAGGAGGTATCGGCGTAGTGGCTGGCGGGGGCGCGTCAGCGTGTGCTGGCGGAGCCGATGTCTGCGGTGGTTCGGCAGGCGGTGGAGCGATGGCGGCGGCCGTTATCGGCGCCGCCTGTTCCGTCGGGTTGGGTGTTGGCGCAGATGGTTCGGCGCCGGCGGCAGGTGCCGCGCCAGCGGGCTTCGGGAAGGCGGCAGCCAATTCCTCGGTACTGTAACGTGGCGTGCGGCTTTCGCCAGCGTTGTCCTGGGGCTTGTTGCGGCGGAATAGGCTGACCATGGATGACGCGTTGGGCGGAAACGGCTCATGCTACCACTTGCAGGCGATCGGCCATGCGCTGCGCCGGCGCATTGGGGCACGTGGGGTTTTCCCTGGGCGTGCGGTATTTCTGGTCTTGCGTGGTTGCGGTGTTCCTTGTGCATTGCGGTCGAGCACGGCCCGCAATTTCATGCTCAACGTCCTCGGGCATCTGCCACTACCACCTACAGCCTCATGACCAGCCCCTGCCCTTGCATCTGCGCCGCGCGCTGGGCCTGCATCGCCTGCTAGACAAGTTACTGCTGATCCAGCGTTCGCGCCTGTTGGGTTCACGCCTGCTCCTGCACCTGCAACTGGGCCGTCTTTGGTTTATCGAACAAGACATCGTCTGCGTGGGTCGCGTGCAGTGGCGCTCATGCGATCCGTCTCGCTATCAGCTATACGGGTGCTCGTATTGATTTTGTTGCTGTTGCTGCCGCATGGCCGTCAACTCTGCTTCCTGTATCTGCAGTTGGGTCTGCACCTGCTGGAGCGTGGACTGCACCGATGGCGCTGGCTCGCGCAGGTCCAACATGAAGTGGTTATAAGGGACATCGAGATTGCAGCCATAGAGCCTATCGCCCTTGACCACGAAATCGTTTTTCCCTTCTGTGTTCATTCTTTGGAGCGCCATCTTGCCGACGAGCTGGTGCATGCGTTCCTCGGACATCGACACGCCCCTGTTCTCTATGGTGGCCTTGGTCTGAGCGTAGAGCGCGTGCAGCGGGGACGTGGGGCTGCTGTAGGGTTCCAACGCCTTGGGTGCGGGCTGCTGTTGTGCAGGGGGCTGGTCGGGGCGAGGCGGGGCCGAGTGCTGGGTTATGGCATCGCTAGAACGGGAAGGCGCAGGCTGAGCGTGATCGACCAAATGGCGGTCGGGGGCGAGGTGCTGCGCCTTCTGCCGGGCGGCGAACTGGGCATGCGTTTGCAGTGCTTCGAGCGTGCCAGGGTCGGCGATGCCGGTGGGCTCACGACCCGCCAAACGCTGAAAATCCTCCACCGCCTGTTGGGTGCGCGGGCCGTAGTGCTTGTCGTCCTTGATCGCGTTGCCATCGCGGTCGGTGACGCCGATGGTCTGCAAGTGTTGTTGCAAAGCTTGCACGGCGACACCGCGGTCGCCGGGCTCCAGGGGCTGTGCCGTTGTCAGTAGGAGGTGGGGGGCTTTCGTCGTCGCCGGAGTGTGCAGCATCGACTCCGCAGCTTGGCGCTGTTCGTGTGGATGCGACCGGGCGTCTTGGTTGTGCCGCTGTTCGTGTTCGTGTTGCTGCGCCTCCATGGCCTGACGATGCAACTGTGCGTGTTGCTGGGCAAGGCGGTGTTGCTGTTCGCGCACTGCCTGCGCTTGCTGTTCCTGCTGCTGCAATTGCGCGATCCGTGCCTGCTCCTGCATGTCCATGCTGGCCGGTTTTTCCGAGGCTGGGGTGGTGTAATTGAACGTTGGCGCATGTGTCTGCGAGTGCGCTTGCACCAGATGCGGCGCGTGTGGCGGCGCTTGTTGTATGCGTTCGTGCTGCTGTTGGGCAGCATGGTCGTCCTGCATGCGCGTGTGCTTATCCATGGCCTGGGACGGCATGGACGCGGCAGCAGCGGATGAGGATGAAGAGGAGGAAGACGTATCCGCGTTCGTCGATGTGGGAGGGAGGGATGCTGCTGGCGCGCTCTGCTGGAACCACTGTCCCGGATGCGTCAGCGTGTCGTAGGCTTGCCCGGCTGCGTGCTCGACCACGTCGATGCCGGGCGAGACGATGTTTTTGATCCCGTCGTATGCTTGCCCAACGGCCTGTCCGGCGGACGAATGTGCGGCGGACTGCGCGCCATG
>NZ_MDCB01000018.1 GCF_002939705.1 Xanthomonas albilineans | reverse complement strand
CAGCGCCCCGGCCCATGAAAAACCAGCCAGCGTGGACATGCAGGAACAGGCGCGGATCGCGCAATTGCAGCAGCAGGAACAGCAAGCGCAGGCAGTGCGCGAGCAGCAACAGCGCCTCGCGCAGCAACATGCGCAGTTGCATCGTCAGGCCGTGGACGCGCAGCAACGCGAACACGAACAGCGCCACAACCAAGACACCCGGTCACATCCACACGAACAGCGCCAAGCGGGCGAGGCGATGTTGTATACCCCGCCGACGCGCCCACCGCGTTCGGATGAGCATCTCCAAGACTTCCGTCATCCGGGCCATCCGCTGCACTCGCGTTATACCCTGTTCAAGAGCGCGCTGCACGAGTCCCATATCTTGCCCAGGAATGGCGACAAATTACCCTACGGTCCGGAGCAGCAGGAACGACTGGCTGCCGCGTTCACCAATACCCTGGGCGTCGATAACACTTTCGAACACAGCATCAAAGGCTTCAAACAGCACCAGGGCCAATTGCTGGCCTACGAAAATCCGTTCTCGATGTACGAGAAGAACAAAGTGCTGCGGATCGATCCCGAGCATGCGTTGGCGCAATCGCCCGAGCAGCATGCCGCCACCTGGCGTGCACGGGAAGCGACCCATGCACCGGCACCGCCCAGTCGTGCCATCGCCCCCGTGGCGATCACCGCCGAGGATATGCGTCATCCGGCGCATCCGCGCCATGCGCTGTTCGAGCAGGCGCGCGATGCCATTGCCGAGGTGCATGAACGCTGGGGCCGTCCCGTGCCGGATGCGGAGCAGTTGGACCGCCACGCGGCGCAAGTTGTCGTGGAGACACGCAAGCTGGGCCAGACTGAAGTGGACAAGGTCTACTTGGATTTGTCGCAGGGTGCTATGACCCAGAAGCCGGATTACGTGGTGGAATCCAACGGGAAATTATGGGCGACAGTGTCTGCGCCGCAACTGACGCAAGCGCCGGACGTGGCCCAGGTCAGCCAGCAATTGCAGACGGTGGAGCAGCAGAACCTCGCCGAGCAGCAGGCCATGCAGGCCCAGCGCGCGGCGCAGATGCAAGGGCAGGGCATGGTCATGAAGATGTAGGCGGTAACCGAAATTCATCCAGGCAACACCGCATGGACGACCATGCGCCGAGCAACATCGCACTTGACACTTCACCCGCCACGGGGCGTTGCAGTCTCCTTCACACCCGATTTTCCAAGGAAGAGTTCCCCCGATGAATTCGCGCACCAAAGGCATTACCGCCCTCATCGCGTTGCTGCCCGTTGCCATTGCTGGGCTGTATCTGTCCGGCGTTCTTGTGCTGACCCTGCTCGGGGAACACGCGCAGGTTCATCTGCTGACCTATTGGCGCTATTGGCAGGTGGTGTATCAGCCTGTGTGGCATCCATATGCAACGAAAATCAAGCTGTCGGGTATCTGCGGCTTCGGCTTGCCTGTCATGCTCTACCTCATCATGGTGTATGCCATGCTGCGGACGAAGGTGCCGGATTTGTATGGCAATGTGCGCTGGGCGCGCAGCGGGGATCTGTCCCGGCACGATGTGCTCAAGGATGATCCGCATGGGTTGATTGCCTGCCGCTTCGGTCGCCGCTTCATCCGCATCAAGTCCAAGCATTTGTTGTTAGCTGCCAGTACACGTGGTGGCAAGGGCGTGAGCGTGGTCATTCCGAATTTGCTGGCATGGCTGGAGTCGGCGGTGATCCTGGACGTCAAGCGCGAGGCATGGGAAAAAACCGCAGGCCAGCGCGCCAAATACGGCAAGGTGTATCTGTTCGATCCGTTCAGCGACGATGGCAGCACGCACCGCTGGAATCCGCTGGGCTATGTGCGCTTGGACCCGAACCATCGTAACGGCGACATCGTCGCTATCGCCGCCACGCTGTACAAGGAGATGAGCGGCGACAATCCATTCTGGCCGGCCATTGCGAGAAAGACGTTCACCGCTGCCTGCGAGTACCTGTTCGACCAGTATGTTTCCAAAAAGAGGACTGCACCCGAGACGGACTTGCCTACACTGGGGGGCGTCTATCGTCTGCTCGCCGGCGCAGACCTCAAACATGGGCAGTCGCTGCAACAGTACTTGGCCGAATTGCTCAAGCAGCCGATGCTTGGTTCACATGCGCGGACCGGCCTGAACAACCTGGCCGGCCTGGCGCCGGAAACCTTCACCTCCGCCATCGAAACGGCGCTGGCGCCGTTGAACATTTTCAGCAACCCGATTGTGGACGCGGCCACCAGCGACAACGATTTCGACCTGAGCAAGTTGCGCAAGACCGTCCAGTCCATCTACGTCGGCGTCAGTCCGGCCAAACTGATCGAAGCCAAAGGGGTGTTGAATCTGTTCTTCGAGCAGGCGATCAAACTCAATGGCCGCGAGTTGCCCGAGCACAACCCAGATTTGAAATACCAGTGCATGTTCATGCTCGACGAGTTCACCGCGCTGGGTCGGGTGGAGATCGTTCCGGTGGCCGTGGGCTGGGTGGCCGGCTATGGCATCCGCATCGTGATCGTGATTCAGTCGATTGCGCAGTTGGAATCGGTCTATGGTGCCGACACAGCGCGCGGCTTGATCACCAATCTCGGCGTGCGGATCGTGTTCACTCCGCGAGAGCAACGCGATGCCGAGGAGTACTCGAAGATGTTGGGCGAGACTACCGTGCGCCGTCGGCAGCGCACGCAGTCTTACGGCCAAGGCAACAGCCACAGCTATACCGAGGTGCTGGATCGGCGTCCGCTGATGAATCCGGATGAGGTCAAGGGACTGGCGCCGGATAAAGCCATCGTGTTCATTGAGGGCATTGGCTATCCGATCCTGGCGGACAAGATTTTTTACTACAAGGACAGCTACTTCAAGAAGCTGTTGCTGAAAGCACCGCAGGTGCCCCGGCTCGCGCTGGGCGGGGAGTAATCGCATGAGAGTTTTCGGTCGAGGGCCTGCTGACCTCCGCCAGCGGCTGGATGCCCTGGAAGAGGCGTTGGCTGAGCAACAGGAGCGCACGCACTTCTTGGAAGGCCAGCGCATTCGCACGGTGCGGCAATTCGCGGCGATGCAGTCGCTGGTGGAGTCGCTGATTCGCACGCATCAGCGGCCAGACCTGATGCTGCGTTGGTGGAATCACGAAGTCCCAAAGTTGATCGATGAGGTTAGCGAGGTGCCGGAGGATATCCACGTCGAACACCAAGTGGAGGCGCTGGCCTGGCAGGCGATGGTGAAACGCTATACCTACCTGATCGAGGCGGCGGCAGATTTCTATGCGCAACGCCATGAAGATGAAGATTGAAAGTGCTGGTGACAAGCTGCCTACACGGCAGTGAACGTTATATAGATTGTGCAAGATACCGATTCAATTTTCTGAGCTGCCTACACGGCAGTGAACAAACCTCCTGCCACATAGCGAAGCGCCGTCAATTTCTGAGCTGCCTACACGGCAGTGAACGTATTCGGTTGGATCTTCCAGCGTCACACCATTTTCTGAGCTGCCTACACGGCAGTGAACTCCAGAAAGCCCATGTTCATTCCTCTTATGCATTTCTGAGCTGCCTACACGGCAGTGAACGCGCTGTCGGTGGAACGATTGCGGGCGGTATGTTTCTGAGCTGCCTACACGGCAGTGAATGTCACCAGGCCGGCGTTGTCCAGCCAGTTGACTTTCTGAGCTGCCTACACGGCAGTGAACTTTCCAGGGCCCGCGACGAGGGCGAAATGACTTTTTTGAGCTGCCTACACGGCAGTGAACATCCGTTCTCCTGTGTTGTCGATGGGTGGAGGTTTCTGAGCTGCCTACACGGCAGTGAACGCAGCAATCGGAAGCGTAGGTAAAACGGCATGTTTCTGAGCTGCCTACACGGCAGTGAACTCGGCGGGGAAGCACCGGCACTCGTGGCGCTATTTCTGAGCTGCCTACACGGCAGTGAACAGCAAATTGAGGCTGGTTCATGCCTGCAGCTTTTTCTGAGCTGCCTACACGGCAGTGAACCCAGTCCGCGCGCATTGAGCGTGACGCAGCTTTTTCTGAGCTGCCTACACGGCAGTGAACGATTTTTCGGTGGCAATGTGGCGATTCCTTTGTTTCTGAGCTGCCTACACGGCAGTGAACCGTGCGGATGCTGCGACGTGGGTAGGCGATCATTTCTGAGCTGCCTACACGGCAGTGAACTGGTAAATTACCAGGAGGTAGCGCAAGCTAATATTTCTGAGCTGCCTACACGGCAGTGAACGCCTTGCGCGATGACCGCGCCGATGGCCTTCTTTTCTGAGCTGCCTACACGGCAGTGAACCATAAGCAGCGCTTTCGCAGTCGAAATCTTCCTTTCTGAGCTGCCTACACGGCAGTGAACTTTTCGATCATCCATGCTTCGATGCTGCGCACTTTCTGAGCTGCCTACACGGCAGTGAACTTCGGCCTACAGACCGCCGTCCTGCTCGGACTTTTCTGAGCTGCCTACACGGCAGTGAACGTAACGCTGCCTTGGGCGCAGCGGCTGGGCTGTTTCTGAGCTGCCTACACGGCAGTGAACCGACTTCTCGGAATCCTTCCCCATCCAGTTCCTTTCTGAGCTGCCTACACGGCAGTGAACTCCCTAGTTGCACGGCGATCCGGACCGGATTATTTCTGAGCTGCCTACACGGCAGTGAACAATGGAAATGATGAGCAAGGTAATGGTCGATGTTTCTGAGCTGCCTACACGGCAGTGAACAGCCGCCGGATACACGCGCGCCCAGCGCTCACTTTCTGAGCTGCCTACACGGCAGTGAACTGCTGGCAGCGTCGGCACAGGGCAGCAAAAAATTTCTGAGCTGCCTACACGGCAGTGAACGGGCTGCCAACCCCGTGGCAGAAATTCAATGATTTCTGAGCTGCCTACACGGCAGTGAACCTCCTGCGACACGTCGCCCGGCACTACCGGGTTTTCTGAGCTGCCTACACGGCAGTGAACTTACAAAATCCGCAGATCAGACTTTTCCCACATTTCTGAGCTGCCTACACGGCAGTGAACCCGCAGCCGACCGCGCTGCAACAACATCATGATTTCTGAGCTGCCTACACGGCAGTGAACTAAGCATAAGTGGCATGATATCGCTGAGCATTTTTCTGAGCTGCCTACACGGCAGTGAACGTGTTCGCCAGTTCCCACCGAACACCACCCCATTTCTGAGCTGCCTACACGGCAGTGAACTCTAAGCGCGACCTTGCAGCTCGTGACATATCTTTCTGAGCTGCCTACACGGCAGTGAACTAGGCGTTCTATTATCCAAGTCTTTGACTTGAAAGATAAACGCATAAAGAAAAGCAGCCAACCCCTTTTTCTGGGGCGGCTGCTAAGTGTTTGTTTTTCCTTGGTGGGTTTGGTCGTAAGAAAAAAAGGGTCAGAACCAGGGAACGGTGGCTCCCCGGCTGAGTCCATAACTGCTGAAGTCGCCAGGTACGGGTTCTTGCTGTACGGGGCCATGCCGTACGAAGACCGGGAACGCGGCTTGGCCGGTGCTGCGGCTGCCCAGTACGACGAACGGAAGTCGCAACTGTTCTGCCGCCGAATCTGGAATGCGTTGGACGGCGAGATCCCCACTTATCCCATGTCGGCGCATGGCGCGCCGACGCAGGCGTTCGGGACTGCTTTTGGCCTGCACACGCGTCACTTGTCGGTGCACTGCCTCGGATGGCACGGCACCGATGCTGGTGATGGTCACATGGTCGCGAACGCCATGCAGCCAGGTGGTTGCCATCAGATGGTGCAGGGTGCTGTCGTCACCATGCAGCCGCAGATGCGTCCCTAGAGTCGGCACGTTGTTGTCATGGCCGGGGAAGCTGACGCCGATCCTGGTGGTGTTCAATGTCACCAGTGACCGGTGCAGGCGCGCGTACAGCGCACCAAGCAGTTGATAAGGCGCAAGCTCCGGGTCGGGGCGAAGATGCAGATCGAGATAATGCTGCATAGCCTTGCCTCAGTTCGATTCGCCGAACACACCGCCGCGAATCAACGTGGCGATGACGAAATGCTGTTGCTCCACGCTCGGCACTTTGTCCTTGATCACCCACGCATCGAGCAGGTTGTAGAAGTCCTGCTTGTCCTTCGGTTGTCGATACGCTTTGCCTTGCGTGGTGACTGAGCCATAGGGTTCGACGGCAATCGCGCCGTTTTCCTCGACACCCGGATACCACGTGTCGATGGTGCGCAGTGCATTGCCGATCTTCTGCGAGTGAATGGCTGCCACGGCTTTGTTGCCTTCGCCGACGGCGTAGAGCGTCTTGCTTTTGTCGCCGCGGCCGCGATCGAGGATCAGTTCCTGCGAGGGGAACACTTCCTGACCGGCACCGATGCGGACGAAGGCGGTGACTTGCAGTAGCACATGTGTCTTGCCGGTCAGGCCGTCGGCGATGGTCGCGGCCAAGGCGTTCAGGCTCTCGGCTGCGTCGCTGGGTGCGGACAGCGTGCGTAGGGCATGGTCAAGCGCCTGGAAGGTCCACTGCGTCACTGGGTTACCGTCGCGCAGGTGCGCGACATGCACCTCCACCTGTTCTGCACCGATGCGGTTGCGCCAGAGGAAGCGACCATTGGCGAGATTCGCCGCGTAGCGCCGTGCCAGCTCGCTGAAGCCATGCTGCTGCAGGTAATCACTGACGGTGCCGAGGAGTTTCTTGCGATAGTCGGTATCGTTGCAGGCCGAAGGTTCGCCAGTGCCGTCAAGCACGCGCAGGGTGAACTGCACTTTCAGCGTGTCCGCCTCCAGCGGGAGTGCGGCGACGTCCACGGTTTGCAGGTTGGGGTTCTGGATGGCGGCGTCGAGTTTGGCCGGGTCGGATTGTTCCTTGCTCTTGTCCTTGAGCCGGTTGGAAATGGTGCCGCGCACCGACTTTTCGCGGATGCGCACCGGCTGCCAATCGCGCGCCGTATGGCGTGCGGACCAACTGCCGGAGAAGAACAGCGCGTCGGACGGATCGAGTTTGCGCTCGAAGGCGAGGACGGATGCGGTCTTGAGGGTATCGTGAGCCATGATGGAATTCCTTGTCGTGCGTGTGGTCAATCGAAGTGGTGGGTGGTGGCGGGGCGATAATCGTTACGGCAGCGGTACAGGTCGGCAGCGGGTTGGCTGTCGGCGTACCAGAGCAGGTGATGCGGCGTTTGCAGGCGGTGCGGGCTGATCCATTCGCCGACCGAGTAGAGGCTCTCGACGAAGCGGAACGGGGTGTTGGCATCGCGTGCGTTGGCCACGCTGCCGGCCTTGTGCACGGCTCCGAGTGCGCCGTAGCCCACCGGGATGGGCACGATCCAGCCCCGGCCGCTGCGATCGTGTTGCCACTCGCCTTTGCCAGCCGCTGCATCCGGCACGTGACGCCAGTTGATGCGCGACAGCGAAAGCCAAGCGTGCAGGCCGGTGGCCTCGGGCGTGTGTTCTTGCAGTTCGGCCAGCCGCGTGCCGAGCAGGTCGTCGCGTGCCACCAGGGCGAAGCCGGGCAACAGCCGCAGTCGTAGTTTGCGGAACAACGCCTGCTGGTCGGACGGCGTGCCAGTGCAGGCGATGACCTGCGCTTGATAGCGTGGACGCTGGGGGTGCGGCGGCGGCAACACGCTGCCGCCGGCGACGCGCATGCCGGCCAGTAGGTCGGTCACCACGGCCAGATCCGCGGCGTGAGTGGCCGGATCGCCCAGCCAGCGCATGCTGTGCACCGCGAACACCAGGCTCAGTTCCAAGTGGATGCGGCCTTCCTCGACAATCGCCGCGGTTGCACCGTCTTTGTTCACCGGATTGCGGGTCAGGCGGAAGCTCTTGACGAAGCCGCCTTCGGTGACCTGTTCCTGATGGTCGTGGCAAACCACGCCCACTGCGTTGAAGGCCAGATCCAGTCCGGCCTCGATGGTCTTGCGTTCCAGCGCCCACATCAGGCCCAGGAACGCGGTGATCGAGGGGAAGCCGTGGGTGAGCGGGCTGGAAACGGCATTGGCGTTCTGCACGCGCAGGTGCGGTACCACCAGCAAGTGATCGAAGGGCGGGCAATTGCTCATGCCGCACCTCCGGCCGGTGCGCGTCGGCGCATCGGCACGGGCCAGGCGGCATCGATGATGGCTTGCTTGGCCCAATGACGGTACTGGTCGTCACCGAGGCCGGTGAGCCCCGCCTTGCGCAACTGGTCGTTGACCCAGGTGGCGAAGGATCCCGCGACCTCGTCAGGCCAGTCGCCGAAATCGTAGGCGGCTTTGAAGGCGCGATCCTGCTGCGTCCACTCGGGATGTGCAGCGTCTTCGCGGTCGGCCAGGGCGGTGCGCTCGGGGTCCAGCCACAATTGTTCGCACATGGGGAGTTGGCAATCTGGATCGCGGGTCCAGCCAGGCTCGAAGCTGGCGTGGATGGTGCTGGCGAAATAGCTCAGTTGTAGGCCAAGTGCTTGCTCGATTGCTTCGCGTCGTTCTCGGGTGTCTTTGTTATCCGGCGGATTGCTCAGCAGAAAATCGCTCAGTGTCTTGAGGAGGTGTCGCACACCTTCGAACCGGTAGAAGCGATCCAGCGCCGAGTTCAGCTTGAGCAACGTGCGAGGACGCTCTTCTTGCGTCCAGCGCGGTGGCAGCGAGGCCAGCAGGTAGTTGATGCCGCCACGCTCGCTATTGAGTTGGCTGATGTTCTGCGGCTTGGTGCCGCCCAGTTTGCGTGCGACCAGATTGCGGTAGTCGCGGTAGGTGCCGTCGAATGCATCTTTATCGCGGTAAGCCTGGCGCGCTTGTTTGTTGCGTTCCCCGAAACGCGCGTCCTGAATGTCCGCATGCACCGCGTGGGCCAAGCTGCTGGAAAACAGCGGTTGCAACAGGTGGTAGTGGGTATCGTCTTTCGGCTCGTCGCCGACCAGCCAGTACACTTGCTTGGCGGCCTGGTGCGAACTGGGTTGGGCATCGTGACGGACCAGATTGCAGAATGCTCCCATCCAGTCCGAGGCGACCTTGGCATTGTCATGCAGTGCCGCACGTAGATCCGCGTCGTCGTCCTGCATCCAGTCAAGCAGGCGCCGACCGTCGACCTCAAGCTTGAGCAGTTTGAACACGTCCAGCGCCGCGGCGTTGCCGACCACGTCCTCGGCATAGTCCGTGCCGAGCATGTGGGTGCCGACTTCCGTGTGCGTCTTCAAGCGGGCGGGGGCGACGTGCAGGCTGCTGCCGCGCGCGTCGGGGTGGGTGGCCTTGAGCACATGGGTCACGGCCTGGATCTGGCCGACCCGGCGGGCCGCGTCCGACAGCCAGGTGGCGTAGTCGTACTTGGAGTCTGTGTCGCTATCGCCCTCATTGCCCTTCAGCTTGGCCTCGCGCCGCGCGTCGATGAACGCGGCGATGGCCGAGCGGAAGCGTTCGGAGCGGGTGAGATGTTGCGGGTCTTCTGTCATGTGGAATCCTTTCGTTCGCTTTCTATGAGCATTTCTGTAGAATCCCCACGGCAGCTTGTCGCTACCGTGAGGTGCAAAGAAGAGGGCAAAAGCCCTCAACCTGATATGCCAATCCTGCGATTGCTAATCACACCGCATCACTCCTTCCGCACGTCAACCTCGTGCATAGGGGCCGGGTTCCTACCGGCAGGCTGTTCCACCTGGGGCCGCCCTACGGCCCCAGGTGGGCACAATGCACCGATCAAGTTCGCATGTCAATCCATGCCGCCCATAATCATACTGTCGAGTAGACAGCTCAGAAAATGCCGCCCTTTATCTGCTGATGAAAAATCTACTGCTGAAAAAGCAGACATGGGCACGGAAGCCCTTCTCATTCCCCCGACTTGAAGCCCAGTAGGGGGTGATATCTCCACTTCTTCCCGTCCTTGCGTTCCGGCACGTTCACCGTCGCCAGCCGCTTGGCACAGTCCTGCAACGACAGGTCGAGCTGCTCGGCCTGCTCGGTGAGCAGCGTCATCAGGTCGTATTCACCCCAGGGCGCGATGCCGGGACCAGGTTCGAGCGCCAGCGGCGCGCACGCACTCTGCTCCACGACCGGGTAGAGTTTTTTGTCGCCGCGATGGTCATCGTCGTCTTCGATGCGATGCAGCACCACGCGCTCCTCGTGCTCATCGGGTAGAAACACCAAAGTGGCCGTTGGCCTGGTGTCGTGACGGAACGGCTGTTGTTGCGGCAGCACGCCGGTCAGCATGGCGTGCGGGTATTGCCACGCGCATGCCGCATCCAAAGAGAACCGCGGGGCGCTGCGCCGGGATGGCGGAGCGGCCTGGCGCGATTTGGGCAGCATGGCCTCGCTCAGCCGTGCATGTTCCAGATCGCACAGGCGCTCTCGCGGATGCCAGGGGGGCTCCGGCGCTTGGATCCGGGGCAGCGCGGTGAGCACACGGTACTCGTCCTCGCGCAGGAGTTTGCCGAGGCGATGGGTCTGTAGGCGGAAACGTCCAGCATGCGTGCCGTCGGCGTCGTTCTGTTCGAATCCCGGTCGCACATAGGCCGGGGCGTCTTGGTCGAGGTTGCGGAAATGCAGCAGGTTGGTGTCGAAGATGAGGATGTTCGCGGTGGTGCCAGGCGTGCGCCGATGGCGTTGCACGCGACCGCCCAACTGGATGAGCGAGCGCAGTGAAGAGGGTTCGGCGATGGCCCAATCCGCATCCCAGTCGCGTCCGACCTCGCACACTGGCGAGGCCAGGACCACGAATACATGCGCCTGTTCCGGATGTGCATCGAGCGCGGCGCGGACGCTGGGCAAGCGATACACCGCGTCGGCTTGGCGGCGGTCGAATGCTGCATCGAGCAGGTGTTCGGTCGCTGAGCGCACCAGCAGCGGAAAACACGCGTGGTAGACGCACAGGTGGATGCGGATGCCGGGTGCTGCGCCGAGTCGGTACAGTTCCTGTGCCACCTCGATCAGCGGTCGGATATTGGCCATGCGCACCAGACCGAAGCTGACGTGCTTGCCGCTGACCGGGTCGGTTTCCGCGTGTGCGCTGTGCAGGCGCTGGATCGCGTCGCGGACATGTGTTGCGAACTCGGCATGGATCTGCTCCGGTTGCCGCGCCTGGATCTGTAATTGAACCAATTCGCCGCGTCGCAGCGGCTCGGTCGTGCGCAATTTGGCCGCACGTTTTGTCACGAATTGCGCATGCTGGGCGGTGAATGTGTCGGCATCGACGCAATGCGCGGTATGCGCATCGAACTCGTCGGTCCACAGACAAGGCACCTCGATGCGTGCATCGGCGCGCCCGCCATCGACACCGCGATTGCGCCGATAGTGGGCGCGTCCGGCGCGATAGGCGGCGAACATGCCTTCGACCAAGGCCGGTGCCAACGTTGCCGAGGACAACAGCACACGCGTCCCGAGCAGGCCCGCCCAGTACACCAGCCGCGTCAGGGCGGGCAGGTCGTCGATGTCGTAGTCGTCCAGTTCGTCAAGGATCAGGTCGGCGCTCATCAGCCGCAGCATCGGCGCGATCTGGCGGCCGGCACGCAGCGATTCGGTGGCCGGCACCATGTGGTCGACGGTGCAGACCAGCATCGGCGCCGACAACAGTTTGCGCATCTGCGGGTCGTGCAGTGCGCGCGACAACAACGGATGTTCGGTTTCGGCACCGTCGTAGAGGACGTGGCTGTCTTCCTCGATCAGCGCTTGTATCGAGGCCGAGCCGCGTGTGTCGGCTTCGCGTTCGTGGTGATCGAACAGGGGACGGCTGGACGAACCGCCGACGAGCATGGCGAGCGTGTCGTCGTCGAGGTGCAGATCGCGCCGATAGCTGTCGCCGGTTTGTCGGGTGAGGGTGCGCAGGCCGAGCGCATAGGTCAGACGCAGGCCCAATTGCGGGTCCGCCAGTGCGTAGAGGATGCGCGCGTTGCCCAGGGTCTTGCCGCAGCCGGTGGAAGCCATGTTGACGATGAAGGCACCGTGCTCGCGTGCGGACTCGCGCAGCGCCGTGGCCGTGTCGGCGGCCTTGTTCTGCCAGGCGAAGTGGGCGTCGGCGCTGCGTTTGCGCAGGCCGCGATGTTGCGCCAGTCGCGGCAGAGACCGCTCGAAGCCGGGCAGCGCATATGCGACCAATCCCGCGGTATGCGCAACGCCGAGTAGATGTTCGTCCAGTGACTGATTGCGGACGAGCTTGCCGGCACGGTTGAAGGTGGTGTTGGCGGCAAGCGTGGCGTCTTTTTTCAGATCCTGTTGTTCGTTGCGGTCCATAACCAGACGCGAATAGCTGTGGTCAGCCAACATCAGGCTGAGCCGCGCCAGATGCATGACGTAGGGATTGTCGAGCCAGCCTTCGGGTCTGCGCACGCGCAGTGCGTCCAAGCGTTTAGCCAACCGCGCCGCCTGTGCGCGCCATGTTGGCGTGGCGACCGGCAATGGGCCGGCGAGCGTCCAGTACGTGGCGATCCTGGCAGGTTCCGCTTGCACGCGGATCTCGTTCCAATCGTGCTCGACCAGAGACAGCGGCAGTTCCATCCAGGTCGAGATGGTGTGCTGCACGCGTCGGCCCAGCCAGTCCTGGCGACCGTCTGTCTTGAAGGGCGCCAGCGGCAGGCGGTGATGGGTCAGGATCAACCAGGCGACGGCCGCGGCCAGGGGCGGCAGGGTGCGGAACGGGTATCCGGGCTCGGCATCCAGGCCGTCGCGGCGGTAGCGTCCTTCGGCGGTCCAGCACGGCGTATGATCGTGATCGGGATCGGCCAGCCGTTGCAACCAGCCGGCATCGTCATCCTTGCCGACGAAGGCCTGGAACAGGCGCAAAGACACCCATTCGTGGCGGTAGAGGTTGCGTCCTTGCAATTCGCCGCGCAGGCGTGCCTGGAACGCCAGGCTGGCTTTGCCGAGGTCGTGCAGCAACGCGGCCAGTTGCGCCAGCAGGCGAATGTCTTCGGCGCAGTGCCAGTCGTTTTCGTCTTCGCCGCGCAAAACATCGCGCGCCGTGCTGTTGGTGGGCACGGCCCCCTGTGCGTTGAATCGACTGGCGTCGCCGACGATCCACAACAACTCGCTGTGGTCCAGGCCGCGAATCCAATGACAGGCCACCGCGGTGTTCTTGCGTGCGGTGCGGCGCAGCAGTTTGCGCAAGGTGTCCAGGCCGGCGCGGGTGATCGGCGTTTGCCAGGTGCGATCGCCGCGCCGCTCCGCGAACTGGTCCAGGATGCGGCGGCTTTCTTTCAGGGCACGCTTGTCGCATTGGGAAACCAGCAAGATATTCATCGCGTGTGCTCGCGTTGCTGTGCCCGGGTCGTCAGTGCCACGTCCTTGAGCGTGTCGATCATGAAATCCAAGGACTCGCTGCGGGCGAGCGCTTCGATGCAGTGCTGCCGGAAGGTTTGCTCGTCGTCACCGCGCATAGCCGATAGGAACGCCTGCGGCAGGATGCTGGCATCCTTGACCAGATCGGCGACATCGAACACCAGCCCCCCGCGCCGGGTCTTGCCGTGCAGGACAGCAAGACCGTGCGGCAGACCCAGCACCCAGGTCGCGCTTGCCGCCAGCCCGTAGGCGAGGTAATTGCCGTGATCGAGGAAGCGGTTGGCCGCGTCGCTGCCTGTCCCGCGCTTGGCACGGGTGAAGTCGCCGTAACCCACGGTCTCCACCGCCAGTTTGAACAGTGCCTTGGTCAGCCGTGCTTCCTCGGTGAGCAGGGCGGTGTTGTCCTGCGCCAGTGCGATGGCGCTGGCCGTTCGTTCGAGCAGTGTCTGCAAGCGCGCCAGATCCGGCGCGAATCCGGCATCGTGCAATGCTCGCTGTTGCCATTGCGCGCCGATGCGGCGCGCACGTGCGTGCTGGAAGGCTTTGGCGGCGCTCAGGCGAAGCGCGTCATCGAACCAGAATCCGACCCATGCCTGCAGGTACTCGGTGGGACGGTACTCGCTTTGCGGCGAGAACCAGGCGATCTCGACATCCATCTCGTTGGCGGAGAACAAGGGGGTGCCGCCACCGCCGCAAAAGCCCACCAGCACCCCGGCCTTGGCGAGTTCGCGCATGGCCGCTTGGGTGATCGATGTGCCGGTGCCGAGCAACAGCGTCGTCGTGTTGGCGATCGGGATGTTCCAGTACAGCGAGCGCTTGCCTGCGTCGGTGACATACTCGACCCTGCCGCCATTCACCAGCACCCGGCAGTGTTGCAGGTAGTAGAGGTTGGCGCGTTTGGAATGCAGGATCGTTTTCAGATCCGAAGGCGATAGATCGTCCATGTCGTCCCCTGCGGGTCTGATGGTGGTTGCGATATATCCGATGTGCAGCCGTTCACCGCAATATTAGCCGCGATCGGACCCGCTCGCGGTCGTTGGCCGTGGACAAAATGCGACCACGACCGTTCTGTTTGGCATGCGGCGATGCGCTCAGGCCGATCAGCGGCTTAGAGTGGCTAACAAAACGTTGCGGGTTGCTGTCGGGTGGGCACGGACAGCGCGCAGAAACAGCCGTGTACAAGGCGGTACATGAGGCGAGTACTGTCCGCGCGCGTCCGCTGGCGACCCCGTAGTTTTGTTAGTTACTCTTGGAAGCATTTTCCCATGGCGACAGGGGCAGGCCGAAACTGCACGATGGTGTGCGGCGCCCTGTCCCTCAGGCAGGAAGATCGCCATGCCAGGGTTCACGACGGCTTTTCCCGCGCTGATGTAAATCTGTCTACGGCATGAGAGATGGGCGCAAAAAAGCAGTTTTAGCGTGTTTTCCTGCTCTTTCTCCGCTGCGAGATCGTCTGCGACATCGTTTTGAGCGCTTTAGGCGGATGCTATGCTGACCAGATAAGGCCAGCGACACATAAATGAGGTGGGCAGGATGAGTTGCGCCAGCACCGCAACAAACATACGCAGCATGATGCCGAAGGTAGCTGCGGTCGTTTCAACGGCGAACGGGCAGGCGATATTGACGGCGGCCGAATTGCGTTTGTTTTCCGAGTTCGGACGCTCGCGCGCGGTTCGCGCCGGTGAGGTGTTGTTCCGGCGCGGCGATGGCGGCCGGAACATGTTCGTCATCAGCAGTGGGGTGATCGACCTGGATTTCGGTGAAGATCTGCTGGTCAAGCACCTGGGGCATGGCGAGTTCTTCGGCGAACTAGGCATGCTGATCGGCAGTCATATGCGCAGCGCCGATGCCATTGCCGTCAGCGATGGCGTTCTGGTGGAGTTGGATCACGAGGACTTCCAGCTTCTGGTGGAGCGCGACCCGGTCATCGTCGCCTATTTTCTCCGCCGCACCATCATGGACGTGGTGACGAACGAGCAAACGTTGATCCGCCAGTTGCGCCGCCGCAACGATGAATTGGAAGCGGCGCTGGATAACGTGTGCACCACCACGTATCAACTCCATCAGGCCGAAGAGCTGGTACGTACCGACGAACTGACGGGGCTGCACAATCGTCGTGGGCTGATTCTACGCATGCAGGAATGCCGCCGCGACAGCCAATCGCCCGGCCCGGGCCTGTTGCTGATCGACTGCGATGGCTTCAAGGAAATCAACGCCGTCCACGGCCATCGGGTCGGCGACCGCGTATTGCAGAACGTCGCCAACATCCTGCGTTCGGTGACCGGGCAGGACGACATCGCTTGCCGTCTCGACGACGACGAGTTCTGCCTGCTGGTGGCCAACGGTACCGTCGAGGATCTGCGCCGCATCGGCGAATTCGTGATCGCCACCGTGCAGAATCTGCTCGGTGTGCCGCAGAAGGTGCCGCATATTTGTCCGGTCAGCATCGGCATCAGTCAGGTGGATCCGCATTCGGACTGGAACGATTGGTATGCCAACGCCGATGCGGCGCTTTACGAAGCCAAGCGCCAGGGCGGTAACAGTCTGTACTGGCACGCGTTGGTCTCGGCTGCCTGAACTGCCGGCATGACCGCGCACTGAGGTGACAGCGCAGTGCCGCGAGCCGTCTGCGCCGGGCCGGGGCGCAGACGCGTTCGGACCCCGCTTCAGTGGAGCGGGACGGTCTGTGCGTCATCGCGGTGGTGGATGCCCAGCCGTCCGACCATCGTCGCGCTGGCCGGATTCAGTCCCACCACCTGCACCTGCGCACCGTGGCGGCGGAACTTCAGCACCACCTTGTCCAGTGCGCCGATCGCACTGATGTCCCATATATGCGCGTGCGACAGGTCCAGGGTGACCTGCGCCGGCGCATGGGCGAAATCGAACGCATTGGCGAAGCCGGCGGCGGATGCGAAGAACAGCTGGCCGCGGATGCGGTAGGTGTGGCTGCCATCGGCGTCTTCGGTTCTCTCGATGTCGAGCATCCGCTCGACCTTGCGCGCGAAGAACAGTGCAGATAGCAAGACGCCGGTGAGGACGCCACGCGCCAGGTCGTGGGTGGCCACGGTCACCGCGACGGTGCCCAGCATCACCACGCTGGAACTGGTCGGGTGCGTGCGCAGTTGCGCCAGCGAGCGCCAGCTGAAGGTGCCGATCGAGACCATGATCATCACCGCCACCAGGGCGGCCATCGGAATCCGCCGCACCCACGCGCCAGCGAATACCACCAACAGCAACAACACGCTGCCGGCAACCAATGCGGACAGGCGCCCGCGCCCGCCGGATTTCACGTTGATCACCGATTGCCCGATCATCGCGCAGCCGGCCATGCCGCCGATCAGCCCGCTCATGAGGTTGGCCGTGCCCTGGCCGATGCACTCGCGGTTCTTGTCGCTGGGGGTGTCGGTCATGTCGTCGACGATCTGCGCGGTCATCATCGATTCGAGCAGGCCGACCACCGCCATCGTTGCCGACACTGGGAACACGATCTTCAGTGTCTCCAGCGTCCACGGCACGGCCGGCAGCAGAAAGGTCGGCAGGCTGTCGGGCAATTGGCCCTTGTCGCCGACGGTGGGGACATGGATGCCGAAATACAATGAAAGCCCGGTCAACAGCACGATGGCGACCAGCGGGGGCGGTAACGCCAGGGTGCGTGTCCAGCGGTGGCCTAGCAGCAGCACCGCCGTCCCGATTCCCGCCACCGGCAGCAGGGTCCTGGCAGCGAGACTGCCCGCGGTGAGCGCAGCGCCCAACACCAGCAGCCACAAGCCGATACCGGGGAAGCTGCGCTGCGACAGCCACGGCAGGCCGTAGATCAACAGCAATCCCAGTGCGACCAGCGGATAGACCGGCACCGGCACGCCGATCAATTCGGGCAGCTGTGCCATGAAGATCAGGATCGCCAGCGCATTGACGAAGCCGGTGATCACCGAGCGCGAGACAAAGCGCATCAATGCGCCGAGCTTGAGCAACCCGGCCAGGATCTGCAGTACGCCGGTCAATAGCGTCGCGGCCAGTAGATAAGGCAGGCCATGCTGCTTGACCAGGCCGACCATCAACAACGCCATCGCGCCGGTGGCGGCGGAAATCATGCCCGGGCGCCCGCCGGCGAAGGCGATGGTCACGCAGATGCAGAACGCGGCATACAGCCCGACCTTGGGGTCCACCCCGGCGATGATCGAGAACGCGATCGCCTCCGGAATCAGCGCCAAGGCCACGACCAAACCGGCGAGCACGTCGCCACGGAGATTGCCGCACCATTGCTGGCGTAGCGAAGGATACAGTTTCACGATACACACTCCTGCCGCCGCCCCTGCGGCGGGACGACGCGATTCACGAAGGAAAGCCAGCAACCCGAGGCCTGCCGCAAGGGGCAAGCCGGTGTGGAGTGCGAGGGTCAGGGTGGCGTCATGGTGGGGCGCAAAGAACCGAACATGCGCAGGGAAGATGCGCGGGGGAGCAGTATAAAACACACACGCCGGGAGTGTTGCGCGGGTGTGGTGGCGACTTGCGCGGCGCGCGCGATCATCCCCGTTCACGATGAACGCGCGGCATGATCGGTACGAACAGCGCGTCTGCTAGCCGGGCATGCTGCCATTCCATGCTGCGGTGCAGCTTGCGCCAAAATAATGATGATCTATAACTATTATTGAAACNCGTCACCTCCCCCGCAGGCATGTCCATGAGCAACTACCAAGACCGCTGGCAGACCGTCCAGGTCCAGATCGACGCAGGTGTCGCCTGGGTCACGTTGAATCGTCCCGAAAAGCGCAACGCGATGAGTCCGACGCTCAATCGCGAGATGATCGACGTGCTGGAGACGCTGGAACTGGACAGCGCCGCGGAAGTCCTGGTGTTGACCGGTGCCGGCGAGTCGTGGTCGGCCGGCATGGACCTGAAGGAATACTTCCGCGAGACCGACGGCAAGGAAGAGATTGTGCAGGAGCGCATGCGTCGCGACTGCTCGCAGTGGCAGTGGCGCTTGCTGCGTTTCTACAGCAAGCCGACCATCGCGGCGGTCAACGGATGGTGCTTCGGTGGCGCGTTCTCGCCGCTGGTGGCCTGCGATCTGGCCATCGCGGCGGACGAAGCGGTGTTCGGATTATCGGAAATCAACTGGGGCATCCCGCCGGGCAACCTGGTGAGCAAGGCCGTCGCCGATACCATGGGACACCGCAACGCGATGCTGTACATCATGACCGGCCGCACCTTTACCGGGACCGAGGCCGCGCAGATGGGGCTGGTCAACGCCAGCGTGCCGCGTGCGCAACTGCGTGCGGAGGTGACCAAGCTGGCACAGGAACTACAGCAGAAAAATCCGGTAGTGCTGCGTTTCGCCAAGCACGGTTTCAAGCGTTGCCGCGAGCTGACCTGGGAGCAGAACGAGGATTACCTCTACGCCAAGGTCGACCAGTCCAACCACCGCGATCCGGAGAAGGGTCGTCAGCAAGGGCTGAAGCAATTCCTCGACGATAAAACCATCAAGCCCGGGTTGCAGACTTACAAGCGCTGACCCTGGCCGCAGCGCGGTGACGTGCCGTCGCCGCGATGCCCGTCACCATGCCGTTTCCCTGTTCCGGATGGTTTCGATGATCTCTGCACAGCACGATGCACCTGTCGCCCGCTATCGTCCGGTCGGGCTCAGCCATGCCGATACCGAAGTTTATCGCGATGCCAATGGCGTGTTGCGCATGCGTGCCCGCGAGCCGCTGGCGCCGCTGCCGCGGCATCTGCTGCTGCGCTTGCAGCACTGGGCGCAACACACGCCCGAAACGACCTTCGTGGCCCAGCGTGGCGAAGATGGACATTGGCGGGGCCTGAGCTATGCGCAGATGCTCGAGCGCACCCGCTGTATCGCGGCGCATCTGCTGGACATGGGGCTGTCGGCGCAGCGTCCGTTGGCGATCCTGTCCGGCAACGATCTGGAACATCTGCAACTGGCGTTCGCGGCGATGTATGCCGGCATTCCGTATTGTCCGGTGTCTCCCGGTTACGCGTTGCTTTCGCGCGATTTCGCCAAACTGCGGCACGTCGCGCAGGTGCTGCGGCCGGGGCTGCTGTTCGCCAGCGACGGTGCGGCATTCGCGACCGCCATCGCGGCCGTGTTCCCCACGGATGTGCCTGTGGTGTGCGTGCGTGGCATGGTGAGCGACCGTGCGTGCGTGCGCTTCGAAGAGATGCTGGCGCCACGCCCCCTGGTCGCGGCCGATGCCGCATTTGCCGCCACCGGCCCAGAGAGCATCGCCAAATTTTTGTTCACGTCCGGCTCCACGTTGTTGCCGAAAGCGGTGATCACCACGCAACGCATGCTGTGCGCGAATCAGCAGATGTTGCTGCAGACGTTCCCGGTGCTAGGCGAAACACCGGTGTTGGTCGATTGGTTGCCGTGGAACCATACGTTCGGCGGCAGCCACAATATCGGCATCGCGTTATACAACGGTGGCAGCTTCTATATCGACGATGGCAAGCCGACCCCGGCATTGTTCGCGCAGACCCTGCGCAACCTGCGCGAGATCGCGCCCACGGTGTATCTGAGCGTGCCGCGCGGCTGGGAACAATTGGCGCAGGCGCTGGAACAGGATCCGGCACTGCGCGAGACGTTCCTGTCGCGCATGCGTATGTTCTTCTTTGCCGCCGCCGCCTTGTCGCAAGACATCTGGGACCGTCTGGAGCGTATTGCCGAGGCGCATTGCGGCGAACGCATCCGCATGCTTGCCGGTCTGGGCATGACCGAATGCGCGCCGTCGTGCACCTTCACCCACGGCACCAGTAACACACCCGGCGAGGTCGGCGTGCCGGCACCGGGCTGCGAGGTCAAGTTGGTCCCGGTGGGCGACAAGCTGGAAGCGCGCTTCCGTGGCCCGCACGTGATGCCCGGCTATTGGAACGCACCGCAGCAGACGGCCGAGGCGTTCGACGAGGAAGGCTTCTACTGTTCCGGCGATGCACTCAAGCTGATCGATCCGCAGTATCCCGAACGCGGCTTATTGTTCGACGGGCGTCTGGCAGAGGACTTCAAGCTATCCTCTGGCGTATTTGTCAGCGTCGGTCCGTTGCGCACGCGCGTGCTGATGGAAGGCGCCGCATACGTGCAGGATGTGGTGGTGACTGGGGCCGACCGCGGCGACATCGGCCTGTTGCTGTTCCCGCGCCTGGACGCGTTGCAGGCTCTGGCCGGGTTGCCATCAGCGGCGGAGGCGGCGCAGCTTTTGCAAGCTGCGCCGGTGCGTGCCTGGCTGCAAAATCTACTCGCGGTGCTCAACCGCAGCGCCACCGGTAACGCCAGCCGCATCGCCCGCGCGGCGTGGCTGGAACAGCCGCCGAACCTGGAAGCCGGCGAGATCACCGACAAGGGCTCGATCAACCAGCGCAACGTATTGCGCACCCGCGCCGTGTTGGTGGACCAGTTGTACACCGGTGCTGCACCAGGCGCGGTCGAGGCGCCGACGTGATGCGATAACGCGTTGGCCTGTGTGCCGACGGTGCGAAATTGCCGTCAGCGCTGCGACCGTACTGCTCCACTGGCTTCGAGACTTGGGAGGGGATCGATGACTGTATTTCATCCGCGCGTTCACCCTACGCCAGGCAGACGCGGTTTGGCCGTGCCGAGGAGCGTCGGTTCCGGCCAGGCCGATGTCCAATCCAGGGCTGTGCAAAGGCAGCGGTTGGCCGGCCATGAAGATGGCGCTGACGCCAGCCTGTATATGGACCTGCATTCCAGCCAGGCCGGTGCATTCCTGCGCGATGCATGTCGTTATGTCCGCGACGACGTCTGCCCACGCTCGTCCTGACCTTGCGCTTCTGAGCCGCCACGGAGCAGTCCCATGCACGATTCATTGCCATCGCCGACGCCGTACCGTCCGCTGTACGCCTGGTACGTGACCGTGGTGTTGTTGCTGGCCTACACCCTGTCCTTCGTCGATCGGCAGATCCTGGGGCTCTTGGTACAACCGATCAAACGCGATTTGCTGCTGTCGGACGCGCAATTCAGTCTGGTCCACGGCCTTGCTTTCGCGGTGTTCTATACCTTGATCGGGGTGTCCCTGGGGCGCGTCGCCGACCGCCACAACCGGCGCAACCTGATCGTGCTGGGCATCGTGGTGTGGATCGTGGCGACGGCGGCTGGCGCCTACGTCACCAGCTTTTTCACCCTGTTCATGGCGCGGGTGTTCGTCGGTGTCGGCGAGGCGGCACTATCGCCAGCGGCGTATTCGATGCTGGCCGATTACTTCCCGCCGCAGCGGCGGGCCAGGGCGATGAGCGTATACACCTCCGGCGTGTACATCGGCTCGGCGACAGCGTTCATCGTCGGTGGCCTGGTGATCGCGGCGACCAGCAAGCAGAGCCTGGTCGTCTTCCCGTTACTGGGCAGCTTCCGGCCGTGGCAGGCGGCGTTCCTCCTGGTGGCGCTGCCGGGCTTGGCGGCGATCGCCTTGATGGCCACGGTGCGCGAGCCACTGCGACGCGAGCAAGCCATGGCGACGCCAAGTGCGCGTCCGGACCTGGCGCATCTGCGCGACAACGCGCGGATCTACATCGCGTTGTTCTTGGCTAACGGCGTGATCGCGATGGTGACCTTCGGCATCACCGCCTGGCTACCGGCGACCTTCATCCGTCGGTGGGGATGGACGCCCGGTGAAATCGGTCCGGCGTATGGGCTCATCATCCTGACCTTCGGCATCGCCGGCATGCTGTTCAGCGGCTTCCTCGGCGATCGTCTAATGGTGCGTGGACACCGCGATGTGGTGCTGCGGATTTCGCTGATCGGCGCGCTGTTGCTGAGTGTCAGCAGCGGGCTGTTCGCGTTCGCGTCAGGGCCGTGGATGGCGCTGGCGGCGATCGCGCTGACCACATTCTTGCTGGGCATGCCGGTGGCGTTAGCCCCGGCGATCCTGCAGGCGGTCACGCCGAACCGTTTGCGTGGCCAGGTCACCTCGATCTATCTGCTGTTGGTCAATTTGATCGGATTGGGATTGGGCCCTTATGTGGTGGCGTTAGGCACCGACTACGTGCTCGTCGACGAGCGTCAGGTCGGCTTGTCGCTGGGCGTGGTGTGCATGGGGGCGGCGCTGCTTGGCGCGCTGTGCCTGTGGTACGCGGCTGCGCCTTACCGGGCGTTGCTACGGCGTGTGGATCCGGCGTTATGAAGATACGCGGCGGTGTCCTTACAATGCAGCGGCGATGGCGTTGTCGGCCAGTGCCAGTGGAAGCTGCGTGCGCATGCGCCGTGGCGTTGTCGCAAGATACCCTTTGCAGGAAGCGCCGTGCGCTCGAAACCGATTCCCGAGATATCCAACAGCACGCTGTCCGCCGACGCGAACACGGTGGACAGTGTGGATCAGCGCCGTCTGACCAGCCTACTCGGCTACCGCATCACCCGCAGCGAGTTGCAGGTGCGGCGTCTGTTTCAAGAGTGCGTGCGTGGCTTCGATCTGAAGCCGGTGGATTATTCGCTGCTGGTGTTGGTGGATGCCAATCCCGCCATTCACCAACGGCAACTGGGCGAGGTGCTGAACGTCTCGCCGCCGAACCTGGCCATCGTGGTCGCGCGTCTGGTCAAGCGGCGTTTGCTGCGTCAGGTGCGTGGACGTCAGGATCGGCGCATGCAGCATCTGCACCTGACCGCGTCCGGCAGCGCGCTGCTGGCGCAGGCCGAGGTCGAAGTGGTACGCATGGAGCAGCAACTCGTCAGTGCGCTTGGCATGAATCAGGCGCGTGCATTGTTGCGGGCACTCGACCGGCTGGAGGCGCTCTAGCCGCTATATGCGTGGCCGGTGCCAGCTTGCGGCCGCGCCGCTGCTTTCTCGATTTCCGTGTTGTATTCAGCGTGATCGTGGCGTGCGCCGCCGTGCGATCACCGTGCCGCGCTGACGTCAACGTTGGCCCGCTTCACCATTCCCCCCGCCCCATGCCGTATCCACTTTGCCTGGAGTGCATGTCCATGAATCGTTCCCGCACGCGTTTCCCGTTGCCTTCGCGCATTCGCCAGCGGCTGTCGGTGCTGGCTCTGCTGTCCATCGTCCATGCGGCGCCAGCGGCGGCGCAATCCGTGCCGCAGAGCGCCACCCTGCCGACCGGCCTGGACACCGGCGGCACCAGCTTCTTCGATGGCTTCACCAGCACCAAACCGGGCTGGGCGGCGATTCAATACCTGCGACGCTACGACTTCGATGCAATCAAGGACGCGCACGGCGATGACGTGTCGGTGTTCCGCGATCCACACATCGGCTCATCGGTCTGGATTACTCAGGTGGTTTACGTCAGTGGCTACAAGATGTTCGGTGGTGCGTTGGGTTTCAACGCGTTGGCGGCGCTGGTCGATTTGGATGCGTCTTTCGCGCGCAACAGTCCGATGGCACTGCGCGCCAATGGGGTCGGTCTCGGCGACCTCACGATCGGCCCGTATTTGCAGATGGATCCGGTGATCCGCGATGGCCGCCCGGTGTTTTCGCAACGTTTCGAGCTGGATGCATTGGTGCCGATCGGCACATTCGACCAGCATCGCGACATCAACCAGGGATCGGGTTACTGGTCGGTGTTGCCGAATTGGGCTTTCAGCATCCTGCCGACGCCGCGCTGGGAAATCAGCGGGCGTCTGAATTACATCTACAACTTCCGTGCGGACAAGGCGTCGAACGTGCCGCAGTTCGGTGGTTTCGTCTTCCACAACGGCCAGGCGGGCGATGCGGTGTGGCTCAACTTCGCCAGCTCGCTGGAATTGGTGAAGGATCTGCACATCGGTATCAATGGCTATTACTTGAAGCAACTGCGCGACAACCGGACCAACGACCTGCGTGTGGCCGATAGCAAGCAGACGCAGTTCTACCTCGGGCCCGGATTATCGTGGAGGATCGACCACCACAACATTTTCAATGCCAATTTCTACATGCCGGTGGAGGTGAAGAATGCACCCTCCGGCGATAACGTCAATTTTCAGTACGTACATGTGTTTTGATGCCACGCCGCGTAAGCAAACCGCGTTGCCATGCAGTGGCGCGACAAGACCCGGTTCGCCACTGCTGTCGTCTCGGGCATCGGTATCGAAGGCGTGGGTCTGAGTGACGGTTTGGTGGTCACAGCGATCTGAGCCAAGTGTTTCTTCCATTCGATGAGAGCATATTCGATGAACAGTACCCATAGCGATGCGCTGGCATCGTCCACTCGCTGGAGTGGACGTATCTTCAATGGCGAGTGGATCGCCGCCCAGGGCGGCACGCTCGAAGTGATCGAACCAGGCAGCGGCAAGCCGCTGCACCACGCTGGCCACGCGAATGTCGCGGATGTGGCGGCGGCGGTGGCGCAGGCGCGCGTCGCGCAACGTCAATGGGCCGCTCTCGCACCGCGCGAGCGCGCGGCAGTCTTCCACCGCGCCGCGCACTTGTTGCAGCAGCAGGCAGAGGTCGCGGCGAAGCTAGTCGCGCGCGAGACCGGTGGCATTTTGCCCAAGGGCGAACACGAAGTGCGCGAAGCGATCCTGCTCTTTCAGCAGGCAGCGGCGATGCCGCTACAGGCGCAAGGCCAGTTGCTGCCGAGCGCACCGGGGCGGGTAAGCCTTGCCCGGCGTCTGCCGTTGGGCGTGGTCGGCGTGATTTCCCCGTTCAATTTCCCATTGATTCTGTCGCTGCGCTCGGTTGCGCCGGCCTTGGCTGTCGGCAACGCGGTGATCCTCAAGCCCGATTCGCGCACACCGTATACCGGCGGCTTCCTCATCGCCGAGGTGTTGCAGTTGGCGGGTTTGCCGAAGGGCCTGCTGCACGTGTTGCCGGGTGGCGCCGAGGTGGGTCAGGCATTGATCGAGGCGCCGGGCGTGCCGATGATTGCCTTCACCGGCTCCACCGCCACCGGCCGCCGCATCGGCGAGTTGGCGGGCAAGCATTTGAAGAAGGTCGCACTGGAACTGGGCGGTAAGAATTCGCTGATCGTGTTGGAAGATGCCGAGCTCGACAAAGCTGTCTCGGCGATTGCGTTCGGTGCCTACTTCCATCAGGGCCAGATTTGCATGGCGACCAGCCGTGTGCTGGTCCAGCGCAGCATCGCCGCCGAACTGACCCGGCGCCTGGCCGAAAAAGCGCGGCATCTGCCGGTGGGCGATCCGGCGACCGCGCATGTCGCGCTCGGGCCGCTCATCGATGCGCGCCAGTTGCAGCACGTCAAGGACGTGGTCGATGCGTCGGTCGCCGCTGGCGCCGTGCTTGAGGCGGGTGGAACGCACGACGGGTTGTTCTATGCGCCAACCGTGTTGTCGAATGTGCGGCCTGGTATGCGTGCGTTCGAGGAAGAGGTATTCGGCCCCGTCGCCAATGTGATCGCCTTCGACACCGACGACGAAGCGGTCGCGCTGGCCAACCAGACCGACTACGGCCTGTCGGCTGGCATCCTCTCCGCTTCTGTCGGCCGGGCGATGGCGCTGGGTGAGCGCTTGAACACCGGCATTTTGCACATCAACGACCAGACTGTGGCCGACGAGGTCATCAATCCGTTTGGTGGCACCGGCGCTTCCGGCAACGGCACCAGCATGGGCGGTCCGGCCGACTGGAGCCAATACACGCACTGGCAGTGGGTGACGATCCGCGACAGCACGCCACCGTATCCATTCTGATCCGGCATCCTGCGCTGCCGGTGCCTGCCTCGGCAGCGCAGTCATGCGATGGTGTGTGGATGCGCTTGTGCAACACGGTGCGGCGAGCGCTCGCATCGCATTGGGAAAGCCGCGTCATGGGCGGGACGACTGCTATCGCCCCGAGTCCGAACACGGATCCTCAGAATCCATCAGCGGTTTCTTACATGCCCTGCTTTTGTTGTGTGCGCTGGCGGAATTGAACTGGCGAGCAGCCGGCGTGGCGGCTGAAACAGCGGCTGAAATAGGCGGCGTCGGCATAACCGAGCATGGCGGCGATTTGTTGCACGGTCATGGTCGTGTACACCAGGCTGCGCCGCGCTTCCAGTATGATGCGTCGCTGCAACAACTGCAGCGCCGAGGCGCCTGCCAGGCGTCTGCACAGTGCATTGAGATGACTGCTGCTCAACCCCAATCGGTCGGCGTAGCGGGATAGCGGCCAATGTTCGCGGTAATGCGCGTCGATCAGTGCGGCGTATGCACGCACGTGGCGTGCGCCGCGATCGGCGTCGTGTGCGTCCGTGTGCTTGTGTGTCAGCGCACCGCGCGCGGCCCACAGTAGCGCTTGCGTCGCCAGCGCCTGTAGCATCGGCTCGCGTCCGGGGCGATGTTGCGGGTACTCGGTTGCGATTGCAGCGAAGCACGCATCCAGCATCGCGTGCTGCTCGCCGGCGACAAGGCACAACGGTTGTGCCAGCGTTTCGTCCAAGCTGGGCCATTGTGCCGCCAGGTGCTGCCACAGTGGCGCAGACAACGTCACGATATGACCGCGCACGTTGCGCTGGAAGCGGAAGCCATGCACGCACAGCGGCGGCAACAGTAGCAGACAGGGGCCGCACAGGCGTTGCGGAGTGCCGTCCAGATGCACCTTGGCGCTGCCGCGCTGCAGATAAAGCAATTGCAACAGGTCGTCGTGGCGGTGCGGACGGATATGCCAATCGTGCAGATGGCTGCGCGCGGCGATGGATTCCCAGTGCAACAGGTCGGGAGTTTCGCGGTCGTCGGTTTCCCCATACAGGCGAAACGCGGGCACAGCGGGCGCTGGCGAGGTGGTGGTGCGAGGCATCGTCGGAAAGTACAGGAATTGGTCGCGATGATCCATGTTCTTGTGGCGTCGAAACGGAAACACTGGGAGACAGGCACAAACGCTGCGGAGGTCCTATGCGTACCCAGGTCGCGATCGTCGGCGCCGGTCCTGCTGGCTTGTTGCTCGGCCAGTTGTTGCACAGCCATGGCATCGACAACGTCATCCTCGAACGTCATACCGAGGAACATGTGCTGTCGAGGATCCGCGCCGGTGTGCTGGAGCAGGGAACCGCCGACTTGCTGTGCGCCGCAGGCGCCGGCGCGCGCATGCAGCGCGAAGGCATCATCCATCATGGTTTCGAGCTGGCGCTGGAGCAGCGCCGCGAACGCATCGAGCTGAGTGCGGCCACCGGTGGCCGCGCGGTGACCATCTATGGTCAGACCGAAGTCACCCGCGACCTGATGGAGGCGCGGCAGGCCGTCGGCGCGATCAGCGTCTACGAGGCGCAGGACGTGCAACTGCACGACATCGCCGGGCCACGGCCATGGCTGAGTTTCGTCCAGCATGGCGCCGCGCAGCGGCTGGATTGCGAATACGTGGTTGGCTGCGACGGTTTCCATGGTGTCAGTCGTCAGGCGATCCCCGACGAGGTGCTGCGGGTCTACGAACGGGTGTATCCATTCGGTTGGCTCGGGGTGTTGGCGGACACGCCGCCAGCCTGCGAGGAATTGATTTATGCGCGCCATACCAGAGGCTTCGCGCTGTGCAGCATGCGTTCGCACACGCGCTCGCGCTATTACGTGCAAGTCCCGTCGGAGGAGCGCGTGGAGAATTGGTCGGATCAACGTTTCTGGGACGAATTGCGGCGACGCTTGCCCGATGATGTCGCCCAGGCCATCGTCATCGGGCCATCCTTGGAGAAGAGCATCGCACCGTTGCGAAGTTTCGTCGCCGAACCGCTGCAATATGGGCGTCTGTTTCTAGCCGGCGATGCGGCGCATATCGTGCCGCCGACCGGCGCCAAGGGCCTGAATCTGGCCGCCGGCGATGTGGGCTTGCTTGCGCATCTGTTCGTGCAAGCGCAGCAGGAAAACAGCCCGGCCCCATTGCAACGCTATTCCGAATTGGCCTTGCAGCGGATCTGGAAAGCCGAGCGCTTTTCCTGGTGGATGACCACGATGCTGCACCAATTTCCCGACGAGGATGCCTTCAGCCGACACCTGCACGATGCCGAACTGGACTATCTGCTCGGCAGCGCCGCAGGCCGTGCCACCATTGCCGAAAACTACGCTGGCTTGCCGCTGGCCGTACCTGCGTAGCCCACGCACCGTGCTTACATCGTGTTGCCCATGCGCTGCGGGATGACACGATGCGATGCGCGTGTACCTCGCATACGTTCATGATCGTCATGCTGGGTGGCTGCGATAGATCGTGAAAATTGTCATTGCAGAAGGGCGGTTTTCTCGCGTGGCCGCAGATGTGTGCGGTGCAGAAAATTGCGTAAATGCGATGACCATTTCTGATGTTTTGGTAATTGTGGCGTCTCTCCCATCGCAGCAAAAAACCTGAGAAATTTCCCCAATTCATCCGGTATCCGGCTCTTTTCTGCTGGCGAACATTGCTACGCTGCGACCGCGCCATAGCCATTGGTCGTCCGCGCACATCGCAGCGATCGCACGGCCCGCGCACCATTGCCTATTTTCTCCGGAGAGTTAATCGTGAAGATTCGCGTTCAGATGTATCTGCTGGCTTTGCTGCTTGCGCTTCCCGCCGTGTCCGCGTTCGCGCAGACGGCCGTCACCGCCAACCCCAATCACGCACAACTGCTGCAGGGTCAGGATTGGTGCACTACCGCCAACAAGCGTCTGGTCTACGATTTTTGGAGGATCGTGTTCGAGGCGGGACATACCGAGTACGCTCCGCAGTACATGGCGAAGGATTACATCCAGCACAATCCGAACGTGGCCAATGGGCGCGATGCGTTCCTGGCGTTCCTGACGTCTTTCGTGAAGCCGCAGCCGATCCAGCCACGGGTGCAATTGCCGCTGGTGGCGATTCTGGCCGAAGGCGACCACGTGACCCTGGTGTCGGTGCGCACGCTGCCCGATCCCAAGGATGCGAGCAAGACCTACACGACCACTTGGTTCGATATGTTCCGCATCCAGAACGGTAAGATTCAGGAGCATTGGGACGCGGCGACCAAGTGATCTGCACCTGATCCAGCGGTCATCCCATGGCGTCGTCCGCTGTGGCGGGCGGCGTCGAATCTTTGCATTTCAGAATGCGTCGGCGCGGTAGCCGGTGTCGATGCGGATGCGTCCACCGAGCGCGCGCGAAACACAAGCGCATAGCTTGTGGTTGTCGCGGTGCTGTTCCTCGCTCAGGAACACGTCGCGGTGATCCAGCGGCGAGGTGCTGTCCAGGACATCGACCACGCACAGTCCGCATTCGCCACGCTGACAGTCGGCCATCACCTCCACGCCCGCCGCGCTCAGCGCGTCCAGCAGCGATTGGTGCGCGCCGACCTGCACGGTCTTGCCCATGGTGGGGATCTCCACCTCGAACCCCTGCGCCGGTGCATGCCCACTGTTGCCGAAGGTTTCGAAGTGCAGGCGCGCGCGCGCGCGACCATCTTCCCGCCAGCGCTGCCGCAGTTCGTCCAACAGCGGCAGCGGCCCGCACGCATAGACGTCTGCGCCGCGCGGCCACTGCGCGATTTGCGTGGCCAGTTCGAGTCGGCCCAGGTGCTCGGGACAGAACACCTTCAGGCGTTCGCCGAGTAACGCCTGCAATGGTTCCAAGTAGGCCATGGTGGCTTGGCTGCGCCCGGCATAGAGCAGCTGGAAGGGGAGCGGGCTGCGTGCCAGACGCTGCGCCATGCCCAGGATAGGGGTGATGCCGATGCCGCCGGCGATCAGCACGATGTGCTCGGCGTTCTCGTCCAGGGCGAACTGGTTGTTTGGCGCGGAAATCTCCACTTGGTCGCCCACCGCCAGCGCCCACATCGCACGCGAGCCGCCACGGCTACCGGCGACCGCGCGCACCGCGATGCGGTAATGTCCATCGGCGGCGGGTTCGCCGACCAGCGAGTAGGAGCGCACGTCGGGGGTGTCGCCGATATGCACGCGCACGTCGATGTGGCTGCCGACAGTGAAATGCCGGCCAGCGCTGCCAGGATCGAACTTGATCTCGCGCACCTCCTGACAAGGCGTGGTAACGGCGACGATGCGAGCGGTGTTCCATTGGGAGTCTTTGCGCATGGTGGATTCCGACGATCGGGAAGGGGTGGGCAGGCGCTGCGTTAGTGGGGCACTTCAGGCGCGCAGGCGGTACCCGAGCAAGCGGTTGCCTTGCATCTGGTCGAGTGTGTCGTGCTCGTGTAGGGCTTGATGGAGATTGTGTTGCGCCAGCCGTGCGTGTTCGCGCATCAGGGCTTCGGCGCGCGTGCCCTGGCGGCGCTGGATCGCGTCTAGGACCTGGCGATGCTGTTCCTGAGCGAGGCGCAAAATCTGCGCGGCGCGGTTGCGGTTCAGCACGAAACTGCTGGCCGAGGCGAACGGCAGTTGCGCGATTCGTGCGCATTCGCGTGTCAGCAGTGGGCTGTCGGCCATCTCGATCAGCAGGGCATGCAAGCGTTCGTTGCAGCTCACGTAGCTGGCGAAATCCTCTTCGCGTAACGTCGTCGTCGCCAGTGTCTGGTCGATCCGCGTCAACACCGCTTGTGCCTGCGTCATTAGGGCCGGATCCACGCCGCGTTCGGCGGCCAGGCGTGCGGCCAGGCCTTCCAGAGTGCCGCGCAGTTCGATGGCATCGTCGACGTCGCGCTCGCCGAACGCCTGCACCGCATAGCCACCGCCGGGCAATGGCTGGACCAGGCCCTCCTCGGCCAGCCGTTGCAACGCCGCGCGCACCGGCGTGCGCGAGGCGCCCAGGCGTTCCACCAGGGCGATTTCGGATAAGCGTTCGTTCGCGGCCAGATCGCCGGCTAGGATCAGTTCGCGCAGTGCGAGCAGAACCCGGGTGGTTTGCGCGGCGCTGGAGCGGAAGGGATGCGTGGTGGACATGGGGCGTTCTCAGTCTCTGGTGGGTTCAGCCGACCATGCGCAGGTGCAGCGCGTGCGCGCGTTGCTCGGCGGCGACCATGCGCTCGATGAGGCGCCGCGCCCACATCCCGCCGGCATCCACATTGAGGTTGTAGAACACGTGGTCCGGGTGCGCGTCGATCGCGCGCTGCTGCGCCTCCAGCACCACCTCATCCTCGCCGAACACGCCGGTGACGCCGTCGCGCAGGCGGGTGGTGATCGATTGCTCGTGCAGCGAGTGGTTGCGCACGAAGGCCCAGAAATAGTGGCAGCTACGCTCGGTTTCCGGGGTGACGGTGTTGAGCACGTAGCCATTGACGCCGCGCGAGCGGTCGCCCTGTGGCGCGCCGCTGCCAGCCACCGCCACGCCGACGTCGATGGCGATGGTGCAGGGCGCCTCGAAGCGGATGATCTGCCAGCGGTCCACCTTGCCGCGGTAGCCGTGCGCATGCTCGAGCTGCCAAGCCCAGAACGGTGGCGGATCGATCTCCAGCATCCAACGCGACACCACCACGCTGCGTTCGCCGTGGACGACGTCGAATGGCGCCTCGGCGACTTCGTCCTGGCCGATGCTGGAGCCGTGCACGAAGGTTTCGTGGGTCAGGTCCATCAGGTTGTCCAGGACCAGCCGGTAGTCGCACTGGATCGCGATGGTGCGGCCATCGCCGGCCCAGCCGGGATCGTCGTTCCAATGTAGGTCCGGCACCAGCGCCGGATCGGCCAGTGCGGCATCGCCAGGCCACACCCACACGTAGCGGTGCCGTTCCACCGTCGGGAAACGGCGCACGCAGGCGGCGGGATTGATGGTGTCCTGCGATGGCATGTGCACGCAGCGTCCGTTGGCGTCGTAGGCCAGGCCGTGATAACCGCAGACCACGTCGTCGCCGCGCAGCCGGCCCATCGACAGCGGCACCAATCGGTGCCAACAGGCATCTTCGAGCGCGGCGACGTGACCGCTGCTGGTGCGGTACAGGACGATCTCCAAGTTGCAGATTTTGCGCGCAAGCAGCGCGTGTTTGACTTCGTGGTCCCAGGCGATGGCGTACCACGCGTTGAGCGGAAATGCCGGAATGGGCTGGCCCATGGCGAACTCCTTGAAGTTGTATACAACAGGCGTGCGGGGGGCGTTGCGTGTTGTCTGCGTCCTGTCGGGAATTTGCGGCGGGCGCAGCACCGTCGATGCAATGGGACGGCGTCCAATGTATACATCAACGGCATTTGCCGGCCCAGGGGTGGGCATGAAATTTTGTTCGTTTATCGAACTTTATATCCGATTATCGGATTGACCGCCGCCGAGCGGCATCCTACCGTGGGATCCGGATCGATCAGGAGCCGGCGTTGTGGCAAGTCTTTTCCGGATGCATTGGTGTGTCTATCCGCAGCATTGGCGAGCCGTCACCGCTGGAGCGTGACGATGATCGACAAGACCTTGGCCTCGTGCGGCGCAGCAGTGGCCGACATCCACGACGGGGCGACGGTGATGATCGGTGGCTTCGGCACCGCCGGCATGCCGGAAGCGCTGATCGACGCGCTGATCGCGCAGGGTGCGCGCGAACTGATTATCGTCAACAACAATGCCGGCAACGGCGAGACGGGCCTGGCCGCGCTGATCAAGCATCGGCGCGTGCGCAAGATCGTCTGTTCGTTCCCGCGCCAGAGCGACTCACAGCATTTCGACAGCGCTTATCGTGCTGGCGAACTGGAACTGGAGTTGGTGCCGCAGGGCAATCTGGCCGCGCGTATCCACGCCGCCGGCAACGGCCTGGGGGCGATCTTCACTCCCACCGGCTACGGCACCGCGCTGGCCGCCGGCAAGGAGACGCGCGAGATCGACGGCCGCCACTACGTGCTGGAGTATCCGATCCGCGCCGACTTCGCGCTGATCAAAGCGCAGTACGGCGATCGCTGGGGCAACCTGGTCTACCGCAAGACCGCGCGCAACTTTGGCCCACTGATGGCAATGGCGGCCGATTGCACGATCGCGCAGGTGGAGCGCGTGGTGGAGTTGGGCGATCTGGATCCGGAAGCGGTGATTACCCCGAGCATTTTCGTGCAACGACTGGTGGCGGTGGCGACCAGGCAGGAGGGCGTATGCACGCCATGAGCGGTCGTGGCCTGGATCGCAATGCGCTGGCCGCGCGCGTGGCGCGCGACATTCCCGAAGGCGCCTACGTCAACCTCGGCATCGGTCTGCCGACGGCGGTGGCCAACTTCCTGCCGGCGGACAAGGACATCTTCCTGCACAGCGAGAACGGCGTCCTCGGCATGGGTCCGGCGCCGCCGCCAGGGCAAGAAGATCCGGACCTGATTAATGCCGGCAAGCAGCCGGTGACGTTGCTGATCGGTGGCTGTTATTTCCACCACGCCGATTCGTTCGCGATGATGCGCAGTGGTCGCTTGGATGTATGCGTGCTGGGTGCGTTCCAAGTCTCGGTGCATGGCGATCTGGCCAACTGGAGCACCGGCGAGGCCGATGCGATCCCCGCAGTCGGCGGCGCGATGGACCTGGCCATCGGCGCCAAACAGGTCTACGTCATGATGGAACTCATGAACAAGCGCGGGGAAAGCAAACTGGTGGCCGAATGCAGCTATCCGTTGACCGGGCTGCGGTGCGTGTCGCGGGTGTATACCGATCTGGGCGTGTTCGCGCTCGGCCCGGCCGGTGCCACGGTGCTCGAACTGGTCGATGGGGTGAGTCTGGACGACCTGCGTCAGGCCACCGGTCTGGCGTTGAACCTGGCCCCGTTGACGGCGGTCGCATGAGCGAAGCCTACATCATCGATGGGATCCGTACCCCGATTGGCCGCTATGGTGGCGCGTTGGCTGGCGTGCGCGCCGACGATCTCGGCGCACTACCGCTGCAAGCGCTGCTGGCGCGGCAGCCGCAGCTGGATCCGGCCTGCATCGACGAGGTGTACCTCGGCTGCGCCAACCAGGCTGGCGAGGATAATCGCAATGTCGCACGCATGAGCCTGCTGCTGGCTGGGCTGCCGTGCAGCGTGCCTGGTTGCACCGTCAACCGCCTGTGCGGCTCGGGCCTGGACGCCGTCGGCACGGTGGCGCGCGCGCTGCGCGCCGGCGAACTGGGCTTGGCGATCGCTGGCGGGGTCGAGTCGATGTCGCGTGCGCCATGGGTGATGGGCAAGGCCGATAGTGCCTTCGCCCGCAACCAGCAGATCGAGGACAGCACCATGGGCTGGCGCTTCGTCAACCCGCGCATGCGCGCACGCTACGGTGTGGCACTGATGGGCGAGACCGCCGAAAACGTGGCTGCGCGCCACGGTATCTGCCGCGAAGACCAGGACGCGTTCGCGCTGCGCAGCCAGCAGCGCGCCGCGGCCGCGCAGGCGGCGGGATTCTTCGACGAGGAAATCGTCGCGGTCGATGTGCCGGGCGCCAAACGCGGCGAGACGGTCACGGTGTCGCGTGACGAGCATCCGCGTGCGGACACCACCGCCGAGGCGCTGGCCAGGCTGGCGCCGTTGTTCCGTCAGCCCGGCAGCGTCACCGCCGGTAACGCCTCGGGCATCAACGACGGGGCTGCTGCGTTGTTGCTGGCGACGCCGACCCGGGCCCGCGAACTGGGGCTGACGCCGCGCGCGCGCGTGCTCGGCTTCGCCAGCGCTGGCGTGGAACCGGACTATATGGGCATGGGCCCGGTGCCGGCGACGCAGGCCTTGCTGGTACGGCTGGGCCTGCGCCTGGAGCAGTTCGACGCCATCGAACTGAACGAGGCTTTCGCCGCGCAGGCGCTGGCGTGCACGCGCGCGCTGGGCCTGGACGACGCGGCGCCGCACGTCAACGCCAATGGTGGCGCGATCGCACTCGGCCATCCGCTGGGCATGAGCGGCGCGCGCCTGGCACTGACCCTGCTACGCCAGTTGGAGGCCAGCGGTAGCAAGCGTGGCCTGGCCGCCATGTGCGTCGGCGTCGGCCAGGGCGTGGCGCTGGCGATCGAGCGACTGTAGCCGGCTGCGCGTGCGGACCTGCATGATCCACTTCCAGTCAACCGGCTCCGCCTGGAGCCCGCGAGAATACGACGATGCACGACGATTCCCCGATTGATCCCTTGCTCGGCTACCGTCGCCCGTACCCGGGCACGCAACCGGCCTATCGGCATCCGCCTTATGCCTCCACCGTCAGCCGTGGCCCGACCCGCGACCCGATCATGATCGCGGTGACGCTGTCCGAAGCCACCGGCCCCACGCTGGACCGGATCACCTTGGGCGCGCACGCCGCCGACCTCACCGCCGGATTCCCGGGCGCGCCGCTGGGCGAGCGCATCAGCGTCGGTGGGTGTGTCCTCGACGAGAACGGCAAACCGGTGTGCAATCGCGTGGTCGAAGTCTGGCAGTGCAATGCGGCCGGCCGCTATCTGCATGATGGCGACCGCCACGATGCGCCGCTGGACCCCAACTTCACCGGCACCGGCCAGGTGCTGACCGACGCGCATGGTCGCTACCGCTTTACCACCATCAAGCCGGGCGCGTATCCGTGGCGCAACCACTACAACGCCTGGCGCCCGGCGCACATCCATTTTTCGCTGCACGGCGACGGCATCGGCCAGCGTCTGGTCACCCAGATGTACTTCCCTGGCGACCCGCTGCTGGCCTACGACCCGATTTTCAACTGCGTGGACGACCCCAAAGCGCGCGAGCGCATGGTGTCCGCGTTCGATTGGGAACACGCGGCCAACGAGTATGCGTTGGCCTACCGTTTCGACATCGTCCTGCGCGGACGCAAACAGACCCCTTGGGAGTAAGCGCGATGAGTTTCCAGGCAACCCCCTCGCAGACGGTCGGCCCCTACTACCGGATCGGGCTGGAGCCGCTGTATTGCACCGAGATCGCGCCAGCACAGGCGCAGGGCACGCAGGTGGAGGTCGCCGGCAGCGTGTTCGATGGCCTTGGCGCGCCGGTCGGCGATGCGTTGCTGGAGATCTGGCAGGCCGATGCCGCTGGCATCTACGACCATGTCGCCGATCCGCGTCGTGGCGACCACGACCCTGCCTTTCACGGCTGGGGCCGGGTGCCGACCGACGTGCAGGGCCGTTTCGCTTTTCGCACGATCAAGCCCGGTCGCGTGCCCGGACCGAAGGGACCGCAGGCGCCCCATTTGGTCGTGCTGGTGTTCATGCGCGGGCTGTTGCGCGCCGCACCCACACGCCTGTACTTCGGCGACGACGATCTGGACGGCGACGCGATCCTGGCGCAGGTGCCGGTCGAGCGCCGTGCCACGCTCATCGCGCAACTGCGCGCGCCGGGGCGCTACCAATGGGACGTGCGGATGCAGGGCGAACGCGAAACGGTGTTTTTCTCCTACTGACTACGGCGCGCAGCGGTTACGCTGCCCGCCTCGCCATTGCCATTGCGCACGATCCGATGAGCGTTTCCGATTCGCTATTGCGTCCGTTGTTCGGCGACCCCGCCGTCGATGCGTTGTTCGACGACCGCGCCCGTCTGCAAGCCATGCTCGATGTCGAGGCGGCGCTGGCGCGTGCGCAGGCGCGTTGCGGGGTGATTCCGACAAGCGCCGTGGCGCCCATCGCCGCCGCGTGCGAGGCCGCGCACTACGACCTGGACAGCCTCGCCGCCGCCACCGCGCTGGCCGGCAATCCGGCCATCCCGTTGGTCAAGGCGCTCACCGCGCAAGTGGCCGCCACCGACGCCGAGGCCGCACGCTGGGTGCATTGGGGCGCGACCAGTCAGGACATCATCGACAGCGGCGCGGTTCTGCAACTGCGCGCCGCGCTGGACCGTGTGGAAGCGCAACTGGAGGCCTTGTGCACCGCGCTGGCAGCGCTAGCGCAACGCGAGCGCGACACCGGCCTACCCGGACGCACCTTGTTGCAACACGCCGTGCCGGTCACGTTCGGGCTGAAAGCGGCCGGTTGGCTGGACGCACTGCAACGCAGCCGTCGTCGCCTGCACGCATTGCGCGACGATGCGCTGGTGCTGCAATTCGGCGGCGCCGCCGGCACCCTGGCGGCGTTGCAGCAGTGTGGCTTGCAGGTGGCCGATGCTTTGGCCCAGGAGCTGCGTTTGCCGCTGCCCGCATTGCCGTGGCATGCGGCGCGCGATCGTGTCGGCGAGATTGGCGCGGCGTTCGCGCTGCTGGCCGGTAGCCTGGGCAAGATCGGTCGTGACGTTGCCTTGCTGATGCAGTCGGAAGTGGCCGAGGCGTTCGAACCCGCGGCAGCGGGCAAGGGCGGTTCCTCGGCGATGCCGCACAAGCGCAACCCGGTCGGCTGTGTGGTGGCGATTGCCGCTGCCACACGCGTGCCGGGTCTGCTGTCGACACTGTTCGCGGCGCTGCCGCAGGAACACGAGCGCGCCGTCGGCGGCTGGCATGCTGAGTGGGAGACCCTGCCGGAGATCGTGCGCTTGAGTGCCGGTAGCCTGGCCCAGATACGCGTGTTGATCGAAGGTCTGCAATTGGACCGCGCACGTATGGCTGCGCACTTGGATAGCCATGGCGGCCTGCTCTATGCCGAAGCGGTCGCGGTGAATCTGGCCGGGCAGTTGGGTAAGGCCGCCGCGCATGCCCTGGTGGAGAGGGCGGTCCACCGCGCGCTGGAGACGCAGCGGCATCTGCGCACGGTCTTGGCCGAGGACGCGCAGGTCGTCGCCGTGCTGTCGCCGACGCAACTGGACGCATTATTCGGCGACGACAGTTGGCGCGGCATGGCGGCGGTGTGGATCGAGCGCGTCCTCGCCGCGCAGGCGCCTGGCTGAACCGGGGGCGATGGCGCGATCTGGGCGGGAAGCCGACTGCAGCGCGCCGAGACGGGGATGCGACATTTGCCTGGGTGGCACACGCCTTGTCTCAACCCGCTCCAGGTGGCGGCGTACACATTCCAAAGTACATAGCACGCTCTAAAATGCAAGCATCGCCGTCTGCCTGCGGCGTCCCCTTTTTCTGCGAGCTTATCGTCCATGCCCATCCTCGAGTTGCCCGCGCATCGCCTGCATTACCGCATCGACGGCAGCGAAGGCCGTCCGTGGCTGACCCTATGCAATTCGCTCGGCACCGACCTGCACATGTGGGATGCGCAGATCGCGGCGCTGGCACCGCATTTTCGCGTGCTGCGCTACGACCGCCGTGGCCATGGCACTTCGACGACGGCTCCGGGGCCGTATCGCCTGCAGGATCTCGGCGGCGACGTCTTGGCGCTATGGGACGCCCTGTCGATCGAGCGCAGCCATTTCTGCGGTCTGTCGATCGGCGGGCTGACCGGGCAATGGCTGGGCGTGCATGCCGGCCAACGCCTGCTCAGCCTAACGCTCTGCGCGACCGCAGCCAAGATCGGCAGTGCCGAGAGCTGGCAGGCACGCATCGAACAGGTGCGTGCCGAGGGTATGGCGTCGCTGCGCGAGGGTACGTGCGTGCGCTGGTTCACCCCCGCTTTCGTCGCGTCCCAGCCGGCGACGGTCCACGCCATTCTGGACACGTGCCAGGCCACCGACGTGGAGGCCTACATCGCCTGTTGCCACGCACTGGCCGAGGCCGACTTGCGCGACCAGCTGGGCGTCATCGAGGTGCCGGTGCTGGCGCTGGCCGGACACGACGATCCAGTGTGCCCGCCTGCTGAATTGCAGGCGATTGCCGCGCAGGTCGCCAACGGTAGTTTCACTGAAGTACACGGTCGACACCTGTGCAATGTGGAATCTCCGCATGCCTTCAACGACGCGTTGCTGCGCTTTCTGTTGCAGTAGCCGCGCGGCGTGTGTGTTTTCCACTGTCGAGGAGCTATACCGATGGACGAGAACGAGCGCTATGAGGCCGGCTTGCGGGTGCGCCGCGCCGTCCTCGGCGATGCACACGTGGACCGCGCGCTAGCCGCACGCACGCCGTTTACCGAGGAATTCCAGGATTTCATCACCCGTACCGCGTGGGGCACGGTGTGGACCCGCGAGGGATTGCCGCGGCACACCCGCTCGCTGTTGACCCTGGCGATGATGGTGGCGTGTGGCCACGACGAGGAATTCAAATTACATGTGCGCGCGGCGCGCAACAACGGTGTCAGTGCCGACGAAATCAAAGAGGTGCTGTTGCAGGCGGCGATCTACTGCGGTGTGCCCGCCGCCAATCATGCGTTCGCCCTGGCCGCGCCGATCCTGGCCGAACAGGCGGCCGAAGGCACGGAGTGACCCACGCCCGCGGGCGTGTTGCCATCCGCGTTGTGCTGGCTGTCAACGCCGATTTAAATCTGACCCACCAGGGTCTTTTTCATCGCGCTGCTCGGCTGCGCAGGGCAAAGCCCTTAGCCGCCCAGCAGCACTACGCCGGTCATGCCGCCGCCGTCGCCCTCTTTGCCGTCTGTCCGGCCTTGCGTTTGTCCTTCAATCGGTAGTTCTCCCCGCTGATCTGCACGATGTGGGCGTGGCGACTCTAAGTTGCTGATCAGCGATCAAGGTGGGTCAGTTTGAGGTTGTTGTTGAGGTTGCCAGAAATCTTTATAATTTAAGGGATTTTGGGGCGCATATATTTCCGATTTACTCTTGGTCTGGCTTGCAGTAGCAATTGCCGTCAGTTTGATCACTATTGCGCGGCCATTTATAAAAATGGCCGCAGGAAAAATTATTTATATTTCCATGAAAAACAGTTTCCTCGCCAACAGCCCATCGCCGCAGCCGTTGTCCCGCCCCCTGCTCGCCGTCGCCGTGTTGACGGCGACGATGGGCACTGCCCTTACCGCCCACGCCCAGAGCGCGGAGGCCACCGCGCCATCGGCCATCACCACCACGGCGGCCGGCACGCTGCCCTCGGTGCGGGTGCTCGACGGTTCCGACAGCGACTCCCGCCAAGTCGGCGACCGGTCAGACATCACCCTCAACCCGCAGGCCCTGCCCACCACCGTGCAGCACGTCGGTCAGGAAGACATCGCCAACACCAATGTCGGTCGCGACGTTTCGAATATATTTCGCCGGGTGCCGGGTGTCCTGGCCAACAACATCGACCAGGGGGATACCGGCAACGGTTTCCGGATGCGCGGCTTCGCGACCCAGGGCACGCATGGAGCCGACACGGCCGTGTACGTGGATGGTGTTCCGCAGAATATCCCGTCGATCCAGAGCATCGCTAGCCACGGTGCGGTGTTTCTCGAATGGCTGACACCCGAGTTGATCGGCGGCATCGACGTCATCAAGGGCCCCGTCTCGGCACTCTATGGCGACCAGAACCGGGCCGGCGCGGTCGACATCCGTACCCGCGACGGCGGCGACGCGACCCCGTCGAGTGTGAGCGTCAGCGCCGAGCGCTACGGGCTCAGGCGCACGACTCTGGTGCTGTCCAATAAGCTCTCGGAAGTCGACTCCCTGCTGGTGGCCGACCGGTATCGCAACGATGGCTACCGCTATGCGTCCAATACCGATCGGGACAGCCTCTCCTGGAAGCTGTCCACGCAACAAGCCAGCGGAAAATACAGCCTGCGCCTGACACGCTATGTGTCGGATTTCCAGGCCGCTGGCTACCTGGCGCTCTCCGACCTGCAGAAAGGCCTGGACCCGCGCTCGACCCAATTCAACAACCCGGGTTTCGGGGTTGCGCGGCGCACCAGCGTGGTCGTGAATCGGGCGCCGACGACCGGGGAAGAGGGCTGGTACGCGACCGCCTACGGCGAGAGCCTCTACCGCCAGCGCGCCGTCGCGACGAGTGCGACCCGACATCTCCTGGGCGAGGACGACCGCGACATGTATGGTGCCCGCGTCTACCACAACACCGTCTTCGGCGACGCCAGCTTGGTGATGGGAACGGAACTGCGCAAAGACTCTGGAAGCGCCTTCCGCCGCATCTACGTGAACCGGCTGCCTTCCGCGAACTACCCGAACGACGTCGACCTCGATTTGGTCACCTACGGCTTTTTCGCGCAGGGGCAGTGGAGGGTGGCACGGGACCTCAAACTGAGCGCTGGCGCCCGGTACGACCGCTTCGACTACGACATCGCCAACCTGAAACTTCCAGCGGCCAGCACGGGGTACCGGAAAGGCGTCTTCACGCCCAAGCTGGGTGCTTCTTGGACGGCGCTGCCGCAGCTGGAGCTCTTCGCCAACGTCGCCGAGGGGATGCGGTCGCCGGCCACCGAGCAAATCAGCAGCAGCGGCGCGCCCGGACCGCTCGGGGCGCCCGGCGGCGTCATCAGCCTGGTCAAGCCGAGCAAGGTGCGTTCCTACGACATGGGATTCACCGCGAATCCCGCGACGGACGTGATGGTTTCGGGAGCGGCCTATTACATTCTGAACAGCGACGAGATCGTCTCGCAGGCCGACGGCTCGTTCAAGTCAGTCGGCGATACCACGCGTAAGGGCGTGGAAATCGAGACGCGCTGGAAGCTCGGCACCGCATCGAGCGTGTATGCGAGCGTCGGCCGCATCCTGGAGGCCAAGGTCAACAACCCGGCCGCCAATACCGGCGCGAAGCTCTCCGTTCCCGGCGTGCAGCTCAAGGCGGGTGCGCAGCACAAGTTCGGCCTCGGCGCGGGCCAGATGACGCTCAATGCCGACGCGTCCCTGATCGACGACATCCCCTACTACGTCGGGACACCCACGACGCAGGAACGAACCATGCCGCTTTACACACGGTACGACGTACGGTCGACCTACGACTATGGTTCCGCCCAGTGCTCGTTGTACGCGACGTTCCAACCCCAACGTTACGGATCGGAAATCGCCTACGGTACGGCGGCAGGGCTGTTGGTTTCGCCGGTTCCGAAAACCACGGTCGGTGCCACGCTGCGTTATTTCTTCTGATGGGCGACGACGCGACGCTTCAGGCACGCAAGCTCACGGTTCGCCGGGGCGGCAAAGACACGCTCGTCGCGTTGGACTTGCGCATTCCCGCAGGCCGCGTGTATGCGCTCCTCGGCGGTAACGGTGCAGGCAAGACCACGACGCTGAACGCCTTTCTGGGCTTTGTTCCGGCATCGCAGGGCTGCGCTCTGGTGGACGGGATCGATGCGTCGCGGCAACCCGAAGCGGCGCGTGCGCGCCTGGCGTACTTGCCCGAAAACGTCGCGTTGTATCCCTATCTGTCGGGCGTGGAGAACCTGCGGTATTTCTGCGCCCTGTCGGAAGTCGCGCTGACCAAGCCACAGGCCAGGGCCCTGCTCGACGGCACCGGTCTGGCCGGCGACGCGCACGACCGCCGGGTGGCGGTTTACTCCAAGGGCATGCGGCAAAAGGTCGGCCTGGCCATCGCCCGGGCTCGCAAGGCCACGGCGATGCTCCTCGACGAGCCGACCTCGGGCCTCGATCCGTCGGCATCTAACGAATTCGCACAAGGCATCCTTGCGGCCAAGGCGGGGGGCATGGCCATTCTGATGGCGACGCACGATCTCTTCAACGCACTCCAGGTCGCCGACCAGATCGGCATCCTGTGCGAGGGTCGGTTGGTCGCAGAGTTCGAAACCGCGGATGTCGCCCACGCCGAACTCGAGCGCATCTACCTCGCGCATGCGCGGGGCACGCCGGAGGCGATGGCGCGATGATGGCCTCGATCGCGCGCAAGGAAACCCGTGCACTGCTCCGGGACGGCAGGCTGTGGGGCCTGGGCCTGACGTTGGCGCTGCTCTTCATCGCGATGCTGTTCACGGCAGCCGATCGGCGCGATAAGGCCGAACAGGAACGCAGCGCGGTAGAACATGCGGTCCGCGACCAGTGGGACCACCAGGGTGAGAAGAATCCGCACCGCGCAGCTCATTTCGGCCTCTATGCATTCAAGCCCAGGACCGCACTTTCCAGCGTAGAACCGGGCGTGGATGCACAGACAGGCCAGGCCCTCTGGCTGGAGCCTCACAAACGCAACATGGCGATGTTCATGCCCGCGGCCGATGCAGCGCCCGCGCTGGGACTGGGGGCCTTCACGCCCGCATTCGTTCTGCTCGCGCTGGTCCCGCTGCTCATCGCGGTGTTGGGGCACAGCACCGTGACGCAGGAGCGCGAACTCGGCACGCTGCGCATGTTGCATGCCTGTGGCGTGCGCGCGACTCCGTTGCTCCTGGGCAAGTGGCTGGGGTTGTGTGCCGGGTTGGCCCTGGTGCTCGCCCCGGCCCTGGTCGTGAGCGCCTGGGGCATGGTGGCGGAGCCGCGTGGCATGCCGGCGGCGGCGGTGCTGGGCGCAGCCCTCTTGCTCTATTACGCGACCTGGGCCGCGGGCACCGTGCTCGTCTCGGCTTTCTGCACCAGCTCGCGCGCGGCGCTGCTGGTCATGATCGCGTTCTGGGTCGCGGCTGTCTTCATCGTTCCCCGGTTGGCGGCATCGTGGGTGGAGCGCATCGACCCCCTCCCGACGGGCGAACAGTTCTGGTCGGGCATCCACGACGGTATCGAGAACGGTCTGCCCGGAGACGGCGCAGCCGCAGCACGGCTCGGGGCTTTCGATGCGCACCTGCTGGCCGAATATCGGGTGGCCCGCCTCGAAGACCTACCGTTCGGCGCGAACGCCAAACGGCGCCTGTTCCGGGATGCGTATTCGACCAAGGTACACGCGCTGCGGTTCAAGGAACTCGAAGATGCGCAGTTGGCACAGCAAGGCCTTCTGCGGTGGTGCACGGTCTTGAGCCCCTACGCCGCGATGCGGTCCGTGGCCAGCGCGCTGGCCGGCGCCGACCTGGCGCACCGCCAGCATTTCGAGGAATCGGCCGAAGCGTACCGGCAGCAGTTCACTACGCGGATGGACGAATGGGACTTGGCCGCGACCCGCGGCGTCACCTCGCTCGAAGACAAATACGCCGGCGACCTGCAGTGGCAGGCGATCCCGCCCTGGCGGTACGCAGACCCCGGCCTGGGATTTTCGCTGCGTGCGGTCGTTGCCGACGGCGCCGTGCTGGTGGCATGGTTCGTGGCGGTCGTCGGCGTGCTGTGGCTGGGTTCGCGGAGACTCGACCCATGCAACTGATCCCGTCCCGGCACTACTGGCGCGCGGAAGGTTCGAAGCTGTGGCGACAGCCCCTGGCGTGGATCGCGCTGAGCGCTTTGTTCGCGGTTCTGCTGGCCTCGGCCGTCTCCGCAGGGCTCGACGCGCGTGCATGGCGCTCTGCAGCCGCGCTGGATGCAGCAGCGAGAGCCGCCGCGATCGACTCCGCAACGGCGCAGGTGCAAACCCCGCCAGGCCCCGCCGCCGCGATCGCCGCTTACGAGCTGGGCCGCGGCGACCTCGGTGTCACGCGTATGCCGGTCCAGGCAGGCCTGGGCTTGGGTGTGCAGCGGCTCTCGGTGCTGCCCACGCGTCTGAAGGCTTCGCTCGACAACCGGCTGGTCGAATTGCGGGACCCGGGACCTCTGCGCAATCCTCTTTTGAACGACACCGGCCTGCCCGGCGTACCGGCCATGGTCGCGCTGCTCCTGCCGCTGGTGGCGCTCGTGCTGTGCGGCGGCCTCCTGCAAGAAGAGCGGGAGCACGGTCGCCTCGGCCTGCTGCGTGTGCAGTCGACGCACGGCATGTGGCCCCTGGTGGCCGCAGCGCTGGGTTGGCGCTGCCTCTGCATCTGGGCCGTCACCGCGGTGGCTACGCTCCCGGCGCTGCTGCTGGATCCGGGTTCGAACGCGCCAGTGACGCTGGCCTGGATCGGCGCACTGGCCGTATTCACGTCGGTGTGGGTCGTGCTCGGTGGATGCCTGTCGTGGGCACCTGTCTCTGGCGCAAGCAGCATGCTGGCCGCGTTGGGTCTCTGGCTTGCCTTGACCTTCGCAGTGCCCGCTGCGCTGGCGCTGGCGGCAGAACGCGCCGCGCCGATGCCCTCCCGGCTGCTGTCCATCGTGCAGATCCGCACAGCCCAGCAGGAAAGCGAAGCGCACGAACAAGACCTGGCGAAAGCCTGGTACGCGGCACACCCCGGTGTGCAGGCACCGGCTACCGCCGTCTGGCCTGCGACCTTCGTTGCACGCGCGCTGGGCCAAGAAGCGGCACTCGGGCCGCTCGCGCGATCGTTCGATGCGCGCCGCGCCGAGCAGGCTGCTTTCGTCAACCGCTGGGCCTGGGTGTCGCCGGGCCTGGCCCTGGTGCTGTGGGGCGAATTTCTGGCCGGCACCGACGCGGCGAGCCAGCTCCGGTATCGGGACCAGGTAGACGCATTCGAGCAGCGGTGGCGGAAATTCTTCATGCCCGCCGTCATGGACCGGCGGGGCCTGTCGGCGGAGGACTTGAAAAAGCTGCCGGCGTTCGGGCCTGCGGATTGAGGGTGCAGCAGCCCAAGGCCGACTTTTTACTTCGGCGCTAACAGCTTGCATCCGCCTTCGTCGCCGCAATATCGGGTGAGGTGTCAATCCAGCAACAGGCGCAACTGCTGCGCCGCGTGTTTCAGCGCAGGCAATACTTTGTTTTGCAGGTGGCCTAGCGTCATCCGCGACACTGAAGTGCCGACGTTGAGCGCGGCGACCACGCGTTCCTGACGGTTGTTCACCGGCACCGCGACCGAGCGCAGGCCGATCTCCAGTTCCTGATCCACGATTGCATAGCCGTCGCGTTGCACGCGTTCGAGCAGTGTTTGGAACGGCACGCGCTCGGTGATGGTGCGCTCGGTGCGTGGACGCAGCGGGTTGCGCTCCAGATAACTGTGCAGGGTGTCAGGTGGTTGCGCGGCGAGCAGCACCCGTCCCATCGAGGTGCAATACGCCGGTAGCCGGCTCCCCGCACGCAGGCTGATCGACATGAGCCGCACCGTCTCCGCGCGTGCCACGTACAACAGATCGTCGCCATCGAGCACGCCCAACGAGCAGGACTCGTGCAACGTGTCGCGCAGTGCATCGAGCACTGGCTGTGCCGCCACCGACAGTGCCGCAGTGGACAGATAGCCGCTGCCGATCCCCAGCGCGCGTGGCAGCAGCACATAACCGCGACCATGCACGCCGACGTAGCCCAGCTTTTCCAGGGTGTACAACACCCGTCGCACCGCCGCGCGGGGGATGCCGGTGTCGGCGCTGAGCTGGGCCATGCTGACGTCGCGGCTGTGCTGACCGAACGCGCTGAGCACCGCCAGGCCACGCGCCAGCGAGGTCATGAAATTCGGATCGCCTTCGCAGGCGCCGATGCGGCGCATCAGCTCCGCGGGCAGACCGTGTTCCGGCGTCGTCGCTGACGGGCGGGTACGTGGGCTGCGGCGCACACGGGGTGGAGCTGGAGAATCGGACATGAAAAAGGCAACGACGGCGTTATCACCGATGGTAGTGTCTGGATTGGGTGGCCTCAAGATTCAACTGCAACGCATGATGCCGAAGGCGAGGATTTCTTCCTGACGTTCCTCGCCGAGCGTGTTTCCGTCGAACAAACGCCATGCCTTGTAAGTCCACCCGTCTACGATTTGACCTCTGCGTTGTACGCGGATGAAACGCGAGAACCCTGGTGCGTCGAATCGAAGTTGATCGATTCATCACTGGCGCGGGTATAGAGAAGATAACCCATCGCACCACAGGATCCGTGCAACGCAGAGCAACGCAATGAGCACAAGCACGTTAGCGGTTTCGATTTTCTTATTGCGGTTGGCATCCACGACAGCGACGCAGTAGTTTTGTTAGCTACTCTAAGCTGCGGACTGGATAAGCCGCATGATGGTGTCGCGGGATATCGCCACCGCATCGCGCATTGTGAGTCGTCTGGTGCTGTCGGTTGGATTGCGGCTACACGTTCAGCCGCACCACCAATTTGCCGAAGTTGCCGCCATCAAGCATGTCGATGAATGACTGTGGCGCGTTCTCAAGCCCATCCACCACCTGTTCGCGGTAGCGCACCCGGCCCTCGGCCAGCCATGCGCCCATCTCGCGCAGGAACTCCGGATAGAGCATGACGAAGTCGCCGACGATGAAGCCGCGCACAGTCAGGCGCTGGCGCAGTATCTGGTTCATCAGTGCTGGTAGCCGATCCGGGCCGGGCGGCGATGCGCCCTCGGCATTGTAGGTGGCGATGGTGCCGCACACCGGTATCCGTGCGAAGTCGTTCAACAGCGGCAGCACCGCGTCGAACACATGGCCGCCGACGTTCTCGAAGTACACGTCGATCCCGTCGGCGGCGGCGGTGCGTAACTGCGCGGCGAAATCCGCGGCGCGATGGTCCAGGACCGTGTCCATACCCAGTTCCTTGCGCAGGTAACGGCACTTTTCCGCGCCGCCGGCGATGGCGATCACGTTCGCGCCGCGCAGCTTGGCGATCTGCGCCACGCTAGCGCCAACCGGGCCGGTGGCGGCAGCGACCGCGACGGTTTCGCCGGGTTGTGGCCTGCCGATCTCGTGCAGGCCGGCATACGCGGTGAAGCCGGGCATGCCATAGACGCCGAGCGCGGTGCTGGGCGGGAGCGGCGACTGCGGATCGAGCTTGCGCCGCAGGCTGGCACCTTCGGCGACCAGGTGCGTCTGCCAGCCGCCGTTCTGCACCAGGACCAGATCGCCCGGGGCGAGCGCAGGCGCATGCGAGACGAGCACCTCGGCCACGGTGCTGCCGACCATCGTTTCGCCCAGTTGCACCGGCGGCGCATACGAAGGCGTCTGGCTCATGCGACCACGCATGTAGGGATCCAGCGATAGCCAGCGGTTGCGCAGCAGCACCTGGCCCGGACCGGGCGGCGCCAGGGGCACTTGTTCGAGGCGGAAATTTTCCGCGCTCGGCGCGCCCTGCGGGCGCGAGGCGAGCACGATGCGGGTGGTCCAGGGGGCCGTGCTCATGCGCTGTCTTCGCTGGCGGCGTTCAATTGCGCGATGTCCGCGGACGACAATTGCAAGCGCGCGGCGGCGAGCAGGTCTTGCAGTTGCGTCAGGCTGGTGGCGCTGGCGATCGGTGCGGTGATGCCGGGACGCGCGATCAACCAGGCCAATGCTACCTGGGTCGGGGTGGCGGCATGCTTGCCGGCGAGGTCGTCGAGCGCCGCCAGGATGCGCAGGCCACGTGCGTTGAGGTAGCGCGCGACCACGCTGGCGCCGCGCGCTTGGCTCTTGTCGGCGTCGCCGGCGTTGCGATATTTGCCGCTGAGAAAACCACTGGCCAGCGCGTAGTAGCACAGCACGCCCAGCCCGTGCTTGTGCACCAGCGGTTCCAGTGCGGCCTCGTAGCCGGCGCGATCGTACAGGTTGTACTCCGGTTGCAGCGTCTCGTAGCGCGGCAGGTGGTATTGCGCCGAGATCCGCAACGCTTCGGCCAGGCGTGCGGCGCTATAGTTGGATGCGCCGATCGCGCGCACTTTGCCTTGCTCGATCAACCGCCCGAACGCCGCCAGCGATGCTTCCAGCGGTATCGCATCGTCATCGGCGTGCGCCTGGTAGAGGTCGATGACGTCGGTTTGTAGACGTTGTAAGGAATCATCCACCGCTGCGGCGATGTTATCGGCGGATAAACCTGGACGCTCGGCCCATTTGCCGACCTTGGTCGCGATCAGTACCTTGTCGCGCTTGCCGCTGCGTTTAAGCCACTGGCCGATGATGCTTTCCGATTCGCCGCCGCGATTGCCCGGCACCCAGGCCGAGTAAATGTCGGCGGTGTCGATCAGGTTGAATCCGGCATCGACGAAGGCATCGAGCAGGGCGAACGAGGTCTTGGTGTCGGCGCTCCAGCCGAACACGTTGCCGCCGAACGCAAGCGGTGCTGCATGCAGGCCGGAACGGCCGAGTTCGCGTGTGTGCCACATGGCGAAATCCTCCAGTGTGGGGACGGCGACAGGCGTGTCGCGTGTGCTTTCGGAGATGCTGCAATGTTGGCAAGCATAACGTTCTGTCTGCGTGATCTGCGCACGTCGCCGTCGGCGGTGACGCGCATGCGTGCTAGGCTCCTGCCACCTTTGTGTGGACGCCTGCCATGACGCTTCGAACCTCGCTTGCCTGTGTCTGTACGCTGGCCGTTGCCAGCACATTGCTCGCGCCTATGGCGCAGGCGCTCAAGCCCGCTCACAGCACGGGCTTGCCCGCAGCGGATGCGGGGCTGCGGGCGGCCATCGATGGCCGCTGGCGCGACCCTGCCAACGTCGCGCGCGATGCCTATCGTCACCCGGGCCAGACCCTCGCCTTCTTCGGTATCAAGCCGACGCAGACAGTGATCGAGATCACTCCCGGCAGCGGCTGGTATGCGGAGATCCTGGCACCGTATCTGCGCGAACGCGGCCACTACATCGCCGCCGTGGTCGATCCGGCGGCGGTACCGGAAGGACGCCGCGATTATCAGCAGAAGGCCCGCAGCGGCCTGGAGCAAAAATTCGCCGCCGCGCCGGCGCAGTACGACCACGCCCGCATCGTGGCGTATTCCCCGAGCGCTCCGGTGTTCGGTCCGCCTGGATCGGCGGATCTGGTGCTGACGTTCCGCAACGTGCACAACTGGCGCACGGCCGGACAGGCCGAAGGTATGTTCAAGGGGTTCTACCAGGTGCTTAAACCCGGTGGCGTGCTCGGTGTGGTCGAACATCGCGCCAAGGCCGACGTGCCGGCCGACGACAAGAGCGGCTACGTGGGGCAGGCGCAGGTGATCGCGATGGCCGAGGCGGCGGGCTTTGCCCTGGTCGGCAAGAGCGAGATCAACGCCAATCCGCGCGACACCAAGGACTATCCGGGCGGCGTGTGGACGCTGCCGCCGAGCAACCAGCACGATGCGGCCGACAACGCCAAGTACCAGGCGATCGGAGAGAGCGACCGGATGACGTTGAAGTTCGTCAAGCGCTGATGCGGTCGTTGCGTATGGCGGTATGCGCGCGTGCGACATGTCCCGCACCGTGCCGTGCGGCGCGGGTGTAGCGCGGTCCCCACCGTCGTGCTGATTGCCTTCAACAAGCCGTTCAACGTGCTGTGCCAGTTCACCGACCGCAGCGCGTCGCCGCGGCGGACGCTGGCCGAATTCGGTCTGCCTGGTGGTGTGTATGCCGCCGGGCGGCTGGATTACGACAGCGAAGGCTTGTTGCTGTTGACCGACGACGGCGCGCTTGCGCATCGTCTCACCGACCCGCGCCACAAACAGCCCAAGACCTACTGGGTGCAGGTGGAGGGCGTGCCGCAGCCGGAGCAACTGCAACGTTTGGGCGATGGTGTGGCGTTGAATGATGGTCCCACCGCGCCGGCTCAGGTCAGCCGGTTGGATGCCGCACCGGCGTTGTGGCCGCGCGATCCGCCGGTGCGTTTCCGCAAGACCGTGCCCGATGCCTGGTTACAGATCGTGTTGCGCGAGGGCCGCAACCGCCAGGTGCGGCGGATGACCGCTGCGGTCGGCTTACCGACCCTGCGCCTGGTGCGCGTGGCGATGGGGACGCACCGGCTCGACGGCCTGGCGCCGGGGAGTTGGCGCGCGCTGTAGACGCTGCTGTGGATGCCTGACGCGATCGCGCATGGATCGTTCGCATCGCAGTGCGTCGTTGTGGGCAATGCGCTGCTGGCGATGCGGGCTGGGCGAGCACGGCAGCAAACAGTATTTCGGCAGCAAAAGCCCGGACAACGGCCTGGTCCCGCATCGCTTCAGCGAAACGTCGCAGCGCTACGTGGATCACCAGACCGCCTTCAAGCATTTCAGCCGCGAGTTGTTTCACGAACGTGGCGCACTGTCCCAGGCGCTGCGCCAGATTTGCGCGCACTCCGGTCTAGCCATCTGCCAGCGGACATCCAGCGGCAGGTGAGCGAATATGTGGCACTCAACGCGGGCCCGTCACTGCACAATGCAATGGAATATAACGCGTCGGTGCAGGATGCGCACACGTCCTGCACAACGACGGAAATTCCATACACGTGATTGGAATTTCCGTATAGTGTATGGGCGAACATGTGGCCTCGGTTGCGCACCAAGCCCGCGCCGCAGCTTTGTCGGTGAACCCTGTCGCGCCGCTGGTTGGGCGAGCGCCAGGCCATGAACACCCCGGCCATAGCCTCGTCGCCCCAGGCCGTTGCGGCATCGGCTGCGTGGCGTAAGATCGCAGGTGCAGGGGAGAGGCTTGGTCCAAATCAAAAGGAGAGGTCACGCGCGATGAGCCAGGACACCGACGATCAAGACGATCACAGCGACAATCCCTATCGCCCGCGCAAACTCAAGGTGCGCGATCCGCTGCACGATCTGCAGCTGCTGCGCGATATGGCGATCATCAATGCGCGGGTGCGCGCCGAGCTGGGGCCGCTGCCACCCGGCGGATTGCCGGTGGAGCCCAAGCGTAAACCTGCGCGGCCACCGTACCTGCCTGCCGCCGTATCCGCGACCCATCCCCCCGAGGACGACCCGATGAAACTGCAACACCTTGCCGCCACCGCCATCATGCCCCTGGCCCTGACCGCTGCGGGCTGCTCCAAAGGCATCGATGTCGGCAATGACGGCGCCACCGGTCACCTCAACCCGCACCCGGTCAGACGCTACGAAGTGATTGCCACCTCCCATGCGCCGGGGCCATGGGATACGATCAAGGCATATATCGGGTATGACGTCATCAATGAGAAATGCGTGCCGATGATGCCGTTCGTTGGTGTGCAGCAAGTGCCTGGTACCGGACTCGATGTTCCTATGACACAGGTGGACGATCACACGTGGAAGGGATATTTCTACCGCGACGCCTTATTGGATGAGGACTACTTCAAGCTTGGCGTGTGCCACTGGGATGCGACCGGTGCTGTCATTGTGGCGACTGCCAAGGGGGTAAGGTTCAATTGGGGGAACGGGCTTGAACCTCTATTACGTGATGGTGAGCGGCCCTTCTACTTCAAGAAGAGCGTGTATGGGGATACTTCTTTCGCTCCCTATGGCGCTCCAACGCTCACTGGAGAAGACGATGAGGTTGTTCAGCATCCAGATGCTCACTTCCAAGTCACCATTACTGTCAGGGAAGCCAAGCTATGAACACTGCCGATCAAGCACGTGCCGACGCTGCTGTTAATTCCTATAGAAACCGTTTGCAGAGTGAAGTTGATGGCACAAAACCCATAACTCTTGGCGGTCAGCACTACACCGTCTTTGGCTACGCGAACGATCCTATCAGTGGTTTCCACGCAACCGCGTATCAAAGTGTGGAAGTGCCGCGCCGCATCATCATCGCCTACCGTGGCACCGACCCAGGTCTATTTACTGGCGATACCACGGCGGAAAAAGCAGGCCATGCGCTCACCACCGTCCAGGACATCGCCGTCGATGCCACGATGGTGCGCGATGCCGTCAACCCGCAAAAAGCCGCCGCTGATGCGTTCACGGCGCAGATGCTCGCCAAGGCAGCCAAACAGGGCATTCCCAAAGAGCACGTGACCGTCGCCGGCCACTCCCTCGGCGGTGCACTGGCGCAGATTGAGGCGGCGGAATTCGGTCTGCGCGGCGCGACCTACAACGCTTACGGCGCGGTGAGCCTGAGCCACCACGTGCCGGAAGGTGGCACGGCGGTGACCAATTACGTCCTGGCAGGTGATCCGGTGAGTGCGGCCAGTCGGCATTACGGTACGGTGCTGACCCTGGCGACTCCAGAAAATGTGCAAGCGCTCAAAGACGCGCACTACCTCGACGTCAGCCACGGCGCATCGTCACCCAATCCGTTGCGGGCGATGCGCCTGGGCGATCACAGCGGCACACACTTCACTGGCCCGCAGAGCGTGCTGTCCCCGGAGAGGCTGGTGCAGTTCCAAGCCAACTACGCGCACAACAAGGCCGCCTTTGACCATTTTCGCCAGGACGTCCATCAGGACCGCGAGCTACTGAACATGGCCCTGAATCCTGTCGCGACTGCCGCCATGGCGGCGAAGGTGGAAGCACTGGCGGTGCAGGTGCGTGCCGAACATGCCTACGATGCCGATCGTCAAACCGTGGAGCGCGGCATCCATGCGGTCGAACACACCGCCGGGCAAGCCTACGACACGCTCACCCATCCTGAGCAGTGGTTCCAGCACAGCGGGCCGACAGCGTCCATGCCTCCAACATCGACGAACGCGGACACGTCCTCCTCTTCATCTGCCTCTTCATCTTCATCCTCATCCGCTGCCGCGTCCATGCCGCCTCCGGCCATGGACAGGCACACGGCCCAGCAGGAAGAGCATGTCATCCAGCAGCGCCAGGAACACATACGGCAGGCGCAGCAGCAGGCGGCGCACCTGGCGCAAGCACACCGGCAGACACAACAGCCACCCGCTCACAGCAACCCGGCCCATGAAAAACCGGCCAGCGTGGATATGCATGAGCAGGCGCGGATCGCACAATTGCAGCAGCAGGAACAGCAAGCGCAGGCAGCGCGCGAACAGCAACACCAGCTAGCGCAGCACCACGCGCAGTTACACCGCCAAGCCATGGATGCGCAGCAACGCGAACACGAACAGCGCTACAGCCAAGACCCCCGGTCGCATCAACACGAACAGCGCCAAGCGGGCGAGGCGATGTTGTATACCCCGCCGACGCGCCCACCGCGTTCGGATGAGCATCTCCA
>NZ_MDCB01000017.1 GCF_002939705.1 Xanthomonas albilineans | reverse complement strand
GCCGCACGGCGCAGCGACCTGGGGCACCGGCAACGCCGCCACCGACTGGAACTCGGCGGCAGAGCGCGCCTCCGCGGTCGTGCTGAGCGCCGTGCCGAACTGGCTGATCTTTGTCGAAGGTATCGCCTCGAATTCGAGCTGCTCCAGCAACACCGCCCACTTCTGGGGCGAAGACCTGGAACCGCAGAAGTGCTCCCCGCTCAACATTCCCGCAGATCACCTGGTGCTGAGCCCGCACGTGTACGGCCCGGACGTGTACGGGCAGCCGTACTTCAGCGACTCGAACTTCCCGAACAATATGAAGGCCATCTGGGAACAGCACTTCGGCCAGTTCTCGCCCAACAATGCGGTGATACTGGGCGAGTTCGGTGGCAAATACGGCCAGGGCGACCCGAAGGACGTGACCTGGCAGAACGCGCTGGTCGATTACCTGATCGGCAAGCAGATCAACAGCGCGTTCTACTGGGCGTGGAATCCGAACAGCACCGACACCGGCGGCATCCTCAACGACGACTGGACTACGGTGCGCACCGACAAGGTTGCCTTGTTGCATAAACTGTGGGGCACCGACGGTTCCGGTGGTGGTGGCTCCACCGGTGGTGGCGGCTCCACGGGTGGTGGCGGCTCCACCGGTGGTGGCGGCTCCACGGGTGGTGGCGGCTCCACCGGTGGTGGTGGCTCCACGGGTGGTGGTGGCTCCACCGGTGGTGGTGGCTCCACGGGTGGTGGTGGCACCACCGGTGGTGGTGGCTCCACGGGTGGTGGTGGCTCCACGGGTGGCCCCAGCTTCAGCACTCATGTCATCGTCGATAACGATTGGCAGGCTGGCTATTGCGAGCGCGTGCAAGTCACCAACAACGGCACCACAGCAGGCGACTGGAAAGTGACTCAGACGATCAGCGGTACGGTCAACAACCTGTGGAATGCCAAGTGGACACAGTCAGATACCAAGCTCAGCACCAATGGCCTGGATTCGAACAAGACCCTGGCGCCCGGCCAAATGACCGAGTTCGGCTTCTGTGCCAATCGCTGATTCCATAGAGTAATACCTTCACCGTGCTCACTGGACGGTGACTTACCAACGGCAGCGTCGCCAGACGCTGCCGTTGGTACTTTGGGTCATCGCAACGCGTTGGCCACCAGACATTGCAGCAACCGATCATCAAGAACGAAGCAGTTACAGCCGTGCCGATCTGCATCCGGCGCAATGCATTTTCTTGCTGGCACCGGCGATAACCGGTATAAAGCCAACTATAGCGTCGGCAAGAACCAGGTCGATCGCACCGCCGGCGTACCGGACATTGCCCAGTTCCCTAGCCTGCGTTTCCCGCAGTTACAGCGCGGCAAGCTCAATAACGGCATCGAGGTGGTATTGGCCGAGCGCCACACCATTCCGGTCACCCAAATCAAACTGCTATTCGACGCCGGCGACGCGACCGACCAGGGCCACAAGCTCGGCACCGCCAACTTCACCGCGGCGCTGATGAACGAGAGCACCGGCAATCTGGATTCGGTGGACGTGGCACAGCGCCGCCAGCGCCTGGGCGCGATGACCAGCGTGTCCTGCGCACTGGACAGCTGCGACGCCTCGCTCAACGCACTCAACGACCAATTGACGCCGTCGCTGCAACTGTTCGCTGACATCGTGCGCAACCCTGGATTCAAGGCCGAGGACATCGCGCGCATCCGCAGCCAATGGCTGTCCTCCATCGCGCAGGAAAAAACCCAACCAAAGAGCCTAGCGCTGCGTATCCTGCCACCGCTGCTGTACGGTCCGCAGCATCCCTACGGCGTGCCGCTCACCGGCACCGGCACCGAAGCGGCAATCAAGGAATTGAATGCCAGCGACCTGCGCGCCTTCCAGAACAATTGGCTGCGTCCGGACAACCTGCGCATCCTAGTGGCGGGCGATACGACGCTGGCGCAGATCATCCCGCAGTTGGACGCCGTCTTCGGTGACTGGCATCCGCCGAAGAGCAAGCGCCCGGCCAAGCCACTGCCGCAAGTCGCCGCACAACCCAAGCCGTGGGTGTTCCTGCTCAACCGCGACGACGCGCCGCAATCGCTGATCCTGGCCGGCCTGCTGGCGCCCTCGACCAAGACACCGAACAATCTGGCCATCGACGTCGCGAACGGCGCATTCGGCGGCAGCTTCACCTCGCGGTTGAACATGAACCTGCGCGAGGACAGGCGCTGGGCCTATGGCGCCGAAAGCTTCATGCAGGATGCGCTGGGACAGCGTCCGTTCCTATTCTTCGCGCCGGTGCAGACCGACAAGACCGCCGAGTCCGCGTCGGAGATTCTGAAGGAGGCCAAGGCGGTGATCGGCGACAAACCCTTGACCAACGAGGAGATCGCCAAGACCAAGAACCAGCTCATCCATGCCCTGCCGGGCAGCTTCGAGACCACCAGCGCGGTACTCGGCGCAATGAAGGACATCGTCCAGTACGGGCGTCCGGACAACGATGTGCAGACCTTGAAGGCACGTCTGGAAGCGGTCGATCAACCCGCCGCAGAAGCGGCGATCAAGGACATCGTCGCGCCGCAGGCGATGACCTGGGTCATCGTCGGCGACCTTAAACAGATCCAAGTCCCGGTGCGCGCACTGAAACTCGGCGAAGTACAGGTGCTGGACAGCGACGGCCAACCGATCAAGCACTGATCCACGACCGCGTGCGCCGCGCCTGCGCCTAAATCGCAGCGCGGACACAGCACCCGTCGAGATGACCACGACCATGGAGGATACACGGCGGACGCACCATCACGCTCGACTCCCCATCGATGCCTTACTGTAGTCGTGTGAGTTATGGTATGGGGCGTTGCGCGATCTTTACCAGAATCGATGAACACCAGCGCCATGACCGACGAAGCAAGACGCCAGCACGTGCTCGACCGTTATCGCATCGTCGGCAGCCCGCCCGATGATGCCTACCAGGACATCGTGCAGGTCGCCGCGTCGCTATGCGATACGCCTATCGCACTGATCTCGCTCCTGGACCGCAACCGGCAGTGGTTCAAGGCACGAGTGGGACTGGAAGCACAGCAGATCGAACGCAGCCAGGCGGTGTGCGATTACGCCATCCGCCAACCCGGACAATTGCTGGAAATCCCCAACCTTGCCGAGGATCCGCGCTTCGCCGACATGCCCCTGGTGAACGGCGACATCAGCGCACACTTCTATGCTGGCATGCCGCTGGTCACCGGCGAGGGCATCGCACTAGGCACGGTGTGTGTGTTGGATATCGCACCACGCCTACTCAACGACACCCAGCGCGAGGGCCTGCACGCACTGGGACGCATGACCATGCGGCTACTGGAAGAGCGCCTGCACGCACTGCAACGTGAGCGCGAGGCGATCCTGCAACCGCACCAGCCGACCGATGTCCAGCACACCGACGTCGATAGTCGCTATTGGGTGGTCATCCTGGAAGTACAGGAACTGGCCGCACTGGCCGATCAGCAAAGCGAGCGCCTGCTAGGTAGTGCCCTGCAACAGCTCGACCGCACCCTCACCAGCTACGTGCAAGACGGAGGGAGCGACAGCGTGGATCGCGCGACCGAGCATGCGGAGTTCATCGTCATGCTGCACGGTGCAGATGCCGAGCGGAAACTGCACGGCTTACGCCAGATCGCAGCACGGCAGCGTGCATTGGGACTGACCGTGCTGATGGGCGATGCCGAAGCCACCTGTGCTGACGAACCAATCGGCCAAGTATTTATGCGCGCCGAAGCCGCACTCAGCGGCGAGAAAGACCGCTATCAACAAGACACCACCTAGGCGTTCGACGCCCATCCGCCGCACATGCGGCGACGGCATCGGACTCACGGCGATGCACGGCCATTGGCCGCATACGGCACATTTCTTGCATGTCATTACATCGCGACCAAGTATCGGCCTGCATCCGTTCGTAATCACATTATTGTTTGCGTCATTTACCATGCCCCACGCATCCTGCTCTGGACCCAACATGAGCCATGCTGCTCCTCCCTCCTGCACGCCGCTGCTGAGCTTGTCGCTCGGCCTGCTACTCGGCAACTGCGACGCCACTGCCAAACAGGCCGTGCCGGTGCTCACACAAACCAAGCAAGAACCACCGCAGACACCGGATCTGGCCTACCCGGAACTTTTCCAGGACGTGCAGGAACAAGCACTGTTCGACGACCAGAAGCACTTCGTCGATGCGACACCGCGACGTGATCCGGCGCTCATCAATACCGACTATTTGGCGCAACGCCAGAAACCCGACTTCGATTTGCGCCACTTCGTCGCAGCCAACTTCGAGGAGTCCGGCCCAGCGCTGCCCGAGGCGATCCACCAAGAGAGCGACCTGCGCACCCACATCGACGCCCTGTGGCCGCTGCTGGTGCGACATCAGACGGAAGTGCCGGCCTACAGCAGTCTGCTGGCACTGCCGCACCCGTACGTGGTGCCCGGCGGACGCTTCGGCGAGATCTACTACTGGGACTCCTACTTCACCATGCTCGGCCTGGTACACAGCGGCCAGACCGAACGTAGCCGGCAGATGCTGGACAACTTCGCCTATTTGATCGACACCTACGGACACATCCCCAACGGCAACCGCACTTACTACCTGAGCCGTTCGCAGCCACCGTTCTTCTCGCACATGGTCCAATTGCAGGCACAGGTGGAAGGCGATACGGCCTATGCGCGCTATCTGCCGCAGTTGCAGAAGGAATACGCGTACTGGATGGACGGCGCGCAGTCACTGACTCCGGGCAGCGCACAGGCGCACGTCGTACGACTGACCGACGGCAGCCTGCTCAACCGTTACTGGGATGCGCGCGACACCCCGCGTCCGGAAGCCTGGCTGCATGATGTGCGCACCGCCGCCGCGGCCAAGCGCCGCCCTGCCGCGGAGGTCTACCGCGATCTGCGCGCCGGCGCCGAAAGCGGCTGGGACTATTCCAGCCGCTGGCTCGGCGACCGCAAGACACTCGCCAGCATCCGTACCACCGCCATCGTCCCGGTCGATCTCAACAGTCTGCTTTATCACTTGGAAAGCACCCTGGCCCTGGCCTGCGCGAAGAACCCGGGCGCTGCCGGCTGCGACACCGACTACGCAGCCCTGGCCAGCGCACGCAAGACCGCGATCGACAAGCATCTTTGGAGCAGCGCCGGCTACTACGCCGACTACGACTGGCAAAAGCGCCAGTTGCGCGAGCAGGTCACCGCAGCGGCACTGTACCCTTTGTTTGTGGGTCTCGCCTCACAGGATCGCGCCAAGCGCAGCGCCGACACCGTGCAAGCGCAGTTGCTGCGCCCTGGTGGTCTGGCCACCACCCGCTTGCATACCGGCCAACAATGGGACGAACCCAACGGCTGGGCGCCGCTGCAGTGGATCGCAGTGGACGGCCTGCGCCGCTACGGCCAGGACGCCATCGCCCAACGCATCGGCAGCCGCTTTCTGGCACGAGTGCAGGCACTATTCGCGCAGCGGCACACACTGGTGGAAAAGTACGCGGTCGATGGCCAGACCAACGGCGGCGGCGGCGGCGAATACCCGCTACAGGATGGCTTCGGCTGGACTAACGGCGTGACCTTGTTGCTGCTGGATCTGTACGCACCCGAGAGTGCTACATCGCCACAGTCTCAACACCAACCGGTGTCTGAAGCGATGTTGGAACCGGCCATGCTCTGAGTAGACACGCACACGGTGGTGCCAGACATACCTCGCGGTGCTGCTCAAACTCGACCAGCGCCTGACGGGGTAAAGTCACTGGTTTCACCGCCCCGCCCAGACGCTTTTTCGAACGCAATCGGCGCGGCCTTATCAACATGATCAGCGGCATCGCTGCCGAGGTTGCTACTCTCTAGTTGCTGCTCTCTACATGCAAGGCCGCTTTGAAAAGCACGTCCGCAAACTGCCACGCCATCGCCAGTCGTGCAGGATCGCGCAGAAACCCGCTAAGGTAATACGCGTCGGCAGCGCGACAGCTATCGAATCGTCAGCGTACACAGACATCCGCATGCCATCGAGGAGAACCGCATGACCCGAGGCCTCGCCGCCGGCCTGCTAGGCACCATCCTCGCGCTGCCGCTACACGCCGCCCCGTCGCATCTGGACAGCATCGTGCACAGTGGCGCGCTACGCGTGTGCACCACCGGCGACTATGCGCCGTACAGTTTGCTGCGTGCGGACGGCAGCTACGAAGGCATCGACATCGCCCTGGCACAGTCGTTGGCGGCCAGTCTGGACGTCCCGGTGCAGTGGGTGCCCACACGCTGGCCGATGTTACTGCCGGATCTGCTTGCGGACCGCTGCGATATCGCGGTCGGTGGCATTTCGGTGTCGTTGCCGCGGCAACGCCAGGCCGGGTTCAGCTCCGTGCTCGAGGTCGACGGCAAGATCCCGCTGCTGCGTTGCATCGACCGCGATCGTTACCGCACCGTCGCTCAGATCGACCACCCCGAGGTCCGCGTGATCGAACCGCGCGGCGGCACCAACGAAGCCTTCGCGCACCGCGTATTGCCGCACGCGCAATTGATCTTGTCCGACGACAACCCGGCGATTTTCAACGAACTGCGCGAAGGCCACGCCGACGTGATGATCACCGACGCCTCGGAAGCCCGCTTCCAGCAGCGACGCACGCCTGGGCTATGCGCGGTGAATCCGCAACAGCCGCTGCAGTATGGCGAAAAGGCGTTCCTGCTGCCGCGCGACGACATCGCCTGGAAAGCCTACGTCGATCAGTGGCTGCACCTGAGCAAGGCCAGCGGCGCCTACGCAAGGATCGTGGCCGATTGGCTGGAGGAAATCGACACCTCCCCGCCCAAGCCAGCGGCGTTCACGACGCAAAAATAATGATGCCGAGCCAAAGAATCGGCATGCAAAAACCGCTCGGGGCGCGTTCGCGCATGATCCACTACTGGTCGTACACCGACCGTGTTCGCCGTCGAATCGACCCGGGCCATCGCGTAAGGCAAGCCACCCCGCTCGCAGCACGCAAGGATTTGTATCTCCAACCATTCGCCGCGCTCAGATCCAACCGCGGCGACGGAACCATGCCAGCGGCAACAGCACGCTCAGGACGATCACGCTCAATGCCCAGTAGTAAGCGTTGTGCCATTTCAGCTCGGGCATGTGTGCGAAATTCATGCCCCAAACACCCACCAGCACCGTCGGCGGAATGCCCACCACCGACGCCACCGCCATCACCTTCATCACGTTGTTCTGGTCCACGTTGATCATGCCCAGCACGCTGTCGAGCAGGAACTCGATGCGGTCGTTCAATTGCTGCTCGAATTCACTCAGGGTAACCAGATCCTTGCGCAGCAGACCGATGCGTTTGGCCGCATCCGCGCCGAACCACTCCGGCACGGCATCGTCCAGATACGTGGTCAAGCGCAGCAGCCCATGACCTGCGTTGTGCATCCCGCCAAGCCGCTGGCCCATGTCGCCGACATCGCGCAGCATCCGCTCCAGATGGCGCGACTTGTGCCGCGCATGCGGCTTGTCGAATGCCAAGCGCGTGGTCTCGGTGATTTGCACCTCCAGCGCTTCCAGCCGGTCGGCCAAACGTCCGACGAGTTGATCGAGCAGGCGCAGCAGCAGGTCATCGCTGCTGCGGCACGGGCTACGCTGCAACTGCGCGGCCAGCGCATCAAACGACTCCATCGGCTGCTCGCGCTGGGTCACCAGCACCCGCGGCGACACGGCAAACCCCAGCGGCGCAGTCGGGCCATCGTCGTCCTGGAAGCGCGGCACATTGAGGAACACCACATCGCCCTCGATGCGCACCCGGCTACTGAATTCGATCTCGCCGATCGCCGCACGCGTGGGCACGGCAAAGCCGACCTTGCGGTCGATCTCGACCAACTCCTCGGCGCTGGGCTGGCACAGATCCACCCAGCACATTGGCGCGTCGGCAGTTCCGCCAATGCGGTGGATCGTCATCATCGGGCGCGGCTCGCAGAAGGCATGAGCGCGAGCATCCGCTGCCGGGTGCGCAGCGTCAACGACGGCTGTGCGCGCATCGGCTCAAGCACCGTCGTTGCGACACTTGAGCGCATAGCCCACGCCGAGAATCAGGAACCATACCGGACTGGCCAACAGTGCCTGGCGGGTGTCGGTCTGCAAGGTCAGCAACGCCACGACAAAGGCGAAGAACGCCAGGCAGAGGTAACACATCGCCACGCCGCCGGGCATCTTGAACGCAGATGCCGCATGCAACTGCGGACGCTTGCGCCGGTAGGCAATATACGCGCACAGGATCAGCGACCAGACGAACATGAACAACACCGCCGCCAACGTGGTGACCAGGGTGAAGGCGGTGACCAGGTTCGGGATCAGATACACGAGCGACGTGCCGCCGAGCAGGCAAGCGCACGAGAACAGCAACCCACGCGCTGGCACCGCCGCGTGCGAGAGCCGGGCAAAACCACGCGGCGCATGCCGCTCTTCGGCTAGGCCATAGAGCATGCGGCTGGTGGAAAAGATGCCGCTGTTGGCTGAGGAAGTGGCCGAAGTCAGCACCACGAAATTGATCAGACTGGCGGCGGCGGGCACGCCGGCGAGCACGAACAATTCAACGAACGGGCTCTTGCCCGGCACCACCTCGCGCCACGGTGTCACCGCCATGATCGCCACCAGCGCCAGCACGTAAAACACCAGAATCCGCACCGGGATCGAATTGATCGCCTTGGGCAGGTTGCGGCGCGGGTCGGCGGTTTCGGCAGCGGTGGTGCCGACCAGTTCGATGCCGACGAAGGCGAATACCGCGATCTGGAAACCAGCGAAAAATCCGTTCAGACCCTTCGGGAACAGCCCACCATCGTTCCACAGGTTCGCCAACGAGGCCACGTGCCCGGACGGCGCGCGGAAGCCCCAGGCGACCAGACCAGTACCGGTGAGGATCAGCGCGCAGATGGCGACGATCTTGATCAGCGCGAACCAAAATTCCATTTCGCCGAACAGCTTCACCGTCACCAGATTCAAGCTCAACAGTACCAGCACGCACAGCACCGCCGGAATCCAAGGCGCCAGCGTCGGGAACCAGAACTGCGCGTAGGCGGCGATCGCAATCACGTCGGCGATGGCGGTGATGATCCAGCAGAACCAGTAGGTCCAGCCGCAGAAAAACCCGGCCCACGGCCCCAGCAAGTCGGTAGAAAAATCGATGAACGACTTGTATTCCAGGTTCGACAGCAACAACTCGCCCATCGCGCGCATCACGAAGAACAGCATCACCCCGATGATCAGGTACACGAACAGGATCGACGGCCCGGCCAAGCTGATGGTCTTGCCCGAGCCCATGAACAGGCCGGTGCCGATCGCGCCGCCGATCGCGATCAGCTGCAAGTGACGGTTGGACAGGCTGCGCTGCAGGTGGTCGGGTAGAGCGGATGGATCGGTCATGGGCACAGGCCATCGCGGGGGAATGGCCTACCAACATAAAAGATGGTGACAGCGCGCGCCAGCATTACCGCACCTTAGCAGGGCCTGCATGCGTTCCCGGCGGCGATGGCATCGCTGCGCTGCACACGCGGGCGTATGGCGATTTCCTGATCGATGCCGGTCTGGCCGGACTGCGCGTCGTTGTGCCTGAAACGCTGACAGGATTCAATTACACGATCTTGGTCCGCCGCCACCATTGGGTGACTTTTTCCTCGCGCACGAGCGTGAACAACCCGGCGCCCAGGATCAACGCGATCCCCACCGCCATCGGCCAATCCAGGCGATCGTGAAACACCCAGTAGCCGAAGCCGATGGCCCACAGCATCTGGCTGTACTGGGTCGGCGCGACCGCGCTGACCGGCGCCGCGTGCGAAGCACGCATCATGAAGATCGCCGCCAGGCCGGCCAACAAGCCATAGCCAATCAGCAATCCCCATTGCGTCAGCCTCGGCCAGACGAAGTGCGGCAACATCAACAACCCACCCATCAGCAACGGCCCAAACACGCTGGCGCCATAGAGGGTCAACCGCTTCTCGCCTGGCCCGGCCATGCGCAAGCTGATGACCGACACCGCACCCACCAGTCCGCAGACGATGGCCGCGACATGCCCCTCGCTCAAGTGTCGGAACCCTGGGCGCAACACGATCAGCACGCCAATGAAACCCACGATCACCGCCAGCCAGCGCCGCCAGTGCACCTCCTCCTTGAGCAGCAACACCGACAGTACAGTGACAAAGATCGGCATCAGGAAAATCAGCGCGAACGCCTCGGCCATCGGCAACAAGGTGAACGCGGTCACCGCCGAGAGATTGCCGGCCGCGCCGGTGAACGCGCGCAGCAGCCAGATACTCGGCCGCCGGGCCACCACCACCTCGCGCCAGCGGTCGCCCGGCTTCTTCAGGAACGGCAGCGCCGTGAGCATCAGCAGCGCACCGAAGAACACCACTTCATAGGCCGGCAGCGTACCCTCCAGGCCTTTCACGAACGCATCGCTGATCGAATAGGCAGCATAACAGGCGAAACCAAGCAACACACCTTTAATCATCGACGATATTGACCGCCGCGACACCGCGACGCCCTGCAGATGGAGGAGTTGCAGTATCCCTTTTTTCCCACGCGCCTGCCGCCGCGACCAGCCACCACGCTGCGGAGGCGCAGTCGGAACGGGATCCGCCATAGCGGCCACCTGCAATCTCCACTTGAATGGACCATGACGGTGAAGCCGGCCCTGGCACCGCGCGCTCGGTTGGAGTCCCGATCGCGCGCAAGCGGCACTGCGCACGGTGGCGTAGCCGATCGCAGCGACCATGGCGATGCCCCGACGCAGAGGCATCGGTTACGATGCACTCCCGCTTCCGAACAGCATGCCGCGCCGTCCGCGTCGGCAGATCCGACGTGACCCACTACTGCGGCCCCCTGCTGACCAAACCACTCGCTGCGGCGCTGCTCGCCGCCCGCGATGCCGGTGACGCGCTCTGGTCCGGATCGCTGGATCTGCAGCGCAGCGAACAACAAGCGCAGCTCGCCGACGACCACTGGCAGTGGCGCAGGCAGAACTATCCCTACCCGCCCAAGCTCAAAGAGCGCACGCTTTACTATTGGGACGGCGAAGACTTCGCGGCAGTCTCGCGTTTTGGCGACGCGCTGATCAAGCTGGTGCCGACCGAATGGGGTGCGCCCACCTTCGAGATCGACGGTATCAAGATGCTACCCAGCGCGCAGTTGTCGCCGTTCGAAGATGCGCGGCGCAAAGTCGCACTGATCGAACCACGCGGCAAACAGGTGTTAGACACCTGTGGCGGGCTGGGCTACTTCGCTGCCTGCGCGCTGGAGGCGGATGTGGCGCGGATGCACTCGTTCGAAAAGAACGCCGACGTGCTGTGGCTGCGCACGCTCAATCCATGGTCGCCAGACCCTGCCGCGAGCGACGGTCGCCTGCAACTGACCCACGCCGATATCGTCGAGGGCATCGCCGGGATCGCCGATGCGGCGATGGACGCAATCCTGCACGACCCGCCGCGTTTCGGCATCGCCGGCGAACTCTACGCGCAGACATTCTACGATCAGCTCGCGCGGGTGCTGCGTCGCGGCGGCCGCCTGTTCCACTACACCGGCAGTCCGAACAGGCTCACCAGTGGCCGCGACGTGCCGCGGGAGGTCGCCAAACGCCTGGAGAAAGCCGGGTTCACCGCGCAACTGGCGCTGGACGGCGTGCTGGCGACGCGTCGCTAAAGTCGCGGCACAGGGCATGGCGGTCTCGACTTGCAAGCGCAACACATAAGAGTAGCTAACAAAACGACTGCATCGCTGTCGTTTTGTTAGCTACTCTAAATTGAATTGAGCGATCTCTTCTTCCAACGTCTGATTTGGTGTCTTCCAGCCGAACGTCTGACGTGGTCGAGCGTTCATCAGGTCAACAACGTTGTTGAGATATTCCTGACTTGCCTTGGAAAGGCCCGCCTCATTGAGCATGAACTGGCGCAGCAGTCCGTTGATATTCTCATTGCTCCCCGTTAACAAGGTGGATGCGGGTCGGCGAATCAAAAATCGATGTTCAGTCGCTCCATCAGCTCTGGATAACACATTATCTCAGTGCCAAGATCGCAGGTCAGGCTACCAAGCAGAAAATGAGGGAACTTCTTCATCTGCCGCGTAAAGCCCTCCAACGCAAGGGCTACGACACTGCCTATAGCGCTTGGCCGCGAGACTGGCAGTGTACACAGGCTCGTTCTGTCGTATCACTTCACGCGACAACGTAGACGTGCTTCGTCCGAGTCGGCGCGCAATGAAGCGAATGCTCTCAACGTTACCGAGCTCGATCTGCAGCAACGCGCGCTCTTCGAAACTCATATGGCGATATTGTTTCCCCATGCACACACCCTACGTGATTGCACGGTGTTGCAGTTGGAAGTGATTCTAAGATGCATTGCGTCGCACCCTCTGGTGCGCATCTTGGCAGGCCGGGACAATGCGACTACACCTGAAAACCGTTGCGCAAAGTGCAGCACAATGTTTTGTGATACATGATTCAATTGTGTTCTAAATATTTCCTTTGTGGTAGACGCAATGGCAAGTAATTTGATAAAACAACCAGCACTTTCCATTAGTGCAGTGCTCCCAACAGTTGACAAGCAGGCCGCATCCTCCCGTCAAATTGAGCGCAATCATCATGACAACACATTCATCCATTCGTCATTTCCGCAAATCCGCGCTGTTAATCGTGTTCGCACTGGTGGCGACAGGCACCTCCACATGGGCTAGTGCACAACAAGCCGCGCAGCTTCGCATAAAAAGTTATAACTCCAACGTGAAAGGCATTTGGATACAAAACGAAATTTATGCTAACGGATGGGCGTGCCTTCCCTTGACAAGCCCCGGCGAAACCCCTGGCCCAGGATTATTATTCGGCAGTAAATTCAGTGCGTATGCCTTGAGCTCAACTGACTGCACAAATGGTGGTCAACGCATACAAAACCTGTACAGTGAACATTACACCGTACCAAATACTAATCGTGTAGTTATTGTTATTAGCACCAAGAGACTGTACTTCCAACCGTAAAGTGACAGACAATAACCGTTAATACGCGCGGCGGCCAATCGCGTCACGGGCTGCCTCATTGCCGATGTCAGTGCTGCCGCGCAAAATCCAACAGGCGGCGGAGTTTTGATGGCATGCACGCCTTGCGTGATTGCGCGGTGTTGCACTTGGGAAGTTGAGTCTAAGCCTGTGGATGACACAGATACAGCGCAGCAAGATCGCCCGCGCTGATGACTGCGTCCTCGTTCGCCGGCGCACGGTATGCAGCACCACGGGGTTCGGGGGCTACATCGCTGCGACACCCACGCCCAGCGCACGCACGAGTCGCCAGATCGAAGTCGCCATCACCGATGTGCCGAGGCTCCCCATCCCGCAACGCTGCGGACGAGCCCACGAGCTTGGCGCATGCTTGCTTAGCGGCGCTGCTCCAATACCGCCACGTCGTCGGGGTCCAGACGCACCAACTCGCTGGCGGCGTCCGCATGCAACAGCGAGCGCATCGGTACGGGCAGGCGCACCGTCTGCGCAACCGTGCCGTGGTTGATCAGCATCACGATACGGCGCGCACCTGCGCTACGCACGCCCACTTCCACTTCCGCTGGCACATCTGGTAACGGCGCACGCACCTGCGCTTGGCGCAACCACGCAGCGGTGAGGCGATCCTGCGTGGCCTCGTCGAACCAAGCCCCGACATACGTGATACGGCCCTTGCCGACACGCCGGGTCAACAGCGACGGGGTGCCATCCAGCCAACCATTGGCCTTGCCGTAGTGCATCGGTGCCTCGGTGTCGGACCCGGTCGCCTGCAACTGTTCCGCCCAGATCCTGGCGCTGCCGTCGGCGCCGTCGCCAACAACCGGAATCGGTGTGTCCAACGCATAGAACTGCTGCACACGGCCACCGAGCAACGCCGCCAGCGGGCCGGGCTGACGCTGCGGATACAGGCCGTTGTCGCTGTTCTTCATTGCGCTACGCGGCCCCAGCACCAAGTGACCGCCATGTTCGACATACGCTTTGAGACGCTGTACCTGCACCTCGCTGAGCACGTTGAGCGAAGGCGCGACCACCAGCTTGTAGCCATCCAGCGGCGCCAGCGCCGAAACCACGTCGACCACCTGCGCCTGCTGGCGCAGCGGGCGATAAAACGCCTTCATCTGCGCGACCGGATCGAAATCGGCCGCATGCTTCTGGAAACCGATCGCCCAACGGCTGTCGAAGTCGTTGATCAAGGCCACCTGCGCCTGCGGCGTGGTCCCCGCCAGCGCGGCGCCGGCCTTGGCGAACTCCGCACCGATCTGCTGGATCTCGGCATACACCGGCACCGGCTCGCCATCGGCACCCACCAGCGTGCCGTGGTATTCCTCCTGTCCGTTGGGCGCGGCGCGCCACTGCCAGTACGACACCGCATCGGCGCCATGCGCCACCGCCTGCCAAGCCATCGCCCGCACTTCTCCCTTGTGCAGCGCCACGTTGGTCGCGCGCCAGTTGACGAAACCCGGCTGGGTTTCCATCACCCAGTAATTGCGCCGCTTGTAGCCACGAGCCAGATCGTGACGCGCGGCGTTGTCCACCCAGTCGTAGCGCTCGCCGGCGACGTAATCGTCCCAGGCGGCGATATCCAGCGGAGCATGCACGGTGTAGGCATCGAAACCGGCGAACCAGCCCATGGTATTGGTGGTGATGAACTGGCGCGGATCGGCATGCGGGCGAATCGCCTCGATCTGATTGCGCGAATAATCGGCCCAGGTGTCGCTGACGAAGCGCTTCCACTCCAGCAGCAACGCCGGGTTTTCCTCGTTCTCGCGCACCGGGATCTGCGCGAAATCGTTGTAGGTCTGGCTCCAGTACGCAGTCGCCCAGCGCTGGTTCAATGTGTCGATGCTGCCGTATTTGCGTTGCAGCCACGCGTGGAACTGCGCCTTGGCCTCGGGATCGAACGAGGCCTGCGCATATTCGTTATCCAGTTGCCAGCCGACCACATTTGGGGTGTGACCATAGCGCTGCGCCATCTGCTCGGCGATGGCGTGCGCGAACCGACGGTAGCGCGCACTGGCGAAGGAGAACTGCTGACGGTTGCCGTGTTCGTCGCGCACACCGTCCTGGCTCACCCGCAAGGTCTCCGGATAGGCCTGGGTCAGCCATGCCGGCGGCGCGGCGGTCGGCGTTCCCAGCACCACCATGATGTGATGGCGCGCGGCGGCGGCGATCGCGCGGTCCATCCAGACAAAGTCGTACTGTCCTTCGCGCGGCTCCATCCGGCTCCAGGCGAACTCGCCGATCCGCACCACCCGGATATGCGCGGCTTCCATCAGCGCCAGATCGCGCTCCCATTGCGGCTCCGGCCACTGCTCCGGATACCAAGCCGCACCGAGCAGCAGCGGTGGCGCCTGGCGATAGCGTGTCGCCTGCGCGTGCAGCGACGGCATCAGGCAAGTGGCGAGCAGCAGCGCAACGCACAACGCAACGCCCACGCGTTGCGGAAACCGGGACTGGGGCATAGAGCACTCGTCAGATGGCGGAAGCCCGCACGTCATCGTGCAACGCGCGGCGCCCAGGCATTGTGCGCGTCCACACCCGCAGGCACTTGTGCATATTGCCGCACCCTGGTGCGCAACTACGCACAATCACCCCGCATGCAGAGGCATGCGGACAATCACAATCACCGCATTGTGCGGCGATAGCAGCATGTATCTTGGAATGCAGGGCAACCCGTGTTCTAGGGCGATCCGCAGAACGTCGTCACCCTGATCCGGTGAATAACCGCACGCGCGCAGTCTGCAACGAGAACGCCACTGCCACTGACAGCCACAGGCCAGCGGCAACAGCCTAATGCCACTGGCCTAGACATCGCGCGCGCGGCACCGACGGCCAAGCGTCGTACTCGGCCAAGGTGAACCGAAAAGCCTGCAATGCCCGATCAGCAGGCCTCTCAGACCCAGTCGTCGCCGCCCATGTCGGCATCGTCCTGGTAATCCTGGCCGACGTCCTGGTCATCCTGCATCGGTGCGTCGTAGTAGTTGTTGGTGACATTCTCGACCACCACATCCTGCTGCCCACCACCACCACCGAAGAGACCACCACCGTGGTGTCCACCGAGCAGGCTTTCCACACCCTCGAACAAGAACATGCCACCGGCCACACCCGCTGCGGTGGTGGCCGCCGTGCTGAGGAAGCTCGGACCACGGGCCGCCGCAGGTGCGGGTGCCGGTTCGGGCGCCGCCGCACCACCACCGAACCAGCGCTCACGCCACCCTGGTGCCGCAGCCGCGGCGGCAGGCGCGGACGGCATCGGCGGCGGCGCGGCATTGAAGCCCTGACCCAGGAAACTGGTCGGCGGCGGCGGGGGTGGAGCGGCTTGCTGCAACTGCGCGATCTGCGCCTTGGCCGCCTCCAGCGCGTGTTCCAGTAACAACGCCCGCTGCACCAGCAAATAAGCCGCATCAGGCTGATCGGCCAGGCGCGCATGGATCAACGCGTCGGCCTGCGGGTCTTTGACCACCCCGCCAGCGCTGCGCAAGCGCGCCAGGAAGTCTTCGAGAAGCTGCTGCTCTTGCGGAGTCATACGCGTATCCGAATGTGATGACCGGCCCACTGCCGGCACCGCACGGTATGGGGATCACCTCGCCCACGCCAAGGGTGGCGCTCCCCGTCGGTGCGATGGCATTCATCCACGCGGCCGATATCAGCTTGACAGGCGGGTCCATGCGGTGAATGTGGGCGCTGCGGCGAACGCTTTTCCTGCCAATCTACGACATCCCTACCCAGATCCTGTCGCCAGACCCGAGCATCTGCAACTCGCACCGCTGCCGCCCGGGCGGCGGTGCTGGTATGCATCGATGGTCCGTCCACAAGCCACGACACACCGCTTCGCCAGGGTCAAACCCGCTCATCGGCTAATAAAGGCAACTCCCTACTGTTGATAAATCATCTGACCGTTACTACTCCAACGCAGTTGTCATTGGGCATCTGCGAGAGGAAAAACCCCATCATCATCGCTACTATGCAAGCGTGCTGTCGTGTTAGACCGTTTCATAGCAATGCATTCATACGCCCGAGCACCACTGCATGGGTGGACTGTTGTGGGTCTAACGCACGCCACCTCCGCTACCGAGCATGACCTGTTACACGTAGCGAAAGGTGTCTGTGGCGTGTTGTACTGTGAAAGCGCAAGGGCGGCCGCAGCATTGCATTTGCGTATCATTGCGCGGCAACACCTCTCATTTTCAACAGACCACGACCGATGATGTCTTCCGATATGCCACCTGCCGCCATGGATGCTCCACCCCATGGCGCCGCCGCTGTGTTCCGCGTGGTCACCGGCAATTTCCTCGAAATGTACGACTTCATGGTCTATGGCTTCTATGCCACCGCCATCGGTCATGCGTTCTTCCCTGCGCACAGCGCATTCTCCTCGCTGATGCTGTCGCTGGCGACGTTCGGCGCCGGCTTCCTGATGCGCCCAATCGGTGGCTTGGTGTTGGGCAGTTACATCGATCGGCATGGGCGCCGCAAAGGTCTGACCCTGAGCCTGATGTCCGTGGGCGTTTTGTTGATCGCCTTTGTGCCGGGTTACGCCAGCATCGGCATACTCGCACCGGCGCTGGTATTGCTCGGTCGCCTGCTACAGGGCTTTTCCGCTGGCGCGGAACTGGGCGGCGTGTCGGTGTATCTGGCCGAGATCGCCACGCCGGGCCGACGCGGTTTCTATGTGGCCTGGCAATCGGCCAGCCAGCAGGTCGCGGTGGTGTTTGCCGCGGCGCTCGGCGTCGCCCTGCATACGCTGCTATCCGAGAGCGCGATGGACAGTTGGGGATGGCGCATCCCGTTCTTCATCGGCAGCCTGATCTTGCCGTTGATTTTCCTGATCCGCCGTTCGCTGCAAGAAACGCCGGAGTTCGCCGCGCGCCAAGCGCCAGACCTGGCTGGCATCGCCCAGTCGCTGCGCGCCAATGCCGGGTTGGTGCTGGCTGGCGTCGGGCTGGTGCTGATGACTACCGTGTCGTTCTATCTGATCACCGCCTACATGCCGACCTATGGTCGCTCGGAGCTGCACTTGAGCGAGCTGGACAGCTTGGTGGTCACTGGCTGCATCGGTCTGTCGAACTTTGTGTGGCTACCGGTGATGGGCGCGCTGAGCGATCGCATCGGTCGCAAGCCGTTGCTGGTGTTCGCCACGGTGACCATGCTACTGACGGTATGGCCGGCGCTGCATTGGCTGGTCGACGCTCCTTCGTTCGCGCGGCTGCTGCTGGTCGGCGAATGGCTATCGCTACTGTATGGCGCCTACAACGGCGCGATGGTGGTGGCCTTGACCGAAGTGATGCCGGCAGAGGTGCGCACCACCGGCTTTTCGTTGGCCTACAGTCTGGCCACGGCGACGATGGGCGGCTTCACCCCGGTGGTGTGCACGTGGTTGATCCACACCACCCACAGTCCGGCCGCGCCCGCCTTATGGCTGTCGTTGGCGGCGCTGATCGGCCTGAGCTGCTCGTTGCTGCTGTTCCGTCGTCAGCGCGGCATGCTGAGCGCCAGCGCCGGTTGAGCGTGTGCTGCCAGCACGCCACTGCCGCATAGCGCGAGCAATGCGGTGGTGCCGATGCGATGCGGAGCATGCAGCACGCTCGCAACGGCGTGCATGCTGCGTGCAACTTGGCCTCGGCTGGCTTAGCCGAGGTCCAGCGCAGCGGTCAGATCGCCCGGGACCACGCCACTGGCAGCATGCATCGTGCGTTCCCGCTCGGCCAGACCAGGTAGCTTCTCCAGCCCGAAACGGCGGGTGATGAAACGCAGAATCGAGCCGGTGTCGTACACGGTGTGATCGACATGACCACGCTTGGCGTAAGGCGAGACCACCAGTGCCGGGATGCGCGAGCCAGGACCCCAGCGGTCGGCTTTCGGTGGTGCCACGTGGTCCCACCAGCCGCCGTTCTCGTCGAAGGTGATGAAGACGGCGGTCTTCTCCCACAGCGGACTTTTGCGCAGGGCGTCGATCACCATCGCGATGTGGCGATCACCCGCGGCCACGTCCGAATAGCCAGCGTGCATGTTGAGGTTGCCCTGCGGCTTGTAGAACGTGACCGGTGGCAGGGTGCCGGCCTGTACGTCGGCGAGGAAGCGGTTATCCGGAGCGCTGTCGCCCAGCCCGCCGTCGCGTAGGCGCTGCGCACGCGCAGGCGTGCCGGGGGCGAGATTGGCAAAGTAGTTGAACGGCTGGTGGTGGATCTGGAAATTAGGGCTGGTCGGGAACTCGCTGGTGTCGCCGGTGTCGCCCTTGCCTTGCACTGCCAGGCCCCAGCCGCCGGCGTACCACGCCCACTCCACGCCCTTGGCGTCGAGCGCGTCGCCGATGTGGCGATGGGTCTGCGGCGGCAAGGTGTTGGGGCTGTCCGCTGCGGCGTAATCCCGGCGCGTCGGATCCTGGCTGGTGCTGGGCTGGAACGGCGGACTCATGGTGTTGATCGCCCAGAAGTCCGGGGTCAACGCGCCACTGCGCACGAAGCGCGGTTTGCCGTTGAGGGCGGAAGCGGGCGAATCTTCCTGCTCCGCCAGATGGATTTCGTCGGGCCGGTCGCTGGCCAGTTTGCTGATTTGCAGCCGCGCCGGGCTATTGTCGGCGTTCGGGTAGTACGGCGCCTGTGCGGCCACTAGGTATTGGTGATTGAGGAACGAACCGCCGAACGCACCCATGAAGAAGTTGTCGCACAGCGTGTACTCGCGCGCCAGGCTCCACAGCCGCAAGGTCGCCGGCGCATCGCCATAGTGGCCCATCACCAAACCGCCGGCATCGCTCCAGGCCGCGAAGCGGTCGTTACGGCCGCCATTGATCTGCATCTGGTTCTCGTAGAAACGGTGGACCAGATCGCGGGTCACCACGCCGTGTGGCAACGGCTTGCCGTCGGCCGTGCGCAGTGGGTAGGGCGCGTTGGGCAACGGCCCGATCGCGTCCTCGCCGATCTTGTAGCGGCGGTGCTCCACCACCTGTTCGTTCGGCGCCAGCCCGCCCCAGATCGGCGGCAGGATGTCGAGGACATTGCCATCGCGATCGACCTGCCGCGCCTGCGCTGGCGTCACCTGCGACAGCGGGTGTTGCAGTCCTGGAAAGTCCGGGAACAAGTTGTTGAAGCTGCGGTTCTCGGCGTAGATCACCACGACATGCTGGATCTTCTCCTGCAACTGCCGATCCACCGCGGTGGCCGACAACGCACGCTTGGGCGTGTGCTGCGCGGTGTCGGTGCGCGCCTGGGCCGGGCCGATCGCCAACGCGCCGCCGGCCAAGGCCATGCCGCCGAGCAGGCGCCGGCGTTGCGGGTTCTCGGGAGTAGGGTCGGTGGGTGTGGACGTTGGGTCCTGAGGCGATTTCTTCACGATGTCATAAAGGGCGGAAAAGGACAGCCACCAGTGTGGGCTGGGTGAATGACAAGCGGAAGCCCGTGAAGCGGGATATGTATGACGCATTCAGTGTCCGTCTCGCAGGCCAGTGGGGATGCGCCATCGTGCGGGTTCAGCCGCGCGACGGGCCACCGGCTATCCGTCGCCCGGATCACACCGTCGTCGCGGCGGACTCGGCTTCCTCGGCATCGCCCAGCGCATGCTGGACGTACAGGCGCTTGATCAGCACGAAGATCACGACGGTGAGGGGCGCTGCCAGGACCACGCCCATCGGCCCGAGCAGCATGCCGATCCCGAACAACGAGAACAGCAGCAGCGCCGGCGGAAGATCCACCGCGCGTGCCTGGATCAGCGGTTGCAGCAGATGCCCCTCCAGTTGCTGCAACACCACGAACAGCAGCAACGCGCCCAGCGCCACCTGCGGACTGACGGTGAAGCCCAGCAGGATCGCCGGGACCGCAGCCGCGATTGGACCGACGATCGGAATGAAGTCCAGCAACGCGGTCAACAAGCCAATCCCCAGTGCCACTGGTACGTGCAGCAGCCACAAGCCCACCCCGGTCAAAGTGCCGATCACCGCCATCGCCAGCAATTGACCCGCCAGCCAGGCGCGCAGGGCCTGGCCGCTGGCACCCAGGGCCGCATCGGCGACACCGCGCTGGTCGCGCGGCAGCAGCCGCAGCAACCCTTGCCGATACAGCCGCGGTTGCGCTGCCAGATAGATGCCGCCGACCGTCATCAGCACCGCGTTGGTGACGCCGCCGCCAGCGGACATCACGATGGCGCCGGCATGCGCGGCGACGGTTGACGCGCCATTGCGTAATTGTTCGGGGATACGATCGATCTGCGGCCCCAGCGGGCCGGATTGCAACCAGGCATGGAACTTGTTCCAGGCTGCCGGCAGGGTGGTGCGGAAGGCGTCGATCTGCGCGGCGACTTCGGAGCCGAACAGCAGCACGATCGCCGACAGCGCCAACAACAACGACAAGATCACCAGCGCCAGCGCCGCCCACTCCGGGACCGGCAGCCGTTTGCACAGTACAGACGCTAGGCCGTGCAACAGCACACCGACCACGATGGCGCCGAACACGATCAGCAGCAGTTCGGACAATTGCCAGGCGAGCAGCGCGAGCCCGCCGAGCGCCATGACGACCAGGACACGTGCCACGAATGGCCGTAGAGGAGAGGCGATGCTGGGGGCCGTGGTTTTCATATGGGTGCAGATGCAGATCGAAGTTGATCGTGATGGAAACAGTAACGCCATGTCGGTGGACGGTGGGCGAAGATGGCCTGCGCGGCTTGGTACCGGAACTTTCGTTGCGGATCGAAAGCGATGCTCGTCCACTTGTGCAGAGCGTATCGCGCTCCTGCATCGCGTGTGGTCGTGGACAGCGCTGTGCTCGATGTCCACGACGCGCTCGGCCAGGATAAGTCCGGGCGTGGTGCATGCGGTACGACAGCCGCCAAACACACCGTGTCCTGCCGACACTCAATCTTGCGAGGCAATACCAAGATCATCCATCCAGCACGCTGCGCCCGACTGCGACTCGGGCTGCTGGGATGTCGGCACCGAGAAAACGTGTCGCATGCATTTTCCCGATCCGATGGCCTCGCCGCTTCACCCCTCCAGCATCGCCCGATCCCGCACCGCACCCTTGTCCGCACTGGTGGCCAGGAGCGCATACGCCTTCAGCGCGGTGCTGACCTTGCGCGGACGCGATTCGGCCGGTTTCCAGCCACGGGCATCCTGATCGACGCGGCGGGCAGCCAGTACCTCGTCGGAGACCAGCAGGTCGATGCGGCGCTTGGGGATGTCGATGAGGATCCTGTCGCCGTCGCGGACCAGGCCGATGGCGCCGCCGGCCGCGGCTTCGGGTGAGGCGTGGCCAATGGATAGACCAGAGGTGCCGCCGGAGAAGCGGCCGTCGGTGAGCAAGGCGCATTGTTTGCCCAAGCCTTTGGACTTCAAATAAGAGGTGGGATACAGCATCTCCTGCATGCCCGGGCCGCCTTTGGGGCCTTCGTAGCGGATCACCACCACGTCGCCGGCCTGCACGTCGTCGGCGAGGATGCCCTTGACCGCTGCGTCCTGGCTCTCGAAGACCTTGGCATTGCCTTCGAACACGTGGATCGATTCATCCACGCCAGCGGTCTTCACCACGCAGCCGTCGCGGGCGATATTGCCGTACAGCACCGCCAGGCCGCCTTCCTGCGAGTAGGCTTGTGCCACCTCGCGGATACAGCCGGCGGTGCGGTCAGTGTCCAGGCTCGGCCAGCGAGTGGCCTGACTGAAGGCAACCTGGGTGGGAATACCTGCCGGACCGGCCTTGTAGAACGTGTGCACGGCGTCGTCGTTGTTTTGCGTGACATCCCACTGGGCGATGGCGTCGGCCAGGCTGCGGCTGTGCACGGTGGGTTGATCGGTGTGCAGCAAGCCGCCGCGCGCCAGTTCGCCGAGGATGGCGACGATGCCGCCGGCGCGATGCACGTCCTCGATGTGGTACTTCGGCGTGTTCGGCGCGACCTTGCACAGCTGCGGCACGCGCCGCGACAGACGATCGATGTCGTACAGGGTGAATGGCACCTCGGCTTCCTGCGCGGCGGCGAGCAGGTGCAAGATGGTGTTGGTGGAACCGCCCATGGCGATATCCAGGGTCATCGCATTTTCGAAGGCTTTGAAGGTGGCGATGCCGCGTGGCAAGGCGGTCGGATCTTCGGCACCGTACCAGCGGTGACACAATTCGACGGCGGTGCGTCCGGCCTTGAGGAACAACTGCTCGCGATCGGCATGGGTGGCAACCACGGTGCCATTGCCGGGCAGGGCCAGGCCGAGCGCTTCGGTGAGGCAGTTCATCGAGTTGGCGGTGAACATCCCCGAGCACGAGCCGCAGGTGGGGCAGGCGCTGCGTTCGAAGGCGGCGACTTTTTCGTCCGATGCATTGGGATCGGCGGCGATCACCATCGCATCGATCAAGTCCAGGTTGTGATCGGCGAGTTTGGTCTTGCCCGCTTCCATCGGCCCGCCGGAAACGAACACGGTGGGGATATTGAGGCGTAGCGCGGCCATCAACATGCCGGGCGTGATCTTGTCGCAGTTGGAGATGCACACCAGTGCGTCGGCACAATGCGCATTGACCATGTACTCCACCGAGTCGGCGATGATCTCGCGGCTGGGCAGCGAATACAGCATGCCGTCGTGGCCCATAGCGATGCCGTCGTCCACGGCAATGGTGTCGAATTCCTTGGCCACGCCGCCGACGCGCTCGATCTCACGCGCAACCAACTGGCCGAGATCCTTCAGGTGTACGTGGCCCGGCACGAACTGGGTGAAGGAATTGGCGATGGCGATGATCGGCTTGTGGAAGTCGGCGTCCTGCATGCCGGTGGCGCGCCACAGCGCGCGGGCGCCGGCCATGTTGCGGCCGTGGGTGGAAGTCTTGGAGCGATAGTCGGGCATGGCGGGTGTTGTGTGATCGAAGGTGGGCCAAATACTGGCGGAAACGGTCGGCACGGCGGATGTTTAAAGGAGGCATTCACCGCCACCGCCATCCGCGCAGGATACGCGGCTATTGCCACGTTATCATGCGATCCCCAGTAGCTGCTCTTGCCAGATCTTCATCTGGGAAAAACGATGGGAGCGCCGCCCGGCACGAGCAGGCGCGTGCTACGGAAGACGAAAGGACTCAGCGAGCGCAGGGCGATGGCGATGGCGATGGCGATGGCTGGAAGAACTGAGCTTCACCATCTGAATGTCCAGCGGTTTTGTAGGCACTCAGAACCGTCGTTGTGCGTAGCGCCGCTCGAACTCTAAAGGCGACAGGTCGCCGTTTGAACTATGAGCCGTCAGGAAGCTCTGTTCGTCATCGCGGGTGTAGACCGAGTCTTGGTCCGAATGAACCAAGGCACCGAGCTTGGGCTTACGCCGCCAGGTCACCTCAAACCGGCTCGAGTAGATTGCTCGCCACCGCGCATGTCGCTCTGCGCAGGAAACGTGGCTTGCCCCCGTCGCCTGCCTGAGCAGGCAGGCCTTCCGCGCGCACCAAACGATGTCCTCAAGGCGGCTGTAGCTTTCGTTCAGATCCCGCAAGTCCTGGGTCGCTTTGCAATGCCCGTATGCACTGCCGCTGGCCAAGCATTGCTGCTTAATCAGCCGCATCCTCCCTGGTTCGCTCACTCATCGGCGAGCGCAGCCAAGAGTCGTCGCCAGACCAATTTACCCGTGGCACCCGGCACATCCTCAGTCGCCCGAACTCCTGACAATGTGCGTACATGAAAGCTTACTTTCCCGCTCCCCCTTGGCAAAGTAGCCGGCGGCTTTTTTAGTGTGTCGCGCTCCTCGGTGACCCGGCGCAGCTCGGCCTTCAGACGCAGAGCCTCGGCACTTGGACCGACTTCAGACCGCTGCACGACACCCGACTTACCGAACTTGCGCAGCGACAGCTCCGAATTCAACACTCCCCATGATCATGCGATGTCTAGGAAAAAATGGATGATTCAACACTTCACTGGCAAGTTATAGAGGAAAAATTCTCTTCGATCACCCCAGCGAAGTTATCGCAATGTGAATTCAAAGTGATTTTCCGCCAATTAATTTTGATGTTTATCTTGGAATTTTAAAAATTTTCCTAGTCGGCATCTATTCAAATTTCCTGGGCTATGCTTATCACCCAACCGCTTATAAAATCAAGAGGATTTGACATGTACAGCAAAGGCATTGATATTTCGCATAAAAATGGAAATATAGATTTTGAAAAAGTTGCAGATGCGGATGTAAATTATGTTTTTATGAAAGCCACAGAAGGTGGAACATATCAGGATCCAAACTATGGGCTTTATCGTGGCAATGCATTGTCTGCAAATTTGCGGCTCGGGACTTATCATTACTTCCGTGGATTGAGTAGCACCCCCGAAGAGCAACGGGACAATATCGTTTCAACACTTAGCAAAAATGATTTCGACGCATCTTGCGAACATTTCGCGATAGATGTGGAGCTCACCGGTAATGAAAATGCAACGCCGGAATTGATGGCCGACAACCTTTATGCATTGCTTCAGCTACTCGAAAACGAGGCAATACTTGGAGGCAAAAAACCACTGATTTATTGCGCAGCACGCTTCTGGGACGAACATGTGGCTGGAGACAAGCACGATTTTAGTCAATATCCATTATGGGTTGCCAGCTGGGATGTCGATCAACCTAGAATCCCGAAGGTGTGGAGTGATGCTGGTAAAACCTGGTCGATCTGGCAGTACACCAGCAAAGGAAATGTTCCTGGCATTAGTGGTGACGTAGATTTGGATCATGTCCAACTCTAAGAGTGGCTAACAAAACGTCGTGAGCAGCCGCCACTAGGGTGCGGACAGCGCGCAGGAACCGCAGTGTACGCGTGGTACATGAGGATTCCGAGCACCGTCCGCGCCCGCTTGGCGGCTGCGCAGTAGTTTTGCGGTCTACTCTAAGGCAAGGATTCGAACAATATGCCAAGCCGATCGCAGGCCGGCGGCATCAATATAGATGGCTTATAATCAAATTTCATGCACAACGTCCTGCAATCACGCCGTGTGGCTGCATGGGAAATCAAAAGCAGTAGCGTCATTTGATCTCTGAGTCTTAACATGCTGCAAATCGGGATCGGCAACCTGCAAGCATCCGTTGCCAGACAGACGTCCCCGAGTCCCGAGCAGCATCCGGATTTGGAATCCAATTCCTAAAGAAGCGCTTTTCCGAATAATAGATCATCGGCTTCCTGCACGAGGCGGAAGCAACGCTTCAAGTCATCGGCAAACTGGCGCGTTACCAATCAGTCGGCGCGTAATCCTTGAGAAACTGGCCCCAAACGTGCTCACCGGTGTTGAAGCCGTGGATGATGGGATCGACGATGCGCGCCGCACCATCGACGATGTCCAGCGGCGGATGGAAGCGTTCCTCGTGCACCTTGCGCGCAGCGATCTCCGCCGGATCCTCATCGGTGACCCAGCCAGTGTCCACGCTATTCATGTGGATGCCATCGTTGTGGTAGTCCGCCGCCGACGTGCGGGTCATCATGTTCAACGCGGCCTTGGCCATGTTGGTATGCGGATGCCGGGTCGTCTTGAAGTTGCGATAGAACTGTCCTTCCATCGCCGACACGTTGACGATGTGCTTGTCGCGCTCGGGCGTGCGCAGCAACAGCGGCTTGAGCCGCGCATTGATGACGAACGGCGCAATCGCGTTGACCAACTGTGTCTCCAACAGTTCCACCGACGACACCTCAGCCAAGAGCAGACGCCAGGAATTGCGCCCGCGCAGATCCACCTGCTGCAGATCCTGGTCTAGCCGCCCTTCCGGAAACACATGCTGTTGGCCGAGCAGATCGTCGGCCAGCAGCGGCATCTGCGATAACGCCGCTGCATGCAACAAGCCATCTGTACCACTGAGACCATACCCGGCACTAGTCTGCAGCGTGGTCGCCGACACCGCCGGCAGCAGTTCCGGGCCGCGCAACCCTTCGTAACTGCCGACCAACCGGCGCACGTGCTCGGGCAATTCTTGCAGCGTGGCGGTTTCGCCAGCCATCATGTGCGCATAGAACTGCGGTGGTCGACGCACGGTCTGACACGCGTTGTTGATGATGAAATCCAGACGCGCACGGGTGGCGAGCAAGTGGCTACAAAACGCCTCAACGCTGGGCGTGTGGCGCAGGTCCAGGCCGAACACCTGCAGCCGATGCCCCCAATCGGCGAAATCCGGCTCTTGCGCATAGCGCGCAGCCGAATCGCGCGGGAAGCGTGTGGTCACGATCAACTCGGCACCGGCACGCAGCAGTTTCAATCCAGCCTGATAACCGATCTTGACCCGTCCACCGGTCAACAGCGCCACGCGTCCGCGCAGATCTGCCGTTTCGGTGCGCTTGAGGTAATTCATCTCGGCGCAGGGCGGACACATCTGGTCGTAGAAATGATGCAGCTGGGTGAACTTCTGCTTGCACACATAGCAGTGACGCAACTCGGGCGATTGCGGCGCAGGCTCTTGCGCAACAGCCTGCACGCAACTCAGCGCAGTGGGCGACTGCGGGGGAAAATAGTTAGGCGTACTGAACACCGGTTTGCGGCGCAACGCGCGGATACCGGTCTGCTCCAGCAACGCCTCGGCCTTGCGCACTTTCTCCTGATGGCGTTCGCGCGCCTGTTGCTTGAGCAACTTGCGCCGTGTCTTGGGTTCGGGATGGAAAACCTTGGCCACCGCCTGATGCAGGCGCACGCGCTCGGCTTCGGGCAGGGCATCGAGGACAGTGCGGTCGGCCTCGATGGCGTCGAGCAATTCCAGGGTGATGCGCAGGCGCTCGGATAAGGGCAGCTCGTCGGTGGAAGCAGGGGCGTTGGTGTTCAAGACAGATCCGGGGTGGGCGACGGCGAACCGTGGCAAAGGCCGGCACGATGCCGGCATGGGTAACGCGCTACCGCGTTGCACACCAACCCATCATCGCAAGCGGGAGGCGTAACAGCGCAGATAGCGACGACGCGTGGCCAGTGGAAACCGGCCACGTCGGTATTTTCGCCGATCCGAGGGGCCCGATGCCATGCCGCCCTTGCCCATCGCGGCATGGGCTGCGCCCGCCGATGCGCCAGCCGACGGCGCACCAGCCCAATCGCGGTTCGCTCAACGCGCAGGTAACGGCGCGAATTGGCCGTGCCGCAGTTTGGCCACGTCGTTGCCCTGCGCGTCCTTGGCCTGCAGGTCGGCGCCCTTGGCAGCGAGTTCCTTCAGCACCTCGGTGCGCTGGAACAATGCTGCGTACATCGCCGCGGTCTGTCCTGCGTTGTTGCGCTGGTCCGGTGCGCAGTCGGCTTGCATCAGGCGCTTGGCAATCGCCAGTTCGCCTTTGAAGATCGCGCCCATCAGCGCGGTGTTACCGCGCTTGTCCTGTGCGCACGGGTCGGCGCCAGCGCGCAGCAACTGTTCCACCGCTGCCTGATGGCCGTGGTAGGCGGCCAGAATCAGCGCGGTATACCCCTTGTCGTCGCGAGTATCGAGATCGTAGTGGGCACGGATGAATTCGGCCAGCATGTCCTGCCGGCCTTCGCGTGCGGCGTCGAAGAAATAATCGCGCAGTTGCGCCTGGATCCTCGCCGGATCCGGCGGCACAAGCGCAGGAGGTGCGGCGGTGGCGGTCGCCACAGTGACCAGGCTGACCAAGAGAACAGCAAAACGGCGCATATTCGGTCTCCGTCTCGGTGAAAATGCGCAACGCGTGCGGCGGGGAAGTGCCGCCGCGCTGCGCGGTGAACGCTCAGTCCTGCAACTGCGCGGCCAACTGTTTGACCCGCGCCAGATCGCCCTTGGCGACACGCGTCACCCCTGTGCCATAGTCCGGGTCGGCCTTGTACAGGAACGACAGCATGATGTGCTTACTGGCATCGTCGGTTCCAGACAGCGATTCGCCGAAGCTCTGGATCAGATCCTGTTGCTCTTTCTTGCTATAGCTGCGGAACAGGTCGCCGGCCTGTTTGAAGTTCTGCTCGCGGGCGATCTTGGCCTGTTGGGTCGTACCGGAAAGCGGCAGTTGGCTATAACGGGCATTGGGATCTTGCGGACGCGGAGCGAGCCGGCTCGGTTCGTAGTTCACCGCGCCGACGGTGCTGCCGGCGTTCATCGCACCGTCCTGATTGCCGTTGTTCACCGGCACCCGCGGCCGGTTCACCGGCAGGCTCAGACCATTGGTGCCAACCCGGTACAACTGGGTATCGGCATAGGAGAACAGTCGTCCTTGCAGCAGCCGATCTTCGGAAGGCTCGATGCCGGGCACCAGATTGGCCGGCGCCATCGCGACCTGCTCGGTTTCCTGGAAGAAATTCTCCACGTTCTTGTTCAAGACCAACTGGCCGATCTTGCGCTCGGGTATACCGGGCCAGATCTTGGTCGCATCCAACGGATCGAAATCGAAGCTGGCCAGGTCTTCCGGCTTGAGCACCTGGATGTACAGATCCCACTTTGGATAATCGCCACGCGCGATCGCCCCGACCAGATCATTGGTCAAATGGCTGTAGGCCTTGCCCTGCATCGCAACGACCTGCTTGGGATCGAGATTGCGAATGCCCTGCAACGACTTCCAATGAAACTTGACGTAATGCACCTGACCTTGCGCGTTGACCAGTTTGTAGGCGTGGACGCTGTTGCCATCCATGAAGCGATAACCGGCCGGCGTGCCTTCGTTGGAGTACAGCAGGGTCAGCGTGCGCGTGGCCTCGGGCACGTGCGAGAAGAAATCGAAGCGACGCGCGTCATCGTCCAGATTGGTGCGCGGATCCGGCTTGAATGCATGCACCATGTCGGGAAACTTGATCGCATCGCGGATGAAGAAGGTCGGAAAATTGTTGCCGACCAGGTCCCAGTTCCCCTCGCGGGTGTAGAACTTGGTCGCGAAACCGTGCGGGTCGCGCATGGTTTCCGGCGAATGGTTCCCGTGCACGACCGAGGAGAAGCGGACGAACACCGGCGTGATCTCGCCCGGCACGAATACCTTGGCCTTGCTCAGGTCGGAGATATCGGCTGTGGCGGTGAAAATGCCACGCGCCCCAGTGCCGCGCGCATGCACCACGCGTTCCGGGATACGCTCGCGGTCGAAGCGCTGCAACTTTTGAATCAATTGCACATCTTGTAGCAGGGTCGGGCCATTGGGACCGGCGGTCTGCGAGTTCTGGTTGTCGCCCACCGGTGCGCCGTTGTCGCGGGTGAGCGTGGACTGCGCGGCTCCCGTCGAAACGATCAGGAACTGCGACAGCAAGACGATTATCAGCAAGGGAACAGTGCGCATGGCATCGGCTCGCGTTTGGGGAATTGCAGCATCGCAACGCCTTCGCATGCAGAGAATTCGTTCGTTGCAATCGCTGCCATCGACACGTTCAATCCATGCACTACAACGTGATGGCGATCGCCCTTGAAACGCATAATTCGCCATGAATTACAGCAAGTAGCACGCTATGACGATCGCCACGACGATGCGCATTGACATCAAAATGTAGACGCCACAACGCCATCTACCGTGCTCAAACAACTCGAACAACGGCACGCGCAGACCGGCAACGCGTTCGGCTGCAACACGATGGTGAAGCGAGGTGTCGCTACATTCCTGCCGGCGATGTCTATCGCGGCGTTATCTAGCCGATCACCCGCTTGAACGGCGGCAACGCATCGATGATGCGTTTGCCGTAGCGCTTGGTCAGCAGGCGCGAATCGAGAATGATGACGCGACCATGGTCGCTGGAGGTGCGGATCAGGCGGCCGGCGAACTGCGTCAAGGTGCGCAGTGCATGCGGCACCGCGATCAGGTTGAAAGCGTTGAGACCACGGCTTTCGAACCATTCACCGAGCGTGGCGGTCTGTGGATCGGTCGGCACCGCGAACGGCACCTGGGTGATGACCACGGTGGTGCACGCCTCGCCGGGCAGGTCCAGGCCTTCGCCGAAGGAATGCAGCCCGAACAGCACCGACCCTTCGCCGGCGCCGATGCGGCGCAGGTGCTCGCCAATCATCTGCGACTTGGAACCCTCGCCCTGCACCAGCACCCGGTTGCGCTGCGCGATGGGCAGCAGATCGGCGACCTTGAGCATCTTCCAGCGCGAGGTGAACAGCACGATCGATCCCTTGCCCCAGTCCAGTTCACGGACCAGGTAGCGCGCCACTTCGCGCGGATGGCCATCGCGATCGTCCGGCGCCACGGGAAACGCCGGCACGATCAGTTCGGCCTGATTGGGCAGGTCGAACGGCGAGGACAGCGACACCATTTCGGCGTGGTCGGGCAGGCCGTTGTCGATCGCCAAGGACTGAAAATCGCCGCCGCCGGTGAGCGTGGCCGAGGTCAGCACCGCCGCATCCACTTCGCTCCACAACAGCGAGCGCAACACCTGCGCAGCCGAAACCGGTGAGCAATGACAGATCACGTCGGCATCGCGCGAGGCGGTGATCCAGCGCGCCATCGGCGGCTGGCCTTCCTGATCCTCGCGGCGCCAGCCCAGCCATAACCCGTACTGCTGCTCGACCATCTCCAGGGCCATGCCGAGATTCCGCTGCAGGCGTTCCTTGGCCGCGTCCTCCTGCTTGGACTTGACCACCATTTGGTGCGCGGCCTGCACCCAGTTCAGCAACGCGGCGGTGTCCTGCGCCTGCGCGTCGATCAGTGGCATCCACTCCTGCGGCAGGCGTCCGTTGGGCGCACGCCACATCGGCGCGTCGTGGTCCGGCTCGGGTACCCACACGCGTTCGACCTCGGCACGGAACGCCTTCAGCCCCTTGACCACTTGCGCAGCCAACTCGATCGCCTCGTTGGGCAACTGCTGGCCGATGGTGTCCTTGTCGGTCAGTCGATACGCCGCAGCGATCAACGTCTGCAAGCGCCCGGTGCGTTGCGCCATCTCGTCCAACGGTAGGCTGGCGGCGCCCTGATCGATGGCGACACTGCCGATATGATGGCCTTCGTCCAGCACCAACAACATGTCCGACGGCGGCGCGATCAACGGCTGGCCGTTGTCGCTGTCGCCCAGCGCCAGCGCCGACAACAGCAATGCATGGTTGGTCACCACGATCTGCGCGTCGCGCACCTCGCTGCGCGCCTTCAGCACCGGGCACTGCGCCGCGAACGAACAGCGGCGCCCAGCGCAACCGGCGGCGTTGGTGGTGATGCGCACACGCAGCGACGGCGCAATCGGCTCCGGCGCGGCATCCAGATCGCCGTTCCAGGTTTTTTCGGCATAGGCCTTGGCCAGCGCGCGTGCCTGCTCGGCCTCGGCTGGACTAGGCGGGCGGTCGTACAGCGGCGCCTCGTCCTCGAACATGCTGTCTTGCGCCGCTTCGCCGTGCAGTTCGGCCACATTGCGCGGACACAGGTAGCGGGTGCGCCCCTTGGCCAAGGCCACCGTGGCCTCCAGCCCGGTGGCCTTGAGGAACGCCGGAATGTCGCGTTCCACCAACTGCGCCTGCAGCGCCACCGTGCCGGTGCTGATCACCAGTTTCTTCTTGCTCGCCAGCGCGATCGGCACACCGGCGGTCAAGTAGCCCAGACTCTTACCGACGCCGGTGGGCGCCTCGGCCACCCCCACACCGCCAGACGTGCCCAGCGCGCGCGATACCACGCCGATCATCTGACTCTGCGCACGGCGCACGCGGAATCCTGGCGTATTGGCCTGCAACTTGGCGTAGGCATCGCGGATCGCCAGCTTGACCGGCTCGGTGAGCTGACGCGGGGATGACACGGGCGCGCGCGGTGCCGACGGCGTAGGAGTTTCGGTCATCGCCGTCGCAACAGCGAAACGCTCAATTGGCGCTGACCAGCACAGCTTCGCGTTCGCGCAACGCGGCATACACCGGATCGGTCTCCGGACGCACACCATGCCAGCCCGCGAAACTCTCGGCCGCCTGTTCGACCAACATGCCCAGGCCATCCACGGTATCGCGACAGTGCGCCGCGCGCGCCCAGGCCAGAAACGGAATCGCGACTTCGCCGTAATTCAGGTCCACCGCCAACGTCATACTGTTGACCAACGACAACGGCAGGGCGAATCCCACCGTCGGATCGCGACCGATGGTGGTGGCATTGAGGATCAGTTCGAAATCGCCCAGGTCACGTAGGTCGTCCCAATAACGCGAGATCGCGCGGGCCGGTTCGCCCAGCGCATCGATCAGGACGTCGGCGCGTTCCGGCGAGCGGTTGACCACCACCAATCGCTGCACGCCGGCTTCCAGCAACGCCGGCGCCACGCCGCGCGCGGCACCGCCAGCGCCCAGCAACAGGGCACGACGGCCGCGAAGGTCCAGGCCCTGGCGCCCGGTCAGGTCGCGTACCAGACCGGCGCCATCGGTGTTATCGCCGTGCCACTGCCCATCGCGGTAACTGAGCGTATTGACCGCGCCGGCACGTTGCGCACGTTCGCTGTGAACCGCGCTAACGGCGAACGCGGCCTCCTTCAACGGCACGGTCACGTTGGCGCCGACCCCACCCTCGGCGACGAACGCGGCCAGCGCCGACGCGAACCCCTCCAGGGAAGCGTCGAGCGCGTCGTACTGCATGGCGATGCCGGTCTGCTTGGCAAACGCGGCGTGGATACGTGGCGACAGCGAGTGGGCGACAGGGTGACCGAACACGGCAAAACGGGAGTTGGGCATGGAACGCTCGTTGGTTGTTTTAGACTGGAGGCGACATTTCACGGAATTCCAGATGCGGACCCATGCTTTGCCAATCGCGCTGGCGGCGAGTTTACTCTGCGCACCGTCGGCGTTCGCGCTTTCCGAATTCGGCATGGAAGGCATGGGCGTGGTTTCCACCGCCGACGACGAGACCCGCGCCAGCGTGGCGGCCGATGGCCAGCACATCGTCTGGGCCAGCCCCGACCGTGACGGAGGCCCAGGCGGCGGCGATCTCTGGCAGGCCGTATTGCGCGACGGCCGCTGGCGTGACCCACAGCCGCTGCCGCCGCCCGTGAATTCGGCCAGCGCCGAGACCGATCCGTTTTTCAGCGCCGATGGGCGATGGCTATATTTCGCCTCCGACCGTCCCGGTGGAAACGGCGGCAGCGATCTGTATCGCGCCCCTGTGCTGGCCGACGGCCGCTACGGCCCCCCGCAAAACCTGGGGCCGGGGGTGAATTCGCGCGGCGACGAACGCGCACCGACGCTCTCGCTGGACGGGACACGGCTCTTGTTCGCCAGCACAGGTCACGGCGGCGCCGGCGGCCTGGATCTGTTCGTCGCACGCCTGGACGGCCAGACGTTCGCGCACCCGCAAGCGCTGGTCGGGGTCAACAGCGCCGACGACGAGACCGATGCGGCCTGGCTGGGCGATGGCCGCGCGCTGCTGTTCGCCCGCGCACGCGACGGCCAGGGCAGCCAGGTGCTGCTCGCGCAATGCGCCGACGGACACTATGCGTCACCGCAGCCACTGACGCTGTCGTTCAACAACGCCGATGGCCATACCGCTGGCGCCGTGCTGGATGCCTCCAAGCCAGGCGAACTGCTGCTGACCGGCAGCGCGCGTGCGCCGAAGGCCGGCAAACGCGACGTGTACCGGATGAAAACCCCGCGCGCCAGCGGCAGCGGCGACTGCATGGAAACCCGTTGACCGGCGATCGCGTCGTGGTGGATCGCTAAACGCATCACTCCTGTCCATACCATCCGCACGCGACGCGGCGATGGCCGGCTTGCCATCCCTCACATGGCGAACGTGGCTGCATGCACAACGGCTGGCCAGACCAACAGCAACACGCCAGCCCGCTCAGTACACGTCGCGCCGATAGCGCCCGGCCGTGCTCAGCGCGTCGAGGGTGTCCTCGCCCAGGATCTCGTGCAAGGCCGCCTCCACGCCATGCGCCATGCCATCCAGACTGCCGCAGACATGCACGGTGGCGCCGCGCGCGATCCAGTCGCGCACTGTTTCGGCCGCGTCACGCAAGCGATCCTGCACATACTGCTTGCCCGCTTGGTCGCGCGAAAACACCAACTCCAGGCGTTGCAGATGACCACTGGCCTGCCATGCCTGCAGTTCATCGGCGAACAGCGCATCGTGGGCCGCATTGCGTTCGCCGAACAGCAACCAATGTCCGTGCACCCCTGCCTGTTCTGCCTCGCGCAGCAAGCTGCGCAAGCCGGCAATACCGGTGCCGTTGCCGATCAACAGCATCGGCACGGCGCCCTGGCGGCGAAACCCAGGATTGGCGCGTACCCGCGCCCGCAGGACCGCATTCGCTGGCGCATGCACACACAGCCAGCCCGACCCCAGGCCGATGCGACCGTCATCGCGCAGGCGCAGCCGCACCACTAGGTGCAGCGCGCCATCGGCCAGGGTCGAGGCAATCGAATACTCGCGCAACGGCAAAGGCGGCAGTGTCTCGAACCAATCCTGCAATGCCTGCGTCGGCGCCATCGGCGGCGACAGCACCCGATCGGCCAGCGCCTGCCACAGCGGTCGCCACACGCCCTCGGCCTGCACCGGCGCATCCGCATCCAGCGCCTGCGCGGCAAGCCAGGTACGCACCGCGTCCTCGGCATGGCAAGGCTGCACTTCCAGAATGTCGCCGGCCTGCCAGTGCGCCGACGCTGGCGGCGCCAGCGCGATCCACCACAGCGGTTCCCCGGCACTGCCAGGATTGAGCAAACGCCGCTCAAGCAGACGCCAGTCCAGCGACTCGGGCACCTGCAACACCGGCATCGCCATCGCCACACCGGTGAGATCGGACACCTGCCGCTGCCACTGCGCCAGTGCCTGCGGGTCGGCACGATCCACCTCCACGGTCGGGAACAGTGCCCGTGCGCCCTGTACGTCCAGCCACCGCTCCAGTTGCCGTGCGAAGCCGCAGAACTGCGGGTAATGACGATCGCCCAGAGCCAATATCGCGTAGTCCAACTCAGGCAGCGCCTGAGCCTGACGCAACACGCGCTTGGCGAAGCCGCGCGCCGTATCCGGCGACTCACCGTCGCCGAAGGTGCTGACCACGAACAACGCGCGCTGCCGGTTGCGCAACTGCGCCGCATCCAGCTGCGCCAGCGCACGCACCTGCACCCCCAGGCCAGCAACTTGCAGGTGGCGCGCCGCCTCCCAGGCCAAGCGTTCGGCGAAACCGCTCTGGCTGGCGAAACCCACCAGCCAGTCACCGGAGCCAGTGGTCGAGGGCACTGCCAGATCGCCGCGTACGCTGCGCAACTCCTGCTGTTTACGACGCCTGTCCAAGTACAGCATCCAGCCAGTGACGCAGAACAGCGTCATGCACAGGCTCGACAGCAGCATCGCCACTCGGCCCGGTAGACCGAAGAAACTGCCGGTATGCAGCGCAAACATGCTGGTCAGCAGTTGTCGCCCCAGCGGTTGCCGGCGGTAGTGCTGGCGGCGCTCGATACGGCCAGTGGACGGATCGATCTCCACGCTGTCATAGGCCCGGCTGTGCGGCGGATCCGGTGGCAGGTAACGCGCGATCACCGGCTGGTCGCGACGGCTGGGCAGACGCATGTCCAGATAGGCGCGATGGGCGGCCGGCAGCGTGTCCAGCGCGGCCTGCAACCGCACATAGTCGACCAAGAGCGGCGAACCGCCATCACCGCCCTCCTTGGGTACCGGATCGCCCCCCAGCATCGCCACCAGCCCCTGCCGGTACCAATCGTAGGACCAGTACAACCCGGTCGCCGCAGTCATCAGGTACATCGCCAGACACCAGGTGCCGGCCACCGAGTGCAGACTCCACAGGAAATTGCGTCCCTGCCGCGTCCACTCCACCACCCACCATGCGCGCCAGTTCCACCAGCGCCGCGGCCAGCGCAGGTATAGGCCGGATAGGCAAAAAAAGAACAACGCGATAACGCAGGCCCCGGTGACGGCCTTGCCGCGCTCGCCAGCGGCCAGCCGACGATGCAGGTTCTCCACGAACGCGAAGAAGCCGCTCAGACGCGGCGCCGCCACGATCGCGCCGGTGTAGGGATCGAAGTACAGCCGTCCGCCCGCGCGCCCAGGCAGGCGCAGGTTCGACGGGCGCGTGCCGGTGGGATCGACCAGCAATCGGTTGGTCCGGTGCGCGCCGCCCAGATCCAGCCGCCGTGCCAGTTCCGCCAACGGCAGCGGCTGTTCGCCGGCCGCATACCGCGCCGCCGTGGCGGCCAGCGGCGGATTGACCAGACGCACAATCTCGTCCTCGAAAGCGAGCGTCGCCCCGCTCAGCCCCATCACCGACAACACCAGTCCGGCACTGATACCGAGCAACCAATGCAACTGGAATAACAGCCTCTTGATCACGGCGCAGAGCGGAACGGAGAACGATCGCATATTGTAGATGAGAATGCTTATCGAATTCGAAAACTCGCTTGCACATTGCGTCTACCGTTAAGCGTGATAAATACCTTGATTTGCATTCCGACCACATCGAACTGTCGCTAAAACGCCACCCATCCTAGTCATTTTGCTCACCTCACTTCTGAGCCGAAAAAGGAGGTTGCGCATGTCCGTTTTCCTGCGCAGTTGTGTTGCGCTGATGGCGCTGTCCGCGGCGCATGCGGCGAACGCCACAACCGGTTGTCCCGCGCTCTATGCCGACGGCCAGGCACCGAACCTGGACGCGTCGATCAGCGCACGCACTACCGAGGTGTGCTACACCGAATACGTCTTGCTCGCCTCAGGCGTGACCAAGGGCCCGCTGTATTCGGCCGAGCACCTGACCGACCAACAGGTCGCCGGCTCCGAGACGATCAATCGGGTCGGCAGCTTCCACGACGAAACCGCAATCCCGGTCGCGGATCGCTCCAAGAGTTCGGACTACACCAATTCCGGCTACGACCGCGGCCACATGACCCCGGCTGGCGATGCCTCCACCATCAACGCGGAGAAGGAAACGTTCTCGATGGCCAACGTGGTGCCGCAGAACCACATGCTCAACGTCGGCGAATGGGCGCGGATCGAAGAGCAAGTACGACAACTGGCCACGCAGCGCGGCGAAATCTACGTGGTGACCGGGCCGGCGTTCGTCAGCGGCACCCGCCGCGACATCGGCGTCGACAACGTCGAGGTGCCGGACGAGGTGTGGAAAGCGGTGTACGTGCCAGGCATGGGCGCGGCCGCCTACCTGTGCGTCAACGACAGCAGCATCCATTGCGATGTGGTATCGATCAACGACTTGATCGCTATAACCAAGCTGGATCCGTTCCCGTCGCTCAGCGCGAGCATGAAGGCCAATCCGATCGCACTGACTCTGCCGTGACCACTGGGGTTGCAGCGTCGGCAGAACCCAGGGCGGTCATCCATACCAGCGCCCTGGAACGTCAGTCGCACGCTACGCCGGGGCCGGGGTGTGGCGATCAATCCACGGCCACACCCTCACGCAAACCTCAGCGGGTCTCGCGCAGCCAGCGCGCCACCTGCGGCGCAAAGTAGGTCAACACGCCGTCGGCGCCGGCGCGTTTGAACGCCATCAGCGATTCCAACACGCAGGCGCGCTCGTCCAGCCAACCGTTGCCGGCCGCCGCCTTGAGCATCGCGTACTCGCCACTGACCTGGTAGGCGAAAGTCGGCACCCGGAAGGTGTCCTTCACTCGCCGCACCACATCCAGGTATGGCATGCCCGGTTTGACCATCACCATGTCCGCGCCCTCCTCCAGGTCCAGCGCGATCTCGCGCAGCGCCTCGTCGCCGTTGGCCGGGTCCATCTGGTAGGTGGTCTTGTCGGCCTTGCCGAGGTTGCCGGCGCTGCCGACCGCCTCGCGGAACGGGCCGTAGAAGGCCGAGGCATACTTGGCCGAATAGGCCATGATGCGCACGTGCAGATGCGCATCGGCATCCAACGCGCGACGGATCGCACCGATGCGTCCGTCCATCATGTCCGAGGGCGAAACGATGTCCGCGCCGGCCTGCGCATGCGACAACGCCTGTTGGACCAGCGCCTCGACGGTGACGTCGTTGAGCACGTAGCCGCGCGCGTCGATGATGCCGTCCTGGCCGTGGGTGGTGTACGGATCCAGCGCCACGTCGGTCATCACCCCCAATTCCGGGAAGCGCGTCTTCAGCGCCCGCACCGCCCGCTGTGCCAGGCCGTCGGGGTTCCAGGCCTCGGCCGCATCCAGGCGCTTGCTGGCCGGGTCGATCACCGGGAACAGATCGATCACCGGGATACCCAGCTCCAGCGCCACCTCGGCTTCCTGCAGCAGCGCGTCGATCGACAGCCGCTCCACCCCGGGCATGGCGGCGATCGGCGCGCGACCGGGCAGTTCGTGCACGAACACCGGCCAGATCAGGTCGTCGACGGTCAAGGTGTGTTCGCGCATCAGGCGACGGGAAAACGCATCGCGGCGCATGCGCCGAGGCCGATAGTGGGGATGCGCCACGGGCAGATTCCTTGAGAACGGATACGGAGCATGGCGGAAGCGGCCCATTACTACCAGACACGCTCGCCAGCATCGGCGTGCTGCAAGTCGGCCCGCGCCGGCCCGCCATCGACTGCGGCATGTTACTCCTGCCGACGGCGCACGCAGCACGCGGATGCATCGCGACAGGGCATGCCGCGCGCGCAGACGCACAACGGCTCAGATCACCCCGCCCCCCAAGCTCAGGCGGATCACGCCGACCACCATCGCCAGCGCGTTAAGTAACAGGCCGGTCTTGGCGCGGCCGCGGTTCGGCGCCTGGGTGAAGAGCAGGCCGATCGCCGCGATGATCGCCCCGACCGCGGCGAACGGAATCACGAACCAGTTGCCCCAGCCCAGCAAGGGCACGAAAGCCAGAATCATCCACAACAACGCCACGATGCCCCACAACAGACTGATCAGGCCCATGCCCGGCTCCGCAAAAAAGCTGACCACGACCATAGCACCTGCGGGAAACGGGTCAACACCACAGCTGGCAAGGCATGCACGGCACACGCATCACGATGACGCGACGACGGGTTCGGCGCGATTCACCCGGCCCGCCTATGATCGCGTGGTGATCCGCCCACGGAGCTAATGCCATGCACGTCCGTCCGTTGTTGCCGCTGGCCCTGCTGTTCGCGCTGGCCGGCTGCGCCAGTTCTTCCAAAGTGATGGTCGGTGCGGCGCGTCCAGCAATCGACCCGGCGCTGGTGCAGATTTACTCGACCCCACCCGCGGGCGCGGTCGATATCGCCCAGTTGGAAGCCTCCAGTGCGGCAGGCTTCGGGACCCAGGGCCAGACCGACGCGGCGCTGGCACGACTCAAACAGGAGGCGGCCAAACTCGGTGCCAACGGCGTGGTGCTGATAGGCGTGAGTTCGCAACGTTCAGGAGGCGGCGTCTCGCTCGGCGGCGGCAGCTATGGCGGCCACGTCGGCGGCGGCCTGGGCATCGGCATCCCGACCACGCAAAAACGCGCCGCCGGCATGGCGATCTGGGTACCGCCAGGCGCAGGCAAACCAGCCACTGCGCCACCGGCAGGGCGATGAAGCGGACGGCGTCGCCAGCGATCCGAACCGGTCGCTGACCCGGCAAACAGCCACATCGGGGTCGGCATCGAACCGCACCTGCAACTTCGTGTGCGCGTGACCTCAGGGTTTCAGGCAACGCGCCAGGAACGCCTCGGTGGTGCGGTAGCGATGCAGGGCATTGGTGCCGGACAGGCCGTGCTTGGCGCCGGGATAGGTCATCAGCTCGAACAGCTTGCCGCGCTTTTGCAACTCACTCATCAGCGAGGTGGAATTGGCGAACAGCACGTTGTCGTCCGCCATGCCGTGGATCAGCAGCAAAGGCGAGGTCAGGCCATCCAGATGCGCGGCCACGCGACCGTCGCGATAGCCGTCCGGATTGGCTGCCGGCAGATTCATGTAGCGCTCGGTGTAGTGGCTGTCGTACAGCGCCCAATCGGTAACCGGCGCACCCGCCACACCGCACGCGTAGGCGTCGCTGTGCTTGGCCAGCAGCATCAGCGTCATATAGCCGCCATTGGACCAGCCGTACACGCCGATATGCGCCGCATCCACCCATGGCTGCGCCTTCAACCAGGCAATGCCGCGCAGTTGGTCGTCCACTTCCACCGTGCCCTGGCGCGCATACAGTGCGCCGCCGAAGTCGCGGCCGCGGCGCGGCGTGCCGCGATTGTCGAGCGAGAACACCACGTAGCCGTGCTGGGCCAGATACTGGTCGAACATGTCATCGCCACGGCCGGGCCAGCTATCGAGCACGGTCTGCGCCGCCGGACCGCCGTAGACGTGGACCACCACCGGGTAGCGCTTGCTCGGATCGAAACCAGCCGGCTTGATCAGCAGGTAGTGCAATAGCGTCTTGCCATCAGCCGCGGTCGTGCTGCCGAACTCGACCGGGCGCTGCGCATCGCGATACTTGGCAAAGGGATGTTGTGGATCGGCCAAGTCGTTGACCAGGAGCGTGGCGATTTTCTCGCCATTGGCGCGAAACAACCCAATCTGCGGTGGCGTGGTGGTGTTGGACCAGCTATCGACGTAGACGCTGGCGTTGGTGGCGAAACTGGCCGCATGCATACCGTCGGGTTGCGACAGCCGTTCGATCGCGCCACCAGCCAACGGCACGGCATAGACATTGGCCTGGGTCGGCGATTCCTTGGTCCCGGAGAAATAGACCTTGCCGACGTTCTCGTCCACTGCGAGCAATGCGTCCACGACCCATTCGCCCTGCGTGAGGGGATGCAAGGTGCGGCCATCTTCCGAAGCCAGGTACAGGTGCTCGTAACCACTACGCTCCGAACCCCAGACGAAGCGCCCGTCCTTGAGGAAGTGCAGGTCGTTGGTGAGCGGCACCCAGGTCTTGCTGGTCTCGGTGACCAGTACGCGCTGCTTGCCGTTGGCCAGCGTGGTTTCGATCAATTCCAGTCGTTTCTGGTCGCGCGACTGGCGCTGAAAGGTCAGCCGTTGCGGATCGCGCCAGTCCACCCGCGCCAAATAGATATCCGGGTTCTTGCCCAGGTCGATCCACTGCGGCTGCGTGCCCGCGTGCGGCGCGATCACGCCCAGCTTGACCTTGACGTTGGGCTGCCCGGCCTGCGGATAGCGCTGTTCCACCACCTCGCTGTGGTCGGCGTAGACCTCCTGACGTTTCTGCACCGGCACATCGGTTTCGTCGATGCGCGCGAAGGCGACCGCCGAGTCGTCCGGCGCCCACCAGTAGCCGGTGTGGCGGTCCATTTCCTCATCGGCGACGAATTCGGCCACACCATTGCCGATGGTCTGGCTGCCGTCGTGGGTCAGCGGATATTGCTGGCCGCTGGCCAGATCGATCACCCACAGATTGCGCCCACGCACGAAGCTCACGTAGCCGCCCTTGGGCGATATCCTCGGATCGGTGGCGAAACCTTCGCCATGGGTGAGCTTGCGCACCGCGGCGCTGCCGGTCTTGGACAAATCGTACAGATACAGTTCGCCACCCAGTGGGAACAGCAACGCGCGCGCATCCGGCGCCCACTGGTATTCGACGATGCCGGTGTAGGCCGCGATGCGCTGACGCTCGCGCCGTGCTTTTTCTTCGTCGCTCAGGGTCTCGGCGCCAGGCAGCACCAGCTTGGAATCGACCAGCAAGCGGGTCTGGCCGCTGGCGATGTCGTACTCCCACAGGTCAAGCTGGTTGCGGTTGCTGTCCTTGCCGCGCAGGAAGGTCACGCGCGAGCCATCCGGCGCCACTTTGGGTTTCATCAGCGTCGGCCCGGACAGCGGCTTGCTGCCGGTGATGGCCTCCAGGGTCAGTTTTTCGGCATGTGCGGGGACGAGAGGCATGGCAAGCACGAGGGCGAGGGCGGCGAACAGAGAGCGCATGAAGGTTCCTGATGGAGCAGCAAGCGCAGGGATGATGCGCGTGCGCAGAGCATTTGAGAAGTGCGCCAGCTCAGCGTTGGCCGAACAATTGCTTGCGCTCGGCCTCGCTCAGCGGCTTGCCGGCGTTGGGGTTGACCCGCTCCTTCAACGCATAGGCGCGTTGCGTTGCCGGACGCGCGGCAATCGCAGCGTGCCAGCGTTGCAGGTGCTGAAATGCCGCGTAGTCCGGCATCAGCCCGTTGTATACCTCGATCCACGGGTAGCTCGCCATGTCGGCGATGCCGTACTCCTCGCCAGCCAGATACGCGCTGTGCGCCAGACGCGTGTCGAGTACGCCGTGCAGACGCCGTACCTCGTTGCCATAGCGCTCGATCGCATAGCCGATCTTTTCCGGCGCATAGACGTTGAAATGGCCCATCTGTCCGGTCATCGGGCCAAGACCGGCCATTTGCCAGAACAGCCATTGCAATGCGACGCTGCGCCGACGCGGATCGTTCGGCAGAAAACGGCCAGTCTTCTCGGCCAGATACAGCAAGATCGCGCCGGACTCGAACACGTGCTGCGGCGCGCCACCATCGGCCGGCGCATGATCGACGATGGCCGGTATCTTGTTGTTCGGCGAAATCGACAAAAACGCGGGTTGGAACTGGTCCCCAGCGCCAATGTTGACTGGCTTGAGCGTGTAATCGAGCCCGGCCTCCTCAAGGAACAGGGTGATCTTGTGCCCGTTGGGCGTCGGCCAGTAATACAGATCGATCATGAGGGCAGTCCTGTCCTGGAGAGGAACTCGCAGTGTAGCCGCCGCCTGCGCTTGGCAGCATTGCCGCAGGCCGGGTAACCTGAGCGTTTGACGCAACGCGACATTCATACCCCCATGACGCCCCAGCGCCCGCACCCCCGCCTTAGTCCACTGTCCAGCCTGATCTTCGCCTCGCGCTGGCTGCAATTGCCGCTATACCTGGGATTGATCGTGGCCCAGGGCGTGTACGTTTTTCTATTCGGCAAAGAACTGTGGCACCTGATCCACGAAGCGCCGAGCCTGAGCGAGCAGCAAATCATGCTGATCGTGCTGGCCCTGATCGATGTGGTGATGATCTCCAACCTGCTGGTGATGGTAATCGTCGGTGGCTACGAAACCTTTGTCTCGCGGTTGCGCCTGGAAGGCCATCCCGACCAGCCGGAATGGCTGAGCCACGTCAACGCCAGCGTGCTGAAGGTGAAGCTCGCGCTGTCGATTATCGGCATCTCTTCGATCCACCTGCTCAAGACCTTCATCGCCGTCGGTGCGCTCGGCGCTATGCCGCTGTGTTCACCGGATCAATTAGCGAGTGCCGCAGCGACAGTGGACCTGAAAAGCTGCGCGACGCTGACACAGGCCGGAGTGATGTGGCAGGCCATCATCCATGCCATCTTTATCCTATCGGCGATCGGCATCGCCTGGACCGACCGGCTGATGGCCTCGCCAGCGAAACCAGCGCACTGACCAGCGTGCCCGGGATCACGCTTTTTTCCGCCACCCGGCGAGAACGGGCACGCATGCAAACCAGCGGATGCTAGATTGACTCACGCAGTGCACTGACGGCACGGGGAATGGAAATGCCGTCGCAAACACGCCAGCAACACCATTGGCATCGTTACATCGTCACCATCGGGGATCAAAGAAAAGCATGCCGCACGACACCACATTCGCCAGGACGCGCCGCATCGTAGCGATCCTGCTGCTGGCCGCGCTGACGGCGTGTTCCAAACAAGAAGAGGCCGCGCCCGACGCCACACCGGCCCCCACTGCGGCAAGTGCGCCGGAAATGCCCGCGGTATCGAGCAAAGTGCAATCGATGGACACCGAGCAGTTGCACGCCTCGGCTAGCCAGGCGCTACGCGAGAACCGCATGTATGCACCCGCCGGCAACAACGCCGTCGAATACTACCTGGCGCTACGCGACAAGCAACCAGACGATGCCGGGGTGAAGAGCGCACTGACCGATTTGATGCCGTACACCTTGATCGCCGCCGAGCAGAGCATCAACCGCGAGGATTTCGCCGAAGCCGAGCGCCTCATCGGCTTGATCGAGAAGATGGACAGCCAAGCACCGGCCTTGCCACGGCTCAAACAGGGCGTGAGCAAAGGCATGCAGACCGTGGCACAGCGCAGCCAGGAGGAAGCCGTAAAAGCAAAGAAAGCCGCCGAAGAGAAAACCAAACTGGCGAGCGAGCAACAGAAACAGGCGCAAGCGCAGACCAGCCAGGCGCAGGTGTCGCCACAGATGGCAGAGCAGCAGGAGGCCGCACACCGCGAAAGCGCGCGCCAGGAAACACCACGCCAGCTCGCGCCTAGCGCCACGGCTGCCGCGCACCAACCAGCAGCGCAGCAGCAACAAGCCGCGACGCTGGCTCCATCGCCGACGCCCGCGGCACCCACGGCCAGCGCACAGACGTTGCGTCCGATCAGCACTCCGGCGCCTCGCTATCCGCCAGAAGCGCTGCGCTCGGCCATCGCCGGCGAAGTGCTGGTGGAGATCACCGTCGGCACCGATGGCGCGGTCACCAACGCGCGCGTGTTGCGTTCCACCCCGGCGCATGTGTTCGACCACGAGGCGTTGAGCGCGACCAAGCGCTGGCGCTTCGAGCCAGTCAGCGCACCGGTCACCACGCGACGCACACTGGCCTTCAATCCCGGCGGTTGAGCCAACGTGCGCGCCATCGATGTGCGCGCACACAATCAATGCCGGGCCATACATGCCAACGACACCAAGGCACGCAAACCCCACGACCACGTCCGAGGCACGCGGCCGCATCCGCTCAACCGTTTCTCATCCGGCAATCGCCAACTGCTCCTGACGGTAACGGCGGACCGCAGCCAACCACAGCACTGCGGCGAGGCCGAAACCGGCGACCAAGTACACCGCCCAGATCTGCGGGCCGATCGGCTCGCGACGGATGATCTTCAACAACATCTGGTTCTGCGCCAGGAACGGCACCGCGAACTGCCATGGCATGGTTTTCAACGGATACACCATCAGCGCGTAACCGGGCAGCATCGGCAATAGCATCAGCCAGGTCATGTGACTCTGCGCCTCCTTCATGCTCTTGGCCGCTGCGGCAAGCACGGTCAGCAGCGAGGTCCCGATGAACAACATCGGCAACAGCACGAACAGCATCTGCAACATGGCCACGACACTGACGTTGAGTTGCTGGCCGATGCCGCTGGCGACTTGCGCGCTGAGCTTGAACGCGAGCAAGGTCAACAGCAGCGAAACCAGACCGACCACGCAGGCGGCGGCGATCTTGCCACTGACGATCGCGCTGCGCGAGGCCGGCGTGGCCAGCAATGGCTCCAGCGACTGCCGCTCGCGCTCGCCGGCGGTGGCGTCGAGAATCAGGTGGGCACCACCGATGAACGAGGTAATGGTCAACAGCACCGGCAGCAACATCGCCAGCAACGCCGCACGCTTGGCTTCGGGCGTGGCCAGGTCCTGGGTGGCCACGTCCAGCGGCCGCGCGACCTGCGCGTCGATACCACGCGCCATCAACCGCAGCGCGCCGACCTGCTGGCTGTACATGCTGAGCGCCGCCTGCACCCGGGTGGTCGGGATATCGGCATCGCGGCGGGTGCTGTCCTTGATGATCTCCACCAGCGCCGGGCGTCCCTGGTGCCAGGCGTTCGGATAGTCCTCGTCGATCTTCAACACCAGATCCACAGCTTGACTGCGGATCGCCTCGGTCAGGTCCTTGGGCGGTGCGACCGCATTCAATCCCTGCATGGCGAGGAACGCCACTAGGTTCGGCGCACGCTCGCGGCCGATCACCGGAATGTCCAGCGGTTTGTCGATCTGCGTGCGGACCCGGCTCTCGGCCAGCGCCCCCATTCCCAGAATCAGCGTCGGGTAGAGCAGCGGGCCGACCAACAAGGCCAGCGCCAAGGTGCGACGATCGCGCGCGAGATCGCGCAGTTCCTTGCGCATCACGGTGAATACGGTATGGAGCAGGCTCATGCGTGCAATCCCTCCTCGCTGCCGATCGCCTTGACGAAGGCATCTTCCAGATTGTCCTCGCCGGTCAGGGCGCGTAGCTCGTCAGCGGTGCCCGCGGCCACCACCGTGCCGTTGGCGACGATAACGATGCGATCGCACAGCGCCGCCACCTCCTGCATGATGTGGCTGGAAAAGATCACGCAGCGTCCCTGCGCGCGCAGTCCGCGCAAGAAACCGCGTAGCGCGCGGGTCGTCATGACGTCCAGGCCGTTGGTGGGTTCGTCGAGAATCACATTGCGCGGATCGTGGACCAGCGCGCGCGCGATCGCGGTCTTGGTCCGCTGCCCCTGGCTGAAGCCTTCGGTCTGACGGTCGAGGATGTCGTCCATGTCCAGCGCCGCCGACAACAGCCGCGTGCGCTCGACAATGCGCGCCGCCGACAAACCATGCAGTTCGCCGAAGTAAGCGATGTTCTCGCGCGCGGTCAAGCGCTTGTACACGCCACGCGCGTCCGGCAGCACACCCAGCGCGCGCCGCACCGCCAACGGATCATGAGCGACGTCGATGCCGTCCACGCGCACCTGGCCCTGATCGGGCGCCATCAGCGTATAGAGCATGCGCAAGGTCGTGGTCTTGCCAGCGCCATTGGGACCGAGCAAACCGGTGATCTGGCCGTCCGCGGCCTCGAAACTGACACCTTGCACCGCCTGCACGATACCGGCCTTGGTCTTGAACGCCTTATGCAAGTCATCGACGACGATCATGCACGGCTCTCCCGATCGAATGATGCGTAGCTCATGGCTCCCATCCATTGAATGAAGTGAAAGCCGGCACGCCGCGCATCGCGTCCAGGCAGCTGGCATCGAGATGCTTGGCATCGGCGGTTTCGAAGAAGCGGCCCAGCAACTTGGGCATGCAGCCCAGGGTCATGGTGCCGTGCCCCTGTCCGCGCAGCAGCAGATGGCGGCCGTTGGGTAGACCGCGTAGCACACGCTCGGCGTAGCGCGGTGGGGTTACCGGATCCAGTTCGCCCGAGGTCAGTAACACCGGCAGGTTGGAGATCAACGGCGCGGTGAAATCGGCAGGACGGGGGCCCGTCGGCCAGGCGGGGCAGGCCGCGAAGAACATCCGCGCCACCTCCGGCCCGAGCAGGGTGTCGTGCCTGGCCGGTTCGCGGTAACGGTCGGCGTCTTCGGCGCAGATCACCGACCACTGCATGCCACGGTTTATTTGATCCTGCATCTGCGAACCCATCATCCGTGCCAGGGACATCAACGGGGCATAGCGCCCGTGGGCGGCCTCGTCCAGGGTCAGCGGCAGCAACGCCGAAGTCTGCGGCGCATAGGAGAAGGAAAACGCCAGACTGGTGACAGTGTCGGCAGTGACCCGGTCGTGCGTACTCTGCCCACTGGCCGGATCGCGATAGTCCACCTCCACCGGCGTCTGCCGCAGCCGCTCCACCACCGTGCGCAACTGCATGCGCGTATCGACCGGGAAGCGTTTGGCACACGCCGGCGTGGCCTTGCACTGCTGTGCCTGCAAGGTGATTGCATCTTCGAAGGTGGTGGCGAATTCGCCGCCGACCACCAGATCGTTTGGCACCACGCCGTCGAGTACCACACTGCGCACATGCGCCGCATAGCCACGCGCGTACTGCTGGGCGACACGGGTACCGTAGGAGCCACCGATGAGATTGATCTTGTCCGCGCCCAGCGCTGCGCGCACCGCATCCAGATCGGCAATCGCCCGGGTGGTGGTGTAGTCGCGCGGATCGGCGCGGCCTTGGAGCGATTGCGCGCAGCGCCTGGCGTCATCGAGCACTTCGGCAGCGCTGGGCGCGCGCACCAGGTCGGCCGGCGGCAACGCCTTGCCGTCCGCGCCGAGGCAGGTCAACGGATTGGACTGCCCAGTGCCGCGCTGGTCGATCAGGAACACATCGCGACGCTTGCGCGTTTCGTGCAGCGCCAGATCGACAATGTTGGCGACCTGGGTGGCGGCCTGACCCGGGCCGCCGGCCAGAAAGAACACCGGGTCCGGGTCGCTGCTACCCTGCCCCGTGACCGGCAACCAAGCGATGTTGAGCGCGATCTTGCGCCCGTTCGGTGCCTGCGCATTCTCAGCAACCGGCATGCGCGTGCACTGCGCCTCGACGTTGTTAGCGGCGAGCGGATTGGTCAGCGTGCAGGGATGGAAGCGCAGCGCGCCATAGGTACGTCCCGGCGTCTGTGGTGCCGGCGTCTGATTCGCCTGGCAAGCGGCAAGCAACAACGTAGCCGCGACGATCGTCAACGGCGTGGAACGGTATCGCATGGGTCGCATCCTTGAGGTCATGCCGCACAGGATGCCATCCTGGGGCATCAACTCGTTGCTGCGCAACCGCCAGCGTAACGCAGCACCGATGAAAATGGGCCACCGCGCTGCTTCGGCGACACGCTCACTTGCTGCTGACGTACTTCTCGCGACGAATGTGCTGCACCGGCAGACCAGCGTCCTTCAACGCCTCGAAGCAGGCATCGACCATATTCGGGTTGCCGCATAGATACGCGATGTCGCCCTCGGCCTGCGGTGCGAATTCGGGCAACCACTGCTGCACGTATCCATGGCGCACATCGGCATGCGGCGCCTGCGGCAATTCGCGCGAAAAACACGGCACGAAGCGGAAACGCGGATGCGCGTCGGCGAAGGCGCGGAACTCGTCGCCATACAACAACTCGGCCGGGGTACGCGCGCCCAGCAGCAGCACCACCTCCACGCCACGTTCTGCCATCGCCGCCTCCAGCAACGGCAGCATCGAGCGGTACGGGGTGACGCCGGTACCGGTGGCGATGAGCAGATAACGCCGATTGGTCTCGTCCGGTTGCAGACAAAAACGCCCAAAGGGACCGCTGGCCGACAGCTGGCCGCCGATCTCCAGCCCCTCGAACAAGGCGGTGGCCGCGCCACCGGCGACGAAACTGACCGCGATCTCCACCGTCGCATCGGCCGCCTGCGCCGGGTCGTGGCGAGTCGCCAGCGAATAGCTACGCTTGGTCGCGGTGCCATCGGCATAGTGGAAATGCACCTGTACGAACTGGCCTGGCAGGAACGGCAGCGGCTCTCCGTCATCGCGAACGAAGCGGTAATGGCCGACGGATGGCGCCAGCATACGGCGTTCGACCAACTTCAGCGGGAATTGGGCAGGCACGTCGTTGCAACAGTCTATGGCCGTGGGCAACCCCACGCGGTCTTCTATAATACCCGCTGCACTTCTCCAGCGCCGTCGACGCGGCGCGAAGGTTCACTTTGACTCCCGCATCCCCCCTGCCCTCGGATTCGTCAACGCCCGCACTGCGGGTACGCGACCTGCACAAGACCTACGGCAACGGCGTGCAAGCCTTGCGCGGGGTATCGCTGGACGTGATGCCCGGCGACTTCTTCGCCCTGCTTGGCCCCAACGGCGCCGGCAAATCCACCCTGATCGGCATCATCAGCTCGCTGGTCAATCTCAGCGCCGGTCAGGTGGAGGTGTTCGGCACCGACCTGAGCAGCCAGCGCAGCGCCGCAATGCGCCTGATCGGCCTGGTGCCGCAGGAAATCAACTTCAATCTGTTCGAAAAACCGTTCGACATCCTGGTCAACTACGCCGGCTTCTACGGCATGCCGCGCGCCGAGGCCGAACAACTGGCCGAGGCAGAACTGCGCCGCGCGCACCTGTGGGAGAAGGCACAGATGATGAGCCGCACGCTGTCTGGCGGCATGAAGCGACGCCTGATGATCGCCCGCGCGATGATGACCCGGCCACGCCTGCTGATCCTGGACGAACCCACCGCCGGCGTGGACATCGAAATCCGCCGCGACATGTGGCGCGTTTTACGCGAGATCAACGCAGCCGGCACCACCATCATCCTGACCACGCATTACCTGGAGGAAGCGGAGAATCTATGCCGCAACCTGGCGATCATCGACCGGGGCCACATCGTCGAACAAGGCCCGATGCGCACATTGCTGGCCAAACTGGACGTGGAAGGTTTTCTGCTGGACATCGATGGCCAATTGCCAACGCAGTTGCCGACCATCGAAGGCACCACCCTGTTGGCGCAGGACGCGCACACCCTGGACCTGGACATGCCGCGCGCGATGGACCTCAACCGGGTGTTCGCCGCACTCGGCGATGCCGGCATCCGCGTGCGTTCCATGCGCACCAAGAGCAACCGTCTGGAAGAACTGTTCGTCCGCCTCACCGGCGAACACCGCAACGCCGGATCGGGCAATACCGCCGCGCCGCAACCGCCCGCCTCCTCCTGACCACACGGCGACGACCATGACCACGCCTCCCGTATCCCCGCAACGCTTCTCCGATTCAACACCCGCGCAACGCAACTGGGTCGCGCTGCTGACCATCGTGCGCCGCGAGGTCAAGCGTATTCTGCGCATCTGGGGCCAGACCCTGGTGCCGCCCGCGATCACCATGACCCTGTACTTCCTGATCTTCGGCGGGCTCATCGGCTCGCGCATCGGCGAGATGGGCGGCTACAGCTACATGCAATTCATCGTGCCCGGCCTGGTGATGATGAGCGTGATCCAGAACAGTTACGGCAATATCAGCTCCTCGTTCTTCGGCGCCAAGTTCGGTCGCCATGTCGAGGAATTGCTGGTCAGCCCGATGCCCAACTGGGTGATTCTGTGCGGCTATATCGCCGGTGCGGTACTGCGCGGGCTGATGGTCGGAGTGATCGTGCTGATCATCGCCATGTGCTTCACACCGCTGCGCATTCCGCATCCGCTGGTGACCCTGAGCACCGTCCTGTTCGGCGCGACCATCTTCTCCCTGGCCGGCTTCATCAACGCGGTATACGCGAAAAAATTCGACGACATCGCGATCATACCGACCTTCATCCTGACCCCGCTGACCTACCTTGGCGGCGTGTTCTACTCGACCAAACTGCTGCCGGGCTGGGCCGAGGCCGCCACCCACGCCAACCCGATCTTCTACATGGTCAATGCTTTCCGCTATGGCTTGCTTGGCAGCAGCGACGTGCCGCTTTGGGTGGCCTATACGCTGATGCTGGGCTTCGTCGCCGTACTGGCGGCACTGGCGCTGTGGCTGCTGCGACGTGGGGTCGGGTTGCGCAGCTAAAAGGGACGAACAAGACCGCATGCGCATCCTGATCCTCGGCGCCGGTGCGACCGGCGGTTACTTTGGCGGACGTCTGGCACAGGCCGGGGTCGATGTCAGCTTCTTGGTGCGGCCAGCGCGTGCTGCGCAATTGCGCAGCAACGGCTTGCGCATCCACAGTCCGCGTGGCGACGCGACGATCGCGGTGACCGCACTCACCGCCGACACGCTGGCGTCGGTTATCGATGCGCCACCGTTCGATCTGATCCTGCTCAGTTGCAAGGCCTACGACCTGGGCAACGCATTGGAGGCCGTCGTTCCAGCCATGCACACCGATACCAGTGTGCTGCCGATCCTCAATGGCCTACGCCACTATCCGCTGCTGGATACCCGCTTCGGCGGCGAACATGTGCTGGGCGGACTGTGCTTCATCAATGCCGTGCTCGACCACGATGGCACGGTACAACATCTGGCCAAACCCGCATCGCTCACCTTCGGCGAGCGCGATGGACGGGGCAGCGACAGCGCGCGCGTGCGCGCCTTCGCCGCCGCCTGCACGCAGGCGGGGCTGGATCACCTGGCAACACCACGGATCGCACAGGAGCAATGGATCAAGTACACGTTCCTGACCACGCTAGCCGCAGCGACCTGCCTGATGCGCGCGCCAATCGGGGCGATCGTCGCCAGCGATGACGGCGTGGCACTGTTGCGCGGGCTGTATACCGAGTGCATCGCGGTCGCCGAAACAGCCGGCGAGCCGATCCCAGACACGGCGCAGGCCCGCGCGCTGCAGTTGCTGACCCAGCCCGGCTCGCCGATGAAAGCCTCGATGCTGCGCGATCTGGAAGCAGGGCGCCAAGTGGAAGCGCAACACATCGTCGGCGATATGTTGGAGCGTGCCCGCAGCGCCGGTCACGCTGTGCCGCTGCTGATGGCCGCGTACTGCCATCTGCAGGCGTACCAGGCCAGTCTCCCTGAGCGCTAGAACATGCGTTGCACTGGCGCCGCCAGCGGATCGCATCCGAGCGCCAACACAGCGCATGCAGCATCCGAGGCGCCAGCCACTCGTGCATGCGCCTGGTTTGCACAAAGGCGGGAATTGAAAATCGCATTCCGCCCCAAAGGACTGCTCACGCCACGCCCGGCAAACGGAAGAACGCCCGCGCCGCTGCGGTACTGGTCATCGCGGTGGTCGCCACGTCCTCGCCACGGTCGCGCGCCACTTCTTCGGCAATATGCGCAAGAAACGCCGGCTCGTTGCGTCGGTCCTTCGGTGTCGGTTTGAGCGTGCGCGGCAGCAGGTAGGGCGCATCGGTTTCGATCATCAGCCGTGCGGCGGGAATGTGCCGGACCAACCCACGCAAGTGCTCGCCACGACGCTCGTCGCACAGCCAGCCGGTAATGCCGATGTACCAATCGCGATCAAGATAATCGAACAATTCCTCGCGCGTGCCGGTGAAGCAGTGCACCACCGCCGGACCAAGCTTGCCGTCGAACTGGCGCATCAACGCCAGGAAATCGGCATGTGCGTCGCGTTGATGCAGGAACAGCGGCTTGCCGATGTCGGCGGCCAGTTGCAGTTGCCGCTCGAAAGCGCGGTGCTGCGCCGGGCGTGGAGAAAAATCGCGGAAGTAATCCAGCCCGCATTCGCCCACCGCTACCACCTCGGCATGTGCATGCAGCGCGCGCAGCTCGGCATCGCACTCGGCGGTGTATTCCAGCGCATGATGCGGGTGCACGCCGGCGGTGGCGTAGAGCAGGCCGGGATGCTGCTGCGCGAGTTGCAAGGCCAGCGGCGAGTGTTCGCGGCTGGCGCCGGTGACCACCATCTGCGCGACGCCAGCGGCGCGGGCACGCTGCAGCACCGCGTCGCGGTCGCGGTCGAAGGAGGCGTGAGTGAGATTGGCGCCGATATCGATCAAGGTCATACGGATACGCGGAAGATCAGCAAGAAAGCAGACGATTGTACGGGGCCAGGCCGGCACTGCCGCTCTACAGCGGCGCGCCGGCCCCGTATCCTTGGCCGATGACGTCCGCTGTGTTTCCGATCGATCCACTACTGCCGCAGATTCGCGACAGCCTCGCCGCCCACCCGCGCCTGGTGCTGGAAGCCCCGCCCGGCGCCGGCAAGACCACCCAGGTGCCACCGGCATTGCTGGACGTGCCATGGCTACAGGGCCGTCGCATCGTGATGCTGGAACCGCGCCGAGTCGCCGCGCGCAGCGCCGCCACGTTCATGGCCCGACAGCGCGGCGAGGCTCCGGGCGAGACGGTGGGCTACCGCATCCGCTTCGAGAACAAGGTCTCCGCGCGCACCCGCATCGAGGTCGTCACCGAGGGCATCCTGACCCGCATGCTGCAAGACGATCCGCTGCTGGACGGCGTCGGCGCGCTGCTGTTCGACGAGTTCCACGAGCGCCACCTGGCCGCGGACCTGGGCCTGGCGCTGGCGCTGGACGTGCAGGCGCAAGTGCGCGAGGACCTGCGCATCGTGGTGATGTCGGCGACGCTGGACGGCGAGCGCCTGGCGCAGTTCCTCGATGCACCACGGCTGTCCAGCGCCGGACGCAGCTTTCCGGTGGAGATTGCGCATTTCCCGGCACGGCGCGAGGAATCGCTGGAAGCGCAAACGCGCCGCGCCATCGACCACGCGCTACAGCAGCATCCCGGCGATGTGCTGGTGTTCCTGCCCGGGCAACGCGAGATCGCGCGAGTAAAAGCGGCACTGGAAGCAGGCGGGATTGCGACGGGCAGCAGCGCAGATGCCATCGTGACGCATCCGGCGGCGGCCCCGTCAGCACACGATGCTGTACACACTGCGCTCCACATGGGAGCAACTCACGGCGTGGACGTGTTGCCCTTGCACGGCGAGTTGCCGGTCGAGCAGCAAAGCAAGGTCCTGCAAGCCGATCCGCATGGCCGGCGACGCGTGGTGCTGGCGACCAACGTGGCCGAATCGTCGGTCACCCTGCCCGGCGTGCGCGTGGTGATCGACGCGGGGCTGGCACGCGAACCGCATTACGATCCGAACAGCGGTTTCTCGCGTCTGGACGTGACCACCATCGCGCAGGCTTCCGCCGACCAGCGCGCTGGCCGTGCCGGTCGCGTTGCCAGCGGCTGGGCGTATCGGCTATGGCCGCAATCGCAGCGCCTGGAGGCGCAGCGGCGCGCGGAAATCCTGCAAGTGGAACTGGCCAGCCTGGCACTGGAACTGGCCGCCTGGGGTAGCGACGGACTGCACTTCGTCGATCCGCCGCCGGCGGGCGCACTGGCAGCCGCACGCGAACTGCTGCAGCGGCTCGGCGCGCTCGACGCGAACCAGATCATCACCGCCCATGGCAGGCGCATGCTGGCACTCGGCACGCATCCACGCCTGGCGGCGATGCTGTTGGCCGCCACGGATGCGCGCGCGCAAGCATTGGCCTGCGACCTGGCCGCGCTGATCGAGGCGCGCGACCCGCTGCGCCAAGGCGGCGATGCGCTGGCGGCACGTTGGCGCGCGCTGGCCGCATTCCGTCGCGGCCGCGTGCCGCACGATGCCAACCGTGGCGGCCTGGCCGCAATCGACGCGGCCGCCACGCAATGGCGGCGGCGCCTGCGTGGCAATGCCGTCGCGCCGGAGAGCGTGGACGCGCATGTACTGGGCGACCTGCTCGCCCACGCGTTTCCCGACCGTATCGGCGTGCGCCACCCGCACGATCCGCTGCGCTATCTGCTCGCAAACGGACGCAGCGCGCGCCTGTTCGAACACAGCGAGCTGCGCGGCGAACCCTGGCTGGTCGCCACCGAACTGCGTCACGAGGCCAAGGACGCATTGCTGCTGCGCGCCGCGCCAGTGGACGAAACTTCTCTGCGTGCACAGTTTCCGCAACGATTCGTGCAACAAGACGTGGTGCGCTGGGATGCCGAACGGCGTGCGCTGAGCGCGCTGCGCGAAAGCCGCTTCGATCGCATCGTGCTCGACAGCCGCCCTGCCGGTCGCGTCGACCCGGCGCATGCGGCGACGGCACTGACCGAAGCGGTGCGCGAACTGGGCTTGCAAGTCCTGCCGTGGAGCGAGGACCTGCGGCAATGGCGTGCGCGCGTGGCCGGGCTGCGCGCGTGGATGCCGGAACTGGATCTGCCGGATCTGAGCGATACAGCGCTGCTGGACAGCCTGGAGGACTGGCTGCGTCCGGCCTTCGTCGGCAAGACCCGGCTCGACGCACTCGGCGAGGACGCGCTCGCCGAGGCATTGAAAACACGCCTGCCGTGGGACCGACGCCAAGCCATCGACCGCCACGCCCCCACGCGCATCGCCGTGCCATCGGGCATGGAGCGGCGCATCGACTACGCGCTGGACCACGCCGGCCAACCACAGCCACCGGTACTAGCGGTCAAACTACAGGAACTGTTCGGACTGGCCGACACCCCACGTATCGCCGACAGTCGCGTGCCGCTGGTACTGCACCTGCTCTCGCCCGGCGGACGCCCACTGCAAGTCACCCAAGACCTGCGCAACTTCTGGTCCAACACTTACCCGGAAGTGAAAAAGGAAATGAAGGGCCGTTATCCGCGCCATCCGTGGCCGGACGACCCCTGGACCGCCACCGCCAGCCACCGCGCTAAACCGCGCGGCACTTAGCGTCGCTAACAAAACGACTGCGGCGCTGCCGGACGAGCGCGGACAGTGATCGGAATCCTCATGTACCACCTGTCACCCAACGGCAATTGGCGAGGTTTTGCAAGCCACTTTCAGCACGTGATCGGTTGCGCGCAACGGCATTCAGCCCGCAGACCCATCGGGATCACAGCGCTAACGTGCTGTATACGGTGTGCGAGGGAGACTACGCCTCTTCCTTCCTGCACGTAGGAACGCCCATGAGCAAGCTGACCATCATCACCGACCGCGCCCTGGATCTTGCCAGCCACGCCGGCGACAGCCTCAAGCATCTCGGCCCGCAGGCAAACAAGTGGCTACAGTCGGGCATGACCATCGGCGCAATCAAGGCCGGCGCGGCGCTAGGCGCGGTGAAGACCGGCGGCAAGGCCACGCGCAATGCAGTGCGCCGCAATCCGGCATTGGCGATCGCAGCGGCAGCGGTGGGCGTGGGCTTGATCGGTTATGCCATCTATCGCAAGCGCCAGCGCGACAAGACCGCGCCCATCGAGGGCAAGGCACAGCGCATCGAAACCGAAACCACCAAGCAAAGCAACGGCGGCACGCGGCGCAGCGCATCGGCCACGCACCGCGTGCGTCGTCGCAGGACCGCACAGGACGCCACCGAGCAATAAGCCGCACCGTCGCGACATCGCCCGGCCGCACCAAGACACGGCGCCGCGACCGGGCCATCCCACGGGATGGCGTTTTGTGCGCACAGCGGCTGCCAAGCCTAGCGACGACCTCCGCAGCGATCCACCACGCCTGCCTACGACGGATCGCCACGCACACCATCGGGCTGCTGAGTCATGTTCAGCGCCGCCAGTGCAGATTCGATGGCGGAGGTAAAGGTTTCCGAAGCAAGACCAATCTGGTTGTTCAGGCCGGTACGCGCCTGCGCGCCTGGGTATGGATTGCGTGAGTCGTTCGCCCAGGTAATGTTGCAGCGACTGGCCGGGCTTGAGGTCTGCGCCGGCGAGCAGTCGATAGATTGCTACCCAGCGTGGGAAACTTTTTGGGAAATCGGGCGTGAGGGATGCTGCAACGCCTTGCGGCGGGTGAAGTCGTCGGCGCGGTGCGGTTCAGCGCACGGCTGTCCATGCGGCATACCTAGATGACCTTCGATTACCGCCTACAGCTTCATGACCAGCCCCTGCCCTTGCATCTGCGCCGCGCGCTGGGCCAGCATCGCCTGCTCGGCGAGG
>NZ_MDCB01000016.1 GCF_002939705.1 Xanthomonas albilineans | reverse complement strand
AGCCATGCGAGAGTAGGTCATCGCCAGGGGCTTCACCCCTAATCCCCGTCCCTAAAAGACGGGGATTTTTTATTGCACCATCAAAAGCCAAACGCTCCACAATGCTGATAAGACACGTGCTTGAACACGAATCCCCAAGCACTGTCCCAGCCAATCTCTCTCCTCAACCGCTGCCTGCTCGCTTTTGCGCTGCCGAAGCCCACCGGCCAGCAACCAATGGCGAACTCATGCACACCGCTATATCACTTACCGTCGCCACCGCCCGCTCCAGTAACTGTATGTCTGCTTCGTGCTGACGGGCTACATGCGGGTCTTCGAAGAAGATCGCACGGTGGCAGCGCCCCTCCAGGACACGATCTGCGATCTGTGCGTCGCCGCCCATCGGACCGCTTTGGTAGCGCTGCACCCAGTCCTGGCCCTGTGGCCAGCCACGGCTCCAGGCTAATTCGTTGAGCTGTTGGCCTGTGGTACCAGTGGCGACGCGGTTAGCGAAGCGCGACAGCAGATCGAAATGCTCGCTGGCGAAGGCGATCATCTGTGGTTTCATCGCGTCGTGCGCGATCAGTGCCAGCGTATGCTGTTCCAGCCTGTGCAGGTCGTCGGCACCGGGGTCTGCGGCCAGTCCGGCATGTATGCGCTCCATCTCGATCCAGTCGCGAGCGCTGGCGACGGTGGAGATGAAGGGCTTGGCGTGGATCACGCATTGACGCTTGAGTGCAATCGCCTCGGGAAAGATCGACGACGGATCGACGGGGTCGATGAGATAAATCGCTCCGTCAAGCGTGCGTTGTGTGCCTTCCAGCCCGACCACTTCGGCGACCAGTTTCATCAACCCGCCTTCGCGACCTAACGGATAACGCTTGAGTCCTGCATAGTGGGACAGCAGGCCGGCGCGCACGATTGCGTCGTGGGTACGGCCGACAGCATGCAGGCCGAGCTGCAGTTCGCGGATGCCGGTCTCGCAGGTACGCAACCAGCGGAACAGGGCCGCGTCCTCGCCCTCGTGGTGTAATCGGTTGGCGGCCAAGCCCAGGCGCATGCATCGATCCGTGTTGGATAGAGAGACGATAGTCTGCGCCGGATGACAGTGCAGACTCAATCGTCCTGTGTACCGGCGCCTTGTCCCTGCCGGAAACGGTGGGCACCGTGCAGCTCTGCATTGGCCTAGCGATGACCTATGCACTGACGGCCGCAGCGCGGGCATTTTCGGATGTTGCTATGCGTTGCGCTCAGGCTGCGGCATCGCGGGCCACTGACAGGTGGCTGCCGATCCACTGGACGATGCTGGCGGCCGCATCGCGGCCCTCGGCCACGGCGGTCACGACCAAGTCGGCACCACGCACGGCATCGCCGCCGGCGAACAGTTTGGGGTTGCTGGTCTGGTATGGCAGGCGGTCGTCGCCGCCGGCAAGAATCCGGCCGTTGGCGCTGCCCTCCACGCCGTGTGCGGCCAGCCACTCCGGAACACTGGGCGAAAAACCGAAGGCGATGATGACCACGTCCGCTTCCAGTACCGATTCGCTGCCTTCCACCGGCACGGCGGCCTGACGCCCATGCGCATCCGGTTCGCCGAGCCGGGTTTGCACTACGCGCACGCCTGCGACATTGCCGGCGGCATTGGCTTCCACCGCCAGCGGTTGACGGTTGAACAGGAAGCGCACGCCTTCTTCGCGTGCGTTGGCCACTTCGCGCGCGGAGCCGGGCATGTTGGCTTCGTCGCGGCGGTAGGCGCAGGTGACCTTGTTCGCACCCAAGCGGATCGCACTGCGCACGCAGTCCATGCCGGTATCGCCGCCGCCCAGGACCACCACGCGTTTGCCGCTGAGGTCCGGCAGTGCGATCTTGTCTTCCCAGCCGGCGATTGGTCGGCCCCAGGGATCATTGCCGCCAACGATGCGGCTGTTCTGCACCAAAAATGGCAGCGCTGGCAGCACGCCGGGCAACTCCTGGCCGGGCAGGCCGCCGTCGGTGTAGCGGTAGGCGCCGGTGCCGAGGAACACCGCGTCGTACTCGTCGAGCAGGTGTTCCAGACGGATGTCGCGGCCGATCTCCACGCCCAGGCGGAATTGCACGCCCATGCCTTCGAGGACCTCGCGGCGCTTGCCGATCACGCTCTTGTCGAGTTTGAAGCTGGGGATACCGAATTGCAGCAGGCCACCGATTTGCTCGTAGCGGTCGTACACCATTGCCTGGATGCCGGCACGTGCCAGGCGATCGGCGCAGCTCAGCCCGGCGGGACCGGCGCCGATGACGGCCACGCGCTTGTCGGTCGCTTGGACCTGGCTCAGATCCGGGCGCCAGCCGTTTTGCAGCGCGGTGTCGACGATGTACTTCTCCACCGCGCCGATGGTCACCGCACCGAATTCCTCCAGCGTGCAACTGCCTTCGCATAGACGATCCTGCGGACACACCCGACCGCACACTTCCGGCAGCGGATTGGTGCTGTGGCACAGCGCCGCGGCTTCTTCGATGCGGTTTTCCTGCACCAGTTGCAGCCATTGCGGGATGGCGTTGTGCACCGGGCATTTCCAGCTGCAGTAGGGGTTGCCGCAATCCAGGCAACGCCCGGCCTGGTACTGCGCGTCGGCCTTGTCGAACTTGCCGTATAGCTCGTTCCAGTCGCCGGAGGTGCGCAATTCCACCGGGATGCGTTGCGGCATCTGCCGGGGCAGGTCGAGGAACTGGAAAGCTTGCTTGCGGCTCATGGAAAGATCTCGTAAAGCGTGGCGTATTGCGGGGCAGCCGGCGCGTGGACGCTCAGGCGGCGCGGCGCAGCGATTCGGTCAGCGACTCGATGCTGGCGGCCTTGGGTTTGACCAGCCAGAACTTGCCGACGTAGTCGCGGAACTCGTCGAGAATCTGCTGCGCCCAGATGCTGCCGGTCAGTTCGCGGTGACGGCTGATCAGTTTGTGCAGGTGCTGGCGATGGCGTTCGAAGCCTTCGGCGGAGATGCGATGGATGTCGATCAGTTCGTGGTTGTAGCGGTCGACGAAATCGCGGTCCACATCGAGGACGTAGGCCAGGCCGCCGGTGAAGCCGGCACCGAAGTTCAGCCCGACCTTGCCCAGCACTAGCACGATGCCGTCGGTCATGTATTCGCAGCAATGGTCGCCGGCGCCTTCGATCACCGCCAGCGCGCCGGAGTTGCGCACCGCGAAGCGCTCGCCAGCGCGACCGGCGGCGAACAGTTCCCCGCCGGTCGCGCCGTATAGGCAGGTATTGCCGATGATCGCGGTGCTGCGCGCCTCGAAGCGCGCGCCGCGTGGGGGCCGCACCACCAGGCGACCGCCGGCCATGCCCTTGCCGACGTAGTCGTTGGCCTCGCCTTCCAATTCCAGATGCAGGCCGCCGGCGTTGAACGCGCCGAAGCTCTGCCCGGCCGAACCACGGAAGCGCAGGGTCAGCGGCGCATCGTCCATGCCATGGTTGCCGTGGGTGCGGGCGATGGTGCCGGATAGGCGTGCGCCGATCGAGCGGTCGGTGTTGTGGATCAGGAAGCGGTGTTCGCCGCCGCGCTTGTGCGCGATGGCGTCGGCGAGCAGGCCGTCCATCTGCGTGGCCAGGCTGTCCGGCGATTCGTACAGCCGTTGCGCGGCGCAATGGCCACCGTCATGGTGCATGTCCTTGAGCAGCCGCGACAGATCCACACGCACGCCCTCGCGCGGCGACACCTGCAGTTGTTCCAGCAACTCGGTGCGACCGACGATGTCGTCGAGCGAACGCACGCCCAGGTACGACAGCCACTGCCGCACTTCCTCGGCAAGCAGGCGGAAGAAATTCTCCACGCGTTCGGGTAGGCCGACGAAGTGGTTGGCGCGCAGGCGCTCGTCCTGGGTCGCAACGCCGGTGGCGCAGTTGTTGAGGTGGCAGATGCGCAGGTACTTGCAGCCGAGCACGATCATCGGCCCGGTACCGAAGCCGAAGCTGTCCGCGCCCAGGATCGCCGCCTTGACCACGTCCAGGCCGGTTTTCAGGCCACCGTCGGTTTGCAGAATGGTGCGCGCACGCAGATTGTTGGCCACTAGCGCCTGGTGCGACTCGGCCACGCCCAGTTCCCACGGCACGCCGGCGTAGCGGATCGAGCTGACCGGGCTGGCGCCGGTGCCGCCGTCGTGGCCCGACACGGTGATCAGGTCGGCACCTGCCTTGACCACACCCGCGGCGATGGTGCCCACGCCCGCATGGCTGACCAGCTTGACCGACACCAGCGCGGTCGGATTGACCTGCTTGAGGTCGTAGATCAGCTGGGCCAGGTCTTCGATCGAATAGATGTCGTGATGCGGCGGCGGCGAAATCAGGCCGATGCCGGGCCGCGCATAGCGCAGCCGCGCGATCAGTTCGTTGACCTTGTGGCCGGGCAGTTGACCGCCTTCGCCGGGTTTGGCGCCCTGTGCGATCTTGATCTGCAGCACTTCGGCGTTGACCAGATACTCGGGGGTGACGCCGAAGCGACCGGAAGCCACTTGTTTGATCTTGGAGCGTTTCTCGGTGCCGTAGCGCGCTGGATCCTCGCCGCCTTCGCCGGAATTGCTGCGCCCGCCGAGTCGGTTCATGGCGATCGCCAACGCTTCGTGCGCTTCCGGCGACAGGGCGCCCAGGCTGATCGCGGCGGTGTCGAAACGTCGCAGCAGGTCTTCGGCCGGGGCGACTTGATCCAGCGGGGTCGGTGTCTCGGCGCGCTTGAGTTGTAGCAGGTCGCGCAACGCCGAGGCTGGGCGCCCATGCACTGCGGCGGTATACGCGGCCCAGTCGGCCTGCGTGCCGGTGCGGGTGGCGCGTTGCAGGGTCAGCACCACGTCGGGGTTGTACATGTGGTACTCGCCGCCGTGGACGTATTTGAGCAGGCCACCCACTTCTGGCTTGAGCAGGTCGTTCCAGGCGCGCGCGGCCAGTTGCCGTGCCTCGGTGTCCAGGCGCGCCAGACCGACCCCGCCGATGCGCGCGCTCGTCTCCGGGAAGCACAGCGCCACCACGTCTGGGTCCAGCCCGACGATCTCGAACAACTGCGCGCCGCGATAGCTGGCGATCGTGCAGATGCCCATCTTGGAGATGATCTTGGACAGGCCCTTGTAGATGCCCCTGCGGTACTTGCGGCCGATCTGGGTTTGTTCGCCGTCGCTCTTCAGCAGCAGGATGCCGCGCCGGCCTAGGTCGAACAGCGTTTGATAGGCCAGGTACGGATACACCGCCGTGGCGCCGAAGCCCAACAAGCAGGCCATGTGGTGCGGGTCGCGTGCGGTGCCGGTCTCGATGATCAGGTTGACGTCGCAGCGCAGGCCGATGCGCGAGAGATGGTGGTGCACCGCACCGGTGGCTAGCAGTGCATGCGCCATCGGCCGTTCCGGCACCGGATAGCGGTCGGTCAGCAACAGCAGGATTTTACCGTTGCGCGCGGCCTGCTCGGCCTCGGCGCAGATGCGCCTCAACCCGGCTTCAAGCCCTTCCTCGACGCTGTATGACAGGTCGATCTGCGCGTTGTGCTGCTGGTACTGCTCCATCTTCAGTAGCTGGCGCAGCTTGCGCTGGCTGAGCACCGGCGAGTTGAGGATGACGTGGTTCACCGTCTCCGGACCGGTATGAAAAATGTTGGTCTCTCTGCCGAGCTGGGTGGTCAACGACATCACACAGTCTTCCCGCAGTGGATCGATGGGCGGGTTGGTGACTTGCGCGAATGCCTGGCGGAAGTAGTCGTACAGTGGTCGGGTGTGGCGGCTGAGCACCGCCATCGGGGTGTCGTCGCCCATCGAGCCGGTCGCTTCCTGTTCGGTCTCGGCCAACGGTCGCAGGACCTGTTCCACTTCCTCGGTGCTGAGCTGGAACAGCTTGTGGTAGCTGCGCAGGGTGCGCTCGTCGAACGGTTCCTCGACCAACGACGGATCGATCAGCTCGGTCTGCAGATAGGTCACGCCTTGTTGCAACCACTGCTTGTATGGGGCACGGCCGCGGTTGATGCGGTCGATCGCATCGGAGTCGAGCAGGTCGCCGCGCTTGAGGTCGATGGCCATCATCTCGCCGGGGCCGAGCTTGCCTTTGCGGGTGATGCGCTCGGCCGGCAGTTCCCACACGCCGGCCTCGGAGGCGACGAGGAAATGACGGTCGGAGGTCAGCATCCAGCGTGCCGGGCGCAGTCCATTGCGGTCGAGCATGCACGCCGCGTAGCGGCCGTCGCAGGCGACGATGCCCGCCGGACCGTCCCACGGCTCGGCGTTGAGCCCATGGAACTCGTAGAACGCGGCCAGATCGGCATCCTTGAACTCCAGCGACTGGCTCGCCGGTGGCATCAGGATGCGCAGTGCCTGCAGTAGATCCATGCCGCCAGCGACCAGCAGTTCGAGCATGTTGTCCAGGCTCTGCGAATCGGAGCCGTGCATCGAAATCACCGGGTCGAATTCGGCGATGTCGAAGCGCGGCGTCTTCCACACCTTGCTGCGCGCCTGTGCCCAACGACGGTTGCCTTCGATGGTGTTGATTTCCCCGTTGTGCGCCAGCAAGCGGAACGGATGCGCCAGTGGCCAGCGCGGCAGGGTGTTGGTTGAGAAGCGCTGATGGAACACGATGGCGCTGGAGGCCAGGTCGCTACGCTGCAAATCCAGATAAAACGCGCTGAGCTTGTCTGGCAGCACCATGCCCTTGTAGCTGATGCTGTCGGGCGAGAGTGTGGTCACGTAGAAATCGGCGACCTCGCGCAGGCGCTGCTCGGCGCGGCGGCGCGCCAGGAACAGGGCCACGGCGAAGGCGTCCGTACTCTGCTCGTCGCTGGCATTGACGAAGATCTGTTCGATCCGCGGCAAGGTGTCCTTGGCCAACTGCCCGCACACCGCGTCGTCGGTCGGCGGAATCCGCCAGCCGCATGGCGGTGCGCCGACGCGGCGCAATTCTTCTTCCAGCACCTGACGGCAGTGTGCGGCGGCGTTTGCATCGGCGCGCGGCAGGAACACCAGGCCGGTGGCGAAGTGGTCGCCGATGGCGATGCCGGCCTCGCTGGCCAGCGCGCGCAGGAATACCTCGGGTTTGCGGATCAGCAGGCCGCAACCGTCGCCGGTCAGGCCATCTGCGGCGACGCCGCCGCGGTGGGTCATTCGCGACAGCGCCGCGATGGCGGTGTCCACCAAGGTCCGCGAGGGTTGGTCGTCGAGCTGCGCGACCATGCCGAAACCACAGGCGTCGCGCTCGTCTTGTGGGTCATAGAGCCCGTGGTGGTTGAGGGGGGCCATGTCTGCCTCTGAAAGCGATCCGAAAGAACGCGGCGACACTCGCCCCCGCTCTGGCATGGAGCGCTTCTTGAGGTCACCGGAACATCGACTAAACCACAGTTGATGCGGTGCCGCAATATAAAGTTGCAACTGCAACCTCGGGATTGGCGACGACCCTGCCGTCGCCGTGGCGGTGTCTGAACAGGCGGCTTAACCGCAGCGCACGCCGGTAATCTGGTTCTTGGCATCGACCTCGATATTGAGGCGTTCGCCGTTGAATTCCATGGTCACCGGCTGATTCGGCTTGAGCACGCGCACGCTTTTGGCGCCGGTGTCGCTGCGGGCCTGATCGAGCAGCGCCGGTTCGGCGGCCTGACCCACCAGGCCTTGTGCCTGCGAGGCATCGCAGCTTCCCACAGGTGGCGCCTCCGGCGCGCTGGCCGGGTCCGGCGCCGCCGCCTGTTGCGCGGCGGCCTGGGCCTTGGCGGTCACCTGTTCCTGTTCGTCCGGCGGCGGCGCGTTGCAGGCGGCCAGGGCCAGTGCCATGCAAGAGATGCCGAGCAAGCCAGCACGCGTGGACGCACGGGAGGAAAGGGATGTACTCATCGAAGTTCCTGATGGATGGAGACAATGTAAAGGAATGGACAGCATAACGGCAGCAGCATCGGACACGTGGCGTTCGCCGCGCGTTAACCGGCGTTTGCGGTGGTCTTGCGGCGACGTCGTCGACAATCCGAAATCCGGATGCGTCTCACCATGGCCGCGTGCTGCCGTGCGGACACGGGCCCGGTTCCACCGCTATCCCCGAATGGCCCACGCACGATCGGTCCGGCCGAGTGACCCGCCGCACTGCTTCCACGCTGCGTCGTCTGATGATGCGCCGTTCGCTAAGGCAGAGGGAGACCGGCTGTCGACCGCGCTTCGGTCTCGGTGGAGACCAGGCGTTGCAGCAGCAGCGCCAGCGTTGCCACATCCTGATGGTTATGCGCGGCGACGCGGCGCAGGTCAAGTGCGCTACCGCCGCGCAGATAGCGCAGCCACGCCGCGGGCGCTTGGGAACCAGGCAGATCGTCCTCGCGCACGATGCGCAGCAATTGCCGTTCGATCGTAGCGAGTTTGCAGTTCTCCCAGGTGCCGCGATAGCGACGCCGGGTGGGATGCAGCAGATCCAAGTGATCCAGTGCCGACAGCGGATCGGCGCAGCGCGCCAGCCGGTAGCGGGTTTTCAGCAGTGGCGCGTCGTAGCTGCGCCCGTTGTAGCTGGACAACACCGTGGTCGGGGTCAGCCAGGTGCCGAATGTCTCCAGCATCGCTTTCTCGGCGCCCATCTTTGCCATCAGCAACTGGCGGATGCGCAGGCCTGGGCCATCGGCTGGGTGCAGGGTCCAATCGGCTGCGCCGATCATGAAGGCGCGGGTGCCGGTGCCGCCGGTCAGGCCAGTAGTCTCGGTGTCGAAGAACAGCAGGTTCGCCGGGTCCACCGCGTCCTCGCGCCGGGCGAAGGCCAGCGACAGCGCGATACGAGGGATGGGCTGCGGCAGGAACGACTCGATCAGGTGCAGTCCAGGCGCGATTTCCACGCCGGGCAGGTGGCGGTCCAGCGTTCCCGACGACCTGCGCAGTGCGGCGGTGGCGGGGACGACCGTGCGTTCGCGCAGGTCGACTAGACGTCGCAGCGCGGTGATATCCCGGCCGCCGCGCTCGAATGGAGCGATGGCGATGGGCGGTGCTTCGGCGACCTCGGCGGCGCTGCCATGCGCGCGTGGCGCAGGCACCTGCGGATCGGTGGCGGCTGCGGGTGATTGTGCGGCCCTGACGTCATGTGCGGTTGCTGGCCCGGCGATGGGCGCCGCAGGCGCCTTGCCGGTGCTCGCGCTGTCAGCGGACTCCGACAACCGCGCACGCGGCGGCTCCGCGTTTGCCGCGCCTGCCTGCCTGCGCAGTGCGCGCAAGCGGTCCAGGCCGATGTTCATGCGCTCCACTCCGGCAGCGTATCGGTGCCGTCCTCGATGGTGTCGCCGCCATCCACTGCCGTGTTGTCCAGCAGCAATTGCAGTACCTGCTGCGCCAGTGTTCTGGGTGTCGCCACGCCGGCTTCCTGTGCGGCTAGCACTGGGCCCACACAGGCCGGGCAGCCGGCCACGCAGTCGCACCCTTGCACCAATTCGCGCGCACGTTGCACCAGTTCCGCTTGGCGTTCCCATAGCGGTTCGCTCAGGCCCACGCCGCCGGGGGCGTTGTCGTACAGATACACCGTGGGCACGAACTGTTGCAGTTCGATGTTGGAGGGGGCGCCGTTGTCCCCGCCGCGCACCTGGCCGCGGCCTTTGCCATCGGCCACGGCGAACCAGGCGCCGTCGCCATCGCCCACCGCCTTTTGCAGGTCGCGCGCGTCGGCCATCACCGCCACCGTGGCGACCACGTGCAGCGCGTAGGCCGCGCCGAGAAAGCCATCCAGTGCGTCCTGCTTGGAGGCGAACGCGTTGAGCAGGGTGGCCTGCGGCACCTGCCACCACATCGCGGTGGTGTGCAGTTCCTGGTCGGGCAGGTTCACCGGACCGTAACCGATGTTTTCGTGGGTGTAGTAGCGGATCTTCTTGTAGCCGGCCACGCGGCGTACGACGTGCACTTCGCCATGGTGTGCGTCGCCGCGTCCGGCGGCTGCGCTGTCGAAGCGGTCCAGTACTTTGAGTTTGGTGAAGTCGATGCTGTCGGTGTAATAGTCCACGTGGGTGCGGGTGACGTAGGCCTTGCGTCCTTCCCAGTCCAGTTTCTCCACCTGGTACGGTGCGCTCTGCACCATATGGATGGCGCCTTCGTACAGGGTGAGCGCGGCGGCCGAGTAGTCCACTTCGGCGATGATCTGTTGCTTGCCGTCGGTTCTGTCCACGACCACGAAGTTGCCGTCGGCCACCGAGCGCAGGCTGACCGCGTTGGCCGGATAGCTGTCGGCGATCCACTCCCAGCGCTCGCCTTCCCGATGCACCACGTCGTTTTCGGCCAGCGCCTCTAGAAACACGCTCGGATCTACCGGCCCGAACGCCTCGCCGGCAACGAAGGTCAACTCGAAAGCAGCGCAACGAATGTGGTCGAACAGGATCAGCGGCTGGTTCGGAGCGATGCGTGCGTGCTCGGGAGAGGCGTCGACGAAGAAATCCGGATGCCGCACCACGTACTGGTCCAACGGTTGCGAACTGGCCACCAGCACGCCCAGCGCGGCTTGCTGGCGGCGGCCCGCGCGGCCGAAGCGCTGCCAGGTGGCGGCGACGCTGCCGGGGTAGCCGTTGAGCACCACCACGTCCAGCGCGCCGATGTCCACGCCCAACTCCAGCGCCGAGGTGGAGACGATGCCATCGATACTGCCAGCGCGCATGGCGCGCTCGGCTTCGCGGCGTTCGCTTGGCAGGTAGCCACCGCGGTAGGCGCGGATGCGTGGCGGTTTGCGCGGATCGTGGTCGAAGATGTCTTTGAGGTATTTGGTCAGCACTTCCACCATCAGCCTGCTCTGCGCGAACACCAGGGTCTTCAGCCCGGACTTGATCGCGATGCGCGCGATGCGGTTGCTCTGCGAGCGTGCCGAAGCACGCAGGCCCAGGTCGGGATTGACCACCGGCGGGTTCCACAGCAACACATGTTTGTCGCCGGTGGGTGCGCCGGAATCGGTGATCGCATGCACGCGCTGCTCGATCAGTGCCTCGGCGTGCGCGTGCGGATTGCCGATGGTGGCCGAGCACAAAATGAACTGTGGCCTGGTTCCATAGAACGCGCAGATACGCTTGAGCCGGCGCAACACATTGGCGACGTGGCTGCCGAACACGCCACGATAGCTGTGGATTTCGTCGATCACCACGTAGCGCAGGTTCTCGAAGAATTGTGCCCATTTTGTGTGGTGCGGCAGGATCGCCTGATGCAGCATGTCCGGATTGCTGACCACGATGTCGCCATGCACACGGATCGCCTGACGCGCATCGCCCGGGGTGTCGCCGTCGAAAGTAAAGGCCTTCACTCCCAGCGTGCCGACGCGGTTGAGATCCAGCAGTTCGGCGACTTGGTCCTGCGCCAGCGCCTTGGTCGGGAACAGGTACAGCGCTTTGGCCTGCGCGGTCATCGCCGCGGCCACCACCGGCAGGGTGTAGCACAGCGATTTGCCCGACGCGGTCGGCGTCACGATGGCCACGTGCGCGCCGCGCTGGGCGGCCTCCCAGGCGTCGGCTTGGTGGCTGTAAAGCTGTTGGATGCCGCGTGCGCGCAACGCGGCGGCCAGCGCCGGCGGCACAGCGTCGGGAATCGGCGCATAGCGGCCGGCATGGCCAGGGATCGTGAAACGACCGGTGATGCGATCGGCGTAGCGCTGTTGCAATCGCATGCTCAGCAGCGCGCCGTCGCGCGAAGGCAACCCGCCGTTGGTGGAGAGGGCGCGCTCGGCGTTCTCGGTGCGTGGTGCGAGTGCGTAGACCATGACTGAACTCCAAAGCGTCACAGGACACCAGGAGTGCGTCTCAGCGTGTGAGACGCAAGGAAGATGGCGCGTTCCGCACACCGGTCGAAGCCTCCTTCTGGCAGGAGCACGGTGGAGTGACGCCCTCCGAGCTTAAGACCTATGCGCGCAAGTTGAGAGAGCAAGTACGTCAATGGAAAAAGAACCTTGAGCACGAAGGCAGCGAGCGCGGTCCCTCGTCAGCAGGCAACAGGCGATCCATCGACGTACTCGACACGTTTTACGCCATCGACAAGTGATCCCAACCATAGGCGCTGGCCTGTGGTGGTTGACCGTGTGTATCGACACCAGGTTGCATGCCGACGTGGCGCAGATCTCGAACGCGCAGCGCGCGGCGTGCTCGGTCGTTGTGCGGATGCCGCGCCGGTCCGGCTTCGCGGTGCTGCGTGTCAGGGCGGGGCGGGTATCCTATGCATTCCTCCAGCATTGCGGCGCTGCCTCTGGGCGCGCCGAAGATCCTCTTGTCCGTATTGGCTTCCGCTTCCGTCCCGCACTATCGCACCGCCGCCGCGCGCCGTGCCGACCTGATCGTGCATGCCGCCGGCCTGTTGCTGGCCAGCGTTGGCGGCGCGCTGCTGGTCTGGCGCGCGCATGCTAACGACGTCTTGCTGCTTGCCACCTGCGTGTATGCATTGGGGTTGCTGACCATGTTCGCCTGCTCGGCGGCGTACAACTTCGCCTCGCCGCTGCGTCAACCGTTGCTGCGTAAGTTCGATCACGCGGGCATCTTCGTGATGATCGCCGGCTCCTATACGCCGCTCTTCGTACTGACCCTGTCCGGTGCCTGGGTCTGGTCGATGACGTTGGCGGTGTGGGGTGTGGCGTTGTTCGGTGTGTTCGCCAAACTGTTTCTGCCCGGCCTGGCCAAGGGTTTCTGGGTCGTGATCTACATGCTGTTGGGCTGGGCCGGAATGGCGGCGGCCAAACCGATCATGGCGGAGCTGGACAGCTCCGTGTTGTGGCTGATCGCCATCGGCGGCGCGATCTACACGGTGGGCGTCGCCTTCTACGTGCGCAAATCGATGCTGTACAACCGCGCGATCTGGCATGCCCATGTACTCGGTGGCGCATTGGCGCACTGGTATGCCATCTGGTTGTGCGTGCGTCCGCTGTCGCCGACATGAACGCGAGAGCGTGGCGTGCTAGTGGCCGTGCGCCGACAAACGTAAGCTCGACGCCTGTCAGTGACCACCGTGGAAGGAGCGGATGCGATGGGCAAACCGATCCGTTTGGTCATCGTTGCCATGTTCTTTGCCGCCTGCGTGTCGGCGCATGCGCAGCAGCAGGCCGTGCCTACGCCCGCCGCGGCGGACCCATTGCAGGTCAGTAGCGCGCCGCCGGATATTCAGACCCTGGGGGAAGTGCAGGCGTTGCCGCCGGACGAGGGCCAGCCGCTGGATCTGTATCGATTCAAGAATCCGGTCGACCTCAAGCCCAATCCGTTCGACAAGGACTGGCGGCCGCCGCCTTCGGTGGAGCAGGTCAGCCTGAGCGGCGGCTACTTGGTGCAGGGCGTCTACTACCTCGCGGGCAAGACGGCTCAGGGGCTGCACACGTTGACCGGTGCGCCGGATCAGATCCAGACCGCCACGGCGCGCCCGCCACCGCAGTTGAGCGCGGCGCAGCTGCGCCGTGCCACGCAACTGTGCGCGCAGCAGGATGCGGGCTGCGATCCGGGGCAGTGACGCACATCGTGCGCTTTTCTCGTAACGCCCGACTCTGCATGACCGCTGGTCGTGCGCGGTTCTGTTCGGCTTCATGCGGCGGTGGCATGGGCAAGCGCGGTGTGCATCTGCTCCAGCCGCAGGCGGCCTTCGGATATTTTCGTCGTTTGAGGCGTCCGCATGCACGAATGGGCCTGCGGCGGTGTATTCAAAATGCGCTCGCGATGTCGCAGCGGAGAGTTCCTGCGATGGCGCGTTGGCCGACGTAGACGTGCTGCGCCCTCAGTGCCCGGAGCGTGCGTAGCCTTCGAGTTGGTCGGCGCGGGCACCGATCCGCCGCAGATTGGCCTCGGCGTTCTGCAGAGTTGCTTCCTGGCTGCGCCGATTCAGTGCCTTGTCCAGCGCCTCGCCTTGCGCGTTGGATTGTTGCCAGGTGTATTGCGCGTCTATCAGTTTGGCGCGATCGCTGCCGCTGAGGCGGTAACGCAACGTGTCGTAAGCGCGATCCAGGCGATCCTGCTGCACGCGCTGTTCGCGCTGGATGCAGCGGCGCCGTTCATCCAGGCCAGTGGCTTGTTTGCGGCATTCCAGATAGGCCGCGGACAGACCGTTGGATGCCTGTTCGGTCTGCACCTGTTGCATCTGTTGTTGCATTTGCTGGATTTGTTGAGTTTGCTGCAGCAGCAGTGCCTGCGCCTGTGCTGCGGACTGTTGTGCGGCCGCGGTACCACAGGCGCTTACGGTCATGAAGATAAAGGCCCACACCACCCGGTGGCGTGCGATTGCGTTGCTGTTGCGCATCGTCCTTCTCCTTAAAAGTCCAGCATCCCGATCCTGCCACGCAACCTCGTCGGCATGCGGGTTACTTGTCGCCAAGCATAAGGCTAAGGAGCGCATCATGGCACCGCCATGACGCGGTGCAAAGGACGACAGGCCGCGTCCGTCGAAGGCATCGACCGCACCCCATCATTCGCCTTGATCAACGTTGCGCCTGGGATTGCAGCTGCTCTGGCAACAATGCGCCGTGGTAACCCGACGTTGCGCTGAACGTCGATCCGCTCTGTTCAGCATTTCTTGCATTTGGAAGTGGCGGCGGTCACACGGTCTCGGGCAGCATGCGTCGGCGCCGCGAGCTTGGCCGCAGGCGCCCACCTCCCCCACTGGTATATGCCCATGCGCGATCCTGTCGTTTCTGTCGCCGATTCCGTCGCGCACGTCGCGGCCCGCCTGGAGCGCCTGCCGCCGACCCGGACGCTGTGGCGTCTAGTCGGGTTGCTGGCGCTAGGCGGATTCTTCGAACTCTACGATCTGTTCCAGACCGCCTACATCAGCCCCGGCCTGCTGCACGATGGCATCTTCGCCGAGGGAGCGGCGGGTGTATTCGGCACTTCCGACCAGGGCGCCTTCGGGATGGCGACGTTTCTGGGCCTGTTCGTCGGTGCGAGCGTGTTGAGCCCGTTCACTGACCGCTTCGGGCGCCGCCCGGTGTTCACCTTCGCACTACTCTGGTACTGCATCGCCACCGTGGCGATGGGCCTGCAGCACAGTGCGCTGGGCGTGATCCTCTGGCGCGGTGTAGTCGGTATCGGCCTGGGCATCGAATTGGTCACCATCGATACCTACTTGTCGGAACTGGTGCCGCGACAGATGCGCAGTGCGGCATTCGCCTTCGCCTTCTGCCTGCAGTTCCTGGCAGTGCCGGCGGTGGCGTTGAGCGCCTGGTTGTTGGTGCCGCATGCGCCTTTGGGCATCAGTGGCTGGCGATGGGTGGTGTTGCTCAGCGGCGGCTTCGCCGTGGCAGTGTGGTGGTTGCGTAGCCGGCTGCCCGAGTCGCCGCGCTGGTTGGCGACGCAAGGCCGGCAGGTCGAGGCCGACACCGTATTGATCGAACTGGAAGCGCGTTGCAGCGCCGATCTGGGGCGTGCGCTGCCGGCCCCGGAACCGGAGCCGGCGCTGACTGCACCGCCGCCGCGCTTCGCGGCGCTGTGGCAAGTGCCGTACCGACGCCGCATGCTGATGCTGGTGGGCTTCCATGTGTTCCAGGCGGTGGGCTTCTTCGGTTTCAGCAATTGGCTGCCGAAGCTGCTGGCCAAGCAAGGTGCGGACAGCGTGCACAGCCTGGGTTATTCCTTTGCGATTGCGTTGGCGTATCCCTTGGCACCGTTGTTGTTGTTGCGCTTCGCCCAGCGTTGGGAGAACAAGGCGCAGGTGGTGGTATCGGCGCTGGGGGCGGTGCTGTTCGGCACGCTGTTCGCATGGCAGAGTCAGCCGCTGACGATTATTGCGTGCGGCGCGGCGATTGCCGCCTGCAATGCGTGGATGAGTTTCGCTTACCATGGCTATCAGGCCGAATTGTTCCCCACGGCTTTGCGTGCCCGTGCGGTGGGCTTCTGCTATTCCTTCAGCCGTCTGTCCACGGCGTTTAGCAGCCTGTTGATCGGCTTTTTGATGGATAACACGGGTCAGCGTGTCGGCCCCGTGCTGGCTTGCATCGTCGCCAGCATGCTGATCGCGGCGTTGGTGGTCGGCGTGTTCGGCCCGGTCACTCGCAACCGCTCATTGGAACGGATTTAGGCCACGTGTCCGCACCGTCTTTGTCCACAGCCGCACTGCGCGGCGTGGTGCATGCTGTCGTACACCCTTGCCAGGAGTCTTGCGGCCATGACCTCGCATTTTCCCGTTCCCGCCCTGGATGCCGACGACCACCGCGACCTGGCGCAGGCGCGGGCGCTGCTCGAACATCCCGGACTGGCGGCGAAAATCGCCAATGCGGTCGGTGCGCCGATCGAGCACTTGCTCAGCAAACGCTTGCCGCGCGTGCTGTCCTCACGCGTGGAGGCAATCAGTCAACGTGCGTTGCGCGTGGCGTTGCGCTCGGCGTTGCTGACCCTGCGCGTGCAGGAGGCGCCAGGCAAGGCGCGACCGCGTCTGCATGGGGCGGCGGTGGCCGCGACCGGCGCGGTTGGTGGCTTCTTCGGTCTGCCTGGGCTCGTGGTGGAGTTGCCGTTGACCACGACGTTGATGCTGCGTTCGATTGCCGATATCGCCCGCGCCGAAGGCGAGCGCCTGGACGATCCAGCCACCACGCTGGCGTGTCTGGAGGTGCTGGCGCATGGCGGGTCTCGCCAGGACGAGGACAGCGAATCCGGTTATTTCGCGGTGCGTGCGGCGATGGCACAGCAACTCGGTGCTGCCGCGCAGTACGTAGCCGCGCACGGACTCGGCAGCAAGGGCGCACCGGTGCTGGTGTCGGTGCTCTCGCGCATCGCCGCCAAATTCTCGGTGACGGTCAGTGAGAAGTTCGCGGCGCAGGCGGTCCCACTGGTCGGCGCGGCCAGCGGCGCGCTGCTCAACGCCGTGTTTATTGCGCATTTTCAGGCGCTGGCGCGCGGGCATTTCATCGTGCGCCGGCTGGAACGCCGCTATGGCGAGGCGGCGGTGCGCCAGGCTTACGAGGCGTTGCCGGCGCAGCGTTGAGTGCTGGTCGCGCAGGACCTGTGCGGGCACAGAGGCAGCGTGTCGCGCCGTCCCCGTTCTTCTTGGGATCATGACGTCATGCCGCATCCGATTTTTGCAGGGCCTTGCCATGAACTCTCGCAACAGCGCCGAAACCGAGGACGATCCGCCGCGCCTGGCCTTGCTGATCGATGTCGACAACGCGGAGCCGTCGGTGATCGAAGGTCTGTTGGCCGAAGTGGCCATGGCCAAGTACGGCGTAGCCAGCGGCAAGCGCATCTTCGTGCGCTCGTGCGGGTGAGGCGAATGCGTAGCGACTGGGAGAGCGGACACGATGAGCGAGAAGCCGTTTGCGCCGGCCTGCGAGCGCAACCGTGGACCAATCCTGGACGTGCTGCGTCGGCACTTCGCCGATCGCGAATGTGTGCTGGAGATCGGTAGCGGCACTGGTCAGCATGCGGTGCATTTCGCCGCGGCGTTGCCGCAGTTGACTTGGCAATGCAGCGAGCGCCCCGAACACCTCGCCGGTATCGCGCAATGGTTGGAGGCGGCGGCATTGCCGAACACGCCGCCTGCCTTGCGCCTGGACGTATGCGAAGGGCCATGGCCGGTGGCCGGCTACGATGCGGTGTTCAGCGCCAATACCCTGCACATCATGGACTGGGCGGCGGTGCAGGCATTCTTCGCCGGCGTCGGGCGATTGTTCGCCGATTGTGTTGGGGCGACGCTGGTGGTGTACGGGCCGTTCAACGTCGGCGGTGTGTTCACCAGCGAGAGCAACCGCGTGTTCGACGCTTGGCTGAAGGCACGCGATCCCGCCAGCGGTCTGCGCGATGTAGAGGCGGTGATGGCACTCGCCCATGCGCAGGGTCTGGCGCTGCAGGAAGATGCAACGATGCCGGCCAACAATCGCTGCCTGGTCTGGCGGCGCGGCTGAGCCACGTGTCCGCGCCCGCGGACGGGTCAGTTCGTCTGCACAATGTGCAGCGCCTTGGGGTTGCGCCACGTCGCCAGCAACTGTGTTTTGCGTTGTTTGGCTTCGTCCAGGTGCGCTTGCTTGATATGACCATAGCCGCGAATGTGTTCGGGGATGCTGGCGATCTGCACCGCCAGCGCAAGGTTGTCCGTCTGCAACCGTTGTAGCAGTTCGTCCACCGTGGCGATGTAATCGGCGATGAGCTGGCGTTCGCCGCGGCGTTCGGCGCTGTAGCCGAAGACGTCCAAGCGGCTGCCGCGTAGCCGGCGCAGCTTGGCCAGCCACTTGAACGCGGTGAACATCCATGGCCCGTAAGCGCGTTTAAGCGGCTGTCCCTGTGCGTCCTTGGCAGCCAGCAGCGGGGGCGCCAGATGAAACTGCAGTGTGTAATCGCCCTCGAACTGGGCTTGGACCTGCCGTTGGAATTCGCCACTGGTGTACAGCCGTGCCACTTCGTACTCGTCCTTGTAGGCCATCAGCTTGAAGGCGTAGCGCGCCACCGCTTCGGTCAGCACGGTCGAAGCCGGAGCGATGCGCTGTTCGGTGGCGCGCACGCGTTCCACCAGGGTGGTGTAGCGTGCGGCATAGGCGGCATCCTGGTAATCGATCAGGAAGACGTGGCGACGCGCGATCCGTTCGTGCAGCGAGTGCGACAGGCGGCTGTCGTCCAGCGGTGCGGGGTTGGCGTCATCGGTATCGGCGGCATCGTTGACCTTGGATCTTCCGGCTGCGCGTTGCACCGCAGGTAGATCCAGCGCCGCTCGCCGGCCCCAGGCGAAGGCTTGCTGGTTCATCGCCACGGCGGCGCCATTGAGCTCGATGGCGCGCATCAAGGCCGCATGCGACAGGGGCACCAAACCGTGCTGCCAAGCGTAGCCAAGCATGAACAAATTGCTGGCGATGGCGTCGCCAAGCAGCGCCGTGGCCAATTCCGTGGCATCGAGCAGCAAGGGCTCGCGACCGCGCAGGGCCAGGCGCACGCTGGCGACGATCTCGGCGGCGGGGAAGTGTATGTCCGGATGCGTGGTAAAGCTGCCGGGCATCGCCTCGTAGGTATTGAGCACGACCTGGGAGCGTTCCCCGTGCATCTTGGACAGGACCCAGTAGTCGTTGACCACCCCCATGTCGCAACCCAACACCAGGTCGGCCTCGCCAGCGGCGATGCGCACGGCGTGCAATTGCTCGGGCCGGCACGCCAGACGCACGTGGGTGGTGACGGCGCCGCCCTTCTGCGCCAGGCCGGTCTGGTCGAGCACGCTGGCGCCTTTGCTTTCCAAGTGTCCAGCCATGCCGAGCAACGCGCCGATGGTGACTACGCCGGTGCCGCCGACACCCGTGATCAGGATGTTCCAGGGTTGCGTCAGGTCACTGTGGAACGTGGGTTCTGGCAGATGCTCCAGTAATGCGGAGGCGTCGATCTGGCGGCCTTTGCGCAACTGCCCGCCGTGCACGGTGACGAAGCTGGGGCAAAAACCGGAGATGCAGGAAAAATCCTTGTTGCAATTGGACTGGTCGATCTGGCGTTTGCGCCCGTACTCGGTTTCCTTCGGCAGCACCGACACGCAGAAGCTCTTCTCGCCGCAATCGCCACAGCCTTCGCACACCAGCGAATTGATCAGCACCCGCTTGGACAGATCAGGCAGCGTGCCGCGCTTGCGCCGACGTCGCTTTTCGGTGGCGCAGGTCTGGTCGTAGATCAGCACGCTGGTGCCCTTGACCTCGCGCAGGTGCCGCTGCACCGCATCCAGCTCGCTGCGATCGTGAAATTCGACCTCGCTGGGGAACAGCTCGCGCCGCCGCGTCCATTTGCCGATCTCGTCGCTGACCACGACGATGGTGCGCACGCCTTCGGCCTGCATTTGCCGGACGATGTCGGGCACGCTGAGTGTGCCATCCACCGGCTGTCCGCCGGTCATCGCCACGGCGTCGTTGTAGAGGATCTTGTAGGTGATGTTGACCCCGGCGGCGATCGACTGGCGAATCGCCAGCGAGCCGCTGTGGAAATAGGTGCCATCGCCCAGGTTCTGGAAGACGTGTGCGGTGTCGGTGAACGGCGATTGCCCGGACCAGGTCACGCCTTCGCCGCCCATGTGGGTGAAGGTGTCGGTGGCGCGGTCCATCCACGTCACCATGTAGTGACAGCCGATGCCGCCCATGGCACGTGATCCTTCTGGCACGACCGTAGAGGTATTGTGCGGGCAGCCGGAGCAGTAGTGCGGGACGCGGGTGAAGTCGACACGCGGCAGGGCCAGTTCCGTTTCTTTGGCCGCCATCCACTGCAGTCGTTGTTCGATCGACGCGGTGTCGATCGCATTGGATTGCGGCAGGCGCTGGATGCGCTTGGCGATTACCCCAGCGATGGTGGCCGGGGTCAGTTCACCTGTGGAGGGCAGGATCCATTCGCCGGCCTCGTCGTACTTGCCGATGATGCTCGGGCGGGGGCCGGCGTTGGTTGGCCAGGCGTACAACTGTTCCTTCATCTGCCGCTCGATGAAGGACTTCTTTTCCTCCACCACCACGATGTCCTGCAGCCCGCGCGCGAACGCGGCGATGCCCAGTGGTTCCAGTGGCCAGGTCATGCCGACCTTGTACAGGCGGATACCGATCTGCGCGCAAGCGTCCGCGTCCAGGCCCAGGTACTCCAACGCTTGCAGCACGTCCAGATAGCTTTTGCCGGTGGTGACGATGCCCAGTCGCGCCTGCGGCGCGTCCATCACCATGCGGTCGATGCCGTTGGCACGGGCGAAGGCCTGCGCGGCACCGATCGCGTAGCGGTGCAGGCGCATTTCCTGGTCCAGCGGCGGATCTGGCCAACGGATGCTGAGCCCGCCCGGCGGCAGCGCGAAATCTTCCGGCAGCACGATCCGCCGTGCGAAGGGGTCAACCTCCACCGAGGCCGAGGATTCCACCGTCTCGGCGATGGTCTTGAAGCCGATCCAGCGCCCGGTATAGCGGCTCATCGCCCAGCCGAGCAGGCCCAGGTCGAGGATATCCTGCACACCAGCCGGGTTGAGCACTGGCATCATCGCGCTGACGAACTCGTCTTCCGAGCCGTGCGGCAGGGTCGAGCTGCGGCAGGCATGGTCATCGGCGGCCATTGCCAACACGCCACCATGAGGCGAGGTGCCGGCGGCATTACCGTGTTTGAACACGTCGCCGCAGCGGTCTACGCCAGGGCCTTTGCCGTACCACATGGCGTATACGCCATCCACGCGTGCGCCGGGGAATAGGTTGGTCTGTTGCGTCCCCCACACCATGGTCGCACCCAGGTCTTCGTTGATGCCGGGTCTGAAGACCACGTTGGCCGCGTCCAAATGCTTGCGCGCGCGCCACAACTCCAGGTCCAAACCGCCCAGCGGACTGCCGCGGTAGCCGCTGACGAAGCCGCCGGTGTTGCGTCCGGCAGCACGGTCGCGTAACTGTTGTATCAGCGGCAGGCGCACCAGCGCCTGCACGCCGGATAGATAGATTCGGCCTTCGGTGCGGGTGTACTTGTCTTCCAACGTATAGCTGGCATCCACGCCATCGGCGGCCGCAGTGGCGAGAGAGGACGACGGACGCGAATCGGCGATGCGGTTCATGTACTTGCCCAAGGATGAAAGGCTGACGCGCGTCATGCTTTACCGTGCGCGCGCTTATGATTGTATCAGTCGCGTTTTTGCAAGCAGGCGCTCGCTCGTGGAATTGCGGGCGGTTAGGATGGGGCAAAAGGGAGGAGACGAACTCCAAGGGGTTTCAGTAGTGAAGATATACGCACGGGTCATGGCCGCAGTGCTGGCTTGCATCGGGGCAGTTGGTATGACAGGTGCGCAGGCGCAAGCGTTGCCGGCACCGAAAGAGTTCTATTTCGATCAAGACGCCAGCACCACGCGTCCGGTGGTTGCTATTGCTGGCACTGGCGATGCGCTGGTGGAGCGTCTTGCCAATACAGTGCAGCGCAATTCGTATGCGGGCTCGGGTACGAGCGAGGCGTGCGCGCAACTGGCCGCTATCGCCATGACGGACGGCCACCAGGAACTGGGCAAACAGCTGTACCAAGAGGCATTGCAAGGGCTCTCAGGTAGTGCGCAGCGTCGCCAGATGGCGTGGAATTACGGCTGGAGCCTGCTGCGCATCGGCGATCCAGCTGGCGCCTTGAACCAATGGAGTGGGCTGATCAACGGCCATCCAGCCGCGCCGGATTGGATCCCGCCGACCCTGGCACTGGTCCTGTGGCGCTTGCAGCGCAAGGACGAAGCGGTCAAGTGGTACGCTGCCGCCGTCCGTACCTGGCCGGATAAATGGGGTGGCGGTGCCGATTTCGCCGCCTTGCTACCGAACTGGCGCGCCGCCGAGCGCGCCACGCTGGCCGATGTCCACGCTGCCTGGCAGGCTGCGCCGCCGGCCTGGCCTTGAGCCGCGACATGGCGGCGCGCGGCGCGGTGCTAGCCACCGTCGCCGCTGTGGCCACGCCGCCTGCGTGCAAGTGGCAGCGTAACCTGCGCAGAGCCCTGTAGCACCGATGGCCTTCGATGCGTTTGCGCTGATCCTGACCATGCTGGCCCTTGGCAAGCTGTTCGCGCGCCTGCGCGTGCTGCCACCCAGTACCACAGATGTGCTCAACGCAGTAGTGCTCTACCTGTGTTTGCCTGCTTCGGTGCTGATGTACGTGCCGCGCCTGCAACTGGATCGGACTCTGCTGGGACTGGTGCTGACGCCGTGGTTATTCACCGCTGCGACGGTTCTGGCGGTGCTGGTGCTGCGCACTCCGCTGCGTCTGCGCCGCGAACAGCAGGCGGTCCTGTTGTTATGCGTGGCATTGGGCAATACCAGCTTCATCGGTTACCCGATGGTGCATGCGCTGCTTGGCGAGGCGGCTTTGCCGTATGCGGTGGTCTACGACCAGTTCGGCACCTTCGTGTTGTTGTCGAGCTTCGGCCTGTACGTGTTGGCGCGCTACAGCGGCGAGGCGCCGCCCTCGCCGAAGCAGACGCTGTCGCGGATGGCGCGCTTTCCGCCGCTGTGGGCCTTGGCGTTCGCACTCACGCTGATGCCTGTGCGGCCACCTACCTGGATCGCCTCGGGTTTGCAACATCTGGCCGATGCGATGCTACCGCTGGTGATGCTGGCGGTCGGTTTTTCGATCCAGTTGCGATTGCCGCGCGATGAATTGGTGCCGCTTGCCGCCGGGCTGGCGCTGAAGCTGCTACTGCTGCCAGCACTCGTCTGGCTGCTGTCGTTGGCCCTGGGCCTACGCGGGCAACTGCTTCAAGCCAATGTGCTGGAGTCTGCGATGCCGACCATGATCACTGCGGCGCTGTTGGCGATCTCGCACCGGTTGGCACCGCGGCTGGCGGCCGCGCTGGTCGGTTACGGCATCTTGCTGTCGCTGCTCACATTGCCGGCGTGGCTGTGGGTGCTGGGCGCATAGGGCTGAGCGGACCTTTGGCGCATTCGCGCAATGCATGCAGTTGCATCACTTTAGTGTCGGAAACGTCGACATCATCGTTGACAAGCTTTGGACCAATCGCGCTTTTCTCATGCAGTTTTTCTCGCGGGTCTTAGGGTCCGCCTGGAAGGCCAGTCCCAACAAGAAATTGAAATACGAACCCTCACGCACTGCTGACCGGAGCGTTTTCCATTCCTACTGCCATTGAGGCTCGAACAGTCTGTCTGAAAACCCGCGTTGACTACCTGCTGACGGAGCGCAGGTGTACGCTTCGGGTTCTTCCGCGGAGGCGAGGCGTGCATGAAGACGATCCTGGTGGCTAGCTCCAAGGGCGGCGTGGGCAAAACCACCATCGCCACGCACTTGGCCGCGTTCTATGCGCTGGCCGATAAGCGGACGGTGCTGGCCGATGCCGATCCCCAGGGTTCCTCGACCCGCTGGGCCGAACGCCGTGTCGGTCTGGACAGCGCGGTGCTGCCAATCGATGTCAGCCGCAAGCGCGCCTGGCGTGCGGCGCTGCCGGACGATGCGCAGCGGGTGATCATCGATGCTCCTGCCGGTGCCATGGCCGAGGACCTGGCACCTTTCCTGGACGAGGCCGATGCGGTGGTGGTGCCGTTGACGCCTTCGGCGCTGGACATCGAGGCCAGCGTCGGCTTCCTCAACACACTGGCCAAGGTGCCGCGGGTCCACCAGCGCAAGTTGCCGGTCGGGCTGCTGCTCAACCGCGGCAAGCCGTGGACCCACGCGACCCAACAGGCGTTGCAGATGCTCGGTGAGTGGCCTTACCCGGTGGTGGGGCAACTACGCGACAGCCAGGCCTATGTGGTGCTGGTCGGGCTGGGCCGCAGTTTGTTCGATTACCGCTCCGCCCAGGTCCGCGACCATCAACTGGACTGGGAGCCGTTGCTCAAGTGGCTCAAGAAGGCCTGACCGATGACCATCGTTTTGCGAGAAGTGATCCTGCTGCGCCATGCCCACGCCGAGCCGGCCGACACCGGTCAGGCAGATTTCGACCGACCGCTGTCACCGCACGGTCTGGCCGAGGCGGAGGTGGCCGGGCGCTGGCTGCTGGAACAACGTCTGGTGCCGGACAGGGTGCTGTGTTCGCCGGCACGCCGCGCGCGCGAGACGCTGGAGGCGATCCTGGGCTTGACCGGTTATGTCGAGCAACGCTTGGAGCCGTGCATCTACGAAGCCACCTCCGGTACCCTGGCCGACCTGCTGGACGGCCATCGCGACGTCGAGCGGTTGTTATTGGTCGGCCACAACCCAGGTCTGGAGCGGCTAGTCGCGCTGATGCACAGCGGTCAGTCCGGCGACTACCGCGGCATGCCCACCGCCAGTATCGCCGTGCTGGCGGTTCCACAAGAGGCGCCGATCGAGCCCGGCGTGGCACGCCTGAACGCTTTCTGGTGGCCTTGATTCGGCGCCGTCGTCATTTGACTGCGGCGCTGTGCGCCGCGTTGTTGCCCTTGTGTCTGCTGTCCGCTGCTGACGGCGCGCAAACCTCTGCGACGCAGCTGCCGCCAGGCGACTACGCTTTCGACCCAACGCAATCGCACTTCGGTTTCTATATCCGCACACGTTTCGGATTGCGTATCGAAGGCGTTTTCCCGCGTTACGAAAGTGTCGTCCACGTCCTGCCGGATGGTCGTCACCAGGTGCGTCTACGCTTGTTCACTGCCTACGCGGAGATCCCCGACAAACCACGCTATACCGGCTGGATGCGCGGGGAGGATTTCTTCGATGCCGCGCGCTACCCCGTCGTTTCCTTCGATTCGCAACCGTTTTCCCCGCGGTTGTTGACCAGCGGTGGGTCGGTATCGGGAATCTTGAGCATCCGTGGAGTCAGTCACCCCGAAGCGTTGACCGTGATGCCGGCCGCATGCAGCCGGCCCGGCTATGATTGCGATGTCATCAGTCGCGGTACGGTGTTGCGTGGGCGTTACGGGATGGATAAGTGGGATCTGGCCTTGAGCGATCGGGTCACGTTCGTGTTTCATACGCGGTTGGTCGAGGCGGGCGTTCGGTGACAGTATTGATAAGGGGAGTGGTGCTGGCGGTGTTGCTGCTCGCCAGTGGTTGCGCGACGCTGTCGCACACACAGCATGCCCGTGCCCTGGCGATTGCGGAGGCCGCGCAAGACCGTCAACTGACCTGCACGCGCAGCGACCACTGCGCGCTCGCCTCGCCATTGCGCGGGTTGGCCGGTAAGGCCTTCGCGCAGTCCGACGGCGGCGCGCCGCACCATTACGCCATCATCCTGGATCACGGCGAGGAAGCGTTGGTGGCGCGGATCAACCTGATTCGCAGTGCCAGCCATAGTATCGATCTGCAGACCTACATCTTCGACAAGGACGATAGCGCACGGTTGGTGATGGACGAACTGCTGGACGCGGCGCGGCGTGGGGTCAAGGTACGGGTGCTGATCGACCAACTTTCGGCGATCTCCGATTTGCAGATTCTCGGCGCGTTGGCCGGGGCGCACGAAAACTTCTCGCTACGCATCTACAACCCCACCTTCGGCCTGGCCAAGACCAATTACCTGCACTATGCGGCCAGCGTGCTGTGCTGTTTCCGCCACTTCAACCAGCGCATGCACAATAAGCTGTTGGTGGTGGACGAGGCGGTCGGTGTGGCCGGCGGGCGCAACTACCAGGATGATTATTTCGACTGGGACAGCGAATACAACTTCCGCGACCGCGACGTGCTGGTGGCCGGCCCGGTGGCGCGCACGATGGCCGCCAGTTTTGATACGTACTGGGAGGCGCGGCGCAGCGTGCCTGTGGCGCGGCTCAACGACGTCGGCAAGATGTTGTTGCGCGATGGCGTGCCGGCACTGCCGCCGGCCCAGTTCCTGCGCCCCGAACGGGTCCAGCGGGTGAGTCAGGAGGCGGCTGATCCAGCGTTCGTGGAGAACGCGTTCGTGTTGCCGGCGCTGCCGGTCGAGCATGTGGACTACGTCGCCGACCTGCCGCAAAAGCATCGTCGCGAGCATGGACCCAAAGCGATATCCACCGCGCCACGGCTCGATCATCTGATTGCCGAGGCGCGCGAGGAGATCCTGCTGCAGACGCCCTACCTGGTGCTATCGGACCCGGCGCAGGCGATCTTCCGCGACCTGCGCAAGCGGGCGCATCCACCACGCGTGGTGGTGGCCAGCAACAGTCTGGCCTCCACCGACAATCCGGTGGTCTATGCGCTGTCCTACAAGTACAAGCGGCGCAACCTGCGCGCGCTGGGCCTGGACATCTACGAGTACATGCCGTTCCCGCTGGATGCGCCGGTGGACTACGCCAATTTGCTCCCCGCGCCGTTGCGCGGGGAACTGCCCGATGGCGAGACCGTTGCCGTGCCGACGCCCGTGCCCAATGCGCCGGTCGGCGGCAGCGCCGACAAGCGCCTTTCCTTGCTGGGCAGCGGTAGCGGTGGGCCGTCCGGAAGTCGTGGCGACGGCAGCCAGGTCGAGCGCCGCCTGTTGCGGACCGAGACCCGGCCCTACCTGAGCCGACGTATCGCCAACCACCCGCTGCCGGTGACCCGTGAGGGCGCGCGCATGGGCGTGCATGCCAAGTCGCTGGTGGTGGATCGCCGTGTCGGGGTGATCGGGTCACACAACTTCGACCCGCGTAGCGAAACCTACAACACCGAGGGGGCGGTGATCGTCGACGATCCGGTCTTTGCCCAGGCATTGGCGGCCAGCATCGACCGCGACATCGAGCCGGAGAATTCCTGGGTGGTGGCGCCACGGGTCAAGCCGCCGCTGCTGTCGGGCTTGAATTACAGCATCGACAAACTCTCCGAATCGTTGCCGGTGCTGGATTTGTGGCCGTGGCGCTATGCCACCGACTACGCCTTCCAGCCCGGCCCCGATTGCCCGGCCCCGTTGACCCGGCACGATCCTGGCTTCCACCGCTGCTACATCGCAGTGGGTGATTTCCCCGAGGTCGACGTCGGTCCGAAGTGGCTGCTGGTAAGGATGCTGACGGCGTTCGGGTCCGGCTTGGTGCCGATTCTCTGAGCGCCGCAATCGGGGATCGGGTGGCTGGAAAAGTGCCAACGGTGCGGTATCGCGGCCTGCTTGGCGGTAGGCTGGGGATTATTTGACTGTAGGGATTGGCGCATGGCTTTTCGTGAACCGGTCGATCTGGATGCCCTCAATGCCGATGCGCGCGACACCCTGGTTGCGCAGTTGGGTATCGTTTTCAGCGAGGCCGGGTCGGACTGGTTGCGCGCGACGATGCCGGTGGATGCGCGCACGCTGCAGCCATACGGGATCCTGCACGGCGGCGCCTCGGTGGTGCTGGCCGAGACCCTGGGCAGCAGCGCCGGTAATCTGTGCGTGAGGCCGGATCAGGTCTGTGTGGGCATTGAGATCAACGCCAATCACCTGCGCAGCGTGCGCAGCGGGTGGGTCGTCGGTACCACCCGGCCATTGCATATCGGCCGAACCACCCAGGTGTGGGAGATCCGCATCGAGGATGCGGCGGGCAAACCGGTGTGCGTGTCGCGGCTGACCCTGGCGGTGATCGCGCGTGGTTGAGCCTGGTGCGCGGTGCCGCCGCGCAACTGTCGCCGCGCGAGCGGCGTGAGACTGACACAATAGCCCGCTTGGCCCTCCTGCTTCCGGTAACCTTCACCGAATGAGTGAGTTCTTGCACATTGCCACGCGCCAACAGGGTGGAGCGCTGCGCTGGATTCGTTACGGCTATCGTGTCCCGCTGCTGGCACTGCACGTGTCGGTATCGACACCGTGCGTGCTGGTGTGCATGGTCTTGTCGCCGGGGCGCGGCGGTGCCGAGTCCTTGGGCGATCGCATGGCGTGCTGGTGGTCGATCTGCTTCCTGCGCATCTTCGGCCTGCGGGTGCGCCGTATCGGCGCACCATTGCCCAATCCGGTGTTTTTCGTGGCCAACCATGTAAGCTGGATCGATATCGTGATGTTGCATAGCCAGCGCATGATGGCCTTCGTTGCCAAGCATGAGATTGCCGGCTGGCCCCTGATCGGCTGGTTGGCCGTGCGCGTGCGGACCATCTTCCACCAGCGTGGCAGCAACGCATCGTTGAGTGGTGTGCTGCAGGCCATGCGGGAAGAGTTGCGCTCGGGGCGTTCGGTCGGAGTGTTTCCGGAAGGGCGCACCCGTAGCGGTCATGAGATCGGTCCGTTCCATGCGCGGATCTTCCAGGCTGCAGTGGAAGTCGAGGTGCCTGTGCAGCCGGTGGCGCTGCGTTATGGGCTAGGCGGTTCGGCCCAGGCGGTCGTGGCGTTCGGGCCGCAGGAGAGTTTCTTGGTCAATGTGGTGCGCATGCTCGGCGAGCCGGGTCGTGTGGCTGAAGTGCATTTTCTCGAGCCGATCCGCTTGCAGGACGTGGAAGGACGGCGGCGCATCGCCGAGACGGCGCGCGCGCGCATCGTCACGGCAATGGAACAAGGCTGAACCCTGGAACACCGGTGGCGCGGTGGTTAACCGATTACTCTCTCCTCTGCATGCAAGCTCATCTCCCATGAACGCGACCGATTACTCCCCACCACGCTGGTTGCGCAATCCCCACGTGCAATCGGTGCTGGGTTCCAGCATGTTGCGCGTACGCCGTGGCGAACAACGGCTTGTCGCCAGCGGTGCGACCACCACCTCGCATATCCTCGATGGTGGCGACGGCGTGCGCCTGCAGGGTTGGTTGAGCGTGCCGGCCGATGTTGCCCCGCGTGGCACGGTGCTGCTGTTGCACGGTTGGGAAGGCAGTGCCGATTCGAGCTACATGTGTTTGACCGCCGCACAGATGGTTGCCCACGGTTACCAAGTGTTCCGACTCAATTTCCGCGATCACGGCGATACCCATCACCTCAACGTGGACCTGTTCCATTCCGATCGCCTGGACGAAGTGTTCAATGCCGCCTGCGATCTATGGCGGCGTTTCCCGGCGCCGACACTGTTGGTCGCTGGTTATTCGCTTGGCGGCAATTTCGCATTGCGTCTGGCGTTGCGCGCACCGGTGGCCGGCTTGCCGCTGCAACGCGTGGCTGCGGTGTGTCCGTTGCTGGATCCGGCTGCCGCCATGCAGCGCGTCGAGAACGGCCCGCAGTTCTACGATTGGTATTTCCGCCGGAATTGGCGTGGATCGCTGATGCGCAAGCGCGAGCTGTTTCCCGACCAGCATGGTTACGACGATGCCACCCTGGCGCTGGACATGCGCGGATTGATGGGGTGGCTGGCGCAGCGGCATGCGGGTTTCGCCAGCCTGGATGAGTATTTCGATAGCTACAGCATCGCCGGCGAGCGTCTATTGGGTCTGCGCGTACCGGCCGACATTCTGATGGCCGAGGACGACCCGGTGATTCCTCTGGACGATTTCCGCAGTTTGCGTCTGCCGGCCGTGGCACGGCTGGAGATTGCGCGCTGGGGCGGGCATTGCGGTTTCATCGAGAACGCGCGTGGCGACGGTTTCGCCGAGCGTTGGGTGGCCGAGCGCCTGACCCAAGGTCTGGCGCAGTCCTAAACCCTGCTTCGGCGCTGGCCGGCCTGGCGCTCCCGCTACAATGCGGGTTTGCCTTCAGCCCGAGCCCCATGCACGAGTCCATTCTCGACGCCCTGCGCCGCCAGGACACCGCCGATGCCCTGCGTCTTGCACAGGCTTGGGTGGCGGAGGTCGCTGACGATGCGCAAGCGCAGCGCTGGCTGGCGTTGGCGCGGCAGCAGCACGGCGATACCGCCGGAGCCCTGGACAGCATTGACCGGGCGATCGCGCTGGCGCCGGAAGATGCCGAATTGCACCTGCTGCGCGCCAGCATATTGGTTGGCGCCAACGACCTGCCCCAGGCCGAAGTCGCATTGGCGCAGACGGCGGCGCTGGATCCCAACGCGTTCATGGCCTACATCATGCGCGGGCATCTGGCCCTGGGCCGCGGCGACCTGGACGAAGTGGAGCGGTTGAGCCGCACCGCTGCGCGGTTGCAGCCGGAGCATCCGCAGTTGCTCGGGCTGGACGGCATGCTGGCGCTGCGCCGCGGCGACGCCGACCGCGCACTGGCCTTGCTGTCGCGCGCCAGCAATGCATTGCCGGATGATCCGCGCCTGCTCTACGCGCTGGGCTTCGCCTATCTGGACAAACAGCACCTGGCCTTCGCCGAGACGGCGTTCCGCCGCGTCGCCACGCTGACGCCCGGGACCAGTGTGCCGATGATGGCGCTGGTCGCGCAGCTCGCGCATCGTCAGGGCCGCCTCGACGACGCCATTGCCGCGCTGCAAACGGTGCTGGCCGATCCTGCCGGCGATACCGCCAACATGCGCCGCCTGGCCGGCGAATACGCCTTGCAGGCCGACCGACCGGTGCAGGCGCTGGAGCATCTGCGTCCGGCCCTGGCTGCGGCTCCGGCCGACCGCCGCACCCTGCACGCGGCACTGATCGCTTGGCAGCGTCTTGGCACGCTCGACGACGCGCGCGCGACCCTCGAAGCGACGCTGACCAGTACGACCGACGCCCATGACCTATGGTTGGCACGGCTGGCGCTGGAGCCGGTAGGCGGTGCCGAGGCACGCGCGCTGATCGCGCGCTGGCAGGCCACCATGCCGGCGCACGTGCCGGCGTTGGAGGCGCAGCTGCGGGTGCACGACATGGCCGGCGAGCGCGACCAGAGCGAGGCCGTGGCCCAACGTATCGTGGCCCTGGAGCCGGGTCGGATCAGCGGCGAGGAGCGGCTGGTCGAAGCGATGCTGGAACGCGGCGAGCACACTGCGGCCATCGATCATGTGTGCCGCCTGATGCAGCGCCTGCCCGAGCAGAACCGGACCATCCTGCGGCCATGGTTGGCGGCGGTGCAGGATGCCGCTGGCCGCGTCGAGGACGCGCTGGCGACCTGGCTGGCATTTCAGCAGGAACAACAACCGCACCGTTTGCCGTTGCCGCCGTTGGGGCAAGCGGGGCAAGAAGCGCTGTCGCCATGGCCGCCGCTGGCCGCAGTCGATGCGCAAACGCAGGCACGGCCGCTCTTCGTCTGGGGGGCGCCAGGTAGCGGCGTGGAACGGGTGATCGCCGTGTTGAGCGCGGCCAGTCCGGTGCTGCGCGGTGACCGCTTCGGCGCGCAGCCGCCGAGCGATGGCTTGCAGCGCTACCGCAGCGTCGGCGAACTCGACAGCGGCGCACTGGACGGCGCGGCGCTGGTCGCCGAGTGGCGTGCGCAGTTGCCGGCGCGCGGCATCGGCGATGGCAACATCGTCGACTGGTTGCTGTGGTGGGACAACGTGCTGTTGCGCGCGCTGCGCCCGCATCTGCCGGAAGGACGGTTGCTGATCGTGCTGCGCGACCCGCGCGATATGCTGCTGGACTGGCTGGCCAATGGCGCCCCGGCACCGCTGCAACTGGCCTCTCCGGAAGGCGGTGCGCGCTGGCTGGCGGCGGTGTTGGAGCAAATCGCCGTGCTGCACGCGCAGGACCTGTACCCGCACCGGTTGCTGCGCCTGGACGGCATCGAGACCGATCCGGCCGCTGTGGCGGCAGCTTTGGAGCAGGCATTCGGTGTCCCCTTTCCAACCGTGGCCACGCTCGGCCCGCCACGTTTGGCCGCCGGCCACTGGCGCGCCTATGCGGGGCCGCTGGCCGCGGCATTCGTCCTGCTCACGCCCGTTGCGATGCGCCTTGGCTACCCTGCAACCTGATTCCACAAGGAGCTTCCCGTATGCGCCTTCGCAGTGACAATCTGCAGCCCGGCCAACCGATTGCCGCGACCTATGCGATGGGTCAGGCCGACGGCTTCGGCGGCAACCGCAATCCGCATCTGGCCTGGGATCAGGTGCCGTCCGCGACCCGGTCGTTCGCCCTGTTGTGCATCGATCCGGACGTGCCGACCGTGGCCGACATGGTCGGCCGCGCCGATGTGCAGATCCCGGTCGCGCAGCCGCGCACCGAATTCGTGCATTGGGTGGCGGTGGACTTGCCGGCCGACCTGCGCGCGATCGCCGAGGGCAGCGCCAGTGACGGCGTGGTGACCAAGGGCAAGCAGCAACCGCCCGGCCTGGACGGCGCGCGGCAGGGACTGAACAGCTACACCGACTGGTTCGCTGGCGACGCGACGATGGGCGGCGACTATTACGGTTACGACGGCCCGTATCCGCCGGCCAACGACCTGCGCGTGCATCGTTATTTCTTTCGCCTGTTCGCGTTGAATGTGGCCCGACTCGATCTACCGGCGCGCTTTACTGGCCCCGACGCGCTGCGCGCGATGCAGGGTCACGTGTTGGCCGAAGCTACGCTGTACGGCACCTACAGCCTCAATCCCGCCGTGGCTTGAATCTCTTACCCTTCGAAAGAGGGATTGGGACAAGGGCGAGTCGGATCGCCCTTGCTCTCAGTCCTTATGCTGCCGGCAGCCACAGCAGCAGTGCCGCGCCCAGCACGATGCGATACGCCGCGAAGGCGGTGAACCGGTGCGATTTGATGTAGCCCAGCAGCCATCTCACCACCATGAAGCCGGTCACCAGCGCCGCGGCGAAGGCGATGCTCACGTCGCCCCAGTTCTCGCTGCCCAGCGCGCCGTGCTTGTATAGCTCCAGGAAGGAGTAGCCGCTGGCCGCGAACATGGTCGGGATCCCGACCAGGAAAGCAAAATCGGCTGCGGCCGAGCGCTTGCTCAGGCCCAGCAGCATCGCCAGGAAGATCGTCGTCGCCGAGCGCGAGGTACCGGGGAACACGCCGGCCACCACCTGTGCCAAGCCGACCGCGATGGCCACTTTCCAGGTCACCGTCTCGCGTTCAGGTAGCCGGCCTGCGATCTGCTCGGCTGCCAGCATCCACACGCCGCCGATCACCAGCGCCCAGGCCACCGGATGCACGCTCTCCGGCAACTGCCAGCCGGCCTTGCGCACCGTCAAGCCGACCACGGCGGTGACTAGGAATGCCGCGCTCAGCTTGAACACGTAGTCGCGATTGGCAGGCTCGCCCAGGCCGGTCGCCAGCGTCCACAGGCGCTGCCGGTATACCAGCATGGTCGCCAGGATTGCGCCTGCCTGGATGACGATGTTGAAGAAGTCCGAGCGGTGGCCGAGCCATTGCTCGGCGATCAGCAGGTGCCCGGTGCTGGAGACAGGCAGGAATTCGGTCAGGCCTTCGATGATGCCCAGCAACAGGGCGGACAGCGGGTCGCTCATGGAGGAGATTGGCTCGATGGAATGGAGAGATGGGCGGTGCGCAAGGATAGAGCATTGTGGTTTGCACCACAGTAGTGCTTTTCATGGCGACCGCATTATTTTGGTGCGAAATGTCTGCGCCATCTGCGTGCATGTCTTTCAGATTCAATGACTTGTGAAGTCTACGAAGTTGGCATGCCGATTGCTCATAATTTCTGGTGCCATTCATAAACCGAGGTTGTATCTGATGTCTGCGGAAACTATTGAGAAGTTGGTTAAGGACAACAAGATCGAGTTCGTCGACCTGCGCTTCGTCGACCTGCGCGGCGTGCAGCAGCACGTCACGTTCCCGGTCAGCATCATCGAGCCTGCATTGTTCGAAGAGGGCAAGATGTTCGACGGCAGCTCGATCGCCGGCTGGAAGGGCATCAATGAGTCGGACATGGTTCTGCTGCCGGATGCCGACACCGCCTTCCTCGACCCGTTCATGGCCGACCCGACCCTGGTGCTGACCTGCGACATCCTCGATCCGGCGACCATGCAGAGCTATGCGCGCGATCCGCGCGGCGTGGCCAAGCGCGCCGAGGCTTATCTGAAGTCCAGCGGCATCGCCGATCAGGCGTTCTTCGGCCCGGAGCCGGAATTCTTCATCTTCGACGGCGTGCGTTTCGGCAACGACATGGGCCACACCTTCTTCAAGATCGATTCGGAAGAAGCGGCGTGGAGCAGCGGCAGCAAGATCGAGGGTGGCAACAGCGGTTATCGTCCGGCGGTCAAGGGTGGCTACTTCCCGGTGCCGCCGACCGACTCGCTGCAGGACCTGCGCGCGGAAATGTGCAAGACCCTGGAGCAGGTCGGCATCGAGGTCGAAGTGCACCACCACGAGGTCGCCACCGCTGGTCAGTGCGAGATCGGCACCAAGTTCAACTCGCTGGTGAAGAAGGCCGACGAGCTGATGACGATGAAGTACATCATCAAGAACGTTGCCTACCGCAACGGCAAGACTGTGACCTTCATGCCCAAGCCGATCGTCGGCGACAACGGCTCGGGCATGCACGTGCACCAGTCGCTGGCCAAGGGCGGCACCAATCTGTTCTCCGGCGACGGCTATGGCGGCCTGTCGCAGATGGCGCTGTGGTACATCGGCGGCATCTTCAAGCATGCCAAGGCGATCAACGCCTTCACCAACTCGGGCACCAACAGCTACAAGCGTCTGGTCCCGGGCTTCGAGGCGCCGGTGATGCTGGCCTACTCGGCGCGCAACCGCTCGGCCTCGTGCCGCATCCCGTGGGTGTCCAACCCGAAGGCGCGCCGCATCGAGATCCGCTTCCCGGATCCGCTGCAATCCGGCTACCTGACCTTTGCCGCGTTGATGATGGCAGGCTTGGACGGTATCAAGAACCAGATCGATCCAGGCGCGCCCAGCGACAAGGATCTGTACGACCTGCCGCCGGAAGAAGAGAAGAAAATCCCGCAGGTCTGCTCCAGCCTCGACCAGGCGTTGGAAGCGCTTGATGCCGACCGCGAGTTCCTCAAGGCCGGCGGCGTGTTCACCGACGACTTCATCGATGGCTACATCGCGCTGAAGATGCAGGAAGTGACCAAGTTCCGTGCGGCGACGCACCCGCTGGAATATCAGCTGTATTACGCCAACTGAGTTGCATGCGCAGCGACGGCGAAGGTCTCCGCCTTCCTCCTTCGTCATCGCCGCTGCTGGCCCGGCTGGGGAGCCGGGCCAGTGGCTCGCGTCAGGAACTAGGTTTTCGGCGTATTCACAGGGGTATCCACGCAATACCGCGCTTGCGTGCCGTGGGCCAGGCTCCCTCCCACGTTGCCGCGCTGCCGTCGCACTTCAGGTGCGGCGCGTTGCGGCTTGATCCACGGAATGCTGCGCGCAGCAGTACCCGCGCCGTTTGCGGCGCGCACGACGTGCCACGCGCCGGACAGGGTTCGGCGGTTGTTTCCTTCCATCAACGGGATATGCGCATGAAACTGATCACCGCCATCATCCGGCCATTCAAGCTCGACGAGGTCCGCGAGGCCTTGTCGCAGGCGGGTGTGTCCGGCATCACCGTCACCGAGGTCAAGGGCTTCGGTCGGCAGAAGGGTCACACCGAGTTGTATCGCGGTGCCGAATACGTCGTCGACTTCCTGCCCAAGATCAAGATCGAGACGGTGGTGACCGACGAACACCTGGAGGCCGTGGTCGAGGCGATCCAAGCCGCGGCCGGGACCGGCAAGATCGGCGACGGCAAGATCTTCGTTACCGCGATCGAACAGGTCGTCCGTATCCGTACCGGCGAGATCGGCGCCGATGCGCTCTAACACTACTGTGGAACCCTTCATTATGAAGACAGGCTTGTTCTCCGGGTGGAAGACCCGTTTCTATGCGGTGTGCATGCTGATCCTAGTTGGCGCGATGGCGGCGAGTGTGCCGGGCAGCGTGTTGGCTCAGGCGCAGATCACGCCGGTCTCCACGCCGAACGTGGAGACCGAACAACTGACGCCGCCGCCTGCGCCAGCCACGGCTGCCGCACCCGCCGCCGCCGCGCCGGTGGTGGACAAGGGCGACGTCGCCTGGATGTTGACCTCCACCCTGCTGGTGCTGCTGATGGTGGTGCCGGGCCTGGCTCTGTTCTACGGCGGCATGGTGCGCGCCAAGAACGTGTTGTCGGTGCTGATCCAGGTCGGTGTGGTGTTTTCCCTGATCGCGGTGCTGTGGGTGGTGTACGGCTATAGCCTGGCCTTCGCCGATGGTGGCGCGTTCATTGGTACGCTGCACAAGGCCTTGCTGAGCGGAGTCGATAGCACCACGCTGGCCGATACGTTCTCCAAGGGCTTCAAGCTGCCCGAGTATGTGTTCGTCGCGTTCCAGTTGACCTTCGCTGGCATCACCGGCGCGCTGATCGTCGGCGCTTTCGCCGAGCGGGTGAAGTTCGCCGCGGTGTTGCTGTTCATCGTCATCTGGTTCACTGCCGGCTATCTACCCCTGGCGCATATCGTGTGGTCGACGCCAGGCTTCCTGTTCGGCAAGGGCGCGTTGGACTTCGCCGGCGGCACCGTGGTCCACATCAATGCGGGCGTGGCCGGCTTGGTCGGCTCTTACTTCGTCGGCAAGCGCCTGGGTTTCGGTCATGCCGCGATGAAGCCGCACAACGTCACCCTGACTTTCGTCGGCGCGGCGTTGTTGTGGGTGGGCTGGTTCGGCTTCAATGCCGGTTCGGCATTGGAAGCCAATGCCATCGCCGCGCTGGCCTTCCTCAACACGCTGCTGGCCACCGCTGCCGCGGTGCTGGCTTGGTCGTTGACGGAGAAGGTGGTCAAGGGCAAGTCCTCGGCGCTGGGCGTGGCCTCGGGCATGGTCGCCGGCCTGGTCGGCATCACCCCGGCGGCCGGTACGGTCGGACCGTTCGGCGCGATCGTCATCGGTGCGGCCGCTGGCATCATCTGCGTGTGGGGCGTCACCGGGCTGAAGAAGCTGCTCAACGCCGATGACACGCTGGACGTGTTCGGCGTGCATGGCGTCGGTGGCATCGTCGGTGCGCTTTTGACTGGTGTGTTCACCGACAAGGCGCTGGGCGGTACCGGTTACGCCACGGGGGTGACCATGGGCCACCAACTGCTGGTGCAGGCCACCGGCGTCGGCCTGACCGTGCTGTGGATCGGCATTGTGTCCGTGGTCGGCTTCCTTGTCGCCAAGGCGGTGGTTGGCCTGCGCGTGTCGGAAGACGCCGAGCGCCAGGGTTTGGACATTACCTCGCACGGTGAATCCGCCTACGAGTCCTGAGCACCACCGGCCCGCGACCGTCGTCGCGGGACTTGGAACTGTATGGGTGCGGCCGGCGCTTTCGCCGGTCCGCACGACCCGAGGCCTTCACGACAAACGCTCTATGGGGCGTAAGTGATGCCCGTGTTCCCAGTGATCGAGGTATTTCCCGTGGATGCTCGCTTCGCCCGATTCCGTTTTTTCCGTGGTCCTGTCGCTGACGCAGTTTGGCGCACGGGCGCGGTAACGGTGCAATCGGATCGCTATGCGGCCGCTCATCCGGGGAGCGTCAGGCTGATCGCTTGTTTTTGCACTATATTGGTGCAATGACAATGAGTGCTTCGCCGCCCCTGCTTTCCGCCCTTATCACCCCGGTGGTCTGGGCCGATGCCGACGGCCGCCTGCGCGGCGCCAACCCGGCGTTCGTGCGCTGGCTCGGGGTCAGCGTGCGTCGCCTGCTCGACCAGCCGCTGGCTTCGCTGGAACTGCAGGGCGACGCGCTGGCACGGTTCCTGCTCAACGACGAGCGTGACGTGCTGCGTCTGCATCGCATGGCCTTGGCCATCCCTGGTGAGGCGCCGCGCTTCGCCGAGGGTTGGCTGTCGCGGCTGGACGACGGCGGTTGGCTACTGGAGGCGCATCCAGTGGATGAGTTTCCCACCCTGGACCCGGCGCAAGTCTTGCCCAGTGCGTTGAGCGCGGCGCTGAAAGGGTTGGCCCACGAACTGCGCAACCCACTGGCCGGGCTCAAGGGCGCAGCGCAGTTGCTGGCGCGCCGTGCGCAGCATCGCGACGAAGACGAGCACGAACTGATCGAGTTGATCGGTGCGGAGATCGAGCGCCTCAACAGTCTGCTCGACCAGTTGTTGTCGCCGGCGCCAGCGCGGCCGCATGCCATGCTCAACATCCACTTGGTACTCGAACGTGTATTGCGCCTGGCCGAGTCCGAGGGCGGTTGGTCGGTGCGCCTGCAGCGCGATTACGATCCAAGCATTCCCGAGTTCCTCGGCGATGCCGACCGTCTCACCCAGGCGGTGTGGAATCTGGTGCGCAACGCGATCCAGGCCGGTGCCGCACAGGTCATCTTGCGCACCCGTGTCGAACACGGCCAGCGCATCCGCGACCGCGTGCATTCGCGCGGCCTGCGCCTTGACATCGTCGACGACGGTCGCGGCGTGCCCGAGGAACTGGCCGAACATCTGTTCCTGCCGCTGGTCAGCGGACGTGCGGAGGGCAGCGGCTTGGGCTTGGCACTGGCGCAACAGGTAGCGCGTGAGCATGCCGGCTTGTTGAGTTTCCGTTCCCGCCCCAGGCACACCGTGTTCACCTTGCTGCTGCCGCAAACCGCAGCGGACACCGATTAGGAGCAGTGCGATGACCGATTCCCTACACGGAACGCAACGCATCTGGGTGGTCGACGATGACCGCTCCGTACGCTTCGTGTTGTCCACCGCGTTGCGTGATGCAGGCTATAGCGTGGACAGTTTCGACAACGCCATCGCTGCCTTGCAGGCATTGGTGGAACGCTCGCCACCGGATCTGCTATTCACCGATGTCCGCATGCCCGGTGACGATGGCCTGGTGCTGCTGGACAAACTCAAAGCCGCGCACCCGCAGTTGCCGGTGATCGTGATGTCCGCCTATACCGATGTGGCTAGCACCGCTGGCGCGTTCCGTGGCGGCGCCCACGAATTTCTATCCAAACCGTTCGACCTGGACGATGCCGTGGCACTGGCCGCGCGCGCCTTACCCGAGTCCAGCCCCGGCGTTGTGGCCACCCCGCCGGTCTCCGCCCATGGCAGTGCCGAACTCATCGGCGACACTCCGGCGATGCGCGCGCTGTTCCGGGCCATCGGTCGCCTGGCGCAGGCGCCGTTATCGGTATTGATCAACGGCGAGACCGGTACTGGCAAGGAGCTGGTCGCGCACGCGCTGCACAACGAATCGCCGCGTGCGCGCAAGCCGTTTGTCGCGCTCAACACCGCGGCGATTCCGGCCGAACTGCTGGAGAACGAACTGTTCGGCCACGAGGCCGGCGCCTTCACCGGTGCGCAGCGGCGTCACATCGGCCGTTTCGAACAGGCCGATGGCGGCACCCTGTTTCTCGACGAAATCGGCGACATGCCGCTGCCGTTGCAGACTCGCCTGCTGCGCGTGCTGGCCGAGAACGAATTCTTCCGCGTTGGTGGCCGCGAGCTGATCCGCGTGGACGTGCGGGTGATTGCCGCGACCCATCAGGATCTGGAAGCGTTGGTCGAACAGGGCCGCTTCCGCGCCGATTTGTTGCACCGTCTGGATGTCGTGCGTTTGCAACTGCCGCCGTTGCGCGAGCGGCGTACCGATGTGCCACAACTGGCTGAGAATTTTCTGGCGATGGCCGCGCGCAAGCTCGACACGCCACCCAAGCGACTGTCGCCGGCCGCATTGGCCGTGCTACGCGGCTATGCCTGGCCGGGCAACGTGCGCGAACTGGAGAACGTCTGCTGGCGTCTGGCTGCGCTGGCCCCGGCCGAGGTGATCGATGCGCACGATGTCGATAGCGCGTTGCTGCGCGGCGGCCGTCGCGAGCGTAGCGGCGACGGCGGCGAGTGGGAGACACAACTGTCGGCCTGGGCGCAGCAGCGCCTGTCCGATGGCGCCGAAGGCCTGCATGCCGAAGCCCGCGAGCGCTTCGACAAGGCGCTGCTGGAAGTCGCTCTGCGCTTCACGCATGGCCGTCGCGCCGAAGCCGCCGCGCGCCTGGGCGTGGGCCGCAACACCGTGACCCGCAAGCTCGGGCCTGGCCGGCGTCGGCGCTGAAACGGGTTGCTTGGTTGCTCGCAACGGATGTTCGATGCGCACTGGTGGCCATGACGTCGAAGCGGACCTGCTTTGGCAAAAGAGCAGATAGATGCGCTCGACCGCATGGCAGTGTCGCATCGGCGGTGCGTCATCGCGCACCGCCTAGTGAGGCGACGCGACCTCGACGGCCGGTTAGACTGATACGCTGCCCGGCTTTCATGGGGCCTGAACGGTGGTCTTTTTCTCTATTGCATACAGGAGTCGATGCCGATGCGTTATGGATTGCATGGTCTCGTTGGAAGCGGATTGTTGATGTTGGCCGCGTGCAGTAGTGCGCCGCACTCAGCGCCATCCCATCCGCCGTCCAAGGCCCCGACGCTGTCCAGCGTCGTTACCGCACAACAGGCGCAGGCGGTGTTGGCGCCTGCCTCCGGCAGTTTGGTGAGTGGCAAGCTGTCGCTGGTCGCCGCCCCTGGTGGTGTGCGCATCACTGGTACGCTCGGCGGCTTGCAGCCAAACCATACCTTTGCTTTTCATCTGCATGAGCGTGGCGACTGCAGTGCGGTTGACGCAAGCAGCGCTGGTGGCGATTTCAATCTGCTCGGCGCTGTGCAAGGACGGTCCAGGTTCAGCACGAGTCAGCACCATGCCGGCGAGATCGACCACTTCACCGCCAACGCCGATGGTATTGCTCAGATCGACGTGCTGCTGCGCGGTATGGTGCTCGGTGGTGGTGCGGCCAACGACATCGCGGGGCGTGCGCTGATCGTGCATGCGGATCCTGACGTCAACCGTGGCCAGCCGGCTGGCAACCCCGATGTCCGCGTGTCTTGCGGGGTGATCCGTGTGCTGCGTTGATCGGCACAGCGTAGCGTGCTCCCGCCTTGGCAGGCCTTGATTCTACAACTAGGCGATGAAGGGGAACGGCTGTACGTCTCCTCCTCCTGTTCTGCTCCCTCGCTCCGATGGGGGACAACCGCAGTTGCTCGGCGCACTGCGTATGACGCATGCGCCGATGCGGTCTGCATGGACTGGAAACATGGATGTCCAGACTGGTGCGTATCTTGTTGCGCGGAGGATCCACCGCACGTCAGGTGCTGACGGGGAAGGGTGCGGTGGATGGTGTTTTTCCCGCGACAACGGGTAGCCGTTGCACACTGGGATGCGTCGTCTGTGGAGCGGTGGTGCCGCCGTCCGGTCAGGACTCCATTGCCTGTTTGGCGTCGTGGCCGCTCTCGCAGTGTACGTACAGTACCGGCATGCCGTGTGCTTCCAGCACTGCTGCCAGTTGCCGCTGACGTGCTAGGTACTGCTCGTAGACGCGCTGCAGGCGCTGGCAATCTTGGCGGTCGTAGGCATAGTGCGCGCACCAGCCGGCTGGATCGAACAGGGCCATGCGGACTTCGCCGTCACGATAGCGCAGCAGTGGTTCGGGCGGAGTTGCCAGCCACTCTTCTTGTTCCGGCGCTAGCAGCGCGGTCTCGATCAGTGGCCACAGCGCGGCAAGCCCCTGATGCTCGTACTGCATCGACATCATTGCCGCCAGATCGTTGACGGTCAGGTAGCGGGCATGCTCGATCTGCGCGCCGAAGCCCTGTTGCGTCAGCAGCGCAGTGTCCGCTTGCGCCATGCCTTGCGCCAGCAACACGTCTTCCAACGTCTCCGCCACCTGCCGTACGACTGCTGTCGGTCCGCTGAGCAGGAACGGCACCACCCGCAATGCAGCCCCGCAGAGCGTGGCATCGGCCTGGAACGGTAACGGCACGCTGCCGTCGGCATCGGCGCCGAATGCGAGCAGACGTGGACCCTCGTCACGCCCTGGCGCGCGTGCGCGCAGTTCGTCCAGACGCCGGTGTATCGGCCAGCCCGGGCGTAACACTTCGGCAGGATCGAAGTGCGCACCGGCCAAGGTCAGGTCCAGTTCGCGTACCGCCGGTACCAACTGTGCGAGATCGCGGCCGATCTTCTCCGCCAACTCGGCGGTCAGTGCATGCGGCAATGCCGCATGCGCCGGTTCGCGCCCGGAAGACAGTTCAAGGGCGATCACGCCGCGGGCATCGTTGCTGGCGAGGATTTGGCTCATGGATTGGCGGTTGGCCCGTCGCGGACGCATAGCTACACTCGCTTCATTATGCCTGCGCTAACGTGGAGGCAATGTTCCTGACTTTCCTCGCGCGAGGTGATCTCATGCCAGCAGCCCGCCCCGTTGCTATTCTCGGCGGCGTCCGCATTCCGTTTTGTCGTCAGAACACGGTGTATGCGGATGTCGGGAACCTCGGCATGTCGGTACGCACGCTGGGTGCGCTGGTGGAGCGCTACGGCCTCCACGGCCAGCAGTTGGGCGAAGTGGCGATGGGGGCGGTGATCAAGCATGCCAGCGATTGGAATCTTGGGCGTGAGGCGGCGCTGTCGTCGGGGCTGTCGCCGCTGACTCCTGGCATCACGCTGCAGCGCGCGTGCGGGACCAGCTTGGACAGCATTATCGCTGTGGCCAACAAGATTGCGTTGGGGCAGATCGAATCAGGGATCGGCGGCGGTTCGGACACCACATCCGAAGTTCCGATCGTCTACGGCAAAAAGTTGCGCGCGCGTCTGCTGGCCGCTCACCGCGCCAAGACGGCTGGCGACAAGTTGCGCGTGCTCACCCGTAGTTTCAAGTTCGCAGAACTCAAGCCCGAATTCCCCGGTGTGGTCGAGCCGCGTACCGGTAAAAGCATGGGGGAGCATTGCGAGGACATGGCAAAGCAGTGGAGCATCGCGCGTGATTCGCAAGATGCTTGGGCGGTGTCTTCGCACAAGAAACTGGCGGCAGCCTACGCGCGCGGCTTCTTCGCCGACTTGATCGTGCCGTTCCGCGGCGTGGAGCGCGACAACATCCTGCGCGCGGATACGTCGCTGGAAAAACTGGCGACGCTGAAGCCGGCATTCGATAAGGTCAGTGGCCGCGGCACCCTGACCGCCGCCAATTCCACCCCGCTGACCGATGGTGCCGCAGCGGTGTTGCTTGCCTCCGAGGAATGGGCGCGGGCGCATGATCATGCGCCAATGGCCTATCTGCGCGACGTGCAGGTGTCGGCGGTGGATTTCGTGCATGGGGAGGGTCTGTTGATGGCGCCGACCGTGGCCGTGCCGGAGATGCTCAAGCGTCAAGGCCTGAACCTGCAGGATTTCGACATCTACGAAATCCACGAAGCCTTCGCCGCGCAGGTGCTGTGCACGCTGCGTGCATGGGAGAGCGAGGACTACTGCCGCACTCGTCTGGGTTTGGATGCGCCGCTGGGGCAGATCGATCCGGCCAAGATCAACCCGCTGGGGTCCTCGCTGGCCACTGGTCACCCGTTCGCGGCGACAGGTGCGCGCATTGTCGCGACCGTCGCCAAGCAACTGGTCGAGCGCGGCGGTGGCCGTGCGTTGATCTCGATCTGCACCGCTGGCGGGATGGGTGTGGTGGCGATCGTCGAGCGCTGAAGCGTCGTGTGTCCACCTTGGCGAGATCGTGCGGCGCGATGGTCAGGCGGTATTCACCTGCGCGCTGCGGCGCTCCCGCTGCATTGCAGTGTGTTGTGCACGGTGACGGCGATGGCATGACACATGCCGTCGCAGATCAGTCTTGGCTTTGCGTAAAACCGTGGTCGGTGCGTTGTGCCATCACTTCTGCCTGCGGATTGGGCGACGACGAGAACTCCTGCGTGGGCAATGGCAACGCCTGCTCGCCGCGCTGCACGCGCAGTGCATTGGCATAGCAGCGCTGCGCGGCGAGCGTGTCGCCGGCGTCGGCATATCCATCGCCGAACACCTCCCAGGCCTCGGCACCGGCGCCGAGCGTCAGCGCTCGATGCAGGAAGTCTTCCGCCTGAGGCCACTGCTGCTGGTGGCGGGCCAGGCGGGCCAGAGTCAGCAACAGCGCCGCGCTCTCAGGATGGTCCTGTAGCCAGCGCTGTGCGCTGGCGCGGCGGGTATCGTATCGCTCCATCGGCAGCCGTCCGTACAGCGCCGCCAGGTTCTCGTCCCAACGCGTGTCCAGTGCTTGTTCCAGACTGCGTAGTGTCGCATCGTCCCAGCCCAGGGCAGCGGCACGCAATGCATAGGTTCCAACCACATCTGGCTCGCTGCGCAGGGATTTGGGCAGGCTTTCCCAACGTTCGGCGAGTGCGTTGGCATCGCTGGCCTGTTCCAGCGATGCGGTGGCCAGGCGGGTTTCCAGCGCGGCGATGGCGTCCAATTGCAATGCCTGTTGCCGGCGGATTGCACCAAGTTGGCCATAGGCCTCGTCGGCGCGACCGATTTGGATCAGTGCTTCGGTACGCAGCAACAGTCCGCGTGGCGGTAGCGGCTGCGCCGCAGCCACGTCGAGCGTATTGATCGCATCGACGGGGCGTTCTCGGTCCAGATGCCGTTCGGCCTGTAGCAGCGCGTGGGCACAGGCATCGCGTTCGGCCAGACGGCGCAGATGGCGCTCGAGTGCTTCTGCATCGCCACGTGCGTCGGCCACACGTACCGCGGCGATCAGGGCAATCACGCTCACGTCTGGATCTTGCGCTGCGGCGTCCAGTTGTCTTTCCGCACGCGTCCACTGGCCGTTGTGCACGGCAACCAGGCCCTCGATCAGGCGTGCCCGCGATTGTTTGCGGCGATGTCGGCCCCAGGCGCGGAACGGAAAACTCAACACGTTTCCGATCAGCCACAACAGCAGGAACGCGATCACCAGCAGCAACCCGGCTTGCGGCAGCGAAGCGATGTAGTCGGTGTCGCCGACGCGCACGATCACTTCGCCGAATTCGCGCAGTTGCTCCTGCGCCAGCCATTGCGCGCCGATCACGCCGAGTGCGATCACGATCAGCAGCACAATCAGGGAACGGAAAGATTTCATGAGGGGCTCCTTGCGTCGCGCAGGGTGCGTAGTTGTTGCAGGGTGGTTCCCAGCTCGGGAATCGTCGGGCGCAGGTCGGCATTGCCCAGCGTGCGCAGGGTGTCGCGACATGCCCGCAGTTGCGGCGATTCTGGCCAGAGCCGTTGCAGCCACCTGCCGGCACGCGCCAGAGCGCTGCGGTAGCCGCGCGCGTCGCCACGCTCCAGCGCCGCACGCGCCAGGGTCAGGTCCAACTGCAGGGCGTCGCGGGCGGCCACTCGCTCCGAGCGAGCGGCCAGCACTCCGCCCTGTGCTGGACGGACCTTCACCAGCGGTGCCAGCAAGCGCTGCCACAACGGTTGCTGTGCGCTCTCCGGCAGCCGCGTGGGCAGTGCATCGATACTGGCGGCGAAGGCGTCCAGTTGCGCCGACAAACGCGCCTGTGGTCCTTCGCCGAGCGCATCCAACGCGGTACGTTCCTGCAGCAGGGTTTGGCGCAGGTTGAGGAATTGTGGATCGTCGATGCCATCGAGCACGCCACTGGCCAGCGCGTAGGCGCGTCGCGCGCCTTGCACGTCGCCAGCAAGCAGTAGGCGTTGCTGCCCCTGGTTGAGGAGCAGTTCGACTTCGTCCAGGCGCAGTGCCTGAGCACCGTGGCGACTGGAATCGGCCAGTTTGGCCACGTTGGCCTCGAGCAGCGCGCTGCGCTGGCTCAATCCGAGCATTTCGTCGCGCAACACGCGATTGGTGCTCGCTGCGTCTTGCAGCCGTTGCACGGTGGCGTGCTGATCGCTGCGTAGAACCTCAAGGTTCTGTTGCAAGGCCTGCAATTGCTGCTGGACTTCCGACTGCTGCATCCGCTCGCGTGCGCTGTGTGCCTGCCACCAGCTCCAACCACGCCAACCGGCAAACCCGAGCGCCGCCAGTGTGGCGGCCACTAGCAGCAGCCAGATCCAGTGCGTGGAACGGCGTGGTGTGGTTAGAGTTTCGTCGGTCATTGGCAGCATCCTTCATGGCTTTCGCCCCGTCGCGAGCAAGGCGAAAGTCGGTACCTTACTGCTGGAGCATGGCGTGTGCGGCACCGTGGCCGCAAGCCAGCCGCTAGCCCGCGTTCAGCCAGGTCGTAAACGTGTCATCGCGGCCGCAGCGGCCGCTGCCAATTGCTGCGGCATCGGCCCGGCCGCGTGAGCGATGTCGGTAAAGCCCAGCTCGGTGGCCAGTGCTGCCAAACGCGGGCTGGCCGCGACCAGCGGTTGTGCGCGCCAGGCCGCAAGCAGGTCGTCGGGCAGTTGCGCCACGATCAATTGCAGTGCCTCGCCACTGCTCAATGCCAGTACGCCGGGCGCGACGGTGCGCAGTTGCGCGATCCGTTGCGGCCTGAGTGGCAGCGGTACGCGTTCATACACGTCGGCGCGCAGCAGTGGAGTGCCGCGCGCCTGCAGTTGCGCGGCGATCATGCCGCGGCCACCGGGTGCGGTGACCCATCCTACCGGCGCTGCGACAGCCGCCAGTTGCGGCAGGGCCAACAGTCCGTCGCTATCCATCCGTGTCGGGACAGTCACCTCGGCGATGCCGTGGCGGTTTAGTGCGCGTGCGGTGCCGGTACCGACCGCCAGCCAGCACTGGTCGGCCCTGGACACCAACGGCTGCAGCGCCGCCGCCGCGCGTACCGCGGCGGGGCTACTGAAGATCACCCGCGGTGCGGCCAACGCCTGCGCCAGTGCGGTGCGGGTGGCGCTATCGGTGCGGCCTTGCAGACGCCAGGGCGACACGGCCAGCAGCCGCGCGCCATGGCGTGCGGCTGCCCGTCGCAGTGGTCCATGCTCGCCGAGCGGGCGCAGTGAAATCAGAGTCCAGGCTACTGCTGCGGTGCTTGCATGTGCGCTCATGCCATGCATTATGCGAGCCTTCACCGGCGGCACAATCGCACCATGGCAACGGATCTCTCTTTCGATGCGTTCTTGCAGCAGTTGCAACGGCAGTTCGAGGCGATGCCGCCGGCGGCGGCGTTGCAAGTCGCGCTACAGGGCTGCGCCGAACGACGCCTGCATGTGACCGCGCCGCTGGCGGCGAACATCAATGACAAAGGCAATGCGTTCGGCGGTAGTCTGGGTTCGGTGATGACTCTGGCTGGCTGGGCTTTGGTCAATTGCGAATTGCACTTAGCTGGATTGCACGGCGATGTTTACGTCGCCGAGACTCAGGTGCGCTATCTGGCACCGCTGTACGCCGATCTGCATGCCCAGGCCGCGGCGGAGGTGGACGCCGACTGGGACGTGTTCGTGCAAACCTTCCGCCAGCGTGGTCGTGCCCGGATCGGTATCCAGGCGCAGGTCGGTGCGCCGGGCGCGGCGGCGGCGGCGACGCTGAGCGGGCGCTTCGTTGCCATTGCCAAAGGTTAGAATGCACGCATCACACGCGCCGCGCGCCGCCCAGGGGAATCTGCAATGCACTCGATGTTCCGCGCGCTTGTGCTGGTGGTGCTGCTGAGTTGCGTCGGCACGGTCGTGGCCGGTAGCCGTGCGCAACAGCGCAAACTGGACGATCTGCAGACTGCCTACGCCGCCGCGATCCGTTGGAGCGAGTTCGAATCGGCTTGGCAAGCGGTGGACCCGAGCTACCGGCAAGCGCACCCGCTGACCGACTTGCAACTGGAGCGCTACCGTCAGATCCAGATTTCCTCCTATCGGGTCGGAGCCACCACAGCGGGTGATGGTCAGGTGCAGCGCGAGATCGAACTGGGCGTGATCAACCGCAACACCCAGGTCGAGCGTAGCGTCCGCTATCGCGAACGTTGGCGCTGGGATGCCGAGGCCAAGACTTGGTGGCTGCAGGATGGCTTGCCGGACCTTTGGAATGGCCAGTAGCGCTGGCATCCAGCTGTGCGACAATCTGCGCCCGTTTCCAGTCCCCGATACCTGTGAACTCCGAAGAACTGTTGGCCTTTGCCGGTCGCAATCCGATGCTGGCCATGGCCCTGGTGGGCCTGACCATCGCTTTGGTCGTCACCGAAGTGGCGCGCCTGTTTCGCGGCTACAAAAGCCTGCGCCCGGCCGAACTGACCCGGCTGATCAATGCCGGCAATGCGGTGCTGGTGGACCTGTCGGCCTCGGCCGATTTCGAAAAAGGCCATATCGCCGGGAGTCGCAGCGCTTTACCTAGTCAGTTCGGTCCGCAACACAAGCTCGTGACCAACGCCAAGTCGCAGCCGGTAGTACTGGTCTGCCGCACTGGCGCCACCGCCGACGGCGCCGCCAAACAATTGAAGAAGGCCGGCTTCGAACAGGTTTACGTGCTCGATGGCGGCATCGCCGCTTGGCAGCAGGCCGAGTTGCCACTGGTCAAGGGCCGCTGAGGCAGGTCATCGGACCGGCCGTCGAGTGGCATGGCCGGCATGTGATAATCCTATTTTGTTCTGTTACTGAATCTACCGGAGTCAAGATAATGTCCGACGTTACCAACAACGGCGCGGCTGCGCCGACCGAAGCTGCGGTTGGCCCCGCTTTCACCATCGAGAAGATCTACGTCAAAGACGTTTCGTTCGAGTCCGGCAATGCGCCGGCGGTGTTCAACGACAGTGCTCAGCCGGAATTGCAGCTCAACCTTAATCAACGCGTGCAACGCCTGAACGAGCAGGCGTTCGAAGTGGTGCTGGGCGTGACGCTGACCTGCACCGCCGGCGGCAAGACCGCTTACGTGGCCGAAGTGCAACAGGCCGGTGTGTTCGGCTTGGTCGGCCTGGAGCCGCAGGCCGTGGACGTGCTGCTCGGTACGCAGTGTCCGAGCATCTTGTTCCCTTACGTGCGTTCGCTGGTCAGCGACCTGATCCAGGCCGGCGGTTTTCCGCCGTTCTTCCTGCAGCCGATCAATTTCGAAGCGCTGTACGCCGAGACCCTGCGCCAGCGTGCGCAGCAGGGCGAGGGCCAGACACTGGCCGATTCGGAGCCGGTCGGTAACGCCTGAGCGCGTCCGCCATTGCGCATGCGCGATAACACCAAGAAGATCGCCGTTCTCGGTGCTGGCTCCTGGGGCACGGCCTTGGCCGCGCTCACCGCACGGCATGGTTTTCCGACCGTGTTGTGGGGGCGAGACCTCAGCGTCGCCGAGGCCATCGTGCAGCGCCACGAGAATCCGCGTTACCTGCCATCCATTGCGTTGCCGGCGACACTGCACGCCACCACCGATCTGGCGGCGGCTGTCCACGGCGCCGACTGGATCCTGGTGGTGGTGCCATCGCATGCGTTCACCCAGACCTTGCGTCAGCTCGCCCCACTGCGGCCGGCGCAGGCAGGCGTGGCCTGGGCGACCAAGGGCTTCGAGCCCGGTTCCGGGCGTTTCCTGCATGAGGTGGCACAGGAGATCCTGGGTCGGCACGTGCCGCTGGCGGTGGTCACCGGTCCTTCCTTTGCGAAGGAAGTGGCACTGGACCTGCCGACCGCGGTGACCGTGCATGGCGATGCCGCGTTTGCGCAGCAGGTCGCTGGTGCGATGCATGGACCGACCTTCCGCGCCTATACCGGCGACGACATGATCGGTGCCGAGCTTGGCGGGGCGATGAAGAACGTGCTGGCGGTCGCCACCGGTGTGGCCGATGGCATGGAGTTGGGCTTGAACGCGCGCGCCGGGATGATCACCCGCGGCCTCAACGAGATGCTGCGGCTGGCTGCGGCGATCGGCGCCAAACCGGAGACACTGATGGGTCTGGCTGGACTCGGCGACCTAGTGCTGACCTGTACCGGCGACCTGTCGCGTAACCGCCGCCTGGGCCTGGCTTTGGGGCGTGGTCAACCGTTGCAGGAGGCGGTGCGTGCGATCGGCCAGGTTGTCGAGTCGGTGCAGACGGCCGACGAGGTGATGCGCCAGGCTGAGCGTCATGGGATCGAGTTGCCGATCTCCAATGCCGTGCGTGCCGTGTTGCACGGCGAACTGACCCCGGCGGCCGGCTTGCAGCAGTTGTTGGCGCGTGAGCAGAAGCCCGAATACCCGACGACCCTGTTCAGCTGATTCGAGCTAGGCTCGAACCGAGCGCGTGTCTGCTGGCACGCCGGGCGTTTCCGTAAACGGTACCGTCGCCGGCGATCGATTGGTCGCGGACAAAAAAAGCCCGGTCGTGAGACCGGGCTTTCAGAGCCGCGCGCGGCGGGAGAGAAGACGTCGCGCGCGGCGCTAGGACAAGCGCTTACCAGCTGAAGCGCGGGCCGACGAACCATTCCTTGCTGCCATGGCGGTCCATCTTCATGTCGGCGCTGAGGCCCCAGTTCTGGTTGAGCTTGGCTTCGCCGCCGATAACGCCGTAGAACTTGCCCTTCGGATCGATGCCGTCCTTCTTGAAGTAATCCTCGTAGCCGCCCAGCGCATACACTTCCAAGTACGGGTTGAAGGCGGTGCGGAGGCCGGCTTCGGCGCTCCAGCCGTTGAACTTGGTGCCGTGTTGCTGGTCGAGACGGTTGTAGGCCACGCGGGTCACCAGGTCGGTGCTGTTGGCGATCTCGTAGTTGTAGCCAGCACCGACGCGGAACTGGTTGAAGCGGAAATTGTCGCTATCGTAATCGGTCTTCTGGCGGCTGAAGTCGCCGAAAACGCTGAAGTTCGGGTGGAACGCATAGGAACCCTTCAGCGCCCAGCCCTTGGCGTCGACGGTTTGGTCGCTGCGGCCGTCGCTCTGGACATAACCGCCTTCAACGTAGTTGTAGGAAATGCCTTCGGCGGCCGAAGCGGCGAACGGCAGGGTGGCCAGGAGGCCCAGAGCAAGCAGAGAGGTCTTCATATAATCGGGTACCTTCGTTATGGGTGTGTCGGCGCTGAGGCGCAATGCCGTTCGCTGCCGATATGTAAATTATCCGTTACGGATCCGAACTTGCCCTGAATTTAAAACTGACTTGCGCATGAATTTCTCGCTATGTTCAGAAAATTTTGGGGTGTAATTGCTTGACTTGGCATATTAACTGGATTTTCACTTTGTGAAGTTATTCATTCAGCGCCAGCGAATCCCAGCTGTCGCCATGCCTCGAACACCACCACCGCCACGGCGTTGGACAGGTTGAGGCTGCGGTTGTCTGGGCGCATCGGCAGGCGCAGCCGCTGTGCTGGCGGGATCGCCTCCAGCACCTCGGGGGGCAGGCCTCGGGTTTCCGGGCCAAACAGAAACGCATCGCCATCGGCGAACGCGGCAGCGTCGTAGCGAGCACATCCGCGGGTACTCAGGGCGAACAGGCGCTGCGGGGCGAGCGTTTGCAGCGCTGCGTCAAGCGAAGCATGGACCTGCAACTGGGCGTATTCGTGATAGTCCAGACCGGCACGCTTGAGTTGCCTGTCGCTAAGGTCGAAGCCCAACGGCTCGATCAGGTGCAACTGCGCGCCGGTATTGGCGCACAGGCGGATGACGTTGCCCGTATTCGGTGGGATCTCGGGTTGGAACAGCAGAACGTGTAGCGTCGGTGTGGCGGTCATGGGCTCAGTCTACGCGTCGGGATAGGTGTCGCGCGGGTCACTCACTGCGCGCCAGTGCTTGACCCCACTGCCGCATATCCGGCCACAACTGCTTCAGCACGCTGCCCATCTCATTGCCGAGTGCGAAGACCGGCTGCAGGTTGGCATCTGGGTATACATGCACCGTCGCCAGGGGCGGCAGGTGTGAGCTGGCGGCTTGCTCCGCATCGCGCAGCGCGATTAGGTCGGCCGACGGGCGTACTTGCACTGTGGTGAGAGTGACGATGCGGCCCGGCATTGTGGTGTGACGCTGGGCGAGCTGCTCGGCGGAAGGATGCACCTGGACAACGCCTAGGGTGACGACGCGAGGAGCGGCGAGTGCTGGTATGGCACACAGCGCTGCAATGGCTGTGGTCAGCAGGAAGGAGACGGTTTTCATCGGCGGCCTCATTGGTGTATTTAAATAGTGGTGTTGTAGTAAAGTAAAACACCAAGTCAGAAAGATCAAGTCCTCTTGACGATCGCGCATTTCAATTAAGCTAAAATTCATTTTTAGCCGTTCGGTGGCGTTTGCCCTATCAAGGAGATCTTGCTGAAACTACAAACTATTGTTTTATAAGGAAATTAATTCGTGTGATGGTGTCCGCGAGCCGGTGCAGGTCTTCCCGCATGCATCCGCCGCATTCCAGCGCTGCATTCGGGTGTACGAGCAGATGGGGCTGTCCGCCCACGCCAAGACGGCGTTGATCGCGCAAAGAGATGGCAGGCTTCCGCCGCGCCATCGGACCCTGAGCTTGCCGGCGCCGATCGAGGTGGCCGACACCTGCGGCACCGGACTGCGGTATCGAGCCAGTAAACGTCATCGCCGATTCAGCGATGTGCGCCACAATCCGAGTCCACCTACCAGCGGCCTGCCCATGCGCTTATTGATCGTGTCCTTCGTACTTGTCAGTCTCGCGGCCTGCACCTGGGTGCCGATGGCGCCGGAAGGCAAGGGTGTGCGAGTGCTGCTGCCTGGGCAGGCCGTGACTGGTTGCGAGAAGCGGGGCGAGGTGGTTGTGTCGGTAAAGAGCAGCGTCGGCTTCTACCAGCGCAATCCGCTGCGGGTGCGGGAAGAGCTGGAGACTCTGGCCCGCAACGAGGCGCCGGGGGTGGGCGCCAACACCGTGCAAGCCATGGGCGAGCCGAGCAATGGCGAGCAGCGGTTTGCGGCCTACCAATGCAGCGGATCCTGAATCGCTCAGGCCATACGCTTTCCCTGGATCTGTTAAAGATGCGCTAAAACCGGGCAGCCGCTAGAATTGGCGCCCCTCGCCTTAGCCTGGCGTACACCTCGATGCTCTTTAACAACGTCTCCATTGCGGGGCTGGCGCACATCGATGCGCCGCATACGCTGACTTCTAAGCAGATCAACGAGCGTCTGCAGCCGACATACCAGCGGCTTGGTATCCGTGCCGATGCACTGGGCGATATCGCCGGTATCCATGCGCGGCGCATGTGGGATCAGGGCATGCAAGCTTCCGACGTAGCCACCCTGGCCGCGCGCAAGGCGATGCAGGATGCGGGTATCGAGGCCAACCAGATCGGTTTGCTGGTCAATACCTCGGTCAGTCGAGACTACCTGGAGCCTTCCACGGCCAGCATCGTGTCGGGCAACCTGGGTGTCGGCGAGCAGTGCATGACCTTCGACGTCGCCAATGCCTGCCTGGCCTTCATCAACGGCATGGACATCGCGGCGCGGATGATTGAGCGCCGCGAAATCGATTACGCCCTGGTCGTCGACGGCGAAACCGCCAACCTGCTCTACGAGAAGACCCTGGAACGGATGACCTCGCCGGAGGTGACCGCGAACGAATTCCGCGACGAGCTGGCAGCGCTGACGCTGGGCTGTGGCGCCGCGGCGATGGTGATGGCGCGTGCCGAATTGGTACCGGACGCGCCGCGTTACCGCGGCTGTGTGACCCGCTCGGCCACCGAGTGGAACAAGTTGTGCCGTGGCAACCTGGACCGCATGGTCACCGACACCCGAATGCTGTTGATCGAAGGCATCAAGCTGGCGCATAAGACCTTTGCCGCCGCCAAGCAGGCACTGGGCTGGGCGGTGGATGAATTGGATCAGTTCGTCATCCATCAGGTCAGCCTGCCGCACACGCAAGCCTTCATCAAGAATTTCGGCATCGATCCCAAGAAGGTCATGACCATCTTTGGCGAACACGGCAACATCGGTCCCGCCAGCGTGCCGATCGTGTTGAGCAAACTGAAAGAACTGGGCCGGCTGAAGAAGGGTGACCGTATCGCGTTGATGGGCATCGGCTCGGGCCTGAACTGCTCAATGGCCGAGGTGGTGTGGTAGGCGGGGAGGAGCGTGCTTGCAGCATCGTGGCAAAGCGAACATGTATAGATCTTGGAAAAATTAGACAGGTTTGCTTTGGTGAGCATATAAAATCCGTTTTTCCTCGCATGTGGCGGCCACGATGCCCATCCCCGCGTTACAGCGGCTCTGTCCAGCGCGTCTCGAGATCCAAGAGAGCATCCTTCGCCTAAGATGGAAACGGTCTTAGCGGCGGCATCGATATTGTCGGTTGCTTCAGGTGATGCGTGAGCAAGACGAATGGGCAACGAATCATTGTTGCGGTATCCAAGTAACGCCTGTGTCAGAGCGTGATTGGTTTCATGGGCAGGACTTGATCCACGATCCGTTCAATCATCCAGACTGCTCGATCCGCTGGCACAAAGTGTGGTCGTGCAGAAGCTCAGGGTCGGGCGCAGCAACTATTATGTGAACCGGCCGCTGTTCGAATGGCTTGGACGTGGTGCCGACACCACTGAGCGTGGCTGACGCACTTTCGTCCAGGTGCGTGCGCTGCGCATGCAGATGCTGGAACGCGATGTCTGTCTCCCACTACCGTCTCCGTCCACGAGAAGTTGCCATCCGCATGAACTACCCCGGCTATTCCTTCACTGCGCAGCGCTTCCAGGTTCGTCCGGGCTTGCAGATGTCCTACCTCGACGAAGGTCCGCGCGAGGGCGAGGTGGTGCTGATGCTGCATGGCAATCCGTCATGGAGCTATCTGTGGCGCACGCTGGTGACTGGACTGTCTGACCGATACCGCTGCATCGTGCCCGACCACATCGGCATGGGCCTGTCGGACAAACCGGACGATGCGCCAGGCGCGCAGCCAGGCTATGACTACACGCTGCAATCGCGTGTGGACGATCTCGATGCGCTGTTGCGGCATCTGCGCATCGATGGCCCGGTGACGCTGGCCGTGCACGATTGGGGTGGCATGATCGGCTTCGGCTGGGCGCTATCGCACTTTGCACAGGTCCGACGTCTGCTGATCACCAACACGGCGGCGTTTCCACTGCCGGCAGCCAAGCCGATGCCGTGGCAGATTGCCATGGGCAGGCACTGGCGTTTGGGCGAGTGGTTCATCCGTACCTTCAACGCCTTCTCCGCCGGCGCATCGTGGTTGGGCGTGTCGCGACGCATGCCCGCCGACGTGCGCCGCGCTTACGTGGCGCCGTACGACACTTGGGCCAACCGTATTTCCACCATTCGCTTCATGCAGGACATTCCACTATCGCCAGCGGATCCGGCGTGGTCGTTGCTCGAGCGTGCGGCGCAGGCGCTGCCTGGGTTCGCCGATCGCCCCGCATTCATCGGCTGGGGTTTGCGCGACATCTGCTTCGATCACCATTTCCTCGAGGGATTTCGCCGCGCGTTGCCACAGGCCGAGGTCATGGCGTTCGAGGATGCCAACCATTATGTGCTGGAAGACAAACACGAGGTGTTAGTGCCGGCGATCCGCAGGTTTCTGGACGCGCATCCGTTGGCGTGAGCGCGCGCTTGGGTGAAATGGAGGCGGGTTGGACGTAAGCGTCGCTGGCAATGCGGTGCGATGACGTGGCGTTGCTGTCCATGCGGATTCTGGACAATGGAGGGCGGTCACGCCGTATGCGTCGCCATCGGCTGCATCGGCAATTGTGCTTGGCTGTCGAAAATGCAACCGATTGCTGCTCCATGATAAGACCGCCAATATACAGTGGACATGTGCTGTATGCGGTTCGCCACATCGGGCGATTGATTGAAACCGACAGGAGACAAATCCAGTGAAAGCAATGGCAATATCGATGTTAATGATGTCGATGAGTAGTACGGGTGTGCATGCGGAAGACCTGACGACTTCCCGCGATGGCAAGACGCTGGTGGTCGGTTTCGGCCAGCCCACCATCAAGCAGGTGCTGCATTATCGGAAAATGTACGATAAGAAACCGTTCCCCGATGCCGAACTCTATTACTACAGCAACGGCGTCTACAAGCTCATTTCCCAGGGCGAAAACCATTACGGGGTGTACGTGCTGCAAGGCAGTTTCGATGACCAGACCTATACCGTCAGGTTCATTTCCTTGCCTTCCGAAGATTGGGGTAACAAGACCGCCTTCCATCAATTGACGTTCGTGCGTGGCGAGAAGCAAAACGTGTTCATCCAAAACGCCATTGTCGATACCGGCGAAGCCATTGCGCAGCAGAACGGCACTTACACCCAGGAAAAGAACACGGTGACCAATCCGGTGCCAACCGGGTGGACACACAAGTGAACCGTGTCCACGCCTGTGCGTGGGTCCGCCGCGGCAGCGCCGGACTCGATGTGGGCGGCAAGGCGCAATAAAGCCTGTCCGGCGCAGGCGGTCGCGACCTGCCTCGCGCCGTTTCAGGCATCCGGAAAATTGCGCTCGACCACGCCGTCCCAGTCTGCTTCGTTCAAGAGTGAGAGCCCGTGCGCCAATCGCGCCTTGTCGCATTGCGCACTGCGTTCGCCGAACTCCAGCGAGGCGGGAACCGCCGCACACACGGAAGGGCGGTGGGTGTGGATCGTGCAACGGCTGTAGCGGCCGATGTCGGCATCCAGCGCGACGCAGCGCGGTTGCGCTTGCGAGGTCCCGCGCATCACCCGCTCGTGCGTGCGTAGCGGTTCGGTGAGGTCGAACGGCACCCTGCCGCCGAGTGCGGGATCGGCTTCGCTCCAGTGGAAACTGACGCGAAAGTAGGCGCAGCAAGCGCCGCAAGTGAGGCAAGGATGAGCCATGACACCGCCGGGTTTTGCGCGGCAAGCGCGTTGAGGAGCGCGGCATTGTGACCGAACCGATGCGGCCTGTGGTGCCGTTCGCGAGTGCGGCATCGGCGATAATCCACGGATGAGCACCAACTGGAACATCGCGGCGACGCTGTCGCCGTTGGCGCGCGAGCGTCCCGACCAGATCGCGATCCGCTGCCCTGGTCGGCGCGGTGCCGATGGCCTGGCCGCCTATGACGTGACCCTGAGTTATGCGCAATTGGACGCGCGCAGCGATGCAATCGCTGCGGGTCTGGCCGACTACGGGATCGGTCACGGAACCCGCACGGTGGTGATGGTGCGGCCATCGCCGGAGTTCTTCCTGTTGATGTTTGCCTTGTTCAAGGCTGGCGCGGTGCCGGTGCTGGTCGATCCGGGCATCGACAAGCGCGCGCTCACGCAATGCCTGGACGAGGCGCAGCCACAGGCATTCATCGGCATCCCACTCGCGCAGTTGGCGCGGCGCCTGCTGGGCTGGGCACGGTCGGCCACGCACATCGTCACCGTGGGCCGGCGCTGGGCCTGGGGTGGCACCACGCTGGCGCGGATCGAGCGTGCCGGTCGAGGCGCGGTCGGCCAGCTGGCGGCCACCGACGCCGACGCGGTGGCCGCGATCCTGTTCACCAGCGGCTCCACTGGCGTACCCAAGGGCGTGGTCTATCGGCACCGCCATTTCGTCGGTCAGATCGAGCTGATGCGCAACGCTTTCGGCATGCTGCCTGGCGGCGTCGACTTGCCCACGTTCCCGCCGTTCGCATTGTTCGACCCGGCGCTGGGCCTGACCTCGGTGATTCCGGATATGGATCCGACCCGTCCGGCCAACGTCGATCCGCGCAGGCTGCACGCTGCGATCGCGCGCTTCGGTGTGACCCAATTGTTCGGATCGCCGGCACTGATGCGAGTCTTGGCCGACTACGGCAAACCGCTGCCGAACGTGCGCCGTGCGACCTCGGCGGGCGCCCCGGTGCCGCCGGAGGTGGTGGCCAAAATACGCCGTTTGTTGCCAGAAGACGCACAACTGTGGACCCCCTACGGCGCCACCGAGTGCCTGCCGGTGGCGGTGATCGAAGGACGCGAACTGCAGGACACCCGCGCGGCCACCGAAAGTGGCGCCGGGACTTGCGTCGGCACAGTGGTGGCGCCCAACGAGGTGCGCATCATCGCCATCGACGATGCGGCGATTCCCCAATGGAGCGGCGTGCGCGAACTGCCGGTGGGCGGTGTCGGCGAGATCACCGTGGCCGGGCCCACCGCCACCGATACCTATTTCAACCGCGATGCGGCCACGCGTCTGGCCAAGATCCGCGAGCGCCTAGGCGACGGCAGCGAGCGCATCGTGCACCGCATGGGCGATGTCGGTTATTTCGATGCGCAGGGTCGGTTATGGTTCTGCGGGCGGAAAACCCAGCGTGTGGAAACCGCGCAGGGGCCGTTGCACACCGAGCAAGTCGAGCCGATCTTCAATGCCTTGCCGTGGCTGCGGCGCAGCGCCCTGGTCGGGATCGGCAAGCCCGGCGCGCAGCGCCCGGTGCTGTGCTACGAGGTGCAGCCGGGTGTGGCGATGCCGACGCGACCACAGAGCGAACTGCGTGCGCTGGCGTTGGCGCATCCGCATACCGCCGGTATCGTCGATTTCCTGCATCACCCGGGGTTTCCGGTGGACATCCGCCACAACGCCAAGATCGGTCGCGAAAAGCTGGCCGTGTGGGCCAAGGGCCGTGTGCGCTGAGCCACGGCGCTGAGCCACGGCGCTGAGCATGCGCGACTTGCCGGACGAGGGGTGTAGCGCCATGCAGCGGTAGCGGGCCGAACGCGGCGTACAGCCGCACCGGCGTTGAAGTGCTCGATACCACGGTGAAGATTTCCGACGGTGCGCAGGATCACCGGGGTCGCATGACGCGGTTGCGTGATGCGCCGCTGTGGATCGCCTTCGCTGGTGGCCCCGGCTATCGTGTGCCCCTTGGTTCGATGGATGCGACACGATGAAGATTGTGGTGACGGGCGGTGGCGGGTTCCTGGGGCAGGCCTTGTGTCGTGGCCTGGTCGCGCGCGGGCACCAGGTGGTCAGTTACAACCGTGGCCACTATGCAGAACTACGGACGCTGGGCGTGGCCCAGGTGCGTGGTGACCTGACCGACGCGCAGGCGCTGCGGCATGCGTTGGCCGGTGCAGACGCGGTCTTCCACAACGCCGCCAGGGCCGGCGTCTGGGGCAGCTACGACAGTTACTACCAGCCCAATGTGGTCGGCACCGAGAACGTGCTGGCCGCATGCCGTGCGCATGGGGTGGGCCGGCTGATCTACACCTCCACCCCGAGTGTGACCCACCGCGCCGCCCATCCGGTCGAAGGCCTGGGCGCGGACGAGGTGCCATACGCGGAGGATCTCCAGGCACCGTATGCGGCGACCAAGATGCTCGCCGAACGCAAGGTGCTCGCCGCCAACGACGCGCAGTTGGCGGTGATGGCACTGCGGCCGCGCCTGATCTGGGGGCCGGGCGATCAACACATCCTGCCCAAACTGGTGACGCGTGCGCAGGCGGGCCGCCTGCGCCTGGTCGGCAACGGCGACAATCTGGTCGATTCCACTTACATCGACAACGCCGCGCAGGCGCATTTCGATGCGTTGGACCATCTGGCGGTGGGCGCGGCCTGCGCCGGCAAGGCCTATTTCATTTCCAATGGCGAGCCACTGCCGATGCGCGAGGTGTTGAACAGGCTGCTCGCCGCGGTCGGTGCGCCGGCCGTGACCAAGACGCTGTCGTTCAAGACCGCCTACCGCATCGCCTGCGTCTGCGAGACGCTGTGGCCGCTGTTGCGCCTGCGCGGCGAGCCGCCGATGACCCGTTTCCTCGCCGAGCAGTTGTGCACCCCGCATTGGTACAGCATGGAACCGGCGCGGCGCGATTTCGGCTACGTGCCGCGGGTGTCGATCGCGCAAGGCTTGCAACACCTGGCATCCTCATGGCATCACGGTACCCACGTGACCCGTTAGCGAAGCAAGATAGCCCCGCGCCGCAGGCGCATGTCTCATCACTGCAGCCTTGTAGAATGCCGGACATGTCACCCTCCCCTCTTGATGCTCTCAAGCCCCTGGCCGGCCGTGCGCTGGAAGCGGCGCTCAATCGCGTGTTGGCGCTGGACCCCGAGACCTGCCAGGCCCTGCGCGACCTCGATGGTCAGCGGGTGGCGTTGACCATCGAGGCGCCAGCGCTGGCCCTGCAGATCCGCGTGGACGGCACCCGGCTGCGGGTCGGCCCGGTGGACCCGGCGCAGGAGCCGGACCTGGCGGTGCGCAGCACGCTCGGTGGATTGTTCGCACAACTGCCGTTCCTGGCGCAGACGCGGCGCGGCGGCAGCCCGGTCGGGCGGGTGCGTGTGTCCGGCGACGCCGAACTGGCGCGCCGCCTGCAGCAACTGGCCGCGCGTTTCGATCCGGATTGGCAGCAGCCGTTTGCCCAGGTGTTCGGCGAGGTGCTTGGGGTGCAATTGGCCAACGCGGTGCGTTCGGCGTTGCAGCATGCCTGGCACGGTGCGCAGGATCTGGCGCATAGCGCGGCCGAGTACATCACCGAGGAATCCCGCGACGTGGTCGCGCGCGCCGAACTGGAGGCGTTTTACGACGACGTCGATATCCTGCGCGACGATCTGGAGCGTCTGGCCGCGCGGCTGTTGCGGCTGCAACCAGAGCGCGGCGCATGAAGGCGCTGTTTCGCGCCAGCCGCATCGGCCGGGTGATCTTGCGCTACCGCCTGGATGATCTGCTCGACGGCACCCCGATCGAACGATGGCTGGACCTGGCCAAGCCGTTCGTGCCGCGTGCCAGTCCCGACATCGCCGCGCAGTCGCGCGGTGCGCGCTTGCGCCTGGCGTTACAGGATCTGGGGCCGCTCTTCGTCAAGTTCGGGCAGATCCTGTCCACCCGCCGCGACCTGATGCCGCCGGACGTGGCCGCGGAACTGACCTTGTTGCAGGATCGGGTCCGCCCATTCGATGGCGAGGCGGCGCGGCGCATCGTCGAGCAGGCGCTGGGCCGGCCGATCGCGGTGGCCTTCGCCAGTTTCGACACCGAGCCGCTGGCCTCGGCCTCGATCGCGCAGGTACACGCGGCGACGCTGCACGATGGCCGCGAGGTGGTGGTCAAGGTGCTGCGCCCAGACATCGAAATGCAAATCAACGCCGACATCGCGCTATTGAAATCCGCCGCGGCGTTGCTTGAGCGCACCCACCCACGCGCCGACAAGATCCGTCCGCGCGAAGTGGTGGCCGAGATCGAGACCACCCTGGCCGCGGAGCTGGACCTGCAGCGCGAAGGCGCCAACGCCAGCGTGCTGCGCCGGTTCTGGCTGCACTCGGATGATCTGTACGTGCCCGAGGTGATCTGGACCCACACCGCCGAGCGCGCGCTGACCCTGGAGCGGGTGCGCGGCATTCCCTCCGACGACATCGCCTCGCTGGATGCCGCCGGCATCGACCGTCGGGTGCTGGCGGCCAAGGGCGTGCGCGTGTTCTACACCCAGGTGTTCCGCGACAATTTCTTCCATGCCGACGCCCACGCCGGCAACATCTGGGTCGACGGCGACCCGGCGCGCGCGGCCAACCCGCGTTTCATCGCGCTGGACTTCGGCATCATGGGCCAGCTCTCGCAGGAAGATCAGTACTACCTGGCCGAGAACTTCATGGCCATCTTCAATAAGGACTACCGGCGCATGGCCGAGTTGCACGTGGAAGCGGGCTGGATGCCGGCCAACGTGCGCATCGACGAGCTGGAGGCGGCAGCGCGTTCGGTGTGCGAGCCGTATTTCACCCGGCCACTGTCGCAGATTTCGCTGGCCGAGGTGCTGATCAAACTGTTCCGCGTGGCCCAGCGCTATCAGCTCACGTTGCAGCCGCAACTGATCCTGCTACAGAAAACCTTGCTCAATATCGAGGGCGTGGGCCGCCAGTTGGATCCGGAACTGGACATCTGGGCGGTCGCGCGGCCGGTGCTCGAACGCATCCTGATCCAGCGTTACAGCCCTCAGCGCGTGCTGCAAGAGTTGCGCAAGCGCCTGCCGGAACTGATGACCCATGCGCCGGACATGCCGCGGCTGATCCATGGCTGGTTGCGTCAACAGGTCGAAGGCCGCCACGAGCTGTCGATGCGCTCGCACGATCTGGCCGAACTCAACCTGTTCCTTCGGCGCATCCAGCGCCGTGTGGTGGCGGCGATCGCCGGCGTTGGCCTGCTCACGGTGGGCACTTTGCTGTACGCGCTCAATGCCGGTGGACCGCAATTGGGTGGGACGTCGCTGTGGGCGTGGATTAGCAGTGCTGCCGGAGCGTGCGCGTTGCTGGCAGCGTGGTGGCGGCGCTAGCGCTCGCGGCGCTGCCTCTTCGTTACTGCATGCGCTGGGTGCCGCGTGTAGTTTGGCTGTTCACCGCCAGGCTGCTGCGATAGCCGGTTGCCATCGCGGCATGTATAGCGGCGAGGATGCGGCACTGCTGGCGTTGTGGCGCATCGATGCGATGCGGATAATGCAACCGTGAACGCTTCCGCCGATTTCCTGCAGATTCTCTACCAGGATCCGTTGATCGCCGTGGTCGATAAGCCGGCTGGGCTGATGGCCCACGACAGCAAGCTTGCCCGTGGCGAAGACGATTTCCTTGCCGACCGCCTGCGCGCGCAGTTGGGGCGCCCGATCTTCCTGATCCACCGGCTCGACCGTGCCACCAGTGGCTGTTTGTTGCTGGCCTTCGACCGTGACACCGCGAGCCTGCTGGGCAAAGCGTTGATGGGCGGGGAGGTGGACAAGGACTATCTGGCAATCTGCCGGGGTTGGCCGGCCGAGATACGGTTCGAGGTCGATCATCCGCTCGACGGCGGTCCCGGCAAACCGTTGAAGAAACCTGCGCAAACCCGCTTCCAACGCCTGGCCTGCGGCGAACTGGCGGTGCCTTCGGGCGAGTTTCCGACCTCCCGCTATGCGCTACTGCGCTGTAGCCCGGTGACCGGGCGTTTCCGCCAGATTCGCCGTCATCTCAAGCACCTCTCGCACCATCTGATCGGCGATACCAGTCACGGCGACGGTCGTCACAACCGCATTTTCCGCATGCAGGGAATACACCGCATGCTGCTGCACGCCGAACGCCTGGCGTTTGCGCATCCGCACGGCCATCGCGTCGAAGTGCGCGCGCCGCTGGATGCCCAGTTCGTGCGTGCATTCGGATTGTTCGGTTGGTCGGCGGTGCCGTGGCGGCCGAGCGATAGCGAGGGCGTGTTGTTCCCCGCGCCCAGTGGCGATCATGCGTCCCCGTCAGCAGCAGTTGTATGCGTCGATGCGAACACAGGCAACACTGCGCATGCGCGGTCGTAAGCATCCGGTCGCGTCAACGCCGCTGCACTGACATCGCGGCCACCGTGTGCGTGTCCGCGAGACGCGAGAGGACTTCCCACAACCGATCAAGGCTTGGCTGGCGGCGCGTTGACGGTCTGTTCCAGTTCTTTTTGCAGGTTGGCGAGCAGCGGGGCCATCTTCTGCTGCATCGCGACCATCAGGTTCTGCATCAGTTGCGGAGTCTTGTCGAGCATGCTCTGGCCAGCTGGGCTCTCGTAGAACTCGGCCATCGCCAGCACGTCCTGCTTGGAGAACGACTGCTTGTACAGATTCACGTAGAGCGGGCGCATCTCCTGCCAGGACATGGCCTGATGCACGGTGGCCTGGGTACGCTCCTGGATCTGTTGCAATTTCTGCTGTTGCGCAGGACTGAAGTGGCGCTGCGCGTTGAGTTGCGCGAACTGCTGGCGTTGCATCGCCTCGATCTGCGGCAGCATGGTGTCGAGCATGTTTTGCGCGCGCGAAGCCGACAGCAGGCGGTTGATGTCGGCATCACTGGGTGCCTCGGCCAGGGCCGGCACGCTGGCCAGGGCCAGCAGCATGCTCAGCAGCAGGCGTTGCGGCCAACGATGGGAGAAGCGCGGGAGCGAATTCATGGAGCATCCTGCGTGGCGATGAGGTAGCAGCCAGAATACGGCAATCGCGGCGGTGCCGCCGCGATTGCCCTGCCGCCGGTCGGCGACCTGGCAGCCGGCGCGGGGAAATCCAGCGTCTGGCCGATGCCCTACAATCGGCGCATGGGTAACGGCGCGCTCCACATCTCGAACAACCTGGCGATTCCGGAGGACGAAATCCTCGAGCGTTTCGTGCGCGCCAGTGGCGCCGGCGGGCAGAACGTGAACAAGGTCGCCACCGCGGTGGAATTGCGCTTCGATCTGGCCGGCTCGCCATCGCTGCCAGAACCGCTACGCACACGGCTGCTGGCGCGGCGCGACCGCCGGATCACCGCCGAGGGTGTGCTGGTGATCGACGCGCAGCGCTTCCGTACCCAGGACCGCAATCGCGACGATGCGCGCCAGCGTCTGGCCGCGTTCATTGCCGCCGGGTTGTTGGTGCCGAAGCGGCGCATCGCCACCAAGCCCTCCCATGGTTCCAAGCTGCGGCGCCTGGACGCCAAGCGCGAGCGCGGCCAAATCAAACGTGGCCGCTCGCCCGGCCGTTGGGAGTGACCTTTGAGCGAACGCGATTTCCGCCTGCCCCCCGCAACCCCGAACATGCCGATGGTCAAGCCCAGCCGCTGCATGCGCTGGCTCGGCCGGACCGCTTTGCGGCTCACCGGTTGGCGGGTGGTGGGCGAGTTTCCGGACCTGCCCAAACTGGTGATGATCGTGGCGCCGCACTCGTCCAATTGGGATGGGTTTCTGGGCTTCGCGGTCAAGTTCGCGGTCGGCTTCGAGGTGCGCGTGCTCGGCAAGACCCAATTGTTCTGGTGGCCGCTGGGCGCGTTGCTGCGCAAGCTCGGTGGCATCCCGCTGGATCGCAAATCCCCGCGCGGGGTGATCGAACAGGCGGTGGCGCTGATTCGCGACGCCGAGCGCATGTGGTACGTGATTACTCCGGAGGGCACGCGCAAGCGGGTGGAGAAGTGGAAGACCGGCTTCTGGAAGATCGCCCACGATGCGCAGGTGCCGATTTTTCCGGTGTATTTCGATTACCCCAGCCGCACGGTCGGCCTGGGCGAACCGGTCCGCACCAGCGAGGACATGCAGGCGGACATCGCCGCCATCCGCACTTGGTACCGCCCATGGCGCGGCAAACATCGCGATACGCTGTAAGCTGACCATTCTCGCTATCGGAGCAGCGGCGGTTGTCTGCATCAAGGGGCAGCCCGCTCCGACCAGCATGGCATCGTCGCTGAATGCGTGGAGGTACCGCACCGAGCACCGTTGCATGGATGGCGCTCATGCCGCCGCACCGTTGCCCTCCCCAGCGTCGGCGCGTCGGCCGGCCTTCCCCGCGCCACCGCACGATCCAATGGCACATGCCACTGCAACGCAAACCCGGTAAGGTACTTGGTCGCCTTGGCCCCAAGGTCCTCTCAGGAGTCCCACTTCATGTCGCGTACTGTCATTCTGGCCGCCGCCATCAGCTTGGCGCTGGTCGCCTGTTCCGGTAAGGAGTCCACCGCTGTGCCTGCTGCTCCAGCTCCTGCCCCCGCGCAGCCCGCCGCCAATCCGCTGCTGAGCCCCAGCCCGCTGCCGTTCCAGGCGCCGCCGTTCGACAAGATCAAGGATGCCGACTTCCTGCCAGCGTTCGAGGAGGGCATGAAGCAGCAGCTGGCCGAAATCCGCAAGATCGCCGATAACCCCGAACCTGCGACCTTCGCCAACACCATCGAGGCGATGGAGCGCAGCGGCGAAACCTTGAAACGCGTGTCGCGTATTTTCTTTGGCTTGGTCCAGGCCGATACCAACGAGGCGCGGCAGAAGATCCAGGAAACCGTGGCGCCCAAACTGGCTGCGCACCAGGATGAGATCAGCCTGGATCCGAAATTGTTCGCGCGGATCAAAAGCCTCTACGACCAGCGCGACACACTGAACCTGGATCCGGTGCAAAAGCACCTGCTCGAGCACGATTACGACGAATTTGTGCACTCAGGCGCGCAACTGTCCGATGCCGACAAAGCAACGCTGCGCAAACTCAACGTCGATGAAACCTCGCTGTCCACCCAGTTTCACAACAAGTTGGTCGCGTCCACCGCCGCCGGCGCCGTGGTCGTGGACGACAAAACCAAACTCGACGGCCTGTCCGATGGCGACATCGCCTCGGCCGCGCAGGACGCCAGCGCACATAAGCTCGATGGCAAGTACCTGTTGGCCCTTCAAAACACCACCCAACAACCGGCGCTGGCCTCGCTCAAGAACCGTGACCTGCGCCTGCAGGTCATGGCGGCCTCGCAGTCGCGCGCCGAAAAAGGCGACGCCAACGACACCCGTCAGAGCATCCAACGCCTGGCTCAGTTGCGCGCGCAGAAAGCCAAGCTGCTCGGTTTCGACAGCTATGCCGCCTACAGACTCAGCGACATGATGGCCAAGACCCCGGAGGCGGCGCTGAAGCTGCTCACCGACACGGTGCCTGCCGCCACCGCCAAGGCACACAGCGAGAGCGCCGAAATCCAGAAGGTGATCGATGCGCAGAAGGGTGGCTTCAAGCTCACCGCCGCCGACTGGAATTTCTACGCCGAGCAGGTACGCAAGGCCAAGTACGATATCGACGAAGCGCAGATCAAGCCGTACTTCGAACTGGACAACGTGCTCAAGAACGGCGTGTTCTACGCCGCCACCGAGCTTTACGGCATCACCTTCAAGGAACGCACCGACATCCCGACCTACCACGACGGCATGAAGGTCTACGAGGTGTTCGACCAAGACGGCAAGTCGATGGCGCTGTTCTACACCGACTACTTCAAGCGCGATAGCAAGTCAGGCGGCGCCTGGATGGATCAATTGGTTGTGCAGAATGGCCTGACCGGCGCCAAGCCGGTGGTCTACAACGTCTGCAACTTCACCAAGCCGGCGCCGGGCCAGCCGGCGCTGCTGAGCTTCGACGAAGTTACCACCATGTTCCACGAATTCGGCCATGCGCTGCACGGCATGTTCTCCGCGGTGAAGTACCCCTCGCTCGCCGGCACCAGCACGGCGCCTGACTTCGTCGAGTTCCCCTCGCAGCTCAATGAACACTGGGCCTCGGACCCGAAGGTGTTCGCGCATTACGCCAAGCACTACAAGACCGGCGAAGCGATGCCGGCCGAACTGGTCGAAAAAATCAAGAAGGCGCGTACCTTCAACCAGGGCTACATCACCACCGAGTACCTGTCGGCCGCGCTGCTGGACCTGGCCTGGCACACGCTGCCAGCCGACGCGCCGCTGCAGGAGGTGGACAAGTTCGAAGCCGACGCACTGAAGAAGTACAAGGTGGACCTGGCGCAAGTGCCGCCGCGCTACCGCACCACGTACTTCGACCATATTTGGGGCGGCGGTTACTCGGCGAGCTACTTTGCCTACTTCTGGGCGGAAGTGCTCGACGACGACGCGTTCCAGTGGTTCAAGGAGAACGGCGGCTTGTCGCGCAAAAATGGCGACATCTTCCGTGCCAAGATCCTCTCTCGGGGCAACAGTGTCGAGTTGGCCACCTTATACCGGGATTTCCGTGGCAAGGACCCCAGTGTCGAACCGCTGCTGGAAAATCGCGGTTTGAAGAACTGATCCGCGTCTTGTTAGAAACGGAGTTCAAGAACGGGATGGCCGTGTGGCCATCCCGTTTTTCATTATGGCGTATGCGACCTGCCGTCGTTAGCGCTTGCCGGGCTGCGGCATCGCGGCCCATGTCGTGCGTCACTGGCAGACGACCGTGGGAAAGTAGCGCCCTGCCTATGCGGGAGTGAACAAATCGGCGAAGGACGTGTATCGGGAAGCCTGCGAGGCCGGGTTCTCGGTTTATGCGATGAAACGGGCAAAGCGGAAATTGGGGTGGTGGCGGTCAAGCGTGGCGGCCACTTTGGCGGTGGCAGGCAGGAATGGGCATGGCAGTTACCGGCTGACAATTGCACTGAAGGCAGTGAAGGGAGCGCACAAAATAATGCGTCCTCTTCGACCCCTTCAGGCAATGAAGTGCGCTCTTCACTGGAGTCGGATCACTCCATCACTGGCATGCAGACCGAGGATCAATGAACGTCACCAGCTTGCCGGCACTACCCCGCGCAGGCATCGTGTCGCCACGATGACGGATGGACTTTTGACGACGTTGCTGCCTGCATGCAGGTAGATCGAAAGTAGTGCCGCCAACAGAACGCAAGACATGGGATGCTCAAAAATCTGGTTGCCAGTGTCATGTTGATAAGAAGCGACACTGTAAGAAAATTCCTACAAAACGGCAGTCAGAATTCTGATTCTCACAGCTTGCCAGCGATGAGAGACTACACATGCCGGACGCGGCGCCATGATGGCCGCTCATCCCGCGTGGCGCCTGAGCAGCGCCAAGCCGGCACCGCGCTATCGCGATCACGCCCTGGGCAGTAGGCTGTTTTTCTCCCTTCCCACTGGTGGAACCATGGCTGTGCGATCTCCTTTTGCCACGCCGTCACGTGCAGCACTTCCCCTTCTGCTCACCGCCGTCTTCGCCCACTCTCTGACTGGATGTTCGCGCATGAACACGCCGATCAACGCGCCGGCCAATGAACCTTCCGGCATTCACCTGATCGGGAATATTCCCGTCGATGCCCATAACACTGTGCATAAGAGAAGGTCAGTTGCGTCATCGGCTGGTGTGATTATCTCGACGGAAGCGGCACGCCAATCCGTCACTGCCGCTTTGCTTGCCAGTACGGGGTGAGTTGCGTGTGGTTGAAGGCTCCGAACTTATCTAATCGTGTCTGTATTCGTTGGCGATGACTATCTCCTATCGAAGTGACCACCAAAGCTACAGGATTAAATGAAAAATACTGAATGGCCCAGGCAATGCTGAAGCTATTACAAGAAGGGGGGCAATTCCGAAGATAATAAATATTGAATAATAATAATAAATTGAAATAATTCGTCCCCTTCCACGCATATATGCGCTGTAGCCAAATAGGATGAAATAAATCGTGCCTACTGCGGACCATAGGAGAAGGTGGTAAACATAAGGGTCAATTTCGTTTTTCCTATAAAAAATATCCTTCAGAAATTTTAAAAAAATATAGGCGTGTCCTATACATATAGCTCCATGAGCATTGAATAGAAATTTTATTGTAAATTTATTAAATTTAAGTGCAAGCGAGATTGGGATAAGTATTAGGGATACGGCAGAAATGATGAGCCCAAGATACATTAATAGAAGTGCAGGTATTAGGTCGTTGTGTTCCATATATGATTAATCCAATATTGCGTTGATGGTGTATTTTCAGCCCTGAATCGGAAAATCAAGATGATTCAAGATGAGTTGCATGAATTCTATTTGAGGCGATGCGAGGTATTGCCTGTGCATTGGATTGTAGTAGTGATGATGCGCTGAAAACAATGTGCATAAGGCCTTGATTGTCTGTGTCGGTTAACTGGGTTATCCGTTGGGATGTCGGCAAGTCAATAAAATCAATGTCATCGGCCGGATAGTCAGTGTGATGTTGATGCGGAAAGATGCTGTAGGAAAAACCCTATGCCACAACGGCGAAATTCCTGATATCAATGTAGTGGCTTGCGTTTTACTCTAACCTGTGCATGCCGGACATGGATGGTGGATGACATGAATAGCCGCTCAATCCGTCCAAGCCGGCACCGCGCTATCGCGATCACGCCCTGGGCAGTAGGTTGTTTTTCTCCCGTCCCACTGGTGGAACCATGGCTGTGCGACCTCCGTTTGTCACGCCGTCACGTGCAGCGCTCTCCCTTCTGCTGACTGCCGTCTTCGCCCACTCTCTGACTGGATGTTCGCGCATGAACACGCCGATCAACGCGCCGACCAATGAACCTCCCGGCATCCACCTGATCGGCAATCTTCCCGTCGATGCTCATGGCACCGTGCATATCGATACCCGTAAGCCGATACCGTTTGCCGAACATACGTTCGGGGCGATGTGTTACGACACCTATGGCTGCAAGGTGCTGTACAACGACAGGTATGAGGCCAACGATCCCGACGATGTCAAACAAATCTCGTCGGCGTCGCTAGGAAGGCGTTACCCTGGCAACCTTCACGCCGGCACCATCGGCATCCATAACTTCCCACACTTCCCCCCCTGCCGAGGTGACATGGCGCTCCAAGGACGGCCAGCCGCATCATGCCTTGGTCGATCTCGAAGCTATCTTCAAGGACAAGGTGATCCTGCACCATGTGCCGCAGAATCAGTTGCCACCGATCCTGCACGCGGATATTTCTCCGGACATCATCCTGGAAGTGAACGACCGCACCATCAATGTGTATATGAAAGCAATGGTGCAGATGACTGTGCTACGGAATCCAGATAACCCAGACAGTGATTTCCGCAACGATTTGATCCTCGCCTACACCAAAACCTACTGATGGCGTCCTCGCCAGGGAGCATGCAATGGGCAACGAACATACCGATGCAAAGACATGGCCGGATGAGGTGGAAACGTATCCAGCAACGGCGCAAGACTTGGCGACATATGCACACAGCCGCCATGCATTGGCGCAGTTCCAGGCACCGCTGCTGGTCAGTCAAACCGACACGGCTCTATCGTGCTCCCGCGTTGGGTAGTAGGCTGCTTCTCTTCCTTCCCACTGGTGGAACCATGGCTGTGCGACCTCCTTTTGCCACGCCGTCCCGTGCAGCACTTCCCCTTCTGCTCACCGCCATCTTCGCTCACTCTCTGACTGGATGTTCGCGCATGAACACACCGACCAACGCTCCGACCAATGAACCTCCCGGCATCCATCTGATCGGGAATATTCCCGTTGATGCCCATAACACCGTGCATATCGATACCCGTAAGCCGATACCGTTCAGTACGCATGCGTTCGGAGTGGCCTGCTACGACACCTATGGTTGCAAGGTGATTTATGACGACATGTCTTTACTTAACATTCCGGATGATACCAAGACGATTTCATCGGCGTCGTTGGGAGACAAGTACCCGGATGATACATTGGGTGCATCGCATATCGGCATCCGCAACTTCCCGCACTTCCCCCCCCCCGCCGAGGTGACATGGCGCTCCAAGGATGGCCAGCCGCATCATGCCTTGGTCGATCTCGAAGCCATCTTCAAGGACAAGGTGATCCTGCATCATGTGCCGCAGAATCAGTTGCCGCCGATCCTACAGGCAGATATTCGCCCGGACATCATNACTACTGTTTTGCAAGAGCCAGGTAACAAATATAGCAACTCACGCAACGATTTGATCCTCGCCTACACCAAAACCTACTGATGGCGTCCTCGCCAGGGAGCATGCAATGGGCAACGAACATACCGATGCAAAGACATGGCCGGATGACGTGGAAACGTATCCAGCAACGGCGCAAGACTTGGCGACATATGCACACAGCCGCCATGCATTGGCGCAGTTCCAGGCACCGCTGCTGGTCAGCCAACAGAGCCCCCACACTCGTTTGTTCGTGGCCTGCTTCGATGGCACCGGTAACGACAAGCACAAAGATCCTCAGCACATCACCAATATTGGGATATTGAGCGATCAACTAGACTTGGCGTACTCGAGGGGCATCAACAACATCAGGGGCCACTACGTCCCCGGCGTAGGCACCCAAGACGATGCCTTGCCCCGCATTGCCGACGGCGCTCTGGGCTATAGCTATGGCCCACGGATGGAAGAGATGTACTTGAAGTTCATCCGCCAGGTGCATGATTGGAGAAAAAAAGATCCGCAAGCCGAAATCAGCATCCTGTCCACCGGTTTCAGTCGTGGTGCGGTCACTGCGGCCATGTTTACCCGCATGGTCCACGAGCGCGGCATCCAGGATCCGATTGGGATGAAAATCGATCAAGGCCCACACGGCGAAATCCTCAAACTCACTCCCACGCATCCACCGCTGGTGCCACCAGGCCGCACCGCGCAGGTCGTCGGCTTGCTGGACCCGGTCGCCACCGGCGAGATGAATTTCCACGACGTGCGCTTGCCGCCCTCGGTGGTATCGGGCTTGCAGCTCAGCGCCCGCGACGAACGCCGCGATCTGTTCCCGGCCAAGGACATCCTGCATCCCGGCCATTCCCACGATGGGCGATTCCTCAATCTGGTCCATCCTGGCGCGCATTCGGATATCGGCGGTTCCTACCGGCTCGATGGTTTGTCGGTACGCAACGGCAATCTGCTGACGGATTATGTTAATAGCCTCAGTGACAAGCCGTTCCTGCAACCGCGCGCGGTCTCAAGCGCGCCAGAAATGAACGTCATTCACCGCTCCGAACAGCACGGTTCCTACTACACCACCACCATGGCGACGACCCTCGGGCATCGCGTGCATGTGCATGATCTGGCCGGCCCGGCTATGACCCTGGCTCCATTCGATGCGCAATCCCTGGATGCCGGGCTACGCGCGCACTTGCCCTTGCGCCCGGTGGCGGTATCGACCGAACACACCGATCCGGCGCTGCCGGCGTTCTTCCGGGAGCGACCGCATGCGTCAGCGGCACCGCCGCTGC
>NZ_MDCB01000015.1 GCF_002939705.1 Xanthomonas albilineans | reverse complement strand
GCAACGTCAGGCGGATGCGCAGCAGATGATCCAACAGCAAATGGCGCAGTCCCGACAGGGGCCATCGCAAGGACGTTAACTGAAATTGACAACAGGAATCAGCTGCATGCACGACAATGAAAAAATCGCGTTGACTGTCCAGATGACGGCGATAGTCGAGCGGTTCGAGGCACGCTGCGACATGATCGAACATCGTCTAGGCGCCTTGGCGGAGCAGGTGCCATCGCAGGTCCAGGAGCAGATGGCGCGCTGGTTGCAGAGCGCTTCGGGTCAACTGGAAAGCGTCACCCGCGCCGGACTGGAGCCGCCCCTGGCCGAGGCGCGAGGCAGTGTGCAGGGGATTGCCACGGCGGCGGATCAGACGGTGCGTGCATTGCAACTCACCCGGCGCGACATGATCTCCATCGTGCGTTGGGTGTGGATCGGGGTCGGCGTTTCGTTGCTGTGTGCGCTCGTCGCTTTGGTGGGAACGTATAAAATGCTTTACGGCGACTACGCGACCCGTTATGACGCACTGAGGGCGCAGTTGAATTACATGGAGGCGATCAACCGCTCGGACATCGTGCCCTGCGGCGATGGCCGGTTATGCGTCAATATCGATGAAAAGGCGCCAAAGCTCGGTGACAAGAAGCAGTATCGGCTGGTGAGGCCGAGACCATAGCAATGACACTCTCATGGCCTACTGCTGCTCCACCCAGAGGATTTGAGTCGCCGACGGCGCAACGACTGGCGGTGGCCTTCGGCCGCGAACGAGCCCCGCTTAAGGTGGGGTTGGTGCTGTTTCGGCATACCGATGGCGATGCGCCGCACATTGACGATGACGAGCCGAACTGACCGGCGTCTCGAGTTTTGTGTCCTGGTCTAATGTTGGTGGACACCTCGATAGGGGATGATCATCCCCAACGAGGACGTAGCACGCCATGACATCGCTTCGCCGTAGAACCTTCGATGCCGCCTTCAAACTGTAGGTGGTGCAGATGATCCGCACCCAACATCTGAGCGTTGGCCAGGTGTGCCGCGATCTGGACTTTGTCGATAGCGCCGTGCGCCGCTGGCTGGCCCAGTACGACGCCGAGCAGGCCGGCCAGGCCGGCATTGGCAAGGCGCTCACGCCCGATCAGCAACGCATCGGCGAGCTGGAGCGGGAGTGCCAACGCCTGCGCGAGGACGTCTGGCTCCTAAAAAAAGCATCGGCCTTCTTCGCCCGGGAACTAAAGTGATCCAACAGGTGATCGATCAGTGGCAGAAGAAGGCCGACACCGCCCGCCTGTGCCGGTTGCTGGGCGTGAGTCGCTCGGGCGTCTATGCCGCCGGCCGGCGACGGCGAGCGCCGCGCGCGTGCTCGCTTACAACGCCTCTGCAGGCTGCGTTTCAGGCCAGTGGCGGCAACTACGGAAGCCGTCGGCTCTGTGCGGCCTTGCAGGCTCAGGGAATGGCTGTGGGGCGTTACCGGGTCCGTCGCCTGATGAAACAACTGGGCCTGAAAGCGCGCTGGAAACGCAAATTCGTGCACACCACCGACAGCCGGCATGACCTGCCGGTGGCAGCCAACCTGTTGGATCGGCGCTTCAACCCCGGTGCTCCCGATCAAGCCTGGGTGGCCGACATCACCTACATCCGCACCGAACGCGGCTGGCTGTATCTGGCTGCCGTGTTGGATTTGTACTCGCGCAAGATCGTCGGCTGGGCGATGGCCCCGGCCATGCCCGCCGAGTTGGTCTGCACGGCGTTGCAAATGGCTATCGCTCTGCGCCAGCCAAAGCCCGGCATGATCGTGCATACCGATCGGCGGTAGCCAGTACGCCAGCCAGGCCCACCGCGATCTGCTGGCCAAGCACAAGCGCGTGGCCAGCATGAGCCGCAAAGGCAACTGCTGGGACAACGCGGTGATGGAGCGGTTCTTCCTGAATCTGAAAATGGAACGGGTCTGGCAGTGCCGTTATGCCAATCACAACGAGGCCATCGCCGACATCACCCACTACATCGTCGGCCTCTACAACACCCACCGGTTGCACTCGACCCTCGGCTACCGTTCACCAGCCGACTACGAGAAAGCCACGACCTGAAATCACCTATCGCGGTGTCCAACAAAACTTGACCACGACATTCTTCGCTGAAACGCTTCTTCATGTCCAATCTCCTGATGGCTGAGAATTGGACTCCAAACCTTGGCGCTACTCAAAATTGGGGGACGTCGCTTCATAGGACTGCATTGCGCTGCAGTTTTCACAATTTTCCATCCAGCCTCAGTAGATCCCGAACTTCTGGAAAGTTACTGACTTCACTCTTTGCCAAGTAAGCTCCTGTAGCGGAGTCGATGACGCCGTTCAACCGTGTGGGGGCAGCATCGCAACGCATGGCGATGGCGGCGACGTGGCGGTGCTCGTCGAACGTCCTGGCCAGCAAGCCGAGGAAAACGTCCGACTCGCTGAAGATCGATGGATCGTCGATTGTCTCCCACTCGAATACCAATACCGCGCCGCGCGCTCCGCTGCATTGACCGGCCGCCTTACTGAATTTCCTGTCCCAGAGATACTCCGCCAGGTCCATGCCATTGCGGCGCGGTCCCATCATCTGTAGGTCGATTGGGTCAACGGCGACTTGGCCGACCGCCCTTGCCTGGGAATACAGGCGCGCATCGTCCCGCTGACGATCCCTCAGCATGGCTTGCCATTCAACCGCGTTGGTCCCGCTTCCGTCGGCAGGGAACACTTCGCCCTCAAGACGCAGTCCTCCAGGCAACTCGACGTTCACCTCGCCGGGATCGCCGATGCTGGCCAAGCTTGCAGCCCACGCCCCGGCATCGTCCAAAGAGCTTCTTTGGAAGTCGTCGGGCACGTGGAGCAGCAAACTGCCGCGCAAGTGGGTCCCCGCCACGCGGTCAATGATCCGGTGTGCCAGATGATCGGCCTCTGCAAGCCCCAGGAGCTCGACGATCATGTGGGACTGTCGCTTGCACTCCACTTCGCACTCAAGCCCGTCCATGCGTGCGATGAACTCCGGGCCAGTCTGGTCGACGGGAAGCCAGGCGATCTCCGCATCGTAGGCGCGCGCGAAATGTGTTGCCGTCTTCCATTCCAGGAGTAGTGGCTTTAGCTGGCCGTTGAGGTCGATCAGCTTCTCGCGATGGTGTCGTTCGACAGTATCTAGGAGCGTCGAGGCCACGACGTGGCAGTGTGCCGCCACGTTCGTCAGATCGCCAAGCTGGCCATCAATCATGCGCAACGGTCGTTGGCGGTGACGGGTGGCCTTCTCGTACTCCTCAAAGGCCTCGATGAGCGGCTGGTTGTACCGCAGTCTGGCGACGACGATGCCGTTCTTCGTACGCGCCGTTGAGCGGTACTCGGCGGTTTGCTGAACCAATCTGTCATGACCGATGAATCGGCGGAGTTCCTCGATCAGCTCTCCTGCCTGGTGCGGGTAGACATCGCGGGTAGGAAAACGGCCGGGGCGTCGAAAGGTTAGCATCTGGGCGGTTCGCTCGGAGGGACGGGGTAGGGCGGAGGTGCACCGCCCGATGGTGTCGGAAAAGTGCTGGCTACTCATCCATCTCGGCCATCATCCGACCTTGTTCTTCCTGCATCTCGATCGACTGGATCGCGTGCCGATGCAGGTCGGAATACAGTTCGTACGCGGGATCCTGGCGAGTCAAGCCCAACAGGACCTCGGCGGCCCTGTCTCGCAGCTTGATGTCTTGCGGGAAGGGTTCGCCGGGAGTACCCGATCGTGAGCCGCTGACTGCGGCGCCATACAAGGCGTCGCCCAGTTTTCGCAGAACGTCAGCCCCGTGGTTCCTTGCCAACCGCAACATCCAGACGACGAACTCAAGCTGCTCGAAGACGAAAGACTGAGGTGTCTGGCGAGCGAGGCTCGTCGCGACGGCGAAGCCTTCACGCCCGGTGCTTGAGATCCATTGCCGGAGGAACTCGACGAAGTCCGAACTGTCGACGGTGCAGAGCGTCCTGACGAGGTCGCCGAACCAAGGCAGCACGCTTTCTCCCGCCTGTTCCTGGACCAGTGCCCAGTCGAATAGGCGACGGACCCACTGAAACGCGTCCGGCTGCTTCATCAGGCCCCAGTCGCCGCGCAAGCCTGAAGACCGGGGAACCGGGTTGTAGGACCAATCGCCGCGTTCCTGGGCGATCACCATCCTGGAGACCAGAAAGTCGACGACCAAGCCGGGATGATGGTGGAGCGATTTCTTGATGAATTCCTGGACCCAGTGGCAGTGGTCGTCGATTCGCGGCAGCGGAAGCAACTTCTGCAAGATCGTCTTGACGTTTGATTCGCCGATGCTGTCGAACGGGATATGCTTGTCTCCGGCGATCCACATCAGGTAGTCGTGGGCGAGCCGCTGGGAGTCGCCGAAATCCGCGGAAATCGTGAGCTCAATCGCGAGGTCGGCGTCGGTCTGTGCGACCTGGTGCACGATGTGGGGAGCCCACCTTCGCACCTCGGGCTGGGCGGAGGATATAACGCTATGTAGTACGCGCAGATCCAGCGGCCTGTACGGCGGTTGGGGTTTGTAGCCGGCGTAAGCCTCGGCGACGACGGGCAGAAGCCGAGCGTCTCCCGTGTCGACGGCATTTTCCACGATTCTCAGCGCCAGTTCGTGCTGGTCGCGCAACAGCCTACCCAAGGCCTTGCCGGCATATCGGCTCGAGGCAGTCGATTCCCCCTGAATCACCGGTTGCAACAGCTCCCTGGCGTACTCGGCGGAATGGAAGATGATGTGGTCAATCAATGCATGCGGCGCCGATTCGCTGTCCTGGAGCACGGCCGGGAGAAGCCTTTCCATGAGTCGATATGCTTCTCCGGGATCACCGGCAGCCGACAAGATTTCCTGCGCGAACGTGTCGAGTTCCTCCGTGTATCGTTCGAAACGCCCGCTTCCGATCTGGTCGGACAAGTATTCCAATCCACCCACGAGCAAGCGAGTCGCGCGAAGCGCGAGCGTCGTGTCTAGGCGGGACACGATTTGGCTTGCGAGCCTTTTCAGTTTTCCTGTTCCGTACTTGGAGTACCAGCCGGTCGAAACGGCGAGTTTGACGAGCACGACGGGCGCCACCTCAACGCGATCCAATTCCGCGTTGATGGCCTTGAACGTCTCGGCGAACTCGACCTTCCACGCCGCCGCCATGCTCTTCGGGACCGTGGCGCCCAGGAGACCGCAGGGCGCTCTCAGCGCGCTTCCAAGCGCCCTCGCTGCGGCAAGGGCACGGCAGGGATCCGTGTGCGACAGCAGGGCAATGCAGGCATCGATGATCTTCTTTCGGATCGACGCCACGTCGGGCTGCTGGACGATGAAGGGAGTCAGCATCACTGCCCGGTGCGTCGCCGATGAGGAATGGCCCTCCGTCTCAAGTGCGCCGCACAGGATTTCCAGCGGGTTGTGGATGCCCGTCCAACTATCGTCGTAGGGGATCAACGACAGGCCGAACTCGACGACCTGGTCCATGAAGTCGAACGGCTTGTAGAGTTCGGGCGACGCCAGTTTCGTCAGTACCCGGATGCCGTGCGATGGTTCCTGGTTCAGCGGCTTGTCGTCGTCGCGGCCAAGATCCCACAGTATTTGGCAGGCTTCCGGGAGATGCTCGTGGCTGTAAGCGATATGCCGCAGGATGTCGGCGAGCATTTTGTCCACGTGCCCTTCCCGCAGCATTCTGCGGACGAAGGACAGCGCCTGGCGGGGCTGGTAGTAGGCCGCTGCCGCGGCCGCCCGGATGTGCGGGTTGACGTACTTGTCCTGGTACTTGAGTCGGGACCAAAGTTCGTCCAGCAATCGGCTGTTGCGGGTATCGCCATTGGATTTTCGCCAGTCTAGGCGTCCGAAGTTGACGAGGATGTGCTCCGCATAGGCGTCTGGCGCTGCATCGAAGACAGCTGCCGCGAATCCGGTGGATTGACCGGTCGCCGAAATGCAGCGTTCCTCGACGATGAAATCCCCCAGGAGATCGGGAACGATCCGGCTGCTGGGTCCGCGCTTGTACAGCACGCCGGCTTCGCGCAGTCGCTTGAGAATCCTGGCGGCCTCATGGGTGGTGATGCAGGCGACCGCGGCGGTGGCGGCGTGCAGCTTCGGGTCGTCCTCCTTGATCGGCTGGAGAAGGGCGATCGCGGCGAGGGCCAGATTAACCGCCTCGGCATCCAGCTTTGAGCTGATGCCTTCGACGGTGCTCGCGACAAGACGACGGAGGAGCTCGGTGCGGAAGGTGTCCTCGTCGATCAGAAATTCCGGAAGCGATTTGTCGTTTGCGAGAATCTGGGCTGCGATCACCGTGGCCAGCGGGCAATCGCGCGTGTAGGAGGCCAAGCGGGATGAAAACTCCACTGGCGCGCCGAAATGCTCCAGCGCCTGCTTGGCCAATTGCTCGCTGTCGGCTTTCGGAAGCGTCTGCAGTTCGATCCTGGAAATCTCGGCAAGACCCAAAGCGCGTGTCTGCTGCAGGACGTGCTGGACGCCGTAGGTCCTGATCACAAGGATCAGGCGGCTACTGTTCCCCGGATTGGCGATGTAGTCCGCAAGGAGCGCGAGGTCTTCACGGTCATGCGCGTCGTCACAGACCAGCAGCTTGGGCTTGGAGCCGAGTGCTTCCAGATCCTTCATCTTGAGCGGTTCGCGGCTCAGGAAGTAGATCGACGGACGCGTGTGGTCGGCAGCCAGGTGATCGGCGAAGGCTTTCAGGAGGCGGGATTTCCCGGTGCCGCCGTTGCCGACGAGCATCACCACCGAGGGCGTGGCGCTGGTTGCGAACGTGACGAGGGCACCGAGTTCTTTCTGGCGGCCCTGCAACGTCCATCCATGCGAGAAGCCACGCGCGGGTTCCGTCTGTCCGGCAAAGAATTGCTCCGGCGTCTGCCAGGGCGAAAGCTCGGGCTCTCCGAGCAACGCCATTCGCTGGCCGACGAAGAACGTGTCCACGAGCTGGATTTGCTCGCGCTTGGCAAGCGCGAGCCTGGCCTGGCGGCTGATGTCTTCCCGATCCCAGAGCTGCCAGCCGGCATGCTTCTTGATTTCTTCCCGCGCTTGCGGGCTGGCGGAACTGCTTAACAGGATGACTTTCCTGTCGGCGGGCGTCGTCTGGGCCGCGACGGCGGCAGCTACCTTCTTGGGGCCAAACGAAGCATGCCGCTTGCACTGATACGTGGTTCGCGTGCCATCGGCGTGGACGACGTCGATGTCGATCCCGAGCTGAGTGTGTCCTTGGGTGCCGTAGGGGTGGACCTGCGCATCGTCGCCGTGAAGCAGCGTGACAAACTCTGTGCAGAACCGCTCGAACGTCTCCGGCGGGAGTGCGTCCACGGGCCACGGACGATCCAGGCTGAGTTGAGGGGGCGAGGGTGCCGCATAGCCTGCCGCGAGCCTCAAGGCGTCGGCATCGATGCCGAGCGCTGCGGCGATCTCGGGGACCTGCTCTGCGCGCGGCCGTGAGAGGCCGCGTTCCCAACGGCTGACGGTCTGCTGCTTCACGCTCAGTTCCGCGGCGAATTCAGCTTGCTGCGCGTAGCCGGCCGCCAACCTAGCCTGAGCGAGGAATGTACCGAGATTGGGGTCCATCTTCGTTTGAACCGTACCGGGAAGTTGGGAGGCTGTTCGGTTTGAGTCACGCCGCTTCGGCGTAACGGGCTTATTGTCGATAGTAAGCCTCTTCGGCTTCTGCTGGGGGGATGTTCCTGATCGACCTCAGCAAGCGTTTGTGGTTGTACCAGTCCACCCAATCGAGCGTGGCCAGCTCCACGTCCTGGGGATTGCGCCACGAGCGCCGGTGGATCACCTCGGTCTTGTATAACCCGTTGATCGTCTCGGCCAGCGCGTTGTCATAACTGTCGCCCACGCTGCCCACCGATGGCTCGATCCCGGCATCGGCCAGCCGCTCTGTATCGCGGATTGAGACGTATTGCATGCCGCGGTCGGAATGGTGAATCAGGCCACCTTCAGCGGGCCGCCGAGCGTGCAACGCCTGCTCCAGCGCGTCCAGCACAAAGTCCGTATGCGCCGTCTGCGACACCTGCCAGCCCACGATCCGCCGTGCGTACACGTCGATCACGAAGGCCACGTACACGAACCCAGCCCAGGTCGAGACGTACGTGAAGTCGCTGCCTCAGCATTGCTCATGCGTTCGAGTCTATGCCAATGTTTTTGGAGAACAGGTTGAAGTTGGGGGGCCGACTGCACCACCATTTACCCAGAACCCAACCGCTCTCGGTTGGTTTTTTTATGCCCGGAACCCCGGTGTTGGCGGGGCTTCCCGCATTGGCCTCTTGAGTATGCACATGCCGCAGATGCCGTTTTCGGTGCCCATCCAACCGTTTTTCTCTCTCCGTTCTCTACTGACCTCTTGAACATATCAAGAGGCAGCGTCGTGTGTTGATGCGGGTTTACGCGCCATTGGTTCGCTTCTTCGCATGCTATAGCAGAGGCGACTGAGAATGCGATGCAGTGGGGACAAAACCGTCATTTAGAGTCGCTAACAAAACTACCGCGTCGCCGCCGGACGGGCGCAGGCAGTGCCGAAATCCTCATGTGCCGCATGTAAACTGCGGTTGCTGCGCGCTGTCCGCGCCCGCCCGACTTTTAGTCGCTCTTAATGGTTACGCCGGTAGAAACGCCCGCAGTGGTCGTGCCGCTACTCACCGATTCGTTCCTTCGGTCTTGGTCCCAGCGTTTGTCGCCCGATTTTCCGTGCAGAAAACGTACCTTGGACGTGCCTGGAATGCAGGCGATGCTTCCCCAGAATGGGGAGAGGAATAACAAGATGCAAATGAAGGCGAAGTGCTTGGCATGGGTGGTGATCGCCGCAGGATGTGCCCTGTCCTTCCAGGCGTCGGCGCAGACGTGCTGCCCCGGGGGCGGACACGGCATATCGGCAGCGAACGGCCTGGGTGAGAGCACCCCGCAGGCCGTCACTCTGGCGCCGAACTCGGACTTGCGCATTTTCGAGGTACAACGCGACGGCGTCCGCTACTTGCAGGTCAAAGATGCCGGCGGCCGAGTCCGTGCTGCGGTTGGCCGAATCGGGGCAAAGTTGTGGGTACTCCCGATGGGCAGCGATGTTGCGCGGGTGTCGGTATCGTCGTCGGCGTCCGCCAGCGAGGTTTATCTGACCACTGACTTCGTGATCCGGCGTCGGTCGGGTGTCCACGGTGACGAGTGGGAGATCACGGCGCGAGATTGATTCCTGTACCCACGCGCTCTGAGACCAGGAAGCTCAGGCACAACGCATGGCGGCGCCGGCAAGTGCCGCCATGCGTTTGGAGCCGCGCAGCCAGTTCCTGGTCCGGCGCGCCTGGCCGCCGCCGGGTGGACGCCAGCATGGAGGCATCCGCTGTGATGCGGATAGCGACGCCTTGCACACCGCCTGCTCTCCAAACCCGCGCGTGGATCAGATGGCTCTGCGCCGTGGGCAGGATCTCGATGGCATTGAGCACACATCGGTAGGCTACAAGCTGCAGGCCGAGTGACAATGCCCTCGGATCGCCGCGCATCCGGCTTCCTAATGCCGTGCTGCTGCACAGATTGATGAAGGTCACGGAGCGTAGCGTTTCGTACAGTCCGTGCGTTTCAATGCCCAGCGGATAGAGCGCCGTGACGTACTCGTGGAGGAGCTGGGCCTGGATGACGCCCGTGCGCGTCATCTCCATGGCCGCGGCGTAATGCCCTCGGGATCGCAGGTACTCGATGACACCCTTGCGCATCCGGTTCATCCGGAAACTGACATCGCTGTAGTCCACGACCCGTTGGCGCAAGGTGCGCTCCGCGCACAAAAAGCCTGTCTGCGCGAACTGCAGTGCCTGCTCGCGCACGCGTCCGAACTCGCGCATGTGGCGATACGCGGAGGAAATACGCGATCCGAAGGCGAACAGGCAGGTAGCCGTCGCGGCAAGCAGGATCTGCACTACGAAGGCTTGGGCATCGTGGACGCCTGGTTCGACGACCTTCGGCATCGAGAGGGCGACAGCGACGTTCGCTAGCACCACGCCCAGCGCTGCACCACGCCAGCCATGGCGCAGCGTCAGCACGATCGCCGGCAGTACGAGCAACACCATGACCAATTGCCGCAGAAGCGGATCGCCAACGAAGGCAACCGCCCCCGAGAGCGCCGTGCCTGCGGCAATGGAGATGACACCGTCGCGCTGGAAGCAGGCGGAAGACTTCGGCATCTCGTCCCGACGCACCCACAGCAGCGCCGGCAACACGAACATCAGCGTGCCGAGATAGTCGCCCAGCCAGTACCGCACGAGGATGTCGAGCGGCGCTGCTTCGGCAGGACCGCCCAGAACGGCATTGATCGCCAGGTTGCACAAAGTGCTCCACAGCGCGGTCGCCAAAGCCAAGGGCAGCAGCAAAAGATCGCTGCGCGCCAGATGGGGCATCTGCAGGCGGGCAAATGTGGGCAGCAGCGATATCGCCGGCATCAGCAGGAAGGGGCTCAGGTAGGCCCAGCGCGCGCTCACTCCCCATGCATCGATATTCGGCACGCGCAGCACCATCAAGGCCGCGGCATCGCCGGCCAACAGCCATGGCCACCGCCGTGCAGGCAGGAACAGGAGGCCCGCGACGCGCAGCCCGGCTGGGAGATACCACTGGTCGGTTGAGCATCGCCATGCCGCCAGGAACACGGCGCAGTAGGCCACGCTCAGCAAGGCTCCCTTGGCAATGTCTTTTCCTGCGGCCATTTGACCGTCCGTGGCGATTTTCATGACTCTACAAGTGCAGCCCGTCACCACGGTAGACAGTTTCCTGTCCGCACCAGCCGGAGGAGATTTTGTCCGTGATGACCGGCGCGCGTAGTTGGCGGGGACCCAGCGGGAGAAAGGAGCCAGGGGCGTTGTGGCAATCGGTTGGTGCAACCAAATCGACAAATGCAACACGACAGTTGGTTGCGGCGTGGTGACCGAGGATCGATTAATTCGAGTTTCGAGGATGACACGGCTAGTAACAGCGCTGTGGCATCCACGCCACGGCAAAAGCCCGGTCCGCGCAATGCAACACGCCTACATCCGCGACGGCGTCGAGGTCGCCTCCACAACAAACCTGCTCAGGCGGTTTTTCCGAGTTCCTCCTCTTCGTCCTCGCGACGTTGGCGCCTTTCCTCTGCGAGTTTCAAATACAACGGCGTGTAGTACACGCGTATCGGGGGTGAGGGGACGTCGTCCGAGCAGTTCTTGGCCCTAATAATTTTCCCAATAGGAACGGCAGTAGCAGCCTGACATCATTGTCTGCAGATAGCTCTTCTGACGCATTGAGTGCTAACAGGTATCGCGAGGACGACGGTGTGAACTCTAGTTTGTTCCGCAAAGAGGTCTATGAGAACAGGCGTAGCCAGCTGGTCGGTTCTATATCCTTACGGGTTCCACGGATTGGATGGGTTTTCGTGGTCTTTAGTGCGTGCGTGGTTCTCGCGATCACGCTGCTGCTCGTCCTGGGCCATTATACCCGCCGTGAGCCGGTGAGCGGGACGTTGGTGCCGACCCACGGGCTGCTCACGGTGTCCGTTCCCTCGGCAGGTTCCATCACGCGTATCTTCGTGCGCGAGGGTGATCGCGTCAGAGCGGGTCAGCCGCTGCTGGAGGTGTCGGAAACGCAAAGCAGCGCATTGAAGGGTGACGTCGGGGTTGCGGTATCCGAGCAGTTGTCTTTCAAGCGCCAGCGGCTGCTGGATGATCTCACTGGCCAGGACCGTTTGGCAGGCATGCAGCGCAAGGATATCCGGCAGCGCATTGCGCTGCTTCAGGCGCAGATCCGGCAGGTGGATGACCAGATCACAGTGCAGGTCCAGCGGGCGAAGGCCGCCATGGCCCTCTACGAGCAATGGTCGAAGTATCAGGACTCGGGCGTCGTCAGCAAACAGCAGATATTGACCCAGCACGACCAGGCGCTTGAGCACCAGGCGCAGCTTATGGAGCTGCGTCGCCAGGGATTCCAGTTGCACCAGCAAATGAGCGAGCTGCAGGCACAGGCGGATCAGTTGCCGGACATCGTCGCCGGTCGTAACAACGAGACGGAGCGAGAGCTGTCCGATGTCGCCCAGTTGATCGCGAAGAACGCCGCCCAGCATGCGGGGCTTTTGAAATCTCCGGTTGACGGCATCGTGACCAGTGCTCCTATCTATGCAGGTCAGTCCGTGGTGGCCGATCAGCCGATGGTTGCCGTGCTGCCTGCTGCATCGACATTGCAGGCGGAGCTTTGGATACCGACGCAGGCCGTCGGCTTCATCCGGGCAGGAGAGCAGGTCGTCATCCGCTACCGTGCCTATCCCTATCAGAAGTTCGGCCAATACTTCGGTCGTGTGCAACAGGTGTCGCGCAGTTCGTTGTCGCCGTCCGAGGTCAATAAGGCAACCGGCAAGGACATCAAGGAGGCGAGCTACAGGGTGCTGGTTCGTCTGGAGAATCAGCACGTGCAGGTCTACGGAAGACCCGAGACTTTGCGGCCTGGCATGACCCTCGACGCGGACATCTTGCTCGACCGCCGCCGGCTGTTCGAGTGGCTTTTCGATCCAATTTACAGCCTCAATCGGCGCTTGATCGAGGGTCGCGAGCATGGCTGAAGAAGCATGGGTCAACACGCCATGGAGCTGGATGGACTGGCGCGCAGCAAGCCGTCTTCCCATGGTGATGCAGACGGAAGCCGCAGAGTGCGCGCTGGCGTGTCTGACGATGGTTGCGGGCTACCACGGCCATCACGCCGATCTTGCCGGCATGCGGCGGCGCTTCAGTACCTCGCTCAAGGGCGCGACGCTGTCCCGCGTGATTCATATCGCCCATTCGCTGGGCTTGGCGACGCGGGCGCTGCGTGCGGACATGCAGTATCTGCGTGATGCGGTCACTCCGTGCATCCTGCATTGGAATCTCAACCACTTCGTTGTGCTGAGCAAGGTGACGTCCAAGGGTGTGGAGATTCACGACCCAGCGCGCGGCAAGTTGCGTATGGGAATGGCAGAGGCAGGGAAACACTTCACCGGCATCCTGTTGGAGCTGATTCCAGGCGAGGACTTTGAGACGACGAAGCGCAAGGAGCCCGTGCCGCTACGACTTCTTACGGGTCGCGTCTCAGGCTGGAAGAGTGCGCTCGCTCAGGTCTTGGGTCTCGCCCTGGGCATCGAGGTGCTGGCTCTCACTCTTCCATTCCAGATGCAATGGGTACTGGACCAAGTGCTCGTGGGTTCCGATCACAATCTGCTCCTGGTGATGACTCTGGGTTTCATGCTGGTTATCGCGATCCAAGCCGGTCTGACGCTGGCGCGGGCATTGCTGCTGAGCTGGCTCGGCGCGTCCTTGAGCGCGCAGTGGACTAGCAACCTTTTCAGTCACCTCATGAAGTTGCCACTGGAGTATTTCGAGAAGCGCCACATAGGCGACGTCGTGTCCCGGTTCTCATCGATCCACTCCATCCAGGCCACCCTCACGGGCAGCTTTGTCGAAGCACTGCTGGACGGTGCGATGGGAATACTCGCGCTGGTGATTCTGTGTGTTTACAGCTTGCCGCTCACCGGCTTCGTCTTGGGAGTGTTCGCCGTCTACGTTCTGCTTCGCTGTGCGATGTACCGAACCCTCTGGCGCACGACCGAGGAGCAACTGGTGTATGGGGCGAAGCAGCAGACCGTGCTGATGGAGTCCGTCCGCGGGGTACAGGCCATCAAGCTTGCCAACAAGCAGGCCGACCGCAGCGCGCGTCTCGCAAATGCCACCCTAGAGATGGTGGGTTGCGACGTGGTGGTTCAACGCATTGCACTGTTGTTCGGTGTGGTGAACCAATGCCTTTTCGGCCTACTGCGTGCATCGCTGATCGCGCTCGGTGCACATCTGACGATGCAAGGGCGATTCAGCGCGGGAATGGTCGTAGCGTTTGTCGCATACGCCGACCAGTTTTCCGCAAAGATGGGCGGCTTGGTCGATAAGCTGGTCGAACTGAGGATGCTGCGCCTCCATGGCGAGCGGATCGCGGACATTGCCCTGGCGTTGCCGGAGCGGAGCACGGCTACAGCACGGAGTGGGGGAAGGATCGTCCGGCCGAACCTGTCGATCAGGGGAGTCTGTTTCCGCTATGCCGAGGGTGAGCCCCTGGTGCTGAACGAGGTAGAGCTGGAAGTCGAGGCCGGGGCTTCGCTGTGCATCGTCGGTGCCAGCGGCTGCGGTAAGAGCACCCTGGCAAAGGTGATGCTCGGGCTACTGGAGCCGAGCAGCGGACGGGTTGAGATCAATGGCGTGGACATTCGCCACCACGGATTGAATGCGTACCGCAATTTGATCGGGACCGTGATGCAAGACGACGCTCTTTTCGCGGGGTCGATAGCCGACAACATCTCTTTCTTCGAGGAGGCGGCGCACCTCGAAGACATCGTTGCCGCAGCCCGCCTGGCCCAGATCGACGAGGAAATCGAAGCCATGCCGATGGGCTACGAGTCGTTCGTGGGCGACATGGGGTCGTCGCTGTCCGGTGGCCAGAAGCAGAGAATCCTGCTCGCGAGAGCGCTCTACAAGAAGCCGCAGATTCTCGTTCTGGACGAGGCCACAAGCCATCTGGACATGGACTGCGAACGCCGGATCAACAGCGAGATCGCGCGTTTGGACATCACCAAAATCATCATCGCGCACAGGCCCGACACAATCGCCAGCGCGGATCGGGTGGTGGTCCTGCGTGGGGGCTGCGTCATCAGCGACCGCCTGGGCGAAGGCGGATTAAAGCTGGAGGCGGTACGTCACCGACCCACAGAGATTTCAGGGTGAGCCATCCTGGATGCCGACGGCAGCGCGGCCTTCGCTGCCACCATAGTTTGTTACTACGGAGCAGAAAAATGCAGAACGACGACAACAGCAAGCGGGTGATGGGCTACGTGCATGCGCGCGAACTGAGCAACCAAGAGATCTCGCAGGTCTCCGGTGGCGACGACGATGATGGCGGCGACAAGCAGAAGAAGAACGGCACCAAGATCACCGTGGGTACAGGTGGCAGTGGCGGGGGCAGCAATGGCACTGGCAGCCAACGCAGTGATCGATGATACATCGCTGACAGCATGATTGTCGGAGGGTCCAGTCTGCTGGGCCCTCCCTATAAGAGTAATGGCACATGGACATGGATATGAGCAAAGAAAGCGGCATCAATCTCCTCATCATCTCCTACGCAGATGACTCTCATGCGCTGGCTGTTGCGGCATCAATGGAGATGTGTGGGCACAATTGTGTCATTTGGAGCGAACCCAAATTGGCCGGCGAACGCGTGGGCAGCATTGAGCTTGGAGAGCACGAGATCAGGTGGAGTGTGTGCGGTAGGAGTTATGGGCCATCGGACTTCGACGTGGTTTGGTTGCGTCGCATCGGCAACATCGCCCTGCCAGAATGGATGCATGCCGATGACCGAAAGTTTGCCGCTGTGGACAACGCTGAATTTTTCGGGTTCTTCTGGTCACCATTGTCGTCCTCTGCCAGATGGATTCATTCGCCGGCTTCTCGCTTGAATGGTGAAAGCAAAATTCAGCAACTGCAGCACGCCTCTGGCTTGGGCTTCAAGATTCCCCCTACGTTGATCAGCAATGATCCCGATGAAATCGGGCAATTCATCGAGGCTTGCAAGGCAAAGGGCCAGGGGACTATCTTCAAGACCTTCGGGTCTATGACATGGTTCGAGAAGGGCCGTGTGCTGGAGAACTACACATCGGAGATCGTCGTTGGAGATATGATCGACATGGACGTCGTTCGCGCCGTCCCGGCCATCTACCAGTCCCACGTTAGAAAGAAGTATGAGGTGCGCTCCACCTTTCTTGGGGGGCGGGAGTATTCGGTTCGAATTGACTCTCAATCGACAGATGTCGGCGCTATCGACTGGCGCGCCATCAACGACTTGCAGGGTGTCTTGAGCCCAACCAAGCTACCCGCAGCAATCCACGATAAATGTGTCGCTCTTTTGGATGAGATGTCACTGGACATGGGGTGTTTTGACTTCATCGTGGATTGCGCAGGCGATTTCGTATTTGTCGAAGTGAATCAGCAAGGGCAATTTCTCTGGATTGAAGACTACCTGCCTGAGATGAGGGCGTTGGCTGGATTCTGCGAATTTGTCATCGGTCTGATGCCGGGCCAACCACGGCCCGGAGCCATTGACTTCAACAGTTTGGAGTTGCAGCTTATCTGCGACTCCAGCCGGTACAAACAACTGGCCCGGCAGCTTGCCGCGTCCGGAGCAGTCGATACGAAACATCTTGACAAGCACCTTGGGTGAGGCCGTGATGCGTAGACTGGTAAGAGTTTGGATCTGTTTGTTTCTAGGCGTCCTGGCGGCGTCCGCGCACGCTACAGGGATCGCTCAGCCGGATGTGCGGGAAAAACTTCTGGCCTTCCAAACCAAAGCGCGCGGTGGGCCTTTCAGGCCAGAAGATCTGCACGAAGTGGCAAAGGTGCTGGATGGCGGAGTGCCGACCGAAGGCCAAGTCGGATGCGAAGGGGTTAATGCCCTCGGGCCCATCGTTCTGGCGTCGCGTGGCGACAGTAAGTTACAGAGAATGCTCATGGACGCGCTGTACGAGCGTGTTGGTGATGACGTCGATCCACGGGGGTACGCATCGCTGGCCGACCGCGTGTCGCTCTCGCGCGGTAAAAAGCAGACGTATGGTGCGTTCCCCGAATTCAAGAATGGAGTGCTCAGATTGCCGCAGGGCTTGAATGCGATGGCCGTGAACCAGGAACGTGATGATCTGGGACTGGCTCCGATTGCGCTGGATCTTCGTGCCGCCAACGACCTGATCGCTGTCGGAATACCCTACGGCCAGGTGATCGGTGCGACCGCCTTGTGCCAGCGACCGCCACCCATCACGCATGCCGATCTGAGGCGGTCTTTGGATGAGCGGTACGCGAGAGACCAGAAGTTAAGAGAGGTGTGGGATCAGGCAGGAACAGGCGCAAATTCCGTGGAAGCGAAGGCCGCTGATGCGGACGACGCCAAGAACGCGGTGTTTGTGACACAGGTGCTCAAGGAGCATGGCTTCCCTGACGCGCAGATGGTCGGTCGCAAGGGGGTCATGGAGTTCTTCATCCTTGTGCAGCACTCCCACAGCCCTGAGTTGATCCGGGACGCACTCGCAAAGGCACGCCCGCTGATGCTACGTGGCGAGATGGTGCGCCATGACTACGCGCTGATGATCGATCGGCTGCGCATGTACCAAGGAAAGGATCAGATCTACGGCTCCCAGTTCAGCGAGGACGGTGGAAAGGTCGAGCCGTATCCGATTCAGGACAAGGCATCGCTGGATCAGAGGCGAGAGGTCATGGAGATGGAGCCGTTCGATTCCTACATGCGATCCATGCAAAGTAAGTGAAATGGGGCGTGCCGTGCGGAGCAGCAAAACTGCCGCAGGCCAGCGCGGATGGGAATGTTGGTTGAGCGATGGAACACGCAGTGATGGACTGGACGATCAATGGTGGACCTGCGGGCCACAAGGGAACAAGCCAAGTGGATGCGAGGCACCGCAAGTATTTCATCGCCGACGATCATCCGTCGACGACATTCGCTGTTTTGCAACTGCTTTCCACGGTCTTTGCCGTGCCGGACTCGCACTGCATCATCTTCCATGAGAGTGCGGTGTTGCTGGATGCCTGCGCGAATCATCCCGGCGATGAGACCCTGCTGGTGGTGCTTGACCTGGTGATGCCCGGCAAGCTCAAGCGGGCGCGTTTGGTGCATGCGGTAATGGCGGCAGATCCGACAGCACAGGTGCTTGTCTACACCGCAGAGTAAAGCGCATTTCTAGCGAATGCGGTGTTCCAAGTCGGCGCTTTGGGGTATGTGGCAAAGACGAGTGCTGCAACGGAACTCGCGCATGCCATCGAGGCGGTTGGCTCGGGTTGTCGCTATCTGGACAGCCGAATCGATCTGGACAGTATCAAGGCGCATCCTTGGACGTCGTTGACGGACGCCGAAAAATCGATCCTGCTCGCGTTCAGTCGTGGCGAGAAGGCTGCGGAGATTGGAGAGCGCACCGGGCGCAGTTACAGCACTGTGATGACACACAAGTACAGCGGATTGGCCAAGCTCGGGTTGCGTGATGGCAGCGACCTCCTCTCGTACCTCTACGCGCACGGTCTGCATTTTGAACTGGAAACGTGATGGCTGTTCGAGCATTTGCGGCAGCCATATGAATCTTGGTATTCCATTCGCAGTGGGACTTACCTGTAGTCTGTGGGCCGTTTTTTATGTGAGAGTTCCATCTGAGTTGCCCCCTTGAAGTTCGTCCAACTTCAGGGGGCAATTCACTTAAATCCTACTGATGCTCAGGGCGGGAGTACGTCGATGCCCAGGATCACCGACACCTTGCCGGCCTTGATCATGGTCGCCATGGCCGATTCGCGTAATTGTCCGCTGGCGATCCGATAGCCCAGCAACAGCACCCAGAAGGTGGTGGCGGTTAGCGCGATGACGCTTACCCATTGCATGGCGCGGGCCATCACTTCCATGCCGAAGGTGTCGATCTGGTTGCTGAGGTAGGTATTGATCAGCCGGAAGAAGACGTAATCCCCCAGGCTGGTGTCCGCCAAGGGGTGTAACCAGTTCATCGATACATCGAACATGCTCATGGCCTTGCGCCTTTATTTGAGAGTGATAAACGAAATCTAGTGAATGGGCGATCAGTGGGTCAGGGACGATGCCAGTGAGGCGTTGGCACGACCCGAACCAGATGCAGCGCGCGTGGCAGATGCCTGGCGCAATGGACGCGTCAGGCACGTAGATTGCCCACACATACATGCGCCCACGGCCGACGGGGGCTGGGGGCGTCCTGAAGATGATTCGGAGATGGGGTGCCTGCTCAAGCCATGGTCCTTATGCGCAGGTGATGCCGACGTGCAAGCCGTTATCCTATTGGATACGACATTGTGCCGGAGCTGTCAAACGCACGCCCATCTGGGGATGCCGCACGCGCTCCCAGCACTGGATCAACGTACCCACCGCCATGCTGACGCTGCTGGCCAATCAGCCGACACGGTTTGGACGTGCTGAGGCCGCCATTCAAAATCCGGAGGGAGGTTGCTCGATCAGCAGCCAGGGGCAGCGAGGTCCAGACCTTGCGCGGCTACCGACCGACCCTGCTGTACCGACTGGATATAGCCTTAGCAGACAATCCGCCGCAATCGCGCGCGCGAGGGATTCGTATTTGATTATTTTGGACATAAAAAATGCCCGGAGTCCGCCGTAATCGAGTGTGCTTATGACTCAGGTGCGCTGGCGCATCGCCAGAATAAGCAAGTACCTTCTGCCCCCACGATCTGTGGTGCTATGCACTACCGCGATGGCTAGTCATGCTAGGCACGATCCGAGTCGTGTAAAGTCGATGCCGTTTTCATGGAGGACGTAGCAAAGGCTAACGGACCCCGGAGGGGAAGGCCCGAGCGCTGGCGAACCTAAGCCAGAATCATGGCGATGGGCAGGTGCGTGGATGCGCCAGCGCCATCCACCTGGGGGCAATATTGGGGGCATCTTTTACTGTTTCCGCGCAGAAGCCTTGAAAATACAATGTTTTCGTTGCCCACCTTCGCACCAAAAATCATTGCAACAAAGTCCATGGCATCCCGCTTGGCGTCGTCTTTGTAGGGCGGTGTCTCTGTAAATGAAACTTTGGCATATCCTGCGGTTCCGGTCACGTCGATCCGAAAATCCCCCGCACCCAGTGCGCCGTTCGCCATAGTCGACAGTGGGGATATGTTTGGGCGATAGGCAAATGTTTTCGGTACTGCATGTGGCGATGTGGCCCGAGCCAAGCGATTGGCCGCTTCTTCAGCGCGGATGCTGGGTTGTTCGCATGGGACGTTCGATGCTTTGCTCATTGGAAGTTCTCCAATAGCAGCGACTGCGAATCGATGTTCCACCAAATGGTGTGCCGGTCGGACATTCATGGCTACTCAGTAGCCGCTCTGCGCGTCACGCCTTTCGAATGCTACCTGATTGGAGTGGATCATCACGTCAGGGGCCTGCCTGTGCCGGCAGACATTCACCACTAGCGCCCGCAGCACCAGAAGTGCGCGTGTCGGAAAAGTACGGCTGGTGATACCGCTCGTTTTTAGCGGAACGTTGTCGGGAATCCCCGCCGGAGAGTATCCGGAAATTCTGACTTGAGATCAGGGTCCTCCTGATAATATTTCCTCTTTACGACAGCCATACTAGGTTCACCTAACGTAGGGACCGTCGCGTTTTCCCCGGAAAACGAGTAGGCAGGTCACTCGCCCCTGCGGGCCGAGCCTTGAGTAAGCTCGGCAAGGTACCTTTGATGACAAGATGATGTCTTTTCGCGGCGCATGGATAAATGTGCTGCGCGTCTGTTTTTTTGTCTACAAATGTGTATTGCTCTGAATAATTCACCCGGATAGTCTGCCACCGCGGCATTCGCTGCGATGGAGTTACATGATATGACCATCAGGATTTTTCTGGTCGATGATCACACTCTTGTTCGGACGGGAATGCGCCTGATTCTTTCGAATCAGGCCGACATGAAGATCGTTGGTGAGGCCGAAAGTGGAGAGGCGGCGATCCCGCAGATCCGTCAGTTGAAGCCTCACATCGTACTGTGTGATATGCATATGCCGGGCGTCAGCGGGCTCGAAGTCACCGAACGCATCGTTAAGGGTGACTACGGCACCAAGGTCATCATTGTCTCGGTGCTGGAGGACGGTCCATTGCCCAGGCGCCTGTTGGAAGCTGGTGCATACGGTTACGTTGGTAAGGCCAGCGATGCGCAGGAACTGCTGCGTGCAGTGCGCGATGTGGCGATGGGTAAGCGTTATCTCGGTGCGAACATCGCGCAGAATCTGGCACTGGCGAACCTTGAAGGTGGTGGTTCGCCGTTCGATGCACTGTCCCCACGTGAACTTGAAGTTGCTCTGCTTTTGACTCGTGGCTTGCGTCAGGAGGACATCGCAAAACGCCTGAGTCTCAGTGCCAAGACAGTGAATACGCACAAGGCGCGCTTGTTCGAGAAAGTCGGTATCCAAGACAATATCGCATTGGCACGTTTAGCCGCGCAGTACGGATTATTGGACCCGACGCATCCGCTATAGTGTGGGTGTATGGTTCCAATATAGATCGGAAGTGGCCTGCGTCCGTTTTCTCTTTCGCCATCTTCCGTGTATAGCCATGTTGTCTGGAGCCCGTGCAGGCGGCTTGCATGTTCTCCATCAGCGTCTTGGCCGGTCTGCGTGTGCGGCATGTGTACGATGCTCGTTGGCATCGACAGCAGTTCGCCCTGCTGTCGACATGGCGAGATGATGAACGCAAGTCAGTTCCGCGGCGCCAGCGTCAGCACGACAAGATGTTGCCTGTTTTGCACTGGGAGAGGGGAGAACAAAAAAGCGGCCCGAAGGTCGCTTTTTTGTGTTGGGGTGGGATCAGCTGCGATCCTGCTGCTCCTTGTTTTCGTCATCTTCGCCTTCTGTTTTGCGGGTGGGCTGGACGACAACAGGCGTGGTACCAGCAACCGGCGTCGACGTCGTGCCGACGTTGTGCCTAGGGACCGTTTCATGCGTGTTGGGCTTGAGTACGTCTAACAGCGTCGTTTGCACTGGGGCGTAGGTCGGCTTGACAGGCGCGGGGTCATCGTGACGCTGCGAGGCATTAGTGGCGGTTTCACGCGTTGCCGCGCTTGCCGGCGCAGTCATGCCGAACGGATCCGCGCCTCTCATCGGCGTCGCCACGACGCCGGCTGCTGGAGCTGGCGTGTCTGCCGCTTTGGGCTGCTCTATCATCTTGACTGGCGCCGTAGGCGCAGCGTCTGATGCGGTGGTGGGCGCGATTGCGGGCAGCTGCTCGGCTGCGCTTTCCATACGCATGGTAGGCGTGGTCTTGTCGACGATGAGCGTTGCCGATGCCGCGTCGGTATGGGCGCCAGACGCGTCGCTTGCCGCGTGGTCAGCAGTGCCCATTGCGGTTGTTAGTTGTGCTATTCCCTCGGCGGTTTCGTGGGTTGGAGGGGGAGCGGCCACTATTGCCTGAGTGAGTGTGACGCCCTGGGGTGGGGCGTTGTCCACGAAAGCTGATGACGCCGTGGCGGTCTGGTGTGTGGCTGCCTGCGTGTCGATGGCAGGCCGTTCGCGCCGGGGCTGCGGCTCGCGCTTTTCCTGCGGCGCAGGGGTTTCCTTGAAGGGTGACTGCGGCTTGACGTTGGTGCTATCGACGGTTACGTCGTCGTCGAAGTCGAATTCCGGCTGACTCCGGTTCGGTGCCGGTGTAGTCTCGCCATCGTTGTCTGCAGCATTCAAATCGATATCGTCTAGACCAGCAACCTCGCCCTCGCCGATAACGCCTGTTTCACCGTTGCCGCGTCGACGGCGGCGTCCGCCGCGGCGTCCGCGTCGGCGGCGGCCACCGGCCTCGCCGTTCACGTCGTCCCCATCGCTGTTCTCGCTTGCCAGCACGGACTGCCCGGTTTCCAGAACGCTTTCGTGCTCGTCGCCGTTGGCGTGCGGGGTGGCAGCGACGAGTGGGGCCAGGCTGGTTACGGCCTGAGCCTCTTGGCGCTGCGGTATATCACCGACCGCGACAGGAGGGGCGAAGGTGGCGGCATCCTGTGCCAGCGCGACAGGCGCCACGGGGACCGGCGCAACCTGCTTAGCGTTTTCGTCGGTACGCGCTTGACGCTGCGACTTTTCGTTCTGCACCGCAGCCTGGGACGCTTCCTGTTGTGGTTTAGGCTGGCGTGGTGGGTTCTGCTGTTGCTGTTTCGGCGGCTTTGGAGTCTGCTGTTGCTTGGCTTGCTGCGACGTCTGCTCGTTGCGTGGGAGCTTGGGCGACGGATTCTGCTGGCCACCGCTCTGTACCGCGCCGTTGTTGCCAGTCCGGCGCTCGTCGCGGCGGCCGTTGCCGCCGCCGTTGCCACGTCCCGCGTTGCCGCCTTGGCCACCGTTGCGCCGTGCATTGCGGTCATGACGGTCGCCGTTGCGGTTACGGTTTCCATCCTGCGGACGTTGGCGCTGTGCTGGTTCGGGTGCAGTTGGTGCCTGCGCCTGGTTTTCGCTGGCGCCGAAGATACGCTTCAGCCAGCTGACGATACCGATCGCTGGCGTGACAGTTACCGAAGGGGGGGGCGGCATCAGTGCTGGTGCGGCGGTCGTCGCCTCGGCCGTTTCGCGTAATGGGGCAGGCTGCGAGTGCTGCACATGGGTTACCGCGGGCGCGGGCGGAATGTTGAGCTGTGCCTTGGTCAGGGCATGCACCGGTAGCTTGCGTGGGGTGCCGCGCTGGTAACTTGGCTTGGTGCTTTCCTCGCTCAGTTCGTTCTCGCGCAGGCGAGTCACTTCGTAGTGCGGGGTTTGTAATTGCTCGTCTGCGACGATGACGATCGGTGCGTCGTGGCGCTTCTCGATCTCGCTGAGTGCGCGGCGCTTTTCGTTGAGCAGGTAGTTGGCGATCTCCACCGGGGCCTGCACCAGCACTTGCCCGGTGTTTTCCTTCATCGCGTGCTCTTCGGCGACGCGAATGATCGACAGCGACAACGACTCGACGCTGCGCATGCGGCCATGGCCGTCGCAGCGCGGGCATATGATCTGGCTGGACTCGCCCAGCGACGGACGCAGTCGCTGGCGGCTCATCTCCAACAGGCCAAAGCGCGAGATGCGGCCAATCTGTACGCGCGCGCGGTCGTACTTGAGCGCGTTCTGTAGGCGATTTTCGACCTCGCGTTGATGCTTGTTGGAGGCCATGTCGATGAAGTCGATCACCACCAGACCGCCAAGGTCGCGCAGGCGCAGTTGCCGCGCGACCTCTTCGGCCGCCTCCAGGTTGGTCTGGAACGCGGTGTCTTCGATGTCGCTGCCCTTGGTCGCGCGCGAGGAATTGACGTCCACCGCAGTCAGTGCCTCGGTCTGGTCGACGACGATCGAGCCGCCGGAAGGCAGGCGCACACTGCGCTCGTAGGCGGCCTCGATCTGCGACTCGATCTGGAAGCGGTTGAACAGCGGGATGTCATCGGTGTAGTGCTTGAGCTTGCGCAGGCTCTGCGGCATCACCTGCTGCATGAACTCCTTGGCATCGCCATACATTTCCACGGTATCGACGAGGATCTCGCCGATATCGGCACGCAGGTAATCGCGCAGGGCGCGAATGATCAGCCGTGATTCCTGGTAGATCAGGAAGGGAGCCGGCTTGGCCAGTGCGGCCTCGGCGATCGATTTCCACACCTGCAGCAGGTATTCCAGGTCCCACTGCAGTTCTTCGGCGTCGCGGCCGACACCGGCTGTGCGGATAATCACTCCCATGTCATCGGGGATGGTCAGCTTGTCCAGTGCTTCCTTCAGCGCAGCGCGGTCTTCGCCCTCGATGCGTCGGGAGACGCCGCCGGCACTGGGTGAATTGGGCATCAGCACCATGTAGCGGCCGGCCAGCGAGATGAAGGTCGTCAGAGCAGCGCCCTTGTTGCCGCGCTCTTCCTTGTCCACCTGCACGACGACTTCCTGGCCTTCGCGCAACAGTTCGCGGATCGTCGCCTTATTGTGGTCGACGCCGGCCTGGAAGTAGTCGCGGGAGATTTCTTTCAGCGGCAGGAAACCGTGACGCTCGCCGCCGTACTCGACGAAGGCTGCTTCCAGCGAGGGTTCGAGCCGGGTGATGCGGCCCTTGTAGATGTTGGATTTCTTCTGTTCCTTGGACGGCTGTTCGATGTCGATGTCGTACAGGGTCTGGCCGTCCACGATAGCCACACGCAGTTCTTCTGCCTGCGTGGCGTTGATCAGCATACGTTTCATTGATTGCGTTCCTCGCGCTGCTACCGCGCGGAACACCATGGGGTTTCGCTTCTGGTCACGCTTCGCCGCCCATCGCGCAGGCGCGGGGAGGGCGGCTTGAGCTTCCAGCGCTACGACACCACGGCGAGCCGCGGGAGCGCTTCTTTTGGGTGGTTCAGGGCCGGTGGCGAACTCCAGCCAGGCTGGGGCGCCGCACGGGGCATGTTCAGCGCGGACGTTGGGGGCGTCCGGCGATGGCGGGGCAGGCCGGTGAGCCGCTAACATGGCCGCCCCGAGGGCGGTGGTCGCGCACTGTGCCGGAATCGTCGCAAGCCGGGCTTCTGGCCCTTAGCTAACTTCGAACGAAATCAAACCCTTATCTCGCCCCCCGAGTGTAACAGAATAAACCGCCCAATGACTTCTCCTCCGGTTCCTCCAAAGTTGCGCGACGTCGCGACCAGTGCGGTGCGCATTCTCAAGGTTCCCGAGGATCGGGCTGGACAGCGGGTGGACAATTTTTTGCTCGGCCAACTCAAGGGCGCGCCGCGTAGCCTGATCTACAAGCTGATGCGCAGCGGTCAGGTGCGGGTCAACGGTGGCCGTACCAAGGCCGAGCGTAAGCTGGAGGTAGGCGACGAGGTGCGCATTCCGCCAGTGCGGTTGCAGGAGGAAGGTGAAAAAACTGCGCCGCCGGCGGCATTCATGGAGCGGTTGGAAGCAGCGATTGTCTATGAGGACGCGCGGCTGCTGGCGCTGAACAAGCCCTCGGGGGTGGCCAGTCACGGCGGCAGCGGGATCAGCTTCGGTGCCATCGAGACCCTGCGCGCCCTACGTCCGAATCAGACGCTGGAACTGGTCCACCGGCTCGATCGCGACACCTCCGGCCTGTTGATCGTGGCCAAGAAGCGCTCGGCATTGACTGAATTACAGGCCTTGATGCGCGAAGACGACCAGGTGCAGGGTCGCGGCATCGGCAAGCGCTACCTGACCTTGTTGGTCGGGCGCTTGCCCGACGGGACGATGACGGTCGAAGTGCCGCTGCATATCGGTCTGCGCCAGGGGGGCGAACGTCATGTGCAGGTGCATGCGGCGGGCAAGCCCTCGTTGAGTCATTTCCGTATGCTGGAACGACGCGGAGGGCATTCTTATTGCGAAGTGCGGATCGAAACCGGCCGAACCCATCAGATCCGCGTTCATGCCCAGCATCTCGGTTACCCGGTTGCTGGTGACGACAAGTATGGCGATCCCGAGGTCAACAAGCGATTGCGCGAGCACATTGGACTCAAACGCCTGTTCTTGCACGCGGCGTCTTTGGAGTTCACTCTGGATGGCGGCAAGGCCCCCTACCTGTTGAATGCGCCGTTGGCTGACGAACTGAGCGAGGCACTGAGCCGATTGGGGGGCTGATCTTGCCGTGCCGGGCGGCGTTGTCGCCGCCCGGCACCGAACATTCAGCCGTTGTGGTGGTCGTGATGCTCGTGGCGCTCGCCGTTATGCGACGGCATCGGTCGCATCGCCTGTTGCGGCTGTTCAGCAGAGCGTGGCATGGCCATCTGCGGCGGCGGGGCGAAGCGAACGACCCGTTGCTCCTGCATCCGCTGTTCTTGCATCCGCTGTTCCTGCATGTGTTGTTCTTGCAGGTGTTGTTCGGGCATGCGCTGTTGCGGCATGATCGGCCGCATGGCCTCGCGCGGCATTTCTTGCGCACGTGCTTGATATGCAGGTGCTGCGGGTTCGTGCCAGGTTTGTACGTGCTGAGGCTGCGCCACTGTTGCTTGTCGCAGTGGTTGCGTGTGCGCCATATCGCGCGCGAACGTCTCGCGGGCGAAATCCGGCTGCATGCCTGGATTGCCGTGACGGGGAGGCTCGACGATCCGCGAGGAAGGCATGCCGGGGTTTTCGGCGAATGTGCCTGCCTGCCTCGCTTGCGGCATGGGTTGGCCGCGGAAATTCGGCAGCGGCATCGGTTGGGAAGTCCGTAACCCGTTCGGCTGTGCCATCGCCAGAGTGTGCAGGGGCATGCGTGGATCGCGTGCCGCCTGTGCGGTGAATAGTGGGCCTGACGGCTGTAGCCGTTGCGACGGTGGCATCGCCGCTACTGGACGTCCCGCCTGCAGCATCTGCGCGGTGAAGTGCGGCATGGTTTGCGGCATCGATCCGGGCATGATACGGGCATGCGTCGGGGCAAATGTGCTCGTCGGCATGCCCATACGCGTCCCCATCGCCGCTGCGGTGGTCAGCGCAGCAGCCGTTGGCCGCGCCACAGGGCCGGACTGCGACGCGGTGGTGATGCCCACGCCCATCGGAATCGGAGCCGCGTTGTTATGTACGAAGGTGCGTGCGTCGATACGGTTGTTGATGATGGTCGTGCGCGGGGCGTAGACGCTGTTGTTGTACACCACGTAGTTCGGTACCGATGGTGGCGCGTTCCAGTTCACTCCCCAGTTGTTCCAGCCCCAGCTGTGCCAGGCGGGCTCCGGTTCGAACCAGCCGAACATGCGGTGGTGATGGTGTTCGAGCGCCTCGCCGATCAGCACGCCGACCCCGAAGGAAATGATGCCTGTGGTCACCAGGTCGCCGGTATCGTAGTAAGGGCGTGGCGGACGGTAGCGGTACTCGCGGTACACGCCGATCGGTTCGCCGTAGACCACCTCGGGATCGTAGCGCGGCACGTAGACCACGTCCGGTTGCGCCGGTTCGATCACGATGGTGCGGCTCGGTGGCGGCACTGCGTCGGGATAGGGGGCCGGTTCCACGAAGGTACGCTGCACCACGTGTACGCGCTGTTGCGGCGTGTTGCGCAGGTGCCCTTGCGCTTGCGCGCGCTCACGCATGACCTGGACCGCGTCTAGAACCTGGTTGGGATCGTGCGCATAGGCATCGCCAAGTGAGCGGGTCCAGTCGCCGTTGCTTGCCAATTGGTCGACAACATCGGGGAAGGCGGTCAGGGCCTTGACGCTGGGATCCCAGGGTTGCATGGCCGAGGCTTGCAGGCGGTCGGCTGCTCTCATGCTACGGTTGTTGCGTAGCCAGTCCTGTGCCGCCATGACCTGGTCCGGATAGACCGAAGCGGCGAGCGTCTGCGCCAGCAACTTGTCGGGGAACAAGGCGATTGGCGCCACCAACTGGTACAACTGATCTGCCGTTGGCGGGACGTAGGTTGCAGGTGCCGGAGCGGGGGCGCTCTGTGCTGGTACTGGAGCGATGGCGCTCTGTTCTGGTGTCGCAGCGGGTTGCCGCTGGCATGCGCCGAGCGCAAACACGCTCAGGGCAGTGACCAATGCGACTTTGGTGGGAGGCAGTGAGCGGATCTCCATGCGGTACCTCATCAAGCAGGATTGGGGGGCTTGTGCGCGCAGCATGCCTTGCGTCAGGTGTCTGCCAGCTTGCTGAAAACGCACTCTGCGACAACATGCTGGCTTACGTTCAGGTGGTGTCAGCGCACCCTTTCAGGCAGACGCTTACAGCACGTGCTCATGGTGGCGAGGCCTTGGATGTTGCTCGGATTGGACGCACGTCGATGGCGGATTCGGCACGCAGGCGTGCATCGCCGCAGCCCCCTGCGGCGACCCCATTGACTTGATCGAATCAGCCGCTGTGTTTGGACTGTGCGTCGAGAGCGAAGCAGCGGTCCGGGCGCGGTTGCGGTGGGGTGAAGTTGACCGGCACCTGGATCGTCCACGGTACCGCTTGGCCGTTGCGGGTGGCAGAGTTGAACATCCATCCGCGCACGGCTTGTTGCGCCGCTGCGTCCAATGCGGGCTGTCCGCTGCTGTCGACCACGTTGACGTCGGTGGGTTTGCCCTGCACACCGACCACCACCTTCAGCACGACTTTGCCGCCGAGTCCGGCGCAGGCCAGTTTGATTGGGTAATCCGGCGGTGGCGTTCGCACCGCCGCGACCTCGGTCGGCGCCTGCGTCGCGGCCTGACGCTGGGATTGCGACGATTGACCGCAGCCGCTCAGCAGCAAGGCGCTCATGCAGGCGAGGGGAACAAGAGGGCGGGAAACGGCTGGCATACGGTTCACTCCGAAAGGGCTGACGCTTTGGCGGCGCAGATGAAGTCGTTCTCGCTGAGGCCCCCGACGTCGTGGGTGGAATAGCGCACCACCACGCGGTCGTAGTGCACGCCAAGGTCGGGATGGTGGTCTTCGCGATGCGCGATCCAGGCTAGCGCGTTCACGAACGCGAGTGTGCGGTAGTAATCCGGGAAGCGGAACGTGCGACTGATCGCTATGCCGCTCTCGACCAATTCCCAACCGGGCACCTGCGGTAGCAATTCCGCCAGGCGTGCCTGGGTGAGTTTGTATTCGCTCCCCTTGCGGGGCGAACAATGGGCCTGCGCGAGCGTGATCAGGTCGTTCATGATGGAGTTTTTACGGCGAAGTGGCTGAATATGCCGGAAAAGGACAGTGCTGATGATGAGCCAATGACATGCGAAAGGCTAGAATAGCCCCATGATCCAGATCTCAGACAGCGCCCAGGCCCATTTTCGTAAACTGCTCGAACGCGAGGCGGTGCCTGGCATGGGCGTACGCCTGAGCGCGGTCGATCCGGGAACTGCACGTGCCGACGCGCGACTGGAGTTCGCAGAACCGGCCGACTTGGCCGGCGACGAATGGGCGATTGATTGCGCTGGTTTTACCTTGTATGTGGCCGCCGACAGTGTTGTCTGGCTGGACGGAGCCGAGATCGACTATGTCGCCCAGGGAACCGGCCAGCAATTGACGATCAAGGCGCCCAGGATCAAGGGCGAGGCGCCGGGCGAGGCGGCCTCGCTGGTTGAACGGGTGCGCTGGGTCGTGGAAAACGAGGTCAATCCGCAATTGGCTGAGCATGGCGGCCGTGTCGCGGTGCAGGAAGTGTCTGGTGATGGTGTGGTGGTGTTGCGTTTTGGTGGCGGATGCCACGGTTGCGGTATGGCGGATGTGACGCTGAAACAGGGCATCGAGAAGACCCTGATGGGGCGCGTGTCCGGCGTAACCGCCGTGCGCGACGCGACTGACCACGACAGCGGCAGCGCACCGTACATTCCGCGCGATACGGTTGCCTGACCCTGGGCGCTTGGTGACACGCGCCGCCGACATTCTCGACGCGCTGTTGGCGCGTATGCCGGGTGAGTTGCCGTGCGACCCTCTTACCGGGTTGCCGTACAGTTGGGCGCGTTGGTTCGCATCGCAACCGGTCGCGACACGGACGTTCGTGGCGTCCGAGCTGATCGCGGCATTGCCGCAGCCGTTGCCGGCGGTCCCGATGCGCCTGCCTGCACTGAGTCCATGGCAGGCATTCCGCCGGCTATGGTGGCAACACTGGGATCCGGCACCGCACGACCAGCGTTGGTGGCGATGCACTGCGGTGTTACTCAGCCTGTTGTTGCATCTACTGTTCGCCGTGTTCTTGTTGTGGGTTGCGTTCGTGCGCTGGTTGCCGTTGCATACCGACAATGGCGAGGCAAGCCGCGTGCAGGTGGAGTTCGTCGGTCGCGGTACGCTCGCCGAGACGGGGGGCGGTGCGTCGGCACCGGTGACGACACCGCAAAAGAATGTAGCGCCCGTTAGCGCCACGCGTGTTCCACATCCCGTCGTCAAGCGCGCACGCAGCACAGCCAAGACCTCGACATCGCCTGCTGCCGTGGCGACCGACAGCGCCAACGCGCCGGTCGCGGCCAACAGTCCGCCGCCGCCAGAGCAGTCGTTGCAGGTCACCGAAACGTCTGTGCCTACCAGCGATTTCGTATTGCCGCCGCCGCCCCGCTTGCGCACACCGGTGCCGACGCCGCGATCGATCGTACCGCCCGAGATTCAGGTGCCGGAACGCGATGTTCAGGTGGTCACCGAAGTACCCGCCTTGGCGCAGATCCGCCCGCGCGAGGTCGTCGTGCCGCGACCGGCCGCGCCGACGCCGCAGGTGCGCGAACGCGAAGTGCCCGCACCACTACCGCAGGTGCAGGTCCAATCACCGCAGATGCCGACCCAGATGCCGATGCCGGAACTGCCTGAACCGCAGACACCGCAGGTGCGGCAGATCGAGGTCCCGACACCTGCGACAGTCAGCGTACCGGTGTCCGCGTTGCCCGCTGCCACGACAGTTAAGGAATCAAGTGCGCCTGCTGTGGCGACGGCGTCGGCGACACAAGCCAGCACTCCAAACACGCAGCAGGCTACACCCGCACCGGCATCCGCGACAGCGCCACCTGGTCAGCGTACCGCTACGCCAGGCAGTGGTCCGGCGACCACCGCTCGCGACGGCGGTTGGGCCACGCCGCAGCGTAGCGACGACTGGGGTGCGGCGGCGCGCAACCGGGCCGGCGATGCCGGCGGCGGCGCGCGTAACGGCTTGTTTAATGGCGACGGCAGTGTCCGCTTGGCTGACGGAGCTGGCGCGAACAAGACAGCCGAGCGCGGCGCGCCGGGGGCCGACACCGATACTTGGACGCGCGAGCGCATCGCCAACGCCGGCCAATGGCTCAAACGCCCGCCATACGACTACACGCCGACGTCCTTCGACAAGTATTGGCTGCCGAATGCGACCTTGCTGGAGGAGTGGGTGCGACGCGGGATTCAGTCTGTCAGCATCCCTATCCCGGGCACCGGAAGCAGCATCAAGTGTGTGATCTCGATTTTGCAGGTCGGTGGCGGATGCAGCATCACTGATCCCAATCTCAACGATCAGCCGGCGGGTGCGCGGCCGCCGCCAAAAGTACCGTTCAAGCCAGCATTGCAAGAAGACAACGGCAGCCGCTGAGCATGGCCGTCGCGCATGCGCGACGGTCTCGCGCTCAGTTCACACCATGCAGATCGCGCAACTTGGTGGTGCGCGAACCAAAGTAGGCCGCTAGATCGGCGATGTCCTGGTCGCTCAGTTGCGCCGCTTGTTGACTCATCAAGGGGTGCTGGCGGTCGCCGCTGCGGTAGGCCTGCAGCGCATGGGCGAGATAATCGCCGTATTGGCCGCCGAGCTTGGGGTAGGTCGGGTCGATTGGCGCGTTGCCCTCGGTGCCGTGGCAGTTGATGCAGTTCTGCCCTGTGGCCTTGCCCTTGGCCTGGGCGAGTTTTTCGCCGATGGCGATGCGTCCGCCGGGGAGTCCAGCGGAGGAGCCGGCCCCATGCTCGCCACTGGCGTGGCCAGGATCGCCGGCCGAGGTGCTGGAGGATTCCACCTGCGATTGCGAACATGCCCCCAACCACAGGGTTGCAAGCAGGACGATGGCGGGACGCAGAGCGTGCGCGGCGTTCGACATGGGAAAGCCTACTTGAGAGTGGACAGGAAAGCGGCGATGTCGGCGATATCCTGCTCCGAGAAGCTTTCCGCCTGCGCCTGCATGGTTGGGTGCTTGCGCTTGCCGAGCCGGTATTCGGTCAGTGCCTGTGTCAGGTATTGCGTCGATTGCCCGCCGATCTTGGGGATGCGGTAGCTGGGATAGGCATTTTTGTAGCCGGTAACCCCGTGGCAACCCTGGCAGGTGTAGGTCAGCAATCGGCCATTGGCGGCATTGCCTTGCACAGGTGCGGAGGTGGCAGGAGCGGTGGGCGTTGGCGCGCTTTGCGCCATGGCCGGGACGACCCCGATAGAAACAAGGATGGCCAGAGCAAGACAAGCGGCTAGCGGCTGCGTGCGCATGGTTTCGTGGTCCGGAAGGACGGGACGGGTGTACGGCGTGAGGGAATACGGAACGACCCGAGTATAGCCTTACCTTTCGTGGCTCCGAAACTGGCCACGAGCGATATGTGTGGACAGGGCAATTTGCCGCATGTGATGCTAATCAATATCGCATGCGTGGTTCGCTCGCTCGACAATTGCGACTCCACAGCTGCCGCCAGCCATCCAGTGGCTAGATTGGTTTGGGACACGGCTTCAGCCCCGAAGCGCTGCACTGCCGTTGCTTATAGCGCAGCCATGACACAAGGCGTTGGCGCCGTAGGCCATGAGGGCAAAGCCCGGTTGCCATGGCGGACTCAACTGGCCAGTTTGCTCAAGATGCGAAATCCGGCCAGCCATACGCCCAGCATGCTGCCCAGATTGGTCAGCAGGAAGGTCAGCACCACCCGCGAGACCCGGTTGCGGTACCAGCCGCGCAGGCTCTGCGCATCGTCGCGCAGTGCCAGAAAGTCGCCGTAGGCAGGCTTGCGCATGTGTACTTCCACCAGCGCGCTGAATGCACCAGCAGGAACCCCGGGCCGAAATGGTTTCAGCGGTGCGGCGATGGCGCCGGCGATCACACTCAGTGGATGGCCGCCGGCCAGCAGGCAGCCCAGCCCGGCCAGCCCGCCAGTGAACAGTACCCACTGCTGGAGCAAATCGGTGCCCAGCGCGAAGCCGCCATGCCAGTATCCCCAGGCCACGCCACCGAGCACCAGCGTGGTCAGGGTCAGGGTGATCCAGGGAACTTTCTTTTGGGTCGGTGCGTCTTCCAGCGTCTTGCGCAGCGTTGCCGGGTCGTCTTGATCGTTCTGCAGGTGTTTGGCCATACCGGCCAGATGGCCGGCGCCGACGACCGCCAGGACTTCGCGCACGCTGTGGCGATGCGCCTCGCCGTGCGCGTGTTCTTCGCGTAGGCGTGTGGCCATGTAACGGTCGCGCTCGGCGATGATGGTCGCGTATAGCTCTGGGCTTTCGCTGGCGAAATCGCCGAAGCTGGCTTCGAGCATGTCGCCTTGTTTGAGCTTCTCGATCTCTGCTTCGCCGACTTCCTCTGAAGCGAACAGGCCGCCGAGCAGGCCGCTGGCAAGTTTGAGCTTGCCGAACAAGCCGAGTCGGCTGGAAGCACGCTTGAAGGTCAGCCCGACCTCGCGATCCACCAGATATACCGGCAACTGTCGTTCGCGTGCCAGCAGCACCGCGCGTTTGAGTTCGGCGCCAGGTTCGATGCCGAGCTGTTCGGCCAAGCGGCGTTGATAGGCGGCCAGCGCAAGGTTGGCCGCGAACAGGGCCACGCGTCCTTTGCGGATCACCTGCACCAGATCCAGCTTGGTCAGCACGTCCGGATCGGTGAGCGCCTGCAAGCGCTGCGGATCCAGTTCCACCGCTACCGCGTCGAAGCGGCCGCTCTCGATGGCACGCTCGACAACCGCGACGCTGGCCAGGGAGACATGCGCAGTCCCGAGCAAGGTGTAGCGGACCCCGTCGCGTTCGACGATGCGGTACGGTTGGTCGGCGAATAGTGCGTCGTCGGCCTGGGGGAGTGCGTTCATGCCATTACTCGTCGGAAGGGCCTGGTCGGCGCCATGGCGCAACAGGCGTTGTGGTGTTGTGTTGAGGTCGGCAGGTACTTAAGACCTAGTGACCGGCTCGGTGTGCTGTACGCGGGAGCATCCCGTTCAATGCGCTCGGCGGGTTCAGTCGATATAACGCTTGAGCAGGTCGCCATACGCGTCGATGCGACGGTCGCGCAGGAACGGCCAGATCCGCCGGACATGTTCGCTGCGCTGCAAGTCCACCTCGCAGACCAGCACCGTCGGGTCGGTTCCGGCCTCGGCGATGAATTCGCCCTGTGGACCCAGCACGTGGCTGTTGCCCCAGAACTGGATGCCCGATGCCCCGAGCGGCGATGGTTCGTGGCCGACCCGATTGCAGCTCAGCACCGGGATGCCATTGGCGACGGCATGGCCGCGGTGACTGAGTACCCAGGCATCGCGCTGGCGTTCCTGTTCGGCCTGCGCGTCGTCGGGGTCCCAACCGATCGCGGTGGGGTAGAGCAGCAGCTCGGCACCGGCAAGCGCCATCAAGCGTGCCGCCTCCGGATACCATTGGTCCCAGCACACCAGCACGCCGAGACGACCGACCGAAGTCTGGATCGGGGTGAAGCCCAGATCGCCCGGGGTGAAGTAGAACTTCTCGTAGAAGCCCGGATCGTCGGGAATGTGCATCTTGCGGTATTTGCCGAGCAGGTTGCCGTCCTTCTCGAACACCACGGCAGTATTGTGGTAAAGGCCCGCAGCGCGGCGCTCGAACAACGAACCGACCAGGACCACGCCGTGGCGCTTGGCCAGCGCGCTCAGGCGCTGGCTGCTGGGACCGGGAATCGGCTCGGCAAGATCGAATGCTTCGACCGACTCGTGCTGGCAAAAATAGGCGCCATTGTGCAATTCCTGCAGCAACACCAGATGCGCGCCCTGTGCGGCTGCTTCGGCGACACGCGATTCGATCGCGCTCAGGTTCGCTGCGGCATCGCCATGGTTGCGCTCCTGGATCAGCGCAACGGAAAGAGAATGTCGGGTCATTACGGAGATGAGGGAGATCGGCGAAAGCATGCATGGTAGCGCGGATGGCTGCGCGGCAGCGCCTGGGCAGATGAACTGTGATGCAGGCGCAGAGGCCGGATCGCGGTGTCTCGGTCTGGTATTTGCGTTATGCGCACCCAGACGAATCAAGATGCATTGCCATTGGGCGGTACTTGCTGGTCGATGCAGGCTGTGAGCCATGCTCCGCTCTTCCGCACGCGGCCAAGCCGGCCATGCGAACGCACATTCAGTGCGCAAGTGCCCCAGCTGGCAGTTGCATGGTGATGCAGTGCAGGCTGCCGTTCTGCCAGATCAATGCCCGGCATGGGATCGGCACGATCTCATGCTGCGGGAACGCCTGCGCCATCACCGCTTGCGCCTGTGCATCGGCGGCGTCGCCGTAGGCCGGCATTAGCACTGCGCCATTGACGATCAGAAAATTGGCATAGGACGCGGCCAGGCGCCGGCCTTGGTCGATCACCGGCTGCGCCCAGGGGAGCGGGAACAGTCTGTAAGGACGTCCATCGATGGTGCGTAATGCCGCCAGTTCGGCCCCCATCGCCTGCAGTTCGGCGTAATGCGAATCGTCGGTGTCGTCGCAGGCTTGGTAGACGATCGCATCCTCACTGGCGAAGCGGGCGAGGGTGTCGATATGCGCATCGGTGTCGTCGCCTTCCAGATAGCCGTGCTCCAACCACAGTACCCGCTGTTGTGCCAGCCAGTCGGCTAGATCGTGGTTAAGCGATGCGCGCGTGCGCTGCGGATGCCGCTCGTGCAGGCATTGCCAGGTGGTCAGCAAGGTGCCGGCGCCGTCGCAATCGATGGCCCCGCCTTCCAGCGCGAAATCGATACGGCGCACTGTGTTGTCGGCGAACAGGCCTTGCGCGGCGAGTAGGCTCACCAGTTGGTCGTCCAGGCTCGCCTGGAATTTCCCGCCCCAGCCGGTGAAGCGGAAATCCAGCAACTGGAAGCCACCGTCCGCACGTGTCAGGGTAATCGGGCCTGAATCGCGCAGCCAAGTGTCATCGTATTGAGCCTCCACGAATCGCACCCGCTGCATGTTTACCCGTGCCGAGCGCAGTCGTGCCTCGGCATAGATCTGCAAATCTGCGTCGGCGACGCAGATCGCGATGTGCTGAAAACGCACGATCGCCGCGACCAGCGCGATGTACGTCTCCTCGACCTCAGCCAGACGCGCGGCCCAGTCGGTGCCGGCATGCGGCCAGGCGATCAAAATAGCGGATTGGGGCTCCCATTCTGCTGGAAGACGCAGGTTGTCGCTCATGGTGGATCGTCGCTTAGGTACTGCCCGGGCGAAGCCGGGGGAGGGATCAATTTCTCGTATAGCGCCACGCTGGGGCTTGCACGGGGCCGCTCGTCGCGAGAGGCATAGGATTGGCCGCTCCAGCCAGTGGTGTGCCCTGGCTGGCTTGGCTACGCTGGCCGTTGTTGCGAAAGTTGGCTGCTGCTGCGCGTCAACGGATCGCCGGTTTTGGGCCGATCTCGTTGGGGTCCACCTTATTGGCGACCACGTCGACGACCTTTTGCTTCTCGAAGTACACGGTGAAAGCGGGGTAGACCCAGCGGTTGATGGTCGGCCATTGCCGCTTCTGGCCGCCGCGTGGTTCCAGCGTCTGTTGCGGGGTGCCGTAGCGCGCCTGCACCTGGCTCATGCTCAGCCCACGCGTTGGCATCGACGCGACAGGTTCCTGTCTGACCCGGTCCACAAGAAGCGTCTCGGCGTGGGCGCCGCCGGCTAGGCCTAGGGCGGTCAGCAGCGGCAAGATGAACAGACGGTGCTTCATCACGTGTACTCCCCAGATGACGGAAGAACGATTACAGCAAACTTCGGCAACAAAAAACCGCCCGAAGGCGGTTTTCATCGAACGCCAGCCATCGCTACGCACGGCGCGGCGAGCAGTCTTGCAATCAGCGCTGGCGCGCCTTGAAGCGGGGGTTCGTCTTGTTGATCACGAAGACCTTGCCGCGGCGGCGGACCACCTTGCAGTCGCGGTGACGGGCCTTCGCCGACTTCAGGGAGGAAAGGACTTTCATGGCACACCTCGGCGTAAACGTGTGGATTCGAAGGGAGGCGGCACGGACAAAGCCGTGGCGCTAGATGAGTGATCCAGCAATCATAGCCTGTTTTTCTTCATTGTTTCAACTGCTTGCGCCAAGCGGGTGGACGTCGGCGCTACAATGCACCGCCAACGCTCCGAGGAACCGCATGAACGAACCCTCTCCCGTCCTGACCCTCGATGGCCCATCCGGAGCCGGTAAAGGCACCGTCAGTCGCATCGTCGCGGCGCGACTTGGGTGGCATTACTTGGATTCGGGTGCGCTGTATCGGGCGGTCGGAGTCGCGGCTAGTTGGGCCCACCTGGACATCTCCGATGCTGCCGCGCTGGTGCGCTGTACCTTCGATACCCGTGTGGACTTCGAGGAAGTTGCCGACCGTGGTTTGCGGGTTTTGGTCAATGGCGTTGATGCCACCGATGAGCTGCGTTTGGAAACCGCTGGCGGGGTAGCCTCTGCGATCGCCGCCATCCCGGAGGTGCGCTCGGCGCTAAAGCAGCGCCAGCGCGCATTTCGCTGCCCGCCGGGGCTGGTCGCCGATGGTCGTGATATGGGGACAGTGATTTTCCCCGATGCGCCGTACAAGGTCTTCCTGACCGCCAGTGCCGAGGAGCGCGCCCAGCGCCGGCATAAGCAGTTGAAGGAAAAAGGGGTTTCCGTTATATTCGGTGACCTGCTGCGCGAGATCATGGCCCGCGACGCACGCGATGCCCAGCGCGCAGTGGCGCCGCTGAGGCCGGCAGACGATGCCGTCCTCCTGGATACCACTGGCATGGACATCGACCAGGTGGTGGGCCGCGTCATGCAGTTGTTGCACGTTTGAGCGGTGCGGAGGGTGGTGCGGTGGCGAAGCGGGCCATTGTCCGCCTTGCCAGTCGTTCCCAAGACACGCAAGCGTCATGAGTTCTAAACCGTAGTTCCAAGGCTCCGCCGCGCAATCCTGCGTTGCGGTTTTTTCACTCCACACCCGGCTGCGGTTTGGGCCGACTAACCAGGGTGGGCAGTTGCCGTTTCAATCAAGAAACGCCCTGTCCGTGTGTCCACTAGAGTAATTTCAAATGACCGAATCTTTTGCCGAACTGTTCGAAGCCAGCCAAGCCAATCTGGCCAAGCTAAAGCCCGGCGCCATCGTCACCGGCACCGTCGTGGAAGTTCGCGGCGATGTGGTGGTGATCAACGCCGGACTGAAGTCCGAAGGTATTGTGCCGATCGAGCAGTTCCGTAACGAGGCTGGCGAGATCGATGTCGCCGAGGGCGACCTGGTTAAAGTCGTACTCGACTCGCTGGAGAACGGCTTCGGCGAAACCGTGCTGTCGCGCGATAAGGCCAGGCGCGCCATGGTGTGGGACGAGCTGGAAGAGGCGTTGGAGAAGAACGAGACCATCGTCGGCCGCATCAGCGGCAAGGTCAAAGGTGGTTTCACCGTGGATATCAAGGATGTCCGCGCGTTCCTGCCCGGTTCGCTGGTGGATGTGCGCCCTGTGCGCGACCCGTCCTGCCTCGATGGTAAGGAATTGGAATTCAAGCTCATCAAGCTGGATCGCAAGCGCAACAACGTGGTGGTTTCGCGCCGTGCGGTTGTCGAGAGCGAGCACTCGGAAGAGCGCGAGCAGCTGATGGATAAGTTGAATGAGGGTACGATCCTGAAGGGTGTGGTCAAGAATCTGACCGACTACGGCGCGTTCGTGGATTTGGGCGGTATCGACGGCCTGCTGCACATCACCGACATGGCCTGGAAACGTGTGCGCCATCCGTCCGAAGTGGTCAATGTCGGCGACGAGCTGGACGTGCGCGTACTCAAGTTCGATCGTGAGCGTAACCGCGTGAGCCTTGGTTTGAAGCAACTGGGCGAGGATCCGTGGGACAACATCGCCCGTCGTTACCCGGCCAATAGCCGCGTGTTCGGTAAGGTTTCCAACGTCACCGATTACGGCGCGTTCGTGGAGATCGAACCTGGTGTGGAAGGCTTGGTGCACGTGTCGGAAATGGATTGGACCAACAAGAACGTCAACCCGTCCAAGGTCGTGCAGGTCGGCGACGAGGTCGAAGTGATGGTCCTGGACGTGGACGAAGAGCGTCGCCGCATTTCGCTGGGCATGAAGCAGGTCGCCGCCAATCCGTGGGAAACCTTCGCGGCCACCCACAAGAAGAACGACAAGGTGTCTGGCCAGATCAAGTCGATCACCGATTTCGGTATCTTCATCGGCCTGGATGGCGGCATCGACGGCCTTGTGCACTTGTCCGACATCAGCTGGAACACCACCGGCGAAGACATCGTGCGCAACTTCAAAAAGGGCGACACGCTGGAAGCGGTGGTGTTGGCGGTGGACCCGGAGCGCGAGCGCATCAGCCTGGGCGTCAAGCAGCTGGAGCAAGATCCGTTCGGCCAGTACATGGCAGCCAACCCGAAGGGGTCGAAGGTCGAGGGCGTTGTGCGCGAAGTGGATGCCAAGGGCGCCACGATCGATCTGGCCGATGGCATCGAAGGCTACGTCGCTGCACGCGATATTGCCAACGAGCGCGTCGACGATGCTAGCCAGCACCTGAAGGTCGGCGACAAGATCGAAGCCAAGTTCGTGGGCATGGACCGCAAGGGCCGCACCTTGCAACTGTCGATCAAGGCCAAGGACGATGCCGAAATGCGCGAAGTGCTGGAGGAATACCAGTCCGCGTCTGGCGGCACCACACAGCTGGGCGCGCTGTTGCGTGCACAGTTGAACGGCAACAAGTCCGAGTAATCCGTCAGACACAACGTCACTGGGACGGCCCGGTCATTCCGGGCCGTACTAGGTTTCGCCTCCACTGCACGAATCCGTATGACCAAATCCGAGCTGATCGAAATCCTGGCGCGCAAGCAGGTGCATTTGAAGTCGGATGACGTCGATCTGGCGGTGAAGTCGTTGTTGGAAATGATGGGCGGTGCCTTGTCAGGTGGCGAGCGCATCGAAATACGTGGTTTCGGCAGTTTTTCCCTGCATTACCGGCCGCCGCGCCTAGGCCGCAATCCCAAAACTGGCGAATCCGTTGCGCTTCCGGGCAAGCACGTGCCGCATTTCAAGCCCGGCAAGGAGTTGCGCGAGCGTGTCAGTGCTGTTGTCCCGATTGAGTCGGACGCACTCTAAACCTGCCATCCTGCGTTTGCTGCAATCCACGCACGTTGGGCTAATCTGCTGTCTCCCGGCGCTGGAGTTCCTCATGAAAATCGTCCGACTGCTGATATTGCTGGTGTTTCTACTTGCCGGCCTGGTCATCGGCTCGCTCAATTCGCAGCCGATCGTCATCAATTTCGGTGTCAGTGCCCTTGCCACCACCTCCGGCATCGCCATCATCGTGTCGCTGTTCGCGGGCGTGGTGATCGGTGCGGCCTTGGTGCTGACCCTGGTCGCGATCCCGCTGTACGCCAGGCTGCGCCGCGCCAACAAGGCTGCCAATGCCGTTGGTGTGCCGGTTTCCTCTCATCTCCAGGCGATGGATGGGCGCTGATCTTCGATGGACTTTCTGACCGAATGGTTCTGGTTCTTCCTGTTCTTGCCGTTAGCGGCGCTGAGTGGCTGGGTCATTGGTCGTCGTGGCGGCCAGCGCCATGGGGATTCCCAGGTCAGCCGCCTGTCCAGCACGTATTTCCGTGGCCTGAACTACCTACTCAACGAGCAGCCCGACAAAGCGATCGAGCTGTTTTTGCATATCGCCGAACTGGACAAGGAAACTTTCGAGACGCAAGTAGCGCTCGGACATCTGTTCCGTCGCCGGGGTGAAGTGGACCGTGCGATCCGTCTGCATCAGGGGTTGGTACAGCGTACTGACCTCAGTGACGCGCAACGCGTACAGGCGTTGCTGGCCTTGGGCGAGGACTACATGAAGTCCGGCCTGTTGGACCGGGCCGAAACCGTGTTCACAGAACTCGCGCAGATCGACCAGCGCGCCCCACAGGCGCTCAAGCACCTGATCAGCATCTACCAGGCCGAGCGCGACTGGGAAAAAGCCATCGACAATGCTACCCGCTACGAAGAAGTGACTGGCGAGCCGATGGGCAAGCTGATTGCGCAGTTCGAATGCGAGCTGGCCGACCGCTATCGCGCCTCCGGCAAGCCGGATCTGGCGCGCGCGGCGATTGCGCGGGCCTACCAGGCGGACGCAAAGTCGGTGCGTGCCGGGATTCTGGAAGGGCGCATCGATGTCGATGATGGCAATAACGACGGTGCGATCCGCGCTTTCGAGCGCGCGGCCCGCCACGATCCGGATTATTTGCCCGAGATCATGCCGGCATTGATGGAGTGCTATCGCCGTGGCAACGATCTTAGCGGCGCGCGTGCGTTCCTGTCGGAGATGACCGAACACTATCGCGGTATCGCTCCGGTGTTGGCGCTGACCCGCTTGATGGAATCGCAGGAGGGCGCCTCGGCTGCACGGACCTATCTCGGCCGTCAGCTCAAGGATCGGCCGTCGGTGCGTGGCGAGTCGGCCCTGATCGAGCTGACCTTGGCCGAGGGCGCGGACTCCACCGCCACCCTGCAGGATCTCAAGCACATCACCGATCAGTTGCTGGTGCGCAATCCCAGCTACCGCTGCACCCGCTGCGGGTTCGGTGCGCGTACCCATCACTGGCAATGCCCCAGTTGCAAGGAATGGGGGACGGTCAAGCCCCTGCTCAACTACGCGGTGGTGTAAGTGCCGGTCGCATTAGGGACAATGCTTCTCGCGCTGGCGCCGCTTAGTGCTGTCGGTACTTGGTTGTCGTGCCACTACGCGATCAAACGCAAACTGATGGACGCACCTGGCGAGCGTCGTAGCCATGCCGTGGCGACGCCGCGCGGCGGTGGGATAGCGATCGTAGTGGCGGTATTGGTCGCCTGTGGCTGGGCGGGGGTGCATTGGCCGGACCATGCCTGTGACATTACTGTCTTTACGACCGGCCTGCTCCTTGTCGCGGGAGTCGGTTGGTGGGACGACCACCGCCCCCTGTCGGCCGCTTGGCGTTTGTTGGTGCATGTGCTGGCGGCGAGCCTGCTTGCCGCACTTGTCTATAAATCGAACCAGTCGCTGTGGCTGACAGGATTGATCTGGTTAGCAACGGTTTCGTTGATAAATATCTGGAATTTCATGGATGGCATCAATGGCTTGGCGACCAGCCAAGCGATGCTGGTGGCGTTGGGGTTTGCTTGGCTGCTGCCTGCATGGTCTCGTTGGCCCTGTTGGGTGCTATTGGTGACCTGCGCCGGCTTTTTGCCTTTCAACTATCCGCGAGCACGGATTTTCCTCGGGGATGTCGGCAGCGGCGCAATCGGCTACCTGATCGCCGGACTATTCGCGTGGGGCAGCCTAGTCTCCGAGCGCATACCCTGGTTGTTCGCGATACCGCTCTCGGCGTTCGCTATTGATGCAGGTTTCACACTCTTTTCGCGCATGCTGGCGGGCGAGCGCTGGTGGCAGCCGCATGCGCAACATTTTTATCAGCGTTGGGTACATACCGGGAGTAGCCACACCACCGTCACTCTTGCCTATGCTCTGTTCAGCATATCCTCTATTACAATCGCTGGAATAGGTTTAACCCTGGAAACGGTGGGGCAGGCGAGTTTGGCGATCGCCTGGTTTTTTTCGGCAGCTGTGCTTTGGCTGGCTTTGCGCAAGGGAATACGCTGAACTCTCACGACGGATCACTGATGCTTTCTACCCGCGACCGAATCACCAAGCTGTTGCCCAAGATTTCCGTGGTTGTCCACGATCTTGTCATTGTCTGGATTTGCTGGCAGTTGCTGCATGCTTTGCGCTACACGATGCTGCCTGGCGAGCATCCGCTGCCGCTGTGGAATCTCAATACCGCAATTGTCCTGTTGGCGCAGGGCTTGGTGCTGTGGAAAGTGGGCCTATACCGTGGTCTGTGGCGCTTCGCGAGCGTTCCCGATCTGCTGAATATCTTCAAGGCCAGCTTTTATGGTCTGATCGCGATTGTCCTGGGACTGGCGTACAGCCGTTTCGACGCAATTCCACTATCGGTGCTGATGGTCTACCCGTTCGCGCTCTCGGCGTTGTTGGGCGCGCCGCGCCTGCTGTACCGCGCGTGGAAGGATTACCAGATTGCGCACTCGGACGATACGGCGCGACGTGTGCTGATCGTGGGCGCCGGGCGCGCTGCCGAGGCGTTGGTACGCGATTTGCGCCGTTCCGGTGCCTACTATCCGGTCGGCTTCGTGGACGACGCCGGGCATCTGCATGGAGCCAAGCTGCAGGGCTTGCCGATCCTTGGCCGTATCGACGAGGCTGGGGAGATCGCTAAGGAAACCGCGGCCAAGCTGTTGGTGATCGCAATCCCGTCGTTGGACGCCGTGGGGATGCAGCGGGTGGTTGCGCTCTGCGAAAGCACCGGTCTGCCGTTCCGGACGGTGCCACGGTTGGTCGATGTGCTCGAGGGCCACTACCTGCCTGGCGAACTGAAGGAAGTCGCGATCGAGGACTTGCTCGGTCGCAAGCCGGTGAAGCCCGACTGGAAATTGATCAAAGGCTGGCTCTCAGGGCGAACCGTACTGGTCACTGGTGCCGGCGGTTCGATCGGCTCGGAACTGTGTCGGCAGTGCGCGCGTCATGGTGCCCGCAAGGTGCTGCTGCTGGAGATCGACGAATTGGCCTTGATCACCATCCATGCCGATTTGCGTCGCACCTTCCCCGATCTGGAGATCGACTGCGTCCTCGGCGACTGCGGCGACCCGGCGGTGATCCGTCATGCGATGCGTGTGGCCGAACCGGATGCGGTGTTCCATGCCGCCGCCTACAAGCAGGTTCCGTTGCTGGAGGGGCAGTTCCGCGAAGCGGTCCGCAACAACGTGCTGGCTACCGAGAATGTGGCGCGCGCTTGCGTCGCTGCCAATGTCTCGACCTTCGTGTTCATTTCCACCGACAAGGCTGTCAACCCGGTCAATGTGCTTGGCGCCTCCAAGCGCTATGCGGAGATGGTGTGCCAGTCACTGGACGATCAAGCGGTGGGCACGCGTTTCGTGACCGTGCGTTTCGGCAATGTGCTCGACTCGGCTGGCAGTGTGGTGCCGCTATTCCGAGAGCAGATCCGCCAGGGCGGCCCGGTCACGGTGACCGATCCGCAGGTGACGCGTTATTTCATGACCATTCCCGAGGCATGTCAGTTGATCGTGCAGGCGGCTGCGTCGGCCTCGCGGGGCGCGATCTACACCCTGGACATGGGCGAGCCGGTGCCGATTCGCTTGCTTGCCGAACAGATGATTCGTTTGGCTGGCAAACAGCCCGGGCGCGATATCGCTATCCTCTACACTGGTCTACGTCCGGGCGAAAAGCTGCACGAGACGCTCTTCTATTCCGACGAGGACTATCGGCCCACCTCGCATCCGAAGATTCTCGAGGCCGGTGTGCGCAGTTTTTCCCGTGAAGACGTATTACGGGGTGTACAGCAGTTGCGTGCGGCGGTCGCCGACTACGATAGCGAAACCATCGAACAGGTGCTGCGCACGACCATGCCCGAATTCGCGCCCTTGCGTCAGCAAGGCGCTCACGATGGCTCGGCTACGATTGTTCCATTCCCCGCACGCGAGGCCAGAAGGCTCTGATGAGCAAGAGAATCCGCAAGGCAGTATTCCCGGTCGCAGGTCTGGGTACCCGTTTTCTTCCCGCCACCAAGACCGTACCCAAAGAAATGCTGCCGATCATCGATCGGCCGTTGATCCAGTATGCCGTGGACGAGGCGATCGAGGCCGGGTGCGATACCTTGATCTTCGTGACCAATCGCTACAAGCATGCGGTCGCGGATTATTTCGACAAGGCCTACGAACTAGAGCAAAAGCTAGAGCGGGCTGGCAAGCACGAACAATTGGAGATGATCCGTCATGTGCTGCCCGATGGCGTGCGCGCGATCTTCGTTACCCAGGCGGAAGCCTTGGGCCTGGGGCATGCGGTACTGTGCGCCAAGTCGGTGGTTGGCGACGAGCCATTCGCGGTGCTGCTGCCGGACGATCTGATCTGGAACCGAGGCGATGGCGCCCTCAAGCAGATGGCCGATCTCAACGCCGCTAGCGGCGCCAGCGTGATTGCCGTGGAGGACGTGCCGCATGAGAACACCGCCAGCTATGGCATCGTGGCTACGGATGCTTTCGATGGCCGCAATGGCCGCATCAAACAGATCGTGGAAAAGCCGAAACCGGCAGACGCGCCGAGCGATCTGGCCGTGGTGGGGCGTTACGTACTCAGCCCGAAGATCTTCGAACTGTTGGAAGGTACCGGGACTGGCGCCGGTGGCGAGATCCAGCTCACCGACGCGATCGCGACGCTGTTGAAGAGCGAACGAGTCGACGCCTATCGTTTCGAAGGGACCCGTTTCGATTGTGGTACTCACCTGGGTCTGGTCGAAGCGACCATTCGTTTCGCGTTGGAAAACAAGAAACTTGCCAAGCCGGCGCGCGAGAAGCTCACCCAGATGCTTGCGGAAGATTAAGCCTAGTTCGGTGCTGCTTCCGGCTTACGTATCATGCATGTCGTCGAGTGGGCGATGGATATAAAAAGCAGCCGCTAGGCTGCTTTTTACCTTCTGCAACTGCTTCCTGCTGGCCCCGTGAGCGAACCTGTCGTGCGTATTGCAAAGAACCTGCACGCACGTACTGACCTGGCCTGCCATCGATACCGCAAACTGGCCTGGATACGTCTTCCAGTCCACGATGCCGATGGTTCCCGCCGTGCTGAGGGATCATAGTGCCTCGATGATGCCTGCGGCGCCCATGCCGGTGCCGATACACATAGTGACCATGCCGTACTTTTTCTGATGCCGGCGCAGGCCATGTACCAAGGTCGCGGTGCGAATGGCCCCGGTGGCACCGAGCGGATGGCCCAACGCAATCGCGCCGCCCAGCGGATTGACCTTGGATGGGTCAAGGTTGCTGTCGCGTATCACTGCCAGCGCTTGGGCGGCGAAGGCTTCGTTGAGTTCGATCCAGTCCAGTTGCTCCTTGCGCAGGCCAGCCTGCTTGAGGGCTTTTGGGATCGCTTCGATCGGTCCAATGCCCATCACCTCCGGACGCACGCCAGCGACCGAGAAGCTCACGAAGCGCGCCAGCGGCGTTAGTCCGTAATCCTTGAGCGCCTGTTCCGAGGCCAGTAGCAGCGCACCGGCGCCATCGCTCATCTGCGAGGAATTACCGGCCGTGACGCTACCGCCGAATTGGCCGTTGCGGAATACTGGGCGCAGCTTGGCCAGCCCGTCCAGGGAGCTATCCGGGCGCGGACCTTCGTCGGTGTCGACACGCATGTTGCGCAGCGCGATGACGTTGCCGGCCAGATCGGGTTGATGCGAGACGATGTCGTAGGGCGTGATCTCCTCGCCGAACGCGCCCGCGGCGATCGCAGCGATGGCCTTCTGGTGCGAGGCGAGGGCGAAGGCGTCCTGGTCCTCACGCGACACCTTCCATTCCTCTGCCACCTTCTCGGCGGTAATGCCCATGCCGTAGGCGATGGCGACGTGGTCGTCTGCGAATACACGCGGCGACAGGGCGACCTTGTTGCCCATCATCGGCACCATCGACATCGATTCGGTGCCGCCGGCCAGCATCAGGTCGGCGTTGCCCAAGCGAATCTGGTCGGCGGCCAGCGCCACCGCTTGGAGGCCAGAGGAACAAAAACGGTTGATGGTCTGTCCGGCGACCGAGCTGGGCAGCCCGGCCAGTAGTACGCCGATGCGCGCCACGTTCATGCCTTGCTCGCCTTCGGGCATCGCGCAGCCGATGATTGCGTCGTCGATGCGTGCAGGATCGATACCCGGCGCCTGTGCGACCACCGCGCGTAGCACGTGCGCCAGCATGTCGTCCGGACGCGTGTTGCGGAACATGCCCTTGGGCGCTTTGCCGACCGGGGTACGGGTGGCGGCGACGATATAGGCGTCTTGAATTTGTCTGGTCATTTGCTGAGTTCTCGAATGACGGGGAGTGTGGGCGTCTGAATCCGCGGCCCGGCTTCAATCAGTTCCTCAACGGCTTGCCCGTCTTGAGCATGTGGCCGATGCGTGCCTGGGTTTTCTCCTGTTGCGCCAGTTCGACGAAGTGCTTGCGCTCGAGCTTGAGCAGCCATTGCTCGTCCACCAGCGCACCGCGATCGACCTCGCCGCCGCACAACACGGTGGCGATGCGGGTTGCGATCTCATCGTCGTATTCGCTGATGAAGCGGCCTTCCAGCATGTTGACCAGCAACATCTTGAAGGTGGCGATGCCGACGTCGCCGGCGACCTGAATGCGCCGCGCCGGCAACGGCGGACGGTAGCCGCCCTCGGCCAGGGCGCGGGCCTCGGCCTTGGCGATGTACAGCAATTCGTCGCTGTTGAACACGACCTTGTCGGTGCTGCGCAGCAGTCCCAGTTCTTTCGCGTTGACGGCCGAGGTCGAGACCTTGGCCATGGCGACGGTCTCGAAGGTCTTCTTCAATTCGGCGAATACGTCGCCACCGGCTCCGCTGGCATTGGCCACGGCCGCTTGCGAGGCGCGCAGCGCGATCTCTTTCAGGCCACCGCCGGCCGGCAGCAGGCCCACGCCGGCCTCGACCAGGCCGATGTAGCTTTCCAGTGTGGCCACGGTCTTGGCGCTGTGCATCTGGAACTCGCATCCGCCGCCCAGGGCCAGCCCGCGCACCGCCGCGACCACGGGTACCAGCGCGTACTTGAGGCACTGACTGGTGGTCTGGAAATTGGCCACCATCGCTTCGAACGCATCGAGCTTCCCGGCTTGCAGCAGGCCCAGGGCGCCCGCCAGGTCGGCACCGGCGGAGAAGGGCTCCTTGTGCTGCCAGAGGACCAGGGCCTTGAAGTCTTTCTCTGCGCGACGGACGGCCTCCTGCAGGCCATCCAGTACTTGGTCGGAGACGGTGTTCATCTTGGTCTTGAAACTGACCACGGCGATGTCGTCGCCGTCGTGCCACAGGTGCAGTCCGTCGTTCTCGAACACGGTTTCGCCTTGCGGGAACGTCTCGCACAGCAGCGCATCCGGGAAACGCTGGCGCTTGTACACCGGCAGTGCCGAGCGCGGTAGCTTGGTATCGTGCCCGGGACTGTAGGAGCCCTCGGCGGCATGCACGCCGTCGCGGCCATCGAACACCCAGTTCGGCAGCGGCGCGCTGCTCATGCTCTTGCCGGTGGCGATGTCGTCGGCGATCCACTGCGCGACCTGCTTCCAGCCGGCCGCCTGCCAGGTCTCGAAGGGCCCCAACGCCCAGCCGTAGCCCCAGCGCATTGCCAGATCCACGTCGCGCGCGGTCTGCGCGATGTCGGCCAGATGATAGGCGCTGTAGTGGAACAGGTCGCGAAAGGTGGCCCACAGAAACTGCGCCTGCGCATGTGGACTCTCGCGCAGCTTGGCGAACTTTTCCGCCGGATGCTTGATCTTCAAAATCTCGACCACGTCCGCCGTGGCGCTGCGCTCAGCCGGGCGATAGTCCTGTTTTTGCAGGTCCAGCACCACGATGTCCTTGCCGAGCTTACGGAAGAAGCCGGCGCCGCTCTTCTGGCCAAGCGCGCCTTTGCCGATCAGGGCTTCCAGCCACTTCGGCGTTTTGAAGAACGCATGCCAAGGATCCTGCGGCAAGGTGTCCGCCATGGTCTTGACGACGTGCGCAATGGTGTCCAGGCCGACCACGTCGCAGGTGCGGTAGGTGGCCGACTTGGGACGACCGATCAGCGGACCGGTCAAGCCGTCCACCTCGTCCAAGCCCAGGCCGAACTGCTCGGTGTGGTGGATCGTGGACAGGATCGAGAACACGCCGATGCGGTTGCCGATGAAATTCGGGGTGTCCTTGGCGTAGATCACCCCCTTGCCCAGGGTGGTGGTCAGGAAGGTTTCCAGGCCCTTCAGCAACGCCGTGTCGGTGTGCTTGGTCGCAATCAGCTCGGCCAGGTGCATGTAACGTGGCGGATTGAAGAAGTGCACACCGCAGAAGCGCGGGCGCAACGGTGCCGGCAACACCTCCGATAGCGCGTTGATGCCAAGGCCGGACGTATTGGAGGCGAGCACCGCATGCGCGGCCACGAACGGTGCGATCTTTTTGTACAGATCCTGCTTCCAGTCCATGCGCTCGGCGATGGCTTCGATGAGCAGGTCGCAGCCGCGCAGCTGTTCCAGGTCCGCATCGTAGTTGGCCGCTAGGATGGATTCGGCCAGGGTAGGGCTAGCCAGCGGCGCAGGGCTCAACTTGGTCAGGTTGGCGATGGCCTTGAGGACGATGCTATTGGGGTTGCCGTCCTTGGCGGCAAGGTCGAACAGCACGGTGTCGATGCCGGCGTTGGTCAGGTGCGCAGCGATCTGTGCGCCCATCACGCCTGCGCCGAGGACGGCGGCGCGGCGGACTAGCAGGGGATTGGACATAGCGATCAGCCTCTGTGGGTCAATGTGTGCGGGAGCTAATGTGCGCAGTGGGCAAGAAAGCCCGCTTCGGCGAAACGGATGAGCTCGCCTGCGGCGTGGGCGCGGTGTGCGCTTTCGCTGACACCGGCGGGGCGCTTGATCAGGCCGAAATCGGCCATGGCGTAGGTCAGGGCGCCGGCCAGGAAGTCCAGGCGCCAGTAGAGTTCCTGTTTGCTCAGTCCGGGCACGCAGGCCGCGATCGCCTTGGCGAATTCGCGCAATACGTGGCCGTAGTGGTCGGACAGGAACTGGCGCAGGCTGTCGTTGTTCTCGGCATAGGCGCGGGCGATCACCCGAACGAAGGCGCCGCCACTCTGGCTTTCCTGCGCCATTGCAAGTGCCGGTTCCACGAAGGCGGCAAGCACCTGGCCGAGGTCGCCTGGATGCTGCCGCTGGGCGGTTTCCAGTTGGGTCAGGCGCGCTGAGGTCATCTCGTCCATCCGCCTCCGGAATACCTCGTTGACTAGGTTCTCCTTCGAGCCGAAGTGGTAATTCACCGCAGCGATATTAACGTCGGCTTGACTGGTGACTTGGCGTAGCGAGGTACCGGAGAAGCCATGCTGGGCGAACAGTTCCTCGGCCGCGCTGAGGATGCGAGCCTTGGTCGAGAAATGCACCTGCTTTGTCATGTGATCGCCAAAATCAATCAAACGATTGTTTGATTGTAGGCTCGGTCGTGGGGGGAGTCATGCTGCCTTGCAGCACAATTCAGCGGCAGCCGTGCAAAGCACGTTGCGATTCGATAGAATCGTCCATCTGAATTCTGGCTAAGCCCGCGTTTTGGCACGGGTTTTTTAATCTTAACTTTTTCGGGTCGCGAGTGGCCCGCCCAACGGAGAACGTCCCATGGCGCTGGAGCGCACCCTGTCTATCATCAAGCCCGACGCCGTCGCCAAGAATGTCATCGGCGAGATTTACTCCCGCTTCGAGAAGGCTGGCTTGAAAGTCGTTGCCGCCAAGTACAAGCAACTGTCGCGCCGCGAGGCCGAAGGCTTCTACGCGGTGCACCGCGAGCGTCCGTTCTTCAATGCGTTGGTCGAGTTCATGATTTCCGGTCCGGTGATGATCCAGGTGTTGGAGGGCGAAAACGCTGTGGCTGCACATCGCGAATTGCTTGGCGCCACTAATCCGAAAGACGCGGCGCCAGGGACCATCCGTGCCGACTTCGCCGATTCGATCGACGCCAATGCGGCGCACGGTTCAGATTCGGTCGAAAACGCCGTCAATGAAGTGTCTTATTTCTTTGCCGCCACCGAAGTGGTGTCGCGCTGATCCGAGGTCCGTCGTGAACGAGGTCGTCCATCCTCCGTTGGTGCTTGCCGATCCGCTTCGCAGCGGTGTCGCAGCCAGACAGAATCTGCTCGACCTCGATCGCGAGGGCCTGGAGCGTTTCTTCGCCGAAACTCTCGGCGAAGCGCGCTATCGCGCCCACCAAGTGATGAAGTGGATCCACCACCGCTACGTCACCGATTTCGAGCAAATGACCGACCTCGGCAAGGCGCTGCGGGCCAAGCTGCAACAACATGCCGAGGTCGTCGTCCCCAACATCGTATTCGACAAGCCTTCCGCCGACGGTACCCACAAATGGCTGTTGGCCATGGGCGTGGATGGTAAGAATGCGATCGAGACCGTGTACATCCCGGACAAGGGCCGTGGCACCTTGTGCGTGTCCTCGCAGGTCGGTTGCGGGTTGAATTGCAGTTTCTGTTCCACCGCGACCCAGGGCTTCAATCGCAACCTCTCCACTGCCGAGATCGTCGGGCAGGTGTGGGTGGCGGCGCGGCATCTGGGTAACGTGCCGCACCAGCAGCGCCGTCTCACCAACGTGGTGATGATGGGCATGGGCGAGCCGCTGATGAATTTCGACAATGTCGTGCGCGCGATGAGCGTCATGCGCGACGACTTGGGTTACGGCCTGGCCAACAAGCGCGTGACCCTGTCCACCTCGGGCCTGGTGCCGCAAATCGATCGTTTATCCGGCGAGAGCGATGTCTCCTTGGCCGTCTCGCTGCATGCGCCGAACGACACGTTGCGCGAAACCCTGGTGCCGCTCAACAAGAAGTATCCGATCGCCGAATTGATGGCAGCTTGCGCGCGCTATCTGCGTGCCAACAAACGCCGTGAATCGGTGACCTTCGAGTACACCCTGATGAAGGGGATCAATGACCAACCCGAGCACGCGCGGCAATTGGCGCGGCTGATGCGTCAGTTCGATAACGCGGTGCAGGCCGCCAATGCCGGCAAGGTCAATCTGATCCCGTTCAATCCGTTTCCGGGTACACGCTACGCGCGCTCCGGCGAAACAGAGATTCGCGCGTTCCAGAAGATCTTGCTGGATGCCCAGGTGTTGACCATGGTGCGGCGCACGCGCGGCGACGATATCGATGCGGCGTGCGGGCAACTCAAGGGACAGGTCATGGACCGGACCCGTCGTCAGGCCGAGTTCCAGCGCGAACTGCAAACGCGGGTGGAGCAGGATGCGACAACCTAGCTGCCATTTGACCTTCGCCGTGACCTTGACGGCGCTGCTGGCGCTGCCAGGTTGCAACTGGCTTGCCGCCAAGTCTGGCAAATTACGTACCGTTGAGCAGGTGCAGCCGGACTACCGCATCCACGACAGCCACACAGTCAAATCGCGTTTTGCGCTGCAGGAGCAACTTGGGTTGGCTGTGAACCGGCTCGGTTCCGGCGATCTGGACGGCGCCGAGAGGTATGCGAACAAAGCGCTGACGTTGGATGCCAATTCTGTGCAGGCGCACACATTGCTAGCGTTGATCGCGGATCGGCGCGGCGCATACGCCGTTGCCGGCGAGCATTACCGTAAGGCTGCCGAACTGGCCCCTGATAGCGGCGAGACCTTGAATAATTACGGTGCTTGGCTATGCGCGAACGGCGCTGCGGCTGAATCGCTGTCGTGGTTCGACCGCGCACTTGCGTTGCCGGATTACGCCACGCCGGCATCGGCGCTGGCCAATGCCGGCGGCTGCGCGTTGCAGGTCGGGCAGCGCGAACGCGGCCTGCACGACCTGCGCAAAGCGCTGGCAATGGAACCGAATAATCCTTATGCCTTGGAGGCGATGGCGCGAGAGGAAGTTGCACAAGGGCACTTTTTTGAGGCGCGCGCGTTTGCAGAACGGCGTCTTGCCTCTGCGCCTGCTAATTCTTCCGTGCTACAACTCGCCGTGAAAATTGAGCAGAGGCTGGGTGACAAGGTTGCCGCCAGTCGTTACCAACAGAGGTTGCGTAAGGAGTTTCCCAATGCCGCGACCACGATATCTGGGAATAATCCATCGTGAGCAGTGATTCAAATCCTAACGTTTTTGGTTGTGCCAAAGGCTGCGGGCAACAACTCCGCGACGCACGCGAAGCGGCGGGGCTGAGCATCGACGACGTCGGCAGCACTCTGCGTATGCCGATGCATGTCATACAGACGCTCGAATCGGAACAGTGGGAGCGCCTCGGTGCCCCTGTCTTCGTGCGAGGGCAGTTGCGTAGTTATGCGCGTCTGCTCGGCGTGGATCTCGAGCCGCTGTTGCAGGCCGCACAGATTGCGCCCGTGCAACCGGTCGATTTGATTAGCCATACGCATACGCGTCCGCTGCGGCGTATCTTCGAGAGCGCTACCCGGCGAATGGTTTACGTGGTGATCACCGCTGGATTGGCGATACCTGTCTGGTATGCCACACACAGCCATTTCGCGGAGGACGGTCCGAATACCGCTTCGCTCGATGTGGTCCCCAGCGAATCAATTGCCACGCAGACGCCTGGGTTGTCACCTGTCGCGAGGGAGCGCTCGGCTCCGGCGGCGGGGGCCGAAACGATCAGTCATTCGGCGCCGAGCGCGGCCCCTTACATTGCTTCATTGACCCCACTCCCGCATGAGCAGGAAACCCAAAAGGCCGGGCTGACCTTATCGTTTCAGGGTGACAGTTGGGTGCAGGTCAGTGCGCCTGACGGCAGGTTGGTCGAGAAGGCCATGCTGAAGTCTGGTGAGACCCGTTCTTACGCGCCAGGTCAAGTCGGGCGTGTCGTGCTGGGTAATGCCTCTGTGGTTCAGGTTCAGCAATCCGGTAGTACGGTGGACCTGGCTCCCTACAGACGCGCGAATGTGGCGCGCTTTGCGGTATCCTCTGAGGGTTCCGTGGTGCCTGCCTCCGAGTGACGGCGGCGCGGTTTCCTCATCTTCCACATTCCATGTCCTGTCGTAGCGGCGGGGCGAGAGTACGCATGGCGATCGACGACCTGCTCGACGAGCACGAACAAAGCGAACGCGTTCGCACCTGGCTCAGGAAAAATGGCGCTGGCCTGATCGGTGGCATCGCACTGGGCCTTGGCGCAATCCTTGGCTGGCAGTGGTGGGCCAAGCAGCGGTCCGAAAATCTTGCCCAGGCCAATTCCCGTTACGAAGCAGTGCTCAAGAGCATTGAGGCGAAGCAACTCGACAAGGCAGGCAAGGACCTGACGCAGTTGCAGCAGGGTTCGTCCGATATCTATGTCGTACTGGCTGGGCTACGTCTGGCCAAGGCGCAGGCCGACGCGGGCAAGAGCGATGCGGCGCTGGCAACGCTACGCGCACTCAAAGCCGATGGCGAGATCAAGCGACTGGTGGATCAGCGTATGGCCTTCCTGTTGCTTCAGGCCGGTAAGCCCGAGGATGCGCTGAAGTTGCTCGCCTCTGCCGACGATACACGTAGCCTCGAAATTCGCGGCGATGCTTTGATTGCGCAAGGCAAGCGCGATGCGGCGCGCGATGTGTACGTCAAGTCGCTGGCTGGGCTGGATATCGCGGCGCCGCAGCGGCGTTTGCTGGAAATGAAATTGATGGATGCGGGCGGCACCGTGCCGAATGCCGCGGAGCCGATCTGATGAAGGTAGTTATGTTCAAGCGCGTCGCGACCGTTGTTCTGCTGGGGTTGACGCTATCGGGTTGCAGTACGGTCAAAGGCTGGTTCGCCGGCAAGGATGCTGCCGCTAAGAAAGCCGCCGAGCCGGCCGAACTGGTCGATTTCAAACCGACTGTCAAAGTCGTCAAACTTTGGTCTACCGATGCCGGGAAAGGCGAACGTCGGATCGGCGTGCGCCAGCATCCGGTGGTGGCCGATGGCAAGGTGTATGTCGCCGCCGCTTCTGGCACGGTGTACGCGCTGGAACTGCAGACAGGCAAGGCGCTGTGGGAATACGACGCCAAGAAGGCGCGCAAGGAGCATCTGTCGCAGGTCGTCGAGCAGCAGCCGAAGAGCCAGGTAGAGAGCGAATCCGGCAAAAACCTGTCCAAGCAGGAGCGCGCGGCCTACAAACAGCGTTTGCGCAATGAGAAGCAACAGGCCAAGGAACGCAAGCGGCTGGAGAAGCACCGTCCGCTGCCGCGCTTCGCTGGCGGTCCGGGTGTGGGTGAGGGGCTGGTGGTCGTCGGTGGCTTGAACGGGGAGGTGCTCGCACTCGATGCCACGAACGGTACCGAGAAGTGGCACGCCAAGGTACACAATGAAGTGATCGCCGCACCGGTGATTGCGCAGAATACGGTGTTCGTGCGCAGCAACGACGGCCGCACCACCGCCTTCGATGCCGCGACTGGCCAGCAGCGTTGGTTCAACGCGCAGGAACTGCCGAGTCTGACCGTACGTGGCAATGCACCGGTGGTCGCCGGCCCCGGTGTGCTGTTCATCGGTAACGACGACGGCACCCTGAGTGCCTTGGCGATGCAGGATGGCCGCGTGCTGTGGCAACAGACCATCGGCGTGCCGGAAGGCCGGACCGAACTCGAGCGCATGGCCGACGTGGATGGTGCGCCGGTGATCGATGGCACAACGCTCTATGCGACCAGCTTCAAGAACCAGACGGTGGCCCTCGACGGCCCGACTGGTCGACCGCTGTGGGACCGCGATCATGGAGGTGCCGGCGGGGTAGGTGTCAGCTCTGGCAGCGTGGTGGTAGCCGATAATGCCGGCACCGTCTGGGCGCTGGACAAGGCATCCGGGTCGGCGATGTGGTCGCAACCGGCGCTGGCACGCCGCTCGCTCACCGGCGTGGCGATCCAGGGAAATTATGCGGTCGTCGGCGACTACAAGGGCTATCTGCATTGGCTCAAGCTCGACAACGGCGAGTTCGCCGCGCGCGAGCGGGTGGGGCGCAAGCCGCTGGTGGCGCAACCGGTGGTCGCCGATGGCATCTTGCTCATAGAAAACACGAAAGGCGACCTGACCGCATTCCGGTTAGGTCAATAAGAAGGGAAGGACGTCGCCATGCTGCCGCTGGTCGCCCTGGTTGGACGGCCGAATGTCGGCAAGTCCACATTGTTCAATGCGCTGACGCGCAGCCGCGACGCGCTGGTTCATGACCAGCCGGGCGTGACCCGCGACCGTCATTACGGTGTGTGCCGGCTGCAGCCGGAGACGCCGTTCGTGATCGTCGATACCGGTGGTATTTCCGGCGAAGAAGAGGGGCTGGCTGGGGCCACGGCCAGTCAGGCGCGTGCCGCCGCTGGCGAGGCCGATCTGGTGCTGTTCGTGGTCGATGGCCGCGAAGGCGCGTCCTCGCTGGACGACGAGATCCTGTCCTGGCTACGCAAGCTGGCGCGGCCGACTATATTGCTCATCAACAAGATCGATGGCACCGATGAAGATCAGGTCCGTGCCGAGTTCGCACGTTACGGCCTGGGCGAGGCGATCGCGGTGTCCGCCGCGCACCGCCAGGGCATCGACGACCTGCTCGACCACGTATTGGCACGGTTGCCGGAAGAGGGCGCTGGCGAAACCCTGGACACCGACCCTGGGCGCATGCGTATCGCCTTCGTCGGTCGCCCCAACGTTGGCAAATCGACTCTAGTCAATCGGTTGCTGGGCGAGGAACGCATGATCGCTTCCGACGTGCCCGGCACCACCCGCGATTCGATCGCGGTGGATCTGGAGCGCGATGATCGTCCGTACCGCTTGATCGACACCGCCGGCCTGCGCCGCCGCGGCCGGGTAGAAGAAGCCGTGGAAAAGTTCAGCGTGTTCAAGACGCTGCAAGCGATCGAGCAATGCGAGGTGGCAGTGCTGCTGCTCGACGCCAGCGAAGGCGTCACCGATCAGGATGCTAGCGTGCTTGGGGCGATTCTGGATGCCGGCCGTGCCCTGGTGGTGGCGGTGAATAAGTGGGACGGACTGACCGACTACCAGCGCGAGCAGGCCGAGGCGTTGCTGTCGCGCAAGCTGGGCTTTGTGCCTTGGGCCGAAGCGGTGCGTATTTCTGCCAAGCACGGGTCGGGCTTACGCGAACTATTTCGCGCCATTCATAACGCGCATGCCTCCGCAGTGCGCGAGTTCAGCACCAGCGAAGTCAATCAGGCGCTGGAAGTGGCCTATGAGAGCAATCCGCCGCCAAGCATTCGTGGCCATGTCTCCAAGCTGCGCTACGTCCATCCCGGCGGTAGCAATCCTCCCACCTTTATCGTGCACGGCACCCGCTTGAAGGTTCTGCCGGAGTCGTACAAACGCTATCTGGAGAACTTTTTCCGCAAGCGTTTCAAGTTGGTTGGCACACCGGTGCGCTTCATGTTCCGCGAGGGCGCCAACCCATACGAAGGCAAGAAAAACGTACTGACCGAGCGCCAAATCGCCAAAAAGCGGCGTTTGATGAAGCACGTGCGCGGCAAGTAATCGCGCGATGGACCCACGGCGTGCGATCACCCTCGGCATCTTGGCCGGTGGCCGCGCGCAACGCCTGGGCGGCCTCGATAAAGCCTGGCTACAGCACGACGGTCAGCCGTTAGTACAGCGTCTTGCACAGACACTAGCGCCGACAGTGGCGGCGGTGCTGGTCAGTGCCAATCGCGATCTGTCGCGTTACGCCGCCATCGGTTTGCGGGCGGTGCCGGACCGAATCCAGGCACCTGCCCAGGCACCGCGTTCGCTGGGGCCGATCGCCGGCGTGGATGCCTTGGCGGCCGCCTGTTTCACGCCCTGGCTGCTGACCGTGCCGGTGGATGCGTGCCAGCTACCACCGGCATTGCCGGCGCTGTTGGCCGCGGTGGGCGTGGCCGGTGATGGTGCTTGGCTTGAGGATGCGGCCGGCGTGCAGCCGCTGGTGGCGTTGTACCGACTCGCCGCGTTGCGACCCGCACTGGACGCGGTGCTGGCGGCGGCGGTCTATGCGCCGTGGCGGCTACAACAATGCCTGGATATGGTTCCGCTGCGGTTGCCTGATCTTGTTCTGGGCAATCTGAACACGCCCCAGGATTTGTCCGCAGCGGGTATCCTGCCGACGTCATGACCGACTATCCCACCCGAATCACCTACGCGGATGCGCTGGCCATCGTCGTTGCCGCCGCGCGCACGCGCCCGGTCAAGGCCGAACGCCTGGCGCTGCAACGTACCGACGGTCGCATCCTGCTGCAACCGCTGGAAGCGTCGATCGATCTGCCGCCGTTCGCCAACAGCGCGATGGACGGGTTCGCGTTGCGTCATTGTGACTTGACACCTGACGCGCCCAGTGCCTTGCGTCTGGTCGGCGAGCAGTTCGCCGGCGCGGACCGGCAACAGGCGATCACTTCCGGCCAATGCCTGCGGGTGACCACCGGCGCACCGCTGCCGGTGGGGGCGGACACGGTGGTCATCAAGGAAAACGCGGTCGAGCACGATGGTCTGGTGGAGTTCACGGGGATGCCTGCCCGTGGCGCGCACGTGCGGGCCCAGGGCGAGGACGTGCGTGCCGGCGAGCGCGTCCTTGAGCCCGGCATGCTGTTGACGCCCTCGCGCATCGGTCTGGCAGCGGCGCTGGGGGTGTCCCAGCTTACCGTCGCGGCACGACCGACCGTGGCGGTGTTTGCGACTGGCGACGAACTGGTCGAGCCAGGCATGCCGTTGCAGCCCGGACAGATCTATAACAGCAACCGGGATCTGTTGATGGCGCAATTGCGCTTGCTCGGCCTGGCGCCCACAGCCTGGCCGACTTTGCCGGACGATCCGCTATGTATCCAGGCCATGCTGGCCGACGCGGCGTCAGCATTCGACGTGGTGCTGACCTGCGGTGGCGTGTCCGCCGGCGAGAAGGACTATTTGCCCCGGTTACTGGCCGAGCGCGGTCGCGTCCATTTCTGGAAGGTGCGCATGCGCCCGGGCATGCCGGTGCTGTTCGGCGAATGGGATCATGCCTTGTTCCTGGGCTTGCCCGGCAATCCGGTCTCGGTGCTGGCAACGTTTTTGGCGATTGGGCGACCATTGCTGGACGCGTTGCAGCGGCGGGCCGAGCCACACCGCGCTTGGCGCGCGCGACTTGCAGCCGCGTGGGACAAGCGTCACGATCGACTGGAGTTCCTGCGTGGGCGCATGCGCTGTGACGCATACGGACAACTGTGGGTGGAGCCGAATCCGGCCGATGGCTCGCATCGGTTGCGGGGTGCGGCCGACAGCGATGTGCTGCTGCGACTGGAAGAAGGCGCGCGTCGTTTCGAGGCTGGCGAGGTGGTCGAGGTGGTGCCTTACTGAGCACTCCAGACCGCTGCATCGGCGATACGGTTTACGCCGATAATAGGCTCATGAGCATTCGAGAACTGACGCCGCTACAGGCCCATGCGCGCGTTGCGCAGGGCGCACGGCTGATCGATATCCGCGAGGAACACGAGCATGCCTCGGGCATGGCCGAGGGTGCGCTTGGTGTGAACCGTGCGCAGTTGCAAGCCGATCCGGCCGCCTATATCGACATGGGCACCGAGATCCTGCTGATCTGTCAAAGCGGCAAACGTTCGCAGGAAACCGCTGCGTTCTTGCAACAGCTCGGCTATTCCCAGGTCGCCTCGGTCCTGGGCGGCACCACCGGCTGGCAGCGCGAGGGCTTGCCGCTGCAACGTCCCACGCTGCCGCCGGAGCAGCAGGACTTCCTGGAGCGCTATGCGCGCCACCTGCGTCTGCCCGAGGTTGGCATCGAAGGTCAGCGTCGGCTACAGGCCGCACGCGTGCTACTGGTCGGTGCCGGTGGGTTGGGCTCCCCGGCCGGTGTCTATCTGGCGGCGGCCGGCGTCGGACACCTGCGCATCGCCGACGATGACCTGGTCGAGCGCAGTAATCTGCAACGGCAGATCCTGCACAGCGACGCGCGGATCGGGCAGCCCAAAGTGGACTCGGCGGCAACGGCGTTGGCCGCGCTGAACCCCGGCGTGCAGGTGGAAGCGGTGCGCGAGCGGGTCACGGCGGACAACGTCGAACGCCTGTTGCAGGATGTGGACGTGGTGCTGGATGGCTCGGACAATTTCCCTGCGCGCTACCTGCTCAACGACGCTTGCGTGAAGTTGGGCAAGCCGCTGGTGTATGGCGCGGTGCAGCGCTTCGAGGGGCAGGTTAGCGTGTTCGATGCTGGCCGCCAGCGCGGCCTAGCGCCTTGCTACCGTTGTCTGTTCCCGGAACCGCCACCGGCGGAATTCGCGCCCAACTGCGCCGAGGCCGGCGTGCTCGGCGTGCTGCCCGGTATCGTTGGCCTGTTGCAGGCCAACGAGGTGCTGAAATTGTTGCTTGGCATCGGCGAGCCGCTGAGTGGGCGCCTGCTGCATGTCGACGCGCTGGCGATGCGCTTCCGCGAGACCCGCCTGGCGGCCGATCCGCATTGTGCGCTATGCGCGCCGGGACGGCCCTTCCCCGGATACATCGATTACGCGCGGTTCTGCGGCGCGTCGCACTGACGTCGCCACCGCACTTGGCGACGGTTTCTCGCTGTGCCCCGGATTGACCTGTCAGCCGTGCCGACGCTGCGCTTCGGCGAAGGCGGCCAGTTGTTCCGGTGTCGCCTCGGCCTGATACTGCGCTTTCCAATCGGTGAACGGCATACCGTAAACGCGCTCGCGTGCCTGCTCCTTGCTCAGGATCTGGCCTTCGGTCGCTGCCGCTTCGCGGTACCAGTCGGCCAGACAGTTGCGGCAGAAGCCGGCCAGGATCATCAGGTCGATATTCTGCACGTCGGTGCGGTCTTGATTCAGGTGCTGCAACAAGCGACGGAATGCGGCGGCCTCGATGCGGGTGGTGTCGGTCATGATGGAATCGGGGACAATGGGCGTCCCCCGACTCTACACCCGCTCGCCCCGATGACCGACTCTGCGCCTGTCTCCCCCGTTCCGGCCCGCATTCTCGATGGGCGGCGCATCGCCGAAGATTTGCTCGATGAACTGAAGACGCGGGTCGACGCCCGGTTGGCTGCTGGGCAGCCCAGGCCCGGTTTGGCGGTGGTGTTGGTCGGCGGCGATCCGGCTTCCACCGTGTACGTGCGCAACAAGCGGCGCGCAGCAGAGAAGGTCGGCATCGAGGCGTTCGATTACGACCTGCCGGCCGGCACTGGCGAGGCCGAGTTGCTTTCGTTGATCGATCAGCTCAACGCCGATCCCAAGATCCACGGCATTTTGGTGCAGCTGCCGCTCCCCGGCATTGCCGATGCGAGTCGGCTGATCCACCGTATCGACCCGCGCAAGGATGTGGACGGTTTCCATCCGCAGAACGTTGGCCACCTGGCACTGCGCGAATTCGGCCTGCGACCCTGCACCCCCCGCGGCATCGTCACCTTGCTGGCGCACACCGATCAACCGGTGCGCGGCCGCAACGCCACCATCGTCGGGGTCAGCAACCACGTTGGCCGGCCGATGGCGCTGGAACTGCTGATCGCCGGTTGCACGGTCAGTTGCTGCCACAAGTTCACCCCGGCCGACGTGCTGCAGACACACGTCCGCGACGCCGACATCCTGGTGGTGGCGGTGGGCCGGCCGGGGCTGATCCCGGGCGACTGGGTCAAGCCTGGTGCGGTGGTGATCGATGTGGGCATCAACCGCCTGGACGATGGTCGCCTGGTCGGCGATGTCGGCTTCGAAGCGGCGGCGCAGCGCGCCAGTTGGATCACCCCGGTCCCTGGCGGAGTGGGGCCGATGACGGTGGCGACGCTGATGCAGAACACCATCGAGGCGGCGGACGCGGCCTTGCGCCGCTGAGCCGCCGTGCATGCCAATGGCAAGGGCGCGCGCGGTGAAACGCCGCGTCTCGGATCCTGTTGGATGCGCGCATAGCTTCACATCATCTTTCGGGCTAAAATATCCCGCTTCCCCACATTCGGGTCCGCCGATGCTGCGCATCCAGGCTGAAGCTCTCACCTACGACGACGTTTCGCTCGTCCCTTCTCATTCGACCGTCCTGCCCAAGGATGTCAGCCTGGAAACCCGGCTGACACGCGAGTTGCGCCTGAAACTGCCGATCCTATCGGCTGCGATGGATACAGTGACCGAGCACCGTCTTGCGGTGGCCATGGCGCAGCTCGGCGGCATCGGCATCATCCACAAGAACCTGACCCCGGCGCAGCAGGCGGCCGAAGTGGTCAAGGTCAAGAAGTTCGAAGCTGGCGTGATCACCGAACCGTTCACCGTCGGCCCGGAAACTACCATCGGTGAAGTGCTGAAACTGACCCGCGCGCGCAACATCTCCGGCGTGCCGGTGGTGGACGGCAGCGGCCTGGTCGGCATTGTCACCAGCCGCGACATGCGCTTTGAGAAGAAGCTCGACGATCCGGTCCGCCACATCATGACCAAGAAGGATCGCCTGATCACTGTGCGCGAAGGCGCCAGCGACGAGGAAGTGCTGCAATTGCTGCACCGCCACCGCATCGAGAAGATTCTGGTGGTCAACGACAGCTTCGAACTGCGCGGTCTGATCACGGTCAAGGACATCCAGAAGAAGACCGACAACCCCAATGCCGCCAAGGATGCGTCCACGCGCCTGCTGGTCGGCGCCGCTGTGGGCGTTGGTGGCGACACCGAACAACGCGTGGAACTGCTCGCCGCGGCGGGCGTGGATGTGATCATCGTCGATACCGCGCACGGCCACGCGCAGGGCGTGATCGACCGCGTGGCCTGGGTCAAGAAAACCTACCCGCAATTGCAGGTGATCGGCGGCAACATCGTCACCGGCGACGCCGCGCTGGCGTTGATGGACGTCGGCGCCGACGCGGTCAAGGTCGGTGTTGGGCCGGGGTCGATCTGCACCACGCGCGTGGTCGCTGGTGTCGGCGTGCCGCAGATCACCGCGATCGACATGGTCGCCGAGGCGTTGCAAGACCGCATTCCGCTGATCGCCGACGGTGGCATCCGTTATTCCGGCGACATCGGCAAGGCGCTGGTGGCAGGCGCCTCCACGGTCATGGTCGGTGGCCTGTTCGCTGGCACCGAAGAAGCGCCGGGCGAAGTTGAACTATTCCAGGGCCGCAGCTACAAGAGCTACCGCGGCATGGGCAGCCTGGGCGCGATGGAGAAGGGTAGTAAGGACCGCTACTTCCAGGACGCTTCCGATGCCGACAAGCTGGTGCCGGAAGGCATCGAAGGGCGCGTGCCGTACCGCGGCCCGCTCAGCGGCATCATCCACCAACTGGTCGGCGGCCTGCGCGCGACCATGGGATATGTGGGTTGTGCGACCATCGAGGACATGCGTGCCAAGCCCCAGTTCGTCACCATCACCGGTGCCGGCCAGCGCGAGAGTCATGTCCATGACGTGCAGATCACCAAGGAACCGCCGAACTACCGCATGGGCTAAGTGTCGCGACTCGGGACTCGGAACTCGAGACGTGGCATAGCCGTCGAACGGCGAGGCAGGAAGCGATTTCTCCTCGCCGTTTTTTCATCGTCACAGTGCTAGCGGATCGCAGGAGCCCGAGTCCCGCATCCTACATCCCGAGTCCCGATGACCAACATCCACAGCGACAAGATCCTTATCCTCGATTTCGGCGCGCAGTACACGCAACTGATCGCACGACGCATCCGCGAACTCGGCGTGTATTGCGAGATCTGGGCCTGGGATCACGACCCCGCCGAAATCGTCGGCTTCGGTGCCAAGGGCATCATCCTTTCAGGTGGCCCTGAGTCGACCACCTTGCCGGGCGCACCGGCTGCGCCGCAGGAGGTGTTCGACAGCGGCTTGCCGCTGCTGGGCATCTGCTATGGTATGCAGACAATGGCCGCGCAACTTGGTGGTGCCACCGAAGCCGCCGATCAGCGCGAGTTCGGTCATGCAGAAGTGGACGTAGTCGCGCCCGACGCCTTGTTTTCCGGCCTGACCGATCACCCAGGTAGCGCGCGTCTGAACGTCTGGATGAGCCACGGCGACCACGTCGCCAAGGTGCCGCCAGGCTTCACCATCACCGCCGTGACCGACCGCATCCCGGTCGCGGCCATGACCAACGAAGCCAAACGCTGGTACGGCGTGCAGTTCCATCCGGAGGTCACTCACACCCTGCAGGGCCAAACCCTGCTGCGCCGCTTCGCTGTGGACGTGTGCGGCTGCGCGACGCTGTGGACGGCGGCCAATATCATCGACGATCAGATCGCGCGAGTGCGTGCGCAAGTCGGCGACGACGAGGTGATCCTCGGCCTGTCCGGTGGCGTCGATTCCTCCGTGGTCGCCGCACTGTTGCACAAGGCCATCGGCGAAAAATTGACCTGCGTCTTCGTCGATACCGGCCTGCTGCGTTGGCAGGAAGGCGACCAGGTGATGGCCATGTTCGCCGAGCACATGGGCGTCAAAGTGATTCGCGTCAATGCCGCCGAGCGTTACTTCAACGCATTGGCTGGCATCAGTGATCCGGAAGCCAAACGCAAGGTCATCGGCAACCTGTTCGTGGACATATTCGATGAAGAATCGAACAAGCTGCACAACGCCAAGTGGCTGGCACAGGGCACCATCTACCCGGATGTGATCGAGTCGGCCGGCAGCAAGACCGGCAAGGCTCACGTCATCAAGAGCCACCACAACGTCGGTGGTTTACCCGAGCATATGAAGCTGGGCCTGGTCGAGCCGCTGCGCGAACTGTTCAAAGACGAAGTGCGGCGTCTGGGCGTCGAGCTCGGTTTGCCGCACACCATGGTCTACCGCCATCCGTTTCCCGGCCCTGGCCTGGGCGTGCGCATCCTTGGCGAAGTGAAGCCGGAATACGCCGAACTGCTGGCCAAGGCCGACGCCATTTTCATCGACGAACTACGCAAAGCCGATCTATACGACAAGACCAGCCAGGCTTTCGCGGTCTTTTTGCCGGTGAAATCGGTGGGCGTCGTCGGCGACGCCCGCGCCTACGAATGGGTGATTGCGCTGCGTGCGGTGGAGACCATCGACTTCATGACCGCGCACTGGGCGCACTTGCCGTACGACTTCCTGGGTACGGTGAGCAACCGCATCATCAACGAATTACGTGGTGTCTCGCGAGTGGTCTACGACATCTCTGGAAAGCCTCCGGCAACAATCGAGTGGGAGTGACTCGGCGTGTTGAAGAAGTCGCAGGCCAAGGAAAAATGTGCGGGCCCCATGTCTTGCGTCAAGGATGCTGGGACATTCGAGCTTGGTCGGAAAAGTGGCTGTTAAGTCTGCCCTGTCCAAGTGCACGTAGATCCCAACATACAATCGATTGCGACAGCCTATTCGGCCGTGCGGGAAATTCTGCAAAAAAGCTTGCGTGGGGCAGGGACGGTCGTTAATATTCCGCTCCTCGCAGCATGTGGGGCCATAGCTCAGCTGGGAGAGCGCTTGCATGGCATGCAAGAGGTCGCCGGTTCGATCCCGGCTGGCTCCACCAACTTTTCGGACATAGGCCGTCCGTAAAGCGACATCGTTATCAGCGTCCCCATCGTCTAGAGGCCTAGGACATCACCCTTTCACGGTGGCGACCGGGGTTCGAATCCCCGTGGGGACGCCATTTTTAAGTCATACCTCAAACGCGTGCAGGCCCGATATCATCAGTGTGCATGTTTTGTACATCAGCGAAAAGTCGGGTATGATTTCGCTTCTGCCAGTCCCAATGGGGCCATAGCTCAGCTGGGAGAGCGCTTGCATGGCATGCAAGAGGTCGCCGGTTCGATCCCGGCTGGCTCCACCAACTTTTCGGACATAGGCCGTCCGCAAAGCAACATCGTTATCAGCGTCCCCATCGTCTAGAGGCCTAGGACATCACCCTTTCACGGTGGCGACCGGGGTTCGAATCCCCGTGGGGACGCCACTTTTCAATACACACCCGGCAACGCCGGGTGTATTTTTGTGCATGGCGCAGTGAGTGCGCAAAGCGATAACTCCGTATACGCCGCTCGCTGCTGGAGTCTGTCCCCAGCATGTGCATGGCACTCGTCCGATACGGCGTTGCCGGATTGCAGGTCCGGCCGCGAAGCGCTGCAAAGTGGGCTTCGTGTAGTTGCGCGTGCTTCGCATCAGCCAGAACACGTCAGCATTGACACGGTCAGCCTGCCGTAGTTTGTTCACGCCGATGTCCTGACGGCAGTCACGTCGCGTTGAGCATGCCGCGAGAACAGCAGGTCGTACAGCACCGGGATCACTCCCAGGGTCACCAGTGTCCCCAGCGCCAGACCGCCGATCATGGTGATGGCCATGCCGGTCCACAATGGCCCAGCGAACAGCATCAGCGGAATCAGACCGACAATGCAGGTGAGTTTGGTCATGACGATCGGGCGCAGGCGTTTGAGTGCCGCCGCGATCACCGCCTCGTGCCGGCTGAGGCCATCAGCCAGTTCTGCCTCGATACGTTCGAGCAACAGCACCGCGTTGTTGACGATGATGCCGGCCAGCGCGAGCAGGCCGAAGGTGGCCATGAAGCCGAACGGATAGCCGGTCACCAGCAGGGCGAGTGTGGCGCCGATCAGTACGAACGGAATGCTGGCGATGACGATGAACAGCTTGCGGAACGAATTGAATTGCCAGATGAACAACAGCAGGATCGCGCCCAACGCATGTGGCATGTACTGCAACAGGGCCTGGTTGGCTTCGGCGGCGTCCTCCAGTTCGCCGCCCATTTCGATGCGGTAGCCTGGCGGCAGCTTCAGTGCCGCTACCTTGTCGGCCAATGCGGTGACGATCTGGTCGGTGGTGAGTTGCGGATTGTGTCCGGTGACGGTGATCGCGCGGCTCAGGTTACGACGCATGATCGTCGAAGGTTCAGCGCTCAGGCGGATATCGGCGATCGATGCCAAGGGCAGCGGCGCGCCACCGGACTGCGGGTAGATCAGAGTCGTGCCGGGATCGCGCCCGCGTTCGCGCTCTTCGAAACCTCCGCGCAGGACGATCGGCACATTGGTCCCGTCGTCGCGGATCAACGAGGCGTCCATGCCGCTGTAGCGCAACTGCAGTGCCTGGGCGATGTCGTCGCTGCTGATGCCGGCGCGCCGCGCCTTGGCCTGGTCCACGCGCACATCGTAGCGCGGGATGCGGCTTTCCCAGTCATCGCTCACGTCAACGGTTCCCGGTAGCGAGCGCAACGCCTCCGCGATGCCGGCGGCGAGCCGACGCAACTGCGCTTCGTCCGGGCCGATCACGCGATAGATGGCCACACCCGATTCGGTCGACCCAAGCGAGAACCGCTTGGGGTTGGCGCGTACCGTTGGATATTGCTGGCGCAGATGCCGCTGGACCTTGGCGATCAGCGCATCGACATCGGTGCCAGGCACCACGCTGATGGTGAAGTAGGCGATGTTGGCCGCCGGCAACGGTGGGTTCAGTCCAAGCACGATGCGCGGCCCGCCGTCGGCGACGTAACCGATGCTGTCCACGATTTGCGGGTTCTGTTTGCGATCGGCCAGCCATTGGCTGATCGATTGCACGGTGCGCAGCGTCTGGCGCGCATCGCTGCCTGGTTGCAGGGTCACCGGCATCTGGAACTGGAGGCGGTCGGACTTGGGCAGAAAGCTATAGGGAATCGATAGCAACACCGTCACCGCCAGCGTCAGCAACGCCAGCATGCTGCCGAGGAACAGCGTCTTGTGCGCCAGCAGCCCCTCGATGATGCGCCGATACAGACGGTACGGTTTCGAATCGTAGGTTTCGCCATGGTCCTCGCCATGGGCGGACACATGCGGTCGCGCGAAATACATGCACAACAGCGGCGTGATGGTGATGCTGAGCAACCACGAGCCAAGCAACGTCACCGCCAGCACGATCGCCAGGGAACGCATGTATTCGTTGGTGCTGGTCTGGCCGAAGAAGAACGGCGAGAATGCCAGCACGATCACCAGCGAGGACGTCAGCAACGGAATCGCCAGGGTTCGTCCGGCTGCCTCGCAAGCTTCGCGACGGGGTTCGCCTGCGGTCAGGCGCCGTTCGATGTCCTCGGCGATGACGATGCCGTTATCCACCAGCAGGCCAAGCGCCAGGATGATCGCGGCGATGGACACGGTTTGCAGTTCCACATCCAGCGCACGCATCACGATCAGGGCGCCGAGGATGGTCAGCGGCACGATCGCGCCGACGATCAGGCCGGTACGCCAGCCCAGGAACAGCATCACCACGGCCATCACGATGACGATGGTTTCGCCCATGACGTGGTGCATCTTGCTCATTTCGCGCTCGACCACGTCGGCCTGGAAGGTGACGACATGCTGGGAAAATCCCACCGGCAGCAGTTTGGCGGTCTCGGTCAGCTTGAGCCGCAAGGCCTTGCCCACCTCGGCGACGTTATTGCCGGGCGCCATCGATACCGCCACTACCACCGCCGGCTGGCCTTGATAGATCGCGCCAGCTTCGGGCGGATCTACCGGCATCAACGCGATCTTCGCCAACTGCGCCAGCGGGATCTGTCGCGGGCCGTCGGCGCCTTGCGTGGCGATCAGGGTCTTGCGCAGGTCGTCGAGGTCGCGCACCTCACCGGAGGTGGTGACGGTCATGGCCAATCCGGATGCGGCGACCAGGCCACCGCCGGTGACCACGTTCTGCGCACGCAACTGCTGCGCCACTGCGGCGGGGGTGAGGCCGGCTTCGCCGAGCCGAGTACGGTCGAACGCGACGTAGACGCGTTCGTCCCGCAGACCGTGGAAGGTGACGCGATCCACGCCAGGCACAGTGTACAGTTGCGCACGCAGCTGTCGCAGCGGCCCGAGCATCTCGGCGCTACTGAAGCCCGGTGCCGTGACTGCGATCGAGGCGATGGCGACGCGGCCAAAGTCGTCGTCCACCATCGGCCCCTGCGTGCCTTGCGGTAACTGCGCGCCAGCCTCGGCCGCTTTGCTGCGCACGCGTTGCCACAGCGCCGCAAGATCTTTGACGCTGTCCTGCGCGGTCACCTGCACGATCGCGCTGCCGGGGTGGATGGTGGTGACGATCTTTTTCAGCCCGCTGATCTCGCGTAGCCGTTCCTCGATCGGTCGCGCCAGCAGGTTTTCCACGCGCTCGCTGGACATGCCGGGGAAACCGACTTGCACGATCGCATCGCGCACGGTCACGCTGGGCTCTTCCTGCGAGGGGAAACCGAGAAAGGTGATGATGCCGCCGATCAGGATCAGTGCAGCGCTGAACAGCGCGAGGCGGTGCGAATGGAGGGTGGCGCGGGTCAGGTTCATGGCGTGGTGCTGCTGCTGAGACGGGTCGCGGGATGGAACGGGACGACGGCCTGGCCGTCGTGAAGAAAGGCGGCGCCAGTGGCGACGATGTATTCGCCTGTGCGCAGGCCGCCGAGGATTTGCACGCGTTCGCCTTCGATGCGCCCAGTATCGACTTGACGCCGACGCACAGTCCGGCTGTCCTGACGGTACACGAAGAGCATCATCTTCTGGTTGCCCATGCTTGGGATCAGTGCACTGAGCGGGACGCTTGGCGGTTGCACGGAGCCGGCGGTCGGCAGTGCCAGCAACAGGGTTTCGCCAGCGTGCAATTGTGCAACAGCGGAGGCGCTGTCGAACAGCGCTTGCACGGTGGCGCCGCCCTCCACGCGTGTGGAGACGCTGCGTAGCCGCAGCGGCAACCCGTGTTCGGGTGCGGTGCTGCGGTAAGCGGCGATCTCCTGACCTGGCTGCAGGGTCGCCGCGCGCGCCGCCGGCAACGTGGCGACGACCTGCGCATGGTCCTGGCCATCCACTTGCAGCACGGCCTGGCCGGCACCGACAAGCGCGTCCGGCTGCTGCAAGCGGGCCACCACGCTACCGTCAAACGGTGCGCGCAACTCCGATTGGCGCACAGCGCGGCGCGCCAGGGCCAATTCCGACTGCGCGCTGCGCACCCGCGCCTGAGACGCGGCGAAGCTGCTTTTAGCGGCGGTCAGGGTGGCTGCCGACGTGGCGCCGTCGTCGAACATCGCTTGCTGTTGAGCGAGCTGAGTCTGCTGCTGTTGCAGATCGGCGCTGGCGATGCCGACGTTGGCCTCGGCCTGTTGCAGGCGCAGCCGGTTCGGTTCCGGATCCAGGCGTGCCAGGACCTGACCCGCATGCACCCGGTCGCCGATATCCACGGCGATGTCGGCGATGCGCCCGCCGCCCTCGAAACCGAGTTCGGCACGCTGCTGCTGACGCACCTGTGCCACGAAGCGTTCGCTGTCCTGGTCAGCACCACTGGCGACGATTTCCAGTTTGACCGCGCGTGGCGCATCGGCCACCGGCGTTGTGTCCTGGCTGCAGCCTGACAGCGACAGCATGGCCAGCGACAGGAACAGGGTGAGAAGAAGGATGTGACGTGATGTCATGGTCGGCGGTGTCCTGGTCACGATCAGCGGGTATAGGTCATGGTGGCGCCGATGCTGGCGAAGGCGTGGCGCTGCACAACGGGGCTGCCATCGGTCGCGCCAACATAGCGCGTGGCGTTGAGCAGCAGCGAGACGGTCCAGTGCGGGGAGAGCGTGTGATCCCAGTCGGCGCCGACCGAATAGGCATACATTCCCGCATCAGCACGGTATGGTCGGAAGTTGCTGGCGGCGCTCTGCGCGGCATCGACGCCGAAATAGGACTGGTTGAAACGGCGGTCGCCCCAATGGGCATTCAGGTCCATGGTGACGTTGTCGGTGGGGGTATGCAGCAGAGTGAACTGGGCACCGGCGCGGTAGCGGTTGCGCCGGGCGCTTTCCTTGAGCGCGAATTCGGCTTCCGCCTGCAACGCCACGGAAGGTGTGAGTTGCTGCATGACAAAACTGCGCGCGGTGATCGTGCCGGGGACGTCGCCCATGCCGGCCAACCGAGCCGAGCCAGGACGCCAAGCGCTATTGCGTTGCAGCCGCCCTAGATCGTAGTAAAACGATTGGCTGGCGGAGAAACCATGTGCATTCTGAAATTGCACGCCAGCACCGCGGACACTATCCACGAACACAATGCCGCGCTGCAGGGAAAACACCGGCACGCCCTGGAGGCGGTCGTCGGCGGAGCCGGCATAGCGCGGTGTCAACATGGCGCCGGCACCGATGCTGAGTTCGGTCTTGTCGCCAAAGAGACCGGCATTTGCAGCGTGCGACGGGATGTCGGCATCGGTGGCATGCACACATATGGGCAGTGCCAGCATGGCCACGGCCAGCGCCGAAGACAGGGCGGAACAGACAGGGTTCATGAGTAACCTCGTGAGGGGGGAGAGGGCGAAATCAGGACGCGTGTGGCAGTTGCACGCCGTAGAACGCGTGGAACAGGGCGATGCGATTGAGCAGCAAGGCCTGGCGTGCCTGCAGTTGCTCCAGTTCGGCCTGTTCGGCCTGGAGGTTGCCGGCGAGCAGGTCGGTGCGATCTTGCAGTCCTTGCGCCACGCGCTGTTGCAGGCGCGCCACCCGTTGGTGTTCGCGCTCGGCGTTGGCACGCTCGCGTTGTTCGCGCTGTTGCAAGGCGGGCAGGGCATCGAGCGCGTCGGCGACCTCGCGGAAGGCCGCTTCCACGGCTTTCTCATAATCGGCCACCGCGCCATCCTTGCGCAGTTGCGCGATGTCCAGATTGGCGCGGTTGCGGCCAGCATCGAAAATCGGCATGAACAGTTGCGGAATGAAGCTCCAACTGCGGCTGCCAGGCATGAACAGGCCGTTGAGACTGTCGCTGGCCGTACCCAGCGATGTACTCAGCTGAATCGATGGAAAGAAGGCGGCGCGTGCCGCGCCGATGTCGGCATTGCGCGCGCGCAGCTCGGCCTCGGCTTGCTGAATATCCGGTCGTTGCAGCAGCAACTGTGAATCCAGTTCGCGCCATGCCGCAGTGTTGGCACTGTCCGCGTCCGGCAGTAGCGATTGCAGCGTGCCGGCGTTGTCGGGCGTGTTATAGCCAGTCAGCAGTTGTAGCGCGCGTCTGGCCGCGGCGTGGTCGCTGCTGGCCTGCAAGGCACGGACCTGGGCTTGATCGCACTGATGGCGTTGGCTGTTCAGCGCGTCGGTGGAGAGCAGCCCCACCTCGTGCTGTCGGTTGGCAATCGCCTGCAGCGCGCTCGTGTGCTCGGCGATGGCCTGTAGCCGCTGCTCAGCCTGCGCGGCGGCGCGCTCGACGGTGTAGGCCCGCAGCACTTCGGCGATCAGCGCGCCGCGCGCGGCTTGTTGACCATAGCGCGAGGCCAGATAACGTTGCTGTGCGGCAGCCGACAACGAAGCCAGCTTACCGAACAGATCCAGTTCGAAGCCATCCACGCCCACCGCAGCGGTGTACAGCTTCTGTCCGTAACGTGCTTGGGTTGCCGGGTTGTCGTAGCTCTGCCGTACCCCTTGTGCGTTGATGCCAAGTTGCGGCAGTTGCTGCGCGCGTTCGATGCGGTACTGCGCCCGCGCCTGCTGGACCAGCAGCACGGTGTTGCGGAAGTCTGGGGCGTGCGCCAAGGCTTGGGTCACCAACGCAGTTAAATCCTGCTGTGGAGAGAAGGCATGCACGAACCGCTGTTCCTCTGGGTTCAGTGTGACCACGGTGGTCGTGGCGGTATCATGTGCGGTTGCGGCCACCGCCGTGGCCGCTCCCAGCGTAGGCGGCAGTGCTGTCTGCGGACGCTGGTAGACCGGCGCCAGGGAGCAGCCTCCCAACGCGATCGCGAGCAGGCAGAGCAGTGGGCGGGCGTGACGGCGAGGGCGGGAGCAGGACGTTAGAATCATGACGGGTGGTCCGGTATCCAATCTAGGCCGTCAGTATCGGCGGGCATGTTCAAGCCGCTTTTTAGGAATTTTCAAGATTCCATGAAGGGTTCCATTTCATGCATGCAAAGAAGATCTTGCTGGTCGAAGACGATGCGGACAGCGCCAGCATCCTTGAGGCCTACCTGCGCCGCGATGGCTTTGAGGTTGCGGTGGCCGAGGATGGCCAAAAGGCGGTGAGGCTGCATGCGCAATGGAAGCCCGACCTGGTACTGCTGGATATCATGTTGCCCATGCTCAGCGGTACCGAGGTGCTGTCCACGATCCGCCGCAGCGGCGATACGCCGGTGATTATGGTCACCGCGATGGGCGATGAGCCGGAAAAACTCGGCGCACTGCGTTACGGCGCCGACGACTATGTGGTCAAGCCGTACAGCCCCAAGGAGGTGGTGGCGCGGGTCTACGCGGTGTTGCGCCGTACCGGACCGGCACGAGGAAGCGAAGAGCCATTGCGCCACGAACGGCTAAGTGTCGATACTGCCGCGGTGCGGGCCACGGTGCGCGATGACCAGGGCCGCGAATTGCCGCTGGAACTCACGCCGACCGAGTTCAATCTCCTGGCGACGCTGATGAAGACCCCGTTCAAAGCTTTCACCCGCAACGAACTGCTGGAAATCTGCCTGCCCGATAGCGATGCGCTGGAGCGTGTCGTGGACGCGCACGTGCATAACCTGCGCAAGAAGCTGGAGCAGGAGGGGATCCATGGTCTGCTGGTGACAGTCCGCGCAATCGGTTATCGCTTCCGATGAGATGGCCATTGTGCCGTCGCAACGCGCACGCGCCGCTGTGGCAATGGGTAGGGCTGCGCATGAGCGCGCTGGCGGTGTTGACCATCGTGGTGATCGCGCTGGGGATGGTGCTACGCTTCGCCATCTGGGATTTCTCCACCCTGCGTCGGTTACCGCCGCAGGCGCGACAGGAGATGCTGCAATTGCGCGAGGAACCGCACAGCAACGCGCAACGCCTATGGCAACTGTTCGAAACCTATTACGACGTGGCCGATCTCCTGCCTGGACTGGCCAGCCGCGACTGGTGGCTGCTGGCGGAGATGGTGCTGGCGTCGATTCCGGTGATCGTGATCTGTGGGCTGATTGCATCGCGCCCATTATCGCGACAGTTCTCCAACGTGGCCGAGGCCGCGCGACGGATCCGCGACGGCGATTTCGCCGCCCGCGCCAGCGTGGTGCCGGGTGCGCCTGACGAACTAGCCGGCTTGGCCATCGACTTCAACAGCATGACTGCACAGTTGCAGCAATACGAACGCGAAGTGCGCGAATCCAGTGCGATGCTGGCGCATGAGCTACGCACCCCGCTCAACGCGGCAATGGGGCGGATACAGGGCATGCTCGATGACGTCTTCCCGAGCAGTGCGGAACAGTTGTCGATGGTGCAGCGCCAATTGGAGCAGATCAACCGCCTGGTCGGTGATCTGCACTTGCTATCGATGGCCAGAGCCAACCAGTTGCTGTTGGAGCCGCAGCACTTCCCGATCGGTGCGCTGGTGAGCGAACGCATCGCCTGGGTGGCGCAGTCGCTGAAGGAAGCCGGGATGGAGGTGCAACTGCGTATCCCCGAACAGCTGAGCATTCATGCTGATCGCGACCGTCTTGGCCAGGTTCTGTCGGTGCTGATCGACAACGTGCTGCGTTATGCCGCTGCCGGCAAGCAGCTGTCGATCGAGGGACGGTTTGAGAATGGCCATGTACTGATCTGTATCGCCGACCGTGGCCCTGGCGTCGCGCCGGAGGTACTGCCGCGCATGCTCGACCGCTTCTGGCGTGCCGACGATTCGCGTGCTCGCCACTCGGGCGGTAGCGGCCTGGGCCTGTCCATCGCCGCGGCGATCTGTCAGGCCCACGGCGGCACCCTCGAATTCGCCAACCACGATGGTGGTGGGTTATGCGCACTGGTGCGCTTGCCACGGGTGCCGTAAGGATAGTCCAGCCGTTGGGTCATGGACTTCTTGGATTTTAAACCCACACTCTACTCAGAGCAGGGGGACGTCGGTCGAAATCGAGGGAGAGTAGTAATTCGACTAGAGGGTCGGCAGGGATTCGTGTAAAAAACAGTCAATTTTATCCTAACTCACTGTCGCCGCGAGAATTTTTCGCGAAAAATCGATCGGCGCGATCTCCCGATTGAGATCCAGTGTGTAGTCGCCGAACCGGTTGATGTGCGATGTCCGGTATGGCGACAGCCTTGCCAGGACTTCAGGGCTTGATGGTTCGGCCTTCGTCCCGCCGTAAGCTCCCCGTCATCTAGGCACGCCTGCTGGGGCGTCGAACCTTTGCCATGTAAAGCGATACGGAGTTTTTCAGGGCTGACTATCTGGCCGAGGCCGCCTACCGCTTCAATCGCCGGTTCCGCCTGCGTGAGATGCTGCCACGACTCGCCACGGCGATGATGCGTTGCAAGCCCTGTCCAGAGCCGGTTCTGCGCACGGAGAGCAATTTTCATGGCTGAGAGTCAGGGATAATCAAGTGAAAATTAATGGAAATGGTACAATTTATGTAATAATTTATTTGCACAATAAACTTTGTGATTTTTAACTAATTAAAAATAAAAATATAGTTAACGTCGGCGCGCGCCATGTGTTATTTATTTTATGTTTTGATATAAATTATGGGGGCTCTAAAAACCACAGAAATCTGCGATCATTGATCTGACATCCTGCCAGTGTAGAACGACACACATGCTCAACTTTTTTGCCGGTGAAGAACGGGATGCCAAGCGCCAGGAGTTGAATGATCCGCTGGAGTTGCTGTCAGGTCATATCGACTTTGCCGGGATTGCCTGTGCGGTAGATGCGAAGCTATCGCTGGGGCCGGAGGCCAAGGGCAGGCGGCCAGCGTGGCCAACCGAAGTGATGGTCCGGGTGCTGCTGTTGCACCGGTTGTGCAACCTTTCCGACGAATCGTTGGAATATCAGTTGCTGGATCGGCGCAGTTTTGTGCGGTTTTTTGGTCTGGACGACAGCGGCAAGGTGCCGGATGCGAAGACGATCTGGGTGTGGTGCGAACGGCTGAAGGACAAGGACGTGATGGGGGACATCAGCGCGGCGATCAGCGGCCAGTTGGCGCGTGCCGGATACATCGCCCGCGGTGGGAAGATCATCGACGCCAGTATCGTCAATGTACCGATCCAGCACAACACGTGCGAGGAGAATGCGCAGATCAAGCGAGAGGAGATTCCGCGCCAGTGGAATGAGGCCAAGCGCACACAGAAGGATGTGGATTCATGCTGGACGAGCAAGCACGGCAGCGCGTACTACGGCTACAAATTGCACGCCAATGTCGATCGTCGCTGGGGTCGCATCGCCAAAGATTGGGTGTTTGACGAGTATGCGTTCGCACGCTTGGCGCAACAAGGCGGCAAATCTCTACGCACGCTCGGCCTAGCACGTGCAAAGGTGGTGATTGGGTTGAAGTTGGCCAGCCACAATCTGATGCGTCTGGCACGGTTGCAGGAAGCTGGCCTTGTACCTGTATGAACGCGTGGCATCCACGCATCGCGGTTGCCGCCGCCAATCAAGGCGACGATGGCTACCGAACGTTCCGTACTGCGGCGAATCAACACGCATTGCCAGCCGAACATTCATCGAAACGCAACATTCATCGAAACGCATCAAAGTTAGGAGTTGTTCGAGGTCCTCATTAGTTAATTTATTTTCGCGGATTTTGCTTCGATAAATCGCTTGATTGCTTATTTGGACGCCGAGTGGTTTGTGATGAATATTTCATATTATGGAATTGAATTTATTTTTATTCTTTTAGTTCTTAAATTAATAACATTTGGAGAGATCTTTTGTTTCCTGATATCGAATTTCGCAAATCTGAAGTCGGTGGAATCCAAGAGGTGGTTGCGATGAATGAAGGTTACGACATTTGCAAGTACGCGAATTGTGAAACCTGGTTTTCATTATCTAAAAATCAGCGTGCATTGTGGTTTTTATACAAGCTTCAGCCAGATTTGCAGGGAACTTACAATGTGAACTTCTTTGCACGTCTTCTTGGTGAGGTTGATCTTCATCAATTAGAAAAGGCGATTGCAGTGCTGGCAAGTCGTCATGCGGCGCTGCGTACTCGTTTCCGTGAGTTCAACTCAGAGCCTCAGCAAAGAATCGAGCGCTTTGTAAAGACGCAACTTCGAGTAGTTGATGTGTCTGGATTCGAACCCTCATTTCTTGAGACGCTAATCAAGAATGATAGTAAAAGGGCTTTCGATGTTACGGTGGCCTCGTTATTCAGGGTCGATCTTTATAAAATTAGTGCGCAAGAGAGTGTTATTTTGGTGACATTCGATCATCTTGTGGTGGATGGTTGGTCATTTTGGCGTTTGATCGAGGAGCTGGGAAAAATTTTGGATGTAAATGGCGATATTATGCCATCGAAACCATGTGTTTCCTGCGGCGGCGAACTGAAGCCGACTTATTCATGTTATGTAAATTGGCAGCGTGAATGGCTCAATGATAGTGGAGGTATCAAGCAATTTTCATATTGGCAGAAGATGCTTGCCGATCAGTGTCCATCCTTGGATTTGCCGGTGCTTGCGCCGTCTGCTGTGTTGCCCGCCAAGTGCCGAGATTTTATCTCCTTCAATCTTGATGCAGAGTTGTCCATGAGATTGAGCGGGCTGGCAGTTCGCAGTCATGTATCGCTTTATGTGGTTCTTCTAACCGCTTATTTTATTCTTCTTCGTCGGCTTACTGGGCAAGATGCTTTTCATGTTGGCTCTCCGATGCCTGCCAGGAAGGGGCGAAAATGGTCTGAAGTTACCGGAAATTTCTTTAATCAGGTCGTCTTACGCGCTGATTTTTATCCTGACCTTACCGTCGGGGAATTGCTGGGCATCGTGCGTAATCGTGTCAGGCGAGCAATGGAGAACCAAGATTTTCCATTTTCCGAGCTTGTGGCTAGACTCAATCCTCCTCGCGAGAAAAGTCGTTCGCCATTTTTTCAAACCATGTTTGTGTTTCAGGATGCGCGCGGCTCTTCTGATGCGCTGAATATTCTGGTGGATGATGACGATCTTGCACCTGTATCTTGGGGTGGTTTGCATCTTGCTCATTTCTGTCGTCCTCCGATTGCTGGTGCGGCAGCGCTTGATCTTGTCATGGAAACGGTTAAATGCGAAAATAAGATAGTTTTTGCTTTGGATTTTGATTCTTCGCTTTTCGAGCGTTCGACCATGGAGCGATGGATGGGGCATTGGCGTCGTCTGTTGGCGACGATGGTGGCCGAGGGTGCCGAAGATATGGCGGTGGATCGTCTGCCGTTGCTGAGCGAGGCAGAGCGCCAACAGGTATTGACGGAGTGGAATGCAACGGCAGCGGATTATCCGCGCGATGCCTGTGTGCACGAGTTGTTCGAGGCGCAGGTCGCGCGTGATCCCTCGGCCATCGCGGTGGTGCAGGGTGAGGTGTCGCTGACGTATGCCGAGTTGAATGCGCGAGCCAATCGGTTGGCACATTACCTGCGCGGATTGGGTGTGCGCCCGGACGATCGCGTGGCGATCTGTGTGCAGCGTAGTGTGGAGATGGTGGTGGCGGTGCTGGCGGTGCTCAAGGCCGGTGGTGCTTATGTTCCGCTGGACCCGGCCTATCCGCCGGAGCGGCTGGCCTATATGCAATCCGATTGCGGCGCGGTGGCGGTGCTGACGGATGCCGCCAGTCGTCGCCTGGTTGAATGCAGTGCCACTGCGGCGGTGATCGTCGATCTGCAAGCCGACAGTGAACATTGGACGCATCTGCCAGACAGTAATCCCGACCGCCACGCCAATGGCCTGACCGCACGCCATTTGGCGTATGTGATCTACACCTCCGGATCAACCGGTGCGCCCAAGGGCGTCATGATCGAACACAGGAATCTGTGCAACTACGCGTTGGATGCGGTGACGTTGTTTGGAGTGAAGAACTCCGATTTCGTCTTGCAACAGAATTCGATGAGTTTCGATCTTTCGGTGGAAGAAATCTTTCCTGCCTTGCTCGGTGGCGCTGCACTTGTTCTCGCACCAACGATATTCGGTGCTGTCGATGAGGCGTCTGGAAATATATCGTCGCACCCACGGGTGGCGGTCGTGCATTTGACGATGGCGCATTGGCATAGCCTTGTCGGTGCATGGAAGCAATCGCCGGAACTGGCGCGTGCGCAACTGCAAGGCGTGCGACTTCTCAATGTGACAGGGGATGCCATATCTCCGCAGAAGCTAAGGGAGTGGTATGCGCTACGGCCTCACGGCATCGAGGTTGTCAATACTTATGGTCCGACAGAGACCACCGTTTCCTGTACTGCAGAACATCTGAGGGAAGATACCGAATACGATTCGGTTGTCACCATCGGCAAGCCCCTGGCCAATACGCGCATCTACATCCTTGATACACACGGTGCGCCGGTGCCGATCGGGGTGGTGGGCGAGTTGTATATCGGTGGTGACGGTGTGGGACGTGGGTATTTGAACCGCGACGATTTGACCGCCGCGCGCTTCCTCATCGATCCATTCAGCGCCGATCCAACGGCGCGGATGTACCGCACTGGCGATCTGGGGCGTTGGTGTGCCGACGGGACGATCGAGTTTGTCGGACGCAACGATCATCAGGTCAAGATCCGCGGTTTCCGCATCGAGTTGGGCGAGATCGAGGCGCGGTTGAGCGCACATGCGGATGTGCGCGAGTGCGTGGTGGTGACGCTGGAGGATGGGGCGGGCAGCGACAAGGGATTGGTGGCGTATTGGGTCGGCGCCGAGGATGTGACGTCGGAGCATCTGTGCGCTGAAACTTTGCGTAGTTGGCTATCGGATGTGCTGCCGGATTACATGGTGCCGGCAGCCTATGTGCAGTTGGATCGTCTGCCACTGACTCCGAACGGCAAGCTGGATCGCAAGGCATTGCCTGCACCGGACGGATCGGCTTATGCCGCGCATGCGTATGAAGCGCCGCAGGGCGCAATCGAACAGGCCATTGCCGCGATCTGGAGTGACTTGCTGGGTCTGGAGACGATTGGTCGGCACGACAACTTCTTCGCCCTTGGCGGGCATTCGTTGTTGGCGGTGCGGGTCGCCTCGCGCTTGCGTCAGGAGCTGGGCGCCGAAATTGGCGTGGCTGAGTTATTCGCGCATGCGACGCCGCAACGTCTTGCCGCGTGNATCTTGCCGCTTGAGCCGGATGCGCCGCGGGTGCTGTCGTTTGCGCAGCAACGTCTTTGGTTTCTGTCGCAGTTCGAGGGCGTCAGTCAGGCGTATCACATCAGCGGCGGCCTGCGCTTGCGCGGAGCGCTGGATACGCAGGCGCTGCAACGCGCTCTGAATCGCATCGTGGCCCGGCATGCATCGCTGCGCACGACCTTCGTGCAGGTTGATGGGCAGACATTGCAACAGATTGCCGCCGAAAACAATGGCTTCCAGTTGATCGCTCACGATCTGCGCGATGTGCCCGATCGCGAGGCGAAGCTGAAGCGACTGTTGGCCGAGGAGGCACAGGCACCATTTTCTTTGGAACACGGCCCGCTGATTCGTGGCGTACTGGTACAGCTCGCCCACGACGAATACGTTCTCTTCGTGACCATGCACCACATCGTCTCGGATGGGTGGTCGATGGGGATCTTGATCAACGAGCTGAGCATGCTGTACCGCGCTTTTGCAAATGGCGAAGCCGATCCGTTACCACCGTTGCCAATTCAGTATGCCGATTATGCGAGTTGGCAGCGACAATGGCTGGAAGGCGATGTGTTGCAGCAACAAGCCACATACTGGTGCGAGACGCTATCCGGTGCGCCGGTACTGCTGGAACTGCCGACGGATCGTCCGCGTCCGGCGCGGCAGGAGCATGCCGGCGCAACGCTGGAGGTGGTCGTGGGGCCACAGCATGCGCAGGCGCTGAAGGCGCTGAGCCAGCGGCATGGGTTGACGCTGTATATGACGCTCTTGGCGAGTTGGGCGCTGCTGCTGTCGCGTCTTTCTGGGCAGGACGATGTGGTAATCGGTAGCCCGGTGGCCAATCGTGGCCGCTCGGAGACCGAGGGGTTGATCGGGTTCTTCGTCAATACGCTGGCGTTGCGGGTGGAGCTGTCGGGTTCACCGACGCTGGCGCAGTTGCTGGCATCGGTGAAGGAGCGTGCGCTACAGGCGCAGGCGCATCAGGACATTCCGTTCGAACAGGTGGTGGAACTGGTCCAGCCGCCGCGCAGCCTGTCCCATGCACCGTTGTTCCAAGTGATGTTCGCTTGGCAGAACACACCGGAAGGCGACCTGGACCTAGGCGAACTCGATGCCAGTGGGCTGGGCGTTGCGCAAACAAGCGCGCAGTTCGACCTGTCGTTGTCGTTGGCCGAAAGCGAAGAAGGGATCGTCGGCACTCTGATCTATGCCACAGCGCTGTTCGAGCATGCGACGCTGGAGCGGTGGATGGGGCATTGGCGGTATCTGTTGGCGGCGATGGTGGCCGAGGGCGCCGAAGATATGGCGGTGGATCGTCTGCCGTTGCTGGACGAGGCCGAGCGCCATCAAGTGTTGATGGAGTGGAATGCAACGGCGGTCGATTATCCACGCGATGCATGTGTGCACGAGTTGTTCGAGGCGCAGGTTGCGCGTGATCCCTCGGCCATCGCGGTGGTGCAGGGTGAGGTGTCGCTGACGTATGGCGAATTGAACACAGGTTCCAACCGGTTGGCGCATTACCTGCGCGAGTTGGGCGTGGTCCCGGACGATCGGGTGGCGATCTGCGTGCAGCGCAGTGTCGAGATGGTGGTGGCGGTGCTGGCGGTGCTGAAGGCGGGCGGTGCGTATGTGCCGCTGGATCCTGCCTATCCGCCGGAGCGGCTGGCCTATATGCACGCCGATTGCGGCGCGGTGGCGGTGCTGACGGATGCCGCCAGTCGTAGCCTGGTCGAATGCAGTGCCACTTCGGCGTTGATTGTCGACCTGCAAGCCGATAGTGAGCATTGGGAGCATTTGCCAGACAGCAATCCCGTCCGCCACGCCAATGGTCTGACTGCGCGCCATCTGGTGTATGTGATCTACACGTCTGGATCGACCGGTGCGCCCAAGGGCGTGATGGTCTCCCACCACGCATTGACCACGTGCCTGCACGCGCTGATCGACCTCTACCGGCTAGGACCACAGGACCGCATACTGCAATTTGCCGCACTGGCCTTCGATGCCTCGGTCGAAGAACTCTTCGGTGCCCTGTGCAGCGGCGCCACCTTGGTCCTACGCGACGACACCTGGCTGGACACCGAGCGCTTCTGGCCGCAGTGCGCGCACGCCGGCATCAGCGTGGTCGACCTGCCCACCCGCTTCTGGGCGCAACTATGCGCGCAGTCGCTGGAGATTCCCGCCTGCGTGCGTCAACTCATCATCGGCGGCGAAGCGCTGACGCCGGCCATGCGCCAGCACTGGGTACAAGGCACCCGCATGCCGCTGCTGGATACCTACGGCCCGACCGAAGCCGTCGTGGTCGCCACCGCCCAGGCCGTCGCCATCGACACGCCGAGCGGTATCGGCCGTCCGCTCGCCGCGACCCGGGCGTATGTGCTGGATCGTGCCGGTCAGCCGCTGCCGATCGGCGCGCGCGGCGAACTGCATCTGGCCGGCGCGGCGATGGCGCGCGGCTACCTCGGCCGACCCGATCTGACCGCCGAACGCTTCGTGCCCGACCCGTTCGCCGCACACCCCGGCGCACGCATGTACCGCACTGGCGATCTGGGGCGTTGGCGTGCCGACGGCACGATCGAGTTCTTGGGGCGCAACGATCACCAGGTCAAGATTCGCGGCTTCCGTATCGAGCTGGGCGAGATCGAGGCACGGCTGAGCGCGCATGCGGATGTGCGCGAGTGTGTGGTGGTGACGTTGGAGGAGGCCGGGAGTAACGAAAAGCGGCTGGTGGCGTATTGGGTTGGAGCCGAGGGTGTGACGTCCGAGCATCTGGGCGCGGAGGATTTGCGCAGTTTGCTATCGGATGTGCTGCCGGATTACATGGTCCCAGCCGCCTATGTGCAATTGGATCGCCTGCCATTGACTCCGAACGGCAAGCTGGATCGCAAGGCATTGCCTGCACCGGATGGTGCGGCTTATGCGGCGCGTGCGTATGAAGCACCGCAGGGCGCAATCGAACAGGCCATTGCCACGATCTGGAGTGACTTGCTGGGTCTGGAGACGATTGGGCGGCACGATAACTTCTTTGCCCTTGGTGGGCATTCATTGCTGGCGGTGCGGGTTGCCTCGCGCTTGCGTCAGGAGTTGGGGGCCGAGATCGGCGTGGCCGAGTTGTTTGCACATGCGACGCTCCAGCAACTTGCCGCGTGTGTGGCGTCCTCGTCCGCTGCCGTGTTGCCGCCGATTCTGCCGCTGGCATCAGATGCACCGCGCGTGCTGTCCTTCGCGCAGCAGCGGCTCTGGTTCCTGTCGCAGTTCGAGGGCGTCAGTCAGGCGTATCACATCAGCGGCGGCCTGCGCTTGCGTGGGGCGTTGGACACCCAGGCACTACAACGCACCCTGGATCGCATCGTGGCCCGGCACGCGTCGCTGCGCACGACTTTTGCGCTGGTCGATGGGCAGGCATTGCAACAGGTCGCCGCCGAAGACAGCGGCTTCCAGTTGATTGCCCACGATCTGCGCGATGTGCCCGAGCGCGAGGCAGCGCTGGAGCAGTTATTGGCGGAGGAGGCGCAGGCACCCTTCGCGTTGGAACACGGCCCGCTGATCCGTGGCGTACTGGTACAGCTCGCCCACGACGAATACGTTCTCTTCGTGACCATGCACCACATCGTCTCGGATGGGTGGTCGATGGGGATTTTGATCAACGAGCTGAGTGTGCTGTATCGGGCCTTCGCACGTGGCGAAGCCGATCCGCTAGTGCCGTTGCCGATCCAGTACGCTGATTATGCGAGCTGGCAGCGGCGATGGCTGGAAGGCGAGGTGTTGCAGCGGCAGGTCGCTTATTGGCGCGAGGCGCTGTCTGGTGCGCCGGTGCTGCTGGAACTACCGACGGATCGTCCGCGTCCGCCCAGGCAGGACCATGCTGGAGCAACGCTGGAAATGGTCGTGGAGCCACAGCAGTTGCAGGCGCTGAAGGAACTCAGCCAGCGGCACGGCCTGACGATGTATATGACGCTCTTGGCGAGTTGGGCGTTGCTGCTATCGCGCTTGTCTGGACAGGACGATGTGGTGATCGGCAGCCCGGTGGCCAATCGCGGCCGCTCGGAGACCGAAGGGATGATTGGGTTCTTCGTGAACACGCTGGCGTTGCGCGTGGAGTTGTCCGGTTCGCCGACGCTGGCGCAGTTGCTGGCATCGGTGAAAGAACGTGCGTTACAGGCGCAGGCGCATCAGGACATCCCGTTCGAGCAGGTGGTGGAACTGGTGCAGCCGCCGCGCAGTCTTGCACATGCGCCGCTGTTTCAGGTGATGTTCGCGTGGCAGAACACGCCGCAGGGTGAGCTGGATCTTGGCGAACTCGAGGCCAGTGGTTTGGGTACGACGCAGACGAGCGCGAAGTTCGACCTGTCGCTGTCGTTGGCCGAAAGCGAAGAGGGGATCGTGGGCAGTCTGACCTATGCCACGGCGTTGTTCGAGCATGCGACGCTGGAGCGGTGGATGGGCCATTGGCGGCATCTGTTGGCGGCGATGGTGGCCGAGGGCGCCGAGGATATGGCGGTGGATCGTCTGCCGTTGCTGGGCGAGGCAGAGCGCCAACAGGTATTGATGGAGTGGAATGCAACGGAGACGGATTATCCGCGCGATGCGTGTGTGCAAGAGTTGTTCGAGGCGCAGGTCACGCGTGATCCATCGGCCATCGCGGTGGTGCAAGGCGAGGTGTCGCTGACGTATGGCGAGTTGAATGCGCGAGCCAATCGGTTGGCGCATTACCTGCGCGAGTTGGGCGTGCGCCCGGCCGACCGTATGGCAATTTGCGTGCAGCGCAGTGTCGAGATGGTGGTGGCGCTGCTGGCGGTGCTGAAGGCGGGAGGCGCGTACGTGCCGCTGGATCCTGCCTATCCACCGGAGCGGCTGACCTACATTCTCGCCGATTGCGACGCCATTAGGGTGTTGGCGGTTAAGGATACCATCTTGCCAGAGCGGCTCGAGGTCTTACGGGTCAACATCGACGATGCCGCAGTGAATGTTGCGGAATCTGACAATCCGCGCTTGTACTCACATGGCAGTACAAGCGCCTATGTCATGTACACCTCTGGTTCGACAGGGTTGCCGAAGGGGGTCGAAATACCGCATCGTGGTATCAATCGTCTGGTATTGAACAACGGATATCTGCCGTTCCATCCGAGCGACCGTGTCGCTTTTGCCGCCAATCCGAGTTTCGATGCGACCACGTTGGAGGTCTGGGGCGCGTTGCTCAATGGCGCGCGCATGATCGTCATCGAAGCCGATGTTTTACTGAGCCAAGTACGGTTGGCAGAGACGATCAAATGCGAAGGTATCACCATATTGCTTTTAGCGGCAGGGCTGTTCCATCAGTACGCGGATAGCATGAAAGAGGCCTTTGGCCACTTGCGTTATCTGCTTGCCGGTGGTGATGCGATTGATCCGAGCGTTGTGGCGAAGGTTTTGGATGGCGACAGCCCGCAGCATTTCTTGAATTGTTACGGCCCCACAGAAATCACGACCATCGCCACCACTTATGAGGTCGTGGAGATCGATGATGGTTTGAGAAGTCTTCCGATCGGACGTCCGATCGCGAACACGCAGATCTACATTCTCGATGGGTACGGTACGCCAGTTCCGATCGGAGTGGTGGGCGAGTTGTATATCGGTGGCGATGGTGTGGCGCGTGGATATCTGAATCGCGAGGAATTGACCGCAGAACGTTTCCTCACGGATTCATTCAGCGCCGATCCGACGGCACGGATGTATCGCAGCGGCGATCTGGGGCGTTGGTGTGCCGACGGCACGATCGAGTTTGTCGGACGTAACGATCACCAGGTCAAGATTCGTGGCTTCCGCATCGAGTTGGGCGAGATCGAGGCACGGCTGAGCGCGCATGCGCAGGTGCGCGAGTGCGTGGTGGTGGCGCTGGATGCGGACGCAGGCAACGACAAGCGGCTGGTTGCATATTGGGTCGGAGCCGAGGACGTGACGTCCGAGCATCTGTGCGCTGAAACTTTACGTAGTTGGCTATCGGATGTGCTGCCGGATTACATGGTGCCGGCGGCCTATGTGCAGTTGGATCGTCTGCCACTGACTCCGAACGGCAAGCTGGATCGCAAGGCATTGCCGGCACCGGATGGTGCGGCTTATGCGGCGCGTGCGTATGAAGCACCGCAGGGCGCAATCGAACAGGCCATTGCCAAGATCTGGAGTGACTTGCTGGGTCTGGAGACGATTGGGCGGCACGATAACTTCTTTGCCCTTGGTGGGCATTCATTGCTGGCGGTGCGGGTTGCCTCGCGCTTGCGTCAGGAGTTGGGGGCCGAGATCGGCGTGGCCGAGTTGTTTGCACATGCGACGCTCCAGCAACTTGCCGCGTGTGTGGCGTCCTCGTCCGCTGCCGTTTTGTCGCCGATCTTGCCGCTTGAGCCGGATGCGCCGCGGGTGCTGTCGTTTGCGCAGCAACG
>NZ_MDCB01000014.1 GCF_002939705.1 Xanthomonas albilineans | reverse complement strand
TGCCGTCAGCGTGGTCTTGCCGTGGTCGACGTGACCGATGGTGCCGACATTGACGTGCGGCTTGGTGCGCTCGAACTTACCCTTGGCCATGGCTGCTTCTTCTCGATGATCTTGGAAAGAATTTGACGATTAAATTATGGTGCTCACGAAAGGAATCGAACCTTCGACCTCCTCCTTACCAAGGAGGTGCTCTACCGACTGAGCTACGTGAGCGTTGTTCTGTCGCTCTATTGTGACACACGCGCGTTCAATGGAGCGGGAGACGGGAATCGAACCCGCACCATCAGCTTGGAAGGCTGAGGTTCTACCGTTGAACTACTCCCGCGACGGGATGACACACTGCCACAACACAATTACTGGTGGAGGGAGGTGGATTCGAACCACCGAAGGCGTAAGCCAGCAGATTTACAGTCTGCCCCCGTTGGCCGCTTGGGTATCCCTCCAACTACCCGCCACAACCCGGTAGCGAAACCGGATCAAAGCGGGGTGAAACAGCCCGCTATTCTTCCCTGACACCCTTGCCTTGTCAACAGCCTTTTGACGCAGGCAGGCACGACAGCGCGACCATCTGTGTGCGCCTGCGCAAGGCACGCGCAACGGCTCAGACCGGGTCAGACATTGAAGCGGAAATGCAGGATGTCGCCCTCCTGCACACGGTATTCCTTGCCTTCCAGACGCAAACGCCCAGCCTCGCGCGCGCCGGCCTCGCCCTTGTACTTGATGAAATCGTCGTAGGCGATGGTTTCGGCCCGGATGAAGCCTTTCTCGAAATCGGTATGGATCACCGCCGCCGCCTGTGGCGCGGTTGCGCCCACCTTCACCGTCCATGCCCGCACTTCCTTCACCCCAGCGGTGAAATACGTCTGCAGCCCCAGCAGCGCATAGGCGGCGCGGATCACCCGGTTCAAACCCGGCTCCTGCAACCCCAGATCGACCAGAAACGCATCGCGATCAGCATCGTCCAGTTGCGACAATTCTTCCTCGATCGCCGCCGACACCGGCACCACTTGGGCGCCTTCGGCGGCGGCACGCGCACGCACCGCCTCCAGGTGCGGATTGTTCTCGAAGCCATCCTCCAACACGTTGGCGATGTACATCACCGGCTTGAGGGTGAGCAGAAACAGATCGCGCACCAAGGTTTTCTCTTCTTCGTCCAGCCCGGCGCTGCGCCCAGGTTTGCCGTCGGCCAGCGCGGCCTGCAGCTTGGCCAACACCGGCTTGCGCGCCGCCGCGTCCTTGTCGCCGCCCTTGGCCGCGCGCTCGGCGCGGTTGAGCGCCTTTTCCACGCTATCCAGATCGGCCAGGGCCAACTCGATATCGATCGTCTCGATATCGGAAACCGGATCGACCTTGTTGTTGACGTGGATGATGTCGCCATGCTCGAAGCAGCGCACCACATGGGTGATCGCATCGACTTCGCGGATGTGCGCCAGGAACTTGTTGCCCAATCCCTCGCCGCTGGCGGCACCGGCGACCAAGCCGGCGATATCGACGAATTCGACCGCGGTCGGCACGACTTTCTGCGGATGGATGATCGCCGCCAACGCGCCAAGCCGCGGATCCGGCACCGGCACCACGCCGACGTTAGGCTCGATGGTGCAGAACGGGAAATTGGCCGCAGCGATGCCGGCCTTGGTCAATGCATTGAACAGGGTCGACTTGCCGACATTGGGCAACCCAACGATGCCGCACTTAATGCCCATGATTCACTTCCAGGATTTGGGATTCGGGATTGGAGATGCGCAACGCATTATTGTGGAGGCGCATCCCCAATCCCCAATCACGAATCCCTGCTCGTATGCAGCCGCTTCATCGCTTCGTTGAAATCGCCCTGCACCGCCAGTGGCAGCACCGCGAGGGCGTCGTCGATGGCACGATCGATCAAAATTTGATCGGCCTGGCTCGCACGACTCAACACCCACGGCACGACCTTGTCCTTGTGCCCAGGATGCCCGATCCCGATACGCAAGCGATGGAAACCGGCATGCCCAAGCAGGCGAATGGTGTCGCGCAGGCCGTTCTGGCCACCGTGGCCGCCATCGAACTTGAGCCGCGCCGTGCCCGGCGCCAGATCGAGATCATCGTGCGCCAGCAGTGCCTGCGCAGGCTCGATCTTCCAATACCGCAGCGCCGCCGTCACCGACTTGCCGCTGAGATTCATATACGTGGCCGGCTTCAGCAGCCACACGGACTGCCCAGCGACATCCACCTTGGCGATCTCGCCGAACAACTTGGCCTCCACGCTCCAGCGCGCACCGGCCTGTTGCAACAGATGATCGACAAAACGAAACCCGGCGTTGTGCCGGGTATTCGCATGCTCGGCCCCGGGATTGCCCAGACCGACGATCAGACGCAGACCAGTCATGCCGCAGCACAGCGCCGCGGCGCCCGAACCACGATGGTCCAGGCACCGCACAGACGCTTACTTGCCGTCCTTCTTCGCCGGCTCGGCCGCCGCCGCATCGGTCGCCTCGGGCTCTTCCTCGACCCGACCATGCTTGGCGATGACCACCGCCACGTCGTGCTCCTTGCCCAACTTCAGTTGCGGCAACTCAACCCCGGCCGGCAGCTTCAGATCGGACAAGTGAATCACGTCGCCGACCGACAGCGTGGACAGGTCGACTTCGACGAACTCCGGCAGGTCCTTGGGCAAGCACACGACCTGGATTTCGTTCAATTCGTGGGTAACGACCACTTCGGCCGACTTGCCGGCCGGCGACACATCCTCGTGGAGGAAGTGCAGCGGCACCGAGGCGTGCAACACCTCGTTGTCGTTCACGCGCTGGAAGTCGATATGCATGATCAGCTGCTTGTACGGATGACGCTGCATATCGCGCAGCAGCACCTTCTGCACATCGCCGTTCAAGCTCAGGCTGAGGATGGACGAATAGAACCAGTCGTTCTGGCTGGCCAGCCAGACTTCGTTGTGGTCGAGTTGGATGTTGACCGGTTTCAGGTCGCCACCGTAGACGATAGCCGGGATCACGCCGTCGCGACGGAGGCGGCGGCTCGCACCCTTACCCTCGACTTCGCGGCGCTGAACCTTGATTTCATGCGTGGTTGCCATTTTGCGTTTACTACCTTGGTTGAATGAACCGCCTCGCGACAGTTTGAAAGACTCTCCCGCGACCAGAAGAGCCGGAACGTAAGTTGGGACAGGCAACGCCCGTCCCAACCCTCAATCGACGTACAACGAACTGACCGACTCGCCGAAGGCGATACGGCGAATGGTTTCGGCGAGCAGCTCGGCAACGCTGAGCTGACGGATCTTGCCGCAGGCGCGCGCCGCTTCCGAGAGCGGGATGGTGTCGGTGACCACCAACTCGTCGAGTTGCGAGTTGGTAATGTTGCTCACCGCCGGGCCGGACAACACCGGATGCGTGCAATACGCGGCCACCTTCAGCGCGCCCTGCGCCTTCAGCGCGGCCGCCGCGGCGCACAGGGTGCCGGCGGTGTCGACGATATCGTCGACCAGCACGCAGGTTTTGCCCTCAACGTCGCCGATGATGTTCATCACCGTGGCCACGTTGGCGCGCGGACGGCGCTTGTCGATGATCGCCAGATCGGCATCGTCCAGGCGCTTGGCCACGGCCCGCGCGCGCACAACACCGCCGACGTCGGGCGAGACCACGATCAGGTTGTCGGTTCCGTAGGCACGCCAGATATCGGCCAACAGCAGCGGCGAGGCATAGACGTTATCGACTGGGATATCGAAGAAACCCTGGATCTGGTCGGCATGCAGATCGACGGTGAGCACGCGGTCGGCGTTGACCGCACTGAACATCTTGGCGGCGACCTTGGCGGTGATCGGCACGCGCGAGGAACGCATGCGCCGATCCTGTCGCGAATAACCGAAATACGGTACCACCGCAGTGACGCTGGCGGCACTGGCGCGCTTGAGCGCGTCGATCAGCACCAGCAATTCCATTAGGTTCTCCGCGCTCGGCGCGCAGGTCGGCTGCAGCACGAATACTTCCTGCCGACGCACGTTCTCCTCGATTTCCACCTGCACTTCGCCATCGGAGAAGCGCGACACCATCGCCTTGCCCGCACGCACGCCCAACTCGCGACAGATGCTCTTGGCCAAAGGCTTGTTGGCATTGCCACAGAACACCAGCAGGTTGCGTTGGTCTTGCATGAGAAATCACTCGGGTGGCGGCAAAAAGCGTGTGGCGAAAATAGCGATGTAACACTGGAGAAACCCAGGCGAAACCACGCTTCGCCTGTTGCATCCACGCACACGAATGTGCCGGACCTTGCGAGAGACTCGCATCAATGGCAGGGGCGGTAGGATTCGAACCTACGAATGCCAGGATCAAAACCTGGTGCCTTGGGCCTCTTGGCGACGCCCCTGCGTAAAACCTGTCAAACCTCCAGCGCGTCGAGCAGCGGCGAGCGAGCCACGCCGCCTGCCACCCAGGCGCGCATCCCGTTCGGCAAGTCCGCCAGCGCACGCTGTGCGGCGGCGCGATCGGCGAACTCGACGAAACAACCGCTTCCCGATCCGGTCAAGCGCGGCGTTCCGATCCGGGCCAGCGCCTGGAACGCCGCCTGGACAGCGGGTTCGCGGCGAAGCAGGACCGGCTCGAACGCATTCCCGAGCAGGAAACCTGAAACGAAGTCGGCTATTTTCGCGGGCACAGCATCCCGCGTCAAATCCGCAGACTGAAACAGGGCCGCGGTGGGCACATGAACGCCCGGATCGACCAGGACATACCAGGCCGGAGGCAACGCGATCGGGGTCAAGCGCTCGCCAATGCCTTCGGCCCAGGCGTCGTGGCCGCGCACGAACACCGGCACGTCAGCGCCCAGCGACAGCCCCAACCGGGCCAGTGCGTCTTCATCCAGACCGGCGCCCCACAGCGCGTTCAGCGCGACCAACACCGTGGCCGCATCCGACGATCCGCCACCAAAACCGCCGCCGGCAGGAATCCGCTTTTCGACGCGAATATCCACCCCTTTGGCGATCTTGGCTTCTTTTTGCAGCAAAATGGCCGCCCGCACCAGTAGATCGTCGGCCTCGGCGACACCGGCCACGGAAGGGCCGATGCGCGCCACCACGCCGTCGGCGCGCGGCCGCACAGACACCGTGTCGCCCCAATCGAGCAGGCGGAACACGGTCTGCAACTGGTGATAACCGTCGGCACGGCGGCCCGTGATCTGGAGAAACAGGTTCAGCTTCGCCGGGGCCGGCCAATACGACCAGCCCCCGTCCGACGCCTGGATCATGACGCCGGAATGTCCCATTGATCGACCAGCAGCCGCACCTTGGCATCCCCGCTGCGCGCTTCGATGCGCCGTGGCAGCGGCGGACGCCCCGCAGCAGGCGGATACCACTCCTGGAACTCGATGTCCCACCCCATCTGCCGCAGCAGATGTGGACGTCCCTGCGCGTCGTCGTCGAGCCGCTCGGGCGCCCGTGCATTGCGCGCCACTAGGCCACGCACCCAATCGGGCAGCAAATTGACCGGAATCTCCCAACCGGTCGCCTGCAGCAATACCTGCTGCGCATCCTCGCCGGCACGCACCCCACCCTCCAGGCCGTCCAGGCGCCCCGCCCCGGATTGGCTATCGCCGCGCAAGCGCCAGCTCTGCCGGGTCACCGGCGCGCTGAGCTGCACGTCGTAGCCGCGCCCGTGCTGGGCCCAGTCGATGCGTCCACTGCCGCCGTTACGCCCGTTGCTGACGGCGACGCGCCCCTGGAACGACCAGTTCGGCTGTGCCTGCAACCATTGCGCACGGGCCTTTTCCGCCTGCCGCGCGGCCATATCGGGCGCACCGACGACCGGCGCCGGCGGACGCGACTGCACCCCTGCACAACCAGCCAACGCAAGGACCGCCAGCACACCCCATGCAGCGCACAACAGCGCCTTCATGGAACCGCCTTTTCCATCGCCCGCTGCAACGCGCGATTGTTCGGGTCGAGCTTACGCGCCGCTTCGAAATACGTATTGGCTTCCTCGTGCTTCCCCTGCTCCCACAGTAACTGGCCGATGTGCGCGGCGATCTCCGGATCCTTCAGTAGGCTCCAGGCGCGACGCAGTTGCACAAGCGCTTCCTGGGTCTTGCCGAGTCGGTACAACACCCAACCGTAGCTGTCGATGATCGCGGCATTGTCCGGATCGGCGGTGCGTGCGCGATCGATCAACTCCAGCGCTTCGCGGTAACGCTTGGTGCGATCGGCCAGGGTGTAGCCAAGGGCGTTCAACGCGGCCACGTTGTCCGGCTCGGTGACCAGGATCTTGCGTAAATCGGCCTCGGCGCGGTCGATGCGGTCGCGGCGCTCCCAGGCCAGTCCACGCGCGTACAACAACGCATTGTCGTCCGGATATGCGGCCAGGCCACGTTCGAACACTTGTAGTTCGCCAGCATCGTCGCCGCTACGCTGGCGCAATTCCGCCTCCAGCACGTAGGCGTCGCGGCGCGCGGCATCATCGGCATTGGCATCGTCCTGCAACGCGCGCGCCTCGGCGAATGCGGCGTCCTTCTGCCCCAGACCATACAGCGCATCGGCCATGCGCAAACGCGCCTCGCTGCGCATGGGACCGCTCGGCACGCCACGATACCAGTCCACCGCTTCCTGGTTGCGCTTGAGGAATTCGGCGATCTTGCCGAGCAACAGCCGCCGTTCGGGATCGGGCCGGTTCGCCCCCTTGCGCAACTCGTCGTACAGCGCGGTCAACGCCACGTCGTCCTGTAGCTTGGACAGCATCGAAGCGCGCAAACCGTAGTTCTCCGTGCTCTGCGGCCCTAGCGCCAGCACCCGTGCCGCGCTGGCGGTATCGCCGATCGCATCGTAGGCATAGGCCAGCGCAGCGCGCAGCTCCGGATCCATCGCCACCTTCGGCTCCACGCCCTGCAACAACGCGCGCGCCTGTTCGACCTTGCCCGCCTGCTGCAATTGGGTGGCATGCAACAGCGCCACCCGTGGCTCGGACGGGAAGCGCTTGACCAATTGGTCGACGATGCGTTCGGCCAGCTTGGGTTGTTCCAGTCGCAGCGCCAGTCGGCCGAACTCCTGCCAGGCTTCGAGCTGATTAGGAATGGCATTGGCATCGAGCAATTGGTCCAATGCTTTCGCCGCCACCTCCGGATCGCGGTTACCACTGGCCAGCGCCATCAAGGCGAAGCGCCAACCACGCGGATCTTTGTCGCGCAACAGCGCCACCAGCAGACTCCGCGCCTGATGCAAATTGCCGCCGCGCAGCGCCAGCGCGGCCTCGGCACTACGCATCGCCAACGAGGCGGGCGCGCGCTGCCGCCACAACGCCAGGGCCTGCGCCGCCGCCTTGCTGTCGTTGGCCAGCATCGCGATGCGGGTGGCGCGCTCGGCCAGGCCAACATCGCCAGGACTGTCGTTGGCCGCCTGCAGATACCAGCGCGTGGCATCGGCCAGTTGCCCGGCCTGCAGCGCGAACTCGCCGGCCAGCACCGGGGTCAGCACGCCCTGCTCCGGGCGCGCGGGCTTGGCGCCGACCGGCGCCGCCACAACGGCGATGACGGACAGCAGCAAAAAGGTACGGATGCGAATCAATGCGGGCATCGGAAGCGGCCGGGCCGTAAAATGGGGCCCTGAATAGCCAGCAGCTTATCGCAAGCGACTGAACAGATGACGTTGTGGGTGCTCGGATTGAACCATCAGACCGCGCCGGTCGACCTGCGCGAACGGGTGGCATTCGCTGGCGATGCACTCCCGCACGCGCTGCAATCGCTGCGCGCTCTGCCCGAGGTGACCGAAGCGGCACTGCTGTCCACCTGCAACCGCACCGAGCTGTACGCGATCACCGACGACGCGCAGCAGCTGGCCGATTGGCTGAATTCGCACGCCGCCGACCTGCACAGTCATCTGTACCAACACCAGGACGCGGACGCGGTGCGGCATCTGTTCCGCGTCGCCACCGGGCTGGATTCCATGGTCCTGGGCGAACCGCAGATCCTGGGTCAGGTCAAGGATGCCTGGGCACTGGCGCGCGAACACGGGGCGATGGGCAACCGTCTGGATCGGCTGTTCCAACAGACCTTCGCCGTCGCCAAGCGCGCCCGCACCGATACGCGTGTCGGCGCCAATCCGGTCTCGGTGGCCTCGACCGCGGTGCGCCTGGCACAAGACGCTTTCGCCCGGCTCAACGAATCGACCGTGCTACTGGTCGGCGCTGGCGAAACCATCGAACTGACCGCCAAGCACCTCAGCGAAGGCCGCGTGCAGCGCCTGCTGATCGCCAACCGCACGCTTGCCCACGCCCAGGAGCTGGCCAGTCGCCACGGTGGCGTGGCACTACCACTGAGCGAACTGGAACGGCATCTGCACGAGGCCGACGTGGTGTTCTCGGCCACCGCCGCGCCCGCGCCGGTGATCACGCGGGTGCAGGTCGAGCAGGCGCTGCGCGCGCGCAAGCACAAACCGATGCTGTTGTTCGACCTGGCGGTACCACGAGATATCGCGACCGACGTGGCCGAGCTGGCCGACGCCTATCTGTATACCGTGGACGACCTGGAACGCGCGGTCGAGGACAACCGCCGCGGCCGGCGCGAAGCGGCCCAGGCCGCCGAGGCGATCATCGACCTGCAGGTCGTGCGCTACATGGAGACGCTGCAGGCCAGCACCCGTCAGGCGCCACTCAAGCGCCTGCGCGCGCATGGCGACAGCACCCGCGACGACGTACTGGCCAAAGCGCGGCAACAACTGGCGCACGGCAAACCGGCCGAAGAGGTACTGGATTTCCTCGCCAACACCCTGACCAACCGGCTGCTGCACCCGCCCACCGCGGCGCTGCGCGCAGAAGCGCTGCGCGGCGATAGCGAATTGGCACGCGCCGCCGAACGCCTGTTCCCGGAAAAACCGGGCTACTTCCACCCACTGCTGAAACCCGATGACACCGACCCTGCGCCGTAAGCTGGAGGCGCTGGCCGAGCGTCGCGAAGAACTCGAACGCCTGCTCTCCGACCCCGAAGTGGTGAGCGATCACCAGCGCTTCCGCGACTACTCGCGCGAATTCGCGCAACTACAGCCGGTCGCCACGGCATTGGCCGAGGAAACCGCCGCCATGGCCGATCTTGCCTCCGCCGAAGCGATGCGTGCCGATCCGGAACTGCGCGAACTGGCCGAGGAAGAAATCGCCGCCGCGCAGGCCCATCTGGCCGACCTGGATGCACAGCTGGCGCTGCTGCTGGTCCCGCGCGACCCACGCGACGACGGCAACCTGTTCTTGGAAGTGCGCGCCGGCACCGGCGGCGACGAAGCCGCGATCTTCGCCGGCGACCTGTTCCGCATGTACGCGCGCTACGCCGAGCGCCAGGGATGGAAAGTGGAAGTGGAATCGGACAACCCCGGCGAACACGGCGGCTACAAGGAAATCGTCGCACGCATCGTCGGTCGCGGCGCTTACTCCAAATTGAAGTTCGAATCCGGCACCCACCGCGTGCAACGCGTGCCGGCCACCGAATCGCAGGGACGCATCCACACCTCCGCGGCGACGGTGGCGATCATCCCCGAAGCCGACGACGTGGAAGAGATCGCGGTCAATCCAGCCGACCTGAAGATCGACACATTCCGCTCCTCCGGCGCCGGCGGCCAGCACGTCAACAAGACCGAATCGGCGATTCGCATCACCCACGTACCCAGTGGCGTGGTGGTGGAGTGCCAGACCGAACGCAGCCAGCACGCCAACCGCGACAAGGCGCTGAAACGACTCAAGGCGCAGTTGCTCGATGCCGAACGCAACAAGCAGGCCGCGGCCGAGGCACAGGACCGCAAGCTTCAGGTCGGCAGCGGCGACCGCAGCCAGCGCATCCGCACCTACAACTTCCCGCAGGGCCGTATCACCGACCACCGCGTCGAGGGCCTGACCCTGTACGACCTGCCGCATGTGATCGAAGGCGATCTCGATGCGCTGATCGAACGCCTGAGCCACGAGCACCAAGTCGACGCACTGGCGCGGCTGAGCGACAGCGCGTGAACCGCCGCGCACCGGCACGCACATGAGCGGCGGCGACGCCGACGCACTGCGCCACCTGCGCGAGACGGTAAGACGCGACCCGCAGGATTTCCTCGCCTGGGTGATGCTGGCCGATGCCGAACTCGGCGCCGGCGCCATCGCCGCTGGCGAACATGCCGCGCTACGCGCGCTGCAACTGCGTCCAGGCCATCCGGAGGCTCTGGCGCGGCTGGGCCGGGTGCGCTGGACCCAGGGCCGCCATGCCGACGCCGCGCACGCCTTGCGCCTGGCACTGCACCAAGCTCCGCAACATCCCGGCATCGCCCTGTGGCTGGGCCACGCCCTGGAAGACAACGGCGAGGCGGAAGACGCCGCCCATGCCTATGCGCATGCGTATGCGCTGCTGCCGCAGGAACCGTCGATTGTCGCGCACTTGCTCAACTGGCGACGCAAACTGTGCGACTGGCGCGATCTCGACGCGCTGTCGCAGCAAGTCCGTGCCGCCGTGCGCCAGGGACATCCGACGATCGAACCGTTCGCCTTCCTCAACGAGGACGCCGCCCCGGCCGAGCAACTGCGCTGCGCGCGCAACCGCGCCGAGGCGCTGGCACGCACGCTGACGCCGCTGCCGACCACGGCGGTGCGCCAACACGGCCCGCTACGGATCGGCTTTCTGTCCAACGGGTTCGGCGCCCATCCCACCGGCCTGCTGACCGTGGCCCTGTTCGAACACCTGCGCGCGCATGCGGACCTACAGATACATTTGTTCGCCCTGAACGGCGAGGACCGCAGCACAATCCGCGCCCGCCTGCAGGCGGCGGCGCACACCTGGCACAGCGTGATCGCGCAAGCGCATCGCACGATCGCCCAGCGTATCCGCGAAACCGGCATCGACGTACTGCTCGATCTGCGCGGCTGGGGCGGCGGCGGCACGCCCGAGGTGCTGGCGCTGCGTCCGGCACCCGTGCAGATCAACTGGCTCGCCTACCCTGGTACATCGGGCGCGCCATGGATGGACTACGTCATCGCTGATGGCTACGCCTTGCCACCACCACTCACTGCACATTACAGCGAGCGGGTCCTGCGGCTAACGCGTGCATTCCAGCCATCCGACACCACCCGCCACGTGGGAACCCCGCCGTCGCGGCACGACTGCGGCCTGCCCGAAGCGGGTACCGTGTTTTGCTGCTTCAACAACAGCTACAAACTGAGTCCACGCAGCATGGCACGGATGCTGGCGGTGCTGCGTCAGGTGCCGGACAGCGTGCTCTGGCTGCTGTCAGGTCCCGGCCAAGCGGATGCGCGGCTACGCGAGGCCGCATGCAAAGCCGATCTGGAACCGACACGCTTACGCTTCATGCCAAAACTGGCGCACCCCGAATACCTGTCACGCTACCGGCATGCCGATCTTTTTCTAGATACATATCCCTATAACGCACACACCACCGCCTCCGACGCACTGTGGGCCGGCTGCCCAGTGCTCACCTGCCCCGGCAACACTTTCGCCGCACGCGTGGCCGGCAGCCTCAACCACCACCTAGACATGGATGACATGAACGTGGTCGACGATGACGCCTTCATCGCCACGGCGGTGCGCCTGGGACGCGACCCGAGCGCGCTGCACGTCCTACGCGAACGCTTGCGGCAACGCCGCGCAAGCAGCGGCCTGTTCGACATGCAAGGCTTTGCCGCAGATTTCGCCGCACTCCTGCGCGCAGTGGCGCGTGAGCATGGGTGGCGCCATGCCGCGTGAGCTGACGCACACGCGGCATGGCAGCAAGCCTGTCAAAACAGCGCCTGAAACGCCTTGCACTGTGCAAGCAATCCCCTGACATCCAGCTCGTCTCCATCCGATAGTCACTGGCGCAAATTGCGGTCGCGCGGCCCATCCTTTCTTCGCTGCAGCGACGCCGGAGAGGTATTTTCACACCTGGCCGTTTGCGCACTTACGCAAGGGTAAGCATTATCGGGCCCCGATTTAGCGTAAAGGTTTCACCAGTAAACATGTATTGCGCCACTCGTTCGGTATCTGGCGTCACATTATTTTGGGTAACTGATAAGCACTTCATCAGTTTGTATTCAAGCTTAATTCATTCCTTGAGCCTGCTCACAGAATGCAGCATCTCGAAATTGATCTTCTGCTCGAAACAAGCAAGGCATTAAAGCCTCGTGACATGTAGGCCCGCTTCTCTTGTTCACTTGCCGCATTGATGCCTCTTCTCAAAAGCATATTTGGTAGCACAAAGAGAAACTCATCCCGAAAACACCCTGGTGACGATACGCGTCTCCGGCGATGACCCGCATCAGCGGTCTATCCACTTTTTTCTTGAGAGCCAGTAAAGCGAATAACAGCAGATTGTTCGTTCATCTTAATAGTTTCCTAAGAAACGACTGAATACAAAACATCCAACTGACCAGGGCTGCCCGATCCATTTATCGGCTGCGCTTCGGGGACTGCTACGCCAAAATTTTATTCCTCTACACACCAATCGCTAAGGGGGTCATCCAAAAAGTGATCGAAACAGCCAAAGCGCTACGCCATGCTCGCAATAAATAACAACCCTTATAACACCTTAAAATAGAGAGACGACGATGAAAACATCTAAATCCACCGGTAATCGCTTGAAATACAAAGCGACTGCGTCATTATTGAGCGTATGCCTACTGTCCAGCCTGTCCGCTCACGCTCAATCTCGTGTAGACAACCCGTTCGTCGGCGCGACCAGTTATGTGAATCCAGACTACACCGTGGATATCGACTCGTCGATTGCGAAGGTCAGCGACCCTACGCTGATCGCAAAAATGCAAACGGCCAAGACTTACCAAACCTTCGTCTGGCTCGACTCGATCGGCGCAATCTATGGCGGCACTAAAAACGCTGGGCTGCTTGGCCTGAGAGATCATCTGAATTCCGCCCTGGCGCAGAAAAAAGCCGGCCAGACCATGCTAGTCGGACTTGTCATTTATGACATGCCTGGACGCGACTGCCACGCACTGTCCTCCAATGGCGAGCTGCCTTTGACACAAGACGCGCTGGCCCGCTACAAAACTGAATATATCGATGTCATCGCCGGGATCCTAGCAGATCCACAATACAAAGATTTGCGCATCGTCAACGTTGTCGAACCAGACAGCTTGCCGAACCTCGTCACCAACTTGAGCACCCCGGCCTGCGGCCAAGCCTCCTCCACAGGCATTTACGAAGCCGCCATCAAATACGCCATCAATAAGCTTCATGCGATTCCAAATACATACAATTATCTGGATATCGCGCATAGCGGCTGGCTGGGATGGCCCAACAATATGGACAAAACCATCCCTCTGTATACTCGGATCTTTCAAGACACCACGGCGGGCCTTGCCAGTATCGATGGGTTTGCCACCAATACCGCAAATACGACGCCAACCACCGAACCGAACCTACCAAACTCCGATATGAATGTGGGTGGGCAGCCGCTCAGATCGTCCTCGTTCTACCAATGGAATCCCATTTTCGACGAAAACCATTATGTGCAAACGCTATATAACAACTTCGTTTCCGCAGGTTGGTCAAGCCAGATCGGATTCCTCATCGACACCAGCCGCAACGGCTGGGGCGGCCCCAATCGCCCGACATCCGCCAGCGGAAACGATGTCAACACGTATGTCAATTCCGGTCGTGTGGATCAACGCCTTGCTCGTGGCAATTGGTGCAATCCAAGTGGAGCAGGCATGGGCGCGCCTCCGACTACCGCACCTCTCCCACATGTGGATGCTTTTGTTCACATCAAAGAGCCCGGCGTCTCGGACGGCTCCAGCAGATACATCCCGAACGATCAAGGCAAAGGCGCTGATGGGATGTGCGATGAGAGATACACAACACCGGATGGTGTGTTGACAGGCGCACTGCCCAATTCCCCGATCTCTGGCGGATGGTTCCACAATCAGTTCGTCATGCTGGTCCAGAACGCCTATCCGGCGATCCCCGGTTCCACTAGCGGTGGTAGCACCGGCGGCGGCGGCTCCACGGGTGGTGGCGGCTCCACGGGTGGTGGCGGCTCCACAGGTGGCGGCGGCTCCACGGGTGGTGGCGGCTCCACGGGTGGCGGCGGCTCCACAGGTGGCGGCGGCTCCACGGGTGGTGGCGGCTCCACGGGTGGCGGCGGCTCCACGGGTGGCGGCGGCTCCACGGGTGGCGGCGGCTCCACAGGTGGCGGCGGCTCCACGGGTGGCGGCGGCTCCACAGGCGGCGGCGGCTCCACGGGTGGTGGCGGCTCCACGGGTGGTGGCGGCTCCACGGGTGGCGGCGGCTCCACAGGTGGCGGCGGCTCCACAGGTGGTGGCGGCTCCACAGGTGGTGGCGGCTCCACGGGTGGTGGCGGCTCCACGGGTGGTGGCGGCTCCACAGGTGGCGGCGGCTCCACCGCCAATCCCTTCGACGTCCAGTACACCGTCAATAGCGACTGGGGTGCCGGCTATTGCGAAACCATCTCGGTGACCAATAAGAGAGGCAGCACCAAAGCCCAGTGGAACATCACTGTGCCAATTCTCGGCAAGGTCAGCAGTAGCAATATCAATCTATGGAGTGGCATGTGGACGCCTAATACCGATGCCTCCGGCGCCGTCCAATCCCTCCAAGTCAGTGGTATGGATTGGAACCGTTACGTGGACCCTCAGCAAACCACCACACTCGGCTTCTGCGCCACGCGTTCGAACTAATCCCTCGCCGCGTTGATCTAGCGAGGTCATGCAAGACCGTCACCACGCACCGCGTGGTGACCGCGAACGGCAGCGTCTTGCGACGCTGCCGTTCGTGCTTCCGAACCCCGTAACGGGGATCGCCTCGTCCTACGTTCCACGGCCAATCATTCAAAATTAGCACCGACGCGAGACTGCCCTGCCGCCACGTCATGTCGACAGGAAGATCATCGCCAGCGCCCACTTCAGCAAATGTAATGTATGGCAAGCCGACGCGAACACCGCCAACATCAGGCTGTACGCCAACCAAGCGAACCGCTAGGCTGAAGGCATGAGCGCCAACGCCCATTTCATCCCATTGCACCTGTGCGTGCTGACGGTATCGGACACGCGCACCCTGGCCGAGGACAGCTCGGGCAACTATCTCGTGTCGGCACTCGGCGCAGCGGGCCACCGCCTGTCCGCACGCGAACTGCTCCCGGATGACCGTTACCGGATCCGTGCGGTCGTGTCGGCCTGGATCGCCGATCCGCAAGTCGATGGCATCTTGGTCACCGGCGGCACCGGCTTCACCGGCCGCGACTCCACACCCGAAGCACTACTACCGCTACTGGACAAACAGATGCCCGGCTTCGGCGAGCTGTTCCGTGCGATCAGCGTGGAGGAGATCGGCACCTCCTCGCTACAATCGCGCGCCTTTGCCGGCTTGGCCAATGCCACCTTCCTGTTCTGCCTGCCCGGCTCCACCTCGGCCTGCCGCACCGCCTGGGACAAGATCATCGCCGCGCAACTGGATGCCCGCACCCGCCCTTGCAACCTGGCCACGCTGCGCCCGCGGCTGAAGGAATGAACTGGAGACCCGCATGCCTCTGGACACCACGTTGCGCCTGCTCGCCAAGGCCAGCGGCATGAGCGCCGCAGACATCGCCGCGGCCATCCCACGCGCCGGCGCGACCACCGTGAAGGCGTGGATGGCCGGCGAGAAAATGCCCGGCCGCACGCAACTCAATGCGCTGGCGCGCACCTTCGGCGTTCCTGCCGGCGCGTTGCTCGGCGAACTAGCCAACCAACTGGATCCCGCACGCACCCGTGGCGAGCACGATTTGTTGGTGGCCTTCCGCAACCTCGACACCCGCCAGCAAGCCGCACTATTGGAAGTGGCACGCAGTATGGCCGGCACCCGCAAGCGCAGCGGCGGCAATAAGTAAACTAACGCGAACAGTGGAATGCGCGGATCATGCCGTCCGCAGCCAATCGCTTTACCGCTCTACAGCGGCACCGCAATAAAGTCCGTGGCTGCTAGGAACCATCAACCCGCGGCCTTGCCCGGCGCCGGCCCACCGGCTGCGGCAATCGCCGTCTCGATGTCGCGCGCGCTGACTGGCCCCAGGAATTGTTTGACGAGCTTGCCATCGGGGCCGATCAGATAGGTCATCGGCAATCCGCGCGGCGTAGCGAAATCGGCCGGCGGTTTATAGGTGTCCACGATGACGATCGGATACGCCACCGGATGCTGCTTCAGGAATGCCTGCATCTGCGCCGGCTCGATGTCTTCGTAAGCCAACCCCACGACCTTGATGTTGTCGCGCATCACGTGCAACGCCGACAACTCCGGCATCTCCTTCAGGCACGGCGCACACCAGGTGGCCCAGAAATTCACCACCACCCATTGCCCCCGATGCGCGGCCAGATCGTATACGTGACCGTCCACCGCCATCATCTTCAGCCTAGGCTGGGCACGGGTCTGCTGCACCACCTCCGGCCCGGCCACCGGCGGTGCGGCAGGCGCGGCCGAAGGCGACGCAGATGCGCTGGTGGCGCGGTCATCGGTCCGTGCGGGCGCCGGCTGCCGATTGCAACCGGTCAACAATGCGGCGGTGGCGAACAGCGGGAACAAGATGCGCAAGGCAGTCATGCAAGGTCTCCGATCTCGGGATAAAGGTCACCGACACGGCGCTTGAGCGTTTCGCGCAGTGGCAGGCGCAGTTGGTCCAACGCACAGCAAGCCGCCTGCCCGAGGGCGTCGTCGCGACACGGCAGGTAGGCTTCGACAATAGGGATGCGTAACTGGCAATTCTCGTATAACTCGGCCAACGGCACCTCGGCCAGATCGCGGGCGAGGATCCAGTCCCCCTGTTCGGTACGGCTGAGCAGACGGATGCGTTCCAGCTCGCCCAGCAGTTGCTGCACCAATGCATCGGTAAGCATCGGCTCCAGTTGCAGAATCCGTTCTTGCTGCAAGCCAAGGCCCTGCTTGCGCGCCTGCACAAAACGCCCGAGCAGACGCAGTAAACCGTAGATCTCATAGCCGGCGGGCAGCCGCATCGACGCCGGCTGATAGCGAAACGCGGAAATCGAAGAGGACACCGACGCGCCAAGCAGGATCGCGATCCAGCTCATGTAGATCCACAGCAGGAAAATCGGCACGAACGCGACCGTGCCATAGATACGCTGGTAAGACTGAAAACCACCCAGATACAGACTCAGCCCACACTTCACCAGTTCCAGTAACACCACTGCCAGCAATGCGCCCGGCAGCGCATGGCGCAACCTGACCGTGTGGTGCGGCACCACCCGGTACACCAAGGTGATGCAGATGCACTCGATCAGCACCGGGGCCATACTCAGCACCAGTTGCGCCAGCCACTGCCCCTGGCTGGTCTTGAACAAGGGCAGTGCGAAGAACCGCGCCGACACCGCCAGCGACGCCGCAGCCAGCAACGCGCCCAGGGTCAGCACCGTCCAGTACACCAGGAAGCGACTCAACTGCGGCCGGGCCGACACCACGCGCCAGATCTGGTTGAAGGTCTGCTCGATGCTGTGCAGGGTAATCAGCAACGACACCATCAGCGCGATCACGCCGGCAGTGGTCAGTTGCCCGGCGCTGGCGGAGAACTGGCGCAGATACGCCTCCACCGAACGCGCCGCCGCCGGAACGAAATGGGAAAAGATGTAATCGCTGAGCTGGTCGCTCCATTCGTTGAACACCGGAAATGCCGACAACACCCCGAAGACCACCACCGCCAACGGCACCAGCGCGAAAATGGTGGTATAGGCCAGCGAGGCCGCCGCCTGGAACAGGCGATCGTCGAGGAAACGCTGCCACAAAAAAGCGGCAAAGCTGCGCATGCGCGCGTGATCGCGGACGCGCTCGGTCCAGAGATTGACAGTATCCAATGGCTGCATCTGGCAAGGGTACCCGATGCGCGTGGACGTCGGCATCGTCGATACTGGCGTCCGTTCTGACGCATGGGAGGGCCGCATGGCCGAGATTCTGGTCCTGTACTACAGCCGTGGCGGCTCGGTGGCGCGCCTGGCCCGGCACATCGCGCGTGGCGTGGACGAAGTGCCCGGCATGGCCGCGCGCCTGCGCACGGTGCCGCCGGTAGCCGCGGTCACCCAGACCAGCGCGCCGCCGGTCCCCGACAGCGGTGCACCCTACGTGGGCACCAACGACCTGCACGAGTGCGTCGGTTTGGCGCTAGGTAGCCCGACCCGTTTCGGCAACATGGCCGCACCGATCAAACACTTCATCGACGGACTCGGCGCCGAGTGGGCCAGCGCCACCCTGGCCGGTAAGCCCGCGGCGGTCTTCACCTCCACCGCCTCGCAGCATGGCGGCCAGGAGGCGACCCTGCTGTCGATGCACCTGCCACTACTGCACCATGGCTGCCTGATCGTCGGGATTCCCTATACCGAACCGCTGCTCAGCAGCACGCGCAGTGGCGGCACGCCCTATGGCGCCAGCCATGTCGCTGGCGCCGACGACGACCCGCAGCCCAGCGAGGAAGAAGCGCACTTGGCGCGTGCGTTGGGACGGCGTCTGGCCGACATCGCCCAGCGGTTGAGCGGCGCGTGAACACGCTACGCCCGCATCTCGCGCTGAGCGCAGCCTTGCTGGCGCTGGCGACGCTATTCGCGGTCTGGTTCTACGACGATCGCCAGCGCCTGGCTGTGTTGGTGGTCTTCGCCCTGCCGCCGCTGTTGCTGCTGATCGGCGTGCTGCGCGGCGCGGCACTGGCACGCTTCTGGAGCGGCGTGGCGGCGCTGCTGTGGTTCAGCCATGGAGTCATGATCGCCTGGAGCAGACCGACGCAGCGCGGCTTCGGCTGGATCGAACTGTTGCTGGCAGTGCTCGTGGTGGGCCTGTCCAGTGCACCTGGCATCCGCGCACGCTTCGCGCACAAACGCGCTGCAACTGCACACCGCGACAAAGGCGCCTGAGCGAGCGCATCGGCACACCCATTATCATGACGACCTGCGCGACAGCGAACGCGCTCGGGCATGCGTGAGGAACGGCAATGGAACAACTCCTGATCGTCACCACTGGCGGCACGATCGACAAGATCTACTTCGACGATAAGTCCGATTATCAGATCGGCGACCCGCAGATCGGTCAGATCCTCAAGGAACTGGGCGTGACCTTCCGTTTCAGCGTGATCCCGATCCTGCGCAAGGATTCGCTGCACATCACCGATGCCGACCGCGAACTGATCCGCGCCACCGTGGCCGCACAATCGGCCCGCCATGTGCTGATCACCCACGGCACCGATTCGATGGTGCAGACCGGCAAGGCATTGCAGACGCTCCAGAACAAAACCATCGTGATGACCGGCGCGCTGAATCCGGCGCGCTTCCGCGGCTCGGACGCCGAGTTCAATATCGGCTGCGCGGTCGGCGCGGTGCAATCGCTGCCGCCGGGGGTCTACATCGCGATGAACGGGCAGATATGGGATCCGCAGAAGGTGCGCAAGAACGTGGCTGCAAATCGCTTCGAAGCCATCTGAGCAACCGCGATATCCGAAGGCCATCGACGCAATCAGAGCGCCGGATCGCGCGCATGCGCCGCCGAAAAATCCGAGGTATTGGACCAGAAACGCTTGGCAGCTACCTGGACGTCGTCGCCTACACGCGCATCAATCCAGGCGGACCAGCCAGCCATGACGATCGGCCACGCGACCGTACTGAATATCGGTCAACTCCTGGCGCAACGACAAGGTCACCGGGCCGGCCGGCGCACTCAGATCGCCGACCGAAAAATCCGTGCCTTTCAACTGCCCGATCGGCGTCACCACCGCGGCCGTGCCGCAGGCGAAGACCTCGGTGATCTCAGCAGACGCCACGCCCTCGCGCCATTCGTCGATGCTGACCTGGCGTTCCACCACCGGCATGCCGCGGTCGCGCGCCAATTGCAGGATGCTGTCGCGGGTGATGCCGTCGAGGATGCTGCCCGACAACGCCGGCGTGACCAGACTGCCGTCGCGCATCACCAGGAACACATTCATACCGCCGAGTTCCTCCAGATACTTGCCCTCGACTGGGTCCAGGAACAGCACCTGCGAGCAGCCCTGGGCCTGCGCTTGTTGCTGCGGCAGCAGCGAGGCGGCGTAGTTACCGCCGCACTTGGCCGCGCCGGTGCCACCCTTGGCCGCGCGCGCGTAGTCGGTGGATAGCCAGATCGCCACCGGCGCCACGCCCTTGGCGAAATAGGCGCCAGCTGGGCTGGCGATGACGTAGTAGCCGGCCTGGTGTGCCGCACGCACGCCCAGGAACGCCTCGGTAGCGATCATGAACGGCCGGAAATACAGGCTGGTCTCAAGCGCCGAAGGCACCCACGCCGCATCGACCGCGATCAACTGCCGCAGCGACTCGACGAACAACTCAACTGGCAACTCTGGCAGCGCCAGACGCTGCGCCGAGCGCTGCAGACGCTTGCCGTTGGCCTCCGGGCGGAAGGTCCAGATAGAAGCATCGGCATGCCGGTAGGCTTTGATGCCTTCGAAGATCTCCTGGCCGTAGTGCAGCACCGAGGCGGCCGGATCCAGCGCCAGTGGGCCATAGGCGCGGACCTGGGCGTCGTGCCAGCCCTGCTCGCGGCTCCACGCGATGGCGACCATGTGGTCGGTGAAGAAGTGACCGAACCCAGGCGCGGCGAGAATGCGCGCACGCTCCTCGGCACTGCGCGCGGCGGTGGACGGAATCTGGCTAAAGTGCATAGACGGCTCGGGAGCGGGCACCGGGGATTGCTATGGTAGTCGAGGAACGGCCATCGCCTGTGCATGGCGTGAATCGATCGCAACGGCGACGCCTTGTCCACGCACACGAACACGGCGCGACGCCTCCTGCGCGGGTCAAAGCATACCGGTTTCCAGGCGCGCGGCCTCGGACATCATATGCCGGCCCCACGGTGGATCGAAGACCAGCTCGACGTCGGCCTGCGCCACGGTCGGGACCATCTCCAACTTGCTGCGCACGTCGTCGACCAGGATCTCGCCCATGCCGCAGCCCGGTGCGGTCAGTGTCATCTTGACCTCGACGGTGCGCTTGCCATCCTCGCGCGGCCGCACCGCCACGTCGTAGATCAGCCCCAGATCGACGATATTGAACGGAATCTCGGGATCGAAGCAGGTCCGCAACTGCTGCCAGATCAGCGTCTCGACCTGCTCGTCGCCCGCATCCTCGGGCAGTTCCAGGCCCGGTGGCGGCTCCTTGCCGATGGCGTCGCCATCTTTGCCCGCGATGCGGAACAGGTTGCCTTCCACGAATACCGTGTAGCTGCCGCCCAGCGCCTGGGTGATGTAGCCATAGCTGCCCGCTGGCAGGGTCACCGCGTCGCCCTGCGGCACCATCACCGCCGCGCAATCGCGTTCGAATTGGACAGGTTCGCTACTGCGTGAGTACATGAAGGCGATATGGGGGCCGAGCCCGCCGCTGCAAGTCGTGCAGTGTATCCGAGCGCGCGGCGCACACGCCGAAGAGTATCCTGTATGGATTCTTAAGGAATCTCCCATGCCGCCTTCCTCAACGCCGGCCAGGCCCGCGCACTGGCTATGGCCCTTGCTGCTCGGCTTGGGCTGCTTCACCGCCCTGATCGCCTGGCTGGTGGCGGCATTGTCGCTGGGTCATCAGGCGGGATGGATGGCGGTCCTGGTCGCGCTGGAGATCGCCTGGATGCTGCGCGTGGGCACGTTACCGCGCGGCACGCTGCGCGCCGCCGTGGCCGTGATCGCCACCGTGCTGGTGATCGTTGCCGCCAACTGGGGCATCGCCGCCGCGCAAATAGGCGCAGCGTTGGGCCTGAACGTGTGGGATTCCGCGCTCAAGATGGGCGCGCAGTACGCCTGGACCCTGACCGTGCTGGCCAATCGCCCCGGCGACCTGCTGTGGCTGTGCATCGGCGTGGGCACGGCCTACTTCAGCGCGCGCTGAGGACGAGCGCGGCAGGACGCGCGGTACCGACAACGCTCAGTGTCCGCCACCATCAAGCATCTTCAGTGCACTGACCAGCGCACCCGCGGCCTCGGCGCCGTCGCCGTACAACATGCGCGTGTTGTCGGCGTAGAACAGCGCATTCTCGATGCCGGCGAAGCCAGTCCCTTTGCCGCGCTTGATCACGATGACGTGCTTGGAGGCGATCACATCGAGGATCGGCATGCCGTAGATCGGGCTGGCCGGATCGGTCTTAGCGACCGGATTGACCACGTCGTTGGCGCCGATCACCAGCGACACGTCGGTGCTGGCGAACTCCGGGTTGATGTCGTCCATATCGGCGATCAGGTCGTAGGGCACGCCGGCTTCGGCCAGCAGCACGTTCATATGCCCCGGCATGCGCCCGGCCACCGGGTGGATCGCGAACTTCACCTTGACCCCGCGCTCGCTCAGCCGCTGCGCCAACTCCCAGATCTTGTGCTGGGCTTGCGCCACCGCCATCCCGTAACCGGGCACGATCACCACGCGTTCGGCGTAGGCCATCATCGCTGCAACGTCGTCGGCCTCGATCGGTTTCTGACTCCCGTCAATCGCCTGCGCCTGACCGCCACCACCGAAGTGGGAGAACAGCACACCACGGATCGGCCGGTTCATCGCCTTGGCCATCAAACGGGTCAGCAGGATACCCGCCGCACCGACCATCATCCCGGCAATGATCAGCGCTTCGTTGCCGAGCACATTGCCTTCGAACGCCACCGCCAGGCCGGTGAAGGCGTTGTACAACGAAATCACCACCGGCATGTCGGCACCGCCGATCGGCAGCGTCATCAACACCCCCAGCGCCAGCGCCAGCACGAAGAAGACCAGGATCGCCAGCGGACTCAGGCTCACCACCGCCCATCCGCCCACACCCAACATCGCCACCAAGACCAGCAGGTTGAACGGTTGCTGCGCTGGGAAGACGACGCGCTTGTCCAGGCGTCCATCGAGCTTGGCCCAGGCGACGATCGAGCCAGACAGCGACACCGCGCCGATCGCCGAGCCGACCACCGCAAGCACCAGTGTGATCGCACCGGGATGACGCGCGGCCAATGCGGCGATCGCATCCGCGCTCCAGTACGTGGTATCGCGATGCATCAAGAACGCATAGCGCAACAGTTCCACCGCACCGATCGCCGCCGCCGAGCCGCCGCCCATGCCGTTGTACAAGGCCACCATCTGCGGCATGTCGGTGATCGCCACCTTCTTGGCCGACATCCAGGCCACGCCGGTGCCGAGCACGATTGCCAGCACGATCAACGGCAAATTATGCAGACCCGGCAGTAGAAAAGTGGCGACGGTCGCCAGCAGCATGCCACTGCCCGCCCAGTGGATGCCGCTGCGCGCGGTTCTGGGCGAAGCCATGCGCTGCAGGCCAAGCAAAAACAGCGTGGCAGCCACCAAGTAGCTGCTCTTGATGAGGATCGGCAACAGTTCCATCAGCAGTTACTCTCCGGAGAAGAACATCTACTCGCACGGCGGCAAGCGGAAAAGCAGGTCCAACGCGGAGCCAGGCAGCAACGCCAATGCACCCCAGGCCCGCATTGCGATACTGCGCCAGCGCCACACATCAATCCTGCGCCTTGGTCTTGTGCGGGTCCGGTTTGCTGGACTTGAACATGTCGAGCATACGTTCGGTCACCACGTAGCCACCAGCGGCATTGCCGGCACCAAGCAGCACCGCAACAAAGCCGAGCACTTTCTCCAATGGCGTATTGGCATGACCAAGCACCACCATGGCACCGATCAGCACGATGCCATGGATGAAGTTGGAACCGGACATCAACGGGGTATGCAGGATCACCGGCACCCGCGAAATGATCACATGGCCTGCGATCGCCGCAAGCATGAAGATATACAAGGCCACGAACCCATCGTTCATCGTATTCGCTCTCCAGGGCACCACGCCCGTCCGCCGCATCATAACCACCTGCTGAACCGTTGTGCGATGACATCCGCGACGACATCGCGCTGTCAACCGTGACCGCTGCGATGCGTTTACCAAGGTACCCCTCCGTCAGGAAGCTAAGCTGTGCTGGTGAGTCCCCCTGCCCTGCTACCGCCGCTGCCCGAGGCCGACGATGCCGCCACGCGTCCGGCACCGGCATCGTTGGAAGCGTTTCTGGCCGACATCGGACCACGCGCGTTCCGTTTCGCCGAAGCCGGCCTGCGCCAGCGCGAGGATGCGCTGGACGCGGTGCAGGACGCGATGATCAAACTGCTGAGTTACCGCGCGCGGCCGGCACAGGAGTGGACGCCGCTGTTCTGGAGCATCCTGCGCAGGCGCATCATCGACCTGCAGCGTCGCCGCAATTTCCGCCTGCGCTTCTGGGCACCGGCCAGCGACCGCGACGCGGACAACTTCCCGGAATGGGCCGACGACAGCCCCAATCCGGCCCAACAGCACGAGCAACGGCAAACCCATGCGCGACTGGTGGCCGCATTGCGCACGCTACCGGCACGACAGCGCGAAGCCTTCACCTTGCGCGTACTGGAAGAGCTCGATGTGACCACCACCGCCCATGCCATGGGCTGTTCCGAAGGCTCGGTCAAAACCCATCTGTCGCGCGCCCGCGAGGCGCTGCAGAAACATCTGGAGGATCTGCGATGACATCCGACCCCACCCGCTCCGCCGCCTTCGACGCACGGATGCGTGCCCTCCATCAGGCTGGACTGCAGGCCCTGCCTGCATCGACCCTTGCCCGCTTGCGCGCCGCGCGCCAGCAAGCCGGTCACCTCGACCAGGCCAAGCGCTCGCACACCCGGCGCCTGGGTTGGCTGCTGGCGGCGGCGCCGGCCCTACTCGGCGTTGTGCTGGGCGTGCAACAACTATTGCAGCCACCATCGGCACCGGAAACCGCCTCCGCCTCCGCCACGGCCGCCAACGCAACGACATCGACATCGACGACGTTCGCCGCCATGACGAGCGACGCCGAAGAGACCACGCCTCCCGGCATACTGGACGAAAACCCCGACCTGTACCTGTGGTTGGGCTCCGATACCGCGTTGGCAATGGAATAAATTCGATGAATCGCCCGATCCGCTTTTCCCTGGCGCTCACGCTACTGGCCAGTCACGTGATACCTGCCGTCTGCGCCACACCGCCGACGCCACCAGCTCCCGCCGTCGTCGACACCCAGTCCGGCTCTCCCTTACCGGACTGGGAGCACCTGAGTCCGCAACAGCGCGAACTGTTGATCGCACCGCTGCGCCAACGCTGGAACGATGCCCCGTCACAACGGCAGCGGATGTTCGAGCATGCCCAGCGCTGGCAATCGATGACCCCGGAGCAGCGCGCGCACGCGCGCGAAGGCGCACGCCGCTACGAAGCCATGACCCCGCAACAACGCGAGGAAGCACAGGCACTATTCGCGTACATGCGCACGCTACCGCAAGCACAGCGCAAGACGCTGCGCGACCGCCTGGACGCGATGACTCCTGCACAACGTACGGCCTGGATCAAAGCCAATATCGGTGCGAGCGCGCCTATGCCCGATCCCGCACGACCGCTTCCATAGGCGGCGCTCAGGCAGGATGCCAGCGCGTCTTCGCCAGCAACTCGTCGTTCCAGTCGTAGGCAATCGTCCCATCCTTGAGAAACAGCGCGACAAAGTTGTAGACGTTGCGCGCATACATCTCGCTGGCATGCACGGCGCCCATGCTGGCCAGATGCAGCGGCCCGGCGACGATCACCCCGCCGTGTTCGATGGTCTCGCCAGGGCGAGTCAATGCGCAGTTGCCGCCCGTCTCGGCGGCCAGATCCACCACCACACTGCCGGGCCGCATACCGGCGACCATCTCGGCACTGAGTATCTTCGGCGCCGCCTGTCCCGGCACTGCGGCGGTACACACCACTACATCGATACCTTTGAGGTGTTCGGCTAGGCGCTGCTGCTGCTCGACACGCTCGGCATCGCTGAGTTGCCGCGCATAACCGCCCTCGCCTACTGCACTGACACCTAGGTCGAGAAACTTGCCGCCCAACGATTCGATCTGCTCGCGTGTCTCCGGGCGCACATCGAAGCCTTCGACCTGCGCGCCCAGGCGCTTGGCTGTGGCGATGGCCTGCAAGCCGGCCACGCCGGCACCGACGACCAGCACCTTGGACGGACGGATGGTGCCGGCCGCGGTGGTCAACATCGGGAAGAAGCGCGGCGCCAATTGCGCAGCGATCAGCGTCGCCTTGTAACCGGCCATGCCGGCCTGCGAACTGAGCACATCCATCGCCTGGGCGCGAGTGGTGCGCGGCAAGCGCTCCAGCGGGAACGCGACCAGGTGTCGCGCCTGCAGCGCCGCGGCGCGCGCTGGATCGGCCTGCGGCTGCAACATGCCGACCACACCGGCACCCTCCTTGAGTTGTTCCAGCGCTTGGACCGGCAACGGCTGCACGCACAACACCAGATCCGCCTGCGCTGGACTCTCGGCATCGGCATGCTGCGCACCGGCGGCGAGATACGCGGCATCGACGAAGCCCGCCGACGCACCGGCATCCGGCTCGATCCGCACTTGGGCGCCCAGCGCGCACAACTTCTTCACCGTTTCAGGCGTCGCCGCCACGCGGCGCTCGCCCGGCGCCGACTCCTTCACTACCAAAACCTGCACTGCCATGCGATTTCCCGTGCGCTGCCCGTCAGTCCAGTGCCGATGCTACAGGGTCCAGCGCATGATCGCAGCGGTTGGCGAGCGGCATGAAGATGCCTGTGCGGAAGAGACGGAAACGCAGACTCGCCAAGTGAGGCAATCGCGGAACGGAACCCGGGCAGACGTTCGCTCGACGCGGTCACTCAATGCAGGGTGACACTGCACGCATCGAGCCGTTCGACGACGCACTGCAAAGCGCTGTCGAAAGCGCCATCATCGTCATGATTGCGCAGGCGACCGAGCCGCACCATCAGCGCTAATTCCTCCGGCGAAGCCACGCATAACCGCGCGCCACGACGGTTGACGAACAACAGCCGCGACGAGATCGGGCTCACCCACGACAACTTACCGGCCTGCACATTGCCGTCGCGGTCGACGAAATCCAGCCAAGTGCCGGTGTCCATCGCGCGGAAACGGTCGGCGTCGGCACTGTCGAAATCGTCCAAAGCCTCTGGCGCGGCCACTTCCACCGGCTGTACCTCCTGCGCCAGCGCTTGCGGCAGCGCCAACTGCGGCAGTTCCGGCAACCGACGCTCCAGTTCCGGGCGCAGTTCGGCCACCGCCCGCAAGGTGTCGTGCAGCGCATCGAATGCCGCCGTGACCGCTTCCGGATGTAAGCCAACGCTGGCGAAGATCTTATACAGCGGCTCCTGCCAAGCCTGCAGCCAGGGTCTGCCGACGATATGCCGTTGCGCTTCGGCGGCTTCTTCCAGCATGCCATCGGCCAGCGCGATGGCCTCGCGCACGTTGGGGCTATCCGCGTATTCACGCAGCATGACCATGGTCAAGTAGTGCTGCCAAGGCCGCCGCAGAAAATCCTCCAGTGCCTGCGGTAACTGTCGATTGTGCAGGCGCGCCTGTAACTCGGCTTCGGCGCGCTGCCGCGCCAGTTCCAGCTTTTCCTGGCCTCGCTGAGTCTCGGCGGCACGACGTTCGGCGATTTCGACGCGACGCCGATGCTGGGCCAGAAACTCGCGAAACTCCTCTTCCAAGGTCAGGAAGATCGCCAGGTTCTCGTTGAATTCGGCGAGCAGCCGCTCGATGATCTCCTCGACCTTGACCATCAGCACGCGCTCGTTCTGGGTCTCGCCTGTGTTGCCCTCGCAGGCCTCGGTCAGCGAGTTGAGCAAGCGCCGCGCCGGATGCGTTTTCTGCACGAACATCCGCCGATCCAGCAGCGCGACCTTGACGAGCGGCACCAACAGCCGCCCGATCAACTCGCCCGAGCGACCGTCGAGTTCACGCTCGTCGAGCATCACGTCGAACAGCATGCCAACCAAGTCGATGGCATCTTCATCCACCGGATCCAGGCGCGCATCCGCCGGGTCCAGGCCACATTGAGCAACAGTGGACAACATCTCGCTCTTGAGCCGATGCGCCAGCGACTCGCTGTCGTCGCCGACCACCGCACGCTGCGTAGCGCTGGGTGTGGCCTGCAACAATGACAACACCGACATCATCTCGCGCGGGCTAAGCGCGCGCTGCTGGCCGACTGCAGTGCGTGCCGCCGAGGTGGCGGTATCGCGCGCATTGCGGGTCTTCTGCAAAAGATCTTGCAACGCCTCAAGCAATACGTCCTGAGCGTCCTCGGGCAGGTGTGCAGTCCCATCGCCGGTGGCGGCCTGCGCACTACCGCGACGCTCGGACCAACGTTTGACAAAACGTCTCGCCCAGGCCGGGGCATAGATCGCGTCATCGTCACCCTCGGCGTCGGCCTGAACGTTTGACACGTCGTGGTGCGCCGGATGTTTCGGCGGCGGCGGTGGGCGCGGTATCTCTGGCATCACCCCGGCCTCGGCAAGACGGTCGTCCAACTCCTGGTAGAGCTGACCGATCGCGACGGCGAGATCGCGCTCACACAACTTGATCAGCAGCAGGCGCACCTCCGGCTCCAGATCGCTATTGGAGAATGCCGCGTGTACGGCGACACCGATATGTTCGGGGCCAACCGGATTGGTGTCGGCATCCAGTTCCAGACCACCGGCGATCCAGCCAAGGCGACGGTCGATGCGACCGAGTACCGACTTCCATTCGCGCAGCAGTACGCTGGCCAGGTTGCGCACCGCCAATCGCAACTCAAGCTCGTGCTCGGACACTAGGCTCAAACTGTGTTCGTACCCGGCCATGGCCACCTCGGCCGAAAGCGGCGCACCCGCTTCCAGTGCCTGCCAAGCCGCCTGCAGTTGTGCACGGAAGCGCGCGGCGATGTCTTGACGACGGCGTCGCAACTCGCGCATACCATCCAAGAACAGCAACTGCGACGTACCAGCAGTTTCGGCACGGTCGAACAATACATCGTCGAAATGCGTCAGTGCCGCTGCAAACGCGGTGTCCAGCACGGGCAACATGCCCTCGCGCGCCTGCGCCAACAGGCTCGGATGGCGCGCGGCGTCTGCGTGCGGGCTGGGGCTGAAACTCATTACGAAATGGCTCCGCGCCGTCAACGGCACTCGACAGAAGTGAAGACAGAAGGCAAACGGACACGACCTCTGACCCTAGTTTTTCATAGTAGGCATACCACATGAACGTCAACTGTTTCACAAGAAGTATCTCCCACTCGGAACGTGATATTCACCATGATTCCAGACTGTAATTGCGTGATCGTGGCGACAGTCTTGCCTGAATAGACCTGTACGGACCAGGCACTCTGCCTCGACACCCCATCCTTTTCAGCCGCCCAAACCGCACCATCATCGCGCCCCTCGGCAGAAGCGACACACAGACAACGGACGCGACGATTGCCGCACATGAAACGCGCGCCAATCGAGTTCACGCCATGGCGCATGCCAAGCCGCACGCGGCCGTCGCAATCGATGCAATCCCATCAGAGGCCATTCGTCTGCGAGCAACTAATCGGCAACGCAACACGACGGTGGTGCCACGGCCAGATCCACTGATGCCTGTCGGCGAAGGACTATAATTTGCATCGGCCCAATCGGATTCAAACCAGATGCACACAGTTCATTCGCTGCAAGCGCTGGATGCACGGCGTTCGGTACCGTCCATGCAATTGGGCGAACCAGGACCGGACGCGGCGACGCTGCTGGCCATGCTGCAATCGGCCGTGCGCGTCCCCGACCACGGCAAGCTGGTGCCGTTCCGGTTCCTGCGTATCGCCGGTCAGGCGCGTTTGACGCTGGGCGACTTCCTCGCCGAGCGCAGCCTGCAGCGCGATCCCGCCGCACCGGCCGCGGCGGTGGAAAAGGATCGCCAACGCTTCGCCCATGCGCCGGTAGTGATCGCGGTGATCGCGTGCCTGCAACGCGGACACAAGGTGCCGGAGATCGAGCAATGGCTGACCGCCGGCTCGGTATGCTTCGCGCTGCTGCAAGCGGCGCAGGCCTACGGCTTCGGCGCCCAATGGCTGACCGGATGGATGGCCTACGACGACGCGGTGGCCGCACGCCTGGGCCTGGCCGAACACGAACGCATTGCTGGCTTCATCCATCTAGGAACGGCGCAGATGCAAGCACCGGAGCGCGAGCGTCCCGATCCGCGGCGGCTGCTCAGCGACTGGACACCGTGAACCCGGCCACGCCCGCCTCGCGGCCGCTGTACCTGATCGACGCAAGCCTGTACGTCTTCCGCGCTTGGCATGCGATTCCCGACGAATTCCAGGACGTGCAGGGCTGGCCGACCAACGCCGTGCACGGCTTCGCCCGGTTCCTGCTCGACCTGCTCGAACGCGAGCGCCCGCAGCACATCGTGGTGGCGTTCGACGAAGCCCTGGACACCTGCTTCCGACATCGTCTGTACCCCGCATACAAGGCCAACCGCGCACCAGCGCCGGATGCGCTACGGCGACAGTTCGCCCATTGCAAGGCGCTGTGCGCGGCATTGGGCTTGTGCGTGCTGGCGGACCACCACTACGAAGCCGACGACCTGATCGGTAGCGCGCTGCACCGCGCGCGCGGCGACGGTTTTCACGGCGTGATCGTATCCGCCGACAAAGACCTGTCGCAGTTACTGCTGGAGTGCGACGAACAGTGGGACTACGGGCGCGGCCAACGCTGGGGCGCATCCGGAGTCAAGGCACGATATGGCGTGCATGCGCAGCAGATTGCCGACTACCTGGCACTGAGCGGCGATGCGATCGACAACATCCCCGGCATCACCGGCATCGGCGCGAAATCCGCCGCGATCCTGCTGGCGCATTTCGGCGATCTGGACACCTTGTTGGCACGGGTCGACGAAGTGGCGTTCCTGCGCCTGCGTGGCGCGGCGCAGATGGCTGTGCGCCTGCGCGAGCAAGGCCAACACGCACTGCGATGGCGGCAGCTGACCACCATCGCACTGGATGCGCCGCTGCACATGGCCACGCCCCAATTCACCCGTGGCACAGCCGACACCGACATCCTGCTGGGACTGTGCGAGGCACTGCGCTTCGGGCCGCTGACCCGACGCAGGCTGCTGCAGGCGGCCGGCCTGGAGACCACGCCCAACTGAGCAGCCACCGCCGCGCGGTGCGCGCAACGCCGCAACAGCACTGGCACTACACTGCACAAAAGCGCCTCAGCGTCGCGTGCGCATCGGCGTCTTCTTCCTCTATGACCCGCGAGCTGCCCATGACCCGCCACGACTCCCCGCCCCGCATCGTCTACGAAGGTAAATACCAACGCATGGTGGTGCGCGGCACCTGGGAATACTCCGAACGCGTGCACGCAGGCGGACTGGCGGCGATCATCATTGCCGTGACGCCGGACGATGAAGTGCTGTTCGTCGAACAATTCCGCGTGCCGCTGCAGACGCACACCATCGAGATGCCGGCCGGTCTGGTCGGCGACATCGACGCCGGAGAATCGATCGAAGTCTCGGCGGTGCGCGAACTGGAGGAAGAGACCGGCTGGACTGCCGCGCATGCCGAAGTGCTGATGATCGGCCCGACCTCCTCCGGCGCCAGCAGCGAAAAAATCGCCTTCGTCCGCGCCACCGGCCTGCGCAAGGTCGGCGATGGCGGCGGCGACGCCAACGAGGACATCACCGTGCACACGGTGCCGCGCGCACGCGCCGCCGCGTGGCTGGTACAGAAAATGGACGAAGGCTACGCATTGGACCCGAAACTGTGGGCAGGCCTGTGGATGATCGAACACCACCTCGACGGCACTGCGCGTGGTTGAACCCGCCCCGGCACAGCTAACCCCACTGCTCGGTGCAGACGACCCGGACGTCTTCGCGATCCATCGCCCACAGGGCACCTCGCCATTCGTCCTGCTGGCCGATCATGCCGGTCGGACCGTGCCGCGCGCCCTGGCCAACCTGGGCCTGCCCCAGCACGAACTGGACCGGCACATCGGCTGGGACATCGGCATCGTCGGCGTCACCCGTGCGCTGTCCACGCTGCTGGACGCGTGGGCGATCGAACAGACGTATTCGCGCCTGCTGATCGACTGCAATCGTCCGCTGACATCACCGACGCTGATTGCCGAGACCAGCGACGGCACTGTAGTGCCGGGCAATGCAGGGTTATCGGCCGCGCAGCGGCAGCAGCGCATCGCCGCAGTGCATACGCCCTACCACGCGCGCATCGCCGCCGAGCTGGATGCACGGCGCGCGAGCGCGCGTCCCACCCTGTTGGTGATGATGCACAGCTTCACTCCGGTCATGCACGGTGTATCGCGGCCATGGCATGCCGGCGTGCTGTACCACCGCGACACGCGCTTCGCCCATCCATTGCTGCAAGCGCTGCGCGAAGCCGGCGATCTAATCATCGGCGACAACGCGCCCTATGCGGTCAGCGACACCAGCGACTACGCCGTCCCAGTGCACGGCGAAGGCCGCGGCCTGCTGCATGCCGAGCTGGAAATCCGCCAGGACCTGATCGCCGACGACGCAGGGCAGCACGCCTGGGCGCAACGTCTGGCACGGATATTGACGACGCTGCAGCCGCAACTGCTGGCGATAGCCTGATCCCGATACACACAGCAACAACCGACCAGCGCGATTGCACCACCACTGCACCATCGCCCTCTCGGAGCATCGTCGCGGACTCCCGGATGCTGCTCAGGCGAAAGAGTCGGTCGCACGTATCAGCGCATCCGTATTCTCCGCTTCGAAGGCCGAATGACCCGATGCCGGGGTGATTTCCAAACGCGCCTTCGGCCACGCCTTGGCCAGATCCCAGGCATTGGCCAGCGGGCAGACCACATCGTAGCGACCGTGCACGATCACGCCGGGGATATCGGCGATGCGGTGCGCATCGCGCAACAACTGGTCTTCCACTTCCAGGAAACCGCCGTTGACGAAGTAATGATTTTCGATGCGCGCGAAGGCCAGCGCGAAGTGCGGGTCTTCGTGGCTATCGACGAAATCGGCGTCCACATGCAGGAAGCTGGTCGCCCCTTCCCACACGCTCCACGCCTTGGCCGCCGCCAGGCGGATGGCCTGGTCGTCGCTGATCAGGCGCCGATGAAACGCGGAAATCAGATCGGCACGTTCCACCGGTGGAATCGCGCCGACATAGTGCGCCCATGCATCCGGAAACAGCCGGCTGGCGCCTTCCTGATAAAACCACTCCAGCTCCCAACGACGCAGCAGGAAGATGCCACGCAACACCAACTCGGCCACGCGCTGCGGATGTGACTGCGCATAGGCCAATGCCAGGGTCGACCCCCAGCTGCCGCCGAACACCTGCCAACGATCGATACGCAGGTGCTCGCGCAATCGCTCGATATCGGCAACCAGATCCCAAGTGGTGTTATCGACCAGATCCGCATGCGGCGTAGAGCGGCCGGAACCGCGCTGATCGAACAACACGATGCGGTACTTGGCCGGATCGTGGAAGCAACGCATTTTGGCGTTACAACCACCACCTGGTCCGCCATGCAGCACCAGCACCGGCTTGCCGCCAGGGTTACCGCACTGTTCGTAATACAGGGTGTGGCGCGCGTCCACTGGCAACAGGCCGCTATCGAACGGCTCGATCTTGGGATACAGCGTGCGCATGGGGACTCCTGCGGAAAATCCCGATTCTACCTATGGACCGCCGCGTCGCGTGCGCTGCCACGGCGCGCGTCTTCGGCAATCAACAGACCACGCATTGGACATGCCAGGGCAGAACCTGTACCGCCACTCATGCAAGCGGCCAACAACCCAGTGTGACCCGATCGCGGAGTTCTAGATCTTGGTAAGTCTCCACTGCGATGAAGCGTGCAGCCGTCAGCAGCGCGCGCACGGCGTTGCCCTGGTCCCAACCATGCTCCAGCAGCAACCAACCGCCCGCCCGCAGGTGCGCCGGTGCGCCGGCGACGATCTGCCGGATGTCGTCCAACCCATCGACACCGGAGGTCAAGGCGCTCAGCGGTTCGTAGCGCAGGTCGCCCTGGGTCAGATGCGGATCGCCGGCGGCAATGTAAGGCGGATTGCTGGCGATCAGGTCGAAACGCTGCCCGGCCAGCGGCACCAGCCAGGCGCCATGCGCGAAGGCCACATTGTGCAGACCGTGCGCCAGCATGTTGGCCTCGGCCACCGCCAACGCCGCGGCACTGAGATCGGTCGCCAGCACCTGCGCCCGCGGACGTTCGCTGGCCAGCGCCAGCGCGATCGCGCCGCTGCCGGTGCCCAGGTCGGCGACGCGGCGGCCCGGCTGCATGTCCAACCGCTCCAGCGCCAGTTCCACCAAACGTTCGGTATCGGCACGCGGGATCAGGGTGGCCGGGCCGACCGCCAGATCCAGGGTCCAGAAGCCGCGCCGGCCAGTCAGGTAAGCCAGCGGCTCGCCCTGCGCGCGCCGGGCCACGAGCCCTCGGAATACCGCCACCGTCTCCGCCGACAGTGGCTCGCGCGCATGCGCGAACAGCCAGGCGCGGTCACGCTGCAGGACATGGATCAGCAGGACTTCGGCATCGCCACGCGCGACCTGGGTGCAGGCCGCGCGCAGCAGGGACTCGGGAGTGGGCGCATTCATCGGTATCACGATGACCCAGCGAGCTGGAAAAGCCAACGTGGTAGAACCCTCTCCGCTACCTGCACCTGCCGGGCAGCACACGATGGCGTCACCGCAGTGCAGCAAAGAGCCAGACTTGAATAACGATAGGAAATATCTATCTATTTAATTCCATTAATCGATTTGAGGAACCTATCCTCTGCTCCTATCATCACCCTTGCTCCATCCCCCACCCCCTCTCCCCCAACCACGAGGAAACTCCATGTCGTCTTTGATCAACACCCAGGTCCAGCCATTCAAGGCCAACGCCTACCGCAACGGTGAATTCATCGAAGTGACGGATGCGGATCTGAAGGGCAAGTGGTCGGTCCTGATCTTCATGCCGGCCGCCTTCACCTTCAACTGCCCGACCGAAGTGGAAGACGCTGCCGAGCACTATGCCGAGTTCCAGAAGATCGGCGCCGAGGTCTACATCGTCACAACAGACACCCATTTTTCGCACAAGGTGTGGCACGAAACCTCCCCTGCGGTGGGCAAGGCCCGCTTCCCGCTGGTCGGCGACCCGACCCACCAACTGACCCGTGCTTTCGGCGTGCACATCGAGCACGAGGGTCTGGCCCTGCGGGGCACCTTCGTCATCAATCCGGAAGGCGTGATCAAGACCGTCGAAATCCACGACAACGCCATCGCCCGCGACGTCACCGAGACCCTGCGCAAACTCAAGGCCGCGCAGTTCGTCGCCTCGCACCCGGGCGAGGTGTGCCCGGCCAAGTGGAAGGAAGGCGAAAAGACCCTGAAGCCGTCGCTGGACCTGGTCGGCAAGATCTAAACCACGTCCACTCCCATCTCCGCCGCTCTGGCGGGGGTGGGGGTGAACCGCAGCCGGTGATGGCGCAACGCGCGCCTGTCGGCTGCGGTTCACCCCTCCTCCCAGTTGCTTGGCGACCGGCTGCCCGTGCGGCAGTCGCGCCTCCCCCTCGCTTTGCCCAACGTCAGGAGTCCGCCATGTTGGATGCCGATCTGAAAACGCAGTTGAAAGCCTATCTGGAGCGGGTCGTGCGGCCCATCCATATTGCCGCGTCGGTGGACGACGGTGCCAAATCGCGCGAGATGCTCGATCTGCTCGAAGAACTGGTGCTGCTCTCGGACAAGATCACCTTGGATGTGCACCGCGACAGCGACGAGCGCACGCCCTCGTTCGCACTCAACAGCCCCGGTCAGGACATCCACCTGCGCTTCGCCGGGCTCCCGATGGGCCACGAATTCACCTCGCTGGTGCTGGCGTTGCTGCAAGTCGGCGGTTATCCGTCCAAGGCCACCGCGGAGCTGATCGAGCAGGTGCGCCACCTGCCCGGCGAATACCGTTTCGAAACCTATTTCTCGCTGTCCTGCCAAAACTGTCCGGACGTCGTACAGGCGCTGAACCTAGCCGCGGTGCTGAACCCGAACATCCAGCACGTGGCCATCGATGGCGCGCTGTTCCAGGAGGAGGTGGAAACACGGCAGATCATGTCGGTGCCCACCGTCTACCTCAACGGCGAAGTGTTCGACCAGGGACGTATGAGCCTGGAGCAAATCGTCGCCAAGCTCGACACCGGCGCGGCCAAACGCGAGGCGGCGGCGATCGCGGCCAAGGCGCCATTCGACGTGTTGGTGGTCGGCGGCGGCCCAGCCGGCGCGGCGGCGGCGATCTACGCCGCACGCAAGGGCATCCGCACCGGCGTGGCAGCCGAGCGGTTCGGCGGCCAGGTGCTGGACACCATGGCAATCGAAAATTTCATTTCGGTGCAGGAAACCGAAGGCCCGAAGATGGCCGCGGCACTGGAGCAGCATGTGCGCCAGTACGACGTGGACATCATGAGCCTACAGCGCGCCGAGCAATTGATTCCGGCCGGGGCCGACGGCCTGGTCGAGGTCAAACTGGCCAATGGTGCGTCGCTGAAGAGCCGCACGGTGATCCTGTCCACCGGCGCGCGCTGGCGGCAGATGAACGTGCCGGGCGAGGATCAATATCGCAACAAGGGCGTGGCCTACTGCCCGCACTGCGACGGCCCGTTGTTCAAGGGCAAACGCGTCGCGGTGATCGGCGGCGGCAACTCCGGCGTGGAAGCAGCAATCGACCTGGCCGGCATCGTCAGCCACGTCACCCTGGTCGAGTTCGACAGCAAGCTGCGCGCCGACGACGTGCTGCAGCGCAAGCTGCGCAGCCTGGGCAACGTGGACATCATCGTCAACGCGCAGAGCACCGAGGTGCTCGGCGACGGTCAGAAGGTCACCGGCCTGATGTACAAAGACCGTGTCGGCGACGCTGTCCACCAATTGGCGCTGGAAGGCATCTTCGTGCAGATCGGGTTGCTGCCTAACACCGAATGGCTGCAAGGCGCGGTCGCCTTGTCGCCACGCGGCGAAATCGTGATCGACGAGCGCGGCCAAACCTCGCAACCGGGCGTGTTCGCCGCTGGCGACGCGACCACGGTACCGTACAAGCAGATCATCATCGCCATGGGCGAAGGCTCCAAGGCGGCGCTGAGCGCGTTCGACCATCTGATTCGCCACAGCGCGCCGGTCGCCGGCGGCATCGCCGAGGCGGCTTGATGTCTTCGCCCCACGCCGCCGACCGGCGTGGGGCTATGCTGTGGCTCTGCGCCGTCTCCCCGCCTTGCGTGCCAAAGGAACTCGCCGATGAACCTGCGTGATCTCAAATACCTGGTAGCGCTGGCCGATCACAAGCATTTCGGGCGCGCCGCCGCCGCATGCTTCGTCAGCCAACCGACGCTGTCGACACAGATCAAGAAACTCGAAGACGAACTCGGCGTACCGTTGGTCGAGCGTGCGCCACGCAAGGTCATGCTGACTCCGGCCGGACGCGAGGCGGCCAGCCGGGCGCGTAGCATCGTCGCCGAAATCGAGCAGATGAAAGAAGCCGCGCGGCGCAGCCAGGATCCAGAGGCCGGCACGGTACGCCTGGGCATTTTCCCGACACTGGGGCCGTACCTGCTACCGCACGTGATCCCGAAGGTGCGCGCACGCTTCCCGCACCTGGAACTGCTGTTGATCGAAGAAAAGAGCGACGTACTGCTGAGCCGCCTGCGCGAGGGTCGCCTGGACGCGGCCCTGCTGGCACTGCCACTGCACGACGAGCAGTTGCATGCCGAATTTCTCTTCGAAGAGCCGTTCGTGCTGGCCGTCTCCGATCCGCATCCACTGGCCGAGCAGCAGGCGCCACTCACCCTGGACGCACTGCACGCGCAACGCCTGCTGTTGCTCGAAGACGGGCACTGCCTACGCGACCAGGCATTGGACGTATGCCACCTCGCCGGGGCGACGGAAAAAGCCGAATTCCAGGCCACCAGCCTGGAAACGCTGCGCCAAATGGTCGCCGCCAATGTCGGCGTGACCCTGCTGCCGTTGCTGGCGGTACAGCCGCCGGTAACCAACCCGTCCAACATCCGCCTGCTCAATTTCGATCACAGTTGCGGACCAAGCCGCCGCATCGCCATGCTGTGGCGGCGCAGTTCGGCGATGAGCGAGTTTCTGCAACAACTGGCGCAGCTGTTCAAGACCTTGCCGAGCGAGTTGTTCGTGCTGCCGCCGCAGACGCACGCGGCGGCACAGCAGCAAGCCGTCACCTGAGCGGCGAGGGCTCGTACGCGCAGTCGCCTGACATCGCATCGATGCCGGCGTGTCTGCACAACGACCTCGCACGCACAGCCGCATCACGCTGCAACCTCGCGCGGGACAGCACCCTGCCCAGCCTGAATCTCGGTCGCACCATCGCGACCGACACGCCTCCAACCACACGTGCTTCATCGCGGCCTGTGGCCGCGATGAAGCACGTCGAAGGCGACAACACTCACGCAGCGCGTTAACGTAGCAGGTCATCCGCCTTCTTTTCACTCGTATCGAGAGTTACCGATGACCTCTTCCGCTTCCTCCAAACTGGCCCAGTTGCGCGAATTGTCCGTGGTCGTGGCCGATACCGGCGACTATGACGCGATCAAGCGACTCAAGCCGGTGGACTGCACCACCAACCCGACCCTGGTGAAAAAGGCGCTGGACCTGCCGGTCTATGCCGACCTGATCGACGAGGCACTGGCCTGGGCGCACAGCCAAAATGGCGAGCGTGCCACCCTGGTCGACGAAATCGCCGACCGCCTGACCATCGGCGTCGGCAGCCGACTCAGCACACTGGTGCCCGGGCGCGTGTCCACCGAAGTGGACGCCGACCTCGCCCACGACACCGCCGCCACAATCGCCAAGGCGCATAAATTCATCGCCATGTATGCCGAGCGCGGCATCGCCAAGGAACGGATCCTGATCAAGGTCGCCGCCACCTGGGAAGGCATCGAAGCGGCGCGGCAATTGCAGAAGGACGGCATCGACTGCAACCTGACCCTGGTCTTCAACCGCACCCAGGCGCTGGCCTGCGCCGAGGCCGGGGCGTTTCTGCACTCGCCATTCGTCGGCCGCATGCTCGACTGGTACGTGGCGCATGGCCAGACCCCAGCCAGCATCGACGAGGACCCTGGCGTGCAGTTCGTGCGCGACGTGTACGCCGAGTTCAAACGCCGCGGCTTGCAGACCGTGGTGATGGGGGCTTCGTTCCGTTCCACCGCGCAGATCGAGGCGCTGGCTGGCTGCGACCGGCTGACCATCTCGCCGGACCTGCTGGAAAAGCTCGACGCCGACTACGGCCCACTACCGCGCAAGCTCTCGCCGGGCCGGGCCGACGGCGTCAGCGTGCCCCCGATCGACGCGCAGCGCTTCGCGGCCGACCTGGCCGCCGATCCGATGGCGACCGAAAAGCTGACCAGCGGCATCGACACCTTCGCCAAGGATCTGCAAGCACTACGCGATACCATCCGGCAGAAGTTGGCCGGCTGAATCGGCTGCCCAGACGCCGCCGCTCAGACTTCCAGACCGAGCGGACAACCGACGCCGGTCCCACCCAGGCCGCAATAGCCCCCTGGATTCTTGGCCAGATACTGCTGGTGTTCGTCCTCTGCGTAATAGAACGGCGGCGCCGGCAGACGAATCTCGGTGGTGATCGCGCCATAGCCGGCCTCATGTAGACGCTGCTGATAGGCATCGCGGCTGGCGATTGCCGCAGCGTACTGCTCCTGCGTGGCGCAATAGATCGCCGAGCGGTACTGGGTCCCGAGGTCGTTGCCCTGGCGCATGCCCTGGGTCGGATCGTGGCTTTCCCAGAAGGTCTGCAACAGCTGCGCGAAGCTCGTCACGTGCGGATCGAACACCACCAGCACCGCCTCGGTATGGCCGGTCTGGCCCGAACACACTTCGCGGTACGTCGGATGCGGGGTTTCGCCGCCGGCATAGCCCACCGCCGTGGTGAACACGCCTGGCAGCGACCAGAAGGCACGCTCGGCGCCCCAGAAGCAACCAAGGCCAAACTGCACCTGCTGCAGACCGGCGAAGACATCGCGCAACGGCTGGCCGTTGACGAAATGACGGTTGTACAGCGGCAGCGGTTCCGCCCGCCCGGGCAGGCTCTCGCCCGGACGCGGCAGGCGCTGCTTGAAGGCACCGATTCCCAACATGGCATGGACTCCTGGCAGCGACGGGGCGATGCCCTGTGGATGGCACTGCCGGGCCTGGCTTTCAAGTGCGCCCCGGGGCCGCGGTGGCGACGGCGACCGGCTCCGGCATCACCGAGCTATGGTGGTTGATGATCAGCCAGCGGCCATTGCGCTTCTCGTACACGAAGCTGTAGCGCGCCTGCACCTGAACAATGCTGCCGTCAGCATTGTTCAGGGGGAACGTGTAGACGCCGGCATCGACCGCGCTGTCGTCGTCGAGCCGCCGCACCTGGCGATAGTTGATGGTGCCGCGCGGCTTGGCCGCGAGGAAGTGGCTGAAGTCGTCCTCGATCTCGGCGCGGCTGGCGCGGACCTTGTGTTGGACACGGTCGGCAGCAGCACGGCGTTCGCGGGCGTACAGGTCGGCCACGCGCTTGCGCCAGCGCCGCGTTCCAGCGGCGGTACTCGCGACACAGGCCGGAGTGGCGCGGTGAGGGCGCTGGCACGGCGCTGGAACGACTGGCCGCTGACCCGCAAGAGCCTGGCCCTGGTGGCGCTGCCGCTGTTGCTGCTCGTGGCAGCGCTGGTGGCGATCTACAGCGTCGAACGGCAGAACATCGCCGCCGAGTTCGCAACAGCGACCCCCACCCCCGCTTTTGCCAATCCCCAATCCCAGCTCCCAAACTACATGGCCCGCGTCACCAACCCACCCAGGCCCAACGCCATCAGCACTTCCTGGGCCTTTTCCAGCAGTTCGTCGGCCACGCAGACCTGGACCACGCCGAACGGCAGTTCGCCGGCGCCGCCGAGCAATGCCTCGCCGAACACGAAAGCGGTGATGCCGGCATCCTCCAGCGCGTGCTTGGCCAGATGCGCATCGATCAGGTGCTGGGCACGGTAGGCGATCTGCACGTGCGGCCCTCAGCGTTGCCTACCGAACCCAGGCGTGGTCTGGACCGACGGCAGGCGGATCGGTGCTGCGCACAGGCCTGGCGAACAGGCAACGCACCTGGCGTCAGCAGCAAGACAGGAAGACGGCATGCGGACATCTGGCACGTGGATTGATCCGCAGCCTACGCGCCGGGACCGTCGTCCGCCAGTGTGGCGCAAACCAAGACAGCGCTTTACTTATAAACTTACGCTCTATTTATTCGCTGAAGCGCGCATGTCCGACACCCCCGCCACCGACGCCTCCGCCCCGGCCGAGAAGAAAGACTTCATCCGCCAAATCGTCCGCGAGGATCTGGCCAGCGGCAAACACGCCTCCATCCGCACCCGCTTCCCGCCCGAGCCCAATGGCTACCTGCACATCGGCCACGCCAAGGCGATCTGCCTAGACTTCGGCATCGCCGCCGAGTTCGCCGGGCGCTGCAACCTGCGCCTGGATGACACCAACCCCGCCAAGGAAGATCCCGAATTCGTCGCCGCGATCCAGGACGATGTGCGCTGGCTGGGTTTCCAGTGGGCCGAACTGCGCCACGCCTCGGACTACTTCGAGGTGTACTACCTGGCCGCCGAGAAGTTGATCCGCGACGGCCAGGCGTTCGTGTGCGATCTGTCCGCCGAACAAGTGCGCGACTACCGCGGCACGCTCACCGAGCCGGGGCGTCATTCGCCCTACCGCGAACGCAGCATCGAGGAGAACCTGAAGCTGTTTCGGCGCATGCGCGCCGGCGAATTTCCGGACGGCACCTGCACCCTGCGCGCCAAGATCGACATGGCCAGCGGCAACATCAATCTGCGCGACCCCGCGCTATATCGGATCAAACACGTCGAACACCAGAACACCGGCAACGCCTGGCCGATCTACCCGATGTACGACTTCGCCCACGCCCTGGGCGATGCGATCGAAGGCATCACCCACTCGCTGTGCACGCTGGAGTTCGAGGACCACCGGCCGCTGTACGACTGGTGCGTGGACAAGGTCGACCTGGCCGGGCACCCGGACCTGCTGCAACCGCTGCTGGCCAAGGGGCTGCCACGCGAGGCGGGCAAACCACGGCAGATCGAGTTTTCGCGCCTGAACATCAACTACACGGTGATGAGCAAGCGCAAGCTCACCCAACTCGTCACCGAAGGTCTGGTCGATGGCTGGGACGATCCACGCATGTACACGCTGCAGGGCCTGCGCCGGCGTGGCTATACGCCGGCCGCACTGCGCCTGCTGGTGGAGCGTGTCGGCATCAGCAAGCAGAACTCGGTGATCGACTTCGCGGTGCTGGAAGGCTGCCTGCGCGAGGATCTGGACGCCCATGCCCCACGGCGCATGGCGGTGATCGACCCGCTCAAGCTGGTGCTGAGCAACCTGCCGGACGACCACCGCGAGACCCTGACCTTCTCCAATCATCCCAAGGACGACAGCTTCGGCACGCGCGCCGTGCCGTTCTCGCGCGAAGTGTGGATCGAACGCGAGGATTTCGCCGAGGTTCCGCCTAAAGGCTGGAAACGGCTGGTGCCCGGCGGCGAAGTGCGCCTGCGCGGTGCGGGGATCGCCCGCGTCGACGAGGTGATCAAGAACGCTGCTGGCGACATCGTCGAACTGCGCGGCTGGCTCGACCCGGACTCGCGCCCCGGGATGGACGGCGCCAACCGCAAGGTCAAAGGCACCCTGCACTGGGTCAGCGCCGCGCATGCGGTGGAGGCCGAAATCCGCCTGTACGACCGCCTGTTCTCCGTGGAGAAGCCAGACGACGAGTCCGACGGCAAGAGCTACCGCGACCACCTCAATCCTCACTCCAAGCGCAGCGTGCGCGGCTACGTCGAACCGGCCGCAGCGCACGCTGCGCCGGAGCAAGCGTTCCAGTTCGAACGCAGCGGCTATTTCGTCGCCGACCGCCACGATCACCGCGCCGAAACGCCGGTATTCAACCGCAGCGTGACGCTACGCGACACCTGGAGTGGCGGCCAAGATGGCGCCTGAGCGCTCGCGCGCGGCTCGTCACGGTCCCCGATCGTCGAATGCCACTACGGCATTGGACGATGATGCTCTGGAACCCCCGTGCCAACATCCACGCGCGTCCACATGCCCGCGCGCGCGAAGCAAAGCTGGGTTAAGCCAGACGATCTAGACTGCGAAACAATCCTTCTAGGAATCGCCTCATGAACGAGATTTTGCGCGGCAGCTGCATCGGTTTCGCCCTGGTGGCGCTACTGGCCGGCTGCAAACCGGCCACCACCGCGTCCACAACGGCGTCTTCAACAACCGCCAGCACCACGCCCACCGGCAAGTGCGACAGCGTTCCCGATCACCCCTACAACCTGCCAACCGGGCGCTTCGATGAAGTTTCCCAACAACTGGCCCACGCCACCGGCTGCATGATCGTCTACCGCGACCCCTCGCTGGCCGCCGTGCAGATCAATGCCGTGAAGGGACAGATCAGCATCCGCCAGGCAATGCACCAGGCACTGGAAGGCACCGCGCTACGGATCGAGCAGGAACAAGCGGATACGATTCAGGTCGGGCGCCGCTGACCCTCGCGACGTTGCCATGCGCGGCCCCATGCAATCGAATCGCCCAAGGTTTCCTAGCCATCCTCAGTGATGCGCAGGCAGCTCGAGGTCCACGCAAACATCATCCACAACGGCGCAACGGTTTCGTGCATCGCCTTACGTGCACAACGCCGCACTGATCTGCGCTGCCGCCGCGCACACCGCCTGCATCGCCACCTGCGCATCCATCTGTTGTGGACGGCGTTCGATGAAAGGAACGGTGAGCGTATAGCGCGCACTGCCGTGTTGCAGAATCGGCGCAGTCAGGTCGATCACCCCGACCACGGCCTCGCTGGGACGAATGCTGTAGCCAAGCGCCTGCACCTCGCACGCAGCCGCCAGGAAGAGTGCGCGGTCGTATTCCACCGCACCGGCATCTAGCCGCTGCAACAGCCGCTCCTGCACATCGGCGGGCTGAAAAGCGAACAACACCAGACCGGAGGAGGAATGCGCGAACGGACGGCGGTGACCGGGACGCACCACCAGGCCCAGGTCGCTGGGCACATCCATCTGCGCGATGACCACGATTTGATCGTCCGACGGCGCCACCAGATGGCAAGGCTGACGGATCGCGTCGGCCAAGCGGCGCATCACCGGCAGCGCCACCTCGGTGACGTTCTGCACCTGCGGCTGCTGCATGCCGAGCATGAACAGGCGGTTGGTCAGCGTATACCCCCCATCGCCCGCAGCCTTGGTCAGGTAACCACGTTCCTCCAACACTTGCAGCATGCGGAAGATTTCCCCGCGGGAGCGGCCGATGCCCTGCGAGATCTCGGCCATGGTCATCGGCCGCGCATCGCGTGCCAGCAATTCGAGGATATCCAGTCCTTTGTCCAAAGCAGGAGCGCGGTATTTGGGCGGTGGGATGATCATTGCGTCAAGGCCCGGCAGCCGTTGCGAAGAGAAAACGCGAGCATGTCGTGATCGTTGCGTTGCAGTGCGCGCGAAGCCAGCCTTGACGCATTGCGCCATGGCCTACGCTGTGCCCGCCAGTGAAGGCCGCACCACACGACAGCACCAAGGCACCGCGCACGCCCAACGTCTCTCGCTTCAACGTGCATGAAACGCTCCAGGATTCAGTGATCGCATCCGAACACACCGCAGATGACCCGTGCCGAATATGCACCATGCAAATTTGAACTCAAATTTTATATTTGCATGGTAACCGCAAGCACAGTACGCTCCGGCCCGAATTCGACCGTGACGCAGCACACCTTGGGAGGGGTAGGCGGCATGCACTACAGCAGCGATACCGCCACCTCGGCGCCCGCTAATCCGACCCGTACCGCACTCGCGCCGCTGGTCCTGATCGTCAGCCTGTTCTTTCTCTGGGGCATGGCGAACAACCTCAACGACATCCTGATCAAGCAGTTCAAGAAGGCGTTCGAGTTGACCGACCTGCAGGCTGGACTGGTGCAGAGCGCGTTCTACCTGGGCTATTTCGTGTTCGCGATCCCGGCGGCGATGTTCATGCGTCGCTATAGCTACAAGGCAGCGGTGGTACTGGGGTTATTGCTATATGCCACCGGCGCGTTGCTGTTCTATCCGGCGGCGCAAGTGCACACTTACGGGCTGTTTCTGTTGGCACTGTTCGTCATCGCCAGCGGCCTGGCGTTTCTGGAGACCACCGCCAACCCACTGGTCACTGTGCTCGGTCCCGCCGACGGCGCGGCGCGGCGGTTGAATCTGGCGCAGGCCTTCAATCCGCTGGGTTCGATCACCGGCGTCCTGGTCGGCCAGCACTTCATTTTCTCCGGCGTGGAGCACACGCCGCAGGAACTGGCCACGATGGCGCCGACCGCGCGCGCGGCCTATTTCGCGACCGAATCGACGGCGGTGCAGACGCCATATCTGATCATCGGCGCTGTCGTGGTGCTGTGGGCGCTGCTGATCGGGCTGACCCGCTTCCCGACCACCCGTGCCGCCGCAGGTGTCGTGGCGAGCGGCAAGGCCAACTTCGGCCAACTGTGGCACAACCGGCGCTTCGTGTTTGCGGTGATCGCGCAGTTTTTCTACGTCGGCGCACAAGTCGGCATCTGGAGCTACCTGATCCGCTACTTGCAGGACAGTGTGCCCGGAACCCCGGAGAAGACCGCCGCCAATTTCCTCACCGTCTCGCTGGTCCTGTTCATGGCTGGCCGCTTCATCGGCGCGGCACTGCTGCGCTATCTGGCGCCGGCGCGACTGCTCGGCGGGTTCGCCCTGCTCAACCTGCTGCTGTGCGGCGTAGCAGTCGCGTTGCCAGGCTGGATCGGCCTGTACGCGCTGGTGGCAAGCAGTCTGTTCATGTCCGTGATGTTCCCAACCATCTTCGCGCTGGGCCTGGAGGGGCTGGACGACGATGCACGCAAACTGGGCTCGTCGCTGATCGTGATGGCAATCATCGGCGGTGCCGCGTTGACCGCACTGATGGGCGCGATCTCCGACCATGTCGGCATTCACTGGGCAATCGCGGTGCCGGGGCTCGGCTTCGCGGTCATTCTGGGGTTGGCGCTGTATGCCACCGCACGCCGCCGCAGTGCGCACGCGACCGGAGCCTGAGCCATGCCCCGCCATTGCTATCTGCTGGACCTGCACGACGATCCGACGCTGATCGCCGAATACGAACGTTGGCATCGGCCCGATACGGTATGGCCGGAAATCGTCGCCTCGCTGCGTGCGGCCGGGATCCGCGAGTTGGACATCCATCGCTGCGGCAACCGCCTGGTAATGCTGATGGAGGTGGACGACGATTACTCGCCCGCCGCCAAGGCCGCCACCGATGCGGCCGACCCCCGCGTGCAAGCCTGGGAAGAACTGATGTGGCGCTTCCAGAAGCCACTGCCCGGCTCCGCGCCCGGCGAAAAATGGCGCGAGGCGCTACAGATCTTTTCGCTGCAGGCGGCCGTGGCGGAACAGCAACGCCAGCGCTGACACTACTGGAGCGGTGCTGAGCGGAGATAGCCGCATCGATGCCGCACGCTTCCACCGCACATGCCACGACTCGCCTGCGCGTGGCGTAAACAGAAAGCCACAGCGACGACCGCGCCTACGACACCACCGCCGCAGAGCGCTTGCGCACAGGCAGGCAAGCGCTCTCCACGGATCTGTTGCGCGCTAAGCGCGCTGCGCGGCCAGATCCGCGCTCCAGAACGGGCCATCCGGATACAGGAACTGGTCCACCGACGAGGCATGCATCTGCGCGGAAAAACCCGGCAGCGTCGGCGCCAGATAACGGCCATGCACGATCCGCACCGGATCGACGAAGTGCTGGTGCAGGTGATCGACGAACTCGATCGCACGGTCCTCCATCTTGCCGGTGATGGCGACAAAGTCGGCCATCGCCAGATGCTGCACCAACTCGCACAGCCCCACACCGCCGGCATGAGGGAACACGCGCACGCCGAACTTCGCCGCCAGCAGCAGGATCGCCAGATTCTCGTTGACCCCGCCCACGCGTGCGGCGTCGATCTGGATCAAATCCACCGCGCCGGCTTGCAGCAACTGTTTGAACACCACCCGGTTTTGGGTGTGCTCGCCCGTGGACACCGGCACCGGGGCGATGCCCCGACGGATCGCGGCGTGGCCGAGCACGTCGTCGGGGCTGGTCGGCTCCTCGATCCAGGCGATGTCGAATTCGGCAAGCTGACGCATCCAGGCAATCGCCGGGCCCACGTCCCAACGCTGATTGGCGTCCACCGCCATCGCCACGTCCGGACCGATCGCCGCGCGCGCCAGGCGGCAGCGGCGAATATCGTCCTGCACGTTGGCGCCGACCTTGAGCTTGATCGTGCGAAAACCGTCGGCCACTGCTTCCTTGGCCAGACGCACCAATTTTTCGTCCGAATAACCGAGCCAGCCTGGCGAGGTGGTATAGGCCGGGTAGCCCTGGTCGAGCAGGGTCTGGATACGCGCCGCACGCGAGGGCTCGGCAGCGCGCAACATCGCCAACGCTTCGTCCGGCGTCAGCGCATCGGTCAGATAACGGAAATCGATGGCGGCCACCAACTGTTCCGGCGACAGCTCGGCGATGTAGCGCCACAGTGGCTTGCCGGCGCGGCGCGCGGCCATGTCCCAGGCCGCGTTGACGACGGCGCCGATGGCCATGTGCATCACGCCCTTCTCCGGGCCCAGCCAGCGCAGTTGCGAATCGTCGGTGAGACTGCGCGCGAAGCCGCCCAGATCACCGATCACCGCGTCCACGTCACGCCCCACCACGTGGTGCGCCAACGCCGCCACCGCCGCGCTCTGCACGTCGTTGCCGCGACCGATGGTGAAGGCCAGGCCGTAGCCGGCGAGCCCATCGTCGGCGTCGGTGCGCAGGCACAAATAGGCGGCCGAATAATCCGGATCCGGATTCATCGCATCGGAACCATCCAGTTCGCGCGAGGTGGGAAAACGCACATCGAAGGTTTCGAGCGCAACGATTTTGCTCATGAGGATCCTGGTCTCGACAAGGCAGAAAAACGACGCTGGACGAGTCCAGCCATCGGCAAAGTGTGCAGCCACGAAGACCCACCCCAGCGGGCGATGCCATCACGACCTGCGCCGCCGCACAACGCAGCGCGAGCGCACGCGCGAAGGTTGTGTCCCGCCAGCGAGCGACATGACGTCGCATCACCGCACGCCTGCGACAATGCAGGCAACCTTCGCCGCACGCTCCCCGCTGCGTCGAACAGCAAGCCGCGTTAGCGGGCGTCGCGCGGGTGGGCGACCACGGCCTGGCGCTGCTGGCCCAGCCCTTCGATCCCCAGTTCCATCACGTCGCCCGGCTTCAGGTAAACAGGCGGCTTCTGGCCCAGCCCGACACCCGGCGGCGTACCGGTACTGATCACATCGCCCGGCATCAACGTCATGTAGCGGCTGATGTGACTGACCAGCTCGGCCACGCCGAACACCATCGTGCGGGTGCTGCCGTTCTGGTAACGGTGGCCGTTGACCTCCAACCACATCGACAGGTTCTGCGGGTCGGGGATCTCATCGCGGGTGACCAGCCATGGGCCGATCGGGCCGAACGTGTCGGCACTCTTGCCCTTGACCCACTGGCCGCCGTGCTCAAGTTGGAATTCGCGCTCGGACAGATCGTTGATCACCGCATAGCCAGCGACGTGATCCAGCGCCTGTTCCACGCTGACATCGCGCGCCACATCGCCGATCACCACGCCCAGTTCCACCTCCCAATCGCTCTTCACCGAGCCGCGCGGGATGATCACCGTGTCGTTGGGGCCGCACACCGCCGTGGTGGCCTTCATGAACAGGATCGGCATCTTGGGCACTTCCATGCCAGATTCGGCGGCATGGTCGGCATAGTTCAGGCCGACGCAGATGAACTTGCCGATGCCGCCAACCGCCGCGCCGTAACGCGGCGCGCCGTCGATGATCGGCAACGTCGCGACATCCAGCGCGCGCAGCTTATCCAGGCCGGCACGGGTGAGGTGCTCGCCGGCGACATCGTCGATCACACCGCGCAGATCGCGGATGCGGCCTTCACCATCGATCAAGCCGGGGATTTCCTGGCCTGGGGAACCAATGCGTACGAGTTTCATGCAGGTGTCCTATGCAGAAAGGAAATCAGTTGGACCAGCCGCCATCGATGATGTGGGTCTGGCCAGTGGTGAAGGAAGATTCGTCAGAAGCCAGGTAGACCACCAACTGCGCAATTTCGCGCGGGTCGCCCAGACGGCCCATCGGCTGGCGGTCGGTGAAACTCTTCCACACCGCCTGCTCGTCGCCACCCAACGCCTTGACACGCTCGCCCAGCGATGGCGTCTTGATGGTGCCCGGGCAGATCGCGTTGCAGCGCACGCCCTTGGCGACGTAGTCGGCGGCGATGGCCTTGCTCAGGCCGATCACCGCGGCCTTGGTCGCCCCGTAAACGAAGCGGTTGGGCACGCCCTTGATGCTGGACGCCACCGAGGACATGTTGACGATGCTGCCGCGCCCCTGCGCCAACATGCCCGGCAACACCGCCTGGCACAGGTAGTACATTGCATCGACGTTGATCGCGAACGAACGCCGCCAGGCGGACGCGTCGCATTCCAGGATGCTGCCCTGGTGCACGTAGCCGGCGCAATTGAACAACACATCGAAGGTCGGATGCGCCGCCACCAGCGCCTGGATCGCGTCGGCGTCGGTGACATCGAGTACCTGGGTGGTGATCGCGCTGGACTCGGCAGCCAGGCGCTGCAGCGCCGCGCTATCGATGTCGGTGGCCAACACCTGCGCGCCTTCGCGCGCACAGGCCAGTGCGCTTTCGCGGCCAATGCCGGCGCCGGCGGCGGTCATCAGGCACCGCTTACCTTGCAGCCGGCCGCTCATGCGCGGATCCCGGGGATGAACAATGACATGGTCATGCTGCAGTACTCCTGGTCGTGGGGGAAACAATCGGATCGGACAGACGATAAAAACGCTGCGCGGTGGAGGCAAACACGGCATCGGCATGGCCGGCGGCATAGCCAGCGACCAGCGCCTGCGCCAGCGTGATCCACGTGCCGTAGTCGGCACGCTGGGTCAGCACCGGCCAGTCACTGCCCCACATCACCCGCTGGGGGCCGAAGTTGGCGAACAGTTGTGCCACGTAGGGCTCCAGCCCCGCGCTATCGGCAGCGACATCGGCCGGCAACTCGGTGAGCAAACCGGACAACTTACACGCCACTCCCGGATATTGCGCCAACTTTGCCAGACCATCGGCCCAGGCATCGAAGCCGGAGCCACCGATCATCGGCTTGGCTGCATGATCCAGCGCCACGCGCAAGGTCGGATGGCGTTGCAAGCGCGCCAACAGGGCAGGCAAGTGCTGTGGGCGGATCAGCGCATCGAAGGCGAGGTCGTGCTGCAACACCGTATCGAACGCCGCGTCCAATTTCGGCCGTGCGAGCCACTGCGGATCGTCCAGATCCTGCACCATCGGTCGCAGCCCCTTGAGCAGACCGCCGCCCTCCGCGCACAACGCGCCGATACGCGCGGCGGCATCGGCGGCCTCGAAATCCACCCACCCAACCACGCCAACAATGCGCGGTTGCGCACGCGCCAATTGTAGTAAATACCGTGTCTCGGCCTCGGTCTGCGCCGCCTGCACCGCGACCACCGTGGACACGCCGTGGGCATCCAGCGTATCGAGCAGATGCTCCGGGCCACAGTCGCGGTACAGCGCACCCAGCGCCGGCGTCAGCCAGACATAATCGCCACGCGCCAACGACCAGAAATGCACATGCGCATCGATCATTCGCACAGCGTCGGCACCGGCCCTTGTAGCAGTCCCTGGTCGTGCAAGTCCTGCCACAACGAGGCAGGGATCGGCGTGCGTAAGCGCGTCGCGGCGCTGCTCACCTCCGCGGGCGTGCGCATACCGGCCACCACGCTACTGACCGCCGGATGCGCGAGCGGGAACTGCAGCGCCGCCGCACCCACGTCCACGCCCCACGCCGCGCAGGCGGCGAATAGGCGCTGCGCATGCCGTAGGGTGGCCGAATCCACTGGCGCGTAATTGTAGGTCTTCCCAGGGCCACTCGCATCGCTCAGTAGACCCGAACTGTATGGTCCGGCGACCAGAATGCCGACCTGCTGCTGCACTGCCTGCGCCATGATCCGCTGCGCGGCGTGTTGTTCCAGCAGGGTGTAGCGGCCCGCCAACATCACGCAGTCGAGCGGAAACAATGGCAGCAGTTCCACCGCGACGTCTTCTTCGTTGACACCGATGCCGATCGCGCGACAGACCCCCTGGGACTTGAGCTCCGCCATCGTCGGCAACGCCTCGTCCAGCGCTTGCCGCAACATCGCCGCGTGTGCCTCGCCATGGGTCAGGCCACCGATGTCGTGCAGCAGCAGAACATCGATGTGGTCGGTGCCGAGACGCTGCAAACTGGACTCGAACGCACGCAGCACGCCGTCGCGACTGTAGTCGAATTCGGCGCGGCGCCCGGCCACGGCGAAACCCTCGCACCCGATCGCAGCCGCGGCATCGTCGTAGATACAGCGCCCGACCTTGGTCGAGAGCGTATAGCTGGCGCGCGGCACGCCGCGCAACCCCTGCCCCAGACGCTGCTCGCTGAGTCCATAGCCGTAGTAAGGCGCGGTATCGAAATGGCGAATGCCGGCGACATACGCATCGGCAACGGCGGCCAGCGCCACTGCGTCGTCCACTTCCGCATACAGATTCCCGATCGGCGCGGCGCCGAAACCGAGCGTGGCGATGTGCACACCACTGCGCCCCAGCGCGCGTTGTGCGACAGGGATGGTCTCTTGTTCGACGGCCGCAGCGCTCACTGGCATGCACCTGCGCGCACGCCAACACTCGCGGCGCAGCGCCCGCCGACGCCCCGGGAGCGATTGCTGCTGGTGTTGCGCATGACACGCCTCCGCCCATGTCGGGCTTGATCGGATAAGGCCAGAGCGCACAGCAATGCCATAGCAGGCAGCCGCCGCCGGCTGTTCGTATATGAATATAGCAATCACGAATAAACAATCACGCTGCATCGCAACAATCCAGATCCCACCCTGAGCGACGCGACAGGCCGGCGAGAAACGTATCGCCCGGCCCTGCAGCGCACAGCGCACAGCGGACACCAAATCAGCGAATACGAAAACCCATCGTCGCCTCCACCGCCTGTTGCCAGCCCGCGTACAACGCCTCGCGGCGCTCGGCCGGCATGGTCGGTTCGAAGCGGCGATCCACCGCCCAGTGCTGCGCGATCTCGGCACGGTCCTTCCAAAATCCCGTCGCCAAGCCCGCCAGGTAGGCAGCGCCCAACGCGGTGGTCTCGGCCACCTCCGGGCGCAACACCGGCACGTCAAGGATGTCGCTCTGGAACTGGGCCATGAAATCGTTGGCGATCGCGCCGCCATCGGCGCGTAGTTCCTTCAACTTGATACCGGCATCGTTCTGCATCGCCGTCAACACGTCGCGGGTCTGGTAGGCCATCGACTCGATCGCGGCACGAATGAAGTGTTCTTTGGTGGTCCCACGGGTCAGGCCAAACACCGCGCCACGGATGTCGCTGCGCCAGTACGGTGCCCCCAGGCCGACGAAGGCCGGCACGAAGTACACGCCGTCGTTGTCGCCGGCGCGCTCGGCGTAGGCCTGCGAATCGCTGGCTTTGCCGAACATGCGCAGGCCATCGCGCAGCCATTGCACCACCGAGCCGGCGACGAAGATCGCACCCTCCAGCGCGTATTCCACCTTGCCATCCACGCCCCAGGCGATGGTGGTGAGCAGGCCATTGTTCGACACCACCGCCTTCTCGCCAGTGTGCATCAACATGAAACAGCCGGTGCCGTAGGTATTTTTCGCCATGCCCGGCTCGAAACAGGCCTGGCCGAACAATGCCGCCTGTTGATCGCCCGCGATCCCTGCGATCGGTACCGCGTGGCCGTAAAAATACTGGCCCTGCGTGCTGCCGTAGATTTCGCTGGACGAGCGCACCTGCGGCAACATCGATGCCGGAATGTCGAGCATTCGCAGCAGGTCTTCGTCCCAACACAGCGCATAAATGTTGTACAGCAAGGTGCGCGAGGCGTTGGTGTAATCGGTGACGTGCACTTTGCCGCCGGTGAGGTTCCAAATCAGCCAACTGTCGATGGTGCCGAACGCCAGCTCGCCGCGCTGCGCGCGTGCACGCGCGCCCTCGACATGGTCGAGGATCCACTTGATCTTGGTGCCGGAAAAATACGCATCGATCAGCAGCCCGGTCTTGGCACGCACCATGTCCTCGTGGCCATCGGCCTTGAGCTGCTCGCAGATGTCCTTGGTCTGCCGCGACTGCCAGACGATAGCGTTGTAGATCGGCTGGCCGGTGGCACGGTCCCACACCACGGCGGTCTCGCGCTGGTTGGTGATGCCGATGCCGGCGATCGCGCTCGCGTCCACCTGATGGGTGTTCAACAACTCGGTGATCGTGGTGTAGACGCTGGTCATGATCTCGCGCGGGTTGTGTTCGACCCAACCCGGCTGCGGAAAGATTTGCGCGAACTCGCGCTGGGCCATGCCGACGCTGCGTCCATGGCGATCGAACAGGATCGCGCGCGAACTGGTGGTGCCTTGATCGATGGCCAGGATGAATTGCTTCTCCATCGGTGACTCCTGCGAGACATGCGGCGCGCGGCATGGCGGCGCCGACGGGGAAAGGATCGCGCATGTGGCGCGCGGCGAGAAATGGCATGGACGCTAACTGCGGCGCGCAGCGACGTCTTCTTCCTGCTCCCTCAGCCGCGCCGGCAGAAACGGGTAAATCAACGTCTGGTAAGCGGCACCGCCGATCACGCCACCGATCAACGGGCCGACAATCGGGATCCACCAGTAATGGCCGACGGCAGGAAACGCCGAGGCATCCCAGCCGGCAAAATAGGCGAACAGGCGTGGCCCAAGATCACGCGCCGGGTTGATCGCCCACGCCTCCAAATAGCCCATCGAAGCACCGATGGTCGCCACCAGCAGGCCGATGATCAATGCTCCGGAATTGGCGCCGGGCGCGGCTTCGTTGTAACGCTCGGTGATGGCGAAGATGCCGAATATCAACAACGCCGTCAGAATCACCTGATCGCACAACGCGTGCAGCGGCGTGATCGCCAAGCCCGGCGCGGTGAAGAATACGCCGGCCGCGCCGCCACCGGCACGGGTCAACTGTTGCACCTGATTGTAGTGGTCGATCACCGGTGCGAACAACAGATAGACAATGCCGGCGCCGATGAACGCACCTACCACCTGCGCCGCGCAGTACGGCAGCACCTTGCGCCATGGAAAACCACGGAAGAGCGCCAATGCCAACGTCACCGCCGGATTGGCATGGGTGCCAGACACCGAGCCGGTAACATAGATCGCGATGGTCACCCCCAGCCCCCAAGCGATGCACACACCCCAATAGGCATGCTGATAGGGACTGGGATCGTACAGCACATACATGCACGCCACCGAGCAGCCGAAGGCGATGATGATCAGCATCGCGATCGCCTCGGAGATCAGTTCACCCAGCAGTTGCCGGTTCATGCGCGCAATTCCCCAATGGCCGGCGTCCTGTCTGTCAATGTGCTCATCGCTGCCAACCTCCACGGTTGCCTCCAGAAGCATGCGCCACGGCGGAAACCGCACGCACGACCATTGTGACCAGCCGTCGCACACCATCCCGAGACGACGATGGCATCGACGTCATGGGTGTTTACGCCGTCGCCAGCCTGGCCGAGGCCTGTTGCAGATAAGCAATCAGGCGCTGGCAGCCATTCGCATCGATGCGCAGGCCGAGCTTGCTGCGTCGCCACAACAGGTCGTCGGCTTCGATCACCCATTCGTGTTCGCACAGATAATCCACTTCCGCCTGGTACAGATCCGCACCGAAATGCTCGCCCAGTTGCTGCAGCGAGGTCGCCGCGCCGAGCAACGCGCTGGCACGGGTGCCGTAATTGCGCGCCAGCCGCTGTGCGGTGGCCTCGGACAGCCATGGCCGGGCCGCGCGCAACTCGCGCGCGAGCACGTCGATATCGGCCCGCTCGCCGCCAGGCAACGGCGCGCCATGCGCGGTCCATGCCGGCGCCTTGCGTCCGACATGCGCGGTTAACCGGTCCACCGCTTCTTCGGCAAGCTTGCGGTAGGTGGTGAGCTTGCCACCGAACACATTGAGCAAAGCGGCACCATTGCGCGCGTCCAGTTCCAGCAGGTAATCGCGGGTGACCTCGGCGGCGTTGTCCTGCGCATCGTCGAGCAGTGGGCGCACGCCACTATAGCTCCACACCACATCGTCCGGGGCGATCTGCTTGCGAAAATACCGGTTGGCCGCCGCGCATAAATAGTGCGTTTCCTCCGCATCGATGCGCGGCGCGTCCGGATCGGCGCGGTAGTCGACATCGGTGGTGCCGATCAAGGTGTAGTCCTGTTCATAGGGAATGGCGAACACGATGCGCCGATCCGGTTGCTGGAAGATGTAAGCATGGTCGTGGTCGAACAGCCGCGGAACCACGAGATGGCTTCCCTTCACCAGGCGCAACGCATGGTCGTGCCCGACCTGCGCCACCTGGTCCAGGAACTGCACCGCCCATGGCCCGGCGGCATTGACCAGCGCACGCGCCTGCACCTGCTCACTGCGACCGTCCGCGAACTGCAACCCCACGCGCCACACGCCGTCCGCGCGCTGCGCACTGACGCAGCAGGTACGGGTGAGGATACGTGCACCGCGTTGCGCCGCATCCATCGCATTGAGCACCACCAGCCGCGCATCCTGCACCCAGGCGTCGGAATAGACGAAACCCGTACGGAACTCCTCGCGCAACGGTGCGCCCACCGGATGCGTGCGCAACGCCAGACGCCGCGAGCCCGGCAAGGTGCGGCGACCACGACCAAGATGGTCGTACAGGAACAGGCCCGCGCGGAGCATCCACGCCGGGCGCAAATGCGGCTGGTGCGGCAGCAGAAAGCGCAGCGGCCAGATGATGTGCGGCGCCAGCCGCAGTAGTACCTCGCGCTCGGCCAGCGCCTTGCCAACCAAAGCGAATTCGTACTGTTCCAGATAGCGCAGCCCGCCGTGGATCAGCTTGGTGCTGGCGCTGGAGGTATGCGCGGCCAGATCGTCGCGCTCGCACAGGCACACCGACAGCCCCCGGCCCACCGCATCGCGGGCGATACCAACGCCATTGATCCCACCACCGATCACCAGCACATCGTAAGTCTCGCGCATTGCTGACTCCGAAGATGTCGCGCCCTGGATCAGGCGCATCACCTGGAGCAGGACAAAGTAACGAAAAATCGCAAACGACTATTTGCGAACATATCACGCTACACAATAGTGCGATGCCGACAGCATCGTGCATCACCTGAAGCGCGCCGAAACAGCGACGTACATTTTGACGCACCCCAGTTGGCTTCGCACTCACTTCAATGCACGCTCTAGACTAGACAACCCGCCGAAGACAACGGCACTCCCCCAATCGGCCATGCTCAACAACGACATTCTGCGTTCTATCCGTTACATGCTCGATCTGAGCGACCAAAAAGTCGTGGACATCGTGCAACTCACCGACCCGATGTTTCCTATCGACAAAGCGCAGATTGCCGCCTGGCTGAAGAAAGAAGACGAAGCAGGCTTCGTCGAATGCCACGATGCGGTACTGGCGCATTTCCTCGATGGGCTGGTATTCCATTACCGTGGCCGCGACGAGCGCCTGCCACCGCGCCCGGTGGAAACGCACATTACCAATAACGTGGTGCTGAAGAAGCTGCGGGTGACGTTTCAACTCAAGGACTTAGACATGCACCAGATCTTCTACTCCGCTGGCTTGCCGGTATCCAAGCCGGAGCTATCGGCGCTGTTTCGGCAACCGGAGCACAAGAATTTCCGCCTATGCGGCGATCAGCTACTGCGCAACTTCCTCAAGGGTCTCACCCTGCGCCTGCGCCCAGCCGGCTAAGAGTGGCTAACAAAACGTCGCGAGGCGCTGTCGGGTGGGCGCGGACAGCCCGCCGGAACCGCCGTGTACAGGGGGACATGGGGATTCCGAGCACTGCCCGCGCCCGTCCAGCGGCGACGCCGTCGTTTTCTTAGCTACTCTAAGGCCGGCGAGGCATGCACACCATCGGCCAGAGCGGTTCCGGCGGCGATGCACGCGCCGCCCACAGCGATTCGGTCTAGGATGCGCCAGTTCCGCCACCAGGCGGGCGCGGCCGCCCAAACCGGCAGCTCCCGCTTCCGTTCCGTCTTGAGGCTTTCATGAAACTAGAGGCGCTGTTCGACCAGTTGCACACCCTGCCGACCATTCCCCAGGTGGCGCAGGACCTGATCCTGCAATTCGATTCCCCCGGCACCAGCCTGGATGCGGTAGCGCGCAACATCGAACGGGATCCGGTGATCGCGGCCAAGGTGCTGCGGCTGGCCAATTCGGCGCGCTTTCGTGGCGCACGCGATTCGACCACGGTGGAAGACGCCGCGCTGCGCCTGGGCTTCAACACCCTGCGCACGCTGGTGCTGGCCTCGTCGATGACCGGCGCATTCAAGGCCCCCCCGCATTTCGACCTGCGCGGGTTTTGGCTGCACAGCTTCGAGGTGGCCGGGATCTGCCGGCTACTGGCACGGCAGAAGGGCCTGGATCCGGAAACCGCCTTCACCTGCGGGATGATGCACAACATCGGCGAACTACTGATCCAGACCGGCGCACCGAGCTATGCCGCACAGCTGCATCCGGACGCATCGTCCAGCGGTCGTGCCGCCGACGAAACCGTCCAACTGGGCTTTGGCTATCCGGAAGTGGGCGCGGAGCTGGCGCGGCGCTGGCAGTTGCCGCAGGTGATCCAGGCCGCCATCGCCTATCAGGCACGCCCGCTGCAAGCGCCGCAAGGCGAACCGATGCCACGTGTGGTGGCACAAGCCGCACTGGTCGCCGACGCCTTGAGGCACTACGGCGGCGCGACCGATGAAGCGCGCCAAGCGGTGACTGGACCACTGTTGCAAGAGGTGGACCTGGACGCATTGTTCGCCGCCCTGCCCGAGGTGATCGAAGCCGATCGCGCCTTTACCGAAATGCTGCGCTAAGAGTTAACAACAAAACATTCCGAGTCGCTGTCGGACCGGTGCCAGACAACGCACAGGAAGCGCAGTGTACGGTGGGCACATGAAGATGAAGCGGTTGTTTTGTTAGCCACGCTCTAGAGTGGCGAAAAAAACCTCCGGCACCTCGTTGCAATCTACTGCGACGAAAGCAGATCAGGTTTCGACCGATGGGCATTGACGGCGCGCATGCGCATAGTCGGTGCGTCGGCGCGATGCAACTCCCGCATCCACGGCCATCCGATCCATCTGCCAAGGAGTGTTTCATGTCTCACTCGATCAAATTTGCGCTGCTTGCGGCCTTATTCGTTTCCACCCATGTACAGGCGTATCAATCTCCAACGCACTGCAGCACCTTGCCTAATTACATCCGCGATGCCAGTCGGGACATGGCGTATTGCCTCACCATGCCCAGCCCGATCGCCGCTTGTGGTAACGCACAGTTGGACGTGCAGGTGTTCGGCAACAACGAAGGACGCTTGCCCAAGTCCGGAAACGGGCAGACCTATTATGAAGGCAAGGCACGGCTCCCTCAGAACGATCAGGCCGGGACGTATCGACTGGTGTTCCTCGTCACCGATGGCAAAAAGAAAAAGGCGATCGAGCAGCGTTACTACTCCGCCGACCATTACGCCACATTCTGCACGATCCAGTGATACGGGGCGCTCGGGCAGACCTGCGGGCAGTGGCGTTCGCGCGTCACCTGGACCGATCCTATGCCGCTAGCACCACAGCTGGCGGCGGCGGGCTTGACGTCAGTCGCACTGGTGCGCGCGGGATGCGCGTGTACTGCCCATATGTATGAAACAGGGGCGGCCGCCCGAGAGTGCCCAATAGCGCGTGCGATGCCACCGTCGCGGCAACGCGACTGTGCGGCGAGCGGTCTCCATGCGCTTAGTCCAGCATTGCGATAAAAGCGCCATCGGCCTCACGCCGGGCAGCGCCACGACAGTCGCGACGCACCGGAGCGAGGACGCGACGCTCGCTCCAGCGCGCCGGCCATCGAACGAACCAAGACCAGCGGTATCGACTACCATCGCCGCAGTCGTGCGCGACCGACCGTCTCCTTCATCCACTTGCCCATGCCCGCAACCTCTCCGCCACTTCCTACCGCAGATGCCCTCGCCGACCGTCTGCGCATCGTCGTCAAACTCGCCGCCTGCATCCTGGCCAGCCTCCTGCTGATGCCCCTGCAATGGCTGCTAATGCGTTTTATCCGTGGACGCGGCGCATTCGTGCTGCCGCGGCTGTGGTTCATCTGCCTGCGCCAGGCGCTGCGTCTTCGCGTCGAGGTCATCGGCCAACCACGCGCTACTGGCGGTACCTTGTTCGTCGGCAACCACCTCTCCCACTTCGACATCGTCGTGCTGGGCAGCCTGCTACGCACACGCTTCATCGCCAAGAACGACATGGAACGCTGGCCCGGCATGCGCCACATCGGCGCAATGGCGCAGACCGTGTTCATCAGCCGCCGTCGACAGGATGCGGCGGCCGTCGCCACCGCCATCGCCGCGCAACTGCGCCCGGACCATGACCTGGTGCTATTCGCCGAGGGCACCACCTCCTCCGGCGAGCACGTGGCGCCGTTCAAATCCAGCCTGTTCTCGCTGTTCCTGGACGCGGACACGAACACGCCCCGCTGGACCTTGCAACCGTTCACGCTGGAGCTGCGCAGCGTGGACGGCCAGCCGCTGACACAAGGCGGCAATCGCGATGCCTATGCGTTCTACGGCGAGATGCAGGCCGGCGCACACGTAGCGCAGTTCCTGCGCCTGTCCGGCGCGTTGGTACGGGTAACCTTCCACACGCCGATCGCACTGGCACCCGGCAGCGACCGCAAGGCGTTGGCCGCGCACCTGCACGGCATCGTCTCGTCGGCGCTCACCGCACCGACTCGTCCGATAACGCCATAACCGCCCTCTCTCCCGTGCACGGGAGAGAGGATGCAACGCGACGGCTTACTTCTTTACCCGGCTGGCAGCAACCTTCTTACCCGCGCTCTTGCGTACAGCGGTCTTCTTCGCCGTGGCGCTTTTCTTGGCAACCCTGGCGACGGTCTTCTTGACCGCCTTAGCCACTTTCTTTACCGCCTTTTTGGCGACGACCTTCTTCGCGGCCACTTTCTTCACCGCTTTCTTGACCGCGACCTTCTTCGCGGCGACCTTCTTGACTGCCTTTTTCGGCGCGGCTTTCTTGGCGGTCACTTTCTTCGCCGGGGCTTTTTTGGCCACCGCCTTCTTTGCCGGAGCCTTCTTGGCCGCTGCCTTCTTGGCGGTCTTCTTCTTGACCACCTTCTTCAGCGCAGCGGCTTCAGACTTGGCGCTGGCCCTGGCCGCCTCCAGTGTCTTGCGCGCTTTGGCGACGGTCTTCTTGACCGCCTTGCCGGCCTTCTCGGCGCGCTTGGCGACGGCCTTCTCGGCCTGCTTCACCGCTTTGCGGGTCTTGGCGACTTGGTCCTGCACACGCTTTTGCACGTTCTCAGCGGTGTGCTTGACACTGGCGACGGCCTCGCTGGCAGTCGCAGCGATGGTCTCGCCCATGTTGGTGGCGGTTTCTTTCATGTTCTCGGCGACTTGCGTCAGCGTCGCCGTTACCCCATTGCCATTGCTCATAAAACCCTCCTCAGGGTGTCGGTGTTTGATACCACACGGACGATGCTATACCGATTGCAGCAAAGCGGGGAGCCAACGAGTGCGACATGCGGCGGACGGTCGGCAAACCCGCGCAATCGCGGCAGCCCACCGCCCTGCCCTGTGTCGGCACGGAGGCACGCAGAAGTCGCCAGCACAACGGGATACGAGCGCTCAGCAAGGAGAACCCTGGTGGCCGCGCCATCGCCCCGCGTTGCCTACAGATACAGTAACCAAGATCGCACGCACGCCAGCGCTCGGTAGCCCGGCTCTCCACGCAATCTGCGGCATGGTGGCAATAGCGACACATTTCGGCGAGGTAGCGGCTTTTCACTGACAGTTAAACGCCCTGCGTTCATCTTGATTTATGCCCTCAGGCGCCCATTTTCCCAATCCGTCTCCCGCGTCCCCCGGAATCCGACTCATGCGCCCGCTGCCCACGCTGCTGACCCTGACCGCCGCCGCTGCCTTCGGCGGTTTCGCTGCAACCGCGATCAACGCCCAATTGGACAATCGCGCCGATGCCGCGCCGACACCGGCGACGCGAGCCGTGGCGAACACGGCGGCGTTGCCGACGTCGGTCGCCGGCACTCCGCTTCCATCGCTGGCACCGATGCTGCAAACTGTCATGCCAGCCGTGGTGAGCATCAACACCAAGCAGGTGGTGCGGGTACGCAACCCGTTCTTCAACGACCCATTCTTCCGCCGCCTCTTTCCGGACATCCCGCAGGAGCGCATCAACGAGTCGCTGGGCTCGGGCGTCATCATCGATGCCAAGAACGGCTACGTGCTGACCAACCATCACGTGGTGGAGAACGCCGACGATGTGCAAGTGACACTGGCCGACGGACGCAGCTTCAAAGCCGAATTCATCGGCTCGGACGCGGACACCGACATCGCCTTGGTCCGGATCAAGGCCGACAATCTCACCGAAATCCGCCTCGGCGACAGCGACAAACTGCGCGTGGGCGATTTCGTCGCGGCGATCGGCAACCCGTTCGGCTTCACCCAGACCGTGACCTCGGGCATCGTCTCGGCGATGGGCCGCAACGGCATCCGCGGCCTGGGTTACCAGAACTTCATCCAGACCGATGCCTCGATCAACCCAGGCAACTCCGGCGGCGCGCTGGTGGACCTGCGCGGCGAATTGGTCGGTATCAACACCGCCAGCTTCAACCCGCAAGGCAGCATGGCCGGCAACATCGGGCTGGGCCTGGCGATCCCCTCGAACCTGGCCCGCGCGGTGGTCGACCAATTGCTTAAGAACAACGGTGTGATGATCCGCGGCACCTTCGGCATCGAGACCCAGAACCTGACCGCGCAGATGGCGCAAGGGCTGGGCCTGCCCTCCCCGCGCGGCGCACTGGTGACGCGGGTGCTGGTGGGCTCGGCCGCCGCCGCAGCCGGACTGCAACCGGGCGACGTGGTAACCGGCGCCAACGGCGAACGTCTGGACAGCGCCGAGGCGCTGCATAACTACGAGGGCCTGCAGCCGGTGGGCAGCACGGTCACGCTGGACGTGCGCCGGGAGGGCAAACCACTGCAACTCAAAGTCCGCCTGAAGGAACAGCCGCGCGCGGTGAGCGGCGAAGCGCTGGACCCGCGTCTGAGCGGCGCCACCTTCACCGACCTGCCCGAATCGCTGCGTCAGTCCGGCGTCTCCGGCGTACTGATCGGCAACGTGGCGCGCGGCAGTCGCGCGGCGCACAACGGCCTGGCCAGCGGCGATATCGTCGTCGCGGCCTCGGCCGGCGAGTTCGCCGACCTGGCCAGTTACCGCGCCAATTTCGCGCGCAAGCCAGCCCAGCTGGTGCTGCGCGTGGTGCGCGGCGGCGTGCAGGCCGATTTAATAATGCAATGAGCGGCCACATCGGCACAGGCATGCGGCGCGGCGATTCTACGCGCGCCACCGCCCGTTCACTGACACTTTTTATACTTTAGCGATGGTATACGTCGCCTACATTTTCCGCAGCGTCCGCCAGTGGCGGTCGGAGCGCTCCCTTACCCCAGAGGAGACACGCACATGAATTCCAGCCCCACAAACACCGATCACCTCAAGGACAACCTGAGCGAAGCCGGTGCGCATCTGAAGTCGGCCGCCAGCTACGCAGGCGAGGCAATCAAGGGCGCAGTCGGTGCCGCCAGCGACGAGTTGAAGCTGGGCAAGGCCAACGTCAAGGCCGAACTGTCCGACAGCACACTATCGGGACTGGCGGCGGCCGAATTCGGTGGGGCGGCGGCGAAAGAGCAGGTAGACGCACTCATGGACAAAGGCCGCGACCTAATCGACAGCGCCGCCGACCTGATCCGCGAGCGTCCGCTGGCCTCGTTCGGGGTGGCCTTCGCCACTGGCTGGATCATCGCCAAACTGGCGCGCAGCGGCGGCGACAAGTAAGCCGCGTGAGCGACGCGCAAGCACGCGCCGGCACGCCCGACGGCGCTACGGCGGAACCAGCGGCGGCAACGCCGTCGCTGGGGGAATCGTTGCGCATCTTCAGGGCGGCCGGTCGCGAAGGCTTGCACGCCTCACTGCACACCGGGCGCGCCCTGCGCCGGCTAGTGGCCGCAGACTTGGCCTTGGCTCGCGTCGCCCTGGTGCGAGCGTTGGTGTGGCTGATCATCTCGGTGGCGTTCGGCGCCTCGGCCTGGATCCTGTTAATGAGCGCGCTGATCGCATTGCTGCATCGCATGGGCTGGTCGTGGCTGGCATCGATCACGGCCACTGCGGGAATCAGCCTCTTCTTCACCGCTCTCGGTGCCTGGCAAGCGCTGCGCTACCTGGAGATGAGCAAACTCGACGCCACCCGACGCCAGTTGGCCAAGCTGGGCATCGGCAACAGCGATGAGGACCACAACGACGCGTCCGCCCCGACCGGCAAGGCATCCGAATAATGAAGTTGGATCAATTGCAACACCGCGTCGCCCGCGCCGAAGCAGTGCTGGAAGGACGCCGGGAACAGATGCGCACGCACTGGACCACGTTGCAGCAGGGCTGGCGCGAAGGCTGGACACCCCTGCGTATCGTCGTGGTCGGGCTGGGAATCGGTTTCCTGGTGGGACGCGCCGAGCCGGTCGCGGCGCTCGGCAAACTTGGCGGCGCGCGTTGGCTGCAAATGCTCAGCGCACTCTACAAACTGCTCAACGCGGCCACGGCAAGCTCAAACGCTCCCGAGCGCGCCGCAGACACGACGCAGGCGTCTGCCGGTACGGCCCCACATGCTGCGCCAGCGGACACCAGCACCACGGCACGGCACGGCGATCCGCTTGACGCGTCCAGGCCGGACGCCCCCAACCCGACCGACACGGCAACGGCCCTGTCCGAGCCTTGAAACACTTCACAACCGCGCGACAGCTAAGCGCTCGTCATACCGCGTCAGGCAGGATCGGCCTACACTGCGCTTCCTTTTCGAGGCCGGATGCTGCGTGTCTTATAACGCAGTCCAAGGCCACCGTAACGCAGATCCGATGAGTACCGTTCCCGATTCCGCGACCGACGACCACCCCGCGACCGCCGCGCCGCGCGATGCCTTGCCGATGCCGCACACCGCGCGGCCACGCGGCCCGGTGTCGCTGGTGGTGCTGGCGACGCTGGCCGTCGCATACACGCTGTGGGCCGCACAACAGGTGATCCTGCCGGTACTGCTGGCGGCCTTCTTCGCCCTGATCGGCAACCCGATCCTGCGCCTGCTACGACGGCTGTACCTGCCCCGCTTCCTGGCCGCGCTGGTCGTCCTGCTGTCGGGCATGGCGCTGGCGGCGACGCTCACCGTGCAACTGGCCGGACCGGCCGCAGTCTGGGTACAACAGGCACCCGCACAGATGCGTCACATCGCCACCCAGGTGCACGACCTGACCAAACCGATGCAGTTGGCCAACCAGGCGGCGGAAAGCTTCGCCCGCGCCGCCGGCGGTGACGGGGGCCCCCGCGTACAGGTGATCCGCACGCAGATGGACGATCCCTACCGGGCACTGGTGCGGACCCCACGACTGGCCGCCTCGGCGCTGGCCGTGGTATTGCTGACGTTCTTCTTCATGGTGTTCGGCGAGAACCTGCAACGGCACGCAATCGCCTTACTCCCCAGCCGCCAGCAGCAGAAGTTCACCACCGACATCCTGCGTTCGATCGAACAAGAAGTGTCGCGCTACGTCCTGACCATTAGCGTCATCAACACACTGGTCGGGCTGGTGTTCGCTGTCATTCTGATCCTGCTGAACATCACACCGCAGGAGGCGCTGCTGTGGGGCACGGTAATGGCACTGCTGAACTTCGCGCCCTACGTGGGACCGCTGATCGGTGTGGTGCTGATGCTGCTGATGGGCTTCGTCGCGTTTCGCGACCCGCTGAGCGCAACGCTGCCGGCACTGTTCTACCTGGCGCTGCATCTGCTGGAAGGCCAGGTGGTGACACCGATCGTGCTCGGCCGGCGCATGGCGATCTCGCCCCTGATGCTGATCCTGGCACTGATGCTGTTCGGCTGGCTGTGGGGAATGATCGGACTGCTGTTAGCAGTGCCGTTGTTGGTGTGCATCAAGATAGTGCTGGCACGGGTGGATGGCATGCAACGCTGGGCGCGACTGCTGGAGTAACTCCTGGATCGGCCGGCTCGGGACTCGGGGAAAGATGGATCGCGGCGCTGTCTACCGACAACACTGGGGCGCGACATCGCATCGCGTAAAATGGGCCGAGTGACTTCTTCCCCCACTTTCCCCATCCGCGCGATCACGCTGGATCTGGACGATACCCTGTGGCCCTTCGCGCCGATCGGAGCGCGCATCGAACAGGTGCTGCACGACTGGTTGCTGCAACATAGTCCGCGCACCGCCGCATGCTTCCCGATCCCTGCCATGCGCCAGTTACGCGACACGGTGGTCGCCGCACACCCGCATCTGCGCCACGACATGAGCGAACTACGACGCCTCACCCTGCGTCAGGCACTGCGCGAGAGCGGCGCCGATGAAACACTGGCGGAACCGGCCTATGCGGCCTTCCATGCCGCACGCAACCAAGTGGAATGCTTCCCGGACAGCCTGCCCGCACTGCAACGTATCGCCGCGTGCATGCCAGTGGCGGCACTGAGCAACGGCAACGCCGATCTGGCCACGATCGGACTGGAGCGGTATTTCGCCTTCCAACTCAGCGCCGGCGAACATGGCGCGGCCAAACCGGACCCGAGTATCTTCCAAGCCGCCTGCGCGCGCCTGGCATTGCCCTGCGCGCAGGTCCTGCATGTCGGCGACCACATCGAGATCGACGTGGTCGGTGCGATGCAAGCCGGCCTGCGCGGCTGCTGGATCAACCGCGAAGGGCAGCTCTGGGATCGGCCTACACCACCGGATCTGCAGTTCGACACGCTCACCGGCCTGGCCGATTGGCTGGAGACCACGCAACCGCTCCACACGGCACACGCATAAGCAGCGCCGGCCACATCGCTAGCCATTTTCCCTTTCCCTCCCAAGCACAAGAAGGATCTCCCGATGTCTTTGCCGAACGGCTTCACCGACGCTTCGCACACACCACTGCCGCTGTACGTGCTGGAACGCGAACATCTGGCCGAATGGCGCGCGGCGCAGTCGCCGGCTTGGGTGGCGTGGATGGACACGCAGCAGTTCATGGCCGCACCCGGCACGGTGCTGTTGCTACCGGGCCCTGATGGCGTGGCCGCGGCGGTCCTCGGTGTCGGCGATCGCGGCGATGCCTATGCCTATGCGCACGCGCCGTTCGCATTGCCGGCCGGCAGTACCTGGCATCTGGCCAGTGCGCTGGACACCGAGGCGTTGGCCGCGCTGCACCTGGGGTGGGGCCTGGGTAGCTACCGCTATGCCGGTTACAAGCAACCGCCACGCTTGCCGGCGTCGCTGTTGGCGACACCGCAAGCGGAGGTGCTCGATTTACTCGAAGCCTGCGTGCGCGTGCGCGACTGGGTCAATACGCCAACCGAGCACATGGGACCGGAACAACTGGAAGCAATCGCCCGCGCGATTGCACAAGCGCACGGCGCGCAGTTCGACAGCATCGTCGGCGACGCACTGCTGGAGCAGAACTTCCCGACGATCCACGCAGTCGGTCGCGCCTCCCACCGCGCGCCACGGCTGTTGGTGCTGCGCTGGGGCGAGGACACGCATCCGCACTTGGCGCTGATCGGCAAAGGGGTGTGTTTCGATACCGGCGGCCTGGATCTGAAACCCGCCGACGGCATGCGCCACATGAAGAAGGACATGGGCGGCGCGGCGCATGCGCTGGCGCTGGCCGGGTTGGTGATGGCACAACGCCTGCCACTGCGGCTAACGGTGTTGCTGCCAGCGGTGGAAAACGCGATCGGCCCGAACGCATTCCGCCCTGGCGACATCATCGCCACCCGCCAGGGCACGACCGTGGAAATCGACAACACCGATGCCGAGGGCCGGCTGGTGCTGTGCGATGCACTCGCCTACGCCAGCGAGCAGAATCCGGACGCGATCATGGATTTCGCCACCTTGACCGGCGCAGCGCGCATCGCCCTTGGCCCGGACCTACCGGCGCTGTTCTGCAACGACGACGCGCTGGCGCAAGCCTGGATCGAGGCCGGCGAGCGCCACCGCGACCCGGTCTGGCGCATGCCACTCTGGCGTCCTTACCTACGCTACCTGAGCAGTTCGGTGGCCGATCTGGCCAACGCCGGCTCACGCATGGCCGGCGCAGTGACTGCGGCGCTATATCTGGAGCGCTTCGTACCGGCGCGGCAGACCTGGGCGCATCTGGATGTATACGCCTGGAACGACAGCGAGCGCCCTGGCCGTCCGGCCGGTGGCGAGGCACTGGCATTGCGCTCGGCCTACGCCATGCTCAAGGCCCGCTACACGCGATAGGCAATCGCCGCGCGGCGCAGGGATAGCCCGGACACCGCTGCGCGAAAGCAAGCGCACTTGCGATCGGCGCACGACACCGCGCGCCGACATGGCGCGTCTTGCGCGCGACGCAATCACCGAGGTTTTCTCAGCGATTCAATGCCTGCAGCGAATCGCGCTCGATCCCGGCGTAGATGGCGAATGCGTCATGCACTGTCGCGCCCAGCGCTTGCTCGAATGCGGCACGGTTGGCGTGCGCCGCGTAGCCGCGCTGTTCGCCGCCACCGAGGTTGGACTGGAAGATGCCAGCGGCGCTGACCGGCAAGAAATCCTCATAGACAATCGGGTCGGCGCTGACCAAACCATCGGCGATCAACGCCTCGGCCGGCTTGCCGACCAGCGCGGTCGCGCCGGCGGCGCGACCGGCGTCGGTGAGTGCATAGCGAAAATAGCCCAAGCCTTCGCGGCGCAGCGTGGCTTCATCATCGGGGAAGTCGGCGAACGCGGCCTGCAGGCGCGCCATGTAGTCGCCACCGGCGCTGCCGTCGGCGCCGCGCGCACGCTCCAGCAGCGCGTCGTACCGCGCGCGGCCTTTCGGCGTCAGTGCCAAGCCCCGCTGTTCGATCTCGCCGAAACGCGCGGTGTGGGTGCCGACCTCGGCACTGCCCGCGCCGGCGGGGAAACGCACGGTTTCTTCCAGTGCCTTGAAGCTGGTCTGGCGTAGCAGGATCGGGCAACGCCGGCGCGGCGGCCCTTCGATCACCGCCTTGGCCTCGATACCACGGTGCAGCATCTGCACCTGCGCCGCGTCGATATCCAGAGTCCGCGGAGTCAGATGGTTGATATGCGGACCGTGGAAGCTAACCACATCGGCAACCAGCTTGTGCGCGTCGCTCAACGCACGGTAGATCGGCAGCGATACAGTCGCATCGCTATGCCAGCGAAAGGTTTCCAGTACTTGGGTGACGAAGCGGTGCGCGTCAGCCTCGCCCAGGCCGCCGTCGCGCTCGCAGCGCGCGATCAATTCCAGCGCGCCAGCGCTGAAGATGCGTCGCCGCGCGAGAATCTGCGCCGCCTGCGCGCGCAATGCCAGGTCTTCGATCAACTCCAGTCGCAGCAACGAGGTAAACACGCGGAACGGATTGCGCGCCAACGCTGCCGCATCCAGCGGACGGAATGCGGTGGAATGCACCGGCACGCCCGCGACCGAGAGATCGTAGTAATCGACCGGCACCATCCCCATCACCGCGAACAGGCGCCGCAGCATGGCCAATTCTTCCGCCGTACCGACACGGATCGCTCCATGCCGTTCCTGATCCAGCCGCGCGCGTTCATCGTTGCGCTGCAACTGCGCTTCCAGCGCCGGATCGGCGGCCAGCGTCTGCGCGTTGACCTGCGCCACCAAGTCCATCAGCGTGCCGTACAACGGCACCTCGGCGCGATACATGTCGGACATGGCCTGCGCGAACAGACTGCGGATGGCGTCCGACGAAACGAAGGCAGTGGTCATCGGCGCTCCGGAGCAACGGTGATGCCGGCGACTGGACCGGCGGAAGTGGCATTCTCGCGCCGTCACGACGACACAACCAGTCGTGCGATCGAATGCCGCGAATCGGATGCTGCGTCTGCGCCGTAACTACGGTTGCGCTGCGGCGCGGCCGCCGAGTTGGCGGCGCAACAGCGCGTCCAGCACGATCGGCCGGTCCCAATGATCGTAACTGGCGACGATGGCATGGCGCAGCGCGCGGTACGCCAGCGACCCCGGTGGCGCCTGCAATCCCGTGGCGACCTCTGCCCAACCAGCCTGCGCACCAGTGGCGCTGCGGGCGCGTACCACCTCGCGATAGGGTCGTCCGGTAGCCGTGGCCAGGAAACCGGCAAAATAGATGTCGCGAGCCGGCCAATGGCATTCACGCAGCAACGCCTCGGCGTAGCCGCGCGGCATCTGCGCATAGCGCGCAACCTCGTCGAGAAAACTGTCCGGATAGCGCACGGCATAACGATCGATATCCAGCAACTGGCGATCGACCCAGACATCGCCGCTGGCGGGCATCTCGGCAGGCGCTGCGGCGGCGAACGCAGACACCGACACAGACGTGTCCTGCGCTGCGGCAATGCCGACAACGAGCAGCAATACGAACAGCAGCGAACCAGCAGCGTGCAAACGGAACGACATGCACCGATTCTGCCGGATACCACAGGCGCTGTCAGCGCCCCAGAGGCCCGCCACCGCCTGCAGCCACTCACCGCCATCGATACAACGCATCGGACGCGAGGCAGTGCTCGGCCGCATGCGCCCAAGGGATGGCATCGGGGGTGGGTGCCCCAGCCGTCCAATACAATCAACGGGTGGCTCCACTTCCGAGCGCAGCAAATTGCCATTCATCACAAAACGTTCGGTGCCGAATTTGACCAGCCCCTGTCGACTGCCGCAGGTCTTCGGATTCTTACCCGATACCACGTCGATGTACGCGAAGAACAACTCGGCAAAACTAGGCGCACCCATCACCGCCTTCACCATCAGACCGATCAGGCCATCTGCATTACCATGATCGACTTAAAGTAGCTAACAAAGCCACTGTGTCGCCGCCGAACGGGCGTGGACAGTGCTGGGATGCTCCCCTACTGCGGTTGCTGCGCGCTGTCCGCGCCCACCTGACAGCGATTTCGCGACGTTTTGTTAGCCACTCTTATTTTCCGTCACGATTATTGCTGCCGCCAACCATGCCAGCATGATGTTTAGCGACATAGGCTTCGTATTCCTTTGGGGTAAGCTTGCCGTTGTGGTCGGTATCGGCCTGCGAGAAAATCTGGCTCAGGCCGGCGTTGACCTGCGCCTCCTGCTTGCTGATGGCACCATCTCTATCGGTATCGACATCGGCCCAAGTCTGACCAGGACCAGACATATCGGATTGCGTTCGCTGCCCAGTGGTGCTGGTGTACGACTGCGCTTGCCCAACGGCATCGCTGCGCTGCGGGTGCTGAGCGAAAGCCGGCAAGGCCAACACAGCGACGAGAAGGACAACGGAACCGAACAGCGGGGTGCGAATACGAATGTTCACGTGTGAATCCTCCTTATGCTCTTTCGGGAAGTGACATGTACCGGCCAATTCCGGCACACACCGCCACAGTGGCTCTACCGAACTGAATCCATTACCCGACGCGAAATTCCATAAAACAGAGTATTAACCACAGCACACAAGCAATGTGCCAACGCCGTAGTTACGATTCAATGAACTTGTGGTGACTCGAGCATTTAAAATATTCAGACTACAGAAAAAAACGTATGATTTAACGTGTTTCGTGACCATAATCGGCCGCCTTTTTTTTTGAGCAAGAACTGAATACGATCCAGGCCAAAGCCACGCCGGCAAGTGCGCACCCAATCTCCAACACAACACGCGAGCCCAACTCGTCTGGATCGTGGATGCTGGCCAGCGCAATGCGCGCATATAGTGGCGACTCCAGGCGCACGATGCTGGTGTAGAACAGGTTCCAGCAATCGACCCCTGCCGATGCCGTCACCGCCAGCAGGCATGCCCCACCCAGCCGCTGGCCCTCGGACCAGCGCAAACGCCGGCCCAGCCGCTGCCACAGCGCATACACCAAGAATCCGACCGCCAACGCGATCAGCCCGGCTTCCAGCGAGCCCAGCAAGCCAAAGTGCAGCGGCAGGTTCATCGGATCGTGTCCTCGGCGGGCAAGAACGCCAGTCTAGACCGTGTCATGCACATTGAAGTAAGTGCAACGCCAGCTGGAGTACGTTGAAACAAGACGCCCCCCGCCAACATACACGGCCGGCTTGAGACACGCACGAACGACACGCTAGAACTCGTTATGTTCTATCGGCGGCGGCGACGACAGCGATTTCGGCTGCGGCGCAAGCAATGGCTGAGTCAGAGCATAGAGAATGCGCAGATCTTCCGCATCGAACGCGGTGGCATCATTGCCACGGTAATGATGATGGAACGCGCGCATAGCGGCGGCGCGATCACCGATCGGATAACCGAACAGCGCCAGCGCCTGCCACGGATCGAAGCCAGACGGCGCCGGTGGCGCATCGGCGGCCGGCCAACGACCAAACCCGGCATCGGCCAACTGCTTCCACGGGAACAACGGGCCCGGATCGACCTTGCGCGACGGAGCGAAATCCTCATGCCCGACGATCTGGGTACGCGGAATGTGCAGGCGCGTGCACAAATCCTGCAGCAACACCAGCAGGCTATCGATTTGCGCTTGCGGAAACGGGGTCTTGCCGTCGTTGTCCAACTCGATACCGATCGAGGCCGAATTGACGTCGGTGATGGTACCCCAACGTCCGACACCGGCGTGCCAGGCGCGCAGTTGGTCGCTGACCAACTGATAGCGTTTGCCGTCGGGACCGATCAGGTAATGCGCACTGACCAACTCGCCCAAACCGTTTCGCGAACGCAGCGTATCCAAGCTTTCCTGCAATGAATTTTTGCCGGTAAAGTGGATCACGATCAGCTGCGCGCGACGCTGGTTGTAATTGGGCGACGGAACCCACTGCGCCAGCGGATTGTGCGGCGGCGCATGCGCGCAAGCACCGAGCAATGCGACCAGGACCAACAACGATAGCCGATGCACGACGGGCAACGCAGGCACAGTCAAACGACGGATCATGGGCAACTCCAAGATGGATAAGCACGAATACACATCGGCAGGTCAAAATCATGTCAGAGCGCAACGGCCACCATAGACATTAGCCGAGCAACCCCATTATAGAGTGCCTCGTTAAAACGCCAGCTGTCGCGGGCGCAGGATGCAGCGGGACCGCGATCACACCTTGACAGAAAAAATCCGGGAATCGAAGATCATTCTCGGCATGCGCCAGGTTCCGACATTCTTTCCGCATCATCAGGATTTCATGACCACCATGCGTGGCCTGTGCCTGTTGCTCGCCGCCGCATTGAACGGCGCGGTGGCCGCACACGCCGCGGATGCGCTGCCCTGGCAACTGCAGACAGCGCAATTGCAGGCCGACCACTGGATCGCGCGGTTGCCCGCATCGCTGCACCCACTACTGGATGCAGCCCAGGTATCCGCTTTCAATGCACATTTGCTGCATCACGATATTTCAATGCACGATCTCGCCGCGCTGCCTGTGCGTCTCAGCGCGACGCAGGTGCGCGCGCAGATTCTAAGCGTTTCGGCAGCACCAACGCACAGGCTTTACGACGCGCAAGGCCACACGCTCGATGCCAAGCAACTGCAGGCATTGCAATCCGCACTTGCGCTGCAAACCCTGCCGGAACAGGTAACCCCGCGTTATGGCCTGGTCGTGCGACACGCGGATTTACGCCTGTTCCCCACTGCGCAACGCGTGTTTAGCGCGCCCGACGAGCACGACATCGACCGCTTCCAGGAGTCGGCCCTGGCCCCCGGCAGTGCGGTGGCAATCCTACATGTCAGCCATGATGGCCAATGGCTGTTCGTCCTGGCGTCGAACGAGGCGGCCTGGATTGCTCGCGACCGTGTCGCCGAAACCGAGCGTGCCACGGTGCTGGACTACATACAGCGCGAGCCGCGGCTGCTGGTGACCGGCACCCGCGTGTTCACCGTCTTTACTCCAGAGCTACCGGCCGCATCGCAGGTACCATTGGACATGGGCAGCACACTACCTCTGCTGCAGAAATGGCCACCATCGCAACCCGTCAACGGCCAATCGCCGCTGGCCGCCTACGTTGTGCAATTACCGCTTCGCACACCTGACGGCCACTTGCAGTTGGCACCAGCGCTGGTCCCGCGCGCTGCGGATGCGCGCGACGCACCACTCCCCGCAACCGCGCACGTTCTACTGCAGCAAGCATTCAAGTTTCTCGGCGAGCGCTATGGCTGGGGCGACAGCCACGATGGGCACGACTGCAGCGGCTTCGTCGTCGATGTCTACCGCAGCCTCGGCATTCTCCTGCCACGCAACACAAACGATCAGGCACGCAGCCCCAGCCTCACCACCGTACCCTACAACGCTGGCGCGCCGCTGCCGCAACGGCAGAAAGTGCTAGCGCAGTTACAGGTCGGCGACTTGGTATACATCCACGGCCACGTGATGCTGGTGATCGGCCACGAGCGGGGCCGCACTTGGGTGATCCACGACGTGGCCGCAGCCAGCGACCGCAACGCCGCCGGACAACTGCAACAGGTGCCATTGAATGGTGTCTCGGTCACGCCGCTGGAATCGCTGCTGCTCGCCGACGGCACCCCTTTCATCGACCGTATTACCCGCATCCAGCGCATCCTGCCGATCCCGAGCCAATGAAAATCACCGACATTCGCCTGGGCATGCTGCGCGTGCCACTGCACACTCCGTTCAAAACCGCACTACGCACCGTGCAGGCGATCGAGGACGTCGTGGTCATGGTGCACACCGACAATGGCCATATCGGCTACGGCAGCGCCGCGGCCACGCCACCGATCACCGGCGATACCCACGGCGCGATCATTGCGGCGATCGAGCACTGCATCGCACCACGCCTGATCGGCGAAGACATCGCCGATCTCAATCGGATCATCGGCCGGATCCAGGGCGCGCTCGCGCACAACAACAGTGCCAAAGCCGCGCTGGACATCGCCATCCACGACCTATGGGCGCAAAGCTATGGCGCGCCACTGTATCGCCTGCTCGGCGGCGGCACTCCGACCCTCGTCACCGACCTCACCATCAGTGTGAACACCATCGACACGATGGTGCGCGATGCGCACTCGGCCATCGCGCGCGGTTTCGTCGCGTTGAAGATCAAGGTCGGCCAGGACACCGCCGAGGACATCGCGCGGGTCAAGGCAATCCACGACGCGGTCGGTGGCCGCGCGCAACTGCGGCTGGATGCCAACCAGGGCTGGACACCGAAACAGGCGGTGCACGCCATGCACACGCTGGAGCAAGCGGGCGTGGTGCTGGAACTGCTGGAGCAACCGGTCAAGGCTGACGACCTCGACGGGCTCAAGTACGTCACCGAACGGGTACAAACCACGGTGATGGCCGACGAAAGCGTCTTCGCGCCAGCGCAGGCGATCGCGCTACTGCGGCAGCGCGCGGCGGACATCCTCAACATCAAATTGATGAAAGCCGGCGGCATCGCCAATGCGCTGCGCATCGCCGACATCGCCGCAGCCTATGGCGTGCCGTGCATGATCGGCTGCATGTTGGAGTCGAGCATCGGCGTGGCCGCGGCAGCGCACCTGGCGGTGGCCAGAGCGAACATCATCACCAAGGTGGACCTGGACAGCCCATCGTTGGGAATGTTCGATCCAGTAGACGGTGGAGTGCGCTTTGACGAGGCGCAGATCCACATCAGCGATGCGCCGGGGCTGGGCATCCGCGCGATTCGTGGACTGGAACCGTTGCCGCGCAGCGCATAATCGCCACGATCCGATCCCACGCGACCGAAAGGACTCCATGATCCAATACATTGCACAGGTCCCACCCAGCACAGGACATCGCCTCTGCCTGCACCCTTGGCGCGCACCCGACGAAACCAGCACCGACAACGCCGCGAACATACCGACCGACATGCCGGAACCGCCGCCCGGTCGGTGCCCCATGGCGGCATCGCGCTGCGTGTTGTCCTCGCCTCGTGCATGCGCTCGGCGACGCGTGCGCTGGGCAGTTCAGGCGACAGAATCCGCGCCATGAACCGACCGCCCACGCCAAGCCTGGTCCGTGCGGTCAGCCGTTGGCAAATCGTCGGCCTGTCGATCAACGACGTGATCGGCAGTGGGATCTATCTGCTACCCGCCGCCGCCGCTGCGCTGCTGGGGCCACTGAGCCTGTGGGCGGTGCTGCTGGCCGGGCTGGCAGTTGCCTTGCTGGTGTTGTGCTACGCGCAGGCGGCCAGCTACTTCGACGAACCCGGTGGCAGCTATCTGTATGCGCGCGAAGCGTTCGGCCGCTTCGTCGGCTTCGAGATCGGCTGGATGATCTGGCTGACCCGGATCAGTTCAGCGGCGGCGCTGGGCAACGGGCTGGCGGACGCCGTCGTGCGCTTCTGGCCGGCCGCCGCGCATGGCGGCGCACGCCTGAGCATCGTCGTCGGCGCGCTCGGCCTGCTGACCGCGATCAACGTGATCGGGGTGAAGTCGGCGGCACGGACCGGCGTGGCACTGGTAATCGGCAAGTTGCTGCCGCTGGCGCTGTTCGTGGGGATCGGCCTGTTTTATGTGCATCCATCGTGGGTCTTCTCCGGCAAGACCCCGGACCTGCACGATGTCGGCACCATGGGCGAAGCGGCGTTGTTGCTGTTGTTCGCCTATGCTGGCTTCGAAAACATCCCTGCTGCGGCAGGCGAGTACCGCAATCCGCGCCGCGACGTGCCATTCGCACTGATCACAATGATCGTCACCGTAACCCTGATCTACGCTGCGGTACAGGTGGTGGCGCAGGGGACGTTGGCCAACGTCGCGCAATCGGCGACACCGCTGGCCGATGCCGCCAGCGGCTTCGGCGGCGAGGCGCTGGCACTCATCCTCACCATCGGCGCCACCATCTCCATCCTGGGCACCACCAGCAACACGGTGATGCTGGGGCCACGCTTTCTGTTCGCGCTGGCCAAAGACGGCTACGGCCCGGCGTTCCTGGCGCGGGTGCATCCGCGTTTCCATACCCCGGCGGCGGCGATCCTGTTGCAGGGCGTGCTGTCGCTGGCACTGGCGCTGTCCGGCTCGTTCGTGCGACTGGCGCTGCTGTCGATGGTCACGCGCTTGTTCGCCTACATCGGCACCGCCGCGGCAGCCTTGGTGCTGGCGCGGCGCTACCGCGACCGCCCCGGTGCGCTGCGCCTGCCTGGTGGGCCGCTGATCCCACTGGCCGCATTGCTGTTGGCGTTGGCACTGCTGCTCAGCGCCAGTTGGCAGAACCTGGCCGCCGCCGGCGTGGCATTGCTGATCGGCGCGCTGCTGTACCGCTTTCCGCGCAAGACACCGGGATGAAACATGCTTGCGCATGTTTCGCCATCGCAACATGCATGCTGACGAAATGACCCTCACAGCAACCACCGAGCGTAAAGCGCGCCGTGCTGTTATCGGGCTTGTGCGAGTAACTCGAACCCCACCGGCTCGCCGCTGGTCGCGGACGCGCACACCCATAGATCGAATTGTCCAGGTTCGGCTGTGCAGCATCCATCGCGACCGGTGAAGGCGAGCGCGTGCCGGTCCAATGTGAACACCACCTCCATGCCCTGCCCCGGCGCCAGGCGTACCTTGCGGAACGCCTTCAATTCGCGCACCGGACGCACCCGACTGGCGACGCGGTCGTGGATGTACAACTGGACCACTTCCTCGCCCTCACGCTCGCCAACGTTGTCGATGCGGGTGGTGACAGTCAGCGTATCGTCCCAGCCCAACCGCATGTGGTCGAGTTGCGGCGTGCCGTAAGCGAAACGGGTGTAGCTGAGGCCATGGCCGAACGGATACAGCGGCGCGTTCGGCACCTCGCGCCAACGCGCCTTGAACTCGCGCATCGTCGGCAATTCCGGTCGTCCGGTGCGCGGGTGATTGTAGAAATACGGCTGTTGCCCGGCATCCAGCGGAAAGCTCACCGGCAACCGCGCAGAAGGGTTGTAGTCGCCGAACAACACATCGGCCACCGCCGGGCCGGTCTGCGTGCCCAGGTACCAGGTCACGACGATGGCGGCGGCATCACGCACCGCGCCCTGCAGTGCCAGCGCGCGGCCATTGCGCAGTAACACCACCACGGGCGTACCGGTGGCGGCGACGGCCTCGGCCAGTGCCTGCTGCGACGGTGGCAACACGATCTGCGTGCGCGACTGCGCCTCGCCGCTGTAGCGCTGCGGCTCGCCCAGCGCCAGCACGGCCACGTCGGCGGCACGCGCGGCGGCGACGGCCGCGTCGATGCCGCCGTCCAGCGGCGCTTCCAGCGCGCAGCCCGGCACCACGGCCAACGCCTGCGCATCGTCCAGCGCTGCGCGCACCCCATCCTCCAGGGTCACGTAGCGCTCTTTGTCTCCGAACAACGTCCAGCAACCTTCGATGTTGTCGCGGTCCTGCGCGAACGGACCGATCAGTGCGATCTTCTGCCCGTATTTCCGCAGCGGCAGTACCGGACCATCGTTCTTGAGCAGCACGATCGAGCGCCGCGCCGCCTCGCGCGACAGCGCATCGTGTGCGGGGAGATGAGACTGGTCGGCCTCGCGTGCCGGATCCAACGAACGATACGGATCCTCGAACAGGCCGATGGCATCCTTCAGTGCCAGCACACGGCGCACCGCCGCGTCCAGCAATGCCATCGGCACGTCGCCGTCTTCCACCAGCGAGGGCAGATGCGCGGCGTAGAAACCGCTCTGCATACTCATATCCATGCCGGCGAGAAACGCTTTTTTAGTCGCGTCGCGCTCGTCGGCGGCGTAGCCGTGCGCGATCAGTTCCATGTCGGCGGTGTAATCGGAAATCACCACGCCGGGGAACTGCCATTGCCCGCGCAGGATGTCGGTCAACAACTCTTGGTTAGCGCTGGCCGGCACGCCATTGATGTCGTTGAAGGACGTCATCACGGTCAACGCGCCAGCGCCGAAGGCTGCCTGGAATGGCGGCAGGTGCACATCGCGCAGAGTCTGCGGTGCGATGTCCACGCTAGCGTATTCCATCCCCGCAGCGACCGCGCCGTAAGCGGCGAAGTGCTTGGGCGTGGCCAGCAGCGCATCAGACGCACGCAGGTCGGGCCCCTGAAAACCGCGCACCCGCGCGGCGGCGAACGCGCAGCCCAGCACGACATCCTCGCCCGCGCCTTCGGCGCCCCGGCCCCAGCGCTGGTCGCGGGCGATATCCACCGCCGGCGCATAGGTCCAATGCAGACCAGCGGCGGTGGCTTCGATTGCGGTGGCACGCGCGGTGCGCTCGGCCAACTCCGGCTCGAAGCTGGCGGCCTCGCCGAGTGGGATCGGGAACACCGTGCGCATGCCGTGGATCACATCCGCCGCCAGGATCACCGGAATCCCCAGGCGGCTCTCCTCCAGGGCCACCTGCTGGATGCGTCGTCCCAGTTCCGCGCCCACGCCATTGAACAGCGACCCGACCCGCCCGGCACGCACTTGCTGTATCACCTCGTCGGCATTGCTCACGTTCACTTCCGGATTCACGTCGGGCGCGAACGGACGCACCATGTCGGCAAAGACACCGAGCTGGCCAACCTTCTCCTCGACGGTCATGCGAGCGATGAGCGATTCGATACGATCCGAAGCCATGAGGTCCTTTGAGAAAACGCTTACATAGGCGCTGAGTTTAGCGCTGGGGCCAGACGATGGGGCAAATCCCGGCGAGCGCACGACCTGTTCAGGACATTGCTCCCCGCCCGGCCACGATCCAATTGCCACACCGGTCAGCCTGCCGCGCCATGACCGCCCGAAACACTGCCGACGGGAGCGGCGACCAGAACGGCGCGCCTGGATGCACCGCAGGATCGTGTACACAACGGACAGCAGCGGCGCCGAATCCCAAACGATAGGAAGCCACATGCACGCGCGCCGTCATGCGTTGCGCCACTGGCAGTCTCAACACACTTCAGCAGGCCTCGTACTCCCGGCAACGTCCATCACATGCTCTCGCCGCTGCCGGATCTCGGCATCGCAGAAGCAGCGCTCGCCATGGTTTCAATGACCGTATGCGGCATACGCCGTACATCCCACGCCGCTTCATCCACACGGGCGGCTGCGCTCGATCATCACGCCCACGGCCTGTGCGCCGCGCACCGCACCCGGTTTGCTCAGCTTCAAACGCAACCAACGCACCGCGAACTCGTCCAAAACCATCGCCGCACAGCGCTCGGCCAAGGTTTCCACCAGGCCGTGATCGGATTGCTCGACCAACTCCACCATGCGCTTGCTGATCGCCTTGTAATTGAGCGTATCGGCAATATCGTCGCTGGCTGCGGGTATGCGGTTATCGAAACCCATTTCCAGGTCGAAACGCAGTGTCTGCCGGATCCGCCGCTCCCAAGCGTAGATGCCGATCAAGGCATCGATTTCCAGACCTTCGATAAAGACTTTATCCATTGCCAGCACCTGAAATTCGGGACTCGCCCCCGGCAACAGCAACAGTTGGAACATCGCTGGGGCTGTTGGTACGCGCACCCTGCGTCGGCAATCCCGCCACCAACGGCGGCAGCGACGCCATGTCCCAACGCGGGGTCACCTGCACGGCGGCCGTGGCGTCGTGTAGCCCGGCCTGCAAGCGCAACGCGCCGGCGAAGGCGATCATCGCGCCATTATCGGTGCACAGCGCCGGGCGCGGAAAGCAGGCGCGGCCACCGCGCGCCTGCGCCATCGCCTGCAAGCGCGCGCGCAGGCGCAGGTTGGCGCCGACACCGCCGGCGACCACAAGGGTATGGCTCCCGGCCGCATCCAACGCACGCTCGCACTTGATCGCCAGCGTTTCCACCACCGCGTCCTCGAAACCGCGCGCGATATCCGCGCGCACCGCGTCGGACTGGTCGCTGCCGCGCCAGGCCAGCAGCACCTGGGTCTTGAGCCCGGAAAAACTGAAATCCAGGCCCGGTCGGTCGGTCATCGGGCGCGCGAAACGAAAGCGCCCCGGCCTGCCCTGCGCGGCCAGTGCCGCCAACTGCGGACCGCCAGGATACGGCAGCCCCATCATCTTGGCGGTCTTGTCGAAGGCCTCGCCGGCCGCATCGTCCAGGGTTTCGCCGAGCAGTCGGTAACGGCCGATGGCCTCCACCGCGATCAACTGCGTGTGCCCGCCGGACACCAACAGCGCCACGAATGGCGGCGCCGGCACGCCGTGCGCCGGGTCGGGGTCTTCCATCAACGGCGCCAGCAAGTGGCCTTCCATGTGGTGTACGCCGATCGCCGGCACTTCCAACGCCCAGGCCAGCGCGCGGGCGACGCCGGCGCCGACCAGCAGCGCGCCGACCAGGCCCGGCCCGGCGGTATAGGCCACGGCATCCAAGTCGCGCACCCGCAGGCCGGCCTCGGCCAGGGTCTGGCGGATCAAGGGCAGCAGCTTGCGCACGTGGTCGCGGCTGGCCAGTTCCGGCACCACCCCACCGTATTCGGCGTGCAGGGCGATCTGGCTGTACAGCCCGTGCGCACGTAGCGCGGCCGCGCCGGAGCGGGCGGTGTCGTAGACAGCGACGCCGGTTTCGTCGCAACTGGATTCGATGCCGAGCACATTCATGAGTGCATTGTGGGGCCGAATCGGCGGCAGGCCAAACCCCACGCTTGCAGCCGGAGAATCCGTCGCTATAATGTGCGGCTCGCCGGGCTTGACCCGGCCACCCTTGTGTCCCGGAGATTCCATGCCCAGCGTCAAAGTCCGCGAGAACGAGCCCTTCGAGTTTGCGCTCCGCCGCTTCAAGCGCACCTGCGAAAAGGCCGGCGTACTGGCCGAAACCCGCAAGCGCGAGTTCTACGAAAAGCCGACCCAGGAACGCAAGCGCAAGGCCGCTGCTGCGGTGAAGCGCCAACTGCGCCGCACCTCGCGCGACGTCACCAAGCGCCAGCGCCTGTACTGAGGATCGCGGCCTACGGTAGCGCGGCCTGCGGGTCTGGGCAGGCGCTACGGTAAGCCCACGAAGCCGGCACGCGCAAGCGTCGCCGGCTTTTTGCGCTTCTCCTCGCCGCCTCCGCCACACGTCGCGATCAAACCGTTGTCGCCGTCGCGCCTGTACTCCCATGCGCAGCGGCTTGTCCCGGTGGCGTTGCCTAGAATGCCCCTGTCTTTTTCCTTCACTGTGGAATCCGTCATGCCCCTCAAACAGCAGCTCACCGACGACATGAAGGCCGCGATGAAGTCCGGCGACAAGCACAGCCTGGGCGTGATCCGGCTGATCAACGCCGCGATCAAGCAGAGGGAAGTGGACGAGCGCGTGGACATGGACGACGCCGCGGTGATCGCCGTGATGGACAAGATGGTCAAGCAGCGCAAGGACTCGGTGAGCCAGTACGAGGCCGCCGGCCGCGAGGATCTGGCCACGGTCGAGCGCGAAGAGATCGCGGTGATCGCGCGCTATCTTCCGGCCAAGCTCGGCGAGGCCGAGATCGTTGCCGCGATCCAGGCTGCGATCGCGCAGACCGGCGCCAGCGGTCCGGCCGACATCGGCAAGTTGATGGGCGCGCTGAAGCCGATGCTCGCCGGCAAGGCCGACATGGGCCAGGTCTCGGCCCTGGTCAAGCAGCAACTGGGCGGCTGATCCGGCGCGTCACGCTTCACCCATCTTTAGCGCAGGACTGCTACAACACCGGCAAGCCCGCGCTTTCACTTACCGCGCGCAGCGCGGGGCTGGTGTTTCGACGCCGCGCGCTTAAGGTTCTGGCGACCATGTCCCTATCATCCGCACGCCTGCACACGCACTTGGACCGCCTACAGCAGAGCCTGCCGGCGGCACTGGCACGGCGCTTCACCGAGATCGATCTGATGACCCAGGCCGCCTCGCTGTCGTTCTACGCGCTGCTGTCGCTGGCGCCGCTCCTGGTGTTGCTGCTGTGGCTGACCGCCTCGCTATATCCACAAGCGCAGCAAGCGCTGATCGCACAGATCGGGCAACTGGCCGGGAACGGCGCACGCGACGTCGCACAGACGGTGATCGACAACGCCAAGCACCAGCCCAACATCGGCTCGCTGGCCGGACTGTGGAGCACCTTGTTGCTGTTCGTCGGTGCCACAGCGGTATTCGCGCAACTGCAAAATGCGCTGAATCTGATCTTCCGCACCGACAAGCAGCAGCTCGACGGTTTCCTACCGTGGCTGAAGAAACGCGTGTTCTCTTTCGGCGTGGTCTTCGCACTGGGTTTCTTGCTGCTGATCTCGATGATCCTGACCACCGTGTTGCAGGTCGCCTTCGCGCGGATGCCATCGCTGCTGCCGGCGGTGGGCTACTTCTCCACGCTGGCGATCTACGTACTGGCCTTCGCCGTGCTCTACCACTACCTGCCAGATCGGCGCGTGGAGTGGCGGCAGGCGATCATCGGCGGGGCCATCACCGCCTGTCTTTTCGTGATTGGGCGCTATGCGATCGGCGTATACATCGCCACCGCCGCACCGGGCAGCGCCTACGGCTCCATGGGCGCGCCGGTGATCCTGCTGGTGTGGATCTACTACGCCACGGTGGTGTTCTTCGTCGGCGCGCTGATCACCGCCGTCATCGACGAGCGCCAGCGCGCGCGGCGCCCCCTCGACGACGCCGGGATCGACCCGCCCAGCGCCGTGACCGCAGCGCCGCCTCACTGAATCCACCACACCGCGCAGCACCCGATCCGTGGCGACGACGCACACGCGTGGCATCCTATGCCGATGGCCCGCATCCCCGACGCATTCATCGACGATCTGCTCGCCCGCACCGACATCGTCGAGGTGATCGGCACGCGCGTGCCGCTGAAGCGCCAGGGCAAGGAGTACGCGGCACGCTGCCCATTTCACGACGAGCGCTCGGCCTCGTTCACCGTCTCCCCGACCAAACAGTTCTATCACTGCTTCGGCTGCGGTGCGCACGGTACCGCGATCAGCTTCCTGATGAACTACGACCGCCTCGAATTTCTCGACGCGGTGGACGAGCTGGCCAAGCGCGCCGGGATGGAAGTACCGCGCGACGCGCAACAACGCGGCGCCGCACAAGCCGCCGGCGAAGACCATCGCGACCTGTACTCGGCGCTGGAAGCGGCGACGAAATTCTTCCAACGCCAGCTCGACACCAGCGACAAAGCACGTACCTATCTGGATGGTCGTGGCGTGGATGCGGAGAACCGCGCACGCTTCCAGATCGGCTATGCGCCAGACGGCTACAGCGCGCTCAAGGATGCCTTGGGCACCGACGAGCGTCGGCATAAGTTGCTCGACCGCGCCGGACTGTTCTCCAAGAACGACCGTGGCCACGTCTACGACAAGTTCCGCGACCGGGTGATGTTCCCGATCTTCGACCGCCGTGGGCGGGTGATCGCCTTCGGCGGCCGCGTCCTCGACAAGGACGATGGCCCCAAGTATCTGAACTCGCCGGAGACTGCGCTATTCCACAAGGGACGCGAGCTGTACGGCCTGTGGCAGGTGCGCCAGAGCAACCAGAAGATCGAGCGGCTGATCGTGGTCGAGGGTTACATGGACGTGGTCTCGCTGTTCCAGTTCGGCGTGACTCAGGCGGTGGCGACACTGGGCACGGCGACCACGCCGGAGCATGCCGAATTACTGTTCCGCAATGCGCCAGACGTGTTCTTCTGCTTCGACGGCGACGCCGCCGGGCGCCGCGCTGGCTGGAAGGCACTGGAATCGGTGCTGCCGCGAATGAAGGACGGACGCCAGGCATTCTTCCTGTTCCTGCCCGAGGGCGAGGATCCGGACACCATCGTGCGCAAAGAAGGCGCGGCGGCGTTCGACACGCGCCTCGCCCAGGCCACGCCACTGTCGCAATTTTTCTTCGACGAGCTGTCGCGCGAAATCAATCTGAGCACGCTCGATGGCAAGGCGCGTTTGGCCGAGCGCGCGCGACCGATGCTGGCGCAGATTCCCGACGGCGCGTTCGGCGACCTGATGCGCCAGCGCCTGACCGAACTCACCGGCATCGGCGCCGCCGCACCCGCCACTACATCGACAAGCCGACCGCCGCTGAGGCCAGCGCGGTCGGCGCACAAACGCAGCCTGGTGCGCGAGGCAATCGCACGTTTGCTGCAAGTGCCAGCGCTGGCGCTGGAGTTAACGCCGCCCTATCCGTTCGCTGGCCTGCGTCTACCCGGCGTCGAGTTACTCATCGAACTGTTGCAGATCGTGCATACACGGCCGGAAATCACCACTGGCGCGCTACTCGAACACTTCCACGAACGCGAGGAACTGGCCGCACTACAAAAATTGGTGGTGCAGGAGATTCCCGGCGACACCGCGAGCTGGCGTCAGGAGTTACTCGATGTGATGGTGCAACTGGAAAAACAGACCCTGCAACAACGCCTGGACGAACTGCAGGCCAAGCAACGCGCGCAAGGACTGGACGAGACCGATAAGTACGAACTACGCGAACTGCTGAAGATCCTTGCGACGTTGCGCTGAACGCTAGCCGGCGGATGCGATGCATTCGCCGGATGCTGCGAAACCTAACCTGGAGCAAATGATGTCCTTGAAGTGAATGCGAAGTCACCTGAAGCGCGTTGAGACAAGTCGACATCGCCGATGTCGCGGTGGCTTCTAACCTAACGTCGTCGACACATCGCCGAGCGCTTCAAGTCGCTTGAGCAAGGCATAGAACTCCGCCTCCATGTCCATTTCCACCGTTTGCCGTTTCTTCGCCGGCGGCACCACCGGCTTCAACCGATGCGCGATCAGCGCGGCGTAGGCGGTTGTATGTTGGGTTTCTGCCTGTTCAATGAACTCCCAAAGCGTGGTCGGGATGCCGCTCAACGTTCCCGAAAGTCGCTGGTTCGCAATCTGGCAGTACGCGATACCCGACGACGATGCATACTGCTTGGCAATATCGACAATGGCGTTGATCAACAACATCGGCGCGTTTGCATACAGCGTCTTGATCTGCTCGAGCATCGCGAGATCCCAGCCATGCGGCACCACGTCGTACGCGTTCCACAACACGCGATTCCATACCCGATAACCGTTGCCACTCGTCGGCGGCAATACCCTCGTGCATAGCTGCGCAAAAGCGGCATTTCCCGGTGTGGGGCCAGCGGTGGGATAGCAATACACCGCCGTGCACTCGTCCAGCCTGTGGGCATTCTTGAACCAGGTCGCCATGGTCGGCGACAACGCCCCCCCCAGGCTATGGCCAGCGAAAATCACGCTTGCGCCACTGCTGGTTACTTTCTTCAAAAATCCATCCAGCGTATCGCCAGGCGACACGCCAGACGGTGGACTCACCATGTTGAGCAAGTGCCAGACACCCAGCGCGGTGCCCATCGAGATGACCGGATTGGTCTGGCTCGGATGCAAGAGTCGAACCGGTGCGGTACTCGCGGTGGGATCGTAGGTCGAAAAGTCGACCACCTTGGCGACGTCGAAGTCCTCCACCACCCAGTCGTAGAGAGAGAACGCATTGGTGGCGGTGATCACCACAACGTAAACGTCCCCGGCGATATCGCCGAGGTTGCGCGTCTTGACGACGCACATGGCGTTGTCCGACCGATTGGAGTTCTCCGCCTGCCAGACCTGCGGCCCCCAGGCCAGCTCCCAGACCCCGATCGTCTGCGGCACCGGCGGCGACGCCAGCGTCGCCATGAGTACCTTTTGATAATCGGCCTGCAACGCTTGCGCCGTGCCAATTTGATTGCTGATCCAACTGGCCAGGGTCGAAAGCGCGAAGACGGTCTGATACGGGTCGTATCGCATATGCATGTTCCTAGTCGCTAGTAATTTATGGAAAAACGCCAGACGTGGAACACCTACTACCTTCGATATTGCCCGGCCGCATCCCCCATCAACACGATGCGCGGAAATTTAGCAAGCAACCGATCGGTGAACTTGGCAAAAGCCATCATTGCCACAGCATGCTGGAAAGTTGTCTACGCCGCGCGTCCGGACTCGCCTCCTGCGTCTTCGCTTCCTACAATGCAGACCCGACAACACCGCCCCGCGCCATGATCAGACCCTGGCTCGCTCGTCTGCGTATCGAACCATTCACCCTTTCGCTGTTGTGTACGGTGTTGCTGGCCTCGCTACTGCCGGTGTCCGGGCGCGCGGCGCGGATCATGGACGCGGTCACCGATCTGGCCATCGCCGCGCTGTTCTTCCTGCACGGCGCGCGGCTGTCACGCGAGGCCATCCTGGCTGGTGCGTTGCACTGGCGCCTGCACCTGACCATCTTCGCCGCCACTTTCATGCTGTTTCCGTTACTGGGCTTGCTATTGAAGCCGCTATCGCACTGGATGTTGACCCCGGCGTTGTACATCGGCGTGCTGTTCCTGTGCACGCTACCATCCACGGTACAGTCGTCGATCGCGTTCACCTCGATGGCCGGCGGCAACGTCTCGGCCGCCGTGTGCAGCGCCTCGCTGTCGAGCCTGCTTGGCGTGTTTCTGACCCCGTTGCTGATGGGCCTGCTGGCCGGCGCACAGAGCGCCATGGCCAATCCGCTGGAAGCGATGGGCAAGATCATGCTGCAGTTGCTGGTGCCGTTCCTGGCAGGTCATCTGTTGCGGCCATGGATCGGCACCTGGGTCGATCGCCGCCGCGCGCTGCTGCGCTACACCGACCAGGGCACGATTCTGCTGGTGGTGTACACCGCCTTCAGTGCGGCGGTGATCGAAGGTTTATGGCGCAAAACGCCGCTGCCGGCACTGCTCGGCGTGGCGGTGGTCGGAGCCTTGTTACTGGCGCTGGCAATGCTGCTGATCACCTTCAGCGCACGGCGACTGGGCTTTTCCCGCGAGGACGAAATCCCGATCGTGTTCTGCGGTTCCAAGAAGAGTCTGGCCACCGGCGTGCCAATGGCCAAGGTGCTATTCGCCAGTGGCAGCCTCGGCGCGATCGTACTGCCGGTCATGATTTACCATCAGATTCAGTTGATCGTCTGCGCGGTGATCGCACAGCGCTATGCGCAAACCGTGAAGTCGGCGCGCGGCCAATAAACCGATTCCTCGCATCTGCGGTGCGCATTTAGACGAGGGGAGACACCCGCCCGATGCCACGATCGTGTGCCCGGTCACGATCTTATAAGCACAGACGCAACCGTCATGTCCCCGCGGCGGCGGCACTGGGTAAAGTAGGGGACCGCTGTGGCCCCCGCCACGCCTCCCTCCCCTTACCGGTGCCCCATATGAGCCGTATGCTCCGCCGCCCCGCCATACTCTGCACAAGTCTAGCCACGTTGCTGGCCCTGAGCGCCTGCGAAAAGCCGCCCGCTCCGGCCACGCCCACGGCCGCCGCGCCAGCCCCCACCAAGGACAGTGCCGGCATCGCCTGGCGCGAGGGCGACCTCGACGATGCCTTCGCCGAAGCCCGTGAACAGAACAAACCCTTACTGCTCTACTGGGGTGCGGCGTGGTGCCCCCCCTGCAATCGACTCAAAGCCACGCTGTTCAAGGACCCGGCATTCATCGCCCGTACTCGCGCCTTCGTGGCGGTGCATCTGGACGGCGACTCGGAAAGTGCGCAAGCCTGGGGCGACCGTTTCGGTATCAAGGGCTATCCGACCATCATCGTGCTGCGCCCGGACCGCAGCGAAATCACCCGTCTGGCCGGCGACAGCGACACCGCCCATCTGGCCGAAGCGCTGCGGGTGGCGGCAACCCATACCTCCAGCTCGACACAATTACTGCAGCAGGCCCTGAAAGAACCGGCCACGCTCAGCAACGACGACTGGACCATACTCAGCCAATACGACTGGAGCGTAGATGGCGCGCACTTGATCAAGTCCGAACACACCGCCGACGTGCTCGCACGCCTGGCCGCCGCCGCGCCGCAGCCTGCGCTGCGCCGTCGCTTCGGGTTGTTGGCGCTGAGCATGGACAAAACCGGCACACCGACGCCCAAACAGCGCGCCGCCAATCGTGCCCTGCTACAGGCCGTGCTGTCCGATCCGGCCGAAGTGCGCGCCAACCTCGGCGCACTAACCTATTCGGCACGTGAACTGGTGCAGGCATCAGCGGCGAATGCAGCCGAGCGCGCTACGTTGTCGAGCGCGCTGACGCAGGCACTGGACAAAGTCTACACCGACAGTCGCTTGCCGATCAGTGATCGCCTGGAGACGGTCTATGCAGACATCGCGCTGGCGCGGCTGGCACAGGGCCAGCCGGAGGTGGAGACGCATACTCCGCCGCCACTGTCGGCGGCCTTGGTCGAAAAAATACGGCAACGCGCGCACTGGGCCGAACAGGCCGCACACAGCGATGCCGAACGCCAGTCCACGATCAGTAGCGCCGCCGACCTGCTCTATGTCATCGGCGACAAAGCCGGCGCCGAACAGTTGTTGCTCGCCGAACTCGGACGCAGCAAGACGCCTTACTACTACATGCCCGAATTGTCCGGGATGGCCGAGGAGCGCGGCGACAAGCAAACCGCGCTGTACTGGCTGAAGAAGGCCTATGCGAGCGCACAAGGCCCGGCCACACGGGTGCAATGGGGTGTGGTCTATGTCAAGGGCCTGATCCGCCTGCAACCGGACAACACAACCGCCATCGAAAACGCCGCAGGCCAGGTCATCGCCGAACTGGCTAGCCAGCCCGACGGCTACCATCAGCGTACCCGGCAGCGCTTCGACACCCTGGGCAAGGCACTAAAGGTCTGGAGCAAAAATCACAGCGGTAGCGCCGTGCTGGCACGCCTGCAGCAGAAAATGCAGCAGAACTGCGGCCACCAGGACACCGACAACTGCCAACACTGGCTGAGTTGAACCCCGTCGCGGTCGCGCAGGACGCGGTGCCGACGGCGCCGCGCCCTAACCCGGCAGCAACCAGTGATCGACCAGCAGGAACGCGAACAACGCCATCAGGTACACGATGGAGTAGCCGAACATTCGCATCGAGAACATCTCATCCGGCGGGTCGAGCATGCGCCAGGCGTACCAGAGAAACACCGCATCCAGCACCAGCGTGCCGCCAAGATAAAACACGCCACTCATGCCCACGACCACCGGCAACAAGGTCGCCACGACCAGCAGCAGCGTGTACACCAGAATTTGCTGACGCGTGTGCGCCACACCGTGGGTAATGGGCAACATCGGAATCGCCGCCTTGGCGTAATCGGCGCGACGGAAGATCGCCAGCGCCCAGAAATGCGGCGGCGTCCATACAAAGATGATCAACACCAGCAACGAAGCGTAGGCCCAGTCCCACTGGCCCTGCATACCGGTGATCGCGGCCCAGCCGAGCAGCGGTGGCGCGGCGCCGGCCAGGCCGCCGATGACGATGTTCTGCGGCGTGGTGCGCTTGAGGAACACCGTATAGATCACCGCATAGCCAATCAACGAAGCGAAGGTCAACACCGCTGTGATGACGTTGACCCACACCACCAAGACCGTCATCGACAGCGCGGTGAGCACAGCGGCGAACAACAACACCTGCCACGGCAGCACCTTGCCCACCACCAACGGACGCCAGGAAGTGCGCGCCATCTGCGCATCGATGCGCGCATCCAGCAACTGGTTGATCGCCGCCGCCGCCGAAGCGGCCAGCCAGATACCGAAGAAACCGAGCAGCCCGGTACGCACCTGCTCCCAGGTCGGCACGCCCGGGATCGCCAGACACATGCCGACCAAGGCGGTGAACACGATCAGCGCCACCACCTTGGGTTTGGTCAAATCCCAATAATCGCGCCAGTAGACGCCACGCGCGCTCATTGCGGCGCTCGCAACCGCGCCAGCAGCGACACCAGTACGAACAGCAATGCCACCGCACCCGCGTTGTGCAACACCGCCACCGGCAACGGCAGCGCCAACTTGACGTTGAGAATGCCCAGGCTGATCTGAGCAAGCAGTAACACCAGCAGCGCCACCGCCCAACCGCGCATGCCCGGCGAACGGCTCAGACGCCAGCCCAACCACACCAGATAAGCGGACACGCCCAGCGCCATCATCCGATGCGCCATCTGGATGGCGATGCGCGCCGCGCCGTCGAGGACACCGCCTTCGTAGTCCACGCCGATGGCACGCCACAGGGTGAAACCGGCACGGAAATCGTGCGGCGGCCACCACTGGCTGACGCAGCGCGGGAAATTGTCCGCCGACCAGCTGCCGCCGCCGCAGGCCAATGCCGCGTAGTTGGCGCTGACCCAACCGCCAAGTGCGATCTGCACCACCAGCAACCCCACGCCGATGCGCAGCAGCCACTGCAACTGCACCACATCGGCCAGGGTGATCGGCAAGTGCGTGGCGCGCCAGGCCATCCACACCAGCAACGAGAACATCGTCAAAGCACCCAGCAGATGCCCCATCACCACGATCGGCTTGAGCAGCAGAGTCACCGTCCACATTCCCAGCAACGCCTGGAAAATCACCACCGTCAGGGCCAACACCGCCACGCGGGCAAGATCGGCATTGGACCAGCGCCACGCCGCCAGCAACAGCATCCCCTCGGCGCTCACCGCCAACCCCATTGCCAGCACCGGCCAGCCGGACATGTACAGTGGAATCGACAGCGCCACCAGCAGCGCGGCCGCGAGGATCCGGACAATCCCCAGCCGACGTCGACGCGCCGCCAGCAGCGACAGCACCAACACCTCCACCCCCAGCGCACCGGCGAGAAAACGGTGTACCTGCTCGCGCCAGGCTTTGTGCGTCTCCAGCGGACGGATCTTGCTGGCCGCATGGGTGTTGGCTTCGGCACTGGTCTGCGGCCATGTCACCCGACCGTAGCAGGTCGGCCAGTCCGGGCAGCTCATGCCCGCATCGGACAGGCGCACGAACGCACCGAACATGATGGTGCTGGCGGTGAACAGCGCCGCCAGCCAGGCCATGCGGTGGAAGTGGCGGAACAGCGCCGGCGGCGCGAACAAGCTCATAGGGAGGTGGCTCACAGAAGTTTCAACAATTTCGCCAGATCGGCATGCAAGCCGGCCGGGTCGAAACCGGGGGCATAGCGCAGCACGACGAAGCCATTGGGATCGATGACGTAGACCGGCACCCCCGCGGCATCGTGTACCCGCGGCAGCGCGGCCAACAGCGCCGGATCCGCACGCAGCACGCGCACCTGCGGCAGTGTGCGTATCCATGGCGAGGGCGTGCCGATCCACAGGATCTGCACGCGATCGGCGTCGTGGCCGAACAATTGCCAGACCTTGTCCAGTTCGCGCGCCAACGCGTCGCAGGCACTGGCACACTCCGCTGGCGGCGCCAGCGCGATGCGCCACAGACGCTGCTGCGGTCGCCAGGCATAACCGCTGCCATCGGCCAGGAGAGGTTGCAGCACACGCAGATCGGCCGGTGGCGTCAGCAGTTCCCCATGATTGCGGCGCGCTGGCGGCTGCCAGCCGGAAAAGCGCAGCACACCGGCACCCAGCATCGAGCCGAAAAACAGCACGAACAGCGCGACCAACGGCCAGCGGCCGCGCGCGGCCGCCTCACGCGGAATCGGAGGGGAAACAGTCATGCCGGAGATTTTCTCATGCGCGCGCACTCAGCGCCCGTCTCGTCCCCTGCGTCTGCGCCAACTGAGCAATGCGGTCGTGACCAGCACCAGCAGTGCCAGTCCGAACCACTGCACCGCGTAAGCCAGGTGGCGCTCGGGCGGCAGCGTGTTCGGCAACGGGTCCAGATCGCGCGGATAGCCCAGCGGCAGGGCCGGATCCAGGCGCAGCACCTGCGACAAAATGTCGCGGCGGCCGAGCGCCACGCCAATCGCCGCCGGCTCGATCCGCATCGCCAACCAGCGCTGCGGCGACGGCGCCGCGACCAGCGCCGGGCCCAATGTCAGGCCATGCGACGGTGGCGGCCCGAGCAGACCGACCAGCACGTACCGGCCTTGCAGCGGCGCTGGACTCGGTAGGGCGCGGTCGGCAGGCAACGGCAACCAGCCCAGCTCGACCAGCAACGGCACCGACACGCCATCGGGCAGGAACGGCTGATACAGCTTCATCCCACTACGGCCCTGGCGGATCTGGTTATCGAGCAGAATCTGCCCAGGCAGGAAGCGGCCTGCGCCGTGTACCCAGGCCAGCCGCTCAGGTCGGCCCGTGCGCAGCGCATCGGCCAGCGCCTGCGGACGATCGCGCACGTGCGCCGCCTGCGCGAGCAGCGCCTGCTTCTCATGCATGCGCTGCAATTGCCAACGGCCCAGCGCGCAAAATCCCAGCGCCAACGCCAGCGCAACACTCCAGCCCAGCCACAACGGCATGCGCCGGTGCGCGCCCGCACGCGAGGCGGCGGCGAGGGTCATAATGCGGAAACACCATGCGCCGAGACGCCCATGAACGACTCACTGAAAACCCTGCTGATCGTCGCGTTCCTGCTGGTCATCCTATGGAACCTCGGCGCCGGTCTGTACTACCTGTTGGTGGACCGCGGCCAGAGCAAGCGCACGGTGAACGCATTGACCTGGCGCATCGGTTTGTCGGTCTGCCTGATCTTATTGGTGATCTTGGGCATCTACACCGGCACGATCAAGCCGCACGGGCTGGGGCAGTAAGAAGCAGAACAGCTGCCATGCCGCGCGGCACACCATCGCGATCAAGCGATGGGATGCACGGAAAAAGGAACGCATGTCGAAAACCAAACCGCCGTGCCCTAGCGGCCGTTTCGAGACGGTTTGCACCCACGATGCATCGCCATTCGGCAAACTCGCGCCGCTAGAAAATCCGGAACGCCCACATGACGCACATTCTCGCAATCTCGCATAAACCGGCTCGCGATCTCAAAGCACATACACGAACAGGAACAGCGCCAACCACACCACGTCGACAAAGTGCCAATACCAGGCCGCTGCCTCGAAAGCAAAATGATGATCGCGACTGAAGTGCCCGCGCGCCGCGCGCAGCCACATCACCAGCAACATGATCGTTCCCAGCAGCACGTGCGCGCCGTGGAAGCCGGTGAGCATGAAGAAAGTGGAACCATAGATGCCCGATCCCAGCGTGAGATTGAGCTCTTTGTAGGCGTGGATGTATTCCTTGCCCTGGCAATACAGGAACGTACACCCCAGTAACACGGTCAGCGCCTGGAACACCAGAAGGCGCGTGCGCTGCCCCGCCTTGAGCGCATGGTGGGCAATGGTCAGGGTCACTCCGGAGCTGAGCAGGATCAGCGTGTTGATCAATGGCAATCCCCAAGCCTCGATGGTCTGGAAGTGCCCGCCGATCGCCCCTGGCCCGTTGGTCGGCCACGCCGCGGAATACCCGTCCCATAGCAGCGCGTTGGTCATCACGCGATAGCTATCGCCGCCCAGCATCGGCAGGATGAAGGTACGGGTATAGAACAGCGCGCCGAAGAACGCGCCAAAGAACATCACCTCGGAGAAGATGAACCAGACCATCCCCATCCGGAACGACACGTCGACCTGACGGTTGTAGTGCCCGGCGATGGACTCGCGGATCACATCGCCGAACCACATGAACAGTGTCGCCAGCAACATCGCGATGCCAGCGAAGAACGTCCATTGGCCCCAGGCCGCGTCGTTGAGCCAACTGGCCACGCCAATCATCGTCAGAAACATGGCGATGGAACCGATGAACGGCCAACGACTCTGGCTGGGCACGTAATAGGCGGTGGCGTCGGTGCTGGGTTGGGCCATGGCAGGCATTCCGGTCGGGTGTCAGAGAGCTGCGCGTGCGGAACCGGCCAGTCTCGGCGATTGCAGTTCCTTGCTCAGCGCATCGTTCTTGTAGAAGGTGTAGGACAGAGTGATGGTAGTGATGTCGCGCGGCAGGTTGGGATCGACGATGAAGCGTACCGGCATGTCGCGCTGCTCTCCGGCCTGCAAGGTCTGCGCGGTGAAGCAGAAACACTCGGTCTTGGTGAAATAACCGGAGGCGCGTGCCGGCGCCACCGATGGCACCGCGCTGCCGACGATGGCGCGACCGCTTTCGTTGCGTGCGTAGTACAGCGCTTGATTGAGCTGGCCGGGGATCACCTCCATGGTCATCTGCTCCGGATGGAACGACCACGGCAGCTTGGAATTCACCCCGCCATCGAACTGCACCTTGACCGTGCGCTTGTCGACCAGCGGCGCGCGCGCCTGCTGACCTTCGCCCGGACCGCGCTCCAGGCGAATGCCGAACACCTTCTCGCAAGCGATACGGTACAACGGCACCAGCGAAAAGGTCAGCACGAACACGGCAAGCGCCACACCGACCAGCTTGAACAATCCGGCACTGCTGTGCACGTGCGGTGCCGGCGCGTTCATCGGCCCAACACCCCGGAGAGGATGAAGCCGACGTAGATTGCCAGCGCGACCACGCCGACCACCAGGGCGGTACGCGCCGCACGTTTGCGGCGCAGGACCAACTCGTCGAGTGGCGGCTGGGCAGTCATCAGTGGCCGATGTCGTCGTGGGCCAGATCACCGGGCTTGAGCACCGGCGGCAGGGTGAAGGTATGCGCCGGCGCTGGCGACGGCACCGTCCATTCCAGGCCGCGCGCGCCTTCCCACACACGCGCCTGCGCATGCGCGCCGTTGCGCAGCGACGCCAGCAGGATCGAGGCCATCAAAAACGGGGTGACGAACATGCCGAACGCGCCGATTGAACTGACCAGGTTCCAGTCCGCGAACACCACGTTGTAGTCCGGAATACGCCGAGGCATACCGGCCAGACCGAGGAAGTGCTGCGGGAAGAACAGCAGGTTGACGAACAGCATCGTCCACCAGAAATGGAACTTGGCCCAGCTCTCGTTGTACATGCGCCCGGTCCACTTCGGCCACCAGTAGTACACCGCCGCGATCAGCGCGAACACCGCGCCGGTGACCAACACATAATGAAAATGCGCAACCACGAAATACGTATCGTGGTACTGGAAGTCGGCCGGCACGATCGCCAGCATCAGCCCGGAAAAACCACCGATGGTGAACAGGATGACGAACGCCACCGCCCACAGCATCGGCGACTCGAAGCTCATCGCGCCTCGCCACATCGTGCTGATCCAGTTGAATACCTTCACCCCGGTGGGGATGGAGATCAGCATGGTGGCGAACATGAAGTAGATCTCGCCACCCAGCGGCATGCCCACGGTGAACATGTGGTGGGCCCAGACGATGAAGCTCAGGAACGCGATGGCCGCGATCGCATAGACCATCGCCTGGTAACCGAACAGCGGCTTGCGGCTGAAGGTGGGAATAATCTCGCTGATCACGCCGAACGCCGGCAGGATCATGATGTAGACCTCCGGATGCCCAAAGAACCAGAAAATATGCTGGTACATCACCGGATCGCCACCGCCGGCCGCGTTGAAGAACGAAGTGCCGAAGAACTTGTCGGTCAGCAGCATGGTCACCGCGCCGGCCAGCACCGGCATCACCGCGATCAGCAGGAACGCGGTGATCAGCCAGGCCCAGCAGAAGATCGGCATCTTCAGCAGGTAGATGCCCGGCGCGCGCATGTTGAGCACGGTGGCGATGATATTGATCGCCCCCATGATCGAACTGATGCCGGCCACATGGATGGCGAACACCGAGAAGGCCACGTTGTAACCACCCTGCAGCATCAACGGCGGGTACATCGCCCAGCCGGCGGCTGGCGCACCACCGGGCAGGAACAGGGTCAACAGCAGCAAGGTGAACGCCACTGGCAATAGCCAGAACGACCAATTGTTCATGCGTGGCAACGCCATGTCCGGCGCGCCGATTTGCAGTGGGATCATCCAGTTGGCCAAGCCGACGAAGGCCGGCATCACCCCGCCGAAGATCATCACCAGCGCATGCACGGTGGTCATCTGGTTGAAGAACTCGGGCTTGACGAACTGCAACCCCGGCTGCGCCAACTCGGCACGAATCACCACGCTCATCGCTGCACCGATGACGAACATGGTGAAGCTGAAGAGCAGGTACAGCGTGCCGATGTCCTTGTGGTTGGTGGAAAAGAACCAACGCGCGACGAAGCTCTGCGAATGCCCGTGCTCGTCGTGGTGATCGACTGCGGAATGGGCCATGGCGGCTACCTCAGGAAAGGAAGGCTGGGAATCAGGTGGTTTGCACGATCACGTGCGAACCGGGACGAGGACGCGGGCGCGACTGTTGTGCCTGCGGTGGCACCGTCGGCGCCGCCGCATGATCCGGAGCGGACGCGGCTGGAGCGGCTACCGGAGCCAGAGTGGACGCAGGCGCTGGCTTGCGCGACGCCAGCCACTTGCGGAAATCCTGCTTGCTCATCGCCTCGACCACGATCGGCATGAAGCCGTGATCCTTGCCGCAGAGGACGGCACACTGACCACGGTACACCCCCGGCGTGTCGATGCTGGTCCAGGCCTCGTTGACGATCCCGGGAATGGCGTCCTGCTTCCAGCCCAGCGCCGGCACCCACCAGGCATGGATCACATCGTCGGCGGTGATCAGGAAGCGGACCTTGGTGTTCACCGGCAACACCAAGCGGTTGTCCACATCCAGCAGATAGTGCGGATCGTGTTCGACGGTCGGCACCGCGCCGCTCTGCCGCATGCGGTCGGAACTGCGCGCCAGGCGACTGGTGAAGGACACATTCTCGCCCAGGTATTCGTAACGCCACATCCACTGGTAGCCGGTGATCTTCACCGTCATTTCGGCATCGCGGGTGTCGTACATCGCGATCAGCTTGGCCGTGGCCGGCCATGCCATCACGATCAGGATCAACACCGGAATCACCGTCCAGACGATCTCGGCCTTGGTGTTGTGGGTGAACTGCGCCGGCACCACACCCTTGGACTTGCGGAAGGTGAAGAGCGCATACGCCATCGCGCCGAACACCAGCACACCAATCACCACACATACCCACAATGCGAGCATGTGGGCAGCGTAGGCATTGTGCGCGCTCTGGGTGACGCCACGGCCCATGTTGAGCTGCCACGGCTTCGGATCGGCCGCCTGCGCCCACGCCAGCGGCGCGGTCACTACCGCCACCAGCGCCATTCCTGCCTTGATTGCCTGTTGCACCCACCTGCCGCATTGCTTCATTGCCTAGACCCCTTGGCGTGTCATCGGTTGCGGCCAGTCGCGGCCGCCAGCAAGCCTTGCAGGGTCTGCGCCAGTTCGCGGCGCTCGTCGGGACCGAGGAACTCGCCCACCCGAACCTGCTTGCCGCTGGATGCCAGCACCACCCTGTCGTCGCCTTCGATCCGCAACCGCACCCAATGCGGATGGGCGCGGAACGCTGGCGTTCCCGCATTCGGACGGGTCACTTCCACACAAGCCGGACCCACCCGGATATCTTCTTCGCGCTCGCCCACACGCCATGACCAGCGCAGCGCCAGCGCGACCAACATGCTATGCAACAAGGCGAATACAGGCGCGAACACATTACCTGCGAGCCACCCAATCGCTGCCACGGCCCACATCGCCCCGGCGAGCGCAGCGAACAACAAGACGAACTGCCGGGCGTTGAGTGCCCGCGGCGGGCGCAACCGCAGCTGCGCACCCGACCCCTCCGGAGAAAACGGAAACATTTCGATCATGTCGAACCGCGCTTCCGAACCGCCTCGCCTTCAAGTCGCGAGTACCCCTGGATGGTAGCCCTGGGCCTGCCCCGCGGCAAGCGCGGGTGCATCACAAAAAAATGCTGCAATGCAACCAGATCGGCACGCCATGTCGCCCGGCATCACAGCCGTCGACGCTGCCGGCCACACCCAGCCGACGCGGGCACTGACATAAAATGATCGCTTCCATCCCTGGCCTTTCCCGCATGAACGCTCTGTCTGGCGCCGGCTCTCCCTCGACGATGCCATCGGCGTTGCCTTCGCCGCTGCTCGCCCCCGAACTTCCCCCCGCAGCGCACGCCTTGCGCGCCGCGATCACCGCCGCCTGGCTGAAGGACGAAGCCGAACACGTGCGCGAACTGCTCGAACAAGCCCGCCTGCCGACCGCCGACCAGGCCAAGGTACAGGCGCTGGCCGCCGATCTGGTCACTCGCGTGCGCGCCCGTGCGGAGCACCAGGGCGCGATCGAAGCGTTCATGCGCCAGTACGACCTCGGCAGCGAGGAAGGCGTGCTGCTGATGTGCGTGGCCGAAGCGCTGCTGCGCATCCCCGACCAGGACACCGCCGACAAGCTGATCCGCGACAAGCTCGGCGACGCGGACTGGAAGAAGCACATGGGCGAGAGCGATTCGATCCTCGTCAATGCCTCCACCTGGGGATTGATGCTCACCGGCAAGCTGGTACAGATCAACGACCTCACCCGTGCCGACGTGGCCGGCGCATTCAAACGCCTGATCGGCCGCGTCGGCGAGCCGGTGATCCGGCTGGCGGTGCGTCAGGCGATGAAGATCATGGGCCACCAGTTCGTCATGGGCCGCACCATCGGCGAGGCGTTGGCGCGCTCGAAGAAGGGCGACAACGCGCACTACCGCTATTCCTTCGACATGCTCGGCGAAGGCGCGCTGACCATGCGCGACGCACAGCGCTACTTGGATGCCTATCGTCAGGCGATTCACGCCATCGGCACGCACTTCGCCACGCAACGCCAGCGCGACAGCGGCAAGGAGGCGGTGTTCGCCGCGCCCAGCATCTCGATCAAACTCTCCGCGCTATACCCGCGCTACGAGCACGCCAAGCGCGCACGGGTAATGGCCGAGCTGGCGCCGGGGGTGCTGGAGCTGGCGCAGTTGGCCAAGTCCTACGGCATCGGCTACACCGTCGATGCCGAAGAAGCCGACCGTCTGGAACTGTCGTTGGACATCATCGCGGCCACCTTCTCCGATCCATCGCTGGACGGCTGGGAAGGCTACGGCCTGGCGGTGCAGGCGTATCAGAAGCGTACACCGTATACGATCGACTTTCTTGCCGATCTGGCGCGCCGCGTTGGCCGCCGTATTCCGGTGCGCCTGGTCAAGGGCGCTTACTGGGATGCAGAGATCAAGCGCGCGCAGGTCGAGGGCCATTCTGGCTACCCGGTATTCACCCGCAAGCAAAATACCGACGTGTCCTATCTGGCCTGCGCCAAGCGCCTGTTCGCGCACAGCGACGCGCTGTATCCGATGTTCGCCACGCACAACGCGCAGACCATCGCGGCGGTGCGCGCCATCGCCAACGGCAGGGACTACGAGCACCAGAAGCTGCACGGCATGGGCGATGACCTCTACGCCGAGGTCATTCCCGCCGATCGCCTGGGGGTGCCCTGCCGCGTGTACGCGCCGGTCGGCTCGCACGAGGACCTGCTGCCGTATCTGGTGCGGCGCCTGCTCGAAAACGGCGCCAATTCCAGCTTCGTCAATCGCATCACCGACGAGAACGTGGCCATCGAGGAGCTGATCCGCGATCCGATCGAGGCCGTGTCCGCGTTCGCGTCCATCCCGCATCCGAAGATTCCGCTGCCGGTCGACCTGCTGCGCAGCCAGCACCACAACAGGAAAAACTCCATGGGCGTCAACCTCGCCAACGACAACGACCTGCGCGCACTGGCCGATCAACTCAACGCCGCGCTCAAACCCTGGCACGCCGCACCACTGGTGCCCGGCGCGGTGATCGCCAGCGAATCGCTGCCAGTGGCCAATCCGGCCAACCACCGCGAGATCGTCGGCCGCTGGCAGCCAGCCGATGCCGCGAGCGTGGAAAAAGCGCTCGCCAATGCCGTCAACGCACAACCGGCCTGGAACCGCACTCCCGCCGCCAGCCGCGCCACCATCCTCGAACACGCCGCCGACCTGCTGGAAGCGCGGATGCCCGAGTTCATGGCGCTGTGCGTCAAGGAAGCCGGCAAGACCTTGCCCGACGGCGTCGCCGAAGTGCGCGAGGCGGTGGATTTCCTGCGCTACTACGCTGGCCAAGCACGCGCCCAGTTCGGCGCGCCCGAGCGGTTACCGGGGCCGACCGGCGAATCCAACGAACTGCAGTTGCACGGTCGCGGCGTGTTCGTGTGCATCAGTCCCTGGAACTTCCCGTTGGCGATCTTCCTCGGCCAAGTCGCCGCGGCGTTGGCCGCCGGCAACAGCGTCATCGCCAAGCCCGCCGAGCAGACCAACCTGGTCGGTCACGCCGCGGTGAAGTTGCTGCACGAGGCGGGCGTGCCGGAAGCGGTCGTGCAGTTCCTACCAGGCGATGGCGCCACCGTCGGTGCCGCACTCACCCGCGATCCACGCGTGGCCGGTGTCGCCTTCACCGGCTCCACCGAGACCGCCCGCGCGATCAACCGTGCGCTGGCCGCGCGCGAAGCCGCCATCGGCGTGCTGATCGCCGAAACCGGCGGCCAAAACGCCTTCATCGCCGATTCCTCGTCGCTGCCGGAAGCGGTGGTCAAGGATGCAATCGCCAGCGCCTTCATTTCCGCCGGCCAGCGTTGCTCGGCCGCGCGCGTGCTGTTCGTGCAGGACGACATTGCCGACAAGGTGATGACCATGCTGGCGGGTGCGATGGCCGAACTGAAGATCGGCGATCCGGGCCTGCCGTCCACCGATGTCGGCCCGGTCATCGACGCCGACGCGCTGCAACTACTCACCGAGCACGCCGCGCGCATGAACCGCGAAGCACGCTTGATTGCCGTGACCGCCACCGACGACAGCACCGCACACGGCAGTTTCTTCGCACCGCGCGCCTACGAATTGCAATCGCTGGCGCAATTGCAGCGCGAGGTCTTTGGCCCGGTGCTGCACGTGATCCGCTGGAAGGCCGACCAGCTCGACGCGGTGATCGACCAGATCAACGCCACCGGCTACGGCCTGACCCTGGGCGTACACTCGCGCATCGACGAAACCATCGAGCGCATCGCCACGCGTGTGGCGGTCGGCAACGTCTACGTCAACCGCAACCAGATCGGTGCGGTGGTCGGGGTGCAACCCTTCGGTGGCCAGGGGTTATCCGGCACCGGTCCCAAGGCCGGCGGCCCGCACTACCTGCTGCGTTTTGCGACCGAGAAGGTGGTGACCGTCAACACCACCGCCGCCGGTGGCAATGCCTCGCTGCTGACGCTCGGCGATTGAGCGACCCACGGTTGGCGTCGCCAGTCCATGCCGCCTGCACGCAGCGATCGCGGCAAGCGTGCCTGGACAAGACGATCAACCTTGCCTGCCTCGCTTCGCATGGAGCGATGCAGAACCGCACGAGGAGAAGCGAACGTCGCAGAAAAAACCCCGCAGAAGCGGGGCTTTTTCATGATCGGCGCAGCGGTTGCGATCAGAACTTGTAGTTGACCGAGCCCGCCAACACGTTGCCGTTCACGTCGTAATGGCCGACCAGCGTGTTTCCCGTCGCACTGGTGGTGGCGACCCTCGGATCGTTGATGAACAGATGAGTGTAGCCAACGCTGTACTCCACCTGCTGAGACGGCTTCCAAGTCAGACCCAGCGAAGCCCATTTGCGGCTTTGGTCCGGTACGCGCACGTCGCGGTGCTGATCGGTGGTCGGGGTTTGGTCGTAAGCCACACCGCCGCGCAACGTCAGGGTGTCGCTCATGCGGTATTCGGTGCCAAGTGCGACGGAAGTGGTATCGCGGTAGGAGAACAGCAGCGTGTTTTCGGGCTGATTGGAAGCGAAGTCAACGGTGATCTTGTCGAACTTTTTCCAGGCGGTGCGGGTGACGTCGGCCATCACCGTCCACTGCTCGTTGACGTTGTGGGTGAAGCTGGCGGTGGCGCTGGCCGGCAGCTTGACCGTGGCGCGGCCCTTGGTGTCGACAAAGGTGCCCGGCGCAGCAACGGCCAGCACGGTGGCGACATTGCCCCAGACGGTGAAATCGACGTCACCATCGGTGATTTTGTGCTTCACCTGCGACCGGTAGCTGAAACCGATGTGGGTATTCTCATCGACGCTGAACAAGCCGCCCAGAGTGAAGCCGGCCGCGGTGTTGTCGCCCTTGAGACGCGAGAAGCCGTCGACGCTGCCCGGCCTGAAACCCGGCACCCGACGTGAAGCCAGGATGGTGCCGAAATCGATGGCGTTGGTCAGATCGATGTTCAAACGCTCGGCGAACACCGATGCGCCGAAGGATACGTACGGATTGACGTCGTAGGAGAAAGCGGCGTTCAAGTCGATCGTCTGCAATTCGGTCTTGACACCGTTGTAGCGACCAACCCAATCGCGGTCGTATTGGGTCTTGAAACCGAATGGCACCGTCAGCGAGGTGCCGAAATGCATGTTGTTGTCTGCGCCGAACGGCATGTGGAAGTAGAACGCCGGGACCGGGGCGATCATGCCGGCGTCGCCGCCATTGCCACCAGAGATCGGCGCACCGTTGGCATAGGTACCGCCGTTGCCCCGGTACTTGGCGGAGAACTGAATGGCGCTGACGTCGGCCTGGAACACCGAGCCATCGAGTTGGCGCATGCCCGCCGGATTCACGGCGATGATGGAAGCGTCGTCAGGCGCACTCCCGGCACCGGCGAAAGCACGACCAAGTCCCTTGGCGCTGTTTTCCTTGAGCTGAAATGCGGCGCCATGTGCCTGACCCATGGTCAGTGCACCGACGATACCCACGGCCAGTGCAGTGAAACGGACGAACTGGGTTGCGTTTTGCATGGATCTTCTCTCCGGACTAAAGGGAAATCTGTGTTCGCGCCTGCGCATTGCTGGCCTGAGAAGCCGGACGATGCATCCTGGCCCCCTCCGGACATACCGCGCGTTATGCTGCATAACGCCTTGCTTTAACTTAACTATAACAATATTCCGCATGAACAACATGCTCCGTTCAGGTTCGTATGGAGCCCGCCTATGTCCTGTCGTATGAAGCCCGGTATCTTTGCCATCCGAAGCTTTCCGGTATTCGCATGTTCGTCTCCATCCCCACTCGCGAACGGACCAAGCTGCGCTGGGCCGCGCCGCTGCTATTGGCAGCGATATGGCTCGCCTTCCTGTGGTCCATCAATCTCCCCAATGAAGCCCGCGCGACGTTGTGGCTGGACTGGGGCGCGCTGTCGACCGGCGTCAGCCCGCGCGACTGGCTGGCAACCCTGCATGACGGCAGCGTGCTGCGCCTGTTCACCGCACTGTTCCTGCATGCCGACTGGTCGCACCTGCTCGGCAACCTGGTGTTCCTGCTGATCTTCGGCCTGCCCACCGAACGTGTGCTGGGCCCGTGGCGCTTCCTGCTACTGTTCCTGAGCGGAGGTGCGATCTCCAACCTAGCCGCCGTATTCGCGATAGACACCCCGGATCGGGTCATCATCGGCGCCAGCGGCGCGGTCTCTGCCCTGATCGGCACCTATCTGGCACTGTTCCCGCGCGCCAAGCTCGGCGTGGTCCTGCCTCTCGGGCTGTTCCTGGAGTTCGTCCGTGCTCCCGCCTCGCTGCTGATCGGTACATGGGTCGCATTGCAGGTAGTGTTCGCCTACATCGGCCCGGCATTCGGCATGGTGGCATGGTCGGCGCACCTGACCGGCTTCGCCTTCGGCATCGGTTACGGGTTGTACGTGCGCGCTACGCCGGACAAGCGCAACGCCTTCTGAGCCTGGTCCGGCGACAGTGGCGTCTTATACTGCGGGCATGTTCAAACACCTCTACAAAGTGACCTTCCTCAACCACGGCAAGGTCTACGAACTGTATGCACAGCACGTCGGCAGCAGCCATCTGTGGGGATTCACCGAAATCGGCGCGCTGCTGTTCGATGTGCACGATGGTTTGGTGATCGATCCCACCGAGGAACGACTGCGCGAAGAGTTCGGCAACACCAAGACGTTGCACCTGCCGATGCAGAGCATCGTGCGGATCGAACAGGTGGAAAAGAAGGGCCCGTCGGCGATCCGCGAGGCGGCCACCGGCGAAAAGGTGGTCACGCCATTCCCGATGCCCGGCAAACCACGCTGATCCGATGCACATCCTGGTCGCCGACGATTATCAGGATGCGGTACGGCACCTGTCATGCTTCCGTCGGCTGCTGGGGCATCGCGTGCAAGTACTGACCGCGCCGTCGCCCGATCCCGATACCCTCGTTCGCCACGCTGGCGAGGCCGAGGCGCTGGTGCTGATCCGCGAGCGCACCCGCATCGATACCGCGCTGCTGGCGCGGCTGCCTTCCCTGCGCCTGATCAGCCAGACCGGCAGGATCGGCGAGCACATCGACCTGGCCGCGTGCACCACACGCGGCGTCGCTGTCGCCGAAGGTGTCGGTTCGCCGGTGGCGCCAGCAGAACTGACCTGGGCGCTCCTGATGGCGGCCAGCCGGCGCCTACCTGCATACCGCGACGCATTGCTGACTGGGCGCTGGCAGGCCACCGGCGATGCTGGCCTGGGCCGCAGCCTGGAAGGACTGACCCTGGGCGTGTGGAGCTACGGCAAGATTGGGCGTCGCGTCGCCGCTTACGGCCGTGCATTCGGCATGCGCGTGCAGGTCTGGGGTGGCGAGGATACCTGCGCGCATGCGCGCGCCGACGGTTTCGAGATCGCCGCCAGCCGCGCCGCCCTGTTCGCCGACAGCGACGTGCTCAGCCTGCACCGTCGCCTGGTCGCGGCCACCCGCCACCAAATTGTGTTGGACGATCTGCTGCGCATGAAGCCCGATGCGCTGTTGGTCAACACCAGCCGTGCCGAGCTGCTCGCCCCCGGCGTACTGCTGGCGGCGCTGGCGGCCGGACATCCGGGACAGGCAGCGCTGGACGTGTTCGAACAGGAACCGCTTCTGGATCCGCAGCACCCGCTGCTACGGCATCCGCAGGTGCTGGCGACACCGCACCTGGGCTACGTCGAGCAGTCCAGCTACGAACTGTACTTCGGCGCTGCCTTCGACAACGTGCTGGCCTTCGCCGCAGGGGCACCGCAGCATCTCGCCAATCCCGAGGTGCTGACGCAGGGCTAATCGGCAGGGCGATACCGACGCCTGCACGGGGGACGGCCACGCGGCGCCACTGGCTCAGTAACCGGGCGTCGGCGCTACTGGCTCAGGTTTTTCGGGTTCGGTCTTGCCGTGCGCAGGCGTCTGCGACGCCGACTTGGTCGAGGGTGTACCCGGTTTGTGCGCCGGTGCCGCCGTCGGCTTGGATTTCGACTTGACCGGCTTGGCTGCGGCGGCCCTGGCCACCGCGCCAGGCTGTTTCAGTTCGGCAAGCGCCTGCGCGATCGGCGCATCGCCCGGCAGCGGGTCGCCGGCACTGTACCCCTCGGCCCCCTCGTCGTCGCCGCGCAGATGACCCGGCAACGTGGCTTCGCTGTAGTCCGCAATCGCCGCCGGCTTGTCCGCATCCTCCGCCTCGCCTTCAGGGTGCAACACCACATCGGGGACGATGCCGCTGGCCTGGATCGACTTGCCACTGGGGGTGTAATAGCGTGCCGTGGTCAGCTTGACCGAATCGCCGTTGTCCAGCGGCAGCACGGTCTGTACCGAGCCTTTGCCGAAGGTGCGGCTGCCGACGATGCGTGCGCGCTTGTTGTCGCGCAGCGCGCCAGCGAGCACTTCCGAGGCACTGGCCGATCCAGCGTCCACCAGCACCACCATCGGTGCGCCGTTGAGCAGATCGCCGGGGGTGGCATCGAACTTGGAATCGCTGACCGAGATGCGCCCGCGCGTGCTGACGATGGTGCCCTTGTCGAGCAGGTCGTCGGCCACCTGGACCGCTGCGGTCAGCAGTCCGCCGGGATTGCTGCGTAGATCCAGCACCAGGCCACGCAGTTTGCCGCCCGCCTTAGCAAGCAACTGCTGTAGCTGCTTGCGGAAATCCGAGCCGGTATCGGCCTGGAAGGTGCTGATGCGGATGTAGCCGTAGCCCGGCTCCAGCATGCGGCTGCGCACGCTGGCCACGCGGATGGTCTGCCGGGTCAACGTTACGTCGAAGGGTTTATTCACCTTGTCGCGCTCGATGGTCAACACGACCTTGCTGCCCGACTGGCCACGCAATGGTTCCATCGCCTTGATCGCACTGATCGGCTTGCCGTCGATGGCGATAATGATGTCGCCCGAGCGCAGGCCGGCGCGCGCGGCCGGGGTGTCGTCGATCGGCGACACAACCTTGAGGGTGTTATCCGGCAGCTGCAGCAATTCCACGCCAATGCCATCGTAGGCACCGCTGGTCTGCTCATCAAAGGCTTCGGCGTCTTCTTTGCTGAAATAGGTACTGTGCGGATCGAGATCGAGCAACAGGCCACGGATCGCAGACTGCATCAGTTTCTTGTCGTCGACAGGATCGACGTAGGCTTCCTTCACCGCGTTGTAGACCGCGACATAGCGGCGGATTTCGTCCAGCGGCACCTTCGACGCGGCCGACTCGGTGGCATCGGGATCATCGGCGCTGGCCGCCGGTGCCGTGGATGTCTGCGTGGCGGCATGCTGCGCCATCAGTGGCAGCGGCGCCAGAGCAAGCAACAGGGCTACGGACAGGACTACGCGCATGAAGCACTCCGATTGGGGAAGGCCTGCGCCATCCGCGGCACAGTGACCACAATTATGCGCGAAATCACCCTGGATTCGCGTTGACCCGCAGTGCGATGCTGCAGTTCAGCGTCGCTGCAGCCACGACGCCGGATCCACCGGCTGGCCGTTGTGACGCAATTCGAAGTACAACGCCGGGCGCCCCTGACCGCCGGAGTTACCGACCTTGGCCACCGGATCCCCACGTTTGACCCGGTCGCCGGCATCGCGCAACAAGGTGTCGTTGTGCGCGTACAGGCTCATGTAGCCGTTGCCATGGTCCACGATCAGGATCATGCCGTAACCGGTCATCCACTCCGAGAACACCACCGTGCCATCGGCCACCGCCGTGATGGTACTGCCGGCTGGCGCAGCGATCAGCACACCGTTGCTGGTGCGTCCATCGGGCAGCCGGCCGCCGTAACGCGCGAGCAGATCGCCGGACAATGGCCAGCCAAGCCCACCGACCTTCAACGGTGGTGCCGAGGCCACCACCTTGGGCGGGACCTTGCCGCCACCGTGCGGGTTATTGCCCGCCTTGGCCTGCGCGGCCTGTTCGGCCGCTGCACGCCTGGCCGCGGCACGCCGCTCGGCCTCGGCACGCGCAGCGGCCGCGCGCAGATTGGCTAGCAGGGTCTCCAGGGCCTTCGCGTCCTGGCCGAGCGCTTTCTCGCGCTCGCTACGATCCTGATAACGCTGATCCAGTTCCGACACCACGCTGGCGCGCTGCTTGCGGTCACGCTGCAATGCGGCCGCCTGCTCTTGCTGACGACGCTGCGCTTCGCTCAGCTGCTGCCGCTGCTGCGCGACATCGCGCTGCACCTGTTCGAGTGCCTGCAATTCGTGGGTCAAGCTGGCGATGCGTTGCGCACGTTCGCTCTGCAGATACCGGTGATAGGTCAGTAGCCGGTTGGCATCGGCCACGCGATCCTGCGCCAGCAAGAGCTTCAACGGTGCATTATCACCGATGGCATAGGCGGCACGCAGCCATTGCGCCAATTCGGCGCGCTGGCGGGTCAAACTGGCGCGCAATGCATCGCGTTTGTGCTCCAGTTCGGCCAGGGTCTGCTGATGCTGACGCAGTGCCTGCTGGGTCTGTGCCAGGCTACGTCCGCTGGCGGCGACCTTTTCGTCGGCGTCACGCAACTGCCTTGCGGCGTCGCCGCGCTTACCCTCCAACTGATGCCGCTCCTCGGCCACGCTCTTCAATTCACCGCGTACTTTCTCCAGACGGCGCTCGGCGTCGCGTGGGTTCTGTGCAGCAACCAGGCCCACAGCCAGCAAAAGTACCGCCGCCGTCACAAAACGTATCGCCCTATGCCGCTGCCCGCCAGCATAGCCCCACGCCGCACCGAGCGAAGCGGAGCGCGAATAAACGGAAGTGGCTGCGGGCAAGGTTGGATCCAGTGACTTCAGGCAGGTGTGGATTGTAGCGAAGCGTGTTGTGATGCCCACACAATTGGTCGCTGCCGGATAGCCGGTGTTGGGGGAGGTTGAAAATGAAGCGGATGCATCCGGTGATACTGTTGGCCATGGCCCTAACGGCCGGCTCCGCGCTGGCGGCCGACGACATCAGCAAGGTCAACGGCAGCATCACGGCTATCGCCGGCAAGCAATACGGCAACCTGGACATCGTCAACGGCAACATCAGCGTCGAACACAACGCACACGTAGGCAATGTGGAGACGGTCAACGGCGATGTCAGAATTGCCGATAACGCCAAGACCCAAAGTTTGTCCACAGTCAACGGTGGCATCAACATCGGCGAACATGCGCAAATCGGTGGCTCCATCAAAACGGTCAACGGCAGCATTTTCGTCAATAGCGGCGGGCGCGTCAGCGGCGGGATCGAGAGCGTCAACGGCAGCATCGGCGTGATCGCCATACAACTGGATCGCGGCATCGAGACCGTCAACGGCGACATCACCGTAGGCCATGACGCACATCTCGGCGGCGGAATCACGATCAACAAGCCAAGCTTCAGCATGTCGTTCAACCCCACACGCACGCCGCGTGTCATCGTTGGACCACATGCGGTGATCGACGGTCCGCTGAGGTTCGAGCGCAAGGTCACGCTGTACGTCCACCGCAGCGCCAAGATCGGGCCGATCAGCGGCGCCACCGCACAATCGTTCGACACCGACACTGCACCGAAAAACTAAGCCGAACGCCTCGGGGGCGCGAGGCGTGGACATGCGGCTTGCTTATAGAATTCGGAAGTTACCTCGACACCAGAAGCCCGCATGTCCCGTATGCTCGTGTTGTGCTTGGCTGCAGCGGCGGCATCGAAGCCGGGCGGCGCGCGTCCGCAGCCTACGCCAAGCGTTACCATACGCCGGCCGACGAATACGATTCGACACTTTGGAAACTCGATGGTGTGATGGAAGACCTGCAAGCGGTGTATGCAGTCGGCACGGCATTGGGAAGCGGCGGCATCTGGCCGAACTGGTATCCGAACAATCCATTCAAAGCATCCCGGGACAAGATGATCAAAAAAAGCAAGCCGGCCGCGTCGGCCTCCGGCACCTGATCGATTGCTGCCCGCCTTCAAGGTTCCGCGCTATCAGCGTGCCTGGGTAGGGTGCTGATATAGACAGGCGGCGACAGCTGCAACGACCGCATCAGCCATGCTGATCTTCGGATTTTCGTCCATCCCCATTCGCTGAATTCGGCCACTGCGCCATAGCCGTCGTCCCTGCCTCCTGTGAACCGACGGCGCTCTCGCGGATGCGTCCCCCTGCCGATCAAGCGAATGTCATGGTCTCTACGAAAAAGCTCAGGCCACCCACCCGGATCTCATTGGCATGGCTTAACCTGCTGGCGCGACATCACGCTGCGAGCTTGGCTTTCGGCAGGCTAGCCATGTCGATGACGAAGCGATACTTCACATCGCCCCGGAGCATACGCTCATACGCTTCATTGATCTGCGCCATCTCGATCATCTCGATATCGGACACGATCCCGTGCTTCGCACAAAAATCCAGCATCTCCTGGGTCTGGCGAATGCCGCCAATCAATGAGCCGGCCAACTGGCGACGCTTCATGATCAGGTTGAAGACTCCAGGGGAGGGATGCGACTCGGCCGGCGCGCCAACCAGAGTCATGGTGCCATCGCGCTTGAGCAAGTTCAGGAAAGCATCCAGATCGTGCGGGGCCGCCACCGTGTTAAGGATGAAATCGAAACTGTTGGCATGGGCAGCCATTTCTTCCGCGTTCTTGGATATCACGACGTCGTCGGCACCGAGACGCCGCGCGTCGTCGCGCTTGCCCGCCGAGGTGGTGAATAGCACCACGTGCGCACCCATCGCATGCGCGATCTTTACGCCCATGTGTCCGAGCCCCCCAAGGCCGACGATGCCAACCTTCTTGCCTGGCCCGACCTTCCAATGATTCAGCGGCGAATATGTGGTGATGCCTGCACACAGCAGCGGTGCCACAGCCGCGAGATGTTGTGCGCCGTGGCGGATGTGGAGCACATACTTTTGGTCGACCACGATGTGATCCGAATAGCCACCATAGGTGTTTTCGCCACCGAACATCGGACCGTTGTAGGTGCCCACGAAACCGTTCTCGCAGTACTGCTCCTCGCCATCGGCACAAGAAGCACAATGGCGGCAGCTGTCGACCATGCAACCGACACCCGCCAGATCACCAACCTTGAACCCATCGACCTGATGACCCACCGCCGTAACGCGCCCGACGATTTCATGGCCCGGCACGGACGGGTACTGGGTGTTATGCCATTCGTTGCGAGCAGTGTGCAAATCGGAATGGCAGACCCCACAGTAAAGGATCTCGATGCGGACATCCTGGGCGCCAACCACACGACGCTCGAACGCGTAAGGGATCAGCGGCTGATCGGATGCCAGGGCAGCGTATCCATTGGCTTGGCTCATGCGAAAGCCCTCGTGTTCAGTGGAAAGGAACGGCAAAACACATCGCTCGATACAAGTACTTCCCCATCAAGCGACTACCGGATTCTGCTCAGTCTAAGGGGGATGGCATGAAAAGCACCCATCATCGGTTAGAACGCTGCGATGCGCATTCTCTGAGATGGATTTCATGATCTTTGCGGTGGACGTGCTCAATGAAGAAAGCATCTGACGCATGCCGGCTCAACACCGCATGGTTCTAGCTAGCCACCCCACATCCGTTGCTGAGCGGTGTTTCGCAGCCTCTGCGGTGCGGCCAATGTCATGTATCCCCCAGCCCAAGAGTGCCGCTGTGGAGGCAGCATGCGGGATATGGGCTTGGAGGTTTTGGTATGGACGCCTCACAGGAAACCCGGCCGCTACTCAGGGCGGGGAGACGTCGCAAGCACGTGTCTTATCAGCATTGTGGAGCATTTGGCTTTTGATGGTGCAATAAAAAATCCCCGTCTTTTAGGGACGGGGATTAGGGGTGAAGCCCCTGGCGATGACCTACTCTCGCATGGCT
>NZ_MDCB01000013.1 GCF_002939705.1 Xanthomonas albilineans | reverse complement strand
CAGCGCCCCGGCCCATGAAAAACCAGCCAGCGTGGACATGCAGGAACAGGCGCGGATCGCGCAATTGCAGCAGCAGGAACAGCAAGCGCAGGTAGCGCGCGAGCAGCAACACCAGCTCGCGCAGCAACACGTGCAGTTGCACCGCCAAGCAATGGACGCGCAGCAACGCGAACACGAACAGCGCCACAACCAAGACACCCGGTCACATCCACACGAACAGCGCCAAGCGGGCGAGGCGATGTTGTATACCCCGCCGACGCGCCCACCGCGTTCGGATGAGCATCTCCAAGACTTCCGTCATCCGGACCATCCAATGCACTCGCGCTATACACAGTTCAAGAATGCGCTGGAACAGTCCCATACATTGCCCAGGAACGGCGATAAATTGCCCTACGGTCCGGCGCAGCAGGAACGGTTGGCGGCCGGGTTCACTGACGCCCTCGGCATCGATCCGCAATACGAACATAGCATCAGAGGTTTCAAGCAGCATCAGGGCCAACTGCTGGCTTATGACCAGCCGTATTCGTTCACCGAAAAGAGCCATGTGTTGAGGATCGATCCCGAACAGGCGTTGGCGAAGTCGCCCGAGCAGCATGCCGCGAGTTGGAAGGCGCGTGAAGCATCCCACCCAGAGCCGCCAAGCCGTGCCATTGCCCCGATCACGATCACCGCCGAGGACATGCGTCATCCCGCGCATCCGCGCCATGCGATGTTCGAACAAGCCCGTAATGCCATCGCCAATGCCAATGAAAGGTGGGGCCGACCGGCACCGGATCCGGAACAGTTGGACCGTCATGCGGCGCACGTGGTGGTGGAGGCGCGCAAGTTCGGTCAGACCGAAGTGGAGCGTGTCCACTTGGGGATGCCACAGGGGTATGCGACCCAGACGCCGAATTACGTGGTGCAATCGGAAGGAAAGATCGTGGCGCGTATCTTTGCGCCGGAACTGGCGCAAGCGCCGGACGTGGCCCAGGCCAGCCAGCAATTGCAGACGGTGGAGCAGCAGAACCTCGCCGAGCAGGCGATGCAGGCCCAGCGTGCGGCGCAGATGCAAGGGCAGGGCATGGTCATGAAGCTGTAGGTGGCATCTGCAATTCATCAGGCAACACCGCATGGACGACCATGCGCAGAGCAACATCGCACTTGACGACTTCACCCGCCACAGGGCGTTGCAGTCTCCCTCACACCCGATTTCCCAAGGAAGAGCCCCCGATGAATTCGCGCACCAAAGGCATTACCGCCCTCATCGCGTTGCTGCCCGTTGCCATCGCCGGGCTGTATCTGTGGCTTTTTGGTGCTGACCTTGCTCGGAGAGCACGCACAGGTCCATCTGCTGACCTATTGGCGCTATTGGCAGGTGGTGGATCAGCCTGTGTGGCATCCGTATGCCACGAAAATCAAGCTGTCGGGTATCTGCGGCTTCGGCTTGCCTGTCATGCTCTACCTCATCCCAGTGCATGTTCATGCTCGACGAGTTCACGGCCTTGGGCCGGGTGGAGATCGTCCCGGTGGCCGTGGGCTGGGTCGCTGGCTATGGCATCCGCATCGTGATCGTGATCCAGTCGATTGCGCAGTTGGAATCGGTCTATGGCGCCGACACAGCGCGCGGCTTGATCACCAATCTCGGCGTGCGGATCGTGTTTACTCCACGAGAACAGCGCGATGCCGAGGAATATTCGAAGCTGCTGGGCGAGACCACCGTGCGCCGTCGGCAGCGCACGCAGTCATACGGCTAGGGTAACAGCCACAGCTATACCGAGGTGCTGGATCGGCGTCCGCTGATGAATCCGGATGAGGTCAAGGGGCTGGCACCGGATAAAGCCATCGTGTTCATTGAGGGCATTGGCTATCCGATCCTGGCGAACAAGATTTTTTACTACAAGGACAGCTACTTCAAGAAGCTGTTGCTGCAAGCACCGCAGGTACCCCGGCTCGCGCTGGGCGGGGAGTAATCGCATGAGAGTTTTCGGTCGAGGGTCTGCTGACCTCCGCCAGCGGCTGGATGCCCTGGAAGAGGCGTTGGCTGAGCAACAGGAGCGCACGCACTTTTTGGTAGGCTGCCGAAGAGCGTGATCCTCGCTAGACTTGCCTGACCATCTGTGGGAAGAACGCTGTGCGTCTTCCCTTCCGAATCTCAAGGTTGTTCATGCTCTCCTCCCTCCGCCTCGCCATGGCTCAGTTCGATTTTCCAGTAGGCGCCGTGACCCAGAACACCGATCGGATCATGGCGCTGATCGAGCAGGCGCGCGATGCGTATGGCGCCGACATCGTGTTGTTCCCGGAGCTGGCGGTGAGTGGCTATCCACCGGAAGATTTGCTGTTGCGCCCTGGGTTTCTCGCCGATTGCGAACAGGCCGTGCAACGCATCGCCGCGTGCGTGCACGGGGTCGTCGCGGTGGTCGGTTGGCCGCAAAGTGCCGGCAGCGTGGTCTACAACGCGGCCAGTGTGCTGCGCGACGGGCGCATCGCTGCTACCTACCGCAAGCGCGAACTGCCCAATTACGCGGTGTTCGACGAGCGCCGTTATTTCGATGTCGATCTGGATGGCGAGTATTGCGTGTTCAATGTCAAGGGCACGCGTGTGGGCCTGGTGATCTGCGAGGATCTGTGGTTCCCCGAGCCCTTGGCTGTGACCGTGCGCGCCGGCGCCGAACTGGTGTTGGTGCCCAATGCTTCGCCCTACGAGCGTGGCAAGCACGCGCAGCGCGATGCCTTGCTGGCCGAGCGCAGCCGTGAAAGCGGTGCGGCGTTGGCCTATCTCAATGTGGTCGGCGGTCAGGATGCGCTGGTGTTCGATGGCGCCTCGGTGGTGGCCGACGGCGACGGTACGGTGCATCCAGCCGCCGCTGCGTTTACCGACCAATGGTTGGTGGTCGACTACGACCCTGCCGCACGCCGCTTTGTGCCGTTGCACTGGCGTTGCGACAGCGCCAGCGAAGCGAGCAGCGAGGCGCTGGCCTGGCGCGCGGTGGTGCGCGGGGTGCAGGATTATTGTCGCAAGAACGGTTTTTCCAAGGTGTGGCTGGGGTTGTCCGGCGGTATCGATTCGGCATTGGTGCTGGCGATGGCGGTGGACGCGCTGGGTGCGGAGAATGTCGCCGCCGTGCGTTTACCCTCGCGTTATACCGCCGATCTCTCCAACGACCTGGCCGCCGAGCAATGCCGCACGTTGGGGGTGCGGCTGGAGACGGTGACGATCGAGCCGGCGTTCGAAGGCGTGTTGCAGGCGCTCGGTCCGTTGTTCGACGGCACCCAGCCCGACGTCACCGAGGAGAATCTGCAATCGCGCAGCCGTGGGTTGATCCTGATGGCGCTGGCCAACAAGTTCGGTGGCTTGCTGCTGACCACCGGCAACAAGAGCGAGTACGCGGTCGGCTACGCCACCATCTATGGCGATATGTGCGGCGGTTACGCACCGCTGAAAGACCTGTACAAGACGGAGGTGTTCGCCCTGGCGACATGGCGTAATACGACCGCTGCAACGCCGGTGATTCCGCCGGCGGTGATCACGCGGGCACCCTCGGCGGAACTGCGCGCCAACCAGACCGACCAGGATTCGCTGCCGCCCTACGACGTGCTCGACGGCATTCTGTATCGCTATGTCGATCAGGAAGCATCGCGCGATGAAATCATTGCCGCTGGCTATGCGGCGGAAGTGGTCGATCAGGTGATACGGCTGGTGCGTATCACCGAGTGGAAGCGTCACCAAGCTGCGCCGGGCCCGAAGGTCTCGCGCCGTGCCTTCGGCCGCGAACGCCGTTACCCGATCAGTAACGGCTACCACGCCTAGCCGCGCGCGGTGTGTCCGTCCGCTTCATAGCGCTTGCAGCAAGCGTAATCCGAATGCATCGTCCTGCGCGTTCCAGCCATGGCTGACGCGCAGACCGGCTTCAGCGGCCATCGCGCCGAAGCCGCAGTCGGTGTACTTGTGGCTGTATTCCACCTGCATCGCTTCGCCAGCGGCGAAGGCGAAGCGGTGTCCGCCCACATGCACCTGCTGCGCGCATTGGCTGACCAGGAAGGTTTCGATGCGCTGCTCTGCCGGTGTGTATACCGCGCGGTGGCGGAATTGGTCCAGGTCGAAATCGCTGCCGATTTCGCGGTTGAGACGGCGCAGCAGGTTCAGCGTGAACGCAGCGGTGACACCTAAGGCATCGTTGTAGGCCGCCTCTAGCACTGCGGGATCCTTGACCAGGTCGATGCCGATCAGTGCGCAGCCGTCCTCGCGCATGGTCGTGCGTATCGAGCGCAGCAGTGCGATGCCGTCCTCGCGGGTGAAGTTGCCCAGGGTCGAGCCGGGGAAGAACACCAGTGTGCGGCGCGCGTCGCGTTGTGGCGCTGGTAGCGGGACTGGTACCGTGAAGTCGGCGCACACCGGCAGCATCTCAATGTGCGGGAAGCATTCGGCCAGGCGCGCGGTGCTGGACATCAGTATGTCGCGCGCCATTTCGATTGGGGTATAGGCTACCGGCGCGCGCAGGCCGTCCAGCAACAGTAGTGTTTTGCGTCCGCTGCCGCTGCCCAATTCCACCACATGCGCGCCGATGCCCACGGCCTGCGCAATCGATGGCATATGCGCTTCCAGCAGGCTCAACTCGATACGGGTCAGGTAATACTCGGGCTGTTGGGTGATCGCTTCGAACAGACGCGAGCCTTCGGCATCGTAGAAATACTTGGACGGCAATTGCTTGGGCGTGCGCGACAATCCAGTGATTGCATCGGCGAGAATGTCGTCCGGCGGTGGATGCAGGTCGGTCAATGCGGTTTCGGTCAGGGCACGGGCGGTTGCGGCATTCATGCGGGATCCTTGGCCAGGCGCACGCCGGCGAACTGCCACCGTGCATCGGAGGGAAAGAAATTGCGGTAGCTGGCGCGGATGTGGTCGTGCGGCGTGGCGCAGCTACCGCCACGCAACACCCATTGCGCGTTCATGAACTTGCCGTTGTATTCGCCCAGCGCGCCTGACCACGGGCGAAACCCCGGATACGGCAGATAGGCACTGCCGGTCCACTCCCAGACGTCGCCGAACAACTGTTGCAGCCCGGTTTCCGTCGGCGTCGATGGTTGCGGGTGTAGCGCATCGGCATCGGCGAAGTTGCCCGCAATGGCGATGCCGGCGGCGGCCTGTTCCCACTCCGCCTCGGTCGGCAGGCGTGCGCCGGCCCAGCGTGCGTAGGCATCGGCCTCGAACAGACTCAGGTGGCACACCGGCGCGTGCGGATCGCGCTCGCGCCAGCCGCCCAGGGTGAACTCGCGCATGCCGTCGGTGTGCCAGTACAGCGGCCGCTGCCAGTCCTCGGCGTCGCGTCGCGCCCAGCCGTCGTTGAGCCACAGGCCGACGCTGCGATAACCCCCGTCGGCGATGAACTCGGCGTACTCGGCATTGCTCACCGGACGGCTTGCCAGCGCATGCGCTGGCACCAGCACGCGGTGCCTCGGCGACTCGTTATCGTAGGCGAAGTCCACATGCGTCGGCCAGGCGTCGGCGCCGATCGTGCAGAGCTGCTCGTCGCGTTGGAGCCAGCGCAAACGGGTGGCCGGTGCGCGGTGTACGCGCAAGTCCGAGCGGTATGCCGGACCCAGTGGGTTACGCCAGAACGCATGCTTGATGTCGGTCAGCAGCAATTCCTGGTGCTGTTGTTCGTGCTGCAGCCCCAATTCCAGCGCCTGCAGCGTCTGCGGCGGCAGGGTGCCCTGCTGTAACCGCGCCAGCACGTGCGTTTCGATTTCGCTGCGATAGTCCAGCACCTGCGCCAGCGATGGACGCGACAGCAGGCCGCGGTGCGGCCGTGCGTGCGCCGGGCCGAGGCTTTGGTAGTAGCTGTTGAACAGGTAGTCCCACTGCGGGTCCAGCGGGCGGTAGGCGGGGTCGGCCGCCAATACGAAGCGTTCGAAGAACCAGGTGGTGTGTGCCAGATGCCATTTGGCCGGACTGGCGTCCTCCATGCTCTGCACCATGGCATCTTCGTCGCTCAACGGTGCGGCCAGTTGCCAGCTGCGTTGGCGCACCTTGAGCAGGCGTGCCGTCAGTGTGGCGGTGGAGAGCGTGGTCGAAGTTGATGCCGCCGGAGAGGTTGCTTGCATCGACGCAGTCTTGGGGGACTGCTGTGAATATTTCGTCACGCATGGCGGATTCTGGCGATACGCTTGCACGATGTCTACAGCGGCTTCCAGCATCGAGACGCGCGATCTGCGCACGGCGTGCGTGGTCGATTTGCCTGCGGCGCCGGGTGCTTTCGTGTTGCCGGCCGGGGTGCGCTATCTGGACACGGCCAGCAAGGGGCCGCGCTTGGCTAGCGTGCTGGCGGCGGGTCAGGTGGCGCTGGCCGATTCGATTGCGTCGTGGCGCTTGTCTTTCGACGATTGGCGCGCGCAGATCGAGCAATTGCGTGTGCTGGCCGCGGTCACGGTGTTCGAACACGATCATGATGGTGTGGCGATGGTGCCATCGGCGGCCTACGGCCTGGCCATCGCCGCGCGACAGGTACCGTTAGCCAAGGGCGATGCGGTGTTGCTGCTCGATGGTCAGTTTCCATCGAATCTGTTGGTGTGGCAGCAGCGTTGCACCGAGACCGGCGCGCATCTGGCGGTGGTAAGGCGCGCGCCGGGGCAGGACTGGAACGAGGCGGTGCTGGCAATGCTGGATGCGCAGCCGCGTGTGCGTGTGGCTGCGTTACCTAACGCATACTGGCGCGATGGCGCGCTGCTGGATCTGGACCGGATCGCGCCGCGCGTGCATGCGACGGGGGCGATGCTGGTGCTGGATCTGAGTCAAAGCCTGGGTGTGCTGCCGGCGCGGCTGGCGGCGTGGCGACCGGACTTCGTCGTGGCGGTTGGGCATAAATGGTTGCTCGGGCCGATGGGCTTGGCCTGGCTGTGGGTCTCGCCGCACTGGCGGGCGCACGGCGTGCCGTTCGAACAGCATTGGCAAGCGCGCGATCCTGGTGGCGACTGGGATTTCCCGACTGACGCGCCGCCACGCTACCGTGCCGGCGCGCGTCGCTTCGATGCCGGTGGGGTCGCCGATCCACTGCGTCTGGCGATGGCGCACGCGGCCATGCAGCAAGTGCAGCATTGGCAGCCGACGCGCATCGCCAAGCGGCTGGGCGAACTGAGCGCGGCGTTCGCAGGCGCGTTGTTGGCGCAGGGACTGGGCGACTGGATCGCGCCCGGGCACGCGCCGCATGTGTTCGCACTGCGACCGCCGGCGGCGGCCTTGCAGCGCTTGTTGCCGTGGCGAGAGCGTGCGCAGGTGATCTGCACCTATCGTCACGGCGCTTTGCGCATCGCGCCGTATCTGCACTTGGAGATCGCAACGATGCACGACCTCGCTGTCGAGATGCGCATGGTCGCACGCGCCTGAGTGCGGCCACGCGCGGTTTCAGTGTCGTGCGGCCAGCCGCAGACCGCGTGGGGTCAGCCAGCGTTCCAGTCCTTCGAACAGACCCTGCACCAACAGCGCCAGAGCGGCGGCCGGCACTGCGCCTTCCAGAATCAGGCCGAGGTCGTCCAGGCGGATGCCGGTGAGAATCGGCTGGCCGTAGCCACCGGCGCCGATCAGGGCGCCCAGCGTGGCGGTGCCGACATTGATCACCGCGGCGGTCTTGATCCCGGCCAGGACGGTGCGCAGGGCCAGCGGCAGTTCGATCCGCCACAGCCGTGTGCTCGGTGGCAAGCCGATCGCCGCGGCGGTTTCGCGCAATTCGCGGGCGATGCCGGTCAGGCCGGCGTGGGTATTGCGCACGATCGGCAGCAGGCTGTAGAGGAACAGTGCGGCGATTGCCGGTTTCGCCCCGATGCCGAACAGCGGGATCATGAACACGAACACCGCCAGCGACGGTAAGGTTTGCAAGACGCCGGTCAGTGCCAGCAGCGCCTGACCGAGCCGCGGTCGTTGTGCGGCGAGGATGCCCAGCGGCAACGCCGCCAATAGCGCCAGCCCCAGCGATAATCCGACCAGGGTCAGATGCTCGTGGGTGCGTTGCAGCAGCCGCAACAGGCGCCCATCCTGCGCGGGTGCGGAAATCCCCAGCCAGTCCGCGGCGACCGCGCTCTCGGCGCGCTTGTGTAGTTTGACCTCGGCATTGAGCCGCTGCATCGTCGTCGCGTCGATGCGCCCGCCCAGCCTCTCCAGCGCCTGTACGAAGCGTGGTGCGCGTTGTGCCAGATCCTGGCGGTAAACGAAGACTGCGGCATAGCGCGGAAAGTAATGCCGGTCGTCCTGCAGCACCCGCAGGTCGTGCGCGGGGATGTCGGCGTCGGTGCTGTACAGGTCGGTGAGATCGATTGCGCCGCTGTCCAGTGCGCGGTAGGCCAGGTCGTGGTCCAGGCCGGTGGGGATCTGCGGCAACTGGTAGGCGGCGCGCATGCCGGGCCAGCCGTCTGCACGCGAAATGAACTCGTTGCTCAGGCCGAACTTCAGTGCCGGATGCGCGGGGAGGTCGGAAAGACGGGCGATGCCCAAGGCTTGCGCGCGCGCGCGGCGCATGCCCAAAGCATAGGTGTTGTCGAAGCCCAATGGCGCGCTCATCGCCAGGCCGCGCTGGGCCAGCGCGCGGCGCAGCGTGGCGTCGTCGGCAGCGGGTAACTGCAGCAGTTCCGTCGCCAGGGTGCCGGTGTATTCGGCGTAAGCGTCGATTGAGCCCTGTTGCAGCGCGCGCCACAGGATGCGGGTGCCGCCGAGTTGACGCCGATGCTCGACCTCCACCCCGGCCTGACGCCCGGCGCCGGCGGCGATTTCCCCCAGGATCACCGCTTCGGTGAAGTTCTTGGAGCCCACCACGACCCGTTCCGGCGTCGCCTGGGCCGGAACAGCCAGCCGTGCGAGCACCATGCCGAGCAGGGCGCCGCGGGCCAGCCACAGCGTGATCATCGCGCCTCCAACAGGGTGCGTTGCGCGTGCAGGAACTGGCCGACGAACGGATCGACTGGAGACTCCAGCAGGGTGCGTGCGCTGCCTTGTTGCAGCACGCGGCCGCTACGCATCAGCACCAGGGTGTCGCCCAGGTAGGCGGCCTCGGCGACGTCATGGGTGACCAGTACGACGGTCTTGCCGAGCAGTGCGAACAGCTCGCGCATTTGCGTTTGCAGTTCGTGGCGCACGATTGGGTCGAGCGCGCCCAGCGGTTCGTCCAATAGCAGCACTGGCGGATCCAGCAGCAACGCGCGCATCAGCCCCACACGTTGTCGCTGGCCGCCGGACAGTTCGGCTGGATAGCGTGCCAGCAGCGGTTCCGGCAGGCGACACAGGACCGCCAATTCGCGCAGGCGCGCCTCGATTCGAGGCCGTTTCCAGCCCAGCGTGCGCGCCAGCAACGCAGCGTTGTCGCGCGCGCTCAGGTGCGGAAACAGTCCGCCTTCCTGGATCACGTAGCCGATGCGCCGGCGTTGCGCCAGCAAGGTGGCGCGGCGTAGTGGTTCGCCCTGGAAGCGGACCTCGCCGCTATCGGGCCATTCCAGTCCGAGCAGCATCCGCAGCACGCTGGACTTGCCGGCACCGCTGGGGCCGATCAGGGCAGTGGTGCGGCCGGTGTCGATACGCAGATCGACCCGGTCCAGCGCCAGCGTGTCGCCGTAACGGCGGGTGACCCGATGCAGTTCGAACATGCTCGTAGCATAGCCGCTGGCGCTCGCGCCATGGCCGATCGCACAGGTTCGTGCCAAGGACAGCCAAGGCCGCCGTGCCGCAGTCGGGCACGATGGTGACGCGTGCGGCGGCAGTGCCACAACGCGACAGGGGCCTGGCGGCCCCTGTTGGTGGATGCGTTGCGGTATGGATCAGACGGCGTGGATCAGTTGGTCATCTGCGAGTTGGATTGCCCGGTCGCGGCGGATTTTTCGCCGGCGAACGGATTGAGCTTGCGGATCATCCACGGGTACTTCGGCCACTGACCGCTCAGCCAGGGATGCTTTGGATCGTTGAGTTCCAGTACCCGGCGCGCGTCGGCGGCCAGGGCCTTGTTGCCCAGGTGGGTATAGGCATCGGCCAATACCGCTACCGCGTCATATTGGAACGCGCTTTGCGGGTAGGTCTCCAACAGATAACTGGCGCGCGAGGCGGCCGACACCCAGGCGCCGCGCCGCAGGTAATACAGCGCATTGTCCAGTTCGTGCTGCGCGAATACGTTGCGCAGCGCGATCATGCGTTCGCGCGCGTCGGCGGCATAGCGGCTGTTAGGGTAGCGATCGGTGACGGTGTTGAAGTCGGCATAGGCCTGCTGCGGGGTGGACAGGTCGCGGCGGCTGGGGTCCAGCGACCACAGCCGCCGCAGGAACACCGTATCGCGGTTTGAATTGGACAACCCGCGCAAGTAATACATGTAGGCGATGTTGCGCTGGGTCGGGTACGTGCGGATGAAACGGTCGATGGTGGACACCGCGTCGTCGTGCTTGCCGGCCTTGTACTGGGCGTAGGCGCTTTCGATCATCGCCTGCTCGGTGTACTGACCATAGGGGTATTGCGCGATCAGACGCTTGAAGCTGTGATCGGCGCCGGACCAGTTGCCGCTTTCCATTTGTGCGTGCCCCCTCTGGTACAACTGCTCCACCGGCATCCCTTCTTCGGGGTCCTTCTTGTGGCGGTGGCAACCCGTTGCCACGACCAACGTGACCAGCAGCAGGGCGATGAAACGGACGTGCGCGGACAGCGGGACGGAGCGTCGGATCATGGGTTCGGGCGGGACACGGCAGGAATACGAGGGGGCGATGATAGCCTAGTGGCCTGTCCTGCGACTGACTACGGCCGTCGCGCCCCCCCTGTTCCCCGACCGATCCGTCTCCCTACCAATGCCCAATACCCTCCCGGACTTCCCCGAGGATGCCGCCAGCGACGGCCCGCGCCAGGCGCGCGTGCCCGACCATGCCGCCGGCCGCCGCTTCGATGCGGTGCTGGCCGAATTGTTTCCCGAATACTCGCGCTCGCGCCTGGCCGAATGGATCAAATCCGGCGATGCCCTGCTCGACGGCGCCCCGGCGCGGCCGCGCGACCCGCTGCGCGGTGGCGAGATCGCCAGCCTGCACGCGGTGCTGGAGACACAGACCCATGCCTTGCCGGAGGACATTGCGCTGGAGGTGCTGTACGAGGACGATCAGGTCATCGTGCTGAACAAACCGGCCGGGCTGGTGGTGCATCCGGGCGCCGGTAATCCGGGCGGCACCCTGGTCAACGCGCTGTTGTACCGCGACCCTGGGTTGTCGGCGTTGCCGCGCGCCGGCATCGTGCACCGCCTGGACAAGGACACCAGCGGCGCCATGGTGGTGGCGCGGACCCTGCAGGCGCACACCGCGCTGGTGGCGCAACTGGCCGCGCGCCAAGTGCATCGGCAGTATCTGGCGCTGGTGGTCGGAGCGCTGGTTTCCGGTGGTACCGCCAACGCGCCGATCGACCGCCATCCGCGCGACCGTCTGCGCATGGCGGTGCGCGAGGATGGCCGCGACGCAGTCACCCATTACCGGTTGCGCGAACGCTTCCGCGCACACACGGCGCTGGAATGCCGCCTGGAGACCGGGCGCACTCACCAGATCCGCGTGCATATGGCCCACCTCAAGCACCCGATCATCGGCGATCCGTTGTACGGCGGTCCGCTGAAACTGCCCAAGGGGGCCGCCGATCCACTGATCGCCGAATTGCGCGGTTTCAAACGTCAGGCGCTGCATGCCGAGATCCTGGAGTTCAAGCATCCGTTGCATGGCGAACCGGTGCGTGTCACGGCCGCGGTACCGGCCGACCTGCAGCGCTTGCTGGCGGCGCTGCGTGCCGATGCGCAGTTGGCCGCCGAGCAGGCGCGGCGCTGACCATGGCGCGGCTGTCTGCATGCACAGGCGGTGAGGCCGCCTGCATCTGCGCAGAGCGGCGCCGATGACCGACTTTGCCTTGCCTGCCGATTGGCCGGCCCCGCCTGGAGTGCGCGCGTTCACCACGCTGCGTGGCGGTGCCGGCGCCTCGCTGCCGCCGTTCGACCGTTTCAACCTGGGCAATCGCAGTGCCGCCGACGGCGACGATCCGACCACCGTGCAGCGCAACCGCGAGGCATTGATCGCGGGCTTGGCGCTGCCGTCGCCGCCGCACTGGCTGCGGCAAGTGCATGGCGTACAGGTACGGCGTTTCGAGCAGCCGCCGACGGCGCATGGCATCGATGCCGAACCCAGCGCCGACGCCGCAGTGACCGCCGAACCCGGCGTGGTATTGGCGATCCTGACCGCCGATTGCTTGCCGGTAGTGTTCGCCGCGTGCAATGGTAGCGAAATCGGCGCCGCGCACGCCGGCTGGCAAGGCCTGGCCGGCGGCGTGCTCGAAGCGACCGTCGCCGCGTTGCGCACGCCGCCGTCGCGATTGCAGGCCTGGCTGGGGCCGGCCGCCGGCCCGCAGCGCTACGAGGTCGGCGTCAACGTGCGCGAGGCGTTTCTGCAGCACGATGCGGCGGCGGCTAGCGCCTTCGTCGCCACCCGTCCAGGACATTGGAACGTGGATCTGTATGCGCTGGCGCGGCAACGCCTGGCCGCGGCCGGACTGGACCCGGCGCAGGTGTACGGCGGCGGCCTGTGTACCATCGCCGATGTGTTGCGCTTCTATTCCTATCGTCGCGACGGTCGCACCGGGCGCATGGCGACGTTGGCGTGGATCGCGGACTGAGCGCGTCGCTGTTCGCACAGGTGCTGGGGCTGGCGTTCGCGCAGTTGCCGCCGGTGCTGCGTGCGCTGCGGCAGAACGTCCATCGTTTGGCAGCGCAAGGCCGCCGCTGGCGTCAGCGTTCCAGCGCTTGCAAATAGCGCTGGCGCCAGACGCCGATATCGTGCTTGCGCAGGTGGTCCATCATCGCCTGCCAGCGTTCGATGCGCTGCGCCTTAGGCAGCGATGCGGCGGTGGCGATGGCGTCGGCGACGCCGTCCAGATCGTGCGGATTCACCAGCAGCGCATCCTTCAGTTCGTTGGCCGCACCCGCCAGCAGCGACAGGATCAGCACGCCGGGATTTTCCGGGTCCTGTGCGGCCACATATTCCTTGGCGACCAGATTCATGCCGTCGCGCAGCGGCGTCACCAGGCCGATCTGCGCGGCGCGGTAGAAACCGGTGAGTGTGGTGTGGGTGAAGTTGCGGTTGACGTAGCGCAGCGGGGTCCATTCCGGTTTGGCATGGCCACCGTTGATGTGGCCGGCGATCTGTTCGAGCTGGTTGCGCAGTTGCTTGTACTCGGGGACTTCGCCGCGCGAGACCGGGGCGATTTGCAGGTAGGTCAGGCTGCCGCACTGTTTCGGGTGCCGCTCGAGATAGCGTTCGAAACCGAGGAAGCGCTCCGGCAAGCCTTTCGAGTAGTCCAGCCGGTCCACGCCGATCGCCAGTTGGCGCTCGCGCAGGCTGTTGCGCAGATCGCGCACCGCGCGTTTGGACATCGCCGCGCGCGCCTGCTGCGCGATCAACGCAGTATCGATGCCGATCGGGAACATCGCGGCGCGAAAGCGGCGACTGCCGGGAGCTTCCAAGAGACCATCCTTGACTACTTTGCCACCGCCGAACAGGCGCACGTAGGCCTGAAAGCGGTCCACATCGCGTTGGGTCTGGAAGCCCACCAGATCGTAGGCGTAAAAGTCGGAGAACAACTGCGCGTGCTCGGGCAACGCCTGAATCAGGTCGGCAGAGGGAAAAGGCACGTGCAGAAAAAAGCCGATGCGACAACCGATGCCGCGTTCGCGGAGATAGGCGCCCAGCGGGATCAGGTGGTAGTCGTGGATCCACAGCGTATCGTCTTCGCGCAACAGCGGCGCCAGCTTCTCGGCGAATAGTGCGTTGACCCGGCGATAGCACGCGCGGGTGGCGCGGTCGTAATCGACCAGGTCCAGACGGAAGTGCAGCAACGGCCAGAGTGTGCGGTTGGCGAAGCCGTTGTAGTAGCCATCCAGGTCCGGACGGTTCAGATCCATTGTGACGAAGCGGATGGAGCCCTGGGTCTGTTCGTGCAATGCGCCACTGTCGCCGCGCACGGTCTTGCCACTCCAGCCGAACCACATGCCGCCGCGTTCCTTCAGTGCGGCGAGCAGGCCCACCGCCAGACCACCGGCGTGGTTTTCGCCCGGCACGGCCACGCGGTTGGACACCACCACCAATCGGCTCATGAAGCCTCCTGCCAGCTACGCGACAAGCGCATCGCGGCGATGATCAGGCCGACGTGCGAGTAGGTCTGCGGGAAATTGCCCCAGGCTTCGCCGTTGTCGAAGGCTAGGTCTTCCGAGAGCAGGCCCAGGTGGTTGCGTCGCGCGAGGATGCGTTCGAACAGTTCGCGTGCCTCGTCCGTGCGCCCGATCGCGGCCAGCGCGTCGATGTACCAGAACGTGCAGATGGTGAAGCTGGTTTCCGGTGCGCCGAAGTCATCCGGTGCCACGTAGCGGTATAGCGCGTCGCCGTGCTTGAGGTCGCGCCCGATCGCCTCGACCGTGGCGATGAAGCGCGGATCGTCCGCAGCGATCAAGCCGATGTCGGCCAACAGCAGCAGCGAAGCGTCCAGCCGATGGCCGTTGAAGGTATCGGTGAAGTGGCCCAGCTGCGGACTCCATGCGTCGGCCAAGACCCGTTCGCGGATGCGCTCGGCGCGCTCGTGCCAGTATGTCACTCGGTCTTCCAGTGCCAGGCGTGCCGCGATCTTGGCCAGGCGGTCGCAGGCGGCCCAGCACATCGCGCTGGTGTAGGTATGCACTTCGGCCCGGCCACGGAATTCCCACAGCCCCGCGTCGGGCACGTCGTGCAGGGCGAAGGCGTGCTCGCCCAGCGGCTCCAGACGCAGGAAGGTATGGATGTCGCCCTGATCTTTCAGGCGCAGGTCGAAGAACAGTTGCGTGGAGGCCAGCACCACGCTGCCGTACACGTCGTGCTGCTTCTGGATCCAGGCCAGATTGCCGCGCCGCACCGGGCCCATGCCGCGGTAGCCGGCCAGCGAGGTGACCTCGTGTTCTTCCAACGCCGCTTCGAAAGCAATGCCGTACAACGGTTGCAGGCTGCCGTCGGTGGTGGCGATGTTGAAGATGTAGCCCAGGAACTGCTCCATGGTGCGGGTGGCGCCGAGCCGGTTCAGCGCACGCACCACGAAGGCGGCATCGCGCAGCCAGCAGTAGCGGTAGTCCCAGTTGCGTGGCGTATCCGGCGCCTCCGGGATGGAGGTGGTCATCGCGGCGATGATCGCGCCACTGTCCTCGTACTGGCACAGTTTCAGCGTGATCGCGCTGCGGATCACCGCCTCCTGCCAATCCAGCGGCACCGACAGGTGGCGGACCCATTCGCGCCAGTATTCCTCGGTGCGTTCCTGCGCCTCCTGGACGTAGCCGGTCAGTGAGCGGGTCAAGGATTCGTCCACGCCCAGCACTAGATGGACGGGATGGCTGAGTACGAAAGCGCGTTCGTCGCGGATGAAGCGCACCGGGACGTCCGTGGTCAGGCGCAGGGTGAAATCCGGCAGCAGCCAGCGCACGTGGTTGCTGCGCCAGGTGCTTTCGGGTTTGTGCGCGCCCCAGTCGGCCAGTGGCCGTGCCAGCACCCGAATGCGCGGGTTGCCGGTCAGTGGTCGCACCTGACGGATGATGCTCACGGGACGGTAGAAGCGTCCGTTGTTGCGCCAGCGCGGCGCGAAATCGATCACTTCCACCGAACCGCCATGCGTATCGCGCAGAACGGTGCGCAGGATCGCGGTGTTGGTCAGATACTGCTGGTCGCTGTTGACGAAGTCTTCCAGTTCGATGCTGAAGTCGCCGCCAGGATGCGCGCGCGGCGCCAGCAGTGCGCAGAATGCGGGGTCCCCGTCGAATGCTGGCAGACAACTCCATACCACGCTGGCGCGCTTGTCGATCAGTGCGCCGAAGCTGCCGTTGCCGATGACGCCGAGGTCAAGGTTGGGGGAGTTCATGGAGTGGACGTGTCCTTGTGCGGAAAGCAGAGGGGAATCGGCGATGGCGGAAGGGCTAGGACGTGCGGGGCGTGGCCGCCTTCTTCATACGGCGTTATCGCGCAGCCAGGTGTGGACGCTGTGTGGATCTGGCAGTGCGTAGGTGGCGGCGCTGTCAGCGCGGTGGCCGACCAGCACGCTCCAGCCGCCGGCCTGGTTGGCGGCGGCGAAACCGAATTCGTCGGTGAGGTCGTCGCCGACGAAGACCGGGCGGCGTCCATGGAACGGCGGTTGCAGCAGCAGCGTGGTTACCGCGACGCCCTTGTCGCTGCCCTCGGGAACGAATTCGATCACATGGTCGCCGGGTTGCAGGCGATAGCCGGGGAGGGTGGCGATCTGTTCGCGGGCGAAGGCCAGTATTTGCTCGGCGGCGGCCGGTGTCGCGCGCCAGTGCAGTGCCAGGCTGGCGCCTTTGTCCTCGATCATCACGCCCGGATAGGTTTGGCGCAGCAGCGCGGCGCGCGTCTGCAGCATGCGCAGCCATGGTCCGGTGTCGGTGGGGATCGTGGCGCGCGCTGTGGCATCGGCGCGTAGTTCGTGGCCGTGCAGCCCGGCCGCAGGCAATCGCAACGGCGCGAACAAGGCATCCAGTTGCGTCAGCGGACGCCCGCTGACCAGTGCCACGGCACCGCCGAGCCATGCGTACAGGCGACCGATCGCCTCGCGCACCTCGGGTAGCAACTGCACCCGATCGGGGTGTTCGGCAAATGGGATGAGCGTGCCATCCACGTCCAGGAACAATGCGCAGGCATCGTCCAGGCGTGGCGGCGGCGGGCGGAGGGGGCGAGCGTCTGCCATTTGCCCATCATCGCCCAGCCGACGTTAGGGAGAAGTTGAGCGAGGCGGCGCCGTCGTCCTCCGCGTGGTATTCGGCTTGCCGATGCGCCGAGGTAGGGTAGCTGAAAAACGTCGCGAGCCGCTGTCGGGCGGCGCGGACAGTGCGCAGGAACCGTGGTGTACACCGGGGTACACGAGGATTCCGAGCACTGTTCGCGCTCGCCCGATCGCGACGCAGCCGTTTCGTTGGCGACGCTTAGAAGCTGTAGCGCACGCGCCCGTAGTAATACGCGCCATTGCTGCCGATCGGCGACAGCACGTCGTAGGGCAGGTTGCCGAAGTAGGAGATGTCGCTGTTGGAACGGTCGGCGTAGGCGTCGGTGAGATTTTGTCCGCCGATGGCAATGCTCCACTGTGGGGTGAGGTGGTATTCGACTTCGGCGTCGAGTTGCCACTTGGCGCTGTAGGTCTGCTGCGGCGCGAAGCCGCCACCGAAATCGAAGATGCGAGTGGCGCTGCCGTAACGGCTGAGCCGGGTCTGCAACGACCAGCGCGTATCGCTCCAGTTCGCGGCCAGTTGTGCGCGGGTACGCGGCGCTGCACCGGTCAGGGTGTTGCGTTCTTCGATGCCGAACAGCACGTAGTCCGGGTTCAGTGCCAGCAATGGCGCCGGCGTGGCGACCACGTTCTGCAATTGGGTCTTGGCATAGCTCCAGGTGCCGGTGAGTTGCAGCTGGCCGTCGCCCAACGCCTGCCGCCAGTTGCCGACCAGCTCGGCACCGCGGGTGCGGGTGTCGGCGGCGTTGACGAAGAAGCTGGTGCTTTGCAGGCCGGGAATGCCGAAACGTTGTGCGACGAAGTCGGTCAGCGCCGTGCCGTCGATGTTTTCCGACAGTGCGATACGCTTGTCGATGTCGATCTGGAACAGGTCCAGCGACAGGTCGAAGTGGGGATCGATGCGGCTGGTGAAGCCCAGGCTGTAGTTAACCGATTTCTCCGGTTGCAGCGTGCGTGCGCCGAGCGCTTGTGCGATCGGGTTGTTGACCGACAGCAGCCGGCCCTGCAGCAGCCGGCCGGCGGCGTCGTAACCGCTGGAGCTGGCCTCGTAGCCGATCTGGCTCAGCGATGGCGCGTGGAAGTTGTTGGAAATCGCACCGCGCAGCGCGAAGGCGGGCGCGAATTCGTAGCGCGCGGCAAGCTTGCCGGTGAGTTCGCTGCCGAAGTCTTGGTAATGCTCGTAGCGCGCGGCCAGATCGGTGGAGAGTTTTTCGCCGAACTGGCTGGACAGGCTGGCGTAGAGACTGGCGACATTGCGCGACAGGTCGGTTGCGTCCTGTGGCGTCAGTCCGCCGCCGGCTTGGGCGCCGGTAGGACGGTCGATGTAGGGGCCGGCGGCGTAGCTGGCCGGATCGCCGGGCCGGGTGCGGTAATGCTCGCGGCGCAGTTCCACGCCGGTGCCGAGCGTGTGGGTGGCGCCAGCGGCGTCGAGGCTACGGCTCAGGTCGAGGTTGGCCACGCTTTGCGCGAAAGCGTAGTCGCCGGTCTTGAAGCGGGTCGGGCTACCGGGGCCCAGCGAGGCATTGAGCGAGTGTTTCAGCCGGTAGGTGAAATCGTTGCGGCCATAGTCGAGGCTGGCATCGTAGGTCCAGTCGCCCCATTGTCCACGTGCGCCGCTGACGCCTTGCACGTCGCGGTTTTCGCCCAGCGACACCGGCCGGTAACCGGTGGGATAGACCTGGAGCCAGTTGGCGACGCTGTCGGGATAACGGAAATAGTTGGCGCCCTGGGTATCGCGCTGGTTGTAGGTGCCGAAGAAATAGACCTCGCCGCCCTGGCCGAATGGCACCTTGCCGTTAATCCAGCCATTGAGGTCCTTGCTGGCGCCATCGCCGAGCACGTAGTTGCGCTTGCCGGCCAGGGCAAGATTGGCTGGGGTTTGCGCTTCGAATGGCGGGATCTGATCGAAGCCGGCACGGTTGGTGCCGTCGTGGTGTTTGAGTTCCAGGCCGACCTTGAAGAAACCGCCATCCTCGCCCAGGCGGGTGCCGACCTTGCCGCTGGCATAACCGGTCTGGCCGTCGGTGAGGGTGCGGTGGATCGGCTTCACGTCGGTATGGTTGGCGCCGTAGCTGGTTTCCACTGCGCCGCTGTCCGGATCGTCGTCGAGGATCACGTTGATCACCCCGGCCACCGCGTCGGAACCGTACTGCGCGCCGGCGCCGTCGCGCAGCACTTCGATGCGCTTGATCGCGCTGATCGGGATGGAATTGAAATCCACCGGCGTGGTGCCCTTGCCGATCTTGCTGTCGGTATTGACCAGGGCCGAGGTATGGCGGCGCTTGCCGTTGACCAGCACCAGCACCTGATCGGGCGAGAGCCCGCGCAACTGCGCGGCGCGGACGTGGTCGGCGCCGCCGGAGTTGGATTGGCGCGGGAAATTGAACGACGGCAGCAGCGCTTGCAGCGCGCTGCCGAGTTCGCCGTTGACCACGCCGGCGCGGCGGATGTCCTCGGCGCTGAGCACGTCCACCGGCGCGGTGGATTCGAGCACGGTGCGACCGCTGGCGCGGGTGCCGGTGACGATGACCGTGTCTAGGTTGGTGGCGGCCGGATCGGCCTGCTGCGCCAGGGCGGGGGCCGACAGGGCCAGGGCGATGGCCAGGCTCAGCGGCGTGGCGAACGCATACGACATGGGGACTCTCCTGAAACGATGACCGTGAAGACCAGCGGTGCGTCGTTTCGGGGGCGTCGCTGGTTGGGCTTGCTGCATCCATCCGGATGGAGCGATATATTATCGCAATTTTAACGCGATGGGCGCGTCGTGCCTCCATGCCACCGGGCATGCGTCGTGGTGGTTGGTGATTGGCCCATGCCAGGGCAAGCGCAGCAATGGAACGTACGTTTCGACCAGCGATGCCGACGAACACGGCCAGTGAGTTGCGCTGTATCGGACACACCTTGAGCGACAACCGGCATGGGCTGATCGTCAACGCGTGCGTGACGCGGGCCGATGGCGACGCAGAACGCGAGGCGGCCAAGGTCATGATCGCCGATGCACGGCAAGCAGCCGCTGCTGAAGCGGTTGTGACCTTGGTCTGAATCGCCCCGAGATTTGAGGAGGCCTGTTGGCTTGAGTCAGACCGCTATGATCTGACGGTGATCTGACGGTTCTTGGATTCTGTCTTTGTCTCTATCAGCCCTCCCCGCAGGGGCCGCCGGAGGCACCCAGGTTGGGCCATGTACTCATGGTTCAACCCTCCTGCGGCGCTGCCGTCGAAGCAGGATCGCCTGTAGAGTTCGAGTGGCGCTACACTCAACGAGGGTCATGAGTGTCTACAGGACTCTGGGCGATTCACTGGCTTTTTTCCTCAAAAGGATATTGATGTTTTCATGAACTCGTCTGCCGAATTGCTCAGGGAACTCCGCATCGACCGCAACAAGGCGCCACCGCCGTCCTCACGCAAAGGCGTGTGGATCGCGCTGCTCGTGGTGGTGGTGCTGTTACTGGCCGGTCTCGCCGTCTGGCGTGTCCTGGGCCGCGCCAAGCCGCTGGAAGTGCGTACCGCCACGGTGACGGCAATGGGAGGGAACAACCGCGCCGCGGCCTCGGTGCTGGATGCGACCGGCTACGTGATCGCGCGTCGCACCGCCACGGTCTCGGCGCAGATCACCGGCCGGGTGGAAGAAGTGATGATCGAGGAAGGCCAGCGTGTGGAAGAAGGCCAGATCCTCGCGCGCTTGGATCCGATCAACGCCGATGCCGAACGCAGCCTGGCGCAGTCGCAGCTGTCGGCTTCGCAGAGCCAGGTGCAGAACGTGCAGGCCCAGCTGACCCGTGCCGAAGCCGAAGCCAAGCGCCTGGAATTCCTGGCCAAGCAACAGCTGGTGTCGCGCTCGCAGTACGACCAGCAGGTCGCCGAGCGCGACGCGCTGCGCGCGCAGTTGGAAACCGCGCGCCGCAACGTGCAGGTCGCGCGAGACCAGCTCAAGCTCTCCACCATCGGCAAGGATTACACCGTGGTGCGCGCGCCGTTCGCGGGCGTGATCACCGCCAAGGCTGCCCAGCCCGGCGAGATCGTCTCGCCGCTGTCGGCTGGCGGCGGCTTCACCCGCACCGGCATCGGCACCATCGTCGATATGGATTCGCTGGAAGTGGAAGTGGATGTCGGCGAGGCCTATATCGGCCGCGTGCAGCCGAGGATGCCGGTCGAGGCCACGCTCAATGCTTATCCGGACTGGAAGATCCCGGCCGAGGTCATCGCCGTGATCCCCACCGCCGATCGCGGCAAGGCCACGGTCAAGGTGCGTATCGCGCTGAAGTCCAGGGACCCGCGCATCGTCCCGGAGATGGGTGTCAACGTCAGCTTCCTCGAACCGTCAGTCGATGATCACGCCAGGACGCCAGACACCACGCTGAAGGGCGTGCGCGTGCCGGCCGCGGCGGTGACCGAGCGCGATGGCGCGCCGGCGGCGTTCGTGCTGGTCGAGGGCAAGCTGCAACAGCGCACACTCAAGGTAGGTGCCACGCTGGCCAACGACCGCCAGATTCTCGGTGGCCTGCAGGCCGGCGAAACCGTGGTGCTGGATCCGCCGCCGACGCTGAAGGACGGCGATGCGGTCATCACCGGCTCCACCGACAAGTCGTAGCGCTTCATCGCATTGCGGGAGTGGAGGTCGCATTTGAACACCTCCCCGCCCGATCGTCGCTTTCGCATGAATAAGGCCGGCGCCACGCGCGCCGGGTCACGCGCCGGAGCCGGACGTCCCTGCGCTTACCGCCGTCCCGTTCGGGCCGTCCACCCGAGTCGACCGTAAGAGAGGCATCGCCATGACGTCCCTGGTTTCCATCCGCAACCTCAGCAAGAGCTATCAGCGCGGCCCGGAGAACGTGCAGGTGCTGCACGGGCTGAACCTAGACATCGCCGCCGGTGACTTTGTCGCGCTGATGGGTCCATCCGGCTCTGGCAAGACCACGCTGCTCAACTTGATCGGCGGGCTGGACACGGCCAGCGACGGCCAGATCCAGATCGCCGGCCAGCACCTCGAATCGATGTCGGCCGGCCAGCTGGCGCAGTGGCGCAGCGACCATGTCGGCTTCGTGTTCCAGTTCTACAACCTGATGCCGATGCTGACGGCGCAGAAAAACGTCGAGCTGCCGCTGTTGCTGACGCGGCTGTCCGGCGCGCAGCGCAAGCGCAACGCCGAGATCGCGCTGACCTTGGTCGGCCTGGCCGAGCGTAAGTCGCACAAGCCCAACGAACTCTCCGGTGGTCAGCAGCAGCGCGTGGCCATCGCCCGCGCCATCGTCTCTGACCCGACCCTGTTGATCTGCGATGAACCCACCGGCGACTTGGATCGCAATAGCGCCGAGGAGATCCTGGGCCTGCTGCAGATGCTCAACCGCGAGCACGGCAAGACCATCGTGATGGTCACCCACGACCCGAAGGCGGCCGAGCACGCTAGCCACATCCTGCACCTGGACAAGGGCGTGCTGGTCGAACAGCCGGCCCACGCCTGACGCGAGGAGCCCGTGATGAAATACCTACATCTGATCTGGGCGGGGCTGTTCCGGCGCAAGACCCGCACGATTCTCACGCTGGTGTCGATTCTGGCCGCGTTCCTGCTGTTCGGTCTGCTCAACGGCGTGCGCGAAAGCTTCGCCCAGGCAGGCCAGAGCGCGCAGGGCGCCAAGCGCCTACAGACCGGCTCGCGTTTGTCCTTCAGCGACACCTTGCCGCTGTCGCTCAACGATCGCATCGCGCGTGTCGATGGCGTGACCAAGGTGACCTACGCCAACTGGTTTGGTGGCGCTTACCAGGATGCGCGCAACCAGGTCTTCAGCTTCGCCGTGGCGCCGAATTACCTCGACCTGTATCCGGAAATCGAGGTCGACCAGTCGCAGCGCGCCGCTTTCGCCAACACCCAAACCGGTGTGCTAGTCGGCGAGAAGCTGATGCGGCGTTTCGGCTGGAAGGTCGGGCAGAAGATCCCGCTGCTGTCGACTATCTTCCCCAACAGAAACGGCAGCAAGAACTGGTCTTTCGACATCGTTGGCGTGCTCAAAGTCAAGCCGGGCTCGGGAAGCGTATGGTTTGACCAGCAGATGTTGTTGCACTGGAAGTATTTCGACGAATCCTCCCCATACAACCGTGGCGCGGTGGGCTGGTATGTCTCCGGTGTGGCCGATGCCAACCAGGCCGACCGCGTGGCCAAGGCGATCGATGCGCTGTCGATGAACTCCGACCACGAGACCAAGACCCAGACCGAATCGTCCGCGATGGCCTCGGTGGTGAAGCAGGTCGTTGATATCGGCCTGATCGTCGGCTCGATCATGGGCGCGGTGTTCTTCACTCTGCTGCTGCTCACCGGCAACACCATGGCGCTGGCCGTGCGCGAGCGCACCTCCGAACTGGCGGTGATGAAGGTGATCGGTTTCCGCGATGGCGCGCTGCTGGGCCTGGTGCTGGCCGAGTCGGTGCTGCAGGTGGTGCTGGGCGGCGTGCTGGGGCTGGGCATCGCCGCGTTGATCGGGCCGATATTGACCACGGCCACTGGTGGCGCGATCACCATGCCGCCGGTCGGCTTGCATAGCTGGATGCTCGGCCTGTCGCTGATGTTGGGCATCGGTTTGCTGGTCGGCCTCCTGCCCGCGCTGCGTGCCGGGCGCCTGAACATCGTCGATGCCCTGGCCGGGCGCTAAGGAGAATTCACCATGCGATTCCTGAAATCCTTCGCACGCGGGCTTGGCTTGTTTGTGGTCGTGCTGGTCGGCCTGGTCGCTTGGTTGGCTTTGCCCTGGTACATCCTGTTGCTACTGGTGGCGGTGTTCTTGCTGTGGATGCTGTTCACCCGGCGTGGCCAGCAGGCGGGCTCGGTCACGCAGATCGGCCTGAGCACGTTGCGCCAGCGCATCGGCTCTTCGTCGGTGATCGTGATCGGCATCGCCGGCGTGGTCGCAGTGCTGGTGGCGCTGCTGGCGATGGCGCAGGGCTATCGTGCCACGTTGCGCGCCAGCGGCAGCGAGGACACCGCCATCGTGCTGCGCGGCGCGTCCTCGGCCGAGGTGATGTCCATTCTCCCGCATGAGGCGGTCAACCTGATCGCGCAGGCACCGGGCGTGGCGCACGATCTGGATAACCGCGCCCTGATCTCGCCGGAACTGGTGGTCGCCGCCAACCTGCCGCTGCGCGACGGCGCTCCTGACGAGACTGGTAGCGTGCAGCTGCGCGGCGTCGGCGCAGCGGCCTGGACCATACGCCCCAACGTCAAGGTCGTGCAGGGCGACAAGTTTGTTCCGGGGCGGCGCGAGCTGATGGCCGGCGTCGGAGCGCAGCGTCAGTTCAAGGGGTTGGAACCAGGCAAGCAGATCCGTCTGGGCAGCCAGCTATGGACTGTGACTGGCATCTTCCAGTCTGGCGATGCCACTGACTCGGAGCTGTGGGCCGATGCCGAAGTGGTCGCCACCACCTATCGCCGCGGCAGCTCGCGCACCTCGGTCATCGCCAAGCTGACCAATGCGCAGGCTCTCGCCAGCTTCAAGGCCGCGCTGGCCGCCAACCCGCAGCTGGACGTGGATGCCGAAACTACCCTGTCCTACTTCAGCAAGCAGTCCGAGCAGATGACCAAGATTATCCGCGCCATCGGCATGATGGTTGGTGCGATCATGGGGATTGGCGCGGTGTTCGGTGCGCTCAACACCATGTTCGCCACTGTCGCCGCCCGCGCCCGCGAGATTGCCACGTTGCGTGCGATTGGTTTCCGCGGCGTGCCGGTGGTGGTGGCGGTGATGTTGGAAACGATGCTGCTGGCGCTGCTTGGCGGGGTGCTTGGTGGTGTGTTGGCATGGGTGATCTTCAACGGCTTCACCGCCTCGACCCTGGTCGGCGGTGTCGGCCAGCTGACCTTCGCCTTCAAGGTCTCGCCCGACGTGCTGTGGACCGGAATCAAATGGTCCATGGCGATCGGCTTCGTCGGCGGTTTGTTCCCCGCCCTGCGCGCCGCCCGCCTGCCGATCACAGTAGCTCTGCGCGAGGTGTGAGGGGGGCATTTCACGGGCACTTACGAGAAGGCCGATCAAGGCCGTGAGGAGTGTTCATGTCGAAGCGAAATGAGCCGCCCGTTTTTCGTGGACAGGTCGATGTCCCCTCTGGTTGTTCGTCATCAAGCGGCCGCAGTTCTTCGCTGCTCGGTCATGCGATTGCCCTTTTCGTCCTTCATCTTCTCGTCCTTCAAATTGGTCATCAGATAGATCCGTTTTAGCCTGGCGAAAACTGGCAAGCGCAGCACGCCGGAGGATGCCTGTAATGCATTGGTCGATATGGCGTCACGGGTTTTTTCAGCGACGAAGCCTTAACATCGCGCGCTCTTACCCGTGTTTCGACCGAGATCCTGCCGATGCTGCACCGTGTCCCCTTGTTTGCCGTCCTCCTTGCTCTGACCGCCTGTACTGGCGTCGCGCCTTCTGCCTCCACCGCCGCGCCGGGCGCGGTCAGCGCCGCGTTACAGGGCGATGCCTCCCGCCCGGCGCAGGCCAAGGGGTGGGTGCGCAGCGAGTTGTATTTCGGCGTCGGCGAGGAACACGGCCCAGCCGATCGTCCGCAGGCCGAGACGATCAGCCAGGCGCGCTGGCGCGCGTTCCTGGACAAGGAGGTCACACCGCGCTTCCCCGATGGCCTGACCGTGTTCGATGCCTACGGCCAGTGGTTGTTCCGCGGCGCCAAGGAACCGAATCGGCTCAACACCAAGGTACTGGTGATCCTGCACGAAGACACGCCGCAGCGCCGCGCGGACATCGAGGCGATCCGGCTGGCGTGGAAGCAGGCCACCGGACACCAGTCGGTGCTGTGGGCACGGCAGGCGGTGGAGGTGTCGTTTTGATGGCCGTGATGCCTGCCTGTCGGGTTGGGAGCCAAGCATGCCGCAGCGCTGCGCGGCGGGCTGAGCGCGTGTGCGGCTCCGCGCGCACGCTCAGCGTTACGGTCGGTTTGCCATGACCCTGGCCTCGGTGTCCTCTGCCACGCGGCCGCGTTGGTTCGTCGTGGGCGATCTCAATGGCTTCTTCGGCCTGGTGGTCGACAATCTGTCGATCCTCGGTTTCATCACTCTGGCCCTGGTCGGCATGTTCCAGTTCCCCGCCGAGGTGATCTACACGCGGATGATGCCCGGTACCGCGTTCGGGGTGCTGATCGGCAATCTGCTGTACACCGCGATGGCGCGACAGTTGGCCGCGCGCAGTGGGCGTAGCGATGTCACCGCGATGCCCCTGGGCCTGGATGCGCCGACCAGCATCGGCATGGCTCTGTTGGTGCTCGGCCCGGCGTTCGTTCGCTACAAACAGCAGGGTCTGGATCCGCAGGCGGCGGCGCTGGCCACCTGGCGCCTGGGCATGGCCGCGCTGGTGCTGATGGGGGCGCTCAAGACCGTGCTCGCGTTCTTCGGCGAGGCGGTCACGCGGGCGCTGCCGCGTGCGGCGTTGCTCGGTTCCATCGCCGGCATCGCGCTGGTGTTGATGGGCTTCCTGCCACTGCTGGAGACCTTGCGCACCCCCGTGGTCGGTTTGGTGGTGCTTGGCCTGTTGCTGTACGTGCTGATCGCCAGGGGCCGCTTGCCGTTTGGCCTGCCTGGGGTGCCGCTGGCGTTGGTGCTGGGCACCGGCCTTTACTACGGATTGAATGCGGCAGGCATGGGCATTCCGGGCCATCAAGCGGCGCAGTGGATCGCACCGCATCTGGTGCTGCCATGGCCGAGCCTGGGCTTCGTCGCCGGGCTGGCCGATACGGTGCCGCTGCTACCGTTGCTGTTGCCGTTCGGTTTGCTGATGGTGGTCGGCGGCATCAACGTCAGCGAGAGCGCGCGCGCTGCCGGCGACGACTACCGCACCCGCGATATTCTGCTGGTCGAGGCGTGTTCGACCCTGATTGCCGGGGTCTGCGGCGGTGTCGCCCAGACCACGCCCTACATCGGCCAGCCGGCCTACAAGCACATGGGCGCGCGCAGCGGCTATACGTTGTTGACCGGGATGTTCATCGGCCTGGGCGGCATGTTGGGATTGGTCGCCGGGCTGGTGCAGTGGCTGCCGTTGGCGGTGCTGGCGCCGATCATCGTGTACGTGTCTATTGATATCACTACCCAGGCATTTCAGGCCACCCCCAAACGCCATGCTGGCGCGATGGTGTTGGGTTTTCTACCGTCGGTGGCGTATCTGCTGGCGATCAAGGCGCCGGGTTGGATCGCGCCGGACCATCTGGCCGCGCTGACCACCACGCTGGACGGCAATGGGTTGCCGGAACTGGCGGTGATTCTGACCCTGGGCAACGGTTTCATCATCACCGCCATGCTGTGGATTGCCACGGTGGCGGCGATGGTGGACGGGCGCTTGCGTCGCGCTGCGGGGTTTCTGTTGGTGGCGGCGGGACTGACGCTGTTCGGCCTGATCCATTCGGTGGATCCGCGTGGCGGCATTTATCTGCCTTGGACGTTGCGCGGCGTGCCTCAGTTGATGGCGTGGCAGTTTGCCGGTGGTTATCTGCTGCTGGCCGCGTTGATCGGTCTGTTGTCGCTGCACAGGCCGCGTGCGCTGCGGGTCGTGGACTGAGCGCGATTGCGCCCGCACGCGGTGGAACGCTAGCGGAAAGAGGCGATGTGTTTGCAATGGTCGTCGCGGTTGCATCCCGTTCGATGCTGAACACCGACCGTGTCGCATCGGAACCTAGTGGCCGTTGTCGCTGTCAGAATGAAGTTCTATCAACGGAGCCCGATTCCATGCCGCCGCGTCCTGCCATGCCGCCACGTCCTTCCCTTTGGCCCTGGATGCTGGTCGCGGTGCTGGTGGTTGCCGCCGCAGCATGGTTGTTCCGCGACGCCCTGGGCGGTTTGCTGCAGCGTGTGGCCCCACCATCGCCACCGCCGCCGAGTGCTCCCGCCGCGCCTGCGGTGCCGTCTGCGCCAGCCGCGGCGGATGCTGCATCGGCACCACCGATCCAGCATCCGATCGACGCCGCCGCCGCGGATGCGGCCGATGCGGCGATTCCGTCCTTGGCCGATAGCGATGCCGCCGCCTGGACGGAACTGACCAAGCTGGCCGGTGGCGATGCGCCACTGGCGTTGCTGTTGCGCGATCATCTGATCCAGCGCCTGGTGACGATGGTCGACAACCTGACGCAGCACCGCGTCACCACGCGCGCGCTGGCGCTCACCGCGGTCCCCGGCGCATTGCAACTGAGCAAAGATGCCAGTGGCATCCAGGTCATCGCCGAAGCCAATGCGCAGCGCTATGCGCTCTACGTGCAGGCCTTCACCCATGCCGATCCCAAGGCGCTGGTAGCGGCCTACCGACGTTTCTATCCGCTGTTTCAGCAGGCCTATGTGGAGCTGGGGTATCCGCACGGATATTTCAACGACCGCTTGGTGCAGGTGATCGACCATCTGCTGCAGACCCCGCTGCCGTCGGTGCCGTTGGCGGTGGTGAACGATCCGGTGCACGGTAAGTTCCGTTTCGTCGATCCGGCGCTGGAGTCGCTCTCGGTCGGGCAGAAGGCCTTGCTGCGACTGGGGCCGACGCAGGCCGCTGCGGTAAAGGTGCAATTGCGTGCGTTGCGCGCGGGCTTGACGCAGACATGAGGGACAGCAAGGACGATCGGCGATAGACCTTGCGAGCCGTCTTCGCCATCGCGTTCCATGGAGTGGCGGAAGATCGCATTCGTATTGAACGAGGACCACCGTCGCATCACTGCGCTGTAGACGGTGAGCGTCGCAGGTTCATGCACGCCCTGCGTTGCGTGGGTTGTACGCGTGCAGAGGCATGGGCTTGAAACAGGTGCAGTCAACCGCATCTGATTAGGCATGCCGGCATGGCCGGCCCCAGTCAGAGGATTTCCCGATGCGGATGGACAAGCTCACCTCGCGTTTCCAGCAGGCGCTGGCTGACGCGCAGTCGCTGGCCGTAGGCCGCGACCACACCATCATCGAGCCGGTGCATGTGTTCACGGCGCTGCTCGATCAGGCCGGCGGTAGCACCCGGCCACTGCTGGCGCAGGCCGGCGTCAACGTGCCCGCGCTGCGCGAGCGCTTGGGCGAGGCGCTGGAAAAGTTGCCCAAGGTCAGTGGCCAGCCGGGCAATCTATCGATGGGCAACGACCTCGGTCGCTTGCTCAACCAGACCGACAAACTGGCACAGCAGCACAACGATCAGTTCATCCCCAGCGAATGGTTCGTGCTGGCCGCCGTCGACGATGCCGGTGTGTTGGGTCTGGCGTTGCGTGCGGCCGGTGCCGACAAGAAGAAACTGGAAGCGGCCATCGACACGTTGCGCGGCGGCGAAACCGTGCAGTCGGAAAACGCCGAAGACCAACGCCAGGCGCTAGGAAAATACACCATTGACCTCACCGCGCGCGCCGAGAGCGGCAAGCTCGATCCGGTGATCGGCCGTGACGAGGAAATCCGCCGCACCGTGCAGGTGCTGCAACGGCGCACCAAGAATAATCCCGTGCTGATCGGCGAACCCGGTGTCGGCAAGACCGCCATCGTTGAGGGCCTGGCGCAGCGCATCGTCAACGGCGAAGTGCCGGAAGGATTGCGCGGCAAGCGCGTGCTGTCGCTGGACATGGGCGCGTTGATCGCCGGGGCTAAGTTCCGCGGCGAGTTCGAGGAGCGGCTCAAGGGCGTGCTCAACGATCTGTCCAAAAACGAAGGCCAGATCATCCTGTTCATCGACGAGCTGCACACCATGGTCGGCGCTGGTAAGGCCGATGGCGCGATGGACGCGGGCAATATGCTCAAGCCAGCGCTGGCGCGCGGCGAACTGCACTGCATCGGCGCCACCACGCTGGACGAGTACCGCAAGTACATCGAGAAGGATGCGGCGCTGGAACGGCGCTTCCAGAAGGTATTCGTCGGCGAGCCCACGGTGGAGGACACCATCGCCATCCTGCGCGGGCTCAAGGAGCGTTACGCGGTGCATCACGGCGTGGAGATCACTGACCCGGCGATCGTCGCCGCGGCCACGTTGTCCAACCGCTACATCACCGATCGTCAGTTGCCGGACAAGGCCATCGATTTGATGGACGAGGCCGCCAGCCGCATCCGCATGGAGATCGATTCCAAGCCGGAGGAGCTCGATCGCCTGGAGCGGCGTCTGATCCAGTTGAAGATCCAGCGCGAAATGCTGAAGAAAGAGAAGGATGACGCCTCGCGGCAGCGTCTGTCCGATCTGGAAGCGGACATCGACAAGCTCGAGCGCGAGTTCTACGACCTGGACGAGGTGTGGAAATCCGAGAAAGCCGCGTTGCAGGGTGCGACCAAAATCAAGGAGCAGATCGAGCAGGCGCGGGTGGAACTGGAAGCGGCGCAGCGGCGTCAGGATTACGCCAAGATGAGCGAGATCCAGTACGGTCTGCTACCGAATCTGGAGAAGCAGCTCGCGGCCGCCAACGAGGCCGAGCAGCATGAGTTCAAGCTGGTGCAAGACCGCGTCACCGCCGAGGAAATTGCCGAAGTGGTGTCGCGTTGGACCGGTATTCCGGTCAACAAAATGCTGGAGGGCGAGCGCGACAAGTTGTTGCGCATGGAAGACGAACTGCATCAACGCGTGGTCGGCCAGCATGAAGCGATCAAGGTAGTGTCCGATGCGGTGCGCCGTTCGCGTGCGGGGTTGTCCGATCCGAATCGCCCCAGCGGCTCGTTCCTGTTCCTGGGGCCGACCGGCGTCGGCAAGACCGAATTGTGCAAGGCGCTGGCCGAGTTTCTATTCGACAGCAGCGACGCGATGATCCGCATCGACATGAGCGAGTTCATGGAAAAGCATTCGGTGGCGCGGCTGATCGGCGCGCCTCCGGGCTATGTTGGCTACGAGGAAGGTGGTTATCTCACCGAATCGGTGCGGCGGCGGCCGTATTCCCTGATCCTGCTCGACGAGGTGGAGAAGGCGCATAGCGATGTATTCAACATCCTGCTGCAAGTACTCGACGACGGTCGCCTGACCGATGGACAGGGCCGTACCGTGGACTTCCGTAACACCGTCATCGTGATGACGTCCAACCTGGGCTCGCACCAGATTCAGGAGCTCAGCGGCGACGACAGCGCCGAGGCCTACACACAGATGAAGGCGGCGGTGATGGGCGTGGTGCAGGCGCATTTCCGCCCCGAGTTCATCAATCGGCTGGACGATATCGTGGTGTTCCATCCGTTGGACAAGGCGCAGATCAAGGCGATTGCGCGCATCCAGTTGCATGGCCTGGAAAAGCGCCTGGCCGAGCGCGGCTTGAAGATCGAACTCGGCGATCGCGCACTGGAGCTGCTCGGTAACGTCGGATTCGATCCAGTGTACGGCGCGCGTCCGCTCAAGCGTGCGATTCAGGCGCAACTGGAGAACCCGCTGGCGCAGCAGATCCTGTCCGGTCAGTTCCTCAGTGGCGACACCATCAAGGTCGATGCCGAGGGCGGGCATCTGCTGTTCGCCAAAGCTTGAGGCCGACCGCTCCGGCATCGACCGTGCTGCCGGAGCGGGTCGCGGCTTGCCGATGGCCCCGCGCGTGCCACGGCGACGCGCTTGGACAGTCAGATATCGCGATCCTGCACGTGCGCCACGCAGTGTGCTGGTGTTGGCATTGTTGCGATGCGACGTGCGTTCTTTAAATGATCATATAAATATCGGTAGCAGAAAGTCAGTGCTGCTGTTGCAGCTATGAGCGTTGCCGATGCCATGGAGGCCGATGCGTGGCTGTTTTCTCGTGTGCCGTTCTGCGCTTGCAGTGTCAGCATCGATTCGAAGACCAATTCCGCTAGTTTCGGAGAGCGTGCGAATGCCGAATCGTCCACTGTGGAGCCGCATGCATCCGCTTGCCAGCGCCCTGGGTCTGGCCATGTTGACCCCGGTGTTGGCGTGGGCACAGGCCGCGCCGCCGCCGCCGACCGAGCGTCCTGCGCAGGATGCGGCGACCACGTCGACGGCGGATGTCAAAACGCTGGATGGTCTGGTCGTGACCGGCGTGCGCGAAAGTCTGCGCTCGGCGCAGGCGATCAAGCAGGACGCCACTCAGATCGTCGATTCGGTACAGGCCCAGGACATCGGCAAGCTACCGGATGCGAACACGGTGGAAGCCTTGCAGCGCATCACCGGTGTGCAGATCCAGCGCCGTTATGGTGAAGGTGCGACCGACTTCGATCATCGCACGCAGCCGGCTGTCACCGTGCGCGGCCTGACCCAGGTGCGTAACTTTCTAGACGGCCGCGATACGTTTTCCGCCAGTGGTGGGCGCACGCTGGATCTGGAAGCCATTCCGCCGGAATTGCTGTCCGGCATCGACGTTTACAAAAGCCCGCCTGCCAACATCATCGAGGGCGGTGTGGGAGGCGTGGTGAATCTGCGCACGCGGCTTCCGTTCGATGCCCCGGGTCGCGTGCTGAGCGCGACGCTCAAGGGAAATTATTACGATCGCGCGGACAAGACCGGGGGATCGGCTTCCGGTCTGTACAGCGACCGCTTCCAGACCGACCTCGGCGAAGTCGGGGTGCTGTTCAATGTCGGTGCGGGGCGATCCAGCTACCGCCAGGACGCCATTTTGTCCGGTCCGTTCGGCCCGGTGCAGCCAGGTGCCATCGCGGGCGCACCGGACACTGCACAGATTCCCTACGGGTTCCAGATTTACGACGACGGCGGTGATCGCAAACGCCTGGGGACGGCGGCGACGTTGCAGTGGAAGCCTTCCGACAGCGTGCTGGTCACCGGACAATTCCTGCGCACGCAGTACGATTTTTTCCGCCAAGGCAAGTATTTTTATGCGAGTAACCGACGTAACGCGACCTCGCCCTTGCCCGGCGCCGCATTTACCTTCAACAACCAAGGCTACGCCACCTCTGGCGCGCTGGAGAATCAGGTCTTCGAGTCGGCGCGCTTCGATCAGGACCTGACATCGGCAAACACCAACTACAGCCTCAACCTGCGCTGGAATGCCAGCGACAAGCTGGCGATGACGTTCGATGCGCAGTATCTGGATACATTCTACGATGCCGACCGCAATGGCTTCGTCGTCTCCCTGTACGACCGTGGCGATGAGGACGGCACCACCGGCCCGCATCAATCGATCGTCGATTTCGATCTCAACGGCCCCAGGCCACGCTTCAACGTGCGCAATCCCGCTCTGCTCAGCGATCCACGCAATTACGGTTTCAGCTACATTGCCGATGCGCTGCAGCGTAATGACGCCGATCAGCTGGCCCTGCAATCGGATCTGGAATATTTCACCGAGGGTGGCTTTTTCACCAAACTCACCGGTGGGGTGCGCTACGCCGATACCAGCATCGATCTGCGCGGCACCTGGAATGCGGCCTGCCTGGGCGTCAGCGGCGCCGATCGCGATTGTGCGGCGAATCTGGTTTATCCGAACGTCGCGCAGCATCCGGAGTTGGTACGGCGCGGCCCGTCGCCGCACTTCTTCGACGGCAACACCCTGGCCGGCGGCGTTCTCTACCCGGAATTCGCCAACGGCAACGGTTTGTTCGATCGTACGGCGCGGACCGAGGCGCTGTTCGGCTTCGCGCCGCAGACCGTGTTCCGGCCAGATAACCTCAACCACCAGACCGAAAAGACCTGGGCCGGCTATGTCAACGCCGACTACGAGGCCGAGATCGCCGGCCTGCGTATGGACGGCAATGCCGGCGTACGCCTGGTCAAGACCACGACGGGTTCGGATGGCGCGCTGTTCATGGACGATGGCACGATTGCACCGCTCTCGGTGCGCCGCAGTTATCACGATGTCCTGCCCAGCCTCAACCTGCGCGTGCATCTGAGCGACACGCTGCAAGCGCGCTTGGCGTATTCGCAGGCGATTGCACGGCCCAATTTCGATCAGATGTCGACCAATGTGTCGCTAGGCGCGCCCGGTCAGGTGAATCCGGTGACCGGCCGGCCTAGCGGTTCTTCCGGCAACCCGTTGCTCAATCCGATTCACTCGGATAACTACGATGCGACGCTGGAATGGTATTTCGCGCCCACCGGCTCGCTCACCGCGGGCGTGTTTTACAAGCGGGTGGATGGCTTCCTGGCCAGCGGCACGGTGGTGCGCAACTACAATGGCCTGGATTACGACATCGGCACCACCCTCAACACCGGCGATGGCACCATCCGTGGCGCCGAGTTCGGTTACCAACAGTTCTACGATTTCCTGCCCGGTTGGCTGAGTGGTTTGGGTTTCCAGTTCAATTACACCTACGTGGACAGTAGCGTTTCCAATCCCTTCGCGACGCCTGGCTCCAATTTCCCGACCCGGGTACCGCTGGAGAAATTGTCCAAGCATAGCTACAACGCGGTGGCACTCTACGAAAAAGGCCGCCTGACCGCACGCCTGGCCTGGAGTTGGCGGGGCGCGTATCTGGATACCACCTATGGCAGCGGCGCCAACGGCATTCCGCAGTTCCAGAAACCGTATGCCTCGCTGGATGCCTCGCTCAGTTTCGATGTGAACAAGCATGTGGCGCTGTCGTTCGACGCGGTGAATCTGACCAACCGCATGAATCAGACCTACATCGGCACGCCAGCGGCACCATTGCAGTACCAGCTCAACGACCGCCGCTTCGGGGCCTCGATCCGGGTCACGTACTGACCGACATCATGCGTGCGCGTTTGTGGCTCCGTAGCGGGGTATGCGCGGCCATATCGGTATGGGCTGTGCGAGACGGCGCGATGCCGTCGGTGTGGTGATGCTGGTGGTGTGATGAGCGACGCCGGCCCGCTACGTCAGCACTTGCGCATATAATCAATTTGCCTACATATTTTTTGTGCTGTGTTAGAAGGGAAGAGTTGGTCGGGTTTTCCAAAAAAATGCTGCTGATATGAAAATTAGCAGTTGCCGATTCCAGTGCGGTCAAAATGACTCATGGACCATCTAAGGACAAGGAAATCGAGATGCAAGTATTGACAGTGGCAGAAGTAAATGCTGTCTCTGGGGGGGATGGTATCCCGGATATTTTGGGCGGAATTGGCATGGCTGGCGGTGGTGTTGCAACGGCGGTAGGTGGTTTGCTTGTAGAATCGGGTCTCGCTGGTGGCATTATTATTGGGGCGGCGTAGTGGCTGCAGTTGCCGGCGTTGGATTGATTGGCTGCGGCTTATACGAGTTGATGCATCAATAAGTAAAACTAAAGCAAAGGCGGGTATCATTCCGCTTTTGCTTTATTATTTAAATAAATCGCGAGTTAATATTGTGAATATACCCAGGGATCTGCGAGTATTTTTCTATATGTTGGCCATTCCTGCAATGTTTTTTATCATTTCTGGAATTACTATTAATCGTGGTGGTGTTGTGCATCTTGTTCTTGGGTTGATAATTGCATTCGCTGCTTTGTCTATATTGGTAGGTTTAATTATTCATCTCTTTGTGGAGTTTCGAAAAGCCAAATCATAAACGCGGTGATGCGGGCGCTGCCGCGCTCTGTGTTGCAGCGTGCTGTTGGTGAGTTTGCTGCCTGCCATGGCCGCGCATGCACAAGACAGCCATTTTGTCGCGGCCGTCGCTGATCGTCGTTGCGTTCGGCACGGGGTTGCGTTGTGTAAAAGCGCCGCCGCACGCCGATGGCGGGGCGGTGCGCTACGGTTCGAGACGGAAAGCTTTGCGAAAGATCGCACCTACATGCTGGAAGGCGTTTAAGCCGCAGTCCGGCTATGGTGTTGTCTGAATGTTTTCTTTCGCCATCGTTGAGTCCGTTGCGCATGTCTGGTCCACATCGGTCGATTTGTTTGCCGACCGTGGGGTAGCGCCGTTGCTGGCCGCGCTACACCTCACCGGCCTGAGCGATAATCCGCGCGACATCGCCGCGTCGCTGCTGATTGCCCTCTTGCAACTGAGCATCATCGGCGTGTTGTTCCGCCCGCTGGAGAGCCTGTGGCCGGCCGAGCGTTGGGAACACCGGCGCTTGGCGCGCATCGACTTCCACTACACCTGGGTGATGTTGGTCGGGGTGTTTCCGTTGTTCTCGTTCCTGATCCTGACCCCATTGTTCAATGCGCTGGGCGGGGCCGATGCGAGTGCCGCGTCCGCGCCGCAATGGGGTCTGCGCTACGCCTGGCCGTGGCTGGACCGGCATCCGCTGGCCCTGTTTGCGCTGTACTACCTGGCCTACGACTTCACTTATTACTGGATGCATCGGGTTCAGCACTGGATCCCATGGTGGTGGGCGATGCACAGCATGCACCACAGCCAACGTCAGCTCAGTTGCTGGAGCAACGATCGCAGCAATTATCTGGACGGGATGCTGCAGTCGTTCGTGCTGGCCGCAGTAGGTATCGTGTTCGGCATCGAGGCTGACGAATTCGCCTGGATGATGCTGCTCGGGGAACTGGTGCAGAACTTGTCGCATGCCAATGTGCGCTTCGGCTTCGGCCCGGTGCTGAACAAGATTCTGGTCGATCCACCGTTTCACCGTTTGCACCATATGCGCGTGGATCCGCAGCGGCCGAATCTGCACAACTGTAACTTCGGCCAGGTGTTCGCGTTCTGGGATGTGTTGTTCGGCACGTCGCTGTATGGCGAGCCGGTGCGGCCCACAGGTGTTGGCGACCCGATGGTCGATCGCGACAACGAGCTGGGATTGGTGGCGCTGCAACTGGAAGGGTTGAAGCGATTCTGGGGCGCTGTGCGCCGCCGCGTAGGCTGGGTGCCCGGCGAGGTGGCGTTCGGTGAGGATTACGTCCCGATCCCGGTGGACCATGCGGGCATGCCGTTGCATGCCGACCCGCATTCGGCGCCGATCACCGACACGGCGGCGTAATACGGCGGCACCCCAGTTGGCTTCAACGCACACGCGCCTCTGTGCGTGCCATCCTCATATGACGGTCGCTGCTGCTTGATCGGCGCTGGCTCGATCCGCAGGCCGGCGGACGTGCGGCGGTACGTGAGGATCGTGCATCGCGCTGACCTTCAGTTCGTCGGCGTCTGCGCGGTGCTGTCCAGGAACAGCATGTGTGGTGGTGGGTGCATCAGGAACTGCTGATGGGAGATATTCCACGCGTAGGCGCCGGCCAGCGAAAACGCCAGGCAGTCTCCCGGTGCCAGCGCGGCGACTGGCTGGGCGCGGGCCAGTACGTCCTTGGGTGTACACAATTGCCCGACCAATGTCACCTTGGCATCGCATAGCATCGGCGCCTGCGTACCGCGCAGCACCCGGAACGGGTGATCGTGGCCTTGCGCAGCGGGCGTGCGGAAGTGATGGGTGCCGCCGCGGCCGATGGCGAAATACGCGCCATGGCTGCGCTTGATGTCCAGTACTTCCATCAGGTACCAGCCGCAGGCGGCGCTGACGTAACGGCCCGGCTCCAGGCGCAGGCGCAGATCGGTGCCGTGCGCGCGCAGTAGTGGAGGGAGTCCGGCGCAGAACGCGGCCCAGTCGAACGAGGCTTCTGGCGCGGCATAGTCCACGCCGAAGCCGCCGCCGGCGTTCACTGTCAACGGTCCCAGCGCGTAGGTTTGGCGCCAGCCTTGCACGGTTTGCAAGTAGTGGGCGATCAGGCGCAGGTGTACCTGTGCATCGCGCTGGTGCGACATCAGGTGGAAGTGGAATCCGTCCAGGCGCAACGCCGGGCTGTCGCGCAGCAGGCGCAGTGCTGCATCCAGGTCGAGCAGGTCCAAGCCGAATGGCGACGGCCGTCCGCCCATGACCAGGCGCGTGTCCGGCATGTCAGGTACCGCAATATTCAGGCGCAGGAACACCGAGACCAGACGCGATGCTGACGCAGCGATGTGCGCCAGTCGCTGCAATTCGCTCAGGCTTTCCACATGCACGCTGCAGTGGGGCAGGATGGTGGCCAGTTGCAGTTCGGCGTCGAGCTTGCCGGGGCCGCCGAACAGCAGCGTCCGTCCTGGTTGGTGGTGATGCAGCCATTGCAGTTCCCCGCCGGAGGCAGCCTCGAAGCCGTCTACCCAGGGGGCCAAGGTGCGCAGCAGTGGCGGTTCGGCATTGGCCTTGGCGGCATAGAACAGTTCGCAACCTGCCGGCAGTTGCGTGCGTAATGTCGATGCGTGCGCATGCAGTGCGGCCAGGTCGTAGACATAGGCGCATACAGGGCCATCGGCCTGCGCGCGTAGCTGCCTCAGCGCAGCCGGCAGCGGTGTCGGGTCGATGTGCAGGCTCATGCGGCCACCTGCCGTCGCGTCGGCGTACCGATCGGATTGGGCAAGGCGCTGTAGTCGGCATGGCGGTCGGCGCGTTGCAGCAGACGGGTGCGCAGGTTGTTTTTGGCCGGCAATGGCGCGCCGTCCAGCAAGGCTTGCAACGCCGGCTGTGTGCCGTGGCGTTGTTGCCAGCGCTGGGCGATGTCGCCAACGATTCGCCAGAGCCGCCGTTCGCGACGCTCGTGGCCGTCGGCGAGATGGAAGATCGCTTCTGCCAGATTATTGACCAGCGCGCAGTAGGCGATGCGGTTCCAGCCGCGTTCGGCGTTGTAGTACAGCGATTGCCGCGCGGCTTCGGACAGGCCGTGCAGGCGCTCGGCCGGCCAGCGCGAGGGCAGCAGTTTGGTGCCTTCCAAGTCGCGTATCCAGAGCTGTGTCGGTAGACCATCGACGCTGCCGATCACGGTGTTCTGCAAATGCGGTTCCAGCACGATGCCGTAGGTGAACCATGCGCTCCATACACCGTCCAGCAGCAGCTGTGCGTAGCTTCGGAACCAGGCGGCGGTGGCCGTCTCCAGGCTATCGCCGTGGCGCTGCGCCAGCGCCCGCAGCAATGCAGCGCAGGCCGGCTGGCCGCGCGTGTCGCACGTGAACAGCGCGCCTGCCACTTGCGGATGCAAGCGTTGCCGTTGCGTGGCGGCAATCGCCTGTCGGTAGAGCACGCCGAAACTTTCGCCGAGTTCGCGGCAGGCCTGCACATCGGTGTCGAGCGCAGAAAAATCCAGATCGGTGGCGGCTGGTTCCAGCAGCACTTGGAATCCTGGTACGCGTTGCGCCAGCGCGCGCCAGGTCGGCGCCAGCAGGTGGGTCAGCGCCACCGCGCTTTCCAACTCGTACCACGCATTCTTGCGCACGCAGTTGGTCAGGCGCACATGTACTGACAGCTTGAGGAAGTAGTCCAGCTCGGCGTGGTAGAGCGTGCGCACCGATGATGTCGGACGCAACCTCAGGCCGCGTTCGCCAAGCGGCTCGATCCAGCCGCGCGCTTGTGCCTGGCGCAGGAGGGGATGCGCCAGCACGCGCTCGGCCTCCCATGGGTGGCAGGGGTACAGATCGACGCTGCCGCTGGCCTGTGCCAGGGTGGCGCGCACGTCCAGGCCCTGTGCTCGGTATAGGCGCGGATCAATGCGGAACCAGAACAGAGGAAACTGGCTGCGCGCTTCCGGCGAACAGGCCAGCACTTGCGCGAGCGGCACACCTTCGCGGCTCTTGGGTGTGGGATGAAACGCATGGCCCCACAGCATCGATTGCTCGGCATCGATCAGGGCATCGCCACTGGGCGCGGCGATCTCTGCGTTACGCAGCAATTGCGTGGTGATGGCGATGCTGTTGTCGCTCTGTGCGAGCAGCGTCAGGTTGGGCGCCTGGCCTTCGCTCAGTTCTTGCAGCAGCACACGCACCAGCGCGGCGGCATCGAGGCAGTGCCAGGGGCGGCCATCGGCCTTCAGATACGGTGCCGAGGCGAAGCGGCAGCGACCTAGTCCGTCTGCATGCGCCAGGCGCAGGCACAATGCGGCGCCTGAGGGAAGTTGCAGGCGCAGCCAACGTTCGTCAGTGCTACCGCTGCCAGGACGGTCCAAGCCGCGGTAATCCAGATCGGCCATGCCGCGTCCGAGCGCGACTTCGCGCAAATAGCAATTGAGCCAGCAGGTCATCGCATGCGCTTGCGCCAGGGTGTCGTACCACGGGTCATGTATCGTTGACAGGGACATGGAGGTTTCTCCGAACGGACGTGAGCAACAGGGCTGGTAGCAGCGCCAACAGCGCGGCGATGCCAGCGGCGAGGAATGGCAATGCCAAGCCATGGCCTTGCACCAGGGCGCCGGCCAGCACGCCACCGGCGACGCCGGCGAACTTGCCGGCCGCATCGAAGCGTCCGAACACGCGTCCGGCGTTGTGTCCGCCAGCGATCTCCGCGAGGCTGCGATTGAGGCCGCGCAGGGCCATCCACATGCCCAGGCCAAACAGCAGCCGCGCCACGATCAGCCAGCCGGGCGTGCGTGATGCGGTGTGCAGTAGGCAGGCCAGTGCGAATAACCCCAAGCCGGTCGGCAACGGCGAGGCATTGCGGTCGCGTCTACGCCAGCATGGCAGCAGTACCAGATAGACCAGGTGCGGCAGGCTGTACAGCAGGCCGGCGACGGCGCTGTTGCCGATGCCGTGCGTCTGCGCATACGGCAGGAAGTACGGAAACGTCACCACCATCGCGAAACAGAACAGGCATTGCGTGGTCCACAGCGTCCAGTGCTGGTATGGCGTGTCCGCGTGGGTTGCGCGCGCGATGGTGGTCGGCGCATTGCGTGGTCGCGCAGGATCGGCTGGCAGACCCCAACTCAGCGCGAACGCCAGCAGCGGCAGCAACGCTAGATCGCGGTACAGCGATTGTGCCGGTCCCAGTGCGGTGGCCAGACCGAGCAGGCCGGGGGCGGTGACCATCGCCAGACGCGCTGAGAACTGGGTCCAGTCCAGCGCGCGCGCCAGTGGTCCGTGCTGGGCTTGGGTCGTCAGATAGGCATTGGTCGCCGCCAGCGAGCCGCCGCAGGTGCCTTGTACGATCAAACCGGCGATCAGCCAGCCCAGGTTCGGGGCAAAGCCCGCCATGGCGAAGCCCAGCGCCAGCCCCAGTTGCGCGCGTAGCAGTGAGCGTTTGCGTCCATAGCGATCGGCCAGCCAACCCCAGGTGCTGGCGGTGAGTGCGGTACACAGGGTGGGCAGCACGTACAGCACCCCACTCCAGCCGATCGCCGCGCCGGGTGCCAGTTGCCGCAGCACTTGCGGCAGGAACAGCGGCATGCCCAGTGCGGTGAAAGCAGCCAGATAGTGTGCGGCCAGCACGGGACCGAGGATGCGTTTCACGGTGTGGTCTCCGTCGCTGTCGTCGGCGCGGGTACATCCAGCGCGTCGCATAGCAGATTGGGTGCGCTATCGCCGTAGAACTTGTTGATATCGGTGGCGCCTGTGAGCTGCTTGCCGAGCAGGCTGCCGGCGCTGAGCAGATACTTGACCGGCAGTCGTGGCGCGGCCAGCAGCGCTTGTGCCGGCGCGGTGTCGATGCCGTCGGCGCGTAGTGCACGCAGGGTGTCGTACAGGCATGCACGCAAGCGGGTGTACAGTGGCGCGCGCAGCGCCGACCGCCATTCGGCTAATCCTTCCAGCACGGCTTGCAGGTTCAGTTGCAGGATGATGGTGCAGAACATCCGTGCCAGCGCGTTGTCGTCGTCCACCGCGATCCGCGCATCGCGTGGTGCCCCCAGCGCGGCCAACGTTGGGCGTTGCGCATGCAGCCGCGATAGCATCACCCGCGCCGCGTCGTTGTCCTTGAACAGCAAGCGCGGCGAATGCCCGGGGGCGTAGATCAGCACGCTGTTCTGTTGATTGGCTTCCAGCGCGATGCCGTAACGCAGCCACAGCCGCAGATGGACCTGACATATCAGCGCCGTATAACTGTCCCACCACGTTGTCAGGTCGCCGCCATGGAAGCGTTCGGCCAGGTGCATCGCCAGCGGGCGCCCATCCGGCATCGGCGCGCACAGTGCGGCCACTGGAACCAGTGTCGCTTCCGGCAGTGTTGGATAGCGGCGCAGCAGATAGGCCAGATGGCGTGCATCGCCGACATGCCCTGCGTGCGCTTCGTCCACGTGCAGGTAGCGTGGAGCCAGCGCCGCATCGTGCGCGGCGATGTCGCGCAGCACGCATTCGAACCAGTGTCCGTCGTATAGCGTGGATGGTTTGATCAGCCGCAGGTTGAGTGCGCCGAGGGTGCGCATCGGCACCGGCAGCTTCAGATGGTGGTCCGGAAACTCCAGCGGGATCACCGTGCGCAGCGATAGCGATGGACGCACCTGCAGCCAGGGGTGTGGCGCGACGATTGCGCTTGCAGGCAAGGTGAAATCCGTTTCGCCCAGGCGTGCGTAGAGCAGTGGATGCAGTGGCCAGGCGACATGACTGGCATTCAGTGCTGGATCCAACCCGAGCAGGCTCGGCTGTGGCCAGAACGCCGGCGGCGGCGTGGTCTGCACCACCTGCGCGGACGGCAGCACCAGCCAGCGCAGCATGAAACTGGGACCGAACTCCGGCGCGTAACGTGGCAGGTCGGCATCGTCCAGGCCGACTTTGGCACGCGCGGTCGGATAGAAGGGATGGTCGCGGTGGCTGGCCAGTTGTTCGCAGCGGTAGGCGCGTTCGTGCGCGTCGCTGGCATCCAGCGCGGCGGCCAGCAGCGGCTGCTGTTGCAGATAGGCTTGTCGCGCCAGGCGACGCTGACGTACCGCGCAATCCGCCTCCTCGGCATAGGCACGATGCAGCGTCTGCGTTTGCGCGTCGCATCCCGCGCTCATCCGCGCCAGCCATTGGGTCGTGCCGGATTCGAACACGCTGCGTTGCGCCGTGTGCAGGATCCAGCCGTCGCATCCCGCGCTGAGTTCCTGCAGATAGCCCTGGCGTCGCAGCGGGAGCCATAGCTCGCCGTCGGGTAGGTGCGCGATGCGCCACCAGATGGCGTCGGCGATCGGCTGCGGCCATGCGGCGAGGACCGCGGGTGGAGGCGATGCGCTGCGGCCGTGGCTGGTGATGCCGTGCAGATCCTCGCGCAGGCAGGCGTCGATGACCCGCACGGCGATGTAGTAACGGTCGGCGTCGTGATTCATTGCCGTGCTCCAGCGGTGGCATCGATGTGCCATTGCAGCGGTGCCTCGGCGCTGGCGAGTGCATGCTGCAGGTCGGTCGCGGCATCGGCGAGCACGTGCAGCGCGCCCAGATAGTCCTTGTTGGAATGGCTCAGGCGGATGTCCTGGCCTGGTTGTCGCAGACAGCGATAGTGCGCTTCCCATCGCGTGTCGCTGCAGGATTGGTCGGCACTAGCCAGGGTCAGAATGCCCTCGCGTTGTGCGACGTAGTAGCGCACCAGCGCATGTTCGCGGTGCGCGCGCAGCGTCGGCAGCGGTTGTCCCAGGTGCAGGCCGAGCACGCTATTGAACCAGTGTCCGCCGAACATGCGATCTAGCAGGAATTCGCGCCCGTCGCCGATACTGCGATAGTTGATCTCCACCAGGATCGGGCCGTCGGCGGTGAGGATGAATTCGCTGTGGCAGGCGCCGAAGCCGACGCCGAAGGTCTGCAATTGCACCAACGCTTGCTGCACGACCGGGCTATCGACCGCGCCGCGCCAGTGCGCCTCGCATTCGACGAAGTACGGCGGTGACGACAGGCGCACATCGAAGCCGCCGAGCGCTTGCAATTGCTGTCCGTCACCGAGCGTTTCCAGGGTGAATAACGGGCCGTCCAGCATGCTTTCCAGCAAGACGCTGCGCTGTGGTTGACGTTGCCAGAGCTCGTCCAGATATGCTTGCAGCGCAGCGGCATCGGCGCAATGGCGTACGTCCAGGCTGGCCACGCCTTCGCGCGGCTTGGCGATCAGCGGCCATGGTGCTTGCGTCGGTGGCGCCGCGCCCGGTGGCAGACAGAAGAACCAAGGTGTCGGTAATCCGTGCGCGCGCAGGCGCTGTCGCATCGCGGCCTTGTTCTTGGCCGCGTAGCAGATTCGCCAGTCCTTGCCGGGGACGCCAAGTGCGGTGGCGACCAGCGCGGTGCTGGTTTGCAGGTGATCGCTGTTGCTGAATACCGCGCGTGGTTGCAATGGCATGGTGTCGAGCAGGTCGAGCACGCTGAGCGGATTGAATACGTCGCATTCCATCACTTGCACTGGCGCGGCCGGTGGGTGATGGCGGAAGTGCTCCAGGTGAGCGTGGCGGTGGTCGGTCAGCAGCAAGACCGGCACGCCCAGGCGTTGTGCGGCGGGGAGGAAGCCATCGGTCACCGCGGGATGGCAGATGTGGCTGAGGATCAGTAAGGGAGAGGCGTGTGATGTCATGCGGGTTGCTCGTCGAACGCAGGCGTGCGCACGCCATTGGCGTGGCCGCGAGCGGGCGGACACGGCAGGCGCGCCGCGGCTGCGGCGGGTTGCGAGGTTGCCTGGCGCACGCATCGGGCGTGTGCTGGGTCGGGAGAGGACGCGGTGGCGTCCGTTACATCCACCCGCGTCTTTAGCGGGCGGCACCGCGCCGTTACGGCGCGCGGTGTTGCCGTTGCTGGTGTCGTGGTGTCCCGCCGGCGGCGCTCAGAAGCGGTATTCCAGACCGAGGGTGATGCTGCGGCCCGGCGCAGGCTGGCGTCCCCACGGACTGGTATCGATGCCGCGATACCAGTAATTGCAATCGAAGAGGTTGTTCACCGCGAGCGAAGCGCTGAGCTTGCCGCCATCGCCCTTGATGAGCGCCTGGCTCACTTGTGCATTCCACACCCAATACGTGGGCAGTGCGCCGACCGAGGCAATCGCGTTTTCCTGCACGCTGTTGGCGGCATCGCTGAAGGCGCGGCTGAAGTAGTCGCTGGACATCGCGACCGTGGTGCGACCGGATTGGTAAGCGGCGCCGAGCGTCAATTGGTTGCGCGAGGTGTAAGGCACGCGCTTGCCGTCGTAGAGGCCCGTTTCCTGGCGTGCGTCCAGATACGCGTAGCCGGCGTTGAAGGTCAGTGCGGGCAAGCGTGTCGGACTCCAGTGCAGCTCCACTTCACCGCCCTGGTGGCGGGTCTTGCCGAGGTTGCGGTAGCTGCGGCTGGTGTTGTCGAGCTGGATCTGTTGGTCGAAGTCGATCAGGTAGCCGCCAAACTGCACGTAGGTATGCGCGTTGGGTTGGTAGCGTGCGCCTATTTCGTAGTTCCAGGCTAGTTCGGCGTCGAGGTTGTCGCCGAAGATGATCTGAGTGACTTGCGGAGCGCGCAGCGAGCGTTGTGCGTCGGTGTACACATACCACTGCGGGCTTGCCTGCACCCCCAGGGTTAAGCCGGGGAGGACGTCGCTGGTCTTGTTGCGCGTGCGCGCACCGTTGGCGAGGTTGTCGTAATGTGCATCCACCTGTTCGTAGCGCAGCCCCGGGGAGAGGGTGATGCGGCCATCGGCCAGCGCGATGGCATCGCTGACGTAGGCGGCGGCACCATGGTCCTTGAAGCGCCAGTCGCGCATCACGCGATAGACGCCATCGCGCAGACGGGTAGCGCCGACCAGGAAGTCGATGTCTTCGTTGATCGCTCGCGCACCGAGCGTCCAGTGTTGGCGCAGCGCGCCGTCGCCCATGCTCCAGCGTAGTTGCGGCTCGCTCCCGTAGACGCGGAAGTCGCGTGGTGCGCTCTGCCGCAATTGCGGCGGCAGGTCTGCGCGCCAGGTCTCGGAGGCGTCCTGGCGTAGGCCGATCACGAAGTTGCGGCTGCTGCGTGCGCTGAAGTTGCTCCAGTCCAGACGCAAATCCTGCAACGCTCCCAGGTCGCCGAAGTCCTGTTGATAGACCAGCGAGATACGGGTGGTGCGCCCGCTGAAGGTATCCAGCGGGCGTGTGGATTGGCGTGGGTTGCGGCGGTAGTCGGCCGGTGCCAGCGCGCCGGCGAGATCCATGTCGGCGACGTAGCGCTGCACGCTGGCCTTGAGCAGTTTGTCCGGCGCCAGCCGCCATTGCGTGCGCAGGCGCAGGTTCTTGATGTCGGTGGCGCTGTGGTCGCGCCAGTAATCGCCCTTGGTCCAGTTTGCGTCCAGTTGCAGGCCGAAGCGGTCGTTGGCGTAGCCGCCGGTGCTGATCGCACTGTTGCCGAGGAAGTGTCCAGCACCGCCAGCAGTGACGTTTTGTCTCAGCAAGGTGGTCCATGTGCTGGGGATGTCTGGACTGATCAGATTGATGACGCCGCCGACGTTGTTGGGGCCGTACTGCACGGCCGCGCCGCCGCGCACGATATCGATCCGGTCGATCTGGTTCAGGTCGACCGGGAACAGCGATAGGCTGGTCTGCCCGTAGGGCGCCAGTGCCAACGGAATGCCATCCTCCAGCACCTGCACCCGACCGCTGCGGCTTTCGTACAGGCCGCGCAGCATGATCTGCGGCAACGCACCGGTTCCGGTCTCGTCGAATATCTTGATGCCCGGAACCCGTTGTAGCGCGTCGTCCAGCGAGCGATTGGCGCCGCCGCGCAGTTGCGCGTTGTCGATCACCTGACGGCTGCCGGCATAGTGTTGCACGTCCTCGACGGTGGAGCGGCCGAGCAGGTTGCCCTGCACCTGTACGGCGTCGAGCTGACGGATCTGCGTCTGGGCATCGTGCATCTCGCCGACGTTCTGTGCCTGCTGCGCGTACCCGCTCGATGGGGCGAACACGGCGGCGATGGCGGCGGACAGAAACGTGGGAGGAAACGCGGTGCTCATGACGAAGACTCCAGGAAAACGCTCAGTGATTGCGTAGATCGGTCGCGTGCTGCCGTAATGCGTTTTGCAGCAGCGCGCGATCTTCGCCAGCGAACAGCCATTGCAGATCCGTTTGCGCCAGCCAGTGTCGGCGTTGCGTTGCATCGCGCGGATTGGGGCAGAACGGCACGTTGGCGTCGCGGCAGGCGGCGGCAATCGCCAGCAGCTGCGCCCAGACCTGCGGATGGGTTGGCTGCGGACCAAGCCCCAAATCCAGCGCCAGGTCCAGCGCGCCTTCCATCACCAGCGACACGCCAGGTACTTGCAAGATCTGCGGTAGTGCATGCACGCCCGCCGCGCTTTCGATCATCGGCACTACACGCACGCTGTTGTGGGTACGTTGGAGATAATCGGTCAAGGAGACGCTGCCGAAGCCGGTGACGCGCCCGCCGCTGATGCCGCGTCGGCCATGCGGCGGAAAGTGCGCAGCGGCGACGGCGCGCTCGGCCTGTTCGGCGTTCTCCAGGCCGGCCAACACCACGCCTCGGGCGCCGGCATCGAGCACCCGGCCGATCAGCTTGGCATCGACCTCCGGTACCCGTACCCACGCTTCGCAGCCGCCCAATTCGCAGGCGCGGATCGCGTGTTCCAGTTCCGTCGGCGAGCGCAGGACGTGCTCCAGGTCGAGCACGGCGAAGTCGTAGCCGATATGGCCGAACATCTCGCAAAGCAGGGGGCTGGGGACGGAATTGAGCAACCCGATCTTGCAGGCCATGGGGGCGAGCCGCATTGAGACAGGAACCTCATCGTCTCATAAATGATAACGCTTATCAATACGATTCGCTTTTTATAAGTCCCGTCGGCGATTTCTGCGCGCCACGGCCGTCTGTCTCCGCAGGCGGACATCCGCGTTGTGGCAGATTGAGCGCGCCGCAGTGCATTCGTGTGCGATGGTGCGACGCTTTGAAGGTTCCGGCGCAGGCGTCTCCGAACGCCGGTCCTGCTCGTCCAGGCGGTCTCTGCCCAAGGCTTCAGTGCGCCGCCTTGCGCAATGCCCGATATGGCGGTGTCGCCATCACCATTTCCGCTAGCGAGTGGGCCAGCTCGCGTTCTGCCATCACGGTGCCGTCGGCGCCATGGTCGAGCAGGTGCTTGACCTCGGCATCGCTGTGGGCGCGCGCCAGTAGTGTCAGCTCCGGGTTCAATGCGCGCAGCTTGACCAGTGCTTCGCCGGCTTCTAACGGCTGTGGAATCGCCAGGATCGCGATCGTGGCCTTTTCCGGGTGTGCCTCGGCCAGAACACGGTCGGCGGTGGCGCTACCGCGGATGCCAGGGAGGCCGTCGGCATGGGCGCGCTCCACATGTTCGCGGTTGTCGTCGATCACCAGTACCGGTACGCCATATGTGCGCAGTACTGCGGCCAGCGTGCTGCCGACCCGGCCGTAGCCGATGACGATGGCATGCCCTGCCACGTCCAGAGATGGGCCTGGTGGTAACTCCGGTTCCAGCGTTACCTGTGCCTCCGCCGCCTGTCGTGCCTGCCAGCGGTCCAGCCAGGTGAACAGCAGCGGATTGGCGATGATCGATAACAGTGCCCCGGCCAAAATCAGGTCGCGTCCGGTTTCCGGCAGGATTGCCAGGCTCATCCCCAGGCCGGTGAGGATGAAAGAGAATTCGCCGATCTGCGCCAGGCTAGTGGAGATGGTCAGGGCAGTCCGGATGGGATGGCCGAATGCGCGCACGATTAGGAAGGCGGCCAGCGACTTTCCCACGGTGATGATCAAGAATGTCACCAGCACCTGCCATGGGTGGTCGAGCAGGATGTGCGGATTGAACAGCATGCCGACCGAGACGAAGAACAGCACTGCGAACGCGTCGCGCAGCGGCAGCGAATCGTTGGCGGCCTTGTGGCTGAGTTCGGACTCCTTCAGCAGCATGCCGGCGAAGAAGGCCCCCAGCGCGAACGAGACCCCGAATAGAGTGGCCGAACCGAATGCCACGCCCAAGGCGATTGCAAGCACCGACAGCGTGAACAGTTCGCGCGAGCCGGTCGCGGCTACTTTTTCCAATGCCCATGGAATGGCGCGGCGGCCCACCAGCAGCATCACCGCCACGAACGCGGCCATCTTCAGCAGTGTCACGCCCAGTGTGCCGAGGATCGAACCGATGTCGGCGCCTTTGTCGCCCAGTGCATCGGCCAGTGCAGGCAACAGCACCAGTGCCAGCACCATCACCACATCCTCCACGATCAGCCAGCCGACCGCGATACGCCCGCGCTGCGTCTCCAGCAGGCGCCGTTCCTCCATCGCTCGCAACAGCACCACCGTACTTGCCACCGACAGCGCCAGGCCAAACACCAGGCCGTGCAGCGTCGGCCAATGCATGCTGTAGGCCATGCCCCAGCCGAGCAGGGTCGCGACCGCGATCTGCGCTAGCGCGCCGGGGATCGCGATCCACTTCACTTCCAGAAGGTCTTCCAGCGAGAAGTGCAGGCCAACCCCGAACATCAGTAAGATCACTCCCAGTTCCGACAACTGATGCGCCAGCTCCTGGTTGGCGACGAAGCCGGGAGTGAATGGCCCCACACAGATGCCGGCCAGCAAATAGCCGACCAGCGGCGAGAGTCTGAGGCGGTGGGCGAGCGTGCCTAGCAGGAAGGCCAAGCCGAGCCCGACCGCGATGATGTCGATGAGGCTGGTGTCGTGGTTCATTCATATTTTTGCAACAGAGAGTGCCATCGAGTGTCGCTGATACGGCTGTTGTCGGCAAATTGGCAGGTAGCGGGGCGCTGCCGCACGCGTCGCGTCGCACCGCGTGGCGTGTTGAATGGCGGATCTTTTCGGGTATTCATGGCCCGACTTTGGGCGGTAGCGCTGGAGGCGCGGCTTGACGCATGAGTGCCGTGTGCGTTGCTGGCAGTGGTTGGTGCGGCAGTGTGTGGTGTGCTGGCGCCACCTACGGCGATCGTGGCTCCACTGGGATGGCCGCGGCGTTAAGGCTGAGAACCTCATCGCATGCACCTGCCGGCCTTCTGCAACTCCCTGTCAGGAAAGACATTACAGGGTTTTGCAAGGGGTGAAATGTCTACTGTTTTGCGCCATGCTGTCGTGTATGTTTGCGCCAATTCGGGGGACCGCCAGGACCAAGGTGGCATGGCTAGATTGAAGACTTTCGCGAATGGAATCTTACTGAGCGTCATTTACTGCGCCGTCTATTTGGGGGTGTGGAATCTGTCGTTGGACCAGTGGTTTCTACCGGCCGGCTTGCGCGCGGCTACGCTGCTGTTCGCCCCGCTGCGACTGTGGCCCTATCTGCTGCTCGGCGATGCGGCGGCGTTGCTGGTCTTGCGTGCGCCAATGATCGATCAGGGCGAGAGCGCGACATGGGTCTTTCTCAGCCCATTCCTGCTGATGCCGATGTCGGCGCTACTGCCGCTGTGGTTTCGTCGGCGCGTCCCCGATATGTTGGTATGGCAGGAACGTCTGCTGTTGGTCGTCCTGGCCATGTCGCTGTGGGGCGTGTTGGTCAACAAGGCCTTGAACTGGTTCTTCGATGGGCCTGCTAACTACATCAATCTGGAGAATGCCCTCAAATTCTGGATAGGTAACTATCTGGGCATTCTGGTGTTCGTGCTGCCAGCGCTGCTGTGGGTGCGACGCGAAGGCCCCATGCTGGTGCCGCGCCGTCTCGTCCACGATGGATTGATCGCGGCGGCCCTGATCGCCGCTCTGTATGGTCTTGCGATGAATACGACGGCCGGCGTTGTAAGGCAATTCTTGCTGGTGCTGATGATCGTTCCCGGCTTCTGGCTGACGCTTTCGCATCATTGGCGCGGCGCCGCGATCGGTATCGTTCTGGCCGACATCGCGGTCGCCATGTCTTTGCCCAAGGTGCATCGTCTTGGCGCCTTCGATTTGGATACGTTCTACGTCCAGATGCTGGTCGCATTCGGCAGCACCACGCTGTTCATTCTCGGGACCAGGATCTCCGGCGTGCTGGATCAGGCCCGGCGTCTCGGGTTCGCAGAGCAGCAGGCGCTGCAGGTCGCCCAGGCCAGTTACATGTCGGCCGAACGGACTCTGCGTAATCGGGTGATCGAATACACCGACATCCACGTCCATATCAACAAGCTGCGCCGCGACATCGCGACATCGCTGAAACAGCACGGCCACTATGCCGCGGCAATGGAAATGAACCGCACCGGTGTCATCCAGGCGCAGTTGCTGGACGACTATGTTGCCGCTCTATATCCGCTGGAAATTGAAACGCATGGCCTTTACGGTGCGCTGGGTTCTATCGCGTTCGCCAATTCGTGCGATACCGAAGTGGAGACATACTTGCGTGGCGACTCGCGTAGGCTGTCGATCGGCCTGCAACTGGCCGCCTACCGTTGCGTGTTCAACGCACTGGATATTCTGCCTAGCGCCGGGCGTCATCGGATCGCCGCCCGTGTGTGGACTGCCAATGGCCGGCGTGGGGTGCTGCTGAGCATCGAGGCCGACCCAAGCATGCCGGGTGGCAAAACAGGCCGAGATGATGGCGATGTCGATGATGAACTGGCTAGTCGGCTGAAGGCTCATGACGGCGCCTGCCGGCGCCGTCATGAGCGGAAACTCAGTTTTCTGGTGTCCGAGCCTCTGGAGAGGCTGACGCTTCTTGATTGATTACTTATTGAGAGTGATGGTCCAGGCATCGCCGTTGACGCCTTTGGCGAGCTGGACGGTGAAGTAAGCGGTATTGCTGACCACCGTGCCATTTCGGCTGTCGAAGTTATCGACGGTTTTCACCCGATACATGTCCTTACCTATCGGCATGACCTTCGCGGTGTCGCCGACACGCCTGATCGTGCCGCGCACCTGACCTGTGATGTCTCTGATCTGCAGATAGGTCGCGCCATTAATCTCGGACTGATAGACGCCCACGTATGGGTTCGTCGAGAGGTTGCGCATCGGCGATATGCTTTCGCCCAAACTATTGGTGGAGATCGGAGAACCATTTCCGCCTCCAGGGCAGCAACTTTGCGCATCGGCGGCGGCGATCAACGCCGAGCACAGGACGATGCTCGAGGCCACGAGGGCGGTTTTCGAAATTTTCAACATAGCCATTCCTTATCCCATTGGGGAGTTTTTGCCTGCCTTTCAGGCGGTTGCACATTACGCGAATCGCAACAAAAGGCCGTCGACAATTAATTTATGGCGTGATACTTGTGATATGAGTCATAATTTATTGATGATGTGCATCTATTCATGCCTCATGTATTGCGGGATATTGCATAAAAATCGTCGGGCGTATCAGTTCTGAAAATATCGGTGCTGGCTTGCGGCAAGGTGAGAGACAGCTGGTGTTTGCCGTAGGAGGAATTCATGGGGCCTCTGAAAAAATATCGAGAATTAACGATTGAATCGTGCGGTGATACGTCCATGGTTTCCTGGACATCTGATGCCCATGGAAAATGGCTGATTCGGAGGTGTCCATGAGCAGCATGCGGTATACGGATGCGTTCAAAGTCGAGGCGGTCCGGCAAGTGATCGATCGAGGGTTCAAGGTGGCGGAAGTCGCCGAGCGGCTGGGTGTCGCCACGCACAGCCTGTATGCTTGGCTGCGCAAATTTGGCAAGCCTAGCGTCGTGCAGCGTGCCGAGTTGGAACAGAGCGTCGAGGTTCGGCGCCTGAAGGCCGAGTTGCGCCGTGTGACCGAGGAGTGCGACATTCTAAAAAAGGATGTGCTTGGCCGTTGTGCTCGACCTGTTTTCCAGGCAAGTCATCGGCTGGGCGATGCGTGATCGGGTCGATACCAAGTTGGTCGTGCAGGCTTTGCTGTCGGCGCAAGCCCAGATCGGGTTGCCTGTTTCACTCGGACCAAGGCTCGGTCTACACCAGCGATGACGGGCAGAGTTTCCTGGCATCCCATGGCTTGGTGTGCAGCATGAATTGGCGCGGTAACTGCCACGAGTGCGAAGCCTGCCCTTGGGGCGCAATGCCCCCGTGGAGAGCTTCTTCGGCCTGCTTAAACGCGAGCGGATCAGGCAGCGGATCTATCCCAACAAAAAAGACGCCGCACGCACCGAGGTGTTCGACTATATCGAGATGTTCTACAACCCCAAACGCCGCCATGGTTCCAATGGCGATCTGTCGCTTGTACAGTTCGAGCGGCGCTACGCGCAACGAGGGTTCTGAGTGTTTGCGGAACCCTGGGCGATTCAATCCAGGAATGCTTTCTGGGTTGCAAAATGCATGGTATAGCAGGGGATGTGGTGTTATTTAAGATTGACGAATTACTTTGGGCACTAATCCAGTTGAGTCGATATTTTCTTGCAGGGAGTGCTTGGTTGCCAATGGTGAGAGCAAAGCTTTGGGTACATTGCTTGTGCACATTGCTGGAGGAGACGGTGATTGCGCTCAACCGCGCCGCCACCAGCGCAGGCCGTATGCGGGCAGGGTGCCATCCCAGTCCGCCAGCGTCGCGGGATCGCCGCTGCCATCGGCGATAGCCTGCCATATTCCCTCGCCGGTGATCGCCGTCAGTTCCACAGTCACAGGTTGTGCGCTGAAGTTGTAGATGGCGAAAAAATCCTCGCCGCGGGCGAGGCCGAGCAAGGCCGGATTGTGCAGCGGCACAGCGCGTAGCGGCTGGTCGGCGGCCAGCGCTGCAGTGCCTGCACGCGCATCGATCAGGCGGCGCAGCCGGGAATAAACCTGCCCAGCAAGTTGATTGCTGTCGTGGCGTTGCGCGGCGCGCGCCCAGTCCATCATCGGACGATGCAACCAGCGGCCTTCGTGGTGGCGCAGCGGATCGTCGCGGTAAGCCGTGTCGTTACCCAACGCCAGTTCGTCGCCCATGTAAAGCAGTGGAATGCCAGGCATCGCCAGCGCGACTGCATAGAGCAGCAGCAGGCGGCGCACGGCCAGTTCCAGTGCAGCGATATCGTTGGCGGCCAGGGCGGCTTCGATGCCGACCAACGCCGCACTCATGCCGTTGCTGCCGTGCACGCCTTCGCCGCTGCTCTGGAACGCTTCGCCGCGCGCATAGCTGCCGGGGAGTTTGCCTGCGTAGAACTGCGCCACGCGCGCCAAGGCGAACGGTGCCACGCCATCGTCGCCAGCGGCTTCGTTCTGCAGCACATTCCAGCCGATGTCGTCGTGGCAACGCACGTAGCTCAGCCAGCCGCAGGCTGACGGTAGTGCGGGCGTATGCACGATCGCGTTGTGTACGATGTCGCCGCGTTGCTCGGCTAGCGCCACCCAGCCAGCGGCCATCAGCGTGCTGTGGTAGGCCAGATGGCACTCATGGCCGCCTGCCGCGGCGGTGCCGAAGTAGGGCGGGAGTTGCGCCATCGGCACGATGGCTTCGGCCTTCAGCAGCACAGCCGGAGCGAGAATGTCGGTGAGCGCGCGCAACGTTTGCAGAATCGTGTGCGCTTCCGGTTGGTTCATGCAGTCGGTTTCCGGGCGCTTCCACAGGTAGGCGGTGGAATCCAGGCGGAACACTTCCACGCCCAGGTTGGCCAGGTGCAGCAGCGCCAATGCCATTTCGCCGAAGACTGCCGGGTTGCTCCAGTCCAGATCCCACTGGTAAGGATAGAACGTGGTCCACAGCCAAGCATTGGCTTCTTCCACCCAGGTGAAGTTGCCTGGCGCGGTATGCGGGAATACCTGGGCCAGGGTGCGCTCGTAGCGGTCGGGCGTGCTGCGGTCGGGGAAGTGGTGGTAGTAGTCCAGGTAGCGAGTGTCGCCGCGCTTGGCCGCCAGTGCCCAGGGATGGTCGTCGGCGGTGTGGTTGAGGACGAAGTCGGCGCATAGGCTGATGCCGGCCAGGCGCAGGCGCGTGGTGAGTGCGATCAGGTCGATGTTGTCGCCGAGTCGCGGCTCGACCTGGCCATAGTCGCTGACCGCGAAGCCGCCATCGTTGTCGCCGGCGCGCGCGCGCAGGAACGGCAGCAGATGCAGGTAGCGCACGCCTAGTTCCTGCAGATACGGCACGCGTTCGCCGACTCCGGCCAAGGTGCCGGCGAAGCGATCCACATAGGCGCTATAGCCGAGCATGGCCGGCGTGCCGAACCAATTGGGTGCGCGCTCGACATCCAGCCGGCGCAGGTCCAGTGGACGTGCATTGGCGGCGTTGGCGAGTTGTTCGAGCCACTGTGGCAACCATTGCGCGAACGCTGGGTGCGTGCCGTATAGCGCCTGTAATGGCGCCAGCAGGCGCTCGCCGTGCAGTTGCAGGCGCGGTAGTACTGTCGCGGCGATATCCGCGTCGAGGCGTTGCTGCCACAGGCTGCGGGCGAGAAGAGGAAGCGTGTCGGGAGAGGAAACGGTCATGGGGGGGAGGCCGCGCCCCGGTCGGGGCGCGGACGTCGAGTCCTTGGTCAGAAGTCGTAGCGCAGGCTGATGCTGGAGGTGCGCCCCGGGATCGAGCGCGCACGGATAATGTTGGAGGACGCATCGGCGATCGAGGCTTCCTCGGCTTCGGTGAGGCCGAAGGTGTTGAACACGTTGTTGACGTTGAGCGAAACGGTTAGCGCATCGGTGATGCGGTAGTCGGCGAAAAGATTGACCTGCGTGTAGCCGGGCATTTTCAGTTGGTTGCTGTCCTGGGTGTAGGCCGAGGTTGTGCCGATCGCGTTGACGCCGACCTCGTAGCGCTCGCCGCGGTAACTCGGCGTCAGTTGCCAGACGAATCGGGCCTGCCGGCGCGGCGTGTTGCCGGCGTTGGCCGGAGTGATCTGGTCCTTGTCGATGGTGGCGTCGGTCCAGGTCAGCCCGCCGTTGAGGCCGAAGCCGTCGACCCGGTAAGCGGCCTCCAGTTCCAGGCCATGCGCTTTGTAGGTGCGGTCGAAGAAGCGTAGGGTGGTTGCTTCGTAGTTCTGTTCCTGGGTGCGCGCAGCGAAGGCGGTGGCGAACAGGCTCAGGCCGCTGCCGCTGCGCCATTTCAGGCCGCCTTCGAGTTGTTTGACCACGTTCACCGCTTCGTTGGAAGAAACGGAGCCATCGTCGCGGACCACCCCGAACAGCAGACGGTCGGCGTTGGCGCGCGCGCCGCGGCTATAACGCGCGAACGCGGCCAGGTCGTCGTTGATCAGGTAATTGCCGCCGAACGAGTAAGACAGGTAATTCCAGTCGTAGTGCACTGGCTTGCGATTGGCGTAGTCGATGGTCGCCACACTGCGCTCCGGCGCCTCGATCACGCCGTCGCCATTGACGTCGACGTTGCTGACCAACGCGCCACCGGACGTGTTGCCGCGCGCACGGCCCATGTCGTAACGCAGGCTGCCGTCCACGCTCAGCGGTCCCTGATCCCAACTCAGCGCCAGATAGGGCGCGTTGATGTCGTAACGCACGTCGTAGTGGCGGGTGTTGTCCAGGCCCCAGTACGGCACGCCGTACGCGTAGAGGCCATTTTGCGAGAGCAGACTGCCGTCGGCGGCGACCACGTCCAGCAGTCGCGCGCGGTGCGCCAGCGATAGCACGTAGGAATTCCAGGTCCAGTCCGCGTTGATGGTCTGCCGCGAGGTATACCAGCCGGCCTTGAGGTTGAGGCTGCCGCCGTTGCCGTTGCCGAAGTCGCGCGCCAAGCTGAAGTCGTTGACCGCATTGTCCAAGTTGTTGAGATGGACGTTGAACAGATGCGTGCGCAGTGCCAGTCCGCTGTAGGCCTGGCCGGCATTCGGCCCGTCGACGTAGCGCAGGCCGGCGCCAGCGCCGCCGATGCTGGTGGCCAGCGCGCCGGCATCGGCGACTTGTGCGGGGAACGGCGAGACGAAACCGCCGGAGGTGTCGGCGATGCGGAACTTGTCGGTCAGGGTCCAACCGCTACCGACATCGAATTGCGCCTCGGCGCCGAACGCGCGCGACAGCGGATGCATGCCGTCGCCCAGTTCTACCCGCGATGGCCGATTTTTGCCGTCGAGCGTGGCGCTGCTGCGGAAGTACGGGCTGTACAGCGTATCGGTGCCGGGATCGAAGCCGTTGATGCTGCCGAAGTGCGGCGAGCCATCGCTGCCGCTGACCATGGTCGGTACGGGCAGGTAACCGGCTGCACGGTCGTTGAGGTATTTGGCGTAGACGCGCACGTAGCCGTTGTCGAACAACCGGGTCAGGTTGGCCTTGAGTTGGCCGCCCTTGTCGGTGGTGTAGCCGGCATCACGCACGCCGTCGCCGCGGCGGTAGAAGCCGCCGATGTTGAATTGCCAGTGTTCGGCGAACGGCGCGCCGTAGTCGAAGTCCAGGCGTGTGTTGTCGTAGCCGCCGAGGCCGCGGGTGAGGCCGACGCTGCCGCCGGCGGTGTCGCCGGTCTTGCTGATGAAATTGATGATGCCGCCGGGCGAGTTACTGGCGAAGGTCGAGGCGGAACCACCACGGATCGCTTCGATGCGTTCCAGGCTGTAGTCCGAGCGCAGGAAGATATCGGCGTTGCCGAAGGTGATGTCGCCGAATTCCAGTACCGGTAGCCCGTCCTCCTGCAGTTGCAGGAACTTGGCGCCGCCGGATGCGACCGGCAGGCCGCGCACGGCGATGTTGGCGTTGCCTTCGCCGCCGCTGGATTCGGAACGGATGCCGGGGATGTTGCGGAAGATCTCGGCGGTGCTGCGCGGCGCGGACTGTTCGATCGCCTCGGCGCCGACGGTGCTGACCGAGACGCTGGATTTGAGTTTGCTCTTGGCGGTGGCGATCCCGGTGACGAATACCGAGTCGAGGCTGATCACATCGCCTTTTGCCTGGGTCGTGTCGGTCGTGGCAGGTGTGGCCTGTTGCGCCAGGGCGGCAGTTGGTGCGGACAGCGCTGCGGCGACGGCCAGGGCCAGGCTTTGCAGGCGGATTGAAGAGGGATGCATCGCGTTCTCTCCCGAAGCAAGTGATGACGATGGGACGGGGCGTGCTCGCGACAGCGTTGGCGTGCACGCCCCGTGCGAAAGGTGCGGCCGCTGACAGATACGCGGACTTGCAATCGATTGCAACTTGCATTGCAGCAAATTCCGCCATTTTACCTAAGCATGTTCTCTGTTTGATTTTTGAATGATGCAGATGTTGCGGTGCAGCGTTACAAACGATTGCAAGAAAATCACCATCCGCTCGCCGCTGCGGTGCGCTTCCCGTGCACTTGGCTCTTCCAGGCTGATGCTCATGCGTTCCCATCGCTCCTTGCTTCCGCTCTCGCGTGTGCTGGCGCTCAACGCTGGTTTCTTCGGCGTGCAGTACAGCTTCGGATTGCAGCAGAGCAACATGAGTCCGATCTACAACTACCTGGGTGCCGATCCGGCCAATTTGCCGTACCTGTGGTTGGCCGGCCCCATTACCGGGCTGGTATTGCAGCCGGTCGTCGGTGTGCTCAGCGACCGCACCATGACCCGTTGGGGCCGGCGCATGCCGTATATGGTGGTGGGGGCACTGGTTTGCAGCGTATGCCTGCTGACCATGCCTTTCAGTGTTGCGTTGTGGATGGCGGTGCTCTTGTTGTGGTTGCTGGATGGGGCCAACAACGTGGCGATGGAGCCTTACCGTGCCTTGGTCAGCGACGTGCTGACCCCGCCTCAGCGTCCGTTGGGCTATCTGACCCAGAGTGCATTCACCGGCCTTGGCCAGACCTTGGCCTATGTCACGCCACCGCTGTTGGTGTGGTTGGGCATGAACCAGGATGCGGCCAATGCGCATCACATTCCCTATGTCACCATCGCCGCGTTCGCCATCGGCGCGGGTTTTTCCGCCGTTTCGATCCTGCTCACCGCGCGTAGCGTGCGCGAGCCGGCGTTGTCGCCGCAAGAATTGGAATGCTTGCGCCACAAGGGGGTCGGTCCACTGGCCACAGTGCGCGAGATCGTCGATGCGGTCCGGCAGATGCCGCCGACGATGCGGCAGATGGCGTTGGTGATGCTGTTTCAATGGTATGCGATGTTTTGCTACTGGCAGTACATTGTCTTGTCCTTGTCGACCACGCTGTTCGGTACTACGGCGGCCGATTCGCATGGTTTCCGCGAGGCGGGCCTAGTCAATGGCCAGATCGGCGGCTTCTACAACTTCGTTGCGTTCCTGGCCGCGTTCGCCATGGTGCCGGTGGCGCGCCGCTTCGGCCCCAAGATCACGCATGCCGCGTGCCTGGTTGCCGCGGGCGTCGGCATGTGGTTGCTGCCGTCCATCCACGATCGATGGCTGTTGTTGCTGCCGATGGTCGGTATCGGCCTGGCGTGGGCCAGCATGATGGGCAATCCCTATTTGATGCTGGCCAACAGCATTCCGCCTGAGCGCACGGGCGTCTACATGGGTCTGTTCAACCTGTTCATCGTGCTGCCGATGTTGATTCAGATCGTGACCCTGCCGCTGTATTACGACGCCCTGCTGCAGAGCGATCCACGTAATGTGATCCGTCTGGCGGGTGGTCTGATGCTGGCGGCGGCGGTGGCGATGTCGTTGGTGAAGAGCCAGCGGGCGTGATGGCGAATGCGCGACGCGAACGACATCAGTGACTGACGTCTCGTGCCGCGACGCGGCACGCGTGCGAATCGTCAGGTGTTCCCGCCGCTCATGCCGAGTCGCGCACTATCAGGCTCACCGGCAATTCCACCGATGCCACTGCTTGGCCGGCGATCAGGCTCAGCACGCCGTCCACCAGCACGGTGGCGGCGCGAGCGAGATCCTGGCGCACGGTGGTCAGCGGTGGTTGGCTGTAGGTGGCCAGGGGAATGTCGTCGAAACCGATCAGCGCGATGTCCTGCGGGACGCGATGTCCTGCTTCGATCAGGGCATGGATCGCGCCCAGGGCGATGATGTCCGACGCGGCGAACACTGCATCCGGTGGCGCGGTTTTTTTGAGCATTGCGCGGGTCAGCCGGTAGGCGTCCTCGCTGAGAAAATAGCTGCGTGCGTGCAGGCGCGGGTCGAAGGTCAGGCCGTGAGTGTCGAGCATGCGCCGGTAGCCGGCGAAACGCGGCGCCACCTCCGGCAGTTCCTCGTCGCCGAGGAAGGCGATGCGGCGGCGGCCGTGTTCGATCAGGTGCGTGGTGGCCAGTTCGCCGCCACGCAGGTTGTCGCTGCCGACGCTGACATAGGACTGGCCGTCGATGCGGCTGCCCCACACGATCATCGGCAGGCCACCGCGCGCGGCGGCGTCGAGTGCGGCATGTTCGTGGCTTTGGCCGAGCATGATGATGCCGTCGGCGCGGCTGTTGCGCGCCAGATCTTCGACCCAATGGTCCTGGTGCTGATGCAGTTTTGACAGCAGCATGCTGTAGCCGCGCGCGGTCAATGCATCGGCGAGCAGTGCCAGCATGGTCATCATGAAGGGATCGGACAGCGGTTGCTCGTGCGCGTGCATCAGCGGCACGGCCACGCAGACGATGTTCGAGCGTCGCGCACGCAAACTGCGCGCGATCGGATCGACACGGTAGCCCGCTTCGTTGGCCAGTTGCTTGATGTAGGCACGGGTTCGCTCGGCGACGACCGGGTTGTCGGCCAGCGCACGCGAGACGGTCGACTCGGAGACGCCGGCCATGCGCGCGATGTCGGCCATCTGCAGGCGCGAGCCGGGCGTACCGGGTTCGGGTTTGTCGGGCATGCGATTGATCGAAGCGAGAGGCGAGGCGGAAGTTGCAGTGTATGCCAGCCGGGTCGTGCAGCGCTGTCATGACCGTCACCCGGGACGATTCAATCTGGACGCGTCGCAAGCGTGTCCGGTTTCTGCGGACTCGTCGTGGTCGCATGCCGCGCATGTCGCCCGTGCTGAATCCGACCATGTATGGTCGCTCAGCGCGCGAAGCGCGGCAGTCGCCCGGGGGAATGCAGGATACGCACGTTGTCGCCGATTTCTTCCGGAGCGCCGCCGGCCAACAGCGCATGCACGCGCGGTCGCTCCGGTGCTGGTCCAGGGGCCAGACCGACCCATCCGTTTTTGCCCGCGCCCTTGGCCGCGTAGAGGCAGCGATCGGCCAGGCCCACGCTTTGTTCCCAGTCGCCCAGTGTCGGCCAGGCGGCGACGAATGGCCAAGGCGCGTAGCCGATCGAGCAGGTCATCGCCAGTTCGCGTTCGGGTAGTGTGAGGCGGTGCGTTGCCACCGCCTCACGCAGTTGTTCGGCCAGCGTTTCGGCAGCGCCGTTGCGGGGTAGACGGGTGACGAGCATGAACTCCTCGCCGCCCCAACGCACCAGCAGATCGTGCTGGCCACAGCGCGTGCGTAGGCTGTCGGCGCAATGCACGAGTGCGGCATCGCCGACCTGGTGGCCGTAGTCGTCGTTGATGCGCTTGAAGTTATCCATGTCGATCATGAAGAAATACAAGGCGTCGCCGCTGTTGCCGTCTTCCAGTGCGGTCAGTAGGGCGGGGCATTGGCGTGCCAGCCAGTCCTGCAGTTCGCGGCGGTTGGACACGCGTGTTAACGGGTCCAGGCGGGTGACGGCCTCCAGTTGGGAATTGCTTTGCAGTAACTGCTGGTTGGCGCGTTCGAGCTGACGCGTGCGCTCGGCCACAGTGAGGTTGAGGCGTTCCACCATGTCGCGTTCGCGGTTGACGGTACGGCGGAACCGTTGCAGCCCGAGGCCGATCAAGATTAGCCCCAGCAGCACGTATGCGGCATAGGCTAACGGGTGACGCCATGGAGGCGGTAGCACTTCGATCTGCAGTGCGCGTGATGCGCCGAACTGGCCGTCGCGACCGGCGGCCTGCACCACCAGCGTGTAACGATCCGGCGGTAGGTGACTGACTGAGAATTCGCTGTACGCGCCCTGCGGATACACCCATCCCTTTTGCAGGCCATCCACACGATAGCGCAGGCGCGCGTTGCCTGGCGCGGAGAAGTCGATCGCGGTCATCCCCACGGTGAACACGTTGTCGCGGTAATCCAGTGCGATGTGCTGCGCATAGACCACGTTGATCTCGGTTTGATTCGCGCCGTTATGATGGCCTTCGCTGGCATCGAGTATGCGCAGATCGGTCAGCGCCGCGCGTGCCTGTGGGCTGCGCAGTGGCAGCAGGCTGGGATCGATCACGTCCACACCCTGGGTGCCGCCGAAGTACAGCATGCCCTGCGGATCGCAGTAGCCACGGCCGCTGTTGTGTTCCTGATTCGGCAGCCCGTCGCGTCCGCCCAGATTCTGAATGATTCCGGTGGCGGGATCGAGCACACTCAAGCCGCTATTGGTACTCAGCCACAGTCGTCCCTTCAGGTCCGGCAGGATGGTGTAAACGACATTGCTGCTCAGTCCTTCGCGGTCGCTGTAGCGGATCGCGGTGTCGCGTTTCAGGTCTATCTGGTATAGACCGCCGGAGAATGTGCCTACCCATAGCGTCCTGTTGCGTGCGTACAGTGACCAGACCGAGGGGTAGATGCCTGCACCCTGCGGACGATAGGCCGTGGCGGGGAGGTCGCCGCGCATCCGCCATAGGCCACAGTCGTTGCAGCCGATCCACAGCGTATTGTCGTCATCGCGATAAATCCGGGTCAGGGGATGGCCTGCCAGTGGGGCCCAGCGTTGGTCGTCCTGCACGCGGCCGGCGACTACGCGATTCAGCCCGCGGCGGGAGGCGACCCACAAGGTATTACCTTCGAGCAGCAGATCGTTGATGTGGTCGTCGGCCAGTCCGTTCAACTGCCGCAACTCACCTCCGTGATCCAGGTGCCAGAGCCCGTGGCGCGTGCCCAGCCACCATCCGTCACGATCGGCCACGATCGCGCGGATCGCCGCGCTCGCCAGTTCTGGCGGAATGCGCCAGGCGGCATCCTTGCTGTCGCGTATCAGCAAGCCTTGGTCGGTGCCGATGAGCATGCGCGCATCGTCGCGCCAGATGCTGCGCACGCTGGTGCTGGGCCAGTTGCTGGTGTCGTTCAGATGTTCCTCGTCGTTACGGATCATCGCCGACAATGGCCGCACTCGATACAAACCCTCCGTATAGGTGCCGATCCACAATGTGTCGTCGGGGGACTGATAGAAGCGAGTGATGGTGCTGTGGACAGGGTTGTCGAAGATCAGCCGTTGTGGCCCGCCGCCATCTGCACGCAATTGCGTGACGATCGCATTGCTGGTGCCGACCAGTATGCGTCCGTCATTGAGTCGAAGCAGCGCGGTGAGATCGCCGCCCTCGGTCAGCAGTTGCGCGACGGTCCAGTGTCCCAACACCGCACCGTGTGTGTCGAGCTTGAACAGCCCGCCTCTGGACGAGGCGATCCACAGCCCTTCCGGGCCGGTCTTTAACGCCACGCACTCGTCGATGCCGCGTGGCGCGGGCAGTTCATGAAGGGTGTCGCGACCCAGTTGCCACAGCCGGCAACTTCGGTCCAGCGCGACGGCATGTTTGCCATCCGGCATCCAGTTCAGCCCCACCACAGATGTATCGCTGCCCAGTCGCCGTACCTGGCGGACGCTGGCATCCACGTGATTGATGCCGCGTTCGGTGCCGAGCCATGCGCCGCCCTGGGCATCGAGCAGGATGCGGGTGATGCGGTTGTGCGACAGTCCATCGGTTGTATTGAGCCGATGGCGGTGCCAGGTGGTCAGGTCGATTACCTCCAGCCCGGCATCGTTGCTGCCTAGCCATAGGCGTTTGCCGCGCGATTCGAAGGCCAGGCTGTCGATGCTGCTGCTGACTAGGCTTTGCTTTTCGTTGGCGTTGAGCTCGTGTCGGTAGGTGTGGAACTGATGCCCGTCGAAGCGGTTCAAGCCTTCCTGGGTGGCGACCCACAGGAATCCCTGGTCGTCGCTTTGCAAACTATTGATCGTCAGTTGCGACAGGCCCTCGTCCAGACCGAAGTGTTCCAGGCTGCTGTGCGTCGCCGCGTTGCCAGCCAGGGCTGGAACCGGTGCCAAGAGCAGTCCTGGCAGGCAGCCGTACAAACAGCGGATCAGTGTGGAGAGAAATACGTTCACGCCGCATTATCGGCCGGCATGACCTCGGGCTTGAGTGTGCGTTACTGCCTTGCCGCCCATGCGCATGTCAGACTATCCCCCATGGATGGGCCCACAATCCTGGTCGCCGACGACCACCCTTTGTTTCGTGCTGCGGTGTTGCATGTATTGCGGCAGGCGTTGCCGCGCGCCCAGGTCGTTGAGGCGGCCAGCGCCGCCAACTTGGATGCTGCACTGGCCGCGCATGCCGATGTCGATCTCGTCTTGCTGGATCTGGCGATGCCCGGTGCGCGTGGCTTCTCGGCGCTATTGCACGTGCGTGGCGAGCGTCCGGATGTGCCGGTGGTGGTCATTTCCTCTAACGACCATCCGCGCGTGATCCGCCGCTCGCAGCAGTTCGGTGCCGCTGGATTCATTCCAAAGTCGTCTCCTGCCGAAACCATCGGGGTGGCGGTGGCGGCGGTGTTCGACGGTGGCACCTGGTTCCCGCCGCTGACAGTCGCGCGTTCGGAGGCCGATGCGCAGTTGGCGGCCCGCCTGGCCCAACTGACGCCGCAACAGTTCCGGGTACTGCTGTGCCTGGCCGATGGGCTGCTCAACAAGCAGATCGCTTACGCACTGGGTTTGGCTGAGAACACGGTCAAGGTCCACGTGACGGGCATTTTGAAGAAGCTCGAATGTCACAGTCGTACTCAGGCTGCGCTGCTGGTCAAGGCGCTGGAGCCGGAAGGTGAAGTTTGAGCCGTGGCTGCGGCCTAGGGATTCTCTGTATATCGACAAGGCCTACTGCCTGCTTGGCCGATGTCGACGCGTCGATTGCTTCACGTGCGCGGTCGGGGGTTGGGATCGGCCCGCATGGCATCGTCTTCGATTGTCCTCGTATTCCAATCCAAATCTCATCAGATGCTCTGGCCGCGTCGCAACAGCATTTGCGTCATCAGGGCGCGTAAGGCTGGCGCGCGTACCGGTTTGATCAGCAAGCCCCAGCCGTTCTGCTGGGCGAGTGCGCGCAACGCCGTGTCCATTTCGCCAGTGACCAGTATCAAGCGTGGTTCAGCCTGCCAGCGGGCGCAAAGTTGCGCGAACAGGGGCGGTCCGTCGTGTTCGTCCATGTGGATGTCTAGCAGCACCAGCTCTGGCACGTGTACCGGTTGCGCCGCGGCCAGCGCTTGCTTCGGGCTGGCGGCCAGATCTACTCGGCACGCCCAGCGCGTTAGCATGGCACTGTTGGCTTCGCACACACGCGGATCATCGTCGATGCACCAGACCCTGCAGCCGTGCAGGATAGGATCGTCGCCGTTGTCGCTGGCCACTGCGGCCGGTGCCTGCGGTTGCGTCATGGCCGCGGCATCGCCCAGCGGCACGGTGACGGCGAACACGCTGCCACGGCCCAGCTGCGAGCGTAGGCTGATGGGGTGCCCGAGCAGGCGTCCGATGCGTTCCACGATCGCCAGGCCCAGCCCGGCGCCGCGATCCTGGGCGACGCCGTCGCCGAGCCGTCGGAACTCTTCGAAGATCTCTTGATGCAACGCATCGGGGATGCCTGGGCCCTGATCGTGGACTTCGATGCGCAGGTTGGCACCATCGCGTCGGCAGCCAAGCAGAACGGATCCGCTTGGGGTGTAGCGCAGCGCATTGGACAGGAAATTTTGCAGGATGCGTCGCAGTAGGGTCGCGTCGCTGCGTACCGTGGCCCGGCTTGACACGTAGTTCAGGCGCAGGCCGCGGTCCTCGGCCAGAATGCCGAATTCGTGTGTCAGCGCTTGCAGTAGCGGGTCCAGTGCGATGTCCTGCACCTGAGTCTTCAGCGTGCCCGATTCCAGTCGCGAGATGTCCAGAAGGCTATTGAGGATCGCGTCTTGCGCCACCAGTGCGTTGTCGACATGGTCGACGATTTGCCGCGCGCCGGTGTCGTGCAGCTTGCCGCGTAGCGCCGAGACAAACATGCGCGCGGCGTTGAGCGGCTGCAACAGGTCGTGGACGGCCGCGGCGACGAAGCGGGTTTTGTAGCGGTTGGCGTTCTCGGCCTCGCGTTTGGCCGCGGCGAGGTCGCGGGTACGTTCGGCGACGCGGTTTTCGAGTGCATTCGCTAACGAGCGTAGTTCACGTGCGGCATTTTTGTAGCTGGTGATGTCGGCATAGCTGGTCACGAAGCCACCGTCGGGTAGCGGATTGCCACGAATTTCCAATACGGTGCCGTCTTCTTTCTCGCTCTCGCGCATGTGCGGACGACCGCTGCGCAAGTGGTCCAGGCGGCGTTGGATTGCCGCTTCCACCGGGCCAGCGCCGAGCAAGCCACGGCGTGCGTTGTAGCGGAAGACGTCCTCGATCGGACGGCCGACGCAGATCAGCTCTGGCGGGAAGCGGAAGATTTCCAGGTAGCGCGAATTCCATGCCACAAGACGCAGTTGCGTGTCGATGATCACCACGCCTTGTGGGAGGTGTTCCAGGCTGCGGCTGAGTCCTGTGTCGGCCTGTTGTGCTGCTTGCACGATGCCGTCCTGTGCGGTGTGGAGCTCGTGTGCATGCTGTTGCAGCAGCGATTCCAGTTCCTGTCGGCTGCGCTGACGCAACCACGCCAGACGCTGGTGTTGTTGGAACAGCAGTCCCAGCAATGCCAATGCTAGCCAGATGCCGCCTGCGGCCAGTGCCGCAGCATGGCCGGCGGCACGGGGACCACTGATGTCGTGCAGTAAATGCAGCCGCCATCCGTTCTCTGGTAGCGCGATACGTTGCCACAGCAGTGGCGCCGGTTGCGCGGGGACGGCGACGCGTATCACCTGGCTACCGTCCTCCAGCGTATCCAGTACGTACCGTTGCGTCGACAATAGGGGCTGCTGGGCGTACTGGCGGGTGGCCAGTAGTTCGTCGCGCTCGCGTGCACCGAGCGGCTGTAACTGACGGTAGCGCCAGACATCGCGGTTGGACAGGAAGACGATGTCGTGACGGTCGCTGACCAGGACCACGTCGGACAAACGTCGCCATTCGCGCTCCATTGCGGCCAACTCGATTTTGATGACGATCACGCCGAGTACTCGTCCGTCGTCGTCTTTGATCGCCTGCGAGAGGAAATACCCTGGGACGCTGGTGGTCATGCCGATGCCGTAGAAGCCTCCTTTACCTTGGGTCAGCGCCTGTTTCACGTAGGGCCGGAAGCCGTAGTCGGCACCCACGTTGCTGTTGGCAGAGCGCCAGTTGCTGGCGGCCAGGGCGAGGCCAGCGGTATCGATCAGGGTCAGCGTCGATGAGCGGGTGACGGTGTTGGCGCGTTCCAGCTTCAGATTCAACTGTCGCTGCGTGGCCGGACTCAGCGGCTGCTTCAGCGCGTTGCGCAACTCCGGGTCCAGTGCCAGTACCTGCGCTATGGTCCGATAGCGCTCGATGCGTTGTTGCAGTGATTGCGCATACAACTCCAACTGCTGGTGCAGTTGCAGGCTTTCGCTACGTCTTGCACGCTGTTCGGCCAAGTGCTGCGCCGACAGCATGACCAGCGCCATTGCGCCGACGATGAAGCTCAGTAGCAGGATGCGGTGGCGGTGTTGCAAGAAGAACGACATGCGGAGAAAGGCGATGACCAGTTCCGCATCAGCTTAGCTGGCGTGCGACGCGGTGTCCGCCGTGTCGCAGGCGCGATCGCGTGGCGGTCCGGTACGTGCCCGGACCGCCGTATTCGCGAGGGGTGGATCAGAACTGGACTTGGGCGCGCACGTCCACCGAGTTCGGCTTGAATTGCACGCCGGCGCGTTCGGCATTGGCCCGCACGTAGTTCAGTTGGAATTTGAAGTGGTTGGTCAGGTACCAGTTGGCGCCGAAGGTCCAATCGTGTTGGCGGCCGCCGAACACGTTGCCGTCGTCCAGGTCCAGACGGCTGTAGCGCGCCAGCACTTCCACCGCGCCGTAGGCGTTGGCCGGCTTGACCATGTCGACGTTGCCGGCGCTGTACGGGCGCGATTCGCCGGTCAATACATAGCTGGCGAACACGTACTGGCCGTCTGCGCTGTAGTTGGGCAGGCTGTTGGTGCGGGTTACGTCGGCACGCAACGCTTCGCCTTGCAGCGAGAACGGTCCCTTGATCCACAGCGCTTCCAGCCCGGTGCGGCGGATCTGGTCGACGTCGGTCAGGATGCCTGAATCAACCAAGCTCACAGGGGTCAGCGCGACTTCCGGCGGTGTATTCAGGCGCACGCTCGGGCTGAAACTCACGTTCAGGCCGTTGTGGTAGCCGCGCGGATTTTCCTGCGAATACACCAGGCCCAGGTGCAGGACATCGCCTTCGGCCTTGAACGGGGTCCACGCGGCATGGACGGCCTGCGTGGTGCCGGGATTGTGACCCTGCAGGTCTTTGCCGCCGTAAACGGCAGCCTGCAGCAGGTACTGCGGCTGCTCGAAGGTCCATTCCGCGCCAGTACGGCGGCCCTGATAGATCGCCTGTACCGGGAGCGCGGCTTCCATGAAGCTGCCCGCAGCACCGCTGGTCAACGCTTCCAGGCCACCCAGCACCTTGATGTAGCCCACGCGCACGTGGCCGTAGTTGTTGCCGAACAGCGCCTTGGTCTCCACGCCGAAGAACACGTCCAGCCACTGCTTGGACTGGAAGTCGAAGCCCACCATCGCGTCGTATACGCCGTCCTTATTCAAATGGACGCCGAATTCCTTGCGCCGGAACGTGTGGTTGTTCTTCAGGAGGCGACTGTTGTCGTTGGAGAATGTGTTCCAGTCGTACTGGTAGGTGCCGACCGCAGCCAGCGTGGTGCCATCGCTGAAGGTCACCTTGGTCGGCCAGTCATCGAAGCCGTTGGCGGCGATGGCGGGAGCGGCGGCGGTCAGGCCCAGTGCGGCGAAGAGGAGGCTGTGTCGCATGATGGAGGTTGTCTCGATTAAGGTCAAAGAGGCGCCACAGTTCCCGGTCAGGACGCAATGCGACACGGGAGCGGCCACGCATGAAAGGCTGCCATCGAGGGAGATGTAGTCCCCGATAACGGCTTGCATCTAGGCAATAGCGGTCGTGGGCGGCCATTCTTTAACGATAAGATCACAATTCATGTGTGAATGATTTAACTTAAGGGGCGTGTCGTGGCGAAAGTGCAGGCGAAAGGGGGCTGCGCACATATCTGAACGCCGATGCTGGTTTCTGGGTGGTCCCGCTTCCGTGAGCGTTTGGGGACACCGCCCCTGCGCCGCCGGCGCCCGCAACGAAGACTACGACCAATGGGTTATCTGCTTTCGCAGCGTTGACGCGTACAAAGGCTGCATTCCGCGACCCGCGTTGGGTTGCCGTACCGTTCCGGAGCGCGTTCAGATGCACAGTCCCTTTCCCACGCTAGGTCGCGGGCCGCAGCCCGTGCCGTTCTACCGGCACACATACGTTCAGGTATTGTTCGCCATTGTCGTCGGTGCCGTACTCGGCCATCTTGATCCCGCCTGGGCCGTACAGCTCAAGCCGCTGGCTGACGCATTCATCAAATTGGTGAAGATGATCATCGCCCCGGTGATCTTCCTGACCATCGTGACCGGTATCGCTGGGATGACTCAGTTGAAGACGGTGGGCCGGGTCTTCGTCAAGGCAATGGTGTATTTCCTATTTTTCTCCACGCTGGCGCTGGTGGTGGGCATGATCGTCGCGCATGTGGTGCAGCCCGGCGCGGGCATGAATGCCAATCTGGCGACGTTGGACCAGAGCAAGGTCGATAGTTACGTGCAGCAGTCGCACCAACTGACCATGACAGGCTTCTTGATGGACATCATTCCCAACTCGCTGATCGGGGCCTTTACTGGCGACCAAGTGATCAACGGCAAGTTGGCCGGTCCCAACATCCTGCAAGTGCTATTCGTTGCGGTGTTGTTCGGCGTGTCGCTGGCGTTGGTGGGCGAGCGCGGCAAGCCTGTGTTGAAGCTGCTCGATGCCTTGGTCGCGCCGGTGTTCAAACTGGTGCATCTGTTGATGAAGGCCGCGCCGATCGGTGCGTTCGGCGCGATCGCTTACACCATCGGCGAGCATGGTGTGCAGTCGCTGGTGAATCTTGCCTGGTTGGTCGGATCGTTCTACATCACCGCACTGCTATTCGTGTTGGTGATTCTCGGTGCAGTGGCCCACCTGTGCGGGTTTTCGATCTTCAAATTGATCCGCTATCTGAAGTCGGAGCTGCTGCTGGTGCTTGGTACTTCTTCGTCCGAATCGGCACTGCCGTCGCTGATGGAAAAGATGGAGCATGCCGGCTGCGAGAAGTCGGTCGTCGGCCTGGTGGTGCCCACCGGCTATTCGTTCAATCTCGACGGCACCAATATCTACATGACCCTGGCCGCGCTGTTCATCGCGCAGGCGACCAACACCGAGTTGACCCTTGGTCACCAGATCACCTTGTTGCTGGTGGCGATGATTAGCTCCAAGGGTGCAGCTGGCGTGACCGGTGCGGGTTTCATCACTTTGGCGGCGACCCTGGCGGTGGTGCCGGAAGTGCCCATGGCCGGCTTGGCACTGATTCTTGGCGTGGACCGTTTCATGAGCGAGTGTCGTTCGTTGACCAACTTCATCGGCAACGCGGTGGCCACCGTGGTGGTCTCGCGTTGGGAGAATGCGTTGGATCGCGATCGTCTGCGCCTTGCGTTGGACGCGGGTGACGTCGTCCTGCCGGTGACGGTGGCCTAAGAGTAGCTAACAAGACGACTGCGTCGCCGCCGGAAGGGCGCGGGCAGTGCTCGGAATCCTGATGTACCACCTGTACACTGCGGTTCCTGCGCGCTGTACGCGCCCACCCGACAGCGACTCGCGACGTTTTGTTAGCCACTCTAAAGCTTGGCGCGTTGTGCTGATTGATGCCAGTGCACGATGTGCGGGCATGATCGGCATTGCGCATTTTTTCCGGCGCAGGTCCACAGAGTAGAATTCCGCTCCTTCGCGCCTTTCGACAAAAGAAGCTCTCCATGTCAAACGACGATTTCAAACAGGCCGCACTCGACTATCACCGCCAGGAGCCACGGGGCAAGATCAAGGTCGCCGCGACCAAGCCCATGGTGACCCAGCGCGACCTGTCCTTGGCCTACTCGCCGGGCGTGGCGTTCGCCTGCCAGGCCATCGTCGCCGATCCGCAGCAGGCCAGCGAACTGACCGCGCGCGCCAATCTGGTCGCGGTCATCAGCAATGGCACTGCGGTGTTGGGCCTGGGCAATATCGGGCCGCTGGCCTCCAAGCCAGTGATGGAAGGTAAAGGCGTGTTGTTCCAGAAGTTCGCCGGCATCGACGTGTTCGACATCGAGATCAACGAGAACGACCCGGACAAGCTGGTCGATATTATCGCCAGCCTCGAACCGACTTTCGGCGGCATCAATCTGGAAGACATCAAAGCGCCGGAATGTTTCATCGTCGAGCGCAAGTTGCGCAAACGTATGAAGATCCCGGTGTGTCACGATGATCAGCACGGCACCGCGATCCCCGTGGCCGCGGCGGTGCTCAATGCACTTGTGGTGACCGGCAAGAAAATCGAGGACGTCAAACTTGCCACCACCGGCATGGGTGCGGCAGGCATCTCATGCGTCGATATGCTGGTGTCGCTGGGCCTGAAGCCGGAAAATATCCTGGCGCTGGATCGCGATGGGGTGATCCACACTGGCCGCACCGACCTGGATCCGGACAAGGCGCGCTACGCACGCGACACCGACAAGCGTACGCTGGCCGAAATCGTCGAAGGCGCAGATATTTTTCTCGGCTTGTCGGCGGCAGGTATCCTCACGCCGGAGATGGTGGCGACGATGGCACCGCAACCGGTGATCTTCGCCCTTGCCAATCCCAATCCGGAAATCACCCCGGAAGCGGCCAAGGCGGTGCGCCCGGACGCCATCATCGGTACCGGCCGTTCGGACTATCCGAACCAAATCAATAATGTGCTGTGCTTCCCTTATCTGTTTCGCGGTGCGCTCGACGCCGGCGCAACGAGCATCAACGAGGAAATGAAGATCGCCTGCGTCAAGGCGATCGCGGGGATGGCGCGGCGCGAAGCCTCCGATCTCGGCGCGGCCTATGGGGGCGAGACCCCGAGTTTCGGCCCGGATTATCTGATTCCCAGGCCGCTGGACCCACGTTTGCTGGTCGAACTGTCCTCGGCGGTGGCGCAGGCGGCGATGGACTCGGGTGTGGCGACGCGCCCGATTGCCGATATGCAGGCCTATCGCGACAAGCTCAGCCAGTTCGTTTACCGCACCAGCCTGATGATGAAACCGCTGTATGACCGCGCGCGTGCCGACAAACAGCGCGTGGTCTACGCCGAAGGCGAAGAGGAAGTCGTGCTGCGCGCGGTGCAGAGCGTGATCGACGAAGGTCTGGCGTTCCCGATTCTGATCGGCCGACCGGATGTGATCGAGGCGCGCATCCAGCGCATGGGGCTGCGCATCACCGCCGGCGTGGATTTCGAGATCACCAACATCCATGACGATCCGCGTTTCAACGACTACTGGCAGTACTACCATGCGCTCACCGAGCGGCGCGGGGTGACTGTCAGCGCAGCAAAAGAGCTGATGCGTTCGCGGCCGACGCTGATCGCCGCGGTGATGGTCGCGCGCGGCGAAGCCGATGCGTTGCTGTCCGGCGTGGTCGGCCGTTTCCATAAAAAACTCGGTTATGCGCGTAGCGTGATTCCGCTGGAGCCGCGGGTCAGCTCCACCTCGGCGATGACCGGCATGATCAACCAGCAGGGTGTATTCTTTTTCGTGGACACCCACGTGCAGGAAGACCCAAGCGTGGAGCAGATCGTCGAAGCCACCCTGCAGGCCGCTTATCGTCTGAAGTTGTTCGGCATCGAGCCGAACATCGCGCTGCTGTCGCATTCCAACTTCGGCAGCCACGACTCGCGCGATGCGCTGAAGATGCGTCAGGTGCGGGAGGCACTGCTCAAGCGTAAGCCCGATCTCAACATCGATGGCGAGATGCAGGGCGACACTGCCTGGGACGAGGCATTACGCAATCAAATCATGCCCAATAGCACGCTCAAGGGGCGCGCTAATCTGTTCGTGCTGCCGAATCTGGAAGCGGCCAATATTGCCTACAATCTGGTGCGCGTTTTCACCGAGGGCGTGGCGATTGGGCCGATTTTGATGGGCATTTCCAAGCCGGTGCATATCCTCACCACCAGCGCCACCGCGCGCCGGGTGATGAATATGACCGCGATCGCGGCTGTCGATGCGCAGATCCGCAAACAGATTGAGGCGGAGAAGATTGGTTGATTTCTCTTCAAAGGCAGATTCGCCGGTAGGTCGCATGGTTTTTTCCTTGTCTACAAGCTAGCGAATGCGGGGAGGCGAATAGTGTTGGTCGTCGATATTGGACTGGATCGCTCTCCACGGATTGACAGTTCTTAGGCTCAAACTCCAAGTGCAATGCTCCATGTGATTGCGAGGTGTTGCGCATGGAAGTTGAGTTTAAGCTGTTCGCCGACAGCATTGCCGACACTATCAGTTTCTTCGATCCTACCTTCGACTTTGGGTGCATGCAGGCAGTGATGCACTTGGCGGCAGTGCACGACGACATAGCGGCGATGCCAATGGGATATCACGGTTTGATCGGCGATATGGGGGGGGGCACTTTGGTGTCGGCAAAAGCAGCGAGTGATCCTCGCTCGTGCACTGTCCCGACAGCCGGAATTATTGTTTCTGCATAAGGTAACTCGCCATTGACATGCCAAGTGCGAGTGCCTGGGCAAGTAGGCCGTGAGGCAGTTGCAGTTGTTGATCTAAGGTGGTCGTCGCCCATAGACCATCGCCAGCGCTGACCGCGTGCTGACAATGGAGCAGGGGCGTATCGTGTATGAGATGCAGCCACAGGTGTCACATTACCTGCAGGCGTGGGTTTGACTTCTGACAGTGCGCTCAAGCTAAGCAGGCCGAGGCTGCAAGCGCCGCAGGAATGCACTTCCCAAGCGTCGGCTATCAGACAAGCGCCGATGTGGGGCAACTGGGCTGAGCGTTTTTGTGACGCCCGTCAAAAGACTGCGCCGCCACGCCGAAGCGTGGCGGCGTTGTCACGGCGCCCAGTCATTTCAGGCCAGACGCTTGCTGCCAGCAGGCAACGGCAGATTGTCGCTGTCGTTTTGGTTCAGCTTGGAGGGCTTGCCAGTTAGCAACACATAAGCGTCAACGCCGGTAAGTTCGGCGATCTTCAACAAATGCCTGGCATTGGGGACAGAACGGTTGTTCTCCCAGTGACCAAGGGTGCTATGCGCCACGCCCAACAAGGCGGCAAGCTCGCGCAGAGTGAAGCCTGCATTTCGCCGCGCCTGCATCAATCGCACACCTATATCCACAGAACACCTCGAAGCGGCATATCGGCGCCGCGTCGCGTCAGCATAGTGTTGCCTTCGTTCCGCATCAAGCATGTTGGTCGAGAGGAGGGGGGCGAGGGGGGGGGGCTGCCGGCTGCAGCAACCCGCCCGCCCCCTGGGGGGGCTGCTAGAATTGCGCTTCATCTATCGATGTGTCCCCATTGCCATGAGCCAGACCGCCACCGTGCCCGCCAATGCCCAGACGCGCTACGAGGTGCGCCGCGCCGACCTGCCGCTGTGCTGTCCGACCCCGGAAATGGCGCTGTGGAACTCGCATCCGCGCGTCTACCTGCCGATTCAGGACGCGGCCGACCGCCAGGCCAAATGTCCGTATTGCGGTTCGGTCTTCGTGCTGGTCGATTGATCGATGGTGCGATGCACCGTCTGACCGTGGTGCAACTGCTGCCGGCGCTGGAGTCCGGTGGCGTGGAGCGCTCCACGCTGGAAATCGCCCAAGCCCTGGTGGCTGCCGGGCATCGTGCGCTGGTGGTGTCTGCGGGGGGGCGGCTGTTGCCGGCGTTGGCCGCTGCCGGTGCCGAACATCTGGCTTTGGACATCGGGCGCAAGTCGCTGCTGACGCTGCGCCACGTGTCGACGCTGCGGCGCCTGTTCGCGCGGGAGCGTGTCGACATCGTGCATGCCCGTTCAAGATTGCCGGCCTGGCTCGGCTGGCATGCGCTGCGCGGAATGCCGACGGTGCAGCGTCCACGCTTCGTCACTACGGTACATGGACTCAATTCGCCCAGCCGCTACAGCGCGGTGATGACCCGTGGCGAGCGCGTGATCTGCGTATCCGACACGGTACGCGGCTACGTGCTGCACCACTATGCACAGACCGATCCGGCGCGGCTACGGGTGATTCCGCGCGGCATCGACCCGGCGCAGTTTCCGCGTCGGCCCGCGCCGGACCCGGATGCGCGCGCCTGGGCCGCGACGCAGGCACCCGCACTCGCGGGTCATCCCGGTCCGCTACTGTTGCTCCCGGGTCGGGGGACAAGGCTGAAGGGCCATGCCGATGCGTTGCGGCTGCTGGCGGCGCTGCGTGGCGAGGGCGACGATGTGCGATTGTGGTTGCCCGGGTCGCGCGAACCGGGGCGCGAGGCCTATGTGCGCGAATTGGAGGCCGAGGCGACCGCGCTGGGCGTCGCCGATGCGGTCGCGTTTACCGCGCCGACCGCGCGCATCGCCGAAGCCTATGCCGCCAGCGATCTGGTGCTGCAATTGTCGCGCAAGCCAGAGGCATTCGGTCGCACCGTGGTCGAGGCGCTGGCGGTGGGTCGGCCAGTACTGGGTTGGGCGCACGGTGGGGTCGGCGAACTGCTGGCGCAATTGCAGCCTCGCGGTGCAGTGGTCGCCTTCGATACCGTCGCGCTGCATGCGGTCGCGCGCCAATTGCTGATGTTGCCACCGGCGTTGCCGGCCGTGATTCCCTATACGCTGCAGGCGATGCAGCGCAGTACTCTGGCGATCTATGACGAACTCCGGCACTGAGAGGTCCTTGTCCACATCTCCTGTAACGGAATCCGGGGAGCATTGGGCACCGGTCTGGGTGCTGATCTTCGTCGCGCTTTGGCCGGCGCCGGGTCTGGCCGCGAGTGTGCTGGCGCTGGGCGCGCTGGTCACCTTGGCGCGTTTGCTGCACAGCCGCTTCCGTGGTGGTGGTGCGGGCTTGTTGAGCGGGCCGGCCTGGGCGCTGACCACGCTATTGTTTCTGGCCTATTGGCTGCCGCAGCCGCTGTCGGCGCTGGGCGCGGTGGACGTGCCGTTGGCGCTGCGCGAGTCTGCGGTGGATCTGCGCTTTTTGCCGTTTTTGTGGTTGGTCGCGATGGCGGTGGCGACGCCGCGCGGGCGTCGCCTCACGTTCAACGGTCTGGGGGTGATCGCCGCGATCTGGACGCTGGACGCCTTGGTGCAGGCATTGTGCGGTACCAGTCCGCTGTTCTGGTCGATGGATCAGTTGAAGTGGGCGATCAGCCACCACGGTCTGTGTACGCTGCAACAGGCCATGGCGGCCGATCGTCTCAGTGGTGTGTTTGGCCCGTGCAACCTCAAATTCGGCCAGGTCCTGGCGAGCGTGTCGCCATTTCTGTTGTGGGGGGCTGCGCGTCGCGGTGGTGCCTGGGGGTGGTTGCTGGCTGCCACGGTGGTGGGGGTGGTGCTGGTGTTGGCTGGATCACGTGCGTCGTGGATTACCTATGCGCTGCTGCTGGTGCTGTCGGGCTGGGGTTTGCTTGGCGCGCGCAAGTTGTTGGTGCTCGGGGTGGCTGCGGCGTTGGTGGCCGGCGTGCTCGGTCTTGTGTCGCCGCAGGTGCATGACCGCTTCGAGCGCAGCGCGCGTGCGTTCAGCGGGCAACCGGCCGATCTCAATGCGGCATTGACTGGCCGTGCGCAGATCTGGGCTGCCTCCTGGTGCATGATCCGTCAGCATCCATTGGACGGAGTCGGCGTACGCGGTTTCCGCGAGGCCTATGCCGCCTGCAATCCGACTCCGACCCAGCCCGGTGAGTGGGGCAGCGAACCGGCCTTTCATGCCCACCAGATCGTGCTCGAGGTGCTCAGCGAAACCGGCGTAATCGGCTTACTGCTCTGGCTGGCCGGTGCGGCCCAGGCCTGGCGGGCCTGGCGTTATGCGTCTGTTGCAGCGCGCGAACGCACGCGGCCGGCGATGCAGGCGTTGCTGATCACGGTGTTTCCGTTCAACACCCACTTGGCGTTCTATTCGTCGTTCTGGGGTTCGTTGGCGTTGCTGCTGGTCGGCTTGTACGTCGGCGCGCTCTTGGCGAAGGAGCCCGATGCGGGGGATCCCGAGGATGCGGTGGCGTCGGTCTAGGCGGGACTCAATCGCGTGTGTAGACGCTACTACGTCCATTGGGCTGGCGCTTGAAGCGGCGATGGATCCACAGATACTGCGCCGGCGCTGCGCGCACCATCGCTTCGATCGCGGCATTGATCCGAGCGGTGTCGGCGACGATGTCGGTGGACGGGAAGTTGTCCAGTGGTGGCGCGATGCGCAGCACGTAATCGCCGCTCTCGCGATGGTGGAAGAACGGCACGACTGCGCAGCCGGTGAGCCGCGCCAACTGGTGGGTGGCGGTGATGGTGGCCGCAGGCACGCCGAAGAACGGCACGAAGACGGTGTCCTTGCCGCGCATGTCCTGATCCGGCGCGTACCACAGCATGCCGCCGCGCTTGAGGTGGCGCATGCTGCCGCGCAGGTCCTCGTTGGCGAACATGGCGCTGGCGTAGCGCAGGCGACCGCGTTTGACCGCCCACTCGAACACCGGATTGCGGTGGCGCCGGTACATGCCGGCCAGCGGTACGTGTTGGCACAGCAGGCGGCCACAGATCTCCAGGGTCATGAAGTGGCCGGAAACCAGCAGGACACCGCGCCCCTGCGCTTGCAGCCGTTGCAGGTGTTCCAAACCCTCGATGCGTGCGTGGCAACGCATCGGGGCGATGCTGCCCCACCAGGCCCGGGCGAACTCGAATACCCCCACGCCCAATGCATCGAAGCTCTCGCGCAGCAGGTGCGCGCGCCAGGCGTCGCTCTGCTCCGGAAAGCACAGCGCCAGATTCGTTGCGGCGGCGTGGCGGCGGGTGCCGGCCAGGCGCAGCGCGAGCCAACCGATGCCGCGACCCAGTGCGCGCTGCAAGCACCAGGGCAGGCGCGCGGCGAGCAGCGCCAGGCCCAGTAGCAACCAAGTTGACCAGTGGCGCGGCGTGCGTGGTGGTGGGGTGACGTGGGTGGCGGAGGAGGACGGAGCAGAGGCGACATCGGACATGGCGTCAGTGTAGCCGGGCGTGCAAGATGGCGTCGGCCATCGTCTGCCGCCAGCCGCGCGCAACCGGCTATGCTGTCCGGATGCGCAATGATTTCATCGAACGGCTGCTGCGTGGCCTGTATTCGGCCGTGCTCTATCTGCTGCTGCCGGTCACGGTCTATCACTTGATCTGGCGCGGTTTTCGTGTGCGTCAGTACTTCCAGCGTTGGGACGAGCGTTATGCCGCGTATCCGCAGAGCCTTGGCCGTCCGCGGGTGTGGTTGCACGCGGTGTCGGTGGGCGAGGTCAACGTCGCCGCGCCGGTGGTCAATGCGTTGCGCGCGCAGCGTCCGGATATCCGCTGGGTCATCACCACCATCACCCCGACTGGGTCCGAGCGGGTGCGCGCGCTATGGGGGGACGCGTTGGAGCATGTCTATCTTCCGTATGACGTGCCAGGCAGTGTCGGTCGGTTTCTGCGCCACTTCCGTCCCAGTCTGGCGCTGATCCTGGAGACCGAGTTGTGGCCGAACATGCTGTTCGGTTGCCGCGACCGCGGTATTCCGGTGTACGTGCTCAACGCGCGGCTATCGGCGCGTTCGCTGCGTGGCTACCGGGTGCTGCGACCGCTGATCGGGCGTGCGCTGCGCACGGTGACCTGCGTGGCGGCGCAGTCGCAGGAGGATGCCGCGCGCTTCGTCGAGTTGGGGGCGGGTGCGGAGCAGGTATGTGCGCTGGGTAATCTGAAGTTCGATATCGCCGCACCTGCGGACTTGTCGGCGTTTGTCGCGGCGTTTCGCGAGCGAGTGCCTGCGATATGTCCGCTATGGATTGCCGCCAGCACCCACGATGGCGAAGAGGCGGCGGTGATCGAAATGCACCGGCAGTTACGCAGGCAATGGCCGGGGTTGCTGTTGCTGTGGGCGCCTCGTCATCCTGAGCGCTTCGCCAAGGTCGAGATGCTGGCGCGCGACCAGGGCTGGCGGGTGTCCACGCGCCGTCAGCAGCAATGGCCGGGGACCGAGGACGATGTGTTCGTGATCGATACGCTGGGCGAGTTGATGGCGTTCTATGCCTGCGCCCAGGTCGCCTTCGTCGGTGGCAGCCTGCAGCCTGTCGGCGGGCACAACCTGCTGGAACCGGCAGCTGTCGGCACGCCGTCGGTGAGCGGCCCGCACCTGCACAATTTCGCCGAGATTTCGCGGCGTATGCGCGAAGCCGGTGCGCTGGTCATTTGCGAGGATGCGGCGGCAGTGTGCGTCGCGTTGCAGCGGCTACTGGCCGATGCTGACGCACGCGTGCACATGGCCGACGCCGGGTACGCGCTGGTCGCGAATGGTCGCGGCGCGCTGCAGCGTACCTTGCAGTTGATTGCGCCGCATCTGCCGCCGGTGGCCGCAGTGGAACCGGAAGCAGGCCCGTTCGCGGCATGCGGCTGAGGTCAGTCCGCTGTAGCGAATGGCAGGGCGAGCGCATCATGTCGCATCGGCACAACATGCTCGCGCGAACGAATGGCCACCGTGTAGGACGATTGGCGTGCCTGCGGCCAGTCGGGTTTACTGGGGACTGTTGCTGGGGTCGAGTTTGGATTCGGCTTTTTGCGTCAGCAACGCATTGATCGATTGCACGTCGGCCACGTTCAGCGTTCCCAGCGCTTGGTTCAGCAGGAGGCGGTTCTGCAGGAAGTTGTAGCGCGCCTGCGCGTAGGCCAGTTGTGCCTGATACAGGGTGCGCTGGTTCTGCACCACGTCCAGCACGGTGCGGGTGCCCACCTCCAGGCCGACTTGCGAGGCGTCGAAGGCGGCTTGCGCCGAGACCACCGCCAGACGCCGCGCCTCGATTTCGCTGATCCCGGCGAGGACTGTCTGATACGCATTGCGGGTGTTGCGGTCGAGTGCTCGCTTCTGCAACTCGTAGTTGTCTTGCGCAATGTCGCGCTGCGCCAGGGCCTGGCGCACCAACGATTGAGTGGCGCCGCCAGCGAAGATTGGGATGTTCAGGGTGAGGCCGATGACGTTGCTGTCATTGCGTGGCGTGTTGTTGCCGGAGATGCCGTTACCCCAGTTCGCGTCGCGGCCGGCGCTGGCCGACAGGTTGAGCGTCGGCAGGTGCCCGGCACGTGCTGTGGATACGCTGTACTCGGCTGCCTGTACCTGGTACTTGTAGGAGCGCAGCGACGGATTCTTGTCCAGCGCAGAGGCGATCATGCTGTCGATGTCGCCGTTGCTGGGCGGCAGTTGCGGACGGAAGTCCTCCGGTAGTGCGCGCAGGTCGTGCACCGGCTGTCCGGTGATCTCGGTCAGCGCCTGGTACAGGTCCTGTAGCGAGTTGCGCGAGCTGATCGTGTCGGCGCGGGCCTGGTCGTACTGGGCACGGGCTTCGTGCACGTCGGTGATCGGTGCCAGGCCGACTTCCAGGCGCTTGTTGGCGTAGTCGAATTGTTTTTTGGCGGCGGCTTCGTTGGTCTGTGCCGCGACCAGCGACTCGATCGCAACGAGCACGTTGAAGTAGGCCGCCGAGGTGCGCACGATCAGCTCGTCCTTGGCCGATTCCAGCGTGTAGTCCGCTGCCAGGCTACGCGCTTTTTGCGCGCGCAGGTTGGAGAACTGCGCGAAATTGACCAGGGTCTGCTGACCCTGGAGGTTGTAGCTACGGCTCTTGCTGGTGCCCGCCAGTTCGCCGGTGCCACGCTCGATCTCGCTATGGCTGCGCTGCAGTGAGGCACCACCGTTGATCTGTGGCAGCAGTGCCGCGCGCGCCTGCACAGCGCCTTCCTTGTCGTACAGACGGGTCGATTCCGCCGAGGCCAGCTGTGGGTCGCTGTTGCGGGCCATTTCGTAGACTTGCAATAGGTCCGTGGCGTTGGCGGCCAACGGAGACAACGCGACAGCCAGTGCCAGAACGAGGGATCGGCGGATCATTGCGGCTTCCTTGATGGATCAGAATGTGAACTGAGGAACTGGCGCGGCGCCGCGCAGGTAATACGCCAAGTCGGTTTCGAACAGCGATTCCGTGCGTGGCGTGCCGGCGTTGGCGTGGATCCTTACCGCTTCCATGACCGGGGCGCGACCGCAGATGGCGAACAGGCGTCCGCCCGGGCGCAGCCAGGAGAGAAACTGTGCCGGAATCTCGGTGACCGCGGCGGTCACGCAGATCGCGTCGAAGCGTCGCTCGCCTGGGGTCCAGGTCAATGCGTCGGCGGTCTCGATGCGAATATTGCTCCCCAGTCCGGCGGCATCGAGGTTGGCGCGTGCGGTCGCGGCCAGGGCGGCTTCGATCTCCAGGCTCACCACCTCGCGGCCCAGTTCGCCTAGGCACGCGCTGACGAAGCCGCTGCCAGTGCCGATTTCCAGTACGTCCTCGCCCGCCTGCAGGTCCAGCGCTTGCAGCATGCGGCCCTCGATGACCGGCTTCATCATGTACTGGCCGTGGCCCAACGGAATCTCCAGGTCGGCATAAGCGACGGCGCGGTGGCTGTGCGGCACGAAAGTCTCGCGCGGCAGCCGCGACAACACGTCGAGCACGCGCAGGTCGAGCACGTCCCAAGGACGGATCTGCTGTTCAACCATTTTTTCGCGGGCTTGGGAGTAGTCGATCGTCATTTCGGGCATCCAACGCAGAGGGGCGCGCATTTTAGCTGGCGGGGAGGCTGGGCGTATGCCGCAGCATCGCCGTCGGGACAGCGCGGCGCGCAGTGCCGGAAGTCATCGGTACCGGGCCACGCCCGTAGCGTGGACTCAGCGCACTGCATAGGCGCGCAGGAAAAAGTCGACGCTGGCCTGGACGTGGGCCTGGATCTGCGCCGGGCTGGGGTCGCGGCACAGGCCGCACATCATCAGCGTGAGCAGTTCGCCCCTGACCAGGCAGAAGAACTGCGAGGCGGCCAAGCCCAGATCGGCGATCTCCAGTTCGCCGGCCGCCGCGTGCGCTTGGAGTAATTGCGCCAGATCCTGTCGGGTGCGTTTGGGGCCGGCGTTCCAGAACATCTCGCGGACGTGCTCGTCGCCGGTGCCCGGGCTCAGCATCATGCGATGGGTGGCCATCGCATCCTCGCTGCTGATCATCGCGAAGTAGGCTAGGCCGATCTCCATCAATTGCGTGCGCAGCGGACCTTTCAGCGGATGACCGAACAGGTCGTCGGGCAGCAGCGTCTGGCATTGCGCACGCACCGCCTCGGCGAACAGGGTCTCCTTGTCGCCGTAGTGACTGTAGACGGTTAGCTTGGAGACGCCGGCACGGGCAGCGATGCCGTCCATGCTGACCCGGCCGAAGCCCAGTTCGGTGAACATGTGCATGGCTGCTTCCAGGATCGCGGCACGCTTGCCCATGTCCTTGGGACGTCCTGGCCCGGCAGGACGTGAGGAAGGCTTGGGTGAGTGTGCAGCGGACGATTGGCGGACCATAGTGATAATACTATACCAGTCGGTTCGATATATATGCTATGCCGTCGGGTTCATTATTTTGATAATGGGACATGGATGGCTACGGTTCATCTGTCCTGCTTAACTTGTTGGAATCGCCAGGGCGGCGCGATGTGTCGCCTATGGCGCACTTCGATCCCCGTGCTGAATAAATGTCGTACGGTCTACTGCCCAAGTCAGGAATATCCTGACATTGGCGTTGAGTGCTCGGTGATAGATTAGTCGGCTTGCCATATGGGGTGCCGAGCGCCGTTGCTGGTGCGATTCGGAATGTAATGGAACAGGGGCAACGGCTTCATCAAAATCGCGCACGCATCCGTGCGTGCGCGACCCGCCGTTGTGTGACGCTGGGTTCGCGCCTTTTGTTGTTGCTGCTGTGCACCCTGTGCGCACCCGCAATCGCAACCATACCTGCGCAGTCGGTGCCGTTGCTGACTGAGCGCGAGGTACTCAATCGTCCGGTGATCGCACGCTGGACCATGGAGGAGGGGCTGCCGCACAACCTGGTGCACGGTCTGGTGCAGGACCGTGATGGCATGATTTGGGTCGCCACCTGGGAAGGCGTGGCACGTTTCGATGGCCGCACCTTTACCTCGTTCGACCGGCAAAATACGCCAGGTATGGAGCTGTCGAGCGTGTTCTCGGTCGTGGCCGAGTCCGATGGCAGCGTGCTGGTCGGCACCGCCTATAACGGAGTGTTCCGCTACGTCGCGGGGCGGTGGCAACATCTGGGCGACGCGCGCGCGCAGCAGCTGCGCGCGGAATTCATATTGCGCGATGCCGATGGCGCAGTGTGGGTCGGCAACGAGGATGGCCTGTTCCGGATCGAGCGCGATGGCCGTTTGATCGATGTCGGCACTCGTGCTGGTCTGCGCAATATCAAGGTTGTGTGTTTGTTGCAGGACGGTGATGGGTTGTTGGTGGGCACATCGCAGGGTCTATTCCGGCTGTCCTCGGCGACTGCCTCGGCATACCGCTGGGGTAGCACGGCGATGCAGACAGCGTCGATCCGCAACTTGGCGCGCGACCGCAAGGGCGGGCTGCTGATCTCCACCGATGTGGGTCTGTTCTGGCGCAGTGCCGGTGGTGACGTGCAATGGCTACAGCGGGGCGAACGTGTCGTGGCCGCGTTGCAGGACCAAGAGAACCAACTCTGGATGACCCTGTCCAACGGGCAACTGCTGCGGGGTTTGCCGGGTGGGGGCAATGCGCAGGTTCTGTCGATCTCCGGTGTCTTCGGCGCGACCTTGATCGAGGATCGCGAAGGTCTGATTTGGGCAGGCAGCAGCGATGGTCTGTACCGCGTCGCCAAGGGCGATGCCGGTGGTCTGACCCGACACGATGGATTGGGGAGCGATTATGTGCGCGTGGTCCGGCAAAGCCCCGATGGCGCTATCTGGATCGGCCACGCGGCCGGACTCGACCTTTGGCAGCACGGCCGCATCCGCGCGTTGCGCATCGGCGATCGGCCTGGTCGAGATCCAGCGGCGTTGGCGCTGGCACCGACCAAGGATGGCGGCATGTGGGTCGGCACCGATAGCCAAGGCGTGGTGTTGTTATCGGCCGATGGATCGATCAGGCAACGCCTTGGTGTCGAGGCTGGGGTTCCTAAGACGATGGTGCGGGCAGTGCTGCCCGATGCCGACGGTGGCCTGTGGATCGGTAGCAATGACGGCCTGCTGTATCGCAAGGGGGCCTATATGCGCGCCTACGGCACCGCCGATGGATTGCCTGGATCGCATGTGCAAACCCTGTACCGTGATCACGTCGGTGTGCTGTGGATCGGGACCAACCAGGGCATCGCGACAATGTCGGCCGATGGTGTGCTGAAGGGCATCCCGAGCGGCAGTGGATTTCAGGCGCAGAATGCGTTCGATTTTCTCGAAGATCCCGATGGCACCCTCTGGATCGCCAGCGATCATGGCTTGCTGCGGCGAAGCGGCGGGCTGTTCCATCTCTACGATCATCGGGTTGGTCTGCCGCGCGATAAGTTGTTCCGGCTTATCGATGACAAACGCGGCAATATATGGGCGACCAGTAACTTGGGTGTGTTGCGTATTCCGCGTGCCGATCTGGGGCAATTGGATGCTGGCCAGCGCACGAAGCTAGTGGTGGACGTACTCGACCGCAGCGATGGCATGCCGGGCAGTCAGGTCAACGGTAGTAGTGCGCCGGCGGGCTGGCGCAGCCGCGACGGGACGCTGTTGATCCCGACCTCCGCTGGCCTGGGATTGATCGATCCGACGCTGCCTGGACTGCGCAGCGTGCGCCCGCCGCCGTTGATGATCGAGAGCCTGCAGGTCAACGGCAAACCACTGGCCTTGCACAGGAATTACATCTTGCATGGGAGTGTCGCGCGGTTGGCGATTCGCTACGCCGGGCTGAGTTTCCGCTCTCCCGACAAGGTCCGTTACCGCTATCGCCTGTATGGTTTCGATCGCCAATGGATCGATGCTGGTAGCAACGAAGAAGCGGTTTATACCAACCTGCCGCCGGGCGATTATCGCATGGAGGTGCAGGCGATCATCAGTCCGCTGGATTGGTCGCGCAGCGAACGGATCGGCAGCGTCTCGTTCCCCCTGCAACTCGTGCCGCCGTTCTGGCAGCGTTGGCCGTTCGTGCTGTTCGCATCAATGAGTGTCACCGGTTTGTTGCTGTGGTGGTATCACGGCCGTACTTATCGTCATCGGCGCCGTCAACGCCGCCTCAATGCGATCATTGCGGATCGCACTCACGAGTTGCGGGCGAATAATATGGCGCTGACGGCGGCCAATCGCGAACGTGACGAATTGGTGCGCAAGCTTGCTTATCAGGCTGGCCACGATGCGTTGACCGGCTTGCCGAATCGGCATACCGCCGAACCCTATCTCACCGCAGCGTTGGAGCAGGCCATGGCCGCGTCTACAACACTGTGTGTAGCGTTGCTTGACATCGATTACTTCAAGAAGATCAACGACGCTTACGGCCACGAGATCGGCGACGAGGTGTTGCGCCGGGTCGGCGATTTGCTACGCGTTGCCCTGGGCGATAATGCCTTCGCGGCCCGTCATGGCGGCGAGGAGTTTCTGTTGGTGCTGCCTGGGCTGGATCGCGAACAGGCATTGGCATGTTTGGATACCCTCAGGGGGCGTTTCGCCGCCCTCACCCTGCAGGACGAGGATGGATGCGTCGTGCAATTCACCGCCAGCATCGGTTTCGCCTGTCTCTCGCCGACCTTGCGTACACGCCGCGACCTGTTGTTACAGGCCGATAAGCATCTGTACCAAGCCAAGCACGAAGGCCGCGATCGGGTGATTGGCTAGAACTCTGTGCGTTCGCGTTGTCGCGATCCGTTGCAAAAGTCGCGGCGCCCGCGCGTGCGGGCGCCGCGTTGGCGGCGTGCTCAGCGTGCCGTCGCGTTCGCGACGCTGAGCTGCTCCAGGACCGCGCGTGCAGCAGCCTCGGTGGAAACGCCGTGGCCGGGCGCGGCCAGGTCGGCAGTGAACACCTTCGCGTCGAGCGCGGCGCCCACCGCCTGCTCGATTGCTTCCGCTTCGGCATTCAAGCCGAGCGAGTGGCGCAGTAGCATCGCCGTGCTGAGGATGGTCGCGTAGGGGTTGGCGATGCCCTTGCCGGCGATGTCCGGGGCCGAACCGTGGATCGGTTCGTACAGGCCGATGCGACCGTCGCCTAGCGAGGCCGACGGCAGCAGGCCCAACGAACCGGCCAGCATCGAGGCCTCGTCGGTGAGGATGTCGCCGAACATGTTTTCGGTGACGATCACGTCGTACTCGCGCGGCTTGGCCAGCAGATGCATGGCCATCGAATCGACCAGTTGGTGTTCCAGGCGCACCTCGGGGAATTCGTCGCGGCCGATGCGCGCGGCCACGTCGCGCCACAGCCGCGAGGTTTCCAGCACATTGGCCTTGTCCACCGAGGTGACGTGGTTGCGGCGTTGTTGCGCAAGACGGAAGGCGCTGCGCAGCACCCGTTCGATCTCGTCGACGCTGTAGCGGCATAGGTCGCTGGCGTCGGTCGTGCTGCGGGTCTTGTCGCCGAAATAGATGCCGCCGGTCAGTTCGCGCACCACCACGATGTCCACGTCGGTCAGTAGATGCGCTTTGATCGGGGAAGCCTCCAGCGCCGCCGGATGCGGCTTGACCGGACGCAGGTTGGCGAACAGGCCCAGGCCGCGGCGGATCGCCAGCAAGCCTTGTTCGGGGCGCACCTTGGCATTGGGATCGGACCATTTCGGCCCGCCGACTGCGCCCAGCAGCACGGCGTCGGCCCGCTGGCAGGCTTCCAGCGTCGTCGCCGGCAATGGCTCGCCGTGGCGGTCGATGGCGATCCCGCCGATGTCGTGTTCGTGGAATTGGAAGGTGTGCTGGTAGCGATGAGCGATGGCGTGCAGCACCGAGACCGCCGCAGCGGTGATCTCGGGGCCGATGCCGTCGCCAGGCAGGACGACGATGTCAGCGTGCATGGGTGGCCTCGTAGCGTTCGATGTCCGGTTGGCGCAACAGCAGGTAGCCCATTTCGTCCACGCCTTCGAGCAGGCAGGTCTGCGAGAAGGTATCGAGCGGGAAGGTATAGACACGACCATCGGGCGTGCGTAGCTCGCGTGCGGCCACGTCCACGGTCAGTTCGTCGTCCGGACGCTGCATCAGCGTCTGCACGTCGTCCTCGGCCAGCACGATTGGCAGCAGACCGTTCTTGAGGCTGTTGTTGCGGAAGATGTCGGCGATCTCGCTGCTGACAATGGCGCGCAGGCCAAGGTCGGTGAGCGCCCATGGAGCGTGCTCGCGCGAGGAGCCGCAGCCGAAGTTGCGCCCGGCCAGCAAGATCTGGCGGCCCGCGTTATGCGGCTGGTTGAAGGCGAATTCCGGGTTCGGCGTGCCGTCAGCCTGCCAACGCCAATCGTTGAAGGCGTTACGCCCGAGGCCGGCGCGTTCGGTGGTGGACAGGAACCGCGCCGGAATGATTTGGTCGGTATCGATGTTGGTTTGGCGCAGCACCACGCTGCGCGAGGTGAGGGTGGCGAAGCCTGCCATCACGGGGTCTCCTGGGATACGGCGGAAGCGGGTCCCGCCGGGGGGCTTTGTAGTGCCGGCGGCAGCGCCGGGGTGGACACATGTGGGGGCAGCAGTGGCTTGTCGCGATGGGCGAAGGCGCGCGTGCTGGCCGCGACGAAGGTCAAGGTGGCCGCGAAGGTCGCGATGTGCAGGGTCATCTGCCGCCGTCCTTGGCATCGGCGAACAGCGTGCGTGGGTCGCTGACTTTGCCGTTCACCGCCGCCCAGGCTGCGGTCAGCGGCGAGGCCAGCAGGGTGCGCGATCCCGGACCCTGGCGACCTTCGAAATTGCGATTGCTGGTGCTCACCGCCAACTGTCCTGGCGCGACCAGGTCGCCGTTCATCGCGATACACATCGAGCAGCCGGATTCGCGCCATTCCGCACCCGCGGCGCGCACCACGTCGTCGATGCCTTCGGCCTCCGCCTGGTGTTTGACGATTTCCGAACCCGGCACCACCAGCATGCGCACGTGTGGGGCAACCTTGCGACCACGCAGTACCTGCGCCACCTGGCGCATATCGCTGAGCCGGCCGTTGGTGCAGGAGCCGATGAACACCACGTCCACCGGCGTGCCGATCAGCGGATGTCCAGCTTCCAGTTGCATGTAGTCCAGGCCCTTCTGCGCCGCGGCATCCTGTGCGGCCGGGATCGGCACGTCCACCGCGATCGCGGTACCTGGGTGGGTGCCCCAGGTCAGGGTTGGGCGGATGTCGCGGGCGTCGATGCGCACTTCCACGTCGAAGCGTGCGCCAGCATCGCTGCGTAGCAGCGACCAGCGTTGCACGGCGGCATCGAAATCGGCGCCCTTGGGGCCGCGCGGCGTTTTGGCGACCCAGTCGAAGGTGGTCTGATCCGGTGCCACCATGCCAGCACGCGCGCCGGCCTCGATTGACATATTGCACAGCGTCATGCGCTGTTCCATGTCCATCGCTTCGATGGTGGAGCCGCGGTATTCGATCACATGGCCGGTGCCGCCGTTGACCCCGATCACGCCGATGATGTGCAGGATCACGTCCTTGGCGCCCACGCCCGGCGCGAGTGGTCCGTCGACGCTGATCGCCATGGTCTTGGCCTTGCGCTGCAACAGGCACTGGGTCGCCAGCACGTGGCCGACCTCGCTGGTGCCGATGCCGAACGCCAGCGCACCGAACGCGCCGTGGGTGGAGGTGTGGCTGTCACCGCAGACGATGGTCATGCCGGGTTGGGTGAACCCCTGTTCCGGCGCGATCACGTGGACAATGCCGCGGTTGGCCGAGCCCATGTCGAACAGCTCGATGCCATAGTCGGCGCAGTTGCGCGCGAGCATGTCCACCTGCGCCTCGGAAGCCTTGCTGGCGTAGGGCAGGGTACCGTCGGCCGCGCGCGGAAGGGTGGGCGTGGAGTGATCCATCGTCGCCTTGGTGCGCTCGGGTCGGCGCGGCTTCAGGCCGCGCGTCTTGAGTTCGGTGAAGGCCTGCGGCGAGGTGACTTCGTGGATCAGGTGCAGATCGATGTACAGCACGGCGGGGGCCGTGTCGCTTTCCGGGACGACGACGTGCGCGTCCCACAGTTTGTCGTACAGGGTGCGGGGGGACGAAGACATTGCGGAACTACCTGGCAAAGACGCTTGGTCGGGGAAGGTGAGGGTACACAAGGTTGATGATCGCGCTGGCGCGGTTCAGGCTATCGCGCGGGCGACGTCGATCTGCAAGCTCTCGCGTTGTTGCAGGATGCGGTTGGCGACGTCCAGCCATGCCAGTGCGCTGGCTTCGATGATGTCGCGGCTGGTGCCGGTGCCGACATACTCGATCTCGCCGTGACGCACGCTGAGGTTGGCTTCGCCGCGTGAATCGGCGCCGATGCCGACGCTGTGTACCTGATAGCTGTTCAGCGCCAACTGCACGCCGGTGGCGGCAGACAATGCGGAGAACAGCGCATCGACCGGGCCATCGCCCTCGGCTTGCTCGCTGACCCGCTGGCCGTTTTGATCGGATAGCTCGACCTGCGCGCTGGCGCGCTGGCCGCGGTCGCTGATGGTCATCGACCACAGCCGATAGCCCTGACTTTCCGGCGCTTCCTGCATCATTGCCTGCAGGTCGGTGTCGTTGACCACGCGCTGTTGTTCGCACAGCGTCTTGAATGCATCGAAGGCGATGCCCAGTTCGGCCTCTTCCAGCACATAGCCCAACGCGCGAAGACGCTGTTCGACCGCGGCGCGACCGCTGTGACGGCCCAACACCATTTGCGAGCATTCCCAGCCCACGTCTTCCGGACGCATGATCTCGTAGGTGCCGCGGTGGCGCAGCATGCCGTGTTGGTGAATGCCCGATTCGTGCGCGAAGGCATTGCCTCCGACGATTGCCTTGTTGCGCTGCACGGGCATGCCGACCAGACGCTGCAGCAATTGCGAGGTGGCGACGATGCGTTGGGTATTGATGCTGGTGTCCAGTTCGTAGAACGCGTTGCGCACCTTCAGCGCCATCGCGATTTCTTCCAGCGCGCAGTTGCCGGCACGCTCGCCGATGCCGTTGATGGCGCATTCCACCTGGCGCGCGCCGCCTTCCACCGCGGCCAGCGAGTTGGCCACGGCCAGGCCCAGGTCGTTATGGCAGTGCGTGCTGAACACCACGCGCTCGGCGCCGGGCACGTGCGCGATGATCCGCTCGAACATGCGGCGGATCTCTTCCGGTGTGGTGAAGCCGACCGTGTCCGGTAGATTGATGGTGGTGGCACCGGCGGCGATCGCCACGCTGGCGACCTCGGCCAGGAAGTCTTCCTCGGTGCGGGTGGCGTCCTCGGCCGAGAACTCCACGTCGTCCACGTATTTGCGTGCCAGTGCCACGTGCTTGCGCACCGATTCCAACACTTGCTCGCGGTTCATCCGCAGCTTGTGCTCGCGGTGCAGTGGGCTGGTCGACAGGAACACGTGCAGGCGTGGATGTGCCGCCGCTTCCAGCGCGCGTGCCGATGTCTCGATGTCCGCGGTCAGGCAGCGCGACAGCACCGCCAGCGTCGAACTGCGCACTTCGCGGCCGATCAACGCCATCGCTTCGCGGTCCGAATGCGAGCTGGCTGGGAAGCCTGTCTCGATGATGTCCACACCCAACTCGGCCAGGGCGCGTGCCATCACCAGCTTTTGTTGGGGGGTCATGCTGCAGCCGGGGGATTGCTCGCCGTCGCGCAGGGTGGTGTCGAAGATACGGATGCGGGGGGGCTGAGAAGAGGCTGAAGTGTTCACCAGATGGGTTCCTCTACGGAGGCGGTGGCTAGCGGATGGTGGAGCGGTGGCGAGGCGAGCTGGGTAGGTACGCGTGGGGCCGGACGTTGGTTGCGAAGTCGCTCGATATTGCGCAGACGCGGCTTGCGCGGTGGACGCGGACGCACCTCCGACAGCAGCGTCGCCAGCACGCCAGCGTCGATGTTGCCACCGGACACCACGGCGCACTTGCGCTTGCCGCTGACGCGGCGCCCGGCTGCCAGCGCCAGCGCGCCAGCGCCTTCGGCGATGACGTGTTCTTCCAGCGCCAGGCGAACCAGTGTTTCGCGCAGTTCCGCCTCGCGCACGATCACCACGTCGTCGAGCTGGCTGGCGCACAGCCGGCGGGTGATGAGCCCGGGGATTTTAACCCTGACACCGTCGGCCAGGGTGGGGACCGGCTCCAGCGCGCGGATGTCGCCGCGGATCGCGCGCGCCATCGCATCCACGCCCTCGACCTGGGCGCCGACGACGCGGACGCCTTGCGAGCGCAGCGCCAGGGCTACGCCGGAGGCCAGGCCGCCGCCGCCGATCGGCACGATCACGACGTCAGGGGCATGCGCGGCCAGTTCGATCCCGACGGTCCCCTGGCCGGCGATCACGTCCGGATCGTCGAACGCGGACAAAAAGCGGTAGCCGTTTTGTTCGGCGAGTTCGCGGGCAAAGCCGTAAGCCTCGTCGTAGCTATTGCCGTGTTGGCGCACGGTGGCGCCCCAGTGTGCGACGCCGGCGATCTTGGTCTGCGGTGCGCCGTGCGGCATCACCGTGATCGCCTGTACACCCAGGCGGTGCGCAGCCCAGGCAACTCCCTGCGCATGGTTGCCGGCCGAGGCGCAGATCACCGCACGCTCGTCGCCGCGCTCCAGTCCGGCCAAGAGTGCATTGAGCGCACCGCGTACCTTGTAGGAGCCGGTGCGTTGCAGATTCTCCAGCTTCAGCCATACCCCGAAACGCTCGGCGTAATGCACCGGCGTCGGGGTCAGGTAGCGACGCAACCGCGCTTGCGCGGCCAGCACGTCGGCCACACTCACCGCGACGTGGTCGGCATCCGACTCCTGCGGGGCGGGGCGGCCGGCATCAGACATGGTGGATGGGGTCGCGCAGGACGCAGGATGCGATGGACAAGGCGCAGGTGCGAAGAAGACACCTCCATGTCGAAAAGCCCCTGCGCGCCGCCGTGCGCCGCTGCCTGACGGTATGCATGCAGCCAGAGGCCGAGGCCAGCACGTTGCCAGGGCTGGCGCTGCGCCCCATGTCCCGACGCATGGATCCCGATACGCTCATGTCGCCCCATCCAGCGCGGTCACCCGTACCGATTCGCAGTCGTAGACCTTTTCCATCTGCATGCGCAGCGTCTCGCCGGGACGATTGCCATCCACCACGATTTGCAGATGCCAGCGGCCTGCGTCTTCGGCCATCGGTGCGCCATTGATCGACACTGGGGCGAAGCCGCGCCGTTCGGCCATGCCGATGGCGCGCAGGAGCGCACCATCGATGGGCTTGAGCACCAGGTCAAGCCGGTATCGCATGCGGTGCCTCCTGGCGCTGGGTTGCTGGGTTGCTGTCCAGCATGGTGCTGTTGGCGGAATTCGGCGGTACCAATGGCCATACGTTGGCGCGTGCGTCGATGACCACGTGTAGTAGCGCCGGGCCTGGTTGCGCCAGTAGTTCGGCCAGTCCGTCCTCGACCTGGTTGCGCGCGGTGATGCGTTTGGCCGGAATGCCGAAGACCTGCGTCAGCGCGGCGAAGTCCGGGTTGTCGGACAAATCGATCTCGCTGTAACGCTCGGCGAAGAACAGTTCCTGCCACTGTCGCACCATGCCCAGCGAACTGTTGTCCAGCAGCACGATCTTCACCGGCAGTTTGCAGCGGGCGATGGTGACCAGCTCCTGCACGTTCATCATGAAGCTCCCGTCGCCGCTGACCAGTACCACGGTCCGGTCCGGACAGGCGAACTGTGCGCCCATCGCCGCTGGCAGGCCGAAACCCATGGTACCCAACGCACCGCTGGTCAGATGGTTGCGTGGATGATTGAAGCGGCAGTGCTGGGCCACCCACATCTGGTGCTGGCCGACGTCGCAGGCGATGACGGTGTCGGCCGGGGCGAGTTCGCTCAGCCGTTTCAGCAGGCCTGGCGCGTAGATGTCATCGCCCGGCGCGTCGTAGCGCACGCCGAACTTCTCGCGGTGGCCGATGCAGTGCGTGTGCCAGGCTTCGCAGGTACTGGTCGCCGCGCTCAGCGCGCGTAGCGCCTGGGCCACATCGCCGGGGATGGCGATGTCGGCCTGGCGCAGTTTGGAGATCTCGCAGGCATCGGCGTCCAGATGGATGATCCGCGCAAACGGCGCAAATTCGGCCAGTTTGCCCGTGGCGCGGTCGTCGAAACGGGCACCGACCACGATCAGCAGGTCCGATTGCTGCACCGCCATGTTGGCGGCGCGGGTGCCGTGCATGCCGAGCATGCCCAGGTAGTGCGGATGTCCGTGCGGCAACGCGCCCAGCCCGCGCAGGGTCAGCACGGTGGGGATGCGGGTGATGTCCACGAACTGGCGGAATGTGTCTACCGCATCGGCCAGGGCGATGCCGCCGCCACCGTAGATCACCGGTTTTTCGGCGCTGGCGATCGCGGCCAGCGCGTCGGCCAGGACGCTGTCGCACGGCGGCGGCAGCGTCGGGACCTTGGCGGGCACGTGGTCCGTTAGGTGCGATGCATCGGCCAGTTGCACGTCCTTGGGCAGGTCGACCAGCACCGGTCCCGGGCGCCCTTCGCGGGCGATGCGGAACGCATCGCGCATCACCTGCGGCAGGTCGTCCACGCGCCGCACCAGGAAGCTGTGCTTGACGATCGGCAGGGTCAGCCCGAACACGTCCAGTTCCTGGAACGCGTCGGTGCCCAGGAGCGGCGTGGCGACTTGTCCGGTCAGGCAGATCATCGGCACCGAGTCGAGCATCGCATCGGCGATGCCGGTGACCAGATTGGACGCGCCTGGACCGGATGTGGCCACGCACACCCCGACCCGGCCACTGGCGCGGGCATAGCCGTTGGCGGCGAGCGCGGCGCCCTGTTCGTGGCGGACCAGGATGTGTTTGAGCTGGCTGTCTACCAATGCGTCGTAGAACGGCATGATGGTGCCGCCCGGATAGCCGAACAGCGTGTCCACGCCTTCGGCTTCCAGTGCCTGGGTCAGCCAGCGGGCGCCGTTGCGGGGGGGCGTGCCTTTAGCGGAGGAGTTCATACGTGGCGACCTTTCGGTGGAAGCGGGTGGGGGAGCCGCGGTTTAGGCGGCTTTGGTGCTGCCAGCGGCTTGTTTGGCCGCAGCCTCGCCGTTGAGCCACACCATCTTGGCGCGCAACTGTTTGCCGACCGCTTCGATGGGATGGTTCAGGTCGGCCTGCTTGAACTTGGTGTAGTTCGGCAAGCCCGCGTTGTATTCGGCCACCCAGTTCTTGGTGAAAGTACCGTTCTGGATGTCGGTCAGCACCTCGCGCATGCGTGCCTTGGTCGCCGCGTCGATGACCCGCGGGCCGCTGACATAGTCGCCGTACTGCGCGGTTTCGGAGACGAATTCGAGCATGCGGGTGATCCCGCCTTCGTAGAACAGATCGACGATCAGCTTCAGTTCGTGCAGCACTTCGTAGTAGGCGATTTCCGGCTGATAGCCAGCTTCCACCAGCACTTCGAAGCCGGCCTGCACCAGTGACGAGGCGCCGCCGCAGAGCACCGCCTGCTCGCCGAACAGATCGGTTTCGGTTTCTTCCTTGAAGGTGGTCTTGATCAGGTTGGCGCGTGCGCCGCCCAGGCCTGCCGCGTATTCCAGCGCGAGTTGTTCGGCTTTGCCGCTCTTGTCCTGATATACCGCCCAGATGCACGGCACGCCACGGCCGATTTCGTACTCGCGGCGCACCAGCGCGCCCGGCCCCTTGGGCGCGACCAGCACCACGTCCAGGTCTGCGCGCGGCTTGATCATGTCGAAATGCACGTTCAGCCCGTGCGCGAACAGCAGGCAGGCGCCCTGCTTCATGTTCGGCGCCAGTACCTCCTCGTACAGCTTCTTCTGCACCATGTCCGGGGTCAGCACGGCAACCAGATCGGCGTCTTTGACCGCTTCCTCAGGGCGCTTCACCACGAAGCCATCGGCCTGCGCCTTGACTTCGGTCGGGCCGCCGGCACGCAGGCCGATGGTGACGTCGAAGCCGGATTCACGCAGGTTCAGCGCGTGCGCGCGCCCCTGGCTGCCGTAACCGACGATGGCGATCTTGGTGGTGGGCTGGGCGGAACTGCTCATGATGCGGATATCCTCAAAGTGGGGTGGAGTGGAAAGGGTCTTTGCGTTTGTGGTCACTGAAATGAAAAACCCCGCGCCGTTGCCAGTGCGGGGTCTGATCGAATCCTGGCGGCTTGTCGCTTACGTGCCAGTTCGTCCCGCAGATGTGGGCGAGCTAATAAGCACGAGTACAAGGAGCGATGCCGCGACGTCCGCGCCAAGCGCAGCGTGCAGGTGGGACGGCTTCGGGGTGGCGCGGTATCGCAGCATTTAGCGAGATAACCATGTGCTTCGCACGCCTGTCAACCGGGCTGCGCGCATCTACGAGTGGATGTGCCGAAAACCGCGCCAGTGCTGTATGGTTGCGCATGAAACGGAATGCGCGCGCGATGCGGATCGCGCCGATTGCGCGAAAACGGGAGGCTCACGTTGCCGCTGTCGGCAGCCGTGCGCGGTGCTTGCGGCCGTACTCGGCTGGCGTTGCCCAGGCCGCGCTCAGGCTGATGGAGCCGGCTGGCAACGGCGACATGCGCAGGCGTATCGTATCGCCAGCAGTTGGTTGAGGGAGGATCCTGAAAGAACAATCCAGCGGTCGTGGCGTCACGCTAGCAGCATATTGGCGTCGCCTATGACGTCAATCCCGATTGCAGCGACCGCCGCTGCGGCGGCAGTGTTGGAGCCGCTACCATGGGGCAGAACCGAGGGAAACGACGATGGCCTTGTTCTCACGCAACCCGGATACCGACGCCGCACCGGCCGCCGGCTTGCCAGATGCCCCGATCGCCTTGCTGCGGCTGGATCCGGACGGATGCGTCAGTGCCGCTAATCGCGTTGCGCTGGATCTGCTGGGGGTCCAGGCTGACACGCTGCTCGGTGCGTCCAGCGAGGCGGTCTGGGGCTTGCCGCTGGCGGCGTTGGTTGGTTCTGAAGGCTGTTGGTTGGCGCCAGGTACCGATCCGTCGCGGCGCGTGCGCTACCAGTGTGATCGGGATGGACAGGGGTGGCTGTTGTCGCTGCCGCATCCGGAGACCGCCGCGTTGCTGCGCGATGTCGCCCTGCTCGGCGGTGGGCAGGTGCAAGGTGCGATCAGTCCGGCGTTGCAGGCGCTTGCACAGCGTGTCTTGGAGGGAGCCGCGGCACAGGCGCTGCTTGAGCGCGTCGGCGAGTGTCTGACCGGCTGCGATCTGGATCTGGGCCTGAGCACGCCACTGTCGGTGCAGGACGCCGAGGTGGTGCCGGGGCGGCGCTTGGCTGCCGGCTTCGGTAACTTGGCGGAGGCGATCCGTCAGGCGGTGGGGTTGTCGCTGCAGATTGCGGCCGATGTGCCGCATGTGGTCGCCGAGAATGACGAACTGGCGCGGCAGTCGCAGACCCAGCTGGATGCACTACAGACGGTGGTATCCACGACCCGTCGGCTGTTGCAGGGATTGCACGAGATGGACCAAGAGCTGCGCGCGGTGATCGCCGTGGCGGCCAGTGCAGACGACAGCGCGCGGCAGGGCGTGGAGGCGGCGCGGACCTTGGGCCAGGCGATGCAGGAGGTGGCGCGGCGCTCGGCGCGTGCCAACGAGGTCATCCAGGTGATCGATTCGGTCGCGTTCCAGACCAATATTCTATCGATCAACGCCAGCATCGAGGCGGTGCATGCCGGCCCGGCCGGGCGTGGTTTTGCCGTGGTTGCCACCGAGATCCGGCAGCTCGCCGAGCGCGCCGCCAACGCTGCGCGCGATGTCCGCATTATCATCGGCGAGACCGGCACCGCTTTGCAGGACAGTGCTGTTTCGGCGCAACGCACTGAGCAAGTGCTTGGCGGCATCGGCGAGTTGCTCGGCCGCGCCAGCGCTGCGATGGATGCGGTGGCAAGCCGCGTCGCCGCGCAAAGCGGCGAGATCGGCGGCATCGATCGTGCGGTCGAGCACCTAGTCGGACTCAGCCGCAGCAACTTGGAGCATGCTGCAAGCGTGGTTCAGCGCAGTGAGGCGCTGGGGACCAGTAGCGCCACTCTGCACGATTGCGTGAACCTGTTCCGCTTGCCGGACGATCCGATGCGGCAGCCGCGCCATGCGCGCGTGCGCGACTTGGCCACGGCGGCGGCCGCGCAGGTCGGCCAGGCGTTTGAGGCCGCACTCGCGCGCGGTCGCATCGCCGAGGATGCGCTGTTTTCCACCGATTACACCCCGATCCAGGGTGTCGACCCACCCAAGTACCGTACCGCCTTCGACGCGCTATGCGACGAGTTGCTGCCGCCGTTGCAGGAGCCTTTGCTGTCCGCGCATCCGTGGATCGTGTTCGCGATCTGTGCAAACGTCGATGGCTACGTGCCGACGCACAACCTGTGTTTCAGCCAGACGCTCAGCGGCGACCGCGCCCGTGATTTGGTCGGTAACCGGACCAAGCGCATCTTCACCGACCGCGTCGGTCGCACCGTCGGTCGTCATACCGAGCCTTATCTGTTGCAGGTGTATCGGCGCGACACCGGGCAGATCCTGTTCGATCTGTCGGTGCCGGTTTATGCGCGTGGACGCCATTGGGGCGGGCTGCGCGTGGCCTACGTGCTGGAGTGAGCGGGGTGCAGGCTAGCGGCGAAAAAAATGCCGCCGGTGTTAACGGCGGCAATGAGAGAGACTTCTTGCACTCGTATGTCTAGGCTAGGTCGGCCACATGGTTGGAGTTTGTCGCCGCTGCCGCCGCGTGTGGCAGTGCTGACACAAAGTACGGCCTGTGTGCAGGCTCTGGACATGAGACCGGTTGGCGCTCGCGCCGGAAACGGGTCTAATAGCGCCAGAAGTGGGGGTACCGCTGGCGCAGGCTGCGGTTGAGACAGTCCCTTGGAACCTGATCCGGTTGAGACCGGCGTAGGGAAGCTTCGCAAGTCCGCTGTCGGCCTCTTCCCGTTGCCACTGGACCCGCGCCGCCGCTTCGTCCCCCATGCGAGTTCGTTTGCTCGCCACCGTTCCGCGCCCGGCGCGGGTCACCCGAACCAGGACGAATGCCGATGAATGCCATGCCCAACCCACTCCAGCAGCAGACCGATACCCTGTCCGCTGCGGTAACTCGCCCCATTCCCGGCTCGCGCAAGATCTTCGTACAAGGCTCGCGCCCCGACCTGCAAGTGCCGATGCGCGAAATCGTGCTGACCCGCACCCCGACCGTGTTCGGCGGCGAGGAGAACGCACCGGTGAGCGTCTACGACACCTCCGGTCCGTACACCGACCCGCAGGCCCGGATCGACCTCGGTGCGGGTCTGGCGCCGCTGCGCGCGGGCTGGATCGCCGAGCGCGGCGACACTGTCGCGCTGGCGGGGCTCAGTTCCCACTTTGGCCGCGAGCGGGAGGGCGACGCGCGCCTGCAGGCGGTGCGCTTCCCCGCGCGGCATCTGCCACGGCGGGCGCTGGGCGGTGCCAACGTCACTCAGATGCACTACGCGCGGCGTGGCATCGTCACTCCCGAGATGGAGTTCGTCGCGATCCGCGAGAATCAGCGCTTGGAATTGGTGCGCGATGCGCAACTGCGCGCGCAACATCCCGGAGAGGCATTCGGTGCGGGCATCCCTGCGGTCATCACCCCCGAGTTCGTGCGTGATGAGATCGCTCGCGGTCGCGCCATCCTGCCGTGCAATATCAACCATCCGGAAAGCGAGCCGATGATCATCGGTCGCAACTTCCTGACCAAGATCAATGCCAACATCGGCAACAGCGCGGTCAGCTCCGGTATCGCCGAGGAGGTGGAGAAACTGGTGTGGGCGATCCGCTGGGGCGGGGACACGGTGATGGACCTGTCCACGGGCAAGCACATCCACGAGACGCGCGAGTGGATTGTGCGCAATTCCCCTGTGCCGATCGGCACGGTGCCGATCTATCAGGCGCTGGAGAAGGTCGATGGGCGCGCTGAGGAGCTGACCTGGGAAATCTTCCGCGACACGTTGATCGAGCAGGCCGAACAGGGTGTGGATTATTTCACCATCCATGCCGGCGTGCTGTTGCGCTACGTGCCGTTGACCGCCAAGCGCGTCACCGGCATCGTCTCGCGTGGTGGTTCGATCCTGGCCAAATGGTGTCTGGCGCATCATCGGGAGAATTTCCTCTATACCCACTTCGAAGACATCTGCGACATCATGAAGGCCTACGATGTGGCGTTCTCGCTCGGCGACGGTCTGCGCCCGGGGTGCATCGCCGATGCCAACGACGCGGCGCAATTCGGCGAACTGGAGACGCTCGGCGAGCTGACCAAAATCGCGTGGAAGCACGATGTGCAGACCATGATCGAAGGCCCCGGCCATGTGCCGATGCAGTTGATCAAGCAGAACATGGACAAGCAGTTGCGCGAATGCGGCGAGGCGCCGTTCTACACGCTGGGGCCGCTGACCACCGATATCGCGCCTGGTTACGACCACATCACTTCCGCGATCGGCGCGGCGATGATCGGCTGGTTTGGCACGGCGATGCTGTGCTACGTGACCCCGAAGGAACACCTGGGCCTGCCCAATCGCCAGGACGTGCGCGATGGCATCATGGCTTACAAGATCGCCGCGCATGCCGCCGATCTCGCCAAGGGCCATCCTGGCGCGCAGGTGCGCGATAACGCATTGTCCAAGGCGCGCTTCGAGTTCCGCTGGGACGATCAGTTCCACCTCGGGCTGGATCCGGAGAAGGCGCGCGAATTCCACGATGAGACCTTGCCCAAGGATGCACACAAGCTGGCGCATTTCTGCTCGATGTGCGGGCCGCATTTCTGCTCGATGAAGATCACCCAGGACGTGCGCGATTACGCCGCCGAACATGGCGTTGATGCGGAAACGGCGCTACAGGCGGGCATGGAGGAAAAATCGGCGCAGTTCCGGGCTGCCGGGGCGCAGGTATATCGGGCCGAGTAGCGCGCGGCGGGCAGCGACGGTCTGGTCGGCGTGTCGGCCAGGCCGGTGTCGATTACGAGCGGCTAACGAAACTGCTGCATCGCGGCGGGATGAGTGCAGCGCTTGGAATCCTCAGTAACCCCGATTACATGCCAGTGCCTGCGTGCTGTACGCGCCCGTGAGGGCGCGACAGTGCGACGAGAGCAAGCCGGTACCGATCACCGAGTTTCAATCCACGCGTCCGTCCAGTAGCGCTTGGGATGTGTTGCCGGTCACTACTAACGCCTGCGCCGATTGCGCATCGTCCGTCCGCTCTCAGGCGGGCCTGCTTTCGAATCCCAGTGTTCTTGATCGCGTACACGACGCGGTGTCCGGCAATGTTGCCGTCGATGGCAAGTACGCCGAATGGGCGACACGCAGGGTATACCTTCCGGCCTGCCGCCAATGGTGAGCGCTATGGATCGGTAAGAAGGATGATCGGTTCTGTGCGTTGGCGCGTGTGCTGCGATCCACGACTGCCTGGGGTTATGCCGAGTCCATTCCCATCAAATTTTCCGCAGACTCGCGCCAGCTCGGTAGCTTATTGAGTACGCCGGTCTTGGTCAGGTAGTCTTCGTTCACCTCAGTACCGCTGGCCAGCGCCATCGCCACATGGACTGCGCCGGTGATCCAGAAGCTGCGAGTGCTGGAGCGCTGTGGCTGACGGTGCAACGCCACCGCTTCGATGATCGGCATCGGAAGGCCCCACAGGCCTAGCAGGTAGGCGCCAGCCTCTGTATGGCCTGGGCGTATGTCGTCCGCATCCACGAGTGGTTTGTATTCGTCGCGAATGCCCGGCAGCAGCATGCCGATGTCGGCCAGCAACGCCGCGGTCGAGCCGAGTTCGGCGCTGGATGCGGGCAACATCTTCGACGCCAATTTGGATGCGACCAGCGAGCGCCGTTGCAGCGCGTTGCGTTCGGCGTTGGAGAGCGTTTGTACCGTGAACACCTCGCTGGCCAGTACCAAATCGCGCAGGGTGGCGGTACCCAGCCGGGTGACGGCAGTGCGCAGATCGGAGATGGTGCGGCCGTTGGAGAAGAATGCCGAATTGCACAATTGCAGGATCTTGGCCGCGATGGCGGGATCGCCCGAGACCAACTTGCACAGATCGGCTGCATCGCTGCCTTCGTCTTGTTCCAGCGCGTTCATCAGGCTGAGGTACAGATGCGGCGGCGCCGGCAGCTTCTCGATACGGCCGATGCTAGTGCGCAGTCGCGGATTGCCGAGCAGGTCTCGCAGCTCTTCGAGGTTGGTGATGGCTTCCAGCAACATCTCCGGCGATAGCGGCAGTGGCAGGAAGCGGTGCGCCACGCCGATGATCCGCGCCGGTGGCGCACGACTGATTTGCTCGGCTTCAATCAGCGCGATGCGAATGGTTTCCGGGCTAAGCGTGCGGATCTGGCCGAGCAGGGTGGCGGTGGTCAGGTCCGGTAGCGTCGGCGCGGCGATCACCGCGTCCAATTGGACGGTGGCGGCCATCGCGATGGCGGTATTGCCGTCCGCCGCGCTTTGGACTTGCCAATCCCCGTCAAGATCGCGGAGGTATTCCGTGATTTCAGCCGGAAGGCTCGCTTCGTCGCCGACGAATAGGATACGCAAGTGAATTTACCCCAAGAAAACCCGGATCGTCCGCGACCGGTTCGATCATGTCGCGGCTCAATCTACTCCAAACCCTCCGGCACTTCTTTGTCGGCGATGGCAAAACGTGAAATGGCATCGGTCGCGGCGGAACCTGACGGTCCAGCCGCGGCCCGTGCTTAGGCGTTGGCGTCGAAGCGAGCGACGGCAGCGCGCAGGATTTCCTTGGCTTCCGCAGCGTTGCCCCAGCCGTCCAGCTTGACCCACTTGCCCTTTTCCAGGTCCTTGTAGTGCTCGAAGAAGTGGCCGATGCGTTCCATCCAGTGGCCCGACACCTGAGAGATGTCCTCGATATGGGCATAGCCCTGGAACACCTTGGCCACCGGCACCGCCAGGAGTTTCTCGTCGTTGCCGGCCTCGTCGCTCATTTTCAGTACGCCGACCGGGCGGCAGCGCACCACGCAGCCGGGTACCAGCGGTAACGGCAGTACTACCAACACGTCGGCCGGGTCGCCGTCGCCGCACAGGGTATTGGGTACGTAGCCGTAGTTGCACGGATAGCGCATCGGGGTAGACAGGATGCGGTCGACGAAAATGGCGCCGCTGGCCTTGTCCACTTCATACTTGACCGGCTCCGAATCCTTGGGGATTTCGATGACGACGTTGATTTCTTCCGGCAGGTTCTTGCCGGAGGTGACCAGTTCCAGACCCATGCGTGAGCTCCAGTAGAGTGGCTTCTTGAAAGGGACCAGCATTCTAGTCGCTTGACTGTTGCAGTACAGCGTCCCTGCGCCTGTGGCGACTCCTACACCCTGTTCGGATTCCGGCCCCGAGCCGATGCGGGATAGTCCGATAGCCCCAGTGCCGGGTGGGTGGAACGCTGTCTGTCCTGTCCTTGAAGGAGCAAGGCGATGAACGCAGTTCGGTATTTGTTAGGGCTGTTGCTGACTGTGTCGGTGCTGGTCTGCGCTGGTGCGCGGGTCTGCCATGCGGAGCAGACGCAACAGGCTTACGTGGACGCGATGGACGATGCTCCTGGCGAGGGCGGGGAGACATTCGCTGATTTGGAGCAGCGACTGGTCCACGATTTCGAGCGGCTGTGCGGCGACACTTTTTGCGCAGGCGATTACAGCGCCTACCGGCCGTTGCGCTACCGCTGCTCGGTGCGTCAGCGCGATGGTGTGATCGGCCAGTGCGTGTGGACTTTCGGTGCCAGCGAGGCCAGCATCGACCCGGACACCGGCCGGGTGCTGGTCGATGCGCGGCTGTGGCAATGCATCACGCCCTTGCTGCCGCAGACCCGTCTGGCAGCGTTGTACAAGGCGCTGGCAGGTGAGCGACCGTTGCGCGCGCCGTTACCGCATCACCGGCACAGTATCAACGATGGTTTGATGGACTGCCTGACGCCATGATCGGTTGATGTTGGCGGCTGCCGGTCAGAGCGCTACCTTCTATAGTAGTGGTACCAGCAGCAGCGCTACGATGTTGATGATCTTGATCAGCGGGTTGATCGCGGGGCCGGCGGTGTCCTTGTACGGGTCGCCGACAGTGTCGCCGGTGACCGCAGCCTTGTGCGCCTCGCTGCCCTTGCCGCCGAAGTGGCCGTCCTCGATGTACTTCTTGGCGTTGTCCCAGGCGCCGCCGCCGGTGGTCATCGAGATCGCCACGAACAGCCCGGTGACGATGGTGCCGATCAGCAGGCCACCGAGTGCACGCGGTCCCAGCAGCAGACCGACCACGATCGGCACCACGACCGGTAACAGCGACGGTACGATCATCTCGGCGATCGCCGAACGGGTCAGCATGTCCACCGCGCGGTCGTACTGCGGCTTCCCGGTACCTTGCATGATGCCGGCGATCTCGCGGAACTGGCGCCGCACTTCCTCCACCACCGCGCCGGCGGCACGGCCCACCGCCTCCATCGCCATCGCACCGAACAGATAGGGGATCAGCCCGCCGATCAGCAGGCCGATGATCACGGTGTGATCGGACAGGTCGAAGGCGAAATGCGCGCTGGGGTGTGCGGCGCGCAGGTTGTGCGTGTAGTCGGCGAACAGCACCAGCGCGGCCAGCGCGGCCGAACCGATCGCATAGCCCTTGGTCACTGCCTTGGTGGTGTTGCCGACCGCATCCAGTGGATCGGTGATGGCACGCACCTCCGACGGTAGCTCGGCCATCTCGGCGATGCCGCCTGCGTTGTCGGTGATCGGGCCGTAGGCGTCCAGGGCCACGATCATGCCCGCCATCGACAGCATCGCGGTCGCTGCGATGGCGATGCCGTACAGGCCCGACAGCGCGAACGCTCCCCAGATCGCCGCGCACACCGCGATCACCGGCAACGCAGTCGATTTCATCGAGATACCGAGGCCGGCGATGATGTTGGTGCCGTGGCCGGTGGTGCTGGCCGCGGCCACGTGCTGTACCGGCGCATACTGGGTGCCGGTGTAGTACTCGGTGATCCATACGATCAGACCGGTCAGCGCCAGCCCGATCAACGCGCAGCCATAGAGGTTGCCGGCGCCGGCCGCGGTGTCGCCCATCAGTTGCTGGGTCACCGGCCAGAACGCCAGTGCGGCCAGCACCGCCGAGATCACCACTCCCTTGTACAGCGCGCCCATAATCGAACCGCCTGGGCGCACGCGCACGAAGAAAGTGCCGACGATCGACGCCACGATCGACACGCCGCCGAGCACCAGCGGATACAGCACGGCGTTGCGTCCTGCCTCCGCTGCCATCAGCCCGCCCAGCAGCATCGTCGCGATGAGCGTGACCGCGTAGGTTTCGAACAGGTCTGCGGCCATGCCCGCGCAGTCGCCGACATTGTCGCCGACGTTGTCGGCGATCACCGCCGGGTTGCGCGGGTCGTCTTCGGGAATTCCGGCTTCGACCTTGCCCACCAGATCGGCGCCGACGTCGGCGCCTTTGGTGAAAATGCCGCCGCCCAGGCGCGCGAAAATCGAGATCAGCGAACTGCCGAAGGCCAGCCCGACCAGTGCGTGCAGGCTGTCGGCGACGCTATGCCCCAGCCATTGCAGCGTGCCGTAATAGCCCGCCACACCGATCAGCCCAAGTCCCACCACCAGCATGCCGGTGATCGCGCCACCACGGAACGCGACGTTCATCGCCGGACCCAGTCCACGCCGTGCCGCCTCGGCGGTGCGCACGTTCGCGCGTACCGACAGGTTCATGCCGATGTAGCCGGCGGCTCCAGACAGCACCGCGCCGATCGCGAAGCCGCCGGCGGTGTACCAACTCAGAAACACCCCGACCAGAACCAACAGGATCGCGCCAGCGATGGCGATGGTCAGGTACTGACGGTTGAGGTAGGCGCGGGCGCCTTCCTCGATCGCATTGGCGATCTGCCGCATGCGTTCGTTGCCGGCCGGTTGTGCCAGGATCCAGCGCGTGGACACGATGCCATAGAGGATCGCCAAACCTGCGCACGCCAATGCCACGATCACCGCATATCGTTCCAACATGACCCCTCCCAAGGATGTGGATGACGCCCAGGCGCTGGACATGCTGCGGGATCGCGCCGTGGGAGCGTCAACAGACAACGACTCCCAGTCGTAATGCGCCGCTGGTGCGTCTAGCAATCTCGACCTGGCCTGAGCGCCGCGAGTATGCGCCCGGCCCCGGCAGGCCGCCAGCGACGCGGTCGGGATGTGGCACTTTGGCATTCGGTTCAGTTGGCACATGGCAGCGTGACCCATCGCTTCCGAGGAACAATTCGATGCAACCGACGCTTCCCCCCCGCATGCGCGTATCGGCGCTGGCCTTGAGCCTGTGCGTATTGGTACCCCTGAGTGCGCTCGCCGCCGACCCCACTCCGGAATTGCAGCGCTCCATCGGCGCGCCGCAAGCCGTGGGCGTGGTGCATACGATCCGGCAGATTCCTGAGGCCTGCGTGCGTTTCGAGGGCCAATACACCGGCGACGCCGCACAGCCGTATCGCTTCTCCGCCGTGCGCAGCAGCCCCACCTGTCAGCCGCGCGCCAAGCTGGTGGAGTTCGACCAGGCCAAGCCCAGCGAAGCGACCGGCTGGAAGTTCAACGATCTGATCCGCGTACCCAGCGCGGCTTGCCCCAGCCAGCAGGCGGTGGTGCGGGTCTGGCGCAAGCCAGTCGCGCTCAACACCGAGCGCGATGGTCAGGGCCAGTCGCGGATCTACCTGGAAGAGGCCAAGCAGCAGGCGGACGCTGGCAAAATTGCCCCGGTTCCGGAGTTCACCGTGCAAATGACCCTGGAAGGCACTGCCTGCCGCTGAGTGGCATGGGGGTGATGCCAAAGGCGCTCCCGCCGATGCCTTGTCCGGCAGATGCCGCTTGCGCTGGGTGGCATCTGCCAGGCTGGCTCAGCCTGCGTCCCGGGCCGTAGGTGGTCTTTCTGTGCGTGCCCCATCGCACGTGGCTTGGCGTCATCCTTCCCAGGCCGGTAGTTTTTTCTTCACCGCCACGTTTTTCAGTGTCACGTATTTGGGCAGGCCGTCGTTGCCATAAGCCAGCGGCGCTTCGCCGCGGATCAACGGTTGCAGGTAGCGGCGGGCTTTCTCGGTGATGCCGAAGCCGTCCTTGCGCAGGAACGACGGCGGCATTTTTTTCTCATGGTTGGCGACCTTGCTCAGCGGCGCGGCCTCGATCTTCCAACGGTAGGGCGCATCGCTGCTGCGCACGATCGCCGGCATCACCGCGTTCATGCCGTTGAGGGCGAATTGCACCGCCGCCTTGCCAACCGCCTGTGCCTGTTCCCAGTCGGTGCGCGAGGCGATATGGCGTGCCGAGCGTTGCAGGTAGTCGGGCAGGGTCCAGTGCACCTTGTAGCCGAGTTCTGACTTGACCTTGCCGGCGAGGTACGCCGCCACGCCGCCGAGCTGGCTGTGCCCGAACGCGTCGGTGCCGCCGCCTACATCGGCGACGAAGCGCCCGTCCGCGGTTCGAATGCCTTCGCTGGCCACCACCACGCACCAACCGACCTGATCCACCACCTTGCGCACCTGTGCCAGGAAGGCCGCCTCGTCGTAGGCGCGCTCGGGGAACAGGATGATCTGCGGTGCATCGTCCGGCGACTGCGCGGCCAGCCCGGCGGCGGCAGCGAGCCAGCCGGCATGCCGGCCCATGGCCTCGTAGACAAAGACCTTGGTCGAGGTTTCCGCCATGGCGGCCACGTCCAGCGCCGCTTCCCGCACCGCCACCGCAGTGTATTTGGCTGCCGAGCCGAAACCGGGGCAGGTGTCGGTCACCGTCAGGTCGTTGTCGATGGTCTTGGGCACGCCGATGCAATGCAGGGGATAGTCGAATGCCTGTGCCAGTTGTGCGACCTTCCAGGCGGTATCGGCCGAATCGTTGCCGCCGTTGTAGAGGAAGTAGCGTACCTGATGCGCTTGCAACACTTGTAGCAGGCGCTCGTACCTGGGGCGATCGGCTTCCAGCGATTTGAGCTTGTAGCGGCAAGAGCCGAAGGCGCCGCCCGGGGTGTGTGCCAGCGCGCGGATCGCCGCCGCCGATTCCTTGGAGGTGTCGATCAGGTCTTCGCGCAGTGCGCCGAGAATGCCGTTACGCGCGGCCAGCACCTTGACCTTGCGCGCTCGTGCTTCGCCGATCACGGCGGCGGCGCTGGCGTTGATGACGGCGGTGACGCCGCCGGATTGGGCGTAGAGCAGGGTGCCTTGGGCCATGGTCGAGGGTCGCTCCTGGGGTGGGGACATTGCCGGGGCATTGCCCGGATGCGGTAAACTGAGAGGCTTGCGGCGCAGCGTGGACCTATGAGTCTAACGCGGCAGGTCATGCACGGTAATTTCCTTGAGGAGTCAGGTTGATGCGATTGGTTCTATTGGGACCGCCCGGATCGGGCAAGGGCACGCAGGCGGCCCGTCTGAAGGACACGCTACAGATTCCGCACATCTCCACCGGCGATCTGCTGCGCGCGGAAGTCGCCGCCGGTACGCCGCTCGGGGTCCAGGCCAAGGAAGTGATGGCGCGTGGCGATCTGGTTTCCGACGATATTCTGCTGGGTATGCTGGCATCGCGCCTCAGTCGTGAGGATGTACGCAACGGCTTCATCCTCGATGGCTATCCGCGCAATCTTGCCCAGGCTGGGGCGCTGGACGAATTGCTGGCCAAACTCGGCCAACCGCTGGACGCGGTGGTGCAACTGGACGTGGCCACCGATCTGCTGGTGGAGCGCATCGCCGGCCGTGCCAAGGCCGAGGGGCGCGAAGACGACAATCCCGCGTCGGTGCGCAAGCGTTTGCAGGTGTACAACGATTCGACGGCGCCGGTGATCGGCTTCTACGATAAGCGCGGCACGCTCGCGCGCGTGGATGGAGTCGGCTCGCTGGACGAGGTGCTCGCCCGCATTCTGGCCGCGATCGGTCGCTGAGGCGACAGCGACCTTCCGCGGATGCGCTTGGCGCGCGTCCGCCGGTCACGTTGCGCGCTGCTTACCGCCGCGTTAGGGCGTCGTGTTGGGTCAGCGCGGCTGTGCAATGTGAGCGTCTGCCGAGCCTGTTTGCTCGTGCATGGCGCATCCGAATACTGCCACCGTGCAGTCGCCGTGGTATCAAGCCATTTGCCGGTTTGCCTGGGTCGGGGGATCGGCGACAATCGGCTCATGAGCAAAATCCATATTCTCGGCATCGCCGGTACGTTCATGGGGGGTGTCGCCGCGTTGGCGCGTGAACTCGGCTATGTGGTCGAGGGTAGCGACCATGCGATCTATCCGCCGATGTCCACGCAGTTGGAGCAATTGGGCATCGCGTTGAAGCAGGGGTACCTGCCGGAGCACATCGAGGCCGACTGCGCGCAGGTGATCGTCGGCAATGCGCTCTCGCGCGGCAACCTCGCCGTGGAGGCGGTGCTCGATGCCGGACGCGCCTACATTTCCGGGGCGCAGTGGCTCAGCGAGCAGGTGTTGCCCGGGCGCGAGACGCTGGCAGTGGCGGGCACCCATGGCAAAACCACCACCACCAGCATCCTGACCTGGCTGTTGCAATCGGCGGGTCGCGAGCCGGGGTTCCTGATCGGCGGAGTAGCCGAGGATTTCGGCGTGTCGGCGCGCCTGGGCGGTCCGGTCGCGACCCCGCAGCGGCCGTTGTTCGTGGTCGAGGCCGACGAATACGACACCGCGTTCTTCGACAAGCGCAGCAAGTTCGTGCACTACCGGCCGCTGGTGGCGGTCCTCAACAACCTCGAATACGATCACGCCGATATTTTTCCCGATGTCGCCGCGATCCAACGTCAGTTCCACCACCTGGTGCGCACGGTGCCGCACCGGGGCCGCCTGATCGTCAATGGCGAGGACGCGCATCTGCGCGAGGTGCTGGCGATGGGCTGCTGGACGCCGGTGGAGCGCTTCGGCTTCGATCCGGGGTTCGATTGGAGCGCGCGTCTGCTTGCCGCCGATGGCAGCCGTTTTGCGGTGCTGCATGCAGGCCAGCAATTGGGTGTGGTCGAATGGTCGTTGCTCGGTCGCCACAACGTGATGAACGCGCTGGCGGCTTTGGCGGCGGCGCATGCGGTTGGCGTGGCGCCTGCGCAGGTGATCCCGGCGCTGGCGCGTTTTCGCAGCGTCAAGCGGCGGCTGGAAGTGCTTGGTCAGGCGCAGGGCATCACCGTGTACGACGATTTCGCCCATCATCCCACCGCGATCCGCACCACCCTGGAAGGGTTGCGTGCCAAGGTCGGTACGGCGCGCATCGTGGTGGCGATGGAGCCGCGCAGCAATTCGATGCGCTTAGGCGCGCATGCCGATGCGCTGGCGCCGTCGCTTGAGGTGGCCGATGCGGTGGTGTTCCTGCAGCGTCCGGAACTCGCATGGGACGCCGGCAAAGTGATCGCCGCAGTGCGCGGCCAGGCTTACGCCGCCACCGACGTGGACGCGCTACTGGCGGCGTTGCAGACGCAGGCACGCGCGGGCGACCATGTGGTGTTCATGTCCAACGGCGGTTTCGACGGCGCGCCGCGGCGTTTCCTGGCGGCGCTTCAATGATTCTGATCGGACGCAGCGGAGTGTGCGAGTGAGCGTGGAGCGAACGACGCTGCCGCTATTCATGCTGCATAAAGTGCTGCTGCCAGGCGCATCGATGAAGCTGCGCGTGTTTGAGCCGCGTTATCTGGATATGGTTCGCGAGTGCGGCCGTCACGACAGCGGTTTCGGTGTTTGCTTGATCCTGCATGGCAGTGAGGCCGGTGCCGCAGCGTTACCGGCGGAGTTCGGCATCGAGGCGCGCATCGTCGATTTCGATGTCGGCACCGATGGCGTGCTGCTGTTGAGTCTGCGCGGCGCGCGGCGCTTTCATGTGGCGCGTCACTGGACTCGCGACAATGGCCTGGTGGTTGGCGATGTGGCGTGGTGCGAACCGGATCACGACGACGAACTGCGTCCGCAGCATGCGCTGCTGGCGACGCTGCTGGAGAGCCTGTTGGACCAGGCGGCTGCGGTGTATCCGGTGGTCGGGCCACGCCTGCTGGATCAGGCCGCCTGGGTCGGCTGGCGTCTGGCCGAACTGCTGCCGCTTGACGAACGGCAACGCCTGTCACTGTTGCAGCAAGACGATCCGCACGTGCGGCTGGAGCAATTGCTGGCCTGGATTCCGTGAGCGGCGATTCATGACGTCGTGCCGATTTTCGCGCCCGATTCGGTGCCGGCGTTGCTTGGCGTGGCACATAAGCCAGCCACGCGCTGCGTCCCATGAGCGCGAAGATCGGCGGGCGACGGTATCCTCGACAGCGCCGCGCTCCTGCGTTCAGCCTCGGGCTGATCTGTGTGGATGATGATTGGTCGCGATCCTCCCGCATCGCAGCTGCCACCGGCAATGGCCCAGCGCACCGGGCGGGCGGATACCCGTACATCGTTTCCACCCATGATCGAGGAAACTTCAGATGACGCGTTCTTTCCTGCTTTTACTGCTCTCTGCCAGCGGTTGCCTGAGTCTTCCGGCTATGGCCGCAGGCGCTGTCGCCCCTGGCGCTGGCGTGTGTTCGGACGGCTCCATCGTCCAGGTGACCGGCAACGCCGACCAGCCGGTAGCCAAGACCTGTCTGGCCGATGCCATAAAGGGGTTTCCGCTGAAGCGTGGTCAGTTGGTCGCGATCGAGCTTCCCGAAAATAATTCGACCGGCATGTCATGGGCGTTGCGCACTCTGCCGCGGTCGCTGTCGCTGCTCGATGTCTCTCGCCGCCCGAGTAGCTCCTGTGGCAAGGGAGAAGTGGGGTGCGGTGGGAGTGTCATCTTCACCTTCAAGGCGATGAATCGTGGCAATGGTGTCGTCGACCTGATCTACGCGCGGCCCAGGGAAGAGCAGGCTTCGGATTCGCGATCTGTCAGGCTTGAGGTGAAGTAGTCGGGTTCCACGCAGGTCAGGGTCGTCGCCGCGGTCGCCGTGCTTGGTGTGTGATCGCAGTCTTATTTACTGCGCCGCTTTACTGCGCCGCGGGCTCGATCGGTGCGGCGGTGGGAGCCGAGGTTCAGTCCAGCGGTGCCTGTATTTCGCCGTCGCTGTGCAACAGCAGTACCGACCTTGGACTTGTTACGTGTGGGCAGGGCGTGCAGTGCTTCGGTCAGCGCGTTCGGTGCCGCCAGAGACAGCGGTCGCTACATCCGGATCAAATTGAAATGGTGTTAGTAGCGCAGGCTTTGTGCGCTGCCGATCCATAGCGGTACGTCGCCCGGCTGAAGGTGGAGTTCGTCTGCGCGCTTGCCGGGCAAAGCATCAGCAGCGATTCCATCCGGGTGTATCCAACCTTGCTGGCAACACCGGCACCTGTGTGGGTATGCGCTGTGTCGTCGTGCTGTGGTGTAACCGTTAGCCCATGGCAACGAGTTGGCGTTGCAAAGACGTTAGCGCTCCGGCCACCTGTAAGTTCAGTGACCAGCGTTGGTCGGCGTCGAATGCGTTGCATCGCGATGGTCGTTGCGACCAGTCGTGCCGCCGCCATGTTGAGGCTGCCATCCCTGTTAGCGGTGGTGACGGTGGTTTGAAGTTGACCAGCTTGCTTTCCAGGTGGCAATGTAACTGGAGTACGCTCCGACAAGTGGTGGAGCTGAAGATCGAGAATCTGTGGCGGGTAGCATCGATTCGGCCGCTGCTGGTTCAATGGCACTCAAGCTGATGTGTTGAACGCCATCGGCGCGACCGCCGGCCACAATATTTGCTGATATTTGCTTTATTTACCTGTATCCGTGCCATGGTTCTGGCGTCTACGGGCGCTGTTGCGATTCCGTATTTTTTTCGTACATAAGAATCAATTATGAAAAAAATATTAAAAAATAGTTCAGCTCATCGATAGTGGTTCACGTTCTCTAAGGAATTAAACTTTGTGAGGGTGGCGTGGAAAATTTTGAAGTAATGGTTCCGAAAGTTGATGGTCAAAACGCTTTCGCTAGTGTGAATGATGATGCCTGGTTCCCATTGTCCGCAAATCAGCGCAATTTATGGTTTTTGTACAAATTGCAGCCGGAGTTGCAGGGGAATTACAACATTAGCTTTTTCGCACGTCTTCTTGGTGCAGTTGATCTTGACTTATTGGATAAGGCGATTGCAGAGCTAATGAAGCGTCATGCGATGTTGCGCACTCGCTTTCGTGATGTGGGCAAAGAGCCGGAACAAAGAAGCGAGCGTTTTGCGCGGTTGCAACTTCAAGTGGTTGATGTATATGGGGTAAAATCCGCGGATCTTGATAGTATGGTCAAGGAAGATAGCGTTCGGCCTTTCGATCTCACAGTTGCTCCGTTATTTAGAGTCGGGATTTATCGGGTCAATGCGCAAGAAAGCGTTATTGTTTTGACATTCAATCATCTTGTGGTGGATGGTTGGTCGCTTTGGCGTTTGATCGAAGAATTGGGCGTTATTCTGGAGGGAATTGGTGGCGCTGCGCCATTACGCCCGGTGGTCTCCTGTGGCAGTGAATCGAAGCCGAGCTACTTCGATTATGTGTGCTGGCAACGTGATTGGATTAACGGTGATGGCGGAAGTAAGCAATTTTCTTATTGGAAGGAATTGCTTGCTGATGAGGTTCCATCCTTGAATTTGCCGGTACGCACGCCACGGGCGGCGTTTCCAGCGAAGCACCGAGATGCCATCTACTTTGGTTTGGACATGGAGTTGTCCATGAAGTTGAATAATTTTTCAGATCGCTGTAATTCCTCGATCTACGTGGTCTTGCTGGCGGCTTATTTCATTTTGTTGCGTCGGATTACGGGTCAGGATGATTTCAATGTCGGATCGCCGATGCCGGCTCGGAGAGGGAAGAAGTGGTCCGATGTCACCGGGGCATTCTTTAATCAGGTCGTCTTGCAAGCTAATTTCGATCCTGATCTTACCGTCGGGGAGTTGCTGCGCAGAGTGCGTAGTCGCGTTAGGCGTGCGATGGAAAATCAGGATTTTCCATTTTTCGAGTTGGTCGAACGACTTAATCCTCATCGAGAGGAAAGTCGTTCGCCATTTTTTCAGACCATGTTCGTATTTCAGAATCCGCGTGGCTTTGGCGATGCGTTGAATATTTTGGTCGGCGATGATGAAATTGCGCCTGTGCATTGGGGTGGTTTGCATCTCGTTCACTTCTGCCATCCTCCGATTGCTGGTGCTGCAGCACTTGACCTTGTATTAGAGGCGGTCAAATGGGGAGGAAAGATAGGTTTCATTCTGGATTTTGATCCATTGCTTTTCGAGCGTTCGACGCTGGAGCAGTGGATGGGACATTGGCGTCATCTGTTGGAAGCCATGGTGGCCGAGGGCGCTGAAGATCAGGTGGTGGATCGTCTGCCATTACTGTCTGAGGCCGAGCTCCATCAAGTGTTGACGCAGTGGAATGCAACTGCGGAAGATTATCCGCGCGATGCGTGTGTACATGAGTTGTTCGAGAGGCAGGTGGCGCGTGATCCATCGGCCATCGCGGTGGTGCAGGGCGAGGTGTCGCTGACATACGGCGAGTTGAATGCGAGGGCCAACCGTCTGGCGCATTACCTGCGCGAATTGGGCGTGTGCCCGGACGATCGCGTGGCGATCTGCGTGCAGCGTAGTGTGGAGATGGTGGTGGCGTTGCTGGCGGTGTTGAAGGCCGGTGGCGCGTATGTGCCGCTGGATCCGGCCTATCCGCCGGAGCGACTGGCCTACATGCTCGCCGATTGTGGTGCGGTGGCGGTGCTGACGCAGACCGCCAGCCGCAGCCTGATCGAGGAGAGTGCTGCTTCGGCCGTGATCGTCGATCTGCACGTCGACGCCGAGCGCTGGGCACAACTGCCGGACAGCAATCCGGATCGCAATGCCATTGGTTTGGCTACGCGCCATCTGGCGTATGTGATCTATACGTCCGGATCGACCGGTGCGCCCAAAGGCGTGATGATCGAGCACCGGGGTTGTGTCAATTTATACCATCACTACGCTCTTGGCTATTTAAGGCAGGGCGAGAAGGTATTGGTTGTTTCTTCTTTTTCTTTTGACCTGACGCTTAAGAATATTTTTTCTCCATTATTTGTTGGTTCTACTGTCGTATTGGCGCCGGCAGTTGTAATGGTGGGGTCAAGTATTTTGAGTCTTCTTGAGTCGAGTGGCGCCGCGTTGATCAATTGTGCGCCAAGTCAGTTGTATGGAGTTTTTGATGAATGCGGGTCTGGAAATAAGGAAATTCTGCTTGATCAGTTGCGCTATATTGTACTTGGTGGAGAGTCGATAAAAGGAGATCGCCTTTCGGCATGGATTTCAGGTAATGAAAAGTATGTATTTGTAAATAGTTATGGGCCCGCTGAAATCACGGACGTTGCTGTCGATGGTGTTATCAAAGATCTCTTTGCATCGGAGACGATGCCAATCGGTCGTCCTATCGCCAATACGCGCATCTACATCCTGGATGCACACGATGCGCCAGTTCCGGTCGGGGTAGTGGGCGAGTTGTATATCGGCGGCGATGGAGTGGGGCGTGGGTATCTCAATCGTGACGACTTGACCGCCGAGCGCTTCCTCACCGATCCATTCAGTGCCGATCCGGCTGCGCGGATGTACCGCACTGGTGATCTGGGGCGCTGGCGTGCCGACGGTACGATCGAGTTTGTCGGACGCAACGATCACCAGGTCAAGATCCGTGGATTCCGCATCGAGTTGGGCGAGATCGAGGCACGGCTGAGCGCGCATGCGGATGTGCGCGAGTGTGTGGTGGTGGCGCTGGAGGATGCGACAGGCACGGGCAAACGGCTGGTGGCGTACTGGGTCGGTGCCGAGGAGGTGACGTCCGAACATCTGGGCGCAGAAACTTTGCGCAGCTGGCTATCGGATGTGCTACCGGATTACATGGTCCCAGCCGCCTATGTGCGGTTGGATCGCCTGCCACTGACCCCGAACGGTAAGCTGGATCGCAAGGCATTGCCAGCACCGGATGGGTCGGCTTATGCAGCGCATGCGTATGAAGCGCCGCAGGGCAACATCGAACAAACGATTGCCACGATTTGGAGCGATCTGCTTGGTCTAGAGAACATCGGGCGGCACGATAATTTCTTCGCTCTCGGCGGTCACTCGTTGCTGACGGTACGGGTCGCTTCGCGCTTGCGTCAGCAGTTGGATATCGAGATCGGCGTGGCCGACCTATTTGCGCATGCGACGCTCCAGCAGCTTGCCGCGCGTGTGGCGTCTTCCTCTAGCGCGGTCTTGCCACCGATCGTACCACTGGAGCAGGATGCGTCGCGCGTGCTGTCGTTTGCGCAGCAGCGGCTCTGGTTTCTGTCGCAATTCGAAGGCGTCAGCCAGGCGTATCACATCAGCGGCGGCCTGCGTTTGCGTGGGGCGCTGGACACCCAGGCGTTGCAACGTGCACTGGATCGCATCGTGGCGCGGCACGCATCGCTGCGCACGACCTTTGGGCTGGTCGATGGGCAGGCGCTGCAGCAAATCGCCGCCGAGGACAGCGGCTTCCAGTTGATCGTTCACGATCTAGGCGAGTTGGTTGAGCGCGAGGACGCGCTGGAGCGTTTATTGGCCGATGAGGCGAAAGCACCATTTGCTCTGGAGCGCGGCCCGCTGATCCGTGGCCGGCTGGTGCAGCTTGCCGATGACGAGTCCGTGCTGTTCGTGACAATGCACCACATCGTCTCGGACGGGTGGTCCTTGGGGATTTTGATCGACGAACTGAGCGTGCTGTATCGGGCATTTGCACGTGGCGAGGCCGATCCGCTAACGCCATTGCCGATCCAATATGCCGATTATGCGAGCTGGCAGCGGCAATGGCTGGCGGGCGAGGTGTTGGATCAGCAGGCCAGTTACTGGCGCGAGACGCTGTCCGGTGCGCCGGTGCTGCTGGAACTGCCGACGGATCGTCCGCGTCCAGCCCGTCAGGACCATGCCGGCGCGACGCTGGAGGTGGTCGTCGGTCCGCAGCAGGCACAGGCGCTAAAGGCGCTGAGCCAGCGGCATGGGCTGACGTTGTACATGACGTTAATCGCGAGTTGGGCGTTGCTGCTATCGCGGCTTTCCGGGCAGGAGGATGTGGTCATCGGCAGTCCAGTGGCCAATCGTGGTCGCTCCGAGACCGAAGGGCTGATCGGCTTCTTCGTCAACACGCTGGCATTGCGCGTGGAGTTGTCTGGCTCGCCGACGCTGGCGCAACTGCTGGCATCGGTGAAGGCGCGTGCGCTGCAGGCGCAGGCGCATCAGGACATCCCGTTCGAGCAGGTGGTGGAGCTATTACAACCGCCGCGCAGCCTGGCGCATGCACCGTTGTTCCAAGTGATGTTGGCGTGGCAAAACACACCACATGGTGAGTTGGATCTTGGCGAGATAGAGACCAGTGAAGTTGGCGTCGCACAGACGAGCGCGCAGTTCGACTTGTCGTTGTCTTTGGCGGAGAGCGAAGAGGGGATTGTCGGCAGTCTGACCTATGCCACAGCGCTATTCGAGCATTCGACTCTAGAGCGGTGGATGGGACATTGGCGCCATCTGTTGGCGGCGATGTTGGCCGAGGGCGCCGAAGATCAGGCGGTGGATCGTTTGCCATTGCTGGACGAGGTCGAGCGCTATCAGGTGCTGACGCAGTGGAATGCAACCGCAGAGGATTACCCGCGCGATGCGTGTATACATGAGTTGTTCGAGAGGCAGGTGGCGCGTGATCCATCGGCCATCGCGGTGGTGCAGGGCGAGGTGTCGCTGACATACGGCGAGTTGAATGCGAGGGCCAACCGTCTGGCGCATTACCTGCGCGAATTGGGCGTGTGCCCGGACGATCGCGTGGCGATCTGCGTGCAGCGTAGTGTGGAGATGGTGGTGGCGGTGCTGGCGGTGCTCAAGGCCGGTGGTGCTTATGTTCCGCTGGACCCGGCCTATCCGCGGGAGCGGCTGGCCTATATGCAATCCGATTGCGGCGCGGTGGCGGTGCTGACGGATGCCGCCAGCCGCCACCTAGTCGAGGACAGTGCCGCTACGGCAGTGATCGTGGACCTGCAAGCCGACGGCGAGCCCTGGGAGCACCTACCGGACAGCAATCCCGACCGTCATGCCAATGGCCTGACCGCACGCCATTTGGCGTATGTGATCTACACGTCCGGATCGACCGGTGCGCCCAAGGGTGCTATGAACGAGCATCGCGGCTTGGTCAACATGGCTTGCGCTCAGAAGAAAATATTATTCTTAAATTCCAATAGCCGTATCTTGCAGTTTGCCTCTTTCAGTTTCGATGCCTGTACGTTCGAAATTATGATGGCGATCTGCTGGGGGGGGGCATTATTTATCCCATTCAATAATGAAATTCTGGCGGGAGATGATTTTTTTGAAATAATCAAGAAGAAGGAAATCACCAACGCGACGTTGCCACCAATAGTGTTGCCTACGGTGTCAAATGTTGAAGAGCTGGTCTCTTTGCAAACGGTTGTCGTTGCAGGTGAGGCACTGCCTGCTGCGATGGTGAAACGTTGGGGTGAAGGAAGACGTTTGATCAATGCATATGGGCCCACGGAGACGACGGTCTGTGTCAGTGTGCATGAATGTGATGCGAATGCGACGGGAGCACCACCGATCGGTCGTCCGATTGCTAATGTGCGCATCTATATCCTCGATGCACACGGTGCACCAGTTTCGATTGGAGTGGTGGGCGAGTTGTATATCGGCGGTGATGGCGTGGGGCGTGGGTATCTCAATCGCGACGACTTGACCACAGAACGCTTCCTCATCGATCCATTCAGTACCGATCCGACGGCGCGGATGTACCGTAGTGGCGATCTGGGTCGCTGGCGTGCCGATGGCACGATCGAGTTTGTGGGCCGCAACGATCACCAGGTCAAGATCCGCGGTTTCCGCATCGAGTTAGGCGAGATCGAAGCGCGTCTGAGTGCGCATGCAGATGTGCGCGAGTGCGTGGTGGTGCCGCTGGATGCGGCGGCAGGCAGCGACAAGCGGTTGGTAGCGTACTGGGTTGGTGCCGAGGATGTAGATGCACAGAGATTGCGCAGTTGGCTATCGGATGTGCTACCGGACTACATGGTGCCGGCGGCCTATGTGCAACTGGACAAGCTGCCGTTGACCGCCAACGGCAAGCTGGATCGCAAGGCATTGCCGGCACCGGATGGTGTGGCTTATGCGGCGCATGCGTATGAAGCACCGCAGGGTGAAATCGAACAAGCCATTGCGGTGATCTGGCGCGACCTGTTGGGTCTGGAGACGATCGGGCGGCACGACAACTTCTTCGCTCTCGGCGGGCATTCGTTGCTGGTGGTGCGGGTCGCGTCGCGCTTGCGTCAGGACTTGGGTGCCGAGATCGGCGTGGCCGAGTTGTTCGCCCATGCCACGCTCCAGCAGCTTGCCGCTTGTGTGGCGTCTTCCTCCGGCGCGATCTTGTCGCCGATCATGCCGCTGGCACCAGATGCACCGCGCGTGCTGTCGTTTGCACAGCAACGGCTCTGGTTCCTGTCGCAGTTCGAGGGTGTCAGTCAGGCATATCACATCAGCGGTGGCCTGCGTTTGCGCGGGCCACTGGAGAGGCATGCGCTGCAACGTGCGCTGGATCGCATCGTGGCGCGGCATGCATCGCTGCGTACGACCTTCGCCTTGATCGATGGGCAAGCATTGCAGCAGGTCGCTGCTGAGGATAGTGGCTTCCATTTGATCGCTCACGATCTGCGGGAGGTGCCCGAGCATGAGGCGGTGCTGGAGCGGCTGTTGGCCGAGGAAGCGCAGACACCCTTCGCGCTGGATCGCGGCCCGCTGATCCGTGGCGTGTTGGTACAGCTCGCCCACGACGAACACGTCCTCTTCGTGACCATGCACCACATCGTCTCGGACGGGTGGTCGATGGGGATTTTGACCAACGAGTTGAGCGCGCTGTATCGAGCGTTTGCACGTGGTGAAGCCGATCCTTTACCGCCGTTGCCGATCCAATATGCCGATTATGCGAGTTGGCAGCGGCAATGGTTGGTGGGCGAAGTATTGCAGCAACAGGCGACTTACTGGCGCGAAACGCTGTCCGGTGCGCCGGTGTTGCTGGAGTTGCCAACGGATCGTCCGCGACCTGCCCGGCAAGACCATGCCGGCGCAGCGCTGGAAGTGGTCGTCGGTCCGCAGCAGGCGCAGGCGCTGAAGGAACTCAGCCAGCGGCACGGGCTGACGATGTATATGACCTTACTCGCCAGTTGCGCGATGCTGCTATCGCGCTTGTCTGGACAGGACGATGTGGTGATCGGCAGTCCGGTGGCCAATCGTGGTCGCTCGGAGACCGAGGGGCTGATCGGCTTCTTTGTCAATACACTGGCGTTGCGGGTGGAGTTGTCCGGCTCGCCGACGTTGGCGCAGTTACTGGCGTCGGTGAAGGAGCGTGCGCTGCAAGCACAGACGCATCAGGACATCCCGTTCGAGCAGGTGGTGGAATTAGTGCAGCCGCCGCGCAGCCTGGCGCATGCACCGTTGTTCCAGGTGATGTTCGCCTGGCAGAACACACCGCAGGGTGTGTTGAATCTTGGCGAACTCGATGCCAGTGGTCTGGGTGCGGCGCAGACGAGCGTGCAGTTCGATCTATCGCTGTCCTTGGAAGAAAGCAAGGATGGGATCGTCGGCAGTCTGACCTATGCCACCGCGTTGTTCGAGCATGCGACGCTGGAGCGATGGATAGGTCATTGGCAGCATTTGTTGGCGGCGATGGTGGCCGAAGACGCTGACGATCGGGCGGTGGACCGTCTACCAATCCTGGGTGAGGCCGAGCGCCATCAGGTATTGATTCAATGGAATGCGACAGCGGCGGATTATCCGCGCGATGCGTGTGTGCACGAGTTGTTCGAGGCGCAGGTGGCGCGCGATCCCACGGCGATCGCGGTGGTGCAGGGCGAGGCGTCGCTGACGTATGGCGAGTTGAACGCACGTGCCAATCGCCTGGCGCATTACCTGCGCGAGTTGGGTGTGCGCCCGGACGAGCGGGTGGCGATCTGCGTGCAGCGCAGCGTGGAGATGGTGGTGGCGTTACTTGCCGTGCTGAAAGCCGGTGGTGCGTATGTGCCGCTGGATCCTGCTTATCCGCCGGAGCGGCTGGCCTACATGCGTGCCGATTGCGGCGCGTTGACGGTGCTGACGGATACCGCCAGCCGGCACCTTGTCGAGGGCAGTGGTAATTCTACTGTGATCGTCGATCTGCAAGTAGACGGCACGCGCTGGGAGCATCTGCCTGACAGTAATCCCGACCGTCATGCCAATGGCCTGACCGCACGCCATTTGGCGTATGTGATCTATACATCCGGATCGACCGGCGCGCCGAAGGGTGTCATGATCGAGCACAGGAATCTGTGCAACTACGCGTTGGATGCGGTGACGTTGTTCGGGGTGACGCAATCCGATCTCGTCTTGCAACAAAATTCGATCAGCTTCGATCTTTCGGTGGAAGAAATCTTCCCTGCCTTGCTTGGCGGGGCTGCACTTGTTCTTGCACCAACGATATTCGGCGCTGTGGATCATGGATGCGGAGAGATATCTTCGTCCCCACGGGTGACGGTGGTGCATTTGACGATGGCGCATTGGCATAGCCTTGTCGGCACATGGAAGCAATCGCCGGAACTGGCACGTGTACAACTGCAAGGCGTGCGACTTCTGAATGTCACTGGAGATGCCATATCTCCGCAGAAGCTAAGGGAATGGCATGCATTAAGGCCTCACAACATAGAAGTTGTTAATACCTATGGACCGACAGAGACCACGGTTTCTTGTACTGCAGAACATCTGACGCAAGATGCCGAATGCGATTCGGCTGTCACTATCGGACAGCCTCTCGCCAATACGCGTATTTATATCCTGGATATAAACAGTGCGCCGGTTCCGATCGGGGTGGTGGGCGAGCTGTATATCGGTGGCGATGGCGTGGGGCGTGGGTATCTCAATCGCGATGACTTGACCGCCGAGCGCTTCCTCACCGATCCGTTCAGCGACGATCCGACGGCACGGATGTACCGCACTGGCGATCTGGGGTGCTGGCGTGCCGACGGCACGATCGAGTTTGTCGGACGCAACGATCACCAGGTCAAGATCAGTGGATTCCGCATCGAATTGGGCGAGATCGAGGCACGGCTGAGCGCGCATGCGGATGTGCGCGAGTGCGTGGTGGTGGCGCTCGATGATGCGGTAGTAGCCGACAAGCGGCTGGTCGCGTATTGGGTCGGTGTCGAGGGCGTGACCTCCGAGCATCTGGGCGCAGAAACTTTACGCAGCTGGCTAACGGATGTGTTGCCGGATTACATGGTCCCAGCCGCTTATGTGCGGTTGGATCGCCTGCCACTGACCCCGAATGGCAAGCTGGATCGTAAGGCGTTACCGGCACCTGATGG
>NZ_MDCB01000012.1:2710-125112 GCF_002939705.1 Xanthomonas albilineans | reverse complement strand
GAAAGCCGCAACACCCGCCCGATGCGCCGCCGAGGCCATGCGCTCGTCCATGTCGTGTACCGCATGGCCAACCGAGCGCGCGGCATCGCCGGTATCGTGCAGACTGTGTGCTGTACTCTGCACGTGCGCGTTATGTTCGATGGCATCGCGCAGCGGCGTGTCCAAGTTCAACGCCAGGTATTCGTTCACCTGCCGCTGGATGTCCGCTGGCAGATGGGTCTGGCCAGGGTGCGCGCGCATCTGGCGTAGCGCCTGGGACAATTCGGCACGTTCGTGAGCAACCTCCCAGGTGAAATGCTCGAAGGCACTCTGGTGGTCCGTGTAGCGTTGCGACGCTTCGCTGAAACGATGCGGGGCCAGCACGTTGTCCGGACTTTGACTACCGAAGTACTGGGCGCCGCCGTGGTCGCCCAATCGCATCGCCAGCAGGACATTCGGGGGCGGTGCACCGACGGGCGCATCCAGATACCGGCCAGCGCGCAGGCTCTGCACATCGTCATGACTGGCTAACGACACCACACTGCCGACGTGAGGACTGGCCGCGCTCACCAGATCGTTGGCCATGCGGTAATTGGTCACGTGGCAGCCTAGCTGCGGCGTGCCATCGGCCAGCCCCCTAGCGCCATAGGCGTTGTAGGTGGAGCCGGCCAGGCCGTATTTGGCCGCCTCGATCTGCGCCAGTGCGCCGCCGAGGGAGTGGCCGGCGACGGTCACATGGTCTTTGGGGATTCCTCGTGCAACGGCCTTGGCGAGCATCTGCGCCGTGAACGCATCGGCGGCGGCTTTTTGTGGATTGACGGCGTCGCGCACCATCGTTGCATCGACAGCGATGTCCTGGAGGGTGGTGAGCGCATGGCCTGCTTTTTCCGCCTTGGTCTCGCCGGTAAATAAAGCCGGGTCGGTGCCACGGTAGGCGATGATGATGTTGTGTGGTACGTCCACGCTTCGATACGCTGTTGCGTGGAAACCGGTTATAGGATCGTTCGCGTAGCCGAAGACAGTATATTTATCACCAGCTAGATATATGCGATTGGGACTGTCGACTTCGCTCTGAGAGCGGTTTCTATAAGAATCAATGGCCGCATCGGCACGCGTTTGATCAGCAGGCTTCATGGCTTGGCTTCCTTGACAGAGATGGTGACTTGGAAATGAGCATCTGGGTGCTGAACAACCTCATCGTCTTCTCCAGTGAGAGTTTCAGTACCATACTCAACGAAAGACTGATTCCCGTATGCGCTTTTCTTAAAGTAGTAGGTCTCCTGACTTTCTCGCAAGAGTTCCACCAACATACCGCCCCAATTGAACCTAACTCCCTTGGCTATAGCAGAAATGCCAACACCGGTCGCATCCCAGTGGCACACGCCAAGCTTGAAATAGTCCTCATCCAGCAAGGCGTCGCGGTAGAAATATCCCTTCCACGTGTGATCGTTCACCTGTGTCATGGGAACATCTAGCTGGGTATTAGGCGTCTGCCGCACACCAAGGAACGGGGCCAGCGGCACGCATTTTTCATTGATGACGTCATACCCGATGTACGCCTTGATCGTATCCCACGGCCCCGGCGCATGGGAGGTGGCAATCACTTCGTAGCGTTTGACCGGGTGCGGGTTGAGGTGGCCGGTGGCGCCGTCATTGCCGACATCGATGCCTTTGGAGCAGCCCGCAGCGGTCAGGGCCAGCGGCATGATGGCGGTGGCGGCAAGGTGGTGCAGTTTCATCGGGTCGTCCTCGGGGGGATGGGGCGCGGATACGGCGGCAGGCAGGTACGGTGGCCGCGCAGGTTTACGCTTGGGCTCCACCGGCAATCCGCCGGGTGGCAGCGGCCCCAGCTCGGCGCGCACCCGCGCATTGATGATCGCCATATCGCGCAGCAGCTGCAGATCGTGCAGCGGATCGCGCACCTTGAGTTTGCGCGGGCGATAGGGATTGTCGCTGTGATCGTCTTGATCGTCGGTGTCCTGGCTCATCGCGCGTGACCTCTCCTTTTGATTTGGACCAAGCCTCCCCACTGCACTTGCGATCTTACGCCACAGGGCCGATGCCGCAACTGACGAACTGCCCATGATGTGTATATGAGGATTCCGGGCACTGTTCCCGCCCGTCCAGAGGCGACGCAGCAGTTTCATTAGCCGCTCTAATTGGTGCGCTCCTGCGGTACCGGCATGAGGTAAAGTTTTTCAACGTCCTTCGCATGGAGCCTGCGATGCATCCTCAGTCCACTCTCCCACCTCAAGCACTGTCCGACCGCGACGCCACACAGATGCCTCTGAATTTAGAAGCGTTCTGGATGCCATTCACCGCCAATCGCCAGTTCAAGGCACGACCGCGGCTGCTGGCCGCGGCAGAAGGCATGTATTACCGCAGCGTGGACGGACGCCAGATCCTCGACGGTACCGCCGGGCTTTGGTGTTGCAACGCCGGTCATGCGCGACCACGCATCGTCGAGGCGGTGGCCCGGCAGATCGCCACGCTGGACTTCGCGCCGACCTTCCAGATGGGCTCGCCACTGCCGTTCGTGCTTGCAGAACGACTGGTGGCATTGGCTCCGCCTGGACTCAATCATGTGTTCTACACCAACTCTGGCTCCGAATCGGTGGATACGGCGTTGAAGATCGCACTGGCATATCACCGCGCCCGTGGCGAGGGACAGCGTACGCGCTTGCTCGGTCGCGAAAAGGGCTATCACGGGGTCGGCTTCGGTGGTATCTCGGTCGGCGGGTTGCCGAACAATCGCAAAGGGTTCGGCCCGCTGCTGCCCGGCGTGGACCATCTGCGACATACGCTCGACATCGGCCGCAACGCATTCGCGCGCGGTCTGCCGACGCACGGCGCCGAATTGGCCGACGACCTGGAACGCCTAGTCACGCTACACGATGCCTCCACCATCGCCGCGCTCATCATCGAACCGATTTCCGGCTCGGCCGGAGTGGTGCTGCCACCGCAGGGTTACCTGCAACGCATCCGCGAGTTGTGCGACAAACATGGCATCGTGTTGATCTTCGACGAGGTCATCACAGGTTATGGCCGCATCGGCAACGCGTTCGCCGCGCAACGCTTCGGCGTGGTACCGGACATGATCACCACCGCCAAAGGCCTGACCAACGGGTGCGTGCCGATGGGCGCCGTGTTCGTGTCGGATGCGATCCACGACGCCTTCACGCACGGCCCGGCAGCGGCCATCGATCTGTTTCACGGCTACACCTACTCCGGCCATCCGTTGGCCTGCGCTGCCGCATTGGCGACACTGGAGACATATGCAGAAGAAAACCTGTTCGACAAAGCGATCGAACTGGGTGCCGCCTGGGAACAGGCGATCCACGCACTGCGCGGCCTGCCGCATGTGATCGACATCCGCAACTTCGGCCTGATCGGTGCGATCGAACTGGCCCCGCGCGAGGGCGCGCCCGGTGCGCGTGCCTACGACATCTTCGAACGCTGCTTCCACGAGGGCGACTTGCTGATCCGCGTCAACGGCGACACCATCGCGCTGTCGCCGCCGCTGATCGTCGAGCGCGCGCACATCGAACGCATGTTTTCGGTACTGGCGGAGATGATCCGCAACACGTTCTGACTGTCCACCCAACCATCCACCCGCGCTCCCCACACGCTGCGTCCAACTGGAGAACCGCTCATGCTGGTCGGCGTCCCGAAAGAGATCAAGAACCACGAGTACCGGATCGGCTTGACCCCATCCGGAGTCCGCGAGTTGGTGCTGTACGGACACCACGTTCTGGTGCAGCGTGGCGGCGGCCAGAGCATCGGCCTGACCGATGCCGAGTACGAACGCGCCGGCGCGCACCTTGCCGAGGACGCAGCTAGCGTGTTCGCCCAAGCCGACTTGATCGTCAAGGTCAAGGAACCGCAACCAGAAGAATGCGCGCTACTGCGCCCTGGGCAACTGCTGTTCACCTATCTGCACTTGGCGCCGGATCCGCGACAGGCCGACGCGCTACTGCATTCCGGCTGCACCGCGATCGCCTACGAGACCGTCACCGATGGTCACGGCGGTTTACCGCTGCTGGCACCGATGAGCGAGGTCGCCGGGCGCATGGCGATCCAGGCCGGCGCGCACGCGCTGGAAAAAGCCCAGGGCGGCTCCGGGGTGCTGCTGGGCGGCGTGCCAGGGGTCAAGCCAGCGCAGGTGCTGGTGATCGGCGGCGGCGTGGTCGGAATCAACGCCGCACGCATGGCGATGGGCCTGCACGCGCGAGTGACGGTGCTGGACCGTTCACTGGAACGGCTCAAATACCTGGACGAACTCTACGGTCAGCAACTGAACACGCTGTACTCCACCCACGACGCTATCGAACACTGCCTGCCGCATGCCGATCTGGTGATCGGCGCGGTGCTCATCCCCGGCGCTGCCGCGCCCAAACTGGTCTCGCGCGCGCAACTGGCGCTGCTGCGGCCAGGCTCGGTGCTGGTGGATGTGGCGATCGACCAGGGCGGCTGCTTTGAGACCAGCTATGCAACCACCCATGAGCAGCCGACATACAAGGTCGATGGCATCGTCCACTATTGCGTGGCCAACATGCCAGGCGCCGTCGCCCGCACCTCCACCTTCGCGCTGACCAACGCCACACTGCCGTTCGTGCTGCTGCTCGCCGAACACGGCGTGCAGGCCTTGCGCGAGGATCAGGACCTGCGCAACGGCCTCAACGTGCACGCTGGCAAGCTCACCCACCGCGCGGTGGCGCAGGCACTGGGCCTGGAGTTCGTGCGTCCGCTGGACGCACTGGGCTGACGCTGCATCTGTCTACTGTTCCCTGTCGCAAAGACGGCATATGCACCCGCGCGCCCCATCGCATCGAAGGCCACACGAGCGAAGAGCATCGCGAGTCCACAAATCGACTCCACCGCCTGGTAATGGGTGCTGCAATGAAGCCCGCTTGACCCTGCGCTGCGTACACTGACCCGGCATGAGCTTCTCTTCCGATCTCCCATCGCCTCCCGATCCACGCCATACGCAGTTGCGGCGGATGAAACGACTGGCCACATTGCTGTTACTGGCAATGCTATGCGGTTTCCTGCTCAGCCACGCCATGGGTATGCACGGCGCCTGGGCCTGGATCGGCGCGTTCTTCGAAGCCGCCACGGTCGGCGCGCTGGCCGACTGGTTCGCGGTGGTGGCGCTATTTCGACATCCATTGGGTCTGCCGATTCCGCACACCGCCATCATCCCGCACGGCAAGACGCGCATTGCCGACAGCCTTGCGGTGTTCGTCCGCGATCACTTCCTGGAGCCGGACGCACTGCTCGCCAAACTCACCGTATTCGATCCTGCGGCGCGACTAGGCCAGTGGCTGGCCGAGCCGGAGCAGGCGGGCAAACTGGCCGAGCTGGCCCGCGGCTGGGCGTTACAGGCGCTGAACCTACTCGACGAAGCCGCAGTGCGGCGCCGCATCCACAACTTCGTGGTGGCACGCCTGCACGAATGGGATGCCGCCGCCACTGTCGGCGAGATTCTCGGCCTGCTCACCGCCGACGGCCGCCACCAGAGACTGCTAGACGAAGCATTGACCCGACTCGGCGACCACCTGAACGATGCCGAGGTCAAACAACGCGTGTCGACGATGATCGTCAAATACGCACGACGCGAATGGCCCAAGCTGGTCGGCACGGTCGCGTGGGTGAAGCCGGTGGAGGGCATCGCCGATACCCTGGCCGAGCGCCTGGCACAGGCGCTGCTGGACGAACTGCAGGAGGTGCTGTCGCAGCCGCAGCATCCGCTACGCCAGGATTACGAGCGCTGGCTCGGAGGCTACGTGCAGCAATTGCGCGCCGATCCGGCCACCGCCGCCAAGATCCAGGCGCTCAAGCAGCGGCTGATCGAACACCCCGACGTGCAAGACTACGTGCAAGGGCTGTGGAGCCAGATCCATGCCAGCCTGCGCGAGGATCTATCGCGTCACGATGGCGCACTGGCGCAACACTTGCGGAGCGCGCTGGGCACGCTGGGCCAGTCATTGGCTCAGGACAGCGCGCTGCGCGAGGCACTCAACCAGCATCTGCTCGACGGCGCCGAACAACTCACCCAGCGTCTGCGCAACAGCGTCACCGCGCATATCGCGCAAACCGTCAAGGGATGGGACGAGCGCCACCTGGTGGATCAATTGGAACTGAGCGTCGGCCGCGATCTGCAGTACATCCGCTTCAATGGTACCCTGGTCGGCGGCCTGATCGGCGTGATACTACACGCCACCGTCACACTCCTTACGTAAAGGTCCAGATGTTGCTCCCCGCGCAAGCAACGGGGGCTGGTGCGGTCGCAATGTTCGCGCTAACTTGGACGCACATGTTGTGCGGACCTGTACGGTCAGGATGAATGCCATCGCGCACGGACTACGGGGATGCCGATGCTCACGCCGCACCAGCGTTGACCAGAGGAAAGGGAGTGCATGCCGAATAACCGCTGGACACTCACCGCCGGCCCTACACGATCGGCGCGTTTTGCCGCATTGGCCGTGCTTGGCACGGGCCTAGTTGCCGCGGCTTTGGTCGCGCACAGCGTGCAGAAACATAACCGTCAGCAGGACCAGACCAGGTTCCAGCAACTCACCACCCATGTCACCGAAGAGCTGCGGCAGCACCTGGACGTTTACGAACACGGCCTGCTCGGCATGCGCGGCGCAGTGATCGTCGCCGGTGACGATCGCATTTCGTCCGAGGGTTTCGCGCGCTACAGCGGCTCGCGCGATTACAAACGTGAGTTCCCAGGCGTGCATGGCTTCGGTTATATCCACCGGGTCGCGCGCGCCGACGAAACCGCATTCCTGAGTGAAGCTCACGAGGATGGCATGCCAACGCTGCAGATCCGCGAATTGGCGCCGCACGATGGCGACCACTTCGTCATCCTGTATAGCCAACCGCCAGGGCAAAACAACTTCGCGCAAGGCTTCGATATCGCGTCCGAACCGGCACAACGTGCCGCTGCGCTGGCCGCCGCTTACTCGGGCAATTCAACCATCACCTCGCCGATCCACCCGTTCGAAACCACGAGCAACGACAACAGCGAATTCCTGCTCCTGTTGCCGATTTACCGCGCAGGCATGCCACTGGAGACCCCGCAACAGCGCTGGCAAGCCACCACGGGCTGGGCCTATGCGCCATTGAACATTGCCGAGATGCTGGCCTCCTCGCCCTATCACGGCAGCGACCTGTACCTGACAGTGGCAGACAGCCAGTCGCCCGACCAGCCGTTCTATCGCGGCGACAGTAGCGGACACGCCAGCCCTGCGGTGGGCGCCACCAACCTGCGCGCAGTGCGCAGTTTGCCCGTGTATGGTCGTCAATGGCGACTAACCATGCAGGCCACGCCGAGCTTCGTGCGCTCGCTCAACCAATCCTCGCCACTGCTCGATGGCGGACTGGTCGCTGGTGTCTCCATGCTGCTGGCCGCGCTGCTGTATCTGTCCCTGACCAACCGCCACCGTCGCGACCTGTTCCTGCGCGAGCAAAGCCAATTGGCCGCACTCGTTGGCAGCACCAGCGAGGCGATCGTTGCAGAAGACCTGCAGGGCCGTGTGACCCATTGGAATCCCGCCGCCACGCGCATCTTCGGTTACACCGCGGCGCAGGCCATCGGCCAGCCGCTGCACACGCTGCTCGGCTCACACCTGCGCGATGCCAGCAACGGCGACACGCAAGTCCGCGAACTGCATCATCGCAATGGCCAAACAGTCAACGTGCTAGCCAGCGTCTCGCCCATCATCGACGTCGACGGCAACACGATCGGCCACTCGCACCTGTTGCACGATGTGACCGAACGGGTGCGCGCCGAAGCGCGCGTATTGGAGCTCAACGCCACACTGGAACAACAGGTCGCGCAGCGCACCAGCGAACTGGTCACCTACTCGGCATTACAGCGCGCGATCCTGGCCCATGCCGGCTATGCAATCATCGCCACCGACCCGGAAGGCACCATCACCCTATTCAATCCGGCCGCCGAAACCCTGCTCGGCTATACGGCGCAGGCGATGATCGGACGTAAAGCTACCGGCTTATTCCTTGATCCGGAGCAACTGGCCGAACGTGCCGAGCGCATGACCATACAGTCCGGAATCAAGGTGCAACCCGCGTTCGAATCCATCGCCGCATTGTCCACGCTGGGCCGCAGCGATACCCGCGAATGGACCTACGTGAACAAAGATGGCCTCGCGTTGCCGGTGCTGCTCACCCTGAGCACGTTGCGCGACGACGACGAGCGGGTGATCGGCTATCTGGGCATCGCCGTCGACCTCACCGAGCAAATGCGCCGCGAGCGCGAGCTGCGCCTGGCAATCGACGCGGCAGAGACCGCTAATCAATCCAAGAGCGATTTCCTGGCCAATATGAGTCACGAAATCCGTACGCCGATGAATGCGATTCTGGGCATGCTCTACCTGCTGCAAAACAGCGAGTTGCCGCAAGCAGCCAAGGACATGATCCAGAAGACCGACATCTCCGCGCGCGCATTGCTGGACATCATCAACGACATCCTCGACTTCTCCAAGATCGAATCCGGGCGTATCGATCTGGAATCGGAACCGTTCGACCTGAGCCAGTTGTTGGAAAACATCGCCACTCTGATGACCACGGCGATCAGCGCCAAACCAGTGGAGATGATCGTCGAGCCGTTGCCCAAAGGTTGCCGTTGGCTGCGTGGCGATGCGCTGCGACTCAACCAAGTACTGGTCAATCTGGTCGGCAATGCCATCAAGTTCACCGAACAGGGCGAAGTGACGCTCTCCGTGCGCGCCTTCCCCAGCCCCGAGGTGGGCAAGATCAAATTGATGTTCTCGGTGCGCGATACCGGCATCGGTATTCCTCGGGAAAAACAGAGCCTGATCTTCTCGCCGTTTCTGCAGGCGGACACCTCAACCAGCCGTCGTTACGGCGGCAGCGGCCTGGGCCTGACCATCAGCCGACGCCTGGTGGAACTGATGGGCGGGCAGCTCGAGGTGCAGAGCACTCCCGATCGTGGCAGTGATTTTTATTTCGCCATCACCTTCGCGATGCTGCCAGCGCCGACCGCCGAACCGGAACTATCCGAACCGCCCAGAGTACTGATCGCCGACGACCATGACCTGGCCCGGCGCAACCTAACCACCATTGTCAGCGGCTTCGGCTGGCAGGTGGAGGCCGTCGCCAACGGCACCGCCGCGCTCGCAAGCGCAGCCGCGCCGGAACACGAGGACTTCGATGTGCTCCTGCTGGACTGGCACATGCCCGATCTGGACGGATTTAGCGTGGCGCACCGCATACGTGCGCAGACGACCTCGGACCGGCAACCGATCATCGTCATGGTCAGCGCTTACGAACGGCGTCTGCTCGAAGAACGCAACCAAGGGGCAATCGACGTGGACGTGGATGCGCTCATGACCAAACCAGTCACCGCCCCCACCCTCTACAGAACCATTGCCACGCTACTGGCGCGCCGCCGCGGCGAAGGCCCCACTCCGTTGCTCTGTGGCGACAGCACCTTGCGCCTGGCCGGTGCGCAGCTGCTGGTGGTCGACGACAGCCAGATCAACTGCGAGGTCGCGCAACGCATCCTCGAAGGCGAAGGCGCAATAGTGGAACTGGCCCACGATGGCGAACAAGCGCTGCAGCGGCTGCGGCAAGAGCCCAGCCGCTTCCAAGTGATCCTGATGGACGTACAGATGCCGAACATGGATGGCTACGAAGCCACCCGTCAATTACGGGCAGACCCGTGTCTGGCTGCCCTGCCGGTGATTGCACTGACCGCTGGCGCTTACCGTCAACAACAGGAACTCGCTCTATCCAGCGGTATGAACGGATTCATTGCCAAGCCTTTTCAGGTCGAAAACCTGATTGCGACCATCCGCAAATTCCTCCCCATTCCCATTCCAATGCCCATGACATCGCAACCGCTCGAACCGACGCGAGCGGCTACCAGTGCCACCTGGCCAGAAGCCGATCCGGCACTGCTCGACATCGCCCAGGCGCAGCAGCTCTGGGGCGAACGCGCGCCCTACCAGCGCTACCTGCTGAAACTGCTGCAGGAACATCCAGATCCAGCGGCAAGCGTGCAAGCATTTCTGGATGATCAGATGTTAGAGCAGGCCATCTTCCACGTGCACACACTGCGCGGATCGGCTGGATCGCTGGCGTTACCGGCCTTGACCGCAGCAAGCGCAGTGCTCGAGGAGCGGCTGTACACGGACCCGGCACGGGCCAATACCGAAATCGCGGCATTGGCAACGACCATGGCAGCCACTATCGCGGAAGTGCGGCGCTTCGTCGCCGCGATCGACGCCGAGACGGCAGCAGCGGCTGCACCGGCACCACCGCCTACCACCAGCGCGCCCCCACCGCCAGCGCCGCAGGAAACCTGGCAGTTGCTGCTGCAGGCGCTGGACAGCGACGATCTGGACCGTATCGAGCGCGCGACCCAACGCCTAGCCCCCTGGCTGTCAGAGCCCAGAGCCACGGAACTGAATCAACTCTTAGAGAATTTTTCCTTCCGCGAAGCCGAGGCTAAAGTCAGGCAATGGTTGGCCGATGCTAGTTCCTGAGCTGCACTTCAGGTGCGGTCTCGTTGCGCGCCGCCAAGGAACCCCATGTTCAAGCCAACCCTACTCTGCGTCGACGACGAGGCCAGCAATCTGGCGCTGATCCGCCAGATCCTACGCGAAGACTACACGCTGGTCTTCGCCAAGAACGGCACCGATGCGCTAAGCGGCGTCGCCAAGCATCATCCTGCGTTGATCCTGCTAGACGTCGAACTGCCCGACATGGACGGCTACAGCGTCGCACGCACGCTCAAGCTAGAACCGCGTAGTGCGTCGATCCCGATCATCTTCGTCAGCGCCAAGGACAATGAAACCGACGAAAGTATCGGCTTCGACGCCGGAGGTGTCGATTACATCACAAAGCCATACTCGCCCAGCATCCTGCGCGCGCGCGTGCGCACGCACCTGTCGCTGGTCAGCGACGCCAGCCTGGCCAACAGCCACCGCGACGCGATCAAGATGCTGGGCATGGCCGGCCACTACAGCGATACGGACACCGGCAACCATATCTGGCGAATGGCCGCCTACGCGCGGGCGCTGGCACTGGCCGCCGGATGGTCGCGCGAGGATGCCGAGCTGCTCGAACAGGCCGCACCGATGCACGACACCGGCAAAATCGGCATTCCCGATGCCGTGCTGAAAAAACCCGGACCGCTGGATCCCCAGGAATGGGAGGTAATGAAACAACATCCACAGATCGGCTACGACATCCTCAGCCGTAGCAACGCACCGCTGTTCCGGCTCGCCGCCGAGATCGCGTTGTGTCACCACGAACACTGGAACGGCAGCGGCTACCCGGCCGGCCTCTCCGGCGAACATATTCCCGAATCGGCCAGGATCGTCGCGCTCGCCGACGTCTTCGATGCGCTGACCTCGCACCGCGCGTACAAGCAACCCTGGTCGCTGGACAAGGTGATGGCCCTGTTCCAAGAACGCTCCGGCAACCAATTCGAGCCGCGCCTGGTGCAGCTATTCGGCACGATCCTGCCGCAGATCATGCAAATCCAGGAGCACTGGAACGAACACAAGCCGGACACCGCCGCCGCTCCGCATCCGCTCGTCGCACCGGTAGCGCTGACTACGCCGTGCTGACACGCGGCCACGCCGCCGGATTCAACGCCGTTGCAGACGCCAGGCGCGGTGAATGCGCGGGTTGCGTTCGAAATCCGGCGCGATGGTTTGCGCGCTGATCTCCTGGCAACTGGCGAATGCGGCCAGCGCATTTTCCTCCAGCTTGAACCGGCGGAAATTGTTAGAAAAGTACAACACGCCCTCCGGCGTGAGCCGCGTCACCGCTGCGCGTAACAACCGCACATGCTCGCGCTGGATGTCGAAATCCTCCGCGCGCGCGGAGTTGGAGAAGGTCGGCGGATCGCAGAAAATCACATCGTAACGGTTCTTCTCCGCCTCCAACCAGGTCAGCGCATCGGCTTGCACAAGACGATGCTGAGCGCCCCCTTTGCCGTTGAATGCCAGGTTGTCGGCACACCACTGCAAGTAGGTGCCGGACAAGTCCACGCTGGTGGTGGAATCGGCCCCGGCCACCGCCGCCTGCACACTGGCCACACCCGTGTAGCAGAACAGATTGAGGAAACGTTTACCGCGCGCCTGCTGTGCCATGGCGCCGCGCAACGGGCGGTGATCCAGGAACAGCCCGGTATCCAGATAATCGAACAGGTTGACCCGCAGCAGCGCATCGTGTTCGCGTACCACCAGGAACTCGCCACGCTGCTCGAAGCGGCCGTACTTGCTACCGCCCTTACCGCGCTCACGCGTCTTCAGCGCCACTTGCTCGGCCGGCACCGCGAACACCTCGCGCGCGGCGGCCAGCAGTTCGTTGCGACGGCGGCGCACGTCGGCATCGGGAATATTCTCCGGCGCCGCATATTCCTGCACATGCAAGAACGTGCGCGCCTGGCCAGCGTCTTCCTGGTACACGTCGATCGCCGCCGCGTACTCGGGCAGATCCGCGTCGTATGCGCGGAAGCAACTGACCTGCTCGCGCATACGCCAACTTTTGAACTTGCGCAGGTTCTTGCGCAGACGGTTCGCCACCATCTGCGCTCCATCGCTGAGCGCGTGCGACACCTCGGCACTTGCACGCGGCGCGACCGCGATTGGATCGCAAACGATCAACGGGCACTCCAGCGCACCGTTGAACATCTGGTATTTTTTTGCCGCACGCAGGCCGGTGGCATAGGCCAGATCCGCATTGCCGCACAGCACACTGGCACGCCATTGCGGCACCGTCCGCTTCAACGCCTCGCCCAGGCGCCGATACAGCGCGGCATCGGCAACCAGGCGTTCGTCGTAGGGGGGATTGCAAACCACCGTGCCCAGCGCCGACACAGGCGCACGCAGATCGGCGACGTCGCGCACCTCGAACGTGATTGCCACGGCGACCCCGGCCGCCTGCGCGTTCTCGCGCGCGGCACGAATCGCGTGTGGATCGATATCGCCACCGTACAGCACCGGACGCAGTGCAGCACGGCCGGCGGCCTCGCGCTGTCGCGCCTCCACCAGTAATTCGTCCCATGCCGTCAGGTCGAAGCCAAGCCAGCGACTCGGCGCGGCACTGGACGCCGTGGGCACAGCATCGCCGCGGTGCGCAGCGGCCAACGCGACACGCAACAGGCCCGGGGCGACATCGGCAGCCATCAGCGCCCCTTCGATCAGCAACGTACCGCTACCGCACATCGGATCGAGTAAACCGCCGCCCTGCGCATACAACGCCGGCCATTGTCCACGCAACAATAACGCCGCAGCCAAATTCTCTTTCAGCGGCGCCTCATTCTGCGCCTGACGCCAACCGCGCCGGTGCAGCGAGCCGCCGCCCAGATCCACCGACACGGTGGCGCGCCCCTTGCGCAGCGACAGGTTCAAACGCAGATCCGGATGCTCCACGTCCACCGACGGGCGTTCCAGACCGGCATTGCGCAGCGTGTCCACCACCGCGTCCTTGACCCGCTGCGCTGCATAGCGCGCATGGGTGATTCCGGTACCGGATACATGCGCGTCCACTGCCAAGGTGTGCTCGGGCGTTAGGTGCTCGCACCATGGCACGACGGCCACGCCGGCGTACAGCGCCGCCTCGTCGGGACACTCGAAGGCGTGCAGCGGCCACAGCACACGACTGGCCAGACGCGACCACAGCACTGCGCGCTGCGCATCGCGCAACGTGCCCTCGACATTGACCCCGGACACGGTGGCCGTCGCCTGCGCCACACCGAACGCAAGCAGTTCATCGACAAGCAGGTATTCCAGGCCCTTGGCGCAGGAGACGAAAAATTTCACGGCAATGCGGACCACAGCAGACATAAGAAGGGCGCGACCGGCGTCGCCCCGCCCTGCGCATGACAACGCCGCCGGTAACGGCCGAGGACAGCGGACGGGCGAGGCGGCAATGGTCGGCCATCGCGCCGCGTATTACCAGCCCAATCGAAAAGCACCGCACTCCCTCGAGCAGATCTCAGCATGCGCTGAAGTTCGCCTTAAGAGTGGCTAACGAAACCTCGCCAGTCGCTGTCGGGTGGGGGCGGACAGCACGCAGGAACCGAAGTGTACAGGGGGTACATGAGGATTCCGAACACTGCGCGCGCCTGTCCGGCGGCAACGCAGTCGTTTTGTTAGCCAATCTTAAGTGCAGCCGCTGCGGCGGCGACAGCATGCAGCGGCCAATCCCCTCTTGCATCGCTCAGAACGGGACTACGCGCCCACGCGATGCTCAAGCATCGGCTGCAAATGCCGGGTGATACGCCACCTCGGCCACCGGCAACAAACGATCGCCGAAGCACAGCGCCTGGAAGGCCTCCACTGGCACGCCCGGCAGGATCAACCCCGGCTCCTGGCGGAAGCCGAAGCGCGCGTAGAACGCTGGTTCGCCCAGCACCACGCAACCGGCCGCGCCCAGGGACTGCAACTGTGCCAGCGCCTCGCGCACCAGTCGCGCACCCAAGCCCTGTCGCTGATGCCCCGGCCCCACCGACAGGGGCCCTAGCGCGTACCAACCGCGACTGCCATCGGACAGGGTCACCGGGGACGCCGCGATGTGGCCGACGATGTAGCCCTCGTGTTCGATCACCAACGATACGATCAGCGCGGCGTCCGCACGCAGGCGTTCGATGACTCGCTGCTCATCGTGGCGGCTGTGCGCGACACGAAAGAACGCCACCAGGGTCAGCGCCTCGATTGCCGCCGTATCGGCCGCGCGCTCGGCGCGCAGCAACAGCTCTGGCGTATCGCTCACAGACCCGCCAGCAATTCGGCGAACGCCTGCGCCGCAGTATCAACGTGATCGTTCAAACGATGCGTGTCGTCGACCAATAGCAGCCGCGCCGCGCGTGCCTTTGCCCAGCCGATGACCTCGGCGGCGGGAATCAGTTCATCGCGCCAGGCATGCACGATCGAGATCGGCACCGCTGCCGCATCCAGCGGCGGCAACGGCCCCATCCGCGTCGGCGGCACCATCAGGAACAGCGCACGCACCGGCACCTGCAACGACACCTGCGCGGCGATATAAGCGCCGAGGCTTGAACCAGCCAGCACCAACGGCCCGCGCTGCGCCGCATGCTGGGCCCGTTCGAGCAGACGCCGCAGCCGCGCCGGCACATCGCCGAGTTGGCTGACCTCGCGGCGCGCATCCAGATCGGTGTAATCCGGGCGCTCGTGGCTCCAGCCCATGCGCTGTGCGACCTCGACCAGCGCACTCGCCTTGGCCGCCTGCGGCCCACTCTCGAAACCATGCGACACGATGCAGTGACCGCGACTCACAGCGCCACCACCGCATCACCCACGCGCAAGGTGCCGCCATGGACGATCCGCGCACACAGGCCGCCATGACCGCGCATCGCGTTGTAGCCGCCCGCGCCCAATGCCTGCTCCATGCGCGAGCACGGATCGCATGGCGCGATGCCTTCCAGTTCGACCTCGCCGATGCGGAAACGGCATCCTTTCAGTGCAATCAACGCAATGCCGGAGACCACCAGATTGCGCCGCAGCGTCGCTGGCGCAACCTCGGCCTGCCCGGCCAGCGCAGCGATCACCGGCAGATGTTCGGCCTGGATGAGGGTCACGCCACGCTTGCCGTTGCGCCCAACATAGCGGTCGCCGGACAGGCCGGCCGCCGCTTGTGCAACGACCTCGTTCACCGCGCGCATCGGCACGTCACGCGCCGGACGCAAGCCAATCCATTCCACGCGTCCGGCATGCGGGAAGGTGGACAACAGGGCCGCCAGCGGGCTTTCGGAATTCAGACTCATCGGCGAATGCTAGCATCCGCGCATGCCGCAAATCCCACCACCGTCCATCCACGATACACCCCTGCCCTATGTCGAGCGACTGGAAGCGCGTGCGCTGGACGCCATCGAACTGGCGGTGATCCACTGCACCGAACTGCCGGACCTGGCCAGCGCACGGGCCTACGGCGAACGCGTGCTGTATCCCTCGGGCACCGGCAATAGCGGCCATTTCTACATCGACCGCGACGGCAGCGTGTATCGCTACGTGCCGCTACAACGCGTCGCCCATCACGTGCGCGACTACAACCGGCAATCGCTTGGCATCGAACTGGTCAACCGCGGACGCTACCCGCACTGGCTGGACTCGCGCCACCAGGCGATGGAAGACCCTTATCCAGTGGCGCAGATCCAGGCGCTAATCGCACTTCTGTGGCAACTGCAAGCGGAGTTGCCGCAGTTGCGCCACATCGCCGGACACGAAACGCTGGACCTGAGCCTGGAACCAGCCAGCGACGACCCGCGTTTGCAGGTTCGACGCAAGCGCGATCCCGGGCCGCTCTTCCCGTGGACGCAAGTTCTGGCGGCGGTGGCGTTGACACCGTATGCACCGTCTGTTCAATGATCGGCAAGCGCGGCCTGCACGCTCAAATGACGATGCGCGGCCAGCCGCGCCGAGACAGCGCTCGGCCACGAGCGTGTATCAGCGTGGGCCCATATAGTTCTTCTCGCCTGCGGTCACCGCCATATCCATAAGATTTCCGAACGGCGCCAGGGGACACACCAAATGCGGCGTGAACGCGCAAGGCGGATTTTGCGCCAAATTGAAATCCAACACGATGTGACGACCCTGCGGCAATTCGACGAATAGATAGCGCGCGCCACCGTAGCTCTCGCGGCCGCTGGTACGATCGGAGAATGGAAAGAACAGACGTTTATCGCTCTCATCGCGCAAGGCCTGCAAGCGATAACGATGCCCCTGCAGCACGAACTCGGCGCTACCGGCCAAGACCAGCGGCTCTGGAGTTCCGATCGAGGTGAGCAACACGACCGCACGCGGCGTTGGCTGCGGATGCCATTCGGCGACCACGCGCCAGTGCGCATCGATCGGGAAGTAATCGATACCGGGAAACGCGTAGCGCGCGGCGGCGTGCGGATCGCGGAAACGCCAACCGAACAGATTGCCGGTGCGTACCACATAGAATTCCTGGGCCCCCAGGTCAAGGCGGGTTTCCGTATCATGCGCCGCATCGGTGTTCAGACGTCCGGCAACGAACGGGCGCCCCGCCACACGCACCGCCGCACCATCCTCCGCCTCGAAATACACCCCGTCCTGCGGGTCCACCCTCAGCATGCCAAGGTGCGCCGGACCGCCCGGCAACTGCACATCGTTGTCGGCCGCATTGCCAACACGGTGTACGCCATCGCTCAGGCGACCGGAGCCGATATAGCTGAGCCAGCCGGAGGACGCACGCAACAACGCCACACGTTGCGTTCGACGTTGCTGCACCAACGCACGGTAATCCGCGACCGCCTGCGCGTGGGGGGAGGCGTCGGCACCGATTGCACCGGACATATCCGCTCCACCGCAGGCCACCAGCGCCGACATCATGACTAGCGCATATGCTTCACGCCAACGCATTGTTTCGTCCCACTCTCGCCTTCTCCCTTGTCCTGTTGACCGCAACCGCGCTAGCGCCTCGCCACCACCCGTGCTATCGGCTGGCGCATGGCCGTGCCGGATCGGCAATCCAGCCGCTCCAGGAACCGGCATACACGCGCGCACCGTGCAAACCGGCATGTTCCAACGCCAATAGCAGATGGCAGGCGGTCACGCCGGAACCGCACATCACCACCACCTCGCGCGGATCGCGCCCGCACAACAGCGGCTCGAGTTCCGCACGCAATTCGTGCGCCGCACGCAAGCGCCCATCGCGCAGATTTTCGCCGAGCGGTCGATTGACCGCACCTGGGACGTGTCCGGCAACGCCATCGATCGGTTCGACCTCGCCACGAAAGCGCTCACCGGCGCGCGCATCCAGCAACCAGCCCGGGGCTTCATGCAGCCGCGCAAGCACCTCCTCGGCCGCGACGATACGGCTGACATCGAAACGCTGCGGATACGGCGCGAGCGGCGACGGCGATACAACCGCATCCGTCTCCGGCAAGCCCAGCCGGCGCCATTCGGCGAGTCCGCCATCGAGCACGGCAACGCGACGGTGACCAAGCAGACCCAGCATCCACCACAGCCGCGCGGCCGCCATGCTGCCGTCGGCCGCGTCGTAGACCACCACCTGGGTGTGCGGTGCGATGCCCCATCGCCCCAAGGTGCCCGCGAACACGGCATCCTCCGGCAGCGGATGCCGCCCCAGGCCGGGGCGGCGTAGATCGGAAAGATCGGTATTGAGATCGGCGTAAACCGCGCCGGGCAGATGCGCTTGCGCATACGCCTGGCGCATCACGTCCGCGGCACTCGGATCGAGCAACGCCGCCGGCGCAAAACGCGCATCGACGATGCGCAGGTCGGGGTGATCGAGCGCGGCGGCCAACGCCGGCGCGGCCACCAGGTGCTGCCATTCGGGCAACGGTGAATTCATGCAGTTTGCTCCAGTCGTCGACGCAAATTGAGCAGGATCGCCGCCGTCGCGCCCCAAATCCGCTGCTCGGGCCAAACATATTCCAGCACAACTCTCGACTGCCCACGGTCATCGATCTCGATGCCGCGTAGGTTTTCCGGCGCCATCAGGTAAACCAGCGGCACTTCGAACACCTCCGCCACCTCGTCCGGATGCGGCTGCGGCACGAACGCCGGGTCGATCGCCGCGACCACCGGCATCACCCGGAAACCGCTGATGGTGAGGAACGGATCCAGATACCCCAACGGTTCGACCTGACTGGCAGCCAGTGCGATCTCCTCATGACTTTCACGGATCGCCGCCGCCACCGCATCGGCGTCGCCGGGGTCGATACGACCACCGGGAAAACTGACCTGTCCACCGTGGTGGCGCAGACTGTCGGTGCGCCGGGTGAGCAGCACCCGGGTGCCATCGGCGCGCGGCACCAGCCCGACCAGCACCGCGGCCTCCACCGGCACTTGGACGGGTAGCAGATCCTGCAACTCATGCTGATTCCAACCCGGCCCGAGCGGTGGACGTTGCAGCGGATGCAGCGCGCACTGCAGTTGGGCGCATTCGGCCAGACGCTGCGCCGGCGACGGCAACCAACCGCGCGCAGGCAATACATCAAACATGTAACGGCGGCGTTCGGCGTCGCTCATGTCGCGCCAGCGCGCGATCTCCTCGCCGCTGCGCAGGCAGCCCACGCAATAACCGCCTGCATCGAGGCGACACAGACCGATACACGGCGTGAGCACGGCATGGGAGACAGGATCCATCGGATTGGACACCTTACAGCCTAGCGCGATTCACCACGCCGCCGCCGTTTGTCCGACAAAAAAATTGCGCCGGCATCGCTGCCGGCGCAATCATCTTACACTGAAGCGTCGCGCTTACTTGACGCTGACCAGCTTGATTTCGAACTGCACGGCCACGTTCGGCGGGAACGGGGTGCGCGGATCGGCACCGTAGGCCTTGTCAGGCGGCAGGGTCACTTCCCACTTGGAACCGACCGGCATCTGCAGCAGCGTCTCGCGCATGGCCTGCATCTCGACTTCGCTGACCTTGATCGCCGGAATCTGCTGCGGCGGACGCGCCTGCGGCGGACGCTGACCAAACGGATACGGACCAGACACTTCCAATTGCACGGTGCTGGCTTGGGTCGGCTTGGCCCCCTTGCCGGCTTCGATCACGCGGTACTGCACGCCGCTCGGCAGCGATTGCACACCCGCCTTGGCCTTGTTCTCAGCCATGAACTTTTCGCTCTTGGTCTTGTTCTCGGCGGCGGCCTTCTCGTAGTCGCGCTTGGCCTGCTCGGCACGTGCCTTCTCGCGGCCCTGGAACGCTTCGACGGCCGGCTTCAACTGATCGGCGGTGACCGCCGGTTGCTTCTTGGCGTAGGCATCCTGCAAGCCCTTCACCACCGCATTGATATCCAGCTGCTCGCCACGGCCGGACAGTTCGGCAAGATTGTTGCCGTAGTCGTAACCGAAGTAATAGCTCAGCTTGCCCTTTTCGGACGAGGTGTCCTGGGCGAACGCATTGCCGCTCAGGGCCAGGGCCGCGACAGCGACCGCAATAGAACGCAACTTCATCAAACAATTCTCCAGGGTGGTGGCACAGGACGGCCAATGCCGCCTGAGATGACGCGCTAGGATAGCTGCCGCGGCGCATAACCGCCACCGACGACGCTGTATCAGACAGAAGCAGACGGCGCGGAGTTCCCCTAACAATTTCTTTACAACCAGGAATGCGCATGTCCGGCACACCAATCCTCGCCGATACCCAGGGGGCGATCCGCATCCTCACCGTCAACCGGGCCGACAAGCTCAACGCATTGAATCGGCAGATATTACTGGCGCTGGATACAGCCTTCGCCACAGCCGAGGACGACCCGCAGATCCGCGTGGTGGTGCTGACAGGGGCTGGCGAAAAAGCCTTCGTCGCCGGTGCCGACATCGCCGAAATGAACGCATTGACACCGATGCAGGGCCGCGATTTCTCGCAACTGGGCCAACGCCTCATGCGCCGCATCGAACGCCTGTCCAAGCCGGTGCTGGCGATGATTAATGGCTTTGCGCTCGGCGGTGGGCTGGAACTGGCGATGGCCTGCCATCTGCGGGTGGCCGCCGACAGCGTCCGGCTAGGCCAACCGGAAATCAACCTCGGGCTCATCCCCGGATTCGGCGGTACCCAGCGCCTGCTGCGGCTGGCCGGTCGCGCCGCGGCGTTGGAACTGTGCCTGCTCGGTGCGCCGATCGACGCGGCACGCGCCCTGCAACTGGGCCTGGTCAACCGCGTGGTGGCCGCCGCCGAGCTGCGCCAGACGACCTTGCAAATAGCCCAACAACTGGCCAACGCGGCACCGCTGGCCTTGCGCGGCATTCTCGATGCGATCCAGGTCGGCGGCGAAACCGCAATAGAGCAGGGACTGGAGTATGAGACCGCGCAATTCGGCCTGCTGTTCTCCAGCGCGGACATGCGCGAAGGCACCCAGGCGTTCCTGGAACGACGCGCACCGCAATTTCAAAACCGTTGAGCCCCCTGCCCGATGCCACACGCCTGCACCCCTTCTACCGCTACCGCCCCGCCACTACAGCTGCTGCGCTGGATTCTCGACGACAACCTCGATGCCGCAATCGAGGGTGGTCTGATGGACTATGTCGGCGACGATCCCGACCACGACGCCCTGGATCCTGCGCACCCACAGTTACGCGCGCAGTTGTTGGATGCACAGCAGCGGTTGCGCATCGCCTGGGCCGCACGCGCGCGCCACCGTGCGCGTACCGCGCGCTTGGCACTGCGCGCGCAAGCACGCCAGGCCCGCCGTGTCGCACCGGCAAGCGCCGCCACGGCCACCCCACCACTTCCCGCAGCCGCAGCGGCGATCCTGGCCCGCGCAAAAGCCAAAGCCACACGGAGCTCGTCGTGAGTGCGAGTACGAGCACCCGCAGCGCGCGAGGCGGACGCACGCTGCGCAAGGAGGAAATCCACGAGATGTTCTCGCGCCTGGCCGCGCTCAATCCAACGCCGACCACGGAATTGCAGTACAGCACCCCGTTCGAATTACTGATCGCGGTGATTCTGTCGGCGCAGGCCACCGATGTCGGCGTCAACAAGGCTACCCGCCGGTTGTACCCGGTCGCGAACACGCCGGCCACGATCCTGGCGCTGGGCGAGGAAGGACTGAAGCGCTACATCTCCACCATCGGTCTGTTCAACGCCAAGGCCAAGAATGTCATCGCCACCTGCCGCATCCTGGTCGAGCAATACGGGGAGCAGGTGCCGCGCGAACGCGATGCGCTGGAAGCCCTGCCCGGGGTCGGCCGTAAGACCGCCAACGTGGTGCTCAATACCGCCTTCGGCGAGCCGACCATGGCCGTGGACACGCATATTTTCCGCGTTGCCAACCGCACTGGACTTGCGCCGGGCAAGGATGTGCGTGCGGTCGAGGATGCCCTGCTCAAGCGGGTGCCGGCGCAATTCCTCTATGACGCGCACCATTGGCTGATCCTGCATGGCCGCTATGTGTGCAAGGCGCGCAAACCGGACTGTCCGCAATGCGTGATCCGCGACCTGTGTCGGTTCAAGGACAAGACACCGGCAGCCGAGCGCTGAAACGATCCCGTAGCACGATGACGTAGCGCGCCCGCATCCACAAACGAAGAAGGCGGCGCAAATGCGCCGCCTTCCGGTCGAACGGACAAACATCGGTGATCGGCGAATCAGAACGACATGTCGCCCCAGATGCCGAATTCCTTGGTCTTCACATCGATCTTGCTGATATCTTGCTGGCGCGTGTACTTGTAGACCGTCGCCAGCTTCAGGTTCTTCAGCACCGGGAACTCGACGCCGACGTTCCAGTACTTGTCGTAGAGCGAAGGGTCCAAGGTCTTGCTCAGATCGACCCTGTCGTAACGCCCGAACAAGCTGATGCCGTTGTCGCCCAGCGCGACGCTGCCCCACGTCGACCAGCCGGAGATCTTGTCGGTGGCAACGGTCAACACATTATTGAGATTCTTGGCCACGAAATATTCGCCACCCAGGCGGAATCTCGAATCCGCGTAGGCCACCAGCGCGTTGGCACGGTTGTAAGTGTGGTGAGCCTCGAGGATATCGGTTTCCTTACCCAACTTGCCCGAGTAGGCACCCAGCGCAATGGCCAGGTTCGGAATCGGCGTATAGGCGACGCGGCCTTCCACGTCCATCCCCTTGCTGCGCGCGAGGGTCTTGTAGCCAGCACCGTTGACCACCGAGAACGCATAGTTGACCTGCGTACCGAGGTCACCGAAGGCGTGCAGACCCCAGTCGGAGGAGTTGGCGGTCTTCATCCGGTCGTTCAAGGTGTTTTCGACGTAACGGTAGCCGTAGTACTTATCGATCAACGGCAGCCACGGCATATCGGCCGCACCGATACGCAAACCGAAAGCGTCGTCGAACTTGCCCTGCACATACGCCTTCTTGACAAACAGTTCGGTGCTGGAGATCGCCGAGCTGTACTGGAAATCGGTGGTCAGGTTGGCCGACCAGATGTCGTTGAAGGAGTGGTCGACAGTCAGATAAAACCGCTTGACGTCCAGACCGACACCGCTGGCGGCGGTCTTGGCACCGCTGCTGGTCCTGTCGACGTCGCTCAGATCGAAGAACATCCGCCCACCGATCTTGGTGTTGTCGACCAACTTGGCGAGCTTGTCGACCTTGCTGGCACTGGCCTGCGCCGCCTCGGTGGCCTGAGCCTGGGTGACATTCACTTCCGATTGGGCATCGGACTGCGCCTGCAACGCTTGCGATTGCGTCTGTAACTGCTGAACCTGGGTCTGCAGTGCTTCGATCTGGGCCTGCAGTTGCTGCAACTGGGCTGCGGACACTGCGGGAGGGCTGGTCTTGGTCTTGGTCTTGGCCGCAGCGAACGCCTGCGGTGCCGACATCAGACCTAGACTGACAAGGATCGCCGAAGCGAGTAGATGAGAACGCATTTGAGGATGTCTCCAGATGGGTGGTTGGACAACGATGTGATATGGAGGGGGCGAGCAACAGTCTGACCAGTTGTAAAGATTCCGTCAAATTCATTGCGCTTTTAAGTCAAATCCATGTCGAAAAAAGTTAAACGTCATGCCAGCCTGTCACCAAGATGAAGCATTTCCTTCTTCAGGCTTTCACAAAAAAGCCTTGAAATTCCACTGAATGTCGGCAGGGGTGCCGATATCTCACCCTTCTCAGGAGTTCTCCCGATGCGTTCCCTCAAGCTCCGACTGCTGGCAGCCGCCGCGGTCGTTTCGTTTTCGCTGGCGGCGCAAGCCACTGATGTCACTGGCGCAGGCTCCAGCTTCGTCTATCCGGTGCTGTCGAAGTGGTCGGCGGCCTATGCCGAGAAAAGCGGCAACCGCATCAATTATCAGTCCATCGGTTCCGGCGGCGGTATCGCCCAGATCGAGGCCGCGACGGTGGATTTCGGCGCGTCCGACAAACCGCTCAGTGCTGCGGAGCTGAGTAAGTTCGGCCTGGGTCAGTTCCCAGTCGTGATCGGCGGCATCGTCCCAGTGGTGAACGTGACCGGCGTGGCGCCTGGCGCGATGAAGTTGGACGGCACCGTGCTGGCCCACATCTTCCTGGGCAAGATCGCCAAGTGGAACGACCCGGCGATCGCCGCGCTCAATCCGGGCCTCGCCCTGCCGGACATGAAGATCACCATCGTGCATCGCTCCGACGGTTCGGGCACCAGCTTCAATTTCACCAACTACTTGTCCAAGGTCAGCCCGGAGTGGAAGAGCAAGGTCGGCGAAGGCACGGCGGTGCAGTGGCCAGCCGGCATCGGCGGTAAGGGCAACGAGGGCGTGGCCGCTTACGTCAAGCAAATCCGTGGTGGCATCGGCTATGTCGAGTATGCCTATGCACTGCAGAACAAACTCAGCTACACCGGCATGAAGAATGCCGCCGGCCGTTTCGTCATGCCGGATGACAAGGCTTTCTCCGCTGCGGCCGCGACCGCCGACTGGAAGTCCGCAAAGGACTTCAACCTGATCATGACCAACGCGCCGGGTCAGGACGCATGGCCGATCACCGCCACGACTTGGGCGATCATGTACAAAAAAGCCAAGAAGCCAGCCTCTTCCAAGGCGGCCCTGGAGTTCTTCAAGTGGTCCTTCGAGCAGGGCCAGGCGCAGGCCAAGGCGTTGGACTACGTGCCGCTACCGGAGCCACTTGTCCAGCAGATCGAAGCCTATTGGGCGCAGAACCTGAAGTAACCGGGCGCACCGCAGGCGCCGTCGCAACATACGACGGCGCCTGCGACACCCACCGACGCGGGCCGTAAGGTCCGCGTTTTCGTCTTCGCTCAACCTCCATGCGGCAGGGCGTGGGCATCCGCTTCGCGCGGGTCGAACCAGCTCCCAACCCCGCAAACGAATGTGCAAGTCACGACTTTGTAACAAAATTATCATTTCATAGCGCGCGTCTGCCGGACGCACCGGCGCTCTTCGCTAAGGAGTGAGTCGATGAAACTGCAGCAGGCGCGTGTTGCCGTCCTGTCCTCGGCGCTGATCTTTGCCATTTCTGCCTGCCAGCCCGGCAATGGCGGCACATCGCAGGGTGCAGCCGATCGCGCTGGCGGCACGCCCACCGCCGCTCCAGCTGCTGGTGCCAGGAACGCTGCGGAAATCTCCGGCGCCGGCGCATCTTTCATCTACCCACTGTTGTCAAGATGGTCGGCCGACTACAACGCGGCCACAGGCAACAAGATCAACTACCAGTCGATCGGCTCTGGCGGCGGTATCGCCCAGATCAAGGCTAGGTCCGTGGATTTCGGTTCTTCGGACAAGCCGCTGACCAACGCAGAACTGGCTGCCGCTGGCCTCGGCCAATTCCCATCGGCGATCGGCGGTGTGGTGCCGGTGGTCAATCTGGAGGGCATGGAAGCGGGCAAGTTGAAACTGACCGGCGCGCTGCTGGCCGACATTTTTCTCGGCAAGATCACCACATGGAATGCCCCGGCGATCACCGCGCTGAACCCCGGCGTGCGCCTGCCCAACGGCAAGATCAACCTGATTCACCGCTCCGACGGTTCGGGCACCAGCTTCAACTTTACTAATTATCTGTCCAAGATCAGCCAGGAGTGGAAGAGCAAAGTCGGCGAAGGCACTTCGGTGCAGTGGCCAGGCGGCATCGGTGGCAAAGGCAACGAAGGAGTGGCCTCGTATGTTCAACAGATCAAGGGAGCGATCGGCTACGTCGAACTGGCCTACGCGCTACAAAACAAAATGCCCTATGTTTCGTTGCAGAACGCCGCTGGCAACTGGGTGCAGCCCAATGCGGAGAGCTTCACTGCAGCAGCGGCTGCGGCGGACTGGTCCAGCGCCAAGGACTTCAACCTGGTCATCACCAACTCCACCGCCGCGCAAGCGTGGCCGATCACCGGCACCAATTTCATACTGATACCCAAGCAGGCCAAGGACCCAGCACGCAGCAAGGCGACCCTGGAGTTCTTCAAATGGGCGTTCGAAAAGGGGCAGCCGCAAGCCGAGTCACTGCACTACGTGCCGCTGCCTCCGGCACTGGTACAACAGATCGAAGCATACTGGAACGAGGAATTCAAATAGGCGCCGAACTGCCATACGGCGCGGTCACGCTACGACACGTTCGATGCGGCGCCCGCTCCAACCAACCACGTCTGTATATTACAAGTCCCCCGACACCGTCTGCGCACATTGTGATCTGGACTTTCCGGTTCCGATCAGCGCAGCAACCGACTCAGCCACCCGCCGCGCGCGACGCCCCCCGCCGCAGCCACCATCGGGACGTGCGCAAGCGCGTCCCGGCGAGTTTCGAGCCATGAACGCCCCTGCCATTCCCGACACAATGACGGTGCCCCGCAAACGCGATCTGCGTGACGCCCGCGCAGACCGATTGTTCCGCTGGATCCTGACCGCCACCGTCGTATTCGTCCTCGTTGCCCTGGCAAGCGCAGCACTGTCGATGCTGTGGGGTGGCCGCCAGGCGCTGCAACTACAAGGGCTGAGTTTCTTCTATTCCAGCGAGTGGAATCCGGTCGAGAACAAGTACGGCGCGCTGGCGCCGATCTACGGCACCCTGGTGACCGCACTGATCGCGATGCTGATCGCGGTGCCGGTGAGTTTCGGCATCGCCTTCTTCCTCACCGAAGTGGCACCACGCTGGCTGCGCGGCCCGGTCGGAACCGCGATCGAACTGCTGGCCGGCATCCCCTCGATCATCTACGGCATGTGGGGCCTGTTCGTGCTGGTACCGGTGATGACCGACTACGTCACGCCCTGGCTCAACGATCACCTCGGCACACTGCCGCTGATCGGGCCGATCTTCCAGGGACCGCCACTGGGCATCGGTCTGCTCACCGCCGGTATCGTCCTGGCGATCATGGTGATCCCATTCATTTCTTCGGTCATGCGCGAGGTGTTCCTGACCGTGCCGACCCGACTCAAGGAATCGGCCTACGCGCTCGGCTCCACCCGCTGGGAAGTAAGTTGGGATATCGTGCTGCCCTACACCCGTTCGGCGGTGATCGGTGGCATCTTCCTTGGCCTGGGACGCGCGCTCGGCGAAACCATGGCGGTGGCCTTCGTGGTCGGCAACACGGTGCGACTATCGCCATCGCTGCTGGAACCCGGCACCACGATCGCCGCACTGATCGCCAACGATTTCGGCGAAGCCACCGACACCTACCGCTCCGCGCTGCTGCTGTTGGGCTTCGTGTTGTTCATCGTGACCTTCATCGTGCTGGCGATCGCCCGCCTGATGCTGGCGCAGCTAGCGCGCAGGGAGGGCAACTGAAATGGCCGCCGACCTCGCGCACCGCCTGTACCAGCGCCGCCGCATGATCAACGCGGTGGCGGTCACGGTGTCCTGCCTGACCGCACTGTTCGGGCTGGCATTCCTGGCATGGATCCTGTGGACGCTCGTGGGTAAGGGCATCTCGGGCATCAATTTCGATCTGTTCACCCGCATGACCCCGCCGCCTGGCGAGGAAGCAGGCGGCTTGGCCAACGCGTTCTTCGGTAGCGCGGTGATGTGCGCCCTGGCCCTGCTGATCGGCACCCCGATCGGTGTGGCTGCCGGCACCTGGTTGGCCGAGTACGGCAATGCGCGCAAGACCGGCCAGGTGGTGCGCTTCGTCAACGACATCCTGCTGTCGGCGCCCTCGATCGTGCTCGGGCTGTTCGTCTACACCTTGTACGTGATGCAAACCGGTGGCCGCTTCTCGGCGATGGCCGGCGCGCTGTCGCTGGCTTTCATCGTGCTGCCGGTGGTCGTGCGCACCACCGACGAAATGCTGCGGCTGGTGCCGGCGCAGATGCGCGAAGCGGCGCTGTCGCTGGGCATCCCGCAATGGAAGGTCATCATGCAGGTGCTGTATCGAAGCGCCTCGGCCGGCATCGTCACCGGCATACTGTTGGCGCTGGCGCGGATCAGCGGCGAAACCGCGCCACTGCTGTTCACCGCTTTCGGCAACCAGTACTGGAACAACAACATCATGCAGCCGATGGCCAGCGTCCCGGTGGTGATGAACTCCTTCGCCGGCAGTCCGTATCCGAGCTGGCAGTTGCTGGCTTGGTCCGGCGCACTGGTACTCACCGTGTTCGTGTTGCTGGTCAGCCTCGGCGCGCGCGCCCTGCTCCTGCGCAAAAAGATTTCCAACGATTGATCCCCCTATGGAACAGGCCATGAACGATCACCACAACGCCGCACCGATGCACCGCATCGCCATGCCCACCGGGCACACCGCGCTGGCGCCCTCACCGGTCAAGATCGCCGCGCGCGGCCTGGACTTCTACTACGACAAGTACCACGCGCTGAAGGGCATCAACCTACAGGTGCCGGAGAAGCGCGTCACCGCGTTGATCGGCCCATCGGGCTGCGGTAAATCCACCCTGCTACGCGTTTTCAACCGCATCTACGCGTTGTATCCGAAGCTGGAAGCGCGCGGCGAAGTGCTGCTGGACGGCGAGAACATCCTCTCGCCGAAGTATCCGATGAACCGCCTGCGCGGCAAGGTCGGCATGGTGTTCCAGAAGCCGGTGCCGTTCCCGATGACCATTTTCGAGAACGTCGCCTACGGCATTCGCCACCACGAAACACTGTCCAAGGCGGAAATGGCCGAACGGGTGGAACATGCACTGCGCCAAGGCGCGCTGTGGGACGAGGTCAAGGACAAACTCGGGCAGAGCGCACTGGGCCTGTCGGGCGGCCAGCAACAGCGCCTGTGTATCGCCCGCGCGGTGGCGTTGCGCCCGGATGTGCTGCTGCTCGACGAACCCACCTCGGCGTTGGACCCGATCTCCACCAGCCGCATCGAGCAGCTGGTCGAAGAACTCAAGACCGACTACACCATTCTCATCGTCACCCACAACATGCAGCAGGCTGCGCGCGTGTCCGACTACACTGCCTTCATGTACCTGGGCGACTTGATCGAACACGACCGTACCGAAACCATCTTCTCGCAACCCAGCAAACAGCAGACCGAAGACTACATCACCGGCCGCTTCGGCTGAGTGCCGACGACGGCAGCCCTCTCGCCGCAACACCTCCTCCGCGCAGACAGCACCGCCACCGACGCCAGCCCCGCAACGCCTGCAATGACAGCGGCGAAACCACCGGATCAAACGGACCTACGCCATGAATACTCAGCCCAACGAGCACATCGTGAAGAGCTACAACGAAGAACAGCATCGCCTCACCACAGAAATCGTGCGCATGGGCGAAACCGCGGTGGCGCAGTTGGAAGCGGCACTGGATGTGGTCGAACGCCGCGACGACAACGCCGCGCTACGCATCGTCGTCAACGACGAGGCGATCGACGCGCTGGAGCAATCCATCAGCCACGACGTGATGCGTCTGGCGCTGCGCGGACCGATGGCGCGCGACCTGCGCGAGATCCTCGCCGGCCTGCGCATTCCCTCCGACATCGAACGCATTGGCGACTACGCCGCCAATGTCGCCAAGCGCTCGATCGCATTGAACATGTCCCCGCCGATGCCGCAGACCCTGGGCCTGCGTCAACTCGGCAAACTCGCCGCGCAACAGGTAAGGGCGGCGTTGGTCGCCTACCAGAACAACGACGCCGACATGGCACTGCATGTGCGTCAGGACGATGCGCAACTGGACGCACAGTACACCGCGCTGTTTCGCGAGCTACTGACCTACATGATGGAGGATCCGCGCAACATCACCCCATGCACCCATTTGCTGTTCATGGCCAAGAACCTGGAACGGATCGGCGACCACGCCACCAACATCGCCGAGAACGTGTGGTTCCTGGTGCATGGCGACCAACCGCTGCCGCGACGCGACAAACGCGACGAAACCAGCTCCACCAGCAGTATCTGAACGGATCCGCCCGGCTGCGGCATGCGCCGGAGCCACGACCGTGGGCACTTTTGGCTGCGTTCGCAGCGGAGTTTTTCGTAGCGCACACGCCGCCGCATGCAACCTCGCCCGGCAGCGAGTAGGCTTGGCACAGCACCGGCACGCGACGCCGGCGCCCATCCCTTCGCCAGGAGTCTGCGCATGTCCCGATCACCACGCCCATTCCCTGCCCTCGCCGGTGCGGCCCTGCTCGGCGGACTGAGCCTGTCCGCCTCTGCTCTGACGATGACCGATCTCCCCCAGGGCTACGCACTCGCTGCCCAACCGAGCACGCCACCGCAAACAGAAGACACGGCGACACCACCAACCGCTACGCCAACGCCACCCGCCACGCACGCCAAGGACACCGTCAAGGCGACCGAAGGCAAGTGCGGTGCGCACGCCGACAGCAAACAGAAAGCAAGCCACGCCACCAACAAGCACAACGGCAAGGCCATGACCGAAGGCAAATGCGGCGAGGGCAAATGCGGTGGCGGCGGCTGAAGCCATGTCGCGGCCCCTGGCCGCGGCCAGCGCCGGACTCGGACTACGCCGTGGCCTGCTGCCGGACCTGCTCCACATGCCGACGGATGCCTTCGATTTTCTCGAATGCGCGCCCGATAACTGGATCGGCGTCGGCGGCCGCCCCGGCGAGATGCTGGAGACGCTGAGCGCGCGCCATCCGCTCAGCTGCCATGGTCTGTCGCTGTCGCTCGGCGGCATCGCCCCCCTGGACGCGGTGCTGTTGCGACAGACCCGCCAATTTCTGGATCGGCACCGGGTCGCGCTGTATAGCGAACACCTCAGCTACAGCGCCGACGACGGCCAACTCTACGAACTGCTGCCGCTCCCCTTCACCGACGAAGCCGTGCGTCATGTGGCCGCGCGCATCGTCCAGGCACAGGACGCGCTCGGTCGACGCATCGCCGTGGAGAACGTCTCCTACTATGCCGCGCCAGTGCAGGTGCTGAGCGAAGCCGCATTCGTCAACGCAGTGCTGAGCGAAGCCGACTGCGACCTGCTGCTGGACGTCAACAACGTCCAGGTCAACGCTCACAACCACGATTACGACGCCCAGGCCTTCCTCGCCGCCATGCCCAGCGCGCGAATCGCCTCGTACCACGTCGCCGGACATCGCGACGATGCCGCCAGCGGCCTGAAGATCGACACCCATGCCGCAGCGGTCACCGGCCCTGTCTGGCATCTGCTGGCCGCCGCCTATCGTCTGCACGGCGTGCGCCCGACCCTGCTGGAGCGCGACGGCCAGTTCCCGCCGCTGACGGATCTACTGAGCGAAATCCAGCGCATTCGCGATCTACAGCAACACGCACTCCCATCGCGGCGCAGCGCACATGGGTGAGACGTTGCGCGCCCAGCAACTCGCACTGACCCTGCACCTGCGCGATCCGCAGCGACACGCGCCACCGGCGGACATCGAACCGCACCGCCTGGCGGTCTACCGCGCGCTGTTCTTCGACAACCTCGCGCAGCTACTGAGCGCGCAGTTCCCGGTACTGCACGCGACCCTCGGCGCAACCGACTGGGATGTACTGCTACGGGCGTTCTGTGCCGAACATCGCGCGCGCACCCCACTGTTCCCGCGCCTGGGCGGCGAACTGGTGCGGTTCCTGGAACAGCGCGCGGCGGATCCACACCGGCCCTGGCTGGCGGAGTTGGCCCACTACGAGACTGTCGAACTGGACGTCCAAATCGACGACAGCGCACTGCCGCCGCACGATCCACACGGCGACCTGCTCGATGGCGTGCCGCAACTCTCGCCCTGGCTGCGCCTGTTGCGCTACCGCTGGCCGGTGCAGCGCATCGGCCCGGCGTGGCAACCCGACACGGCACCACCCGCACCGACCTGCTTGCTGGCGCGACGCCAAGCCGACGGTCAAGTCCGCTTCGCCGAACTGGCGCCGCTCACTTATGCGGTACTGAGCGCGCTGCAAGCCGGTACGCGCAGCGGACGCGCACTGCTGCTGGAACTGGCCGGCGCGCACGACCACGACCCGGTCACCTTGCTGCGTGATGGTGCCGCCTTGCTCGAGCGCCTGCGTGCGCAGGGCAGCGTGCTCGGCACTCGCCTGCCACACTGACAGACGCTGAGCCACACCACACTCGCGCGCATCGCCGCAGCGGGCAGCGGGCTCCGCTCTGCTACCCTTGTCGCATGAACGATCCAGTCGAAACGCACTCCCAAGCTCCCGCCATTACCGCGATGTCGCGACGTTTCCGCGGCTACCTGCCGGTGGTCGTGGACGTGGAAACCGGCGGCTTCGACTGGAACCGGCACGCGCTGCTGGAGATTGCGGTGATCCCGATCGAAATGGACGCCGCCGGCAAGTTGTCCCCCGGCGACACCGCCAGTGCACACGTGGTGCCGGCCCCTGGCACCGTCATCGACCCAAAATCGCTGGAAATCACCGGCATTGTCCTGGATCACCCGTTCCGCCTCGCCAAGCCCGAACGCGAAGCACTGGAACACGTGTTCGCCCCGGTGCGAGCGGCAGTGAAGAAATACGGCTGCCAACGCGCCATCCTGGTCGGGCACAACGCGCATTTCGACCTGAACTTCCTCAACGCGACCGTGGCGCGCTGCGGCCACAAGCGCAACCCATTCCACCCCTTCAGCGTGTTCGACACCGTGACCCTGGCCGGCATCGCCTACGGGCAAACCGTGCTGGCACGTGCGGTGCAGGCTGCCGGCTTCGAGTGGAGCGCCGCCGACGCCCATAGCGCGGTGTACGACACCGAACAAACGGCGCGCCTGTTCTGCAAGATCGCCAATGCCTGGCCCGCGGCGCAGAGCGGATCGCCTGCATAACCAGCGCCGCTTCCCGATGGCCGGCACCAGCGCGACCGGCAACTTTATTGTTCGTTTCTACAGATAAAATCGGCGGCGTACTCCCACCGCCGAGTAGACCTTTACCACCTGACCCGGCATGCGGGCAGACTGCGGCAGCCCGCATGCACCGCGGTGGCACTCAGCCCATGCGCTGCCGCACCGCCTCGAACAAGGTGACACCGGCGGCCACCGACACGTTGAGGCTCTCGATCTCGCCGGGCATCGGAATCCGGACCAAACCGTCGCAATGCTCGCGGGTCAGCCGACGCAGACCGTCCGATTCGCCGCCCAGCACCAGTGCCACATTGCCACGCAGATCCTGCGCATACAGCGAGGTCTCGGCCTCGCCGGCCAGACCATAGATCCACACACCCTGCTTCTGCAGCTCGCGCAAACAACGCGCCAGATTGGTCACCGCCACGATCGGCAGGCGGTCGGCGGCGCCAGCGGAGGTCTTGCGCACGGTGGCGTTGACCGGTGCGGACTTGTCCTTGGGGATCACCACCGCAGTGACACCCGCCGCCGCCGCACTGCGCAGGCAGGCACCGAGGTTGTGCGGATCCTGCACGCCGTCCAGCACCAACAGCAGGGCGCGCCCTTGCGCGGCGGCCACCAGGCCCTCCAGCTCGCTCTCGGCCCAGGTGCGCGCCGCCGCATAACGCGCCGCCACGCCCTGGTGGCGCACCGAACCGCCGACACCGTCCAGCGCCTGGGTGTTCACCCGCCGCACCTCGATGCCCTTGCGCCGCGCGTTCTCCTCGATCTCCTGCAGCCGCGGATTCTTGCTGCCCGCTTCGACCAGCACCTCGCGCACGTTGTCGGTATCGTTCTCGATCGACGAAGCCACGGCATTAACGCCAACGATCCACTGGTTCTGCTTGCTCATGCCACCGGACTACACGAAAGGAAAGCGCGCATGGTAGGCGCTGCGGGCGCTCGCGTCACATCGTCGGCCACGCGAAACGATCGGCTGGATGCACAAACGTCCGCTCGCCGTCGCGGCCATCCTGGGCGATCGGCGAGAAGCGGCGCTGCACGGCAATCACCACGCTGCGCGTGCCGCGCCATGCGCTATCAGTACTTCTTTTTCTTGCGCTTGGCCGGCTGTCCGCGCGCGGGCAGCGGTGGCAGCTCCTCGTGCGGAGAGCCACCCTCCTCGACCAAGCGGAAGTCGATCTTGCGCTCTTCCATGCTGGCCTTCAGGACCAGGATGCGCACCCGGTCGCCAAGCCGGAATTGGCGGCCGCGACGCTCACCGGTCAAGGTCTTGCGGGTGGCATCGAACTGATAATAGTCCTGCGGCAACTGGGTCACGTGGATCAGGCCATTGACCTTGGACTGGTCCAGTTCGACGAACAGACCGAAGCTGGTGACGCCGCTGACCACGCCATCGAACTGGCCGCCGACGTGCTTTTCCATCCACGCCGCGCGATAACGCTCGTCGACTTCGCGCTCGGCCTCGTCGGCACGGCGTTCGCGCTCGGAGCATTGCAGCGCCAGCGCCGCCATCGCGCGCGGTGCATACAGGTACTTGTCCGGCGCGCCACGCGTCAACGCATACTTGATCGCACGATGCACCAGCAAGTCCGGATAGCGCCGGATCGGCGAGGTGAAGTGCGCATACGCCTCCAGCGCCAGACCGAAATGGCCGGCGTTGTCCGGCGAATACACCGCCATGCTCTGGCTGCGCAGCAACACCGACTCCAACAGCGCCGCATCCGGGCGCTCACGCACCTTCTTCAGCAGCTTGGTGAAGTCGCCCGGCACCACCTTGCTCCACGCCGGCAGGCTCAGCTTGAACTCCTTCAGGAACTCCAGCAGATCGGCATATTTGGATTCGGGTGGACGCTCGTGTACGCGGAACGGCGCCGGAATCCGCGTCTCCAGCAAGTAGCGGGCCGCGGCCACGTTGGCGGCGATCATGCATTCCTCGATCAACTTGTGCGCATCGTTGCGCATCAGCATCCCGGCCTGGGTGACCTCGCCGGTGTTGTCGAGCACGAAACGCACTTCCGAGGATTCGAACTCGATCGCGCCACGGCGCGCACGCGCCTTGGCCAGCACCTGATAGAGCTGGTGCAAACGTTCCAAGTGCGGAAGGACCGCCGCCAGCGCGCCACGCACCTGCGCATCGCGCTCGCCCACCGCCTGCCATACTTGGTCGTAGGTGAGCCGCGCATGCGAATTCATCACCGCCTCGTAGAAGCGCGCGCCGGCCACTTCGCCCTGACGATCGATCTGCATGTCGCAGACGAAGCACATGCGGTCCACTTTCGGATTCAGCGAGCAGATGCCGTTGGACAGCGTCTCCGGCAGCATCGGCACCACGAACCCGGGAAAGTACACCGAGGTCGCACGCTTAACCGCTTCGGTATCCAGCGGCGTGCCCGGACGCACGTAGTGGGAGACATCGGCAATCGCCACCACCAGGCGAAAACCGTCCGCGTTCGACTCGCAGAACACCGCGTCGTCGAAGTCCTTGGCGTCGGCGCCGTCGATAGTCACCAATGGCGTGTGGCGCAGATCCACCCGGCCCTGGATCGCCTCCGGCGCTACCGTCAACGGCACCGCCGCCGCCTCGTCCAACACCTCCTGCGGAAAGGCGTAGGGCAGCTCGTGACCATGGATCGCCGCTTCCACCAGCAACGACGGGGTCAACTTGTCGCCCAGCACCGCGATGATCTTGCCGATCGGCGGACGTCGCGCGTCGGGCGCGGAGGTGAGTTCGCACACCACCAGTTGGCCGTCGCGCGCCTCGCCGATGGCATCGGGAGGAATCTGCACGTTACGTTGGATACGCTTGTCATCCGGCACCACGTAGGCGATGCCCGCCTCCATGCTGAAACGGCCGATCAAGCGGCTCAGGCCGCGTTCGAGCACCCGCGCGATGCTGCCTTCGCGACGGCCACGGCGGTCGATGCCGGTGACGTTGGCCAAAGCGCGGTCGCCATGCAACACCTTGCGCATTTCGTAAGGCGGCAGGAACAGGTCATCGCCGCCTTCGTCCGGACGCAGGAAGCCGAAGCCATCGGGATTGGCAATCACCACGCCGGGAATCAGGTTGGTCTGCTGCAACGGCGCATAGCCGCCACGGCGGTTCTGCACCAATTGGGCCTCGCGCAGCATCGCCCCCAGACGCTTGCTCAGCGCTTCCATGCGCGAAGGCTCGGTCAAGCCGAGCTGTGCAGCCAATTCGTGCAACGTCTGCGGACCGTCGCAGCGATGCAGCAACTGCAAAATCGCCTCGCGGCTGGCGATCGGCTCGGCATAACGTTCGGCCTCGCGCGCCGCGTGAGGATCGTGGATCGGCGGAGCGCCGGCAGGGGCGGCCGCAGGGGGCTCGGGGTGCAGGGGCTGCAACGGCGGCTTGGGACCACGGCGCAGGAAACTGGGCATCCAGGCAGGCAGGCGCGATGGCTTCGGCGTGGCGGCGGGAGCATGTTTGCTGGCGGGTGCGTCGTTGGACGCGGACTTGCCGGACTTGCCGGACTTGCTTCTACGAGTTGTCATCCGCTCATGGTACTCGCATGGCGGGTGCCACCACCGGAACCGCGCAACGCGAACATCGCCCTACCGCATAAACGACGAAGCCCGCGTCAGCGGGCCGGTCGCGGCGAGAGTTCAGCGCTCTCGCGTCTTGCCTGTGGTGCCCAGGAGAGGACTCGAACCTCCACGGTTTTACCCGCTAGTACCTGAAACTAGTGCGTCTACCAATTCCGCCACCTGGGCGCTGAAGGCCGCGCATTCTGCGTGGCGGCATCGTGCTTGTCAACGCGCCCGCCGCCCGCACACGCCACGGACAAACGCATGGGCATCGCGCGCGATCTGATCGCCCAAACTGCACTGTCGCAACAGCACCTGCGCAACCACCTGCCCCAGGCTCGCCTCGCCGACCAGCCCGCGTCTTCGGCGGAAAGACGGGGTTTGCATACCGATTCGGACATAACGCGGCGGACACCACCTACCTCGAACTCAGTGTGACGGCACCGGAAAATCGCGATTTTGTCGGTTGACTCCAGCCGACAAAACGCTAGCGTGCAGCGCATGATCCGTCGCCCTCCCCCATGCTCCGGAGCTTGCACACAATGAAACCCCTGCATCTTCCACTCCTCGCCATGGTCTTGTTCGCCAGTGCAACGGCGGCCTCCGCTCACGCACCACTCAATTCGCTTGCCGACATCGAACATGCCCTGGACAGCGGTAACTCGGTCGCCGTGGCCGTCGATCTGAGTCAGTGCACCCCCACGTCCGGTGGCGCCACGCCGACCCAGACCCATGGCGGCCTGCGCATCGGTTCTTACCGCGTGACTGCCGACGGCACCCTGTCCTTCGCCGACGATCACATGACCGTCGGTCGCGACGGCAAACCGATCCAGCAGTTCCTGCGCTACCAGGTGCATCCGGACAACAGCATCGACTTCACCATGTTCATCTTCGCCCTGCCCAGCTACGAGCAAACCGGCCAGACGCTCGGCTACCGCTGCGCGATCAACCAGGGCCTGCGTTTCAACGCCAGCCACTGAGGATCCACCAGGGCGACGACGCGACCGGCCGCCGTCGCCACACCGCTTGACAGCCCCCTGCGCCACACAGACAATTGTCGTTCTGAGTTGCCCAGGTGGCGGAATTGGTAGACGCACTAGTTTCAGGTACTAGCGGGTAAAACCGTGGAGGTTCGAGTCCTCTCCTGGGCACCACGACCGACAGGTCGCATTGGATCAAACAAACCCGCTGCGGCGGGTTTTTTGTTGGCGCCGCGCGCACCATCGCGCTCAACGCTGCAATGGGCGAAACGGACCGGTCTCCACGCGGACGCCATCCACCCACACCGCCACCACATAGGCACGGTAGCCAGGGTTGCGTCGCTCGGCCGCAGATGCGGCCACGTAGGCATTGGCAGCATGCACCAACACTTGCAAAGACGGCTTGAATTGCGCAATCGGCTTGAGTTTCAGATCGTATTTGGCCATGCACCGCCCTCCCTTGTGCACACGCGCACAGCACGCTGCGCGGCTGCAGGCCACCTGACGGCGGCAATGAAACGAAAATGCGACATCTCCACTCCTGAGGCATCCGTGTCTTGCGTGCCCACGCGCATCAGCGCGCCCGCACCACCGAAGTATTGAATTTCAGAACATTCAGAGTCAAGCGTGACTGTACGACAAGTTGGCGGATGCTCCATATCTTGGTAAGCCCGTCGTCTATGCAAGGGCCACCGCGATGAAAAGCTTCGGCGACCGTTTGCGCGAAGCCAGAAAAGCCGCCGGCCTCACCCAGGAGCAACTGGGTTTTTCCCTGGGCGTGACCAAGTCGTCGATCTCGGCCTGGGAAAACGATCGCGAGACACCCAGCTTCCGGCTACTGCCGATGCTGCGCGTGGTACTGAAGCGCTCGCTGGACGACCTGGTCTGCGGGCATGTGCCGAGCGCGCGGCTACAGGAGGCCTCACCCGATTACGCCCTGCAAGCGCGCGATCCGCACGAGCAAGCCTTGCTGACCCGTTACCGCAACATGCCGGCCCGCCGTCGCGAAGCGGTGCTGGAACTGCTCAAACCCGACAAAGGCTGAGAGTCGCTGACAAAACGACCGCGGCGCCGCCGGGCGGACCCGGACAGCGCGGCGAATCCTCGTGTACCACGTTGTACACTGCGGCCCCTGTGCGGTGCCCGTGGCAACCCGACAACGATTCGCGACGTTTTATTGGCCACGCTGTGAGCCGGCGCGAGTGGCCATGCGCCACGCACCGAGGTGTGCTCAGCCGCCGACACCGACCGCGCGCAACGCATCGCCCCAAATGCGATAGCCATCCTCACTGGGATGGGTGCTGTCGGGCATCAACGCCGCCGGCAAGCTGCCATCGGGCTGCAAAAAACGCGCACCGATGTCGAGCCAGCGCACTTGCGCATCGTGCCCGAAGCGCGCGGCCAGCAAACGGTTGGTCGCCAGGATCGGCGAACGCAGCGGCCCATCGGCGGCAAAGCCGCGCGGCAGGATCGCCATCAGGACAATCTTGCTGTGCGGCAGCCGGCGCCGCACCTCGGCCACCACCGCGGCGACGCCGTCGGCGGTTTCCTGCGGCGTGTTGGTGCGCGCATGATCGGTACCCGCAAGGTTATTGGTGCCGATATTGATCACCACCCAACGCGGCGCCAGCCCGTCCAGCTCGCCCTGACGCAGACGCCACAGCACGTTCTGGGTGCGGTCCCAGCCGAATCCCAGGTTCAGCACCCGCGCGCTCCCGAAGGTCCGCCGCCAGGCTTGCGCGCCGCCGACCCGAGTCGCCAACGGCGGTCCGCCCCAGAAATGGGTGATCGAATCGCCCAGCAACACGATCTGCGGCTGCAAGCGCTGGCCCTGCGCAAGCACGGCATGGTGGCGCGCGTACCAGTCGTAGGAATCCTGCTCCAACCACGGCACCGGGATCAGCGCGGTATTGAGGTCGCTCATCGCGCTCAGCGGAATCTGCGGCGGTTCGTCGAGCAGACGCGCCAGGGTCGGCTCGATCGCTTCGGCCAGACGCTGTTGCGCCTGCGGCGTCGCGAACGGTGCCGCAGCGACCGATGTACGCAGCGACTCGGCGGCCTGCGGCGCGGACGCGGACAGCGCCGCGCCCGACAGTACCGCGCCAACATCCAGATAGGTCACGCGCGGATGCTCGCCGTAGCGCACGGCCAGCATGCGATTGACTTCGTCCACGCGCGCACGCGCCTGCGCCGACCCACTGCCGGGCAGCAGTCCAAGCAACAGGATGCGCGTCTTCGGCAAGCGTTGTTCCAGCGTGGCCAACAGCGCATCGATCCCGAGCACGGTGTCGTCGGCGCTGCGCATGTCGCGATCGTCCGCGGCAGTCCGTAGCAACAACATCGCCACCTTGGGCTGGATGCCGTCGAGTTCACCGTGTTGCAAGCGCCACAGCACATGCTCGGTGGCATCGCCATCGACACCCAGATCAAGCGCACCGCGCACCCCGTAAAACCTCTGCCAGGCCGATGCGCCCGCAGCATCCGAACCGCTGCTGCGGAAGATGGCATCGCCGATCAGCAGCAGCGGAGTCTGCGCATGCGCGCGTACCTGCGCGAGGATCTGCTGGTGGTGCTGCATCCATCCGGCGGCGTCCGCGCGATCGGTCGGCGTGGCCGCAGCGACGATGGATGCTTGCGATACGCTGGCGCCGGCAACGATGACCACGGTCAGTAACAGCACGTATGCGCAGGCGCGCCACAGCCGGACATGTTCGAAACGACAGCACAAGGCGTGCAGAAAACGCAGCATATCCGAACCTGCCAACGCATGCGAAGGGAACCGCATTCTGTTTCATCGCCCGCGGCAACGGCAAGCACAGCAGCGTGCAAAAGGGCGACTGGACACGCAACACCGCGCCTGCACGCCGGCCATCGATGCGCCATGCAGCCAAACGCCACGCCACGCCACGGCAGCGTCATCGCCAACGCAGGAGACGACGCACCGCAGCGGGGCAACCGCCCTCAGTGGCCTCCCGCCGCCGCTCCGCCCCCACCACCGAACGGCGGCTTGGCCAGCCACACCAGGAAGATGATCGCCAAGAACGCCCAGCCCAACAGATAGCAGATGTCGTTGAACCCCATCTGCGATGCCTGATGATTGATGCTGTTGTTGAGAAGCGCCGCACCGTTTTGCAGACTGCCCCCCCCCATCGCTTGTATCTGTTCCTGCGTGCTGGGCGAATATGCGGAGATATGCTCGGTCAGATGCGCGTGGTGCAACTGCGTGCGTTTGGCCCACAGGTAGGTGGTCAACGAGGCGGCGAAGCTACCGCCCAAAGTCCGCAGGAACGTCGCCAGACCGGAGCCGGCAGCGATCTCGCGCCCGTCCAGATCCGACAGCAGGATCTGCAACATCGGCATGAAGAACAGCGCCACCCCGATCCCCATCAGCAACTGGACACCGGCCACGCTTTCGAAGCTGATGCGCAGATTGAAATCCGAGCGCATGAAACTGGTGATCGCCATGACGACAAAGGAGATACTGGCAAGCAGGCGCAGATCGAAACGCGAGGCGTACTTGCCGACGAACGGGGTCATGATCACCGGCAGGATCCCGATCGGCGCGGTGGCAAGGCCGGCCCAGATCGCGGTGTAGCCCATGTCGCGCTGCAACCACTGCGGGATCAGCAGCGACACGGCAAAAAATCCCGCATAAGCCACGATCAGCGCCATGGTGCCACTGCGGAAATTGCGGTGACGGAACAGACGCAAGTTGACGATCGGATCTTTGTCGGTGAACTCCCAGATCGCGAATGTTGCCAGCGCCACCACCGAAATCGCACTCAGCACGACGATCATGGTCGAGTTGAACCAGTCCTCGTCGTTGCCCAGGTCGAGCACCACCTGCAGACATCCCACCCCGATGATCAGGGTAATCAAGCCGACATAGTCCATGCGCGGACGCTCGACCGGTTCGGGACGGTCGCGTAACTGCCCGCCGACCACCGTCGCGGCGAGGATACCCAGCGGCACGTTGATGAAGAAAATCCACTCCCAACTGTAGTTATCGGTGATCCAGCCACCGAGAATCGGCCCCGCGATGGGCGCCACGACGGTGATCATCGCCAGCAGCGCAAGCGCATGCCCGCGCTTTTCGCGCGGATACACGGAAACCAGCAGGCTCTGGGTGATCGGATACATCGGACCACAGACGAAGCCCTGCAGCGCACGCGACACCACCAGCATGCCCATGCTCTGCGCCAGGCCGCACAGCAACGAGGCCATGGTGAAGGCCAACGTGGCCCACACGAACAACTTGGTCTCGCCGAACCGGCGGCTGAGGAACCCGGTCAACGGCAGCGCGATTGCATTGCTCACCGCAAACGAGGTGATGACCCAGGTCGCCTGTTGCGAACTGGCGCCGAGATTGCCGGCGATGGTCGGCAAGGACACATTGGCGATGGTGGTGTCGAGCACCTGCATGAACGAGGCCAGGGCCAGGCCAAACGTGCACAACGCCACGCTGGCCGGGCGAAATCCGGCGACCGGTGCGCCCGGCATCCCGGGCGCGGCAGGAGCGGCAGCTTGGTTGGACATGGCGGGCTCAATTCGCCTTGGCGACAGCGGGCAGGTTGGCGCGAATGATCTGCGCGACCGCCGCGTCGGCTTGCTGCAACTGTTGCGCGTAAACATCGGTGCCCAACAGCGGGCCGGCAGCCGGCTTGATCGGCAGCACATTGCCGTTCTGCTGGTGCATGTCGACCTCGGTCTTCATCGACAGGCCGATGCGCAGCGGATGCTCCGCCAGTTGCTTGGCATCGATGGCGATGCGCACCGGCACGCGCTGCACGATCTTGATCCAATTACCGCTGGCGTTCTGCGACGGCAGCAACGAGAACGCACTGCCGGTGCCAATTCCCAGGCTCTGTACCGTGCCATGGTAGACCACCGCACTGCCGTACACGTCCGACTCCATGTCCACCGGCTGGCCCAGACGCATATGCTTGAGCTGGGTTTCCTTGAAATTGGCATCCACCCAGACCTGATTCAGCGGCACCACCGCCATCAACGTGGTACCAGGCTGCACGCGCTGGCCGACCTGCGCCGAACGCCGCGCCACGTAGCCGGAAACCGGCGCCAGAATGGCGGTACGCGCGTTGTTGAGGAAGGCTTGACGCATCTGCGCGGCAGCGGCCTGCACGTCGGGTTGTTGATCGATGCCAGTGGTGTCGATCAACGCGCTGCTGCGCGCCAAGGTTTCGCGCGAGCCGCTGACGGCCGCTTCGGCGGCGGCCAACTGGTCGCGGGCATGCGCCAGTTCTTCGGCGGAGATCGCACCGTTGGCCACCAGGCCGGTACGGCGGGCGACGTCGGCGCGGGCGCGCTGCAGAATCACCTGCTGCGCGGACAGTTCGGCCTGTGCGCCGTCGACCGAGCGGTACAAGCCGCGGACCTGACGCACAGTGCGCGCCAGATTGGCCTCGGCCTGCTGCAGCGCCACCTCGGTATCGGCCGGATCGAGCGTCACCAGCGGCTGACCGCGCTCCACGCGCATGCCATCGTCGGCGTCGATCCGCACCACGGTACCGGCGACCATGGGTGTGATCTGCACCAGATTGCCCTGCACGTAAGCATCGTCCGTGTGCTCGTACCAGCGACCAATGCAGAAATACCAGATCGCGAAGGCGATCAGCGCCAGCACCACGACGACGGCCAGGCCGCGCAGCAGCTTGCCGCGCCGGCTGGAGGCGTCAACTGAGGAAGCGGGAGTGGTTGTCTGATTCATTGCAGCGATCTCAGGAATGCGAAGAAGCGGAAGAAGACCTTGGTGCATCGGCAGCGGAAGTGGCTTCGTAACCACCGCCCAGTGCCTGATTCAGGCGCACCGAGACCAGGATTTGGTTTGTCTGCAGCGAGGCCAGACGCTGCTGCGCCTCGAACAATTGCTGCTGGACGCTGAGCACGTCCAGATAGTTGCCGATGCCGGCGTGGTAGCGCTGTTGGGCCAGATCGAAGGCGGCTTGCGCGGTGTCCACCGCCTGCGCCTGCTGCTGGGCCTGCTGCGCAAGCGAGCGCGCCGCACTGACCTGATCGGCCACTTCGCGCAGCGCTGCCACCAGCGCCTGATTGTAATTGGCCACCGCCAGGTCGTACTGCGCATCGCGTTCGGCAAGCCGACTGCGCAATCGGCCGCTATCGAACAACGGCAGGCTCACCCCAGGACTGAGAATGCCCAGCACCGACCCGCTCTTGAAGAAGTCGCTCGGGTTGCTCGAGACAAGGCCGCCCAGAAACGTGAGATTGATGCTGGGGTAGAACTGCGTCTTGGCCGCATGAATCCCCTGCGCAGCGGCATCGACCCGCCAGCGCGCGGCGACCACGTCGGGACGACGGCCGAGCAGGTCGCTCGGCAGCACCGACGGCAGCGACACCGCCTGTGGGTCGAGCAGGCGCGGGCGCTGGATCTGCAACCCGCGATCGGGACCACGGCCGAGCAAGGCAGCCAGCGCGATCCGTGCTTCGTCGATCTGCTGTTGCGCCGCCTGCTGCTGCTGGCGCGCCACCGGCACGCGCGCCTCCGCCTGACGCAGCTGCAACGTGCTGTCGATCCCGGCATCGCGCCGCTGTCGCACCAGTTTCAGGCTGCGATCGGCGCGCGCCAGTTCCGCACCGGCAAGGTCGTACAACTGCCAGGCGTAACCGAGTTGCACATACGCACGGGCGACAGCGGCGGACAGCTCCAGACGCGCGGCCTGCGCATCCACCTGCGCCGCATGCGCCTGATCCACCACCGCCTCCCACGCTGCACGTTTGCCACCCCACAAGTCGACGCCGTAGCTGAAATCCAACAGCGCCTGCTCGGCGTGGAGGTATTTGCCACCGATCTTGTCGCCGACCATGTCCTTAGGCAGTTGCAGCCCGGTGTAACCGGCCGACAGCGACAATTTGGCGCCACGATCGGCATCGGCGGCACCGGCCTGCGCCTGCGCCAGACGCAGGCGCGCGTCGGCCGCCTCCAGACTCGGCGTGCCCTGCAGGGCTTCGGCAATCAGCGCGTCGAGTTGCCGATCGCCCAACGCCTTCCACCAGTCCTGCTGCGGCCACGGCGCAGGCGCCAGGACGTCGGTATGCAAGGTCTGATCGAGATGCAACTGGCGATCGGCATCGAGCCGGTGGCCAAGGGGTTCCAGCCCACGACTGCTGGCGCATGCGGCCAGCGCCAGGGGAAGTGCCGCGACCACCAGCGAACGCAGACGAGGGGACGTGATGGATGGCTTCATGAGCATATTCATAAGGAATTGAGAGAATCGCGAACGCGGATCAACAGCGAAGTGAGGTGCTCACGCTCCTCAGCGGAAAGGTCGCCCAACGCGCTGGCGATGACCTCGTCGCCACGCAGCCTGAGTTGCTCCCACATGGCGCGGCCTTCATCATTTAGGACGATGCGCAAGGCACGCCGATCATGCGCGTGTGCTTCGCGGCGCACCCATCCAAGTTCCTCGAACTTGTCCAGCAGGCGGGTGACCGCGCTGGGGTTCTGGTCGATTGCCTGAGCCAAGGCGTTGGCACTGCACGGCGACATGTGGGCCAAAGCCTTCATGCCGATGTAATGACTGGCACCTAAACCGAGCTGTAACTCGGCCATCCCAGCATCCAAGCGACGCATCAGAGCATCGCGCACCTGCCGCAGGAGCAAGCCGAACGAGGGACGGTCAGGGGAGGAGAAGGTGCTCATAGGGTCAATTATTTTCACATAAAAATATTTGTCAAGAAAATATTGCTTCCGAAATTAAGCATTCCATGAAAGCAGACTATGCCGCCGCATGGGAGACCCATCCCGACACATGGGGGGCCGCCACGCCTGGCTCGACCCGTTTCATGGATCGCCCACAGCCGGCCACGCGGCACGCACGGCTTGGCATTACCAGCCGCATCCGGATAACCGACCAGAGCCACTGCGACGAAGGGATTGGTGCTAATGGCGCAGCCGTTTTCCTAGCGCTATCGGCTGATCGGGGGTCAAGGCAACTGAGGCGGCGTCCGAACTCGCTCGGCTCAGATCAAGTTTCTTGGCGCGACGTAGCTCGGTCAGCAACACCATGATGCAGACGATGCCACACGTCGCTGGCTTGCCGATCACGCAGCCGCCGCCAGCAGATCATGCCGCTGCCATCACCACGCGTCAGAGACGGCTCCTCCCACGCGATGCCGGTGCGCAAGACATAGACGATGCCGTTGCGGGACTGCCAATTACTGACCCGAAGTCGCACCACCTTGGGAATAAGGCTTGATTTTCCGAATCAGCGATTCAATGCGTTGCGCTTTAAAATTGGGATATATACCTCATTTGCGCTTTGATATTGACAATTTTCCATCTGAGATACAGCATTCAAAAAAGTTTTTCGCCGCTCTTGGCCTTGCCACATATTGGCAATTGCCGCCACAACACCGTGCAAGATGCTGCGAATGAGCGGCCTGTGCAACTCGCTGACATTATTTAAAGAAAGGAGCTGCAATGTCTACCTCCAGGCCCAGCCACTTTAATTTATAAATACTCACCTATGCCTTACTGATCATCGGAGATGAGTCGCTGTGAAAGTTAATAAAAAAACCACGGTGATTGGACTGGTGTTGTCGTTACTCCTGAGCACTGCACTCTCAGCGAGCCCCCTGGACTCAAGACTTTTCGAATCGGGATTGTTGGAAGGTGGCCATGCAAAGCTAGACGGCTGCCTGACGCTGCCCGGCCTATCCGCACCGGCGACCATCAGCCGTGATGCCCAGGACGTTGTCACCATCGATGCTGCTAACGAAACCGATGCCATGCGCGTGCTCGGTTACGTCCATGCGCAAGAGCGCTATTTCGACATGGATCTGCTACGCCGCTCAACAGCCGGCGAGTTGGCCGAACTCATTGGCCCCAGCCAGCTGGCTAGCGATGAACAGAGCCGTGTGCATCGCATGCGTGCACGCGCACAAGCCCAACTCAGCAACTTCGCCGGTGATCGCCTAGCACAACTGCAAGCCTACACAGATGGTGTCAACCGCGGCCTGAGCAACCTGAAGCGGCCACCATGGACCTACTTGCTACTCAAACAGGTCCCACGCGCGTGGCAGAAAGAGGATTCGCAACTGAGCGCCGCTGCGATGTACTTTTTACTACAGGACAGCCAAAACTTGGACGAACTGGCACTGGCACGGATGCAAGCCGTGCTGCCACCGGCCCTGCTGGCGCTGTTACGTCACGACGGCAGCACTTGGGACGCACCGCTGGAAGGCGCCCCGCGCGGCGACGCAGTATTGCCTGGGCCGTCAAAGGTTGACCTGCGCACACTGCCAGCACCTGACACCAGCGCAGTCGGCCATACCAGGCTTTCCAAGCCGAACGCCCCAGGCAGCAACAATTGGGCGGTCAGTGGGCACCTGACGAATGACGGTCGAGCCATTCTTGCCAACGACATGCACTTGAACCTGACCGTGCCGAACATCTGGTTCCGCGCTCGCTTGCGCTATGCGGACCCGAAGGCACCCGGTGGACGGGTCGATGTCACCGGCTTCACCTTGCCGGGTGTGCCAGCAATACTGATCGGCAGCAACAAACACATCGCCTGGGGCTTCACCAATAGTTACGCAGACACCGCCGACTGGTACCGGATCAAGCCCTGTACCTACAGCAACCCCAGCACTGCCTGCGAGCCGGTCACCACACACGTGGAGACGATCAACGTGGCCGGCGCAGCGCCAGTGACACTGAATGTACAAGACACCCGCTATGGCCCCATCCTGTACCAGAACCAGGACGGCAGCGCACTGGCGCTGCGTTGGGTCGCACAACTGCCAGGCGCGCTGAACCTGAATATCGCCAATCTCGCCCGCACCCAAGATCTTGATGAAGCATTGAAAAATGGCGAAGACATAGCAATACCCGCGCTGAACTGGATCGTGAGCGACAGCGCCGGACACATCGCCTGGCGCGTGCTCGGCCCGCTACCCGTACGCAACCACTGCTCCCAGGCCAACGAATTGGTGCATAACACCGCCAGTACCGGTAGCGCTTACGACTGCCCGCCGTGGGATATTTCCACCAGATTGTCGCCACGCCTCGTCGACCCGGTCGGCGACCGCCTTTGGACCGCCAACGCGCGTACAGTCGACGGCTCGAAACTGCGCCGGCTAGGCGACGGCGGCTATGCGCTGGGCGCACGTGCACAGCAGATCCGCAACGATCTGCTCGCCAGCGACCACTTCGTCGAAAGCGACATGCTCGGCATCCAACTCGACGACCGTGCCTTGTTCCTACGTCGCTGGTGGCAGTTGCTGCAAAGCGAAGGCGCGCGCAGCGATGCCCAGCATCCGGCATTGCAGGCACTTGCGACTGCGGCAGCCAACTGGAATGGTGCCGCATCCATCGATTCGGTCAGCTACTGGATCGTGAGCAATTGGCGCAAAGCCGTAAACAGCCGCATCGCCGATGGCCTCACTGCTCCGGCACAAGTTGCGCTGGGTAAGGACTACATCGAACCTGATCTGTCACAATTGGAAGGCGTGACGTGGCCACTGTTGCAACAACGACCGATGAATTTGCTGCCGCGGCACTATGCCAATTGGCAAGCGCTCTTGGAGGATGCGGCAATGCAGGTCCGCGATACCTTGAGAAGGCTGGGGCCACTGGATCAAAGCAGCTATAACAAGGCGGCGATCTGTCATCCGCTGGCGGCGGCGTTGCCGACCATATTGCAGCCGTTGCTGTGCATGCCTGCCAACAAGCTGCCCGGCGACACCAACATGCCGCGCGTACAGACTCCCGACTTCGGCGCGTCCGAGCGCATGGTGGTGTCACCTGGCCACGAAGAACAAGGCATCACAGAGATGCCTGGTGGCCAGAGCGGGGACCCGCTCTCGCCGTTCTGGGGCGCTGGCCACGATGCCTGGGTACTGGGCAAACCCACGCCGTTCTTGCCCGGCCCCACCGTGTACACACTGCAACTCCAACCGTAGGGCTGAACTCGGCGGCAAGCGTCAGCAAGGGAAGACCTTGCGCCCCTCACATCAGCGCCTGGGTCACCAGTGGCCTAGGCGTTTCACAGACTATGCGCCTGCCTAGCGGCAACACCAGCAGCGCCGATCTCGCGGCATGGATCCGGCTCACAACCCCGGCAATACCCACTTCGTCGCGACCATACGGCCTGCACCGGCACGCGCTCTGGCCATCAAAAACCCGCGGCAACCGCACGCACGGCTTGGCATTACCGGCCGCATCCGGATAATCGACCAGTTGCTCTGCGGCGTCCCTCGCCGCCTCCCCTTATAAGGTGTTTGCTGCGCATGACCGATCTTCCCCGCCCCGTCTTCCATGGCTTCGAACAGTTACCACTGCGCGAATACGCCGAACGCGCCTACCTGGACTACTCCATGTACGTCGTACTGGACCGCGCCCTGCCGTTTCTCGGCGACGGCCTGAAACCAGTACAGCGGCGCATCGTCTACGCGATGAGCGAGCTAGGCCTGAACGCGGCGGCCAAGCCGAAGAAGTCCGCACGCACCGTCGGCGACGTGATCGGCAAGTACCACCCGCACGGCGACAGCGCCTGCTACGAAGCGTTGGTACTGATGGCCCAGCCGTTCTCCTACCGCTATCCGCTGATCGAAGGCCAGGGCAACTTCGGCTCCACCGACGATCCGAAATCGTTCGCGGCCATGCGCTATACCGAATCCAAGTTGACCCCGATCGCCGAAGTGCTGCTCGGCGAGCTCGGCCAGGGCACGGTGGACTGGTCACCGAACTTCGACGGCACCCTGGACGAACCGACCTGGATGCCGGCGCGGCTGCCGCACCTGTTGCTCAACGGCACCACCGGCATCGCCGTGGGCATGGCCACCGACGTGCCGCCGCACAACCTCAACGAGATCGTCAGCGCGCTGATCCGCCTGCTCGACGACCCCGACGCCAGCATCGCCGAGTTGTGCGAACACGTGCGTGGACCGGACTATCCGAGCACCGCCGAGATCATCACCCCGATCGCCGACCTGCGCACGATGTACGCAACCGGGCACGGCAGCGTGCGCGCCCGCGCCACCTACCAGAAGGAAAACACCAACATCGTGGTCACCGCGCTGCCCTACCAGGTCTCCCCGTCCAAGGTGATCGAGCAGATCGCGCAACAGATGCGCGCCAAGAAGCTGCCGTGGCTGGAAGACATCCGCGACGAGTCCGACCACGCCAATCCGGTGCGCGTGGTGCTGGTGCCGCGCTCCAACCGGGTCGACGCAGAACACCTGATGGGCCACCTGTTCGCCACCACCGACCTGGAGCGCAGCTACCGCATCAATCTCAATGTGATCGGCCTGGACGGCCGCCCGCAGGTCAAGAACCTCAAGACCCTGCTGGAGGAATGGCTGCGTTTTCGCAGCGACACCGTGGTTCGCAGGCTCAATCACCGCCTGGAGAAGGTGGAACGGCGCCTGCACCTGTTGGAAGGCCTGCTGGTCGCATTCCTCAACCTGGACGAAGTGATCCGCATCATCCGCAGCGAAGACGAGCCGAAACCGGCGTTGATCGCGCGCTTCGCACTCAGCGAGGAACAGACCGACTACATCCTGGAAACCCGCCTGCGCCAGCTCGCGCGGCTGGAAGAGATGAAGATCCGCGGCGAACAGGACGCCCTGGCCAAGGAGCGCGAGCAGTTGCAGGCGGTGCTGGCCAGCAAGACCAAGCTCAAGAAGCTGATCAAGGACGAACTGATCGCCGACGCCAAGAAGTTCGGCGACGCGCGGCGCTCGCCGCTGGTGCAGCGCGAAGCAGCGCAGGCCATCGACGAAACCGAATTGGTACCGAGCGAACCGATGACCATCGTGATGTCGGAGAAGGGCTGGATTCGCGCGGCCAAGAGCCACGACGTGGACCCGGCCGGCCTCGCCTACCGCGACGGCGACAGCCTGCTGGCGGCGGTGCGCGGTCGCAGCACCCAGCAGGTGGCGTTTCTGGATTCGGAAGGCCGCGCCTATTCGACCCTGGCGCATACCCTGCCCTCGGCGCGCGGCAACGGCGAACCGTTGACCGGGCGCTTCTCGCCCGCGGCCGGCGCGGCGTTCCAAGCGCTGGCGACCGGCGAAAACGACACCCGAGTGGTGTTGGCGTCCTCGCACGGCTACGGTTTCATCACCCGCTTCGAGAACCTGACCAGCCGTAACAAGGCCGGCAAGGCCATGCTCAACCTGACCCCGAACGCCAAAGTGCTGGCTCCAGCCACGGTTGGCAATGCAGACACCGACCGCATCGTCGCGGTCACCAGCGCCGGCCATCTGCTGGCCTTCCCGGTCGCCGACCTGCCCGAGCTGGACAAGGGCAAAGGCAACAAGATCATCGACATCCCCAAGGCCAAGCTCGGCACCGAGCGAGTGGTGGCGATCGCGGCGGTGACGCCGGGCAACACCCTGCTGGTGAAGAGCGGCCAGCGCACCATGTCGCTGTCGTTCAAAGACCTGGACGCCTATCTGGGCGCGCGCGCCAGCCGCGGCGGCCTGCTGCCGCGTGGCTGGCAAAAGGTGGACGAGCTGGCGGTGGAATAAAAGTAGCTGACAAAACGACTGCGTCGCCGCCGGACGGGCGTGGGCAGTACTCGGAATCCTCATGTACCTGCTGTGTACTGCGGTTTCTGCGCGCTGTCCGCGCCCACCCGACAGCAGCTGGCGACGCTTTGTTAGTAGCGATTCGCCGGAAAGCAGGAACGCGCAAGCCAGGGCCGCGCATCGACACGATCCGGCCACATGTGCGATGCCTCCCGCGCACGGGAGGCATCGCGCTCAGGCATCGTTGCCGGAGGTGCGCGCGTCGATCTGCGCGGTCTGGTACAGCGCCAGGCCCAGGCGTTTGATCAACCCCAATTGCTGCTCCAGCCACCAGGCATGGTCCTCTTCGGTGTCGCGCAATTGCGCCAGCAGCACGTCGCGGCTGACGTAGTCGCCATGCTGCTCGCACAACTTCATAGCCGCAGCCAGATTCGCGCGCACCTCGTATTCGACCTTCAAGTCCTTTTCCAACATTTCCTCGACCGTGCGACCGGGCTCGAACGCGAGCGGACGCATGTCCGGGTCGCCCTCCAGGAACAGGATGCGCCGCAGCAACGCATCGGCATGCTCGGTCTCCTCTTCCATCTCGTGATTGATGCGCTCGTACAGCGCCAGCAGGCCCTGATCTTCGTAGCGCCGCGAGTGAATGAAATACTGGTCGCGCGCGGCTAGTTCACCGCGCAGCAATTCCTTGAGGCAGTGAACGACGTCGGGGTGTCCCTTCATGAGCGGGCTCCATGGTTTCGATTGAAGCCGCCATAATGCACGAGACGGCGCTGCCACGTTCCAATCGGAATCATTCACATCCCGACTCCATAGATGGCACTGCCGGTCTGCGCGCCATCGCATCCATACGTGATAAAGCGCACAGCCTGCGTCAACCACCACGTAAGCACGACACGCGCAGCGTCTAGACTCCACCGACGCTCCACACGCTGACATTAAGCTCACCGGCACGACAATGACGCCCTACCACCATGCCGGTAACGTAGCGTACACCGACAATCCCGCCTCTCCTACCCCACGTGGAGTCCGCACCCGATGAAGCATCGCCCCATGCTCGCCCTGCTGCTGCCGCTGGCTGCGGCCCTCGCGTCTGCCGCCCACGCTGCGCCGTCTCGCGCCGAGGCCGAGGCCGATACCGATTGCAGCGTGCGCGCAGAACCCGGCAACGATCTGCAGACCGTGATCGACCGCCTACCCAACGATGGCAAACCAGCAACGCTCTGCCTGAGCGCCGGCGAGTTCCACTTGAACAAACTGCTGTCGATCCAGCGCAACGGTCTGCGCCTGCGCGGCCAGGGCGATGCGACGGTGCTACGCATGCGCGATGGCGTGCAACAACCGACCATCGTGCTCGGCGACTATCAGCACGAACGCCCGCTGCGGCCGATCCGCGACGTCCAGATCACCCGATTGCAGATCGTCGGCGGCGACGCCCAGAAGGAATTCATGCCCGAACTCCCGTACCTGAGCAACAGCCTGGTGGTGGTACGCAACGGACAGGACATCCAGCTCACCCATCTGCGGGTGAGCAAATGCCGCAGCGCCTGCCTGCTCAGCGAATACGACAGCCACGACCTACTGATCGCCCACAACGACATCTCCGGCGCGACCTGGGACGGGGTGTCGTTCAACCGCAGCGCCAAGATCAAACTACTCGACAACACGATTCATGACAATGTCGCCGCCGGCATCACCACCGAGCACCTGGAAGACAGCGAAATCCGGAATAACCGCCTGGAGCGCAATGGCAGCCAGGGCGTGTACTTGGCAGATGCACGAGGCAACCTGTTTACCGGCAACCAATTCCTCAATAACAAGGGCGCGGGCCTCTACCTGACCTGTTCGATCCGCCATCGCACGCCAGAGATCCTGTGCTGGGACAACAGCATGAGCCAGGACAACACCTTCGAACACAACATCTTCCGCGGCAATCCGCACACCTACACGGTCGGCGTGGACCGCGCCGCCAACTGCAAAGGTACCGACTTCCACCGGAACCTATGGCGCAACAACGAAGGCGAAGCCTCCGGCGTGGACATCCAACCCGAACGCTACGGGCACTGCATGCGATTCGAATAACCGCTGGAAAGCCATGGCGATCAAGCCATTTTTGTTCCGCTATGCTTTCCGCATAACCAGGATCCTTATCGAAGGGCATTCCTCTCCAGAATCAGGGAAATCTCCGGAAACGGATGCCTCAGCGACGATGATTGAAATCGACTTGATCCTTTCCCTTGCAACTGGCCCGTAGAAACACGGCCAATCGCGGATGCATGATCGCCCAATCTGTCCGTTCCGACAAAATAATGTGCTTCCTTGTGCGATCGGCACTCTATAGGCCCTCGCGCACAATCGCGTCGGTTCGAACGGCAGGCGGGGAATACCACGGCACGGCACGCCCCGCCGCATCGATCAGGTCAGCGCCTGTTCGTGCACGCCGGCCACCGCCCGCCCGGAGGGATCGGCCATCGAAGCGAAACTCGCGTCCCAGGCAATCGCCGCTGGCGAGGAGCACGCAATCGACTTGCCGCCGGGCACGGTCTCGGCTGCCGCTGGCGTGGGGAAAGCGCGTTCGAACAGACTACGGTAGTAATAGGCTTCCTTGGTTTGCGGCGGATTCACCGAGAAGCGCTTATCGGCCGCGGCGAGTTCGCGGTCGCTGACCTGCGTGTCGGCATGCGCCTTCAACCCATCGATCCAGCCATACCCGACGCCATCGCTGAACTGCTCCTTCTGCCGCCACAGGATCGACTCCGGCAGATAGCCCTCGAACGCCTCGCGCAACACCGCCTTCTCGATGCGCTTGCTGCCATCGGCGCGGGTGCCCGCCATTTTGTGCTGGGCGTCCATGCGCATCGCCACCTCCAGAAATTCCACATCCAGAAACGGCACGCGCGGCTCCACGCCCCAGGCCATCATCGACTTGTTGGCGCGCAGGCAATCGTAGTTGTACAACGCGTCGAGTTTGCGGATCAGCTCTTCATGGAACTCGCGCGCGTTCGGTGCCTTGTGAAAATACAGATAGCCACCGAAAATTTCGTCGCTGCCCTCGCCGGACAGCACCATCTTCACTCCCATCGCCTTGATCCGCCGCGCCAGCAGGAACATCGGAGTGGAAGCGCGGATGGTGGTGACGTCGTAGGTCTCGATATGCCGAATGACCTCCGGCAGCGCATCAAGACCTTCTTCGAAGGTGTATTCGAAGCCGTGATGCACGGTGCCCAGCGCCTCGGCGGCAATCGCGGCAGCGGCCAAATCGGGCGATCCCTTTAGGCCAATCGCGAAGGAATGCAGGCGCGGCCACCAGGCCTCGGCCTGGTCGTTCTCCTCGATCCGCTTGCGCGCAAAGCGCGCAGCCACCGCCGCCACCAGCGAGGAATCCAGGCCGCCGGACAACAACACACCATAGGGCACGTCGGTCATCAATTGGCGATGCACGGCGCGCTCGAACGCCTCGCGCAATTCCTGCTTGCTCACCTCCACGCCCTGCACGGCGGCGTAATCGCGCCACGGCCTGCGGTAGTACTGCACCAACGCGCCACTGGCACTGTCGTAGTAGTGGCCTGGCGGGAATTGGGCGACGTCGGCGCAACTGTCGGCCAGCGATTTCATCTCCGAGGCTACGCGCAGGCGTCCCTGCGCGTCATGGCCCCAATACAACGGGCACACACCCATCGGATCGCGCGCAATCAGCACGCGGCCTGCGGCCTTGTCCCATAGCGCGAAGGCGAAGATACCGTTGAGCCGGTCGAGCAACGCGGCTGGTGCCTGCTCGCGGTACAGGGCGTTGATCACCTCGCAATCCGAACCGGTCTGGAACGCATAGGACTGGGTCAGTTGCTGTTTCAGTTCGCGGTGGTTGTAGATCTCACCGTTGACCGCCAAGGCCAACTGGCCGTCATCGGACAGCAAGGGCTGCGCGCCACCTGTAGGATCGACAATGGCCAGACGCTCGTGCACCAGGATCGCACCCGCGTCGACATACACGCCGCTCCAATCCGGACCGCGATGGCGCTGCCGTTGCGAGCAATCCAGCGCCTGCCGACGCAATGTCTGCAAATCGTCGCCCGGTTGTAGGCCGAAGATGCCGAAAATCGAACACATGGGAAACTCCTGATCGTGGGGCCGAGTGAGGATTGTCCCCGGCCATGGCGCACCGGGTGATTGCAAAAGGCCATGCACGCACAAAAAAACCCGCATCGACCGATGCGGGTTTTCTGAGGGCTGGGCGTGATGTTATCTGGTAACGCCTAGTCGCAGACCCGCATCGGCCACGCAGGATTATTCGCCAGCGCATGGTTGCGAGCGTTGGCGCGAATCGAGCGTAAGGCAGTCAGCGCGTTCATTCATCGAACGTAACCCGGTGCGCAAGCCAGTGCAACTGTTACGACAGCAACCGTTCGATCAAGCGCAGGTAGAGCCCCGGCAACGCTTCCAAGTCGGCCACACGCACATGTTCGTCCACCTGATGGATGCTGGCGTTGACCGGACCGACCTCGATGCACTGCGCACCCAATGGCGCGATGAAGCGCGCATCGGAGGTGCCGCCGCCGGTGCTCTCTTCCGGCGGCGCGCCGGCGAAAACGCCGAGTACTTCGCGCGCTACTTGGCGCAGGGTGCCTTCAGGGGTATAAAAAGGTTCACCGCTGCGATGCCACTGCACACTGTAGTCCAGGCCATGGCGCTCGAGCAGCGCGGCGATCTCCACTTCCAGCCGCGCTGCATCCCAATGCGGGGTGTAGCGCAGGTTGAAGGCGACCTGCAACTCGCCGGGAATCACATTATTGGCGCCGGTCCCGGCATGCACGTTGGAAATCTGCAGGCTGGTCGGCGGGAAGCTTTCGTAGCCGTCGTCCCAATGCCGCGCGACCAGTTCGGTCAGCGCCGGGGCGGCCAGATGAATCGGGTTGCGCGCCTTGTGCGGATAGGCCACATGGCCTTGTACGCCGCGCACCGTCAGCGTGCCAGACAGGCTACCGCGGCGCCCGACGCGCAACAGATCGCCGAGCCGTTCGGTGGAGGAAGGTTCGCCGGTGATGCACCAGTCGATGCGTTCGCCACGTTCCGCGAACAGGCGTGCCACGTGGCGCACGCCGTCGATCGCCGGGCCTTCCTCGTCGCTGGTCAGCAGTACCGCCAGCGTGCCAGGGTGCTGCGGATGCGCCGCGACATACTGTTCGCACGCGATCACGAATGCGGCCACGCTGCCTTTCATGTCGGCGGCACCGCGGCCGTACAGCACGCCGTCGCGCATCTGCGGCACGAATGGATCGCTGGTCCAGGCCTCGCGAGGTCCAGGCGGCACCACGTCGGTATGACCAAGCAGCACGAGGACAGGACCATCGCCACCGCGGTGGGTCGCCCACAGGTTATCGACCTGACCGCAACGCAGGCGTTCGATGGCGAAGCCGGCATGCGCCAACCGTTGTGCGATCAGTTCCTGGCAGCCGGCATCCTCCGGCGTCACCGAGGGGCGGGCGATCAGGTCGCAGGCAAGTTCAATCACATCAGACATGGTCGGTCATCACGATAAGCGCGGCGTTGCGTGGCTTTATGCCATCCGCCGCAGAGAGAGAGATGGAAACATGCAGCATCGCGGCTGCGCGCAAACGATTTGCGCATACTATGGGCAGGCAGGCGGCGCGTTGATCCAAGGCCCACTTCAGACGCCGCAACCACACGCGCATCGCGTCTTCACCCGACGCCAAAACGCTGTTTGAACGCATGATCGGAAAAGCCCTGGCTGATCCGGCCATCGGCGGTGAGCACCAGCGGCCGTCGGATCAGTTGCGGATATTCGCGCAACAGCAGCTTCCACTCGGCATCGGAACCCGGCGTTTTCTTGTTTTCCGGCAGTTGCCGCCACGTGGTCGAGGATTTGTTGACCAGCGCGTCGAAGCCGCCAACCTTGTCCGCCCACTCCAGCAGGGTGTCGGGCGTGGGGGTGTTGGCGCGGTAATCGACGAAGGTATGGGCGATGCCGAAACGCTCCAGCCACTTGATCGCCTTCTTGCAGGTGTCGCAGTTTTTCAATCCGTAGATCGTCGTCATCTCGAAATCTCACTCTTGCGCGCCGCGCTTGTTACAACACATCAGGGGCCTGGGGTGAGGACAAACGCACCGCGATACAGGTTCGCACCACGTCCACACACATCCGCTGCGACGCGCCATCGCCGAAGAGGTGGCCTCAGTCGGCTAGGCCGCGCAGCAGTTCGTTGACGCTGGTCTTGCTACGCGTCTTGGCATCGACCTGTTTGACGATCACCGCACAGTACAGGGAATGCGAACCGTCCTTGGCCGGCAACTGGCCAGACACCACAACGCTGTATGGCGGAACGTAGCCATAGGAAATCTCGCCCGTGGCGCGGTTGTAGATGCGCGTGCTCTGGCCAATGAACACGCCCATGCCGATCACGCTGTGATGGCCGACCACCACGCCCTCCACCACTTCCGAGCGCGCGCCGATGAAGCAGTGATCCTCGATGATGGTCGGGCTGGCCTGCAACGGCTCCAGCACGCCGCCGATGCCGGCGCCGCCGGACAAATGACAGTGTTTGCCGATCTGCGCGCAGGAACCGACCGTCGCCCAGGTATCGACCATGGTGCCCTCGCCCACGTGTGCGCCGATGTTGGTGAAACTGGGCATCAGCACCACGTCCTTGCCGAAGTAACTGCCGCGTCGCGCAACCGCGCCAGGCACCACGCGCACCCCGGCCTTGCGGAATTCGGCTTCGTGGTAACCGGCGAAGCGCGCTTCCACTTTGTCCCAGAACGGCGCCGGCTGCGCCTCGACCACCGCCATCTCATTGACCCGAAAGTACAGCAGCACGGCTTTCTTCAGCCACTCGTTGAGCTTCCAGCCACCATGTCCATCTGGTTCGGAGACACGGAATTCGCCTGTCTCCAAGCCATCGATGACACGATTGACCACAGGCCGGGTCGAGCCCTCGATCTCGTCCAGGGTCAACATGGCGCGACGTTCGAAGGCGCTGTCGATCATGAACTTCAGCTCATCGACACTGGGCGTCGCGACCTGCTTGGCATGCGCGATGTTAGATGCGGACTTCGACGCCGACTTGGGCGCAGCGCGCTTGGCGGCAGTGGCGCGTTTGGCCGTCTTCTTCGCGGCAACGGGCTTTTTCTTGGCAGCGGACTTCTTGGTAGCCATCAGTGGACTTCTCCAGGCGGGGTATCGGGATCCAGGCATGCCTGCAACGCGGCATGCAGCGCCTGGCGGGATGCTTCGGTTAACGGCAGGTTGTACTCGTCGGTAATGTGAAACATGTCCTCGACGCGCTCGCCGAAGGTGGCGATGCGCGCGTCATGCACGCGCAAACGCTGGTAGCGCAGCACCAACGCCACGTCCGCCAGCAAACCAGGACGGTCCGGTGCGATCAGGCTCAAACGGGTCAGGCGCTCGTCCAGACTGTCGGGAAACTCGATGCGCGGCGGAAAACGGAAATACCGCAGTTGCCGCGGCACCGCACGCCGCGCCGGACGCAACCGCGTCAGGTCGCCGGCCAGCGCTTCGCGCAGCGCCGCTTCCAGTTGCACGGTATCGCTACTGGCAAACGCATCACCCGGCACGACCTCGAAAGTGTCGAAGATCGCCCCTTGCGGTGCGTCGAGCAGGCGTGCACGGTGGATGCCGTAGCCGAGCCGGCCCAGGGTCATCACGATCCCAGCGAACAAACCGTCGCGATCGGGCGAATAAACGAATACTTCCAGCGCAGCATCGTCGGGTGTGACCGGACGCACCCGGACCAGGGTGCCGCCCAATTCCACCTCCATCAGCGAGGTGGCCTGCCAAGCCAGTTGCTCGGGACGAAAGCGCAGGAAACTCTCGTCCGGCATCCCGGCGAACTGACGCGAGATGATGGCATCGTCGTGCCCCTGAAAGTGCATCAGCGCACGCGTGGCATCGCGCGCTTCCTGTAACCGTTCCGCCACTGGCAGCGGATGCTCCAGACCCTCGCGTAACGCGCGCCGCGCGGCGAAATACAGATCCACCAGCAAGCGATCCTTCCACGCGTTCCATAGCTTGGGGCTGGTACCGGCGATGTCGGCACAGGTCAGCAGATACAGATAATCCAAGCGCTCGCGGTCGCCCACCAGAGTGGCAAAGCGATGGATCACCTGCGCGTCGGTGATGTCCTGCTTTTGTGCGGTCACCGACATGTGCAGATGCTGCTGCACCAACCAGGCGACCAGTTCGGTGTCGGCGGCAATGAGGCCGTGACAGGCGCAAAACGCACGCGCATCCACCGCCCCCAGTTCGGAATGATCGCCACCACGCCCCTTGGCGATATCGTGGAACAGACCGGCCAGCAACAGCAACTCCGGCTTGCGCAAGCGCGGCCAGACTTCGCGTGCGATCGAAAAACGCTCGTCGGCGCGCGCACTGGCGAACGTCTCGATGTTATTCAACACCATCAGCGTGTGCTGATCGACCGTGTAGACATGGAACAGGTCGAATTGCATGCGTCCGGACACCTGCGCGAACGCGGGGATCCACTGCCCAAGCACGCCCAGACGCGCCATCCGGGTCAGCGTCTGTACCGCACGTGGACCGCGCAGCAGCGCCATGAAACGCTCGCGCGCCAGCGCGCTGGCGCTGTCGTAGGACGGCAGGAACTCCAATGCCTCAGCCAAGGCGCGTGCGGTCAGCGAATGCAGGCCGCGCACCTCGCCATGCGCGGCCCAGGTTGCAAACAACGCGAACACTTGTACCGGATCGGCCTGCGGCCAGCGCTCGGCATCGGCGGCCAGATAACCACGACGCAGCGAAAATCCAACGCCGAGCGGCTGCGGCTGCGTTTCGCCGTCGAACTGTTCCTCGAAACGCTGCAGCAACCTGTCACTGATCCGGCGCACGATCGCCGCACTGCGATAGAAGCGCTGCATCATCTTCTCCACTCCCAGACTCTCGGGATCGTCGGAGAAGCCCATTCGCTGTGCCAAGGCCTTCTGATAGTCGAAGCGCAAGCGCTCTTCCGGTCGGTTGGCCAGCAGATGCAGGCCATAGCGTAGACGCGACAGTTCGCAGCGTTCGCGACGCAAGGCAGCGGCTTCGTCGCCACCGACATGGCCCAGCCCGACCAGCTGCTCCAGGTCGCGCACGCCGAAAACGCGCAACGCCATCCAACCCAAGGTGTGCAGATCGCGCAACCCGCCGGGGCCGTCCTTGATATCCGGTTCCAGATTGTCGGCGGTGTCGCCGAAACGCTGGTGGCGAGCCTGCAATTCTTCGCGCTTGGCCTGGAAAAATACGCGCGGCGGCAAGCGTGGCTGGGCCGCGATCGCTGCCGCCAACGCCGCCGTGGCGGCGGCATCGGCCAGCAACGGACGGGCTTCGATCAGCGCGGTCAGCACGGTCTGGTCCGCACAAGCCGCTGTGCATTGCACGGCCGAACGCACCGCATGGCTCACCGGCACGCCGGCATCCCAGAGCAATGGAAACAGCCGCGCCAGTGCCTGTTCATGGACCCCATGGCAAGCACATTCGCCGAACACCAGCAGGTCGATGTCCGAACGCGGGAACAGTTCGCCGCGGCCGTAGCCGCCAACCGCGAACAAGGCCAGCCCCGCCTCGGGCGGCACGCAACGCCGCCAGGCATCGCGGATGACGTGATCCAGCGCGCGCGCGCGCAGCGCCAGCAAGCGATCGATCTCCTCGCCCTGATCGAAGCGCTTGCTCAGCCGCGCATCGGCCTGCGCCAGCAATTGCCGGATCGCCAGCGCCCACGCTGCGTCGTCCACGCCGGCACCCGGCATACCGGCATCGACACCGACCGACAACAGGGTCACGGCGCGCCGAGGCCGCCTGGCGACAGGGTGAGGACTTCCACCCCATCCTCGGTGACCGCCACCATGTGCTCCCACTGCGCCGAGAGCTTGCGGTCCTTGGTCACCACGGTCCAGCCGTCAGGCAGTACCCGGGTATGGCGCGAGCCCTCGTTGATCATCGGCTCGATGGTGAAGGTCATGCCCGGCTTCAGCACCAGCCCCTCGCCGGGACGGCCGTAGTGCAACACCTGCGGCTCGTCGTGGTAGACCTTGCCGATGCCGTGGCCGCAGTATTCGCGCACCACGCTGAAACGCTGGCTTTCGACGTACTGCTGGATCGCATGGCCGATGTCGCCCAGGGTGGCGCCCGGCTTCACCGCGCGGATGCCGCGCCACATCGCCTCATAGGTGGTCTCGACCAGGCGCCGCGCCATCACCGACGGCGTGCCGGCGTAGTACATGCGGCTGGTGTCGCCATGCCAACCGTCCTTGATCACGGTGACGTCGATATTGACGATATCCCCGTCCTTCAAGACCTTGCTGTCGCTGGGAATGCCGTGGCAGATCACGTTGTTGACCGAGCTGCACACGGTCTTCGGGTAGCCACGGTAACCGACGTTGGCCGGCACCGCCTGCTGCACGTTGACGATGTGGTCGTGGCAGAGCCGATCCAGCTCGGCGGTGGTGACGCCCGGCTTGACATACGGTCCGATGAGGTCGAGCACCTCGGCAGCCAGGCGGCCGGCCACGCGCATCTTCTCGATGTCCTGGGGAGATTTCAGATTGACGGTCATGTGCCCATTATCGCTCATCCGACGCTTCCTGAACGGACAGCGGGGATCCGGCGGTTTTTCGGCACCCGCGTAGAGGGCGGCACACCCTCACAAATATAAACAGAAGAAAACGCAACTTACATCAAAACCACGATCACGATCAGTATCTAAAAACGAGCGTAATGGCGCACATTTTGCATCCTAACGGGCACCGGCGGTCATCCGTCATTTCACCAAAGAGCCGTGCCATGCAAGCCTTTCACCGTGTCCTCGCCTTCACCGTACTGTTCACCACCACCACCGGCCTGGCATCGGCGCAGACCAATTCGGTCACCTTCAACGTCAAGATCCAGATCAACAGCGCCTGCAACATCCAGACCACCCCGACCGACGTCAACTTCGGCAGCGTCAACTCGACCCAAACCTCGATCACCAGCACCGGCACCTTGAACGTGCGCTGCACCAGCGGCACCCCTTACAACATCTCGCTCAATGCCGGCACCGGCACCGGTGCGACGGTGCTCACGCGCACCATGGGCAGCGCCACTGCCAGCAACACCTCACGGGTCCCCTATGCGCTGTATCGCGACTCGGCAATGACCCAGAACTGGGGGTCGACCATCGGCCTGGATACCCAGGCAGGTACCGGCAACGGTAACGTGCAGCCCGTCACCGTCTACGGCCAAGTCGCCAGCGCGAACTATCCTGCTGATTCGTACAGTGACATCGTCACTGCCACCGTCACCTGGTAAGTACGTAGTGACTCATCGGAGCGCCTGCCTGCATGTTTTCGCCATCGCATTCCATGCTGCGCCTGCCGGCCATCGGGCTCCTGTGGCTGACGGCAACTGCCACCTGCACGGCCTCCAGCCTGCAGGTGGCGCCGACCTCGGTGACGCTGGCCGCCACGGACTCCGCTCAAGGCATTTGGCTCAGCAACAGCGGCGATACGCCGCTGCATGCGCAGGTGCGGGCATTTCGCTGGCACCAACGCAATGGCGAAGACCTGCTCGACCCCAGCGACAAGATCGCGATCAGTCCACCAATGCTCGAACTGGCACCGCATTCGCAACAGCTGGTGCGCATCATCCGCCTGGATGCTGCGCCCAACGCCACCGAGGAAACGTATCGCATCTTGGTGGACGAATTACCGACAAAGGATGCCGACACCGGCAGCAACACCGGCCTGCAATTCGTCCTGCGCTATTCGCTGCCGATCTTCGTCAAGCCGGTCGCCAGTGTCGCACCCGTGTTGCATGCGCGGCTGATCCACGATGGCGCGGCCCAGACGCTGGAAGTCGCCAACCAAGGCAACGAACACGCGCAAGTGGTAGATCTGAACTTCGTCGCCAGCGATGGCCGCCATATCGCGATCACCAATGGCCTGGCCGGTTACATCCTGCCTGGCCAGCACAAGCGCTGGCCGCTACCAGCCACGCTCGCGCACGCGAAAGGTACGTTCCAAGCAAAGATCAACGGAGCCTCCCTTGCCCAGCCGCTTCCATTGGATGCAGCGGCTCCTTGAGGTGCTGCTGGCACTGTGTGTCTGCGCCGCCGCGATCGACGTCGCCGTCGCCCAGCCCAGTAGCACCCTGCCCTCCCGGGAAACGCTGTATCTGGAAGTGACCGTGAACCAGACCCGCAAACCTGGCCTATTCCAATTTCAACGCGACGGCACGCAGCTGCGTACCAACGTCGCTACCCTGCGCCAACTCGGCCTGCGCGTGGACGCCAGCGACAGCGCGGCGACACTGTCATTGAGCGATCTGGAAGGAGTGCGCTTCCACTACGATGCTAGTCTGCAAAAACTGGCCATCGACGCACCGGTGGCCTTGCTCGACGCGCCAGTGACCCACATCGACGCGCAAGGCAACACACCCGCGCTACCGGCGACCAGTTCCCCCGGCGCCCTGCTCAACTACGACCTGTACGCCAGCCACCAAGGCGATGCCAGCAATCTCACCGCCAGTGGCGAAGTACGTGCATTCGGGCTGGGCAATGGCGTGCTCGGTCGTGGTCTGTTGCGGCAATCGTTCGTCGGCCGACTGACCCACGACCCCCAGCAAGACTGGCACAGCCAGGCGATCCGCCTGGACACGCAATGGCAATGGTCGCTCCCCGACCGCATGACCAGCGTGGTGCTAGGCGATACCCTGGGCAGCAGCACCAACTGGAGCCGCACCTTGCGACTGGGCGGGCTGCGGGTCGGCAGCGACTTCGGCCTACAGCCATACCGCGTGACCTCGCCCCTGCCGGAATTCCTGGGCGAGGTCACGGTGCCATCGAGCCTGGACCTGTACGTCAACGGCATCCGCCAATACGGCGCGCAACTGCCGGCCGGCAGATTCCAGCTATCGGCCGCACCAGGCGTGGACGGCGCCGGCAATGCGCAGGTGGTCATCACCGACGCCTACGGCCGGACGCGTTCGATTTCCTTCCCCTTCTACGCCACGCAGCAACTGCTCGCCACCGGCCTGAACGACTGGTCGGTGGCACTGGGCCGCGTCCGCCAAGGGTACGGCAGCACCAATTTCTCCTATGCCGGCGACACTGTCGGCAGCGCCAGCTGGCGCCGCGGCCTCAGCCCACACCTCACCGTCGAAGCCCACGCCGAAGCGGGCGCCGGGGTCCGCAACGTCGGCGCCGGGGCCATCTGGCTACTGCCGTGGGCCGGCGTGGTCGGCGCCTCTCTGGCGCATGGCAGCGACCCCACCAGCGACGGCATCCAGTACACGCTCAGCTACCACTGGAACAACGGGCATTTCAATGTGGGCGTGGACACTCAGCGCGCGCAGCCTGGCTACCGCGACGTCGCCTCGGAGTACGGCACGGCGCCTGCACGCATCAGCGACCGCGCCCTGCTCGGCACCACTTGGATTCCGCTAGGCAACGTCTCGCTGAGCTATGTGCGTCTGGCCTATCCCGGCAGCAGCGACGCGCGCTACGCCAGCCTGTTCTGGAGCAAGGTGCTGGCGCGGCAATCGTCGTTGACCCTCAGCGTCAATCAGAATCTGGACCAGAGCCGTGATCGCAGCATTTATCTGGGCTGGACGATCGCATTGGAAGGCAACCGCCAGGGCAGCGTGGCGCTGCAACAGGCCGGCGAGCGCGTGAGCGCGACCGCCGACCTCGGCCATTCGGCGACGGCCGATAACGTCGGCTGGCGGCTACAGGCGCGCAGCGGCCAGGACAGCGGCGGCCTGGCCGAGGCAAACTGGCGCGGCGACAGCGCGCGCTACGCCGGTGGCATCGCCAGTAACAATGGCCAAATCTACGGTTATGCCGAGGCAACCGGTGGCCTGGCCTGGATCGGCGGTGGCTGGTTCCCGCGGCGCGATCTCGATCAAGCCTTCGCCCTGGTCTCCACCGACGGCGTCGCCGGGGTGCCGGTGATGCTGGAAAACCGCCCGATCGGCACCACCGACGCACGCGGCTTCCTGCTGGTAACGCCGTTGCTGGCCTGGCAACACAATCAACTATCGATCGACCCGATGCATCTGCCAGCGCAGGCACGGCCGGAGAAGATCGACCAGATCGTGGTCCCGCGCGACCGCACTGGTGTCGTGGTGAAGTTCCCGATCCGCACCAGCGACGGCGTTCTGGTGCAACTCGAAGATACCGACGGTGCGCCACTGCCGGTCGGCAGCCGAGTCCATGGCCCGGGCATCGACACGATGGTCGGTTACGACGGCGAAGCCTATATAGAAGGCCTCAAGCACGGCCCCAACAATCTGGAAGTAGAGACCGGCACAGGCCAGTGCAAGGTCCGCATCGCCTACACTGCGCAGCACCGACCGGCACGCCTGGGGCCGCTGCGCTGTAGCGCGGAAACCACGCCATGACGCTGCGCGAAGCACGCACGTTGGCCCTGGGCATGGCCCTGTTGGCGATCGCGACGCTGACGTGCGAACGCGCCAACGCCACCACCATCTGTAGCGCGCAGGCTTCGGCCCTGAGCTTCGGCACCCTGTCCGACACCGCAACCACCGACGCGACTGCACAGATCGTCGTGACCTGCCAGACCGGCGCGATCAGCATCCTGGGCACGATTTACGTGCGTCTGTGCCTGAACATCGACGAAGGCGCACAAGGCGGCAGCCTGGGCATTGCGACGCGGCGCATGCTGAACCCACTCAATGACAGCCTCAACTTCCAACTCTACCAGGATAGCGCGCGCAGCCTGATTTGGGGCAACGCCCTGAATGGTTCCACACCACTGCAAGTGGACATGAGCTATTCATCACTCTTACTAGGAGGCAGCAGTAGCAGCACTTTCACCATTTACGGACGTGTGCCGTTGCAAAATGGACTTGCTACCGGGAACTACCAAAACAACTTCAGCGGTTTTTACACCAACCTGCAGTATCGCTACAGCGAGCCACTGATCGGCAATCCCGGGTTCATGCCGGCTTCCTGCACCAGCGGTGGCTTAGGCGGAGGCAGTTCGGTGCAGTTCCCATTCGTCGCATCTATCACGGTTCCTTCGACATGCGCCATCGGCAGTATCGCGGATCTGGATTTCGGCAGCCAATCGGGGCTGATCGACAGCGCGTTGAACTACACGACAACCCTCAACATGACCTGCCGCTATCGCACAGCGTGGCAGGTGAGCCTGGACAACGGCCAGAACGCCAACGGCGCTATCCGGCGCATGCGCAACGCCAACGGCCAGTACCTGACCTACGAACTCTACCGCGACGCTGCCCGCACGCAACGCTGGGGCAGCACCCTGAACACCGACACACAGACCGGCACCGGCACCGGCAATACGCAATCGCTGACCCTGTACGGTCAAGTTCCTGCCGTTCAGGCGCCAACCCCTGGCAGCTACAGCGATCTGGTCACGGTCACCGTCACCTACTGATTCCTGAATGGGGGACGCCCGCCCCGATCAAGTTGACCCGGCAAACGCCGTTATCTGCACTGCCTCCCCGTCATACCCGGAATCCTCTGCCATGACTGCGCCGCCGTTCCTGCGATCCTTGCTGCTCGCGAGCCTGTGCCTCGTCTGCGGCAATACGGCAGCACAACACACCGGCACGTACGGCAGCGCCGCACTCCGGATCGGCATCCGCATCCTGCACAATTGCGAGATCAGCGCCGACGGCAATGGTCAAGCCGGCACGCCGCAGATGGTGGCTTGCAGCCATCCCTTGACCTACCAGACGAACATCGACGGTCGCCCAGCGGCGAATAACGACGTTGCGCTGGCCTTGAGCCTACCCACCACCGCCACCTTGCCGAGCAACAGGGCATCCTACGCGACGGTCGCGTTCTAGTGGTCGGCCGCCCTGCCACACTGGCAAGCCGCTGGTGGCTGGCCCTGCTGCTGATGCTGGCAGGAACGGCCAGCGCGGGCGTGCGTATCAGCCCGACACTCGTGCAGATGACGCAGGACACGATGGCCACCGAAATCTGGCTGACCAATACCCAGGATCATCCCTGGCAGGCCCAGGTTCAGGTGTATCGTTGGGTGCAAACCGACGGGGTGGACCAGTTACAGGACACCGACGCGATCCAGCCCAGCCCGCAGTGGATCAACATTCCCGCACAGGGCAAGCAATTACTGCGGGTGATCCGCACCACAACCACGAACACCACGACCGAGACCGCCTATCGCCTGGTGCTGGAGGAACACGACACCGCACCGACCGCGGCAGACGCATCCCACTTGCTCCTGCGCTATTCCACTCCCATCTTCGTGAGTGCGCAGGACAGCACCGCCGCGCCCGTGCTCAGCGCCAGCCTAATCCCAGGCGCACACGGACCGGAACTGCTGATCCGCAACCGCGGCCGTGTCCACGCCCGGCTCAGCGACCTGAGCTTCATCGGCGCCGATGGCCATCGGCTGGCCTTATATGCCAACCTCTCCGGCTACGTCCTCGCCGGGGAGCAGAAACGCTGGCCGCTGCCGGCCGCCGTGGCCGCGGCGCAGGGCGGACATTTCGCCGCCCGGCTGGACGACGCATCACAACTACAGGCGCTCCCGGCCGAATGACCCACCCACCGCGCATTTGTGCTGTCGGTCGCCACAGGGTATAGTTCCGCAGCTGCGTCTCGTTCATTCGAGCGTCGCGAACCGTCCACGCCGGACGCACCGGCGAATTCACACCTGCTGCCATTGCCCGTGCCGGGGTGCTCCGCAAGGAGTTCGGCCACGGAGACAGCAGGGAGGCCCAACCCCGGAATCGTCGTGCATGCCTCCAAGGCCAGCACGTTCCTGCGCGCGCTTCACTCCAATTACACGCCCGCGCATGGCCGATTCCCCATCAGGAGTTACTTTCATGCCCCAGGTCACCATGCGTCAGATGCTGGAAGCCGGCGTCCACTTCGGCCATCAGTGCCGTTACTGGCACCCCAAGATGGCGCAGTACATCTTCGGCGCACGCGGCAAGATCCACATCATCAACCTCGAAAAGACGGTTCCGCTGTTCAACGATGCGATGAACTTCATCTCCAGCATCGCGCAGAAGCGCGGCACCATCCTGTTCCTGGGCACCAAGCGCAGCGCCCGCGATGCGGTGAAGGAAGAAGCCGAGCGTTGCGGCCAGCCGTTCATGACCCAGCGCTGGCTGGGCGGCACCCTGACCAACTTCCGCACCGTCAAACAGTCGGTGGCACGCCTGAAGGAACTGGAAGCGGCAGAGACCGACGGCACCTTCGACAAGCTGGTCAAGCATGAAGTGCTGACCATGCGCCGCGAGCGCGACAAACTGGAAGCCTCGCTGGGCGGCATCAAGGAAATGAACCGCCTGCCCGACGCCCTGTTCGTCATCGACATCGGCCATGAAGACATCGCCATCAAGGAAGCCAAGAAGCTCGGCATTCCGGTCATCGCGGTGGTCGACACCAACTACAACCCGGAACTGGTGGACTACGCCATCCCCGGCAACGACGACGCCATCCGCGCCGTGCAGCTGTACGCGCGCGCCGCCGCCGACGCCGTGCTGGAAGGCAAGGCCGCCGCCCCGCATGCCGCCAGCGTGCGCGAGGAAGAGTTCGCCGAGGCCAGCGACGACAAGGGCCGTGGCCCGCGCAAGAACGGCAAGAAGGCCGAAGAAACCGCTTCCGCTGCCGAGTAACCGGCACGCCATGTGGTTGCGCGATCATGCGCAGCCACTGCCCGGCGCGCACTGCGCGTCCGGGACCGCAGGCGCGACGAGCGCCCGCTGCCCAGAATACCGGCCGGCCGCAAGCCGGCCTTTTCCCACCTTTCGTGAGGTCATCCCGTGGAAATCACTGCTTCCCTGGTCAAGGAACTGCGCGAGCGCACCGGCGCCGGCATGATGGAGTGCAAGAAGGCGCTCACCGAGAACGCCGGCAACATCGACAACGCCGCCGAGTGGCTGCGCAAGTCGGGCCTGGCCAAGGCCGATAAGAAAGCCGATCGCGTCGCGGCGGAAGGCCGTATCGCCATGGCCCAGGCTGGCGGCAAGGCGGTACTGGTCGAAATCAACTCCGAAACCGACTTCGTCGCCAAGGACAACAACTTCCTGAGCTTCTCCGACGCCGTGGCCCAGGCCGCCCTGCACTCCAACGCCGCCGACGCCGAAGCGCTGAAGAGCGCCAAGCTGACCAGCGGCGAAACCGTCGAGGAAGCCCGCGCCGCGGTCATCGCCAAGGTCGGCGAGAACGTGCAGGTGCGCCGTCTGGCGCGTATCGACAGCGCTAACCATGTCGCCGCTTACGTACACGGCGGCCGTATCGGCGTGCTGGTGGAGGTCAAGGGCGGCGACATCGAACTGGCGCGCGGCATTGCCATGCACGTGGCGGCGATGAACCCGCCGCATGTGAAGGCATCCGACGTCCCAGCCGACTTCGTGGCCAAGGAAAAAGAAATCGAACTGGCCAAGATGTCGGAAAAGGACAAGGCCAAGCCGGCGGACATCCTCGAAAAAATCATCAGCGGCAAGATCGCCAAGATCGTCAACGAAGTCACGCTGTACGGCCAGCCCTACGTGCTGAACACCGATCAGACCGTGGAGCAAGCGGTGAAGGCCGCCGGCGCCGACGTGATCGGCTTCCAACGCCTGGCTGTGGGCGAAGGCATCGAGAAGGTGGTGGAAGACTACGCTGCCGAAGTGATGAAACAGGCTGGCCTGGCCTGATATCCCGGAATTGGGGAAGAAAAAGCCGCGCACCGTCGCGGCTTTTTTTACTGCTCGCACCCAGAGTGGATCCGGGCACAGCGTTTGCTCCACCTGCCTCTGCGCAACAGCATCCTGCTACGACGCGACTCACCATCTCGCCAAGTCGCCGCTCGCGACCAGCCCAATCTTCGAGGCGTACATCGTCCCATGGACATCGGCCGATGCGATCGCCAGCCGCACGCATGCACCGATGCGCCGCGCACCCAAGATCCAGCAAGCGCCCTGCACACGCCATTCGAATCATAGTAGCTAACCGACACCGCTGACCGCTATCGCTCTCCCGCATCGACCCCAGCGATGTCGACAAAATCGACAACGTCCATGGCAGCGCCAACCATGCCGCGTACAACTCCAAACAACGTCTCTGCAATCCGCTCACCGCGCTCGTTGCACGATCACGTCGATTGAACCGGGGTTGCGGCGCAGACGCGCTCATGCACATCGGATAGAATTTGCGGGTTTTCTCGTCATCACCCAACGAGGTCGCCATGTCTCAGCTTGCCTATCGCCGCATTCTGTTGAAACTTTCCGGCGAAGCATTGATGGGCGAAGGCGACTATGGCATCGACCCCAAGATCATCGACCGCCTCGCGCGTGAAGTGATCGAGGCGCAGCAAGCCGGCGCGGAAGTCGCGCTGGTGATCGGCGGCGGCAACATCTTCCGCGGCGCCGGACTGGCCGCCGGCGGCATGGACCGGGTCACCGGCGACCACATGGGCATGCTCGCCACCGTCATCAACGCGCTGGCGATGCAGGATGCGCTGGAGAAACTCGGCGCCAAAGTGCGCGTGATGAGCGCGATCAAGATCAACGATGTATGCGAGGACTTCATCCGTCGCCGCGCGATCCGCCATCTTGAGAAGGGCCGCATCGCGATCTTCGCCGCCGGCACCGGCAATCCCTTCTTCACCACCGACTCCGGTGCGGCGCTGCGCGCGATCGAGATCGGTGCCGACCTGCTGCTTAAGGCGACCAAGGTCGACGGCGTGTACGACAAAGACCCGAAGAAACACCCCGATGCAGTGCGCTTCGACAGCCTGACCTACGACGAAGTGATCGCCCGTAACCTCGAGGTCATGGACACCGCCGCATTCGCCCTGGCACGCGACAGCGACCTGCCCCTGCGCATTTTCAATATGAGCCAGCCCGGCGAACTGCTGAAGATCCTGCATGGTGCGGAAATCGGGACGCTGGTGAAAGGCCGGGGCTGAGGGGCCCAATAACGCAGGACGCGCACCGCAACTCACCGTTTGACTGCCCCATGCTGGCGCGACTGCGCCAGAGCGCTTAACGCCGATGCTGCAGCGCGCAATTCGCTTCGCCTCCACACGTCCCGAGTGCCGACCCTAGCCGGTTCCCGGCTATAATTGCTCGATTCAGATTCAGCACGGACACCGGCGATGCTCAACGACATCAAACAAGACGCACAGACCCGCATGGCGAAAAGCATCGACGCGCTGCGCCATACGCTCATCAAAGTGCGAACCGGACGCGCCTCGACCGCCCTGGTGGAACACTTGAAAGTCAACTATTACGGGTCGGAGATGCCGTTGAGCCAGGTCGCCAGTGTCGCCGTCGCCGACGCGCGCTCGCTGACCATTACCCCATGGGAAAAGCAGATGGTCAGCGCGGTGGAGAAGGCCATCCTAGCCTCGGACCTGGGCCTGACCCCGAATACCGCAGGCACCACCATCCGCCTCAATCTGCCTGCTCTGACCGAAGAGCGCCGCCGCGAACTGTCCAAGGTCGTACACGGCGAAGGCGAAGACACCAAGGTCGCGATCCGCAACATCCGCCGCGATGCCAACCAGCACATCAAGGATCTGCTCAAGGACAAGAAGGTCACCGAAGACGAAGCGCGCGGCAGCGAAGACGACATCCAGAAACTGACCGACAAGGCGATCAAGGACGTGGATGAGGTGGTCAAGAGCAAGGAACAGGAACTGATGGCGGTCTGAGCCTGCGCCGTCACGGCCATGCACTCCGACTCTGCATCCATGTCCCTGCCCCGCCATCTGGCTATCATCATGGATGGCAACGGACGCTGGGCGCAGCGGCGCCGTCGGCCGCGCATGATCGGCCACCGTGCCGGCGCCCGCGCGGTCAACCGCACCATCGACTTCTGCCTGGAACGCGGTATCGCCGCGCTCACGCTCTTCGCTTTCTCCAGCGAGAACTGGGGGCGCCCGCAGGACGAAGTGGACGCACTGATGAAACTGTTTCTGCACGCGCTCGATCGCGAGGTCGATGAATTGCAACGGCGCGGCGTGCGCGTGCGCTTCATCGGCGAGCGTGCGCGCTTTGCGCCGTCGCTGTGCGAGCGCATGAATCAGGCCGAAGCGCGGACACGCGATAATCAAGCACTGCACCTGTCGATCGCCGCCAGTTACGGCGGCCGCCAGGACATCGCCCAGGCCGCGCGCGCGCTGGCCGAAGACGTCGCCAGCGGACGCTTGCGTCCGGAGCAGATCGACGAAGACGCGCTCTCGGCACGCCTGGCGCTGGCCGATCTGCCACCGCCAGACCTGTTCATCCGCACCGGCGGCGACCTGCGCATCAGCAATTTTCTGTTATGGCAGATGGCCTATACCGAGTTGTGGTTCACCGAAACGCTTTGGCCGGAGTTCGACGCTCAGGTGCTGCAACACGCTCTGGACGACTACGCCCGGCGCGAACGGCGTTTCGGCCTCACCAGCTCACAGATCGCCGATGCGGCGTCGGAGAACGTTGTCGTATGACCCGTACCCGCGTCATCGCCGCGTTGATCATGGCCCCACTGGCCATCTGCGCCATCGTGCTGCTGCCGACCCAATGGCTGGCCGCGCTGACCGCGCTGATCTTTTTAATCGGCCTGTGGGAATGGCTGAAGCTGGCCGAAATCGACGACACCTTGGCGCGCACCATCCTGCTGATGCTCAACTTGCTGCTGATGGTGTTGCTGGTGTGGGCCTCGGCCGGGTCGCTGGTACTGTTCCAACTGACCACCCTCATCGGCGTCGGCTGGTGGTGCTTAGCCCTGCTGTGGCTGCGCTACTTTCACTTCGGTTCCAACCACGCCACCTACGCGCGGGTGTTCAAGCTGGCTGCCGGCACCCTGGCGATTGTCCCGGCGTGGTCCGCGTTAGGCTTGATCCACGCCAGCGAACCGAACGGCCACCGCTGGCTGCTGACCGCCTTGGCCACCGTATGGGCGGCCGATTCGGGCGCCTATTTCGCCGGCCGCCAGTTCGGCAAGCGCAAGCTGGCGCCGCGGATCAGCCCAAACAAGACCGTGGAAGGCCTGATCGGCGGGTTGCTGGCCGGCCTGGTCGTGGCCGTCGGGTTCGGCTGGCTCGCCGGGATCACCCTGCCGCACCTGCCCGGCCTGCTGATCGTGGCCGCGGCCAGCATTCTCGCATCGGTGGTCGGCGACCTGTTGGAAAGCCTGCTCAAGCGCCACATCGGGGCCAAGGATTCGGGCAACGTCATTCCTGGTCACGGCGGTGTGCTCGACCGCATCGACGGTGTACTGGCGGCATTGCCGATCTTCGCGCTGGGCAAGGACATCTTCGGGTTCTGACATGATCGAGGCGATCCGCACCATCGCTGTACTCGGCGCCACCGGCTCGATCGGGGCCTCTGCCCTGGACGTGATCGCACGCAACCCGGAGCGCCTACGCGCCAGTGTGCTGGCCGCTGGCCGCGACGTGGAAGGGCTGCTGGCGCTGTGCGCGGCGCACCGTCCGGCGCATGCGGTCATCGCCGACCCAGCCCTGTACCCCGCGCTACGCGACGGCCTGGCGGCGGCTGGTTTGCAGACCGCCGCACACACCGGCACCGCGGCACTGGATCAATTGGTCGCCAGCGACGCCTGCGACAGCGTGCTCGCCGCCATCGTCGGTGCCGCTGGCCTGGCCTCGACCCTGGCCGCCGCCCGCGCCGGCAAGCGCCTGCTACTGGCCAACAAGGAAGCCCTGGTGCTGGCCGGAGAACTGGTCACCGCCGCAGCGAGCGCAGCCGGTGCCGAGATCATCCCGATCGACAGCGAACACAACGCCATCTTCCAGTGCCTACGCTCGCGCCAGACCGGCGCCGAGGTGCGACGGGTGCTGCTGACCGCTTCCGGCGGCCCATTCCGTGGCTGGGACCGCGCCCGCCTGCAGGCGGTGACGCCGGCACAAGCGGTCGCGCACCCGAAGTGGTCGATGGGGCCGAAGATCTCGGTCGATTCGGCCACACTGATGAACAAAGGCCTGGAGGTGATCGAGGCGCACCACCTGTTCGCGCTGGCGCCTTCGCGCATCGAGGTGCTGGTGCATCCGCAGAGCCTGGTCCACTCGCTGGTCGAATTCATCGACGGCTCCACCTTGGCGCAGATGGGCCTGCCGGACATGCGTACCAGCCTCGCCGTGGGCCTGGGCTGGCCGGAACGGATCGCCTCCGGGGTCGGCGGACTGGACCTGCTGACGCATGGCCACCTGGACTTCGAGGCGCCGGACATGGATGCCTTTCCCTGCCTGCGCCTAGCTTGGCATGCGATGCAGGCCGGCGGCAGCGCACCAGCGATCCTGAATGCGGCCAACGAAGTGGCGGTTTCAGCGTTTCTTCAGGGCCGTATCGGTTTCCTATCGATTCCTGCGCTGGTCGATAACGCCCTGACCGAGCTGCCTGCGGTCGCGGCCGATTCCCTGGACGCGTTACTGGCAGCAGACGCGCAATCGCGCAAGATCACCGAACTCGCCATTGCCCACCATCCCTCCCATGCTTAATCCGCACGCTGCCATGAGCCACGCGCATGGGTAACTTCTTCGGCTCCGTCTGGTGGATGCTGGTCAGCCTCGGCGTCCTGGTCACCTTCCATGAGTTCGGACACTTCTGGGTCGCCCGCCGCTGCGGGGTGAAGGTGTTGCGCTTTTCGGTGGGCTTCGGCAAGCCACTGTGGTCGCGCCACGACCGCCACGGCACCGAATTCGCGATCGCCGCGATCCCGCTAGGCGGCTACGTCAAGATGCTCGACGAACGCGAGGGCGAGGTCGCCGCGGCCGAACAGGCACTGGCCTTCAACAACAAGTCGGTCTGGCAACGCATTGCCATCGTCGCCGCCGGGCCCATCGCCAACCTGCTGCTATGCGTGGCGCTGCTGTGGGCGATGTTCGTGATCGGCAAGCAGGACTACGCACCGATCGTCGGCCGCGCCGATGGGCTGGCACTGCAGGCCGGATTCCAGCCCGGCGAGCGCATCGTCCGGATCGGCGAGCGCGACGTGTCCAGTTGGAGCGAGGCCAGCATGCAACTGACCATCGCCGCCATGGACCACAAGGATGTGCGGGTGGAGACCGAAGACCCACAGCATGGGGCAAGCCGCGTCCACATTCTGGCGCTCTCGCAGTTGCCCGCCGGTTTCGACGAGCAACAGGTCCCCAGCCTGGTCGGTCTGACCTGGCGCTTCACCCTGCAACCGGCGGTGATTGCCACGGTCGTGCCGGGCTCGGCAGCCGACGGTGTGTTGCGCCCCGGCGACCGTGTGTTGGCCGTGGATGGCACCGCCATCATCAGTGCTGAACAAGTCGTGCCGCAGGTGCAGGCGCTGGGCCGCAACGGCGGCAGCGGTCTGATCGAGGTGGAGCGCAACGGCGAGCGCATGGCCCTGCAAGTACACCTCAAGCCAGTTGCGCAGAGCGGTGTGCCGACGTGGAAATTGGGTATTGCCATCGGCCAACAACCCCGCCCCGCCTTCGACGCCACCTTGCGCTACGGGCCGTTGCAGGCGATCCCTGCCGCCTTACGCGAGACTGCCCGGATGGCCGGCGATACCCTCGGTTTGCTGCGCCGCATGCTCACCGGCGAAGCATCGCTGCGGAACGTGTCCGGCCCGATCAGCATCGCCAAGGCCGCCAATATTTCGGCCCAGCAGGGCCCGGACTGGTTCCTGAATTTCCTGGCATTGCTGTCGCTGAGCCTGGCAATCATGAACCTGCTGCCGATCCCGATCTTGGACGGCGGGCACTTGCTGTATTACCTTATCGAGTTGGTCAAGGGCAGCCCGCTTAGCGAGCGCGCCATGGCAGCGGGGCAATTCGTGGGCCTGGCGTTGCTGGCAGGGTTGATGGGGTTGGCGTTCTACAACGACCTCTTCGGCCAGGTAATGCGATGACCCGATTGCCGTTCCACTCGACCCGCTGTCGTCTTGCGCCGGCGCCCATGCAACAACGCTATCGACCTCTACCGGACGTGATATGACGCGCTTTCCCACTCGCCGCCTGCTAGCCCTCGCCCTCGCCGCCAGCCTCAGCCTGCCGGCCCTGGCCCAGGTCGCGGAGCCCTTCACCGCCAGCGACATCCGCGTCGACGGGCTGCAACGCATTTCCGCCGGTACCGTCTTCACCTATCTGCCGGTCGAGCGCGGCGACACGGTCAACGAGGCGAAAGTCGCCGAGGCGATCCGTGCGTTGTATCGCACCGGCTTTTTCGAGGACGTGCGCGTCGATCGTCAGGGCAACATCCTGGTGGTCACGGTCAAGGAGCGCCCGGCGATCAATAAGCTGACCGTCACCGGCAACAAGGACATCAAGAGCGAGGAGCTGCTGAAGGGACTCTCCGACATCGGCCTGAGCGAGGGTGGCACCTTCGACCGGCTGAGCCTGGATCGCGTCACTCAGGAGCTCACCCGCCAGTACAACAACCGCGGCAAGTACAACGTGCAGATCACCCCGACCGTGAGTCCGCTGGACCGCAACCGCGTGGATGTGGCGATCGCGATCAAGGAAGGCAAAGCGGCCAAGATCCGTCACGTCAACCTGATCGGCACTGAGAAATTCGCCAACAAGGACATCCTGGAAAACTGGGAGTCGCGCGAACATAACTGGCTATCCTGGTACCGCCGCGACGACCAGTACTCCAAGGAAAAGCTGTCCGGCGACCTGGAAAGACTCAACTCCTGGTACCTGGATCGCGGCTATGTCGATTTCAACGTCGACTCCACCCAGGTCGCGATCAGCCCGAACAAGCGCGACATGTACCTGACCGCTGGCGTCAGCGAAGGCGAGCAGTACAAGATCTCCGAGATCAAGGTCACCGGCGACACCGTCCTGCCGCAGGAACAGATCGAGAAGCTGGTGATCCCCAAGGCCGGCGATACCTTCTCCCGCGCGCTGCTGGAATACAGCTCCGACGCCATCACCAACACACTCAGCAACATCGGTTACGCCTTCGCCAAGGCCACCCCGATCCCGACCGTGGACCGCGAAAAGCGCACCGTGGCAATCAACCTGCAGGTGGTGCCGGGTCCACGCGTGTTGGTGCGCCGCATCGTGTTCCGTGGCAACACGCGCACCTCCGACGAAATCATGCGCCGCGAAATGCGCCAGTTCGAGGACACATGGTATTCGCAGGCAGCGATCGACCGCTCCAAGATCCGCCTGCAGCGACTGGGTTACTTCGAGTCGGTCAACGTGGAAACGCCACCGGTGCCGGGCAGCAACGACAAGGTCGACGTAGTCTATAACGTCAAGGAAACCACCTCCGGCAGCTTCACCTTCGGCGTGGGCTATTCGCAGACCTACGGCGTGACCACCTCGGTGCAACTGTCGCAGAACAACTTCCTCGGCGGCGGCAACCGCGTCGCGGTGGACGCCTCGCGCAGCAGCTACCAGAAGCGCTACGCGTTCTCCTACACCAATCCGTTCTTCACCGACGACGGCGTGTCGCTGGGCTACAACCTGTCCTGGCGCAAGCTGGATTACTCCAACTTCGGCACCGCGCAATACAACAGCACCAACGGCGCGGCACAGACGATCTTCGGCATCCCGATCACCGAAACCGACACCGTGTCGCTGATGTTCGGCGTGGACAGCAACCAGATCACCGCCTACCCCGGCTTCACGCCGCAGGCAATCGTCAACTACATGGACGCGGTCGGGACACACACCTTCCACGCCTGGCGTACCGAACTGGGCTGGGCGCGCGACACCCGCAACGACTATTTCATGCCGACCAGCGGCATGTACCAGCGCATCGGCGTGGAAACCACCCTGCCCGGCTCCACCGTCGAATACTGGAAGCTGAATTACCAGATCTCTAAATACTGGCCGATCATTCCGGCGCTGGTGCTCAACACTCGCGCCGAGTTCGGCTACGGCGACAGCTATGGCAACGATGTCTCGCGCGACATCTGCGGCACCGTACAGGGCACCACCTATACGCCGCAGGCGTGCGACGGCACCAACCTGATCCGCCACGTCACTGCCTCGGGCCTGCCGTTCTACGAGAACTTCTATGCCGGCGGCACCAACTCGGTGCGCGGCTTCCAGGACAACACCCTCGGCCCGCGCTCGGAAGTGACCTCTGCGTACCGGCGCGGCCAACCGCTGGGCGGTTCGTTCAAGACCGTGGGGTCTGCGGAAATGTATTTCCCGAAGCTGTTCGATAGCCCATCGGCGCGCATCTCCGCCTTCGTCGACGTCGGCAACGTGTTCAACGGCGTGGATAACTTCAAGGCCAACGCGCTCCGCGCCTCCGCCGGTGTGGCGCTGTTGTGGCGCGCCCCGGTCGGCCCGATCTCGATCAGTTATGCGATCCCGCTGAAAAGGGAAGACAACGACGAAATCGAGCGTCTGCAATTCACGTTCGGTGGGCAGTTCTAGCAGACTGTCCGCTGCCAGAGCCGTAGCCCCGGTAGCTTCCGACTCCCTGCGGCGCCCTGCCCTGCGGCTTCGCCGCTTCAATTGCCACGCCTGTCGCTGCGGCCGTCTTTAAGCGGAATAGGGAGAGGGCCGTTTTCCACTGACTTGATCACGGGCGGGTCGCAACACCCAGTGTTCCACTGGATGGCATCGCATTGTCTGCAAGAGCGTCATGACCGTGCCAATGGCACGCGGTAGAATCTCCAAGTGAATATTCAGACCTATACCGCTCACCAGATCGCCGAGCGCTTCGGCCTGCAAGTGCAAGGCGACGGCGACGTTGCGGTGTACGGCGTGGCCACGCTGGCGCGGGCCGGTGTCGGGCAGCTCAGTTTCCTGTCAAACCCGCGCTATCGCGCACAACTGGCCGACAGCGCCGCGGCGATCGTGGTACTGCGCGCCGAGGATGCCGACACGGCGCCAGGCACGGCGCTGATCGCGCGCGATCCGTATGTGGCCTTCGCCAAGATCGCGGCACTGTTCGAGACACTGCCGGTGCGTCCGGCCGGCGTCGATCCCAGTGCCAGCATCGACCCCAGCGCGCAGATCGCGCCGAGCGCACACATCGGCGCCTTCGTCAGCATCGGCGCGCGTAGCGTGGTTGGCGCGGGCTGCGTGATCGGTCCGGGCTGCGTGATCGGCGAGGACTGTCAGGTCGGCGCCGGCAGCGAGCTGATCGCTCGGGTCACCCTGGTGACCCGGGTCCGAATGGGCCAGCGCGTGCGCGTGCATCCTGGCGCAGTCCTCGGTGCCGACGGATTTGGCCTGGCCATGGACGCTGGCCGCTGGATCAAGGTGCCGCAACTCGGTGGCGTCAGCATTGGCGACGACTGTGAGATCGGCGCCAACACCTGCGTGGACCGCGGCGCACTGGAAGACACCACACTCGAAGAAGACGTACGCCTGGACAATCTGGTGCAAATCGCACACAACGTGCACATCGGCGCGCACAGCGCCATCGCCGGCTGCACCGGCATTGCAGGTAGCAGCAAGATCGGCCGCTACTGCATGCTCGGCGGCTCGGTCGGCGTGGTCGGCCACCTGGAGATCTGCGACAAGGTCGTCATCACCGGCAGGTCGGTCGTGCGCAATTCCATCCACACGCCGGGCGAGTATTCGTCCGGCACCCCGTTAACCGACAACCGCACGTGGCGCAAGAACGCCGCGCGCTTCAAACAGCTCGATGCCCTGGCCCGTCGCATCCTGTCTGTCAGCAAGGAGAATGCATGAGCCACGATCACACTCTGCCGGACATCAACAAGATCATGGCGTTGATGCCGCACCGCTACCCGTTCCTGATGTTGGACAAGGTCATCTCGCTCGATTTCGAGAACCGCAAAATCGTCGCGCATAAGAACGTCACCATCAACGAGCCGTTCTTCCAAGGTCACTTTCCGAACCTGCCGATCATGCCAGGCGTGCTGATCATCGAAGCGATCGCCCAGGTCGGCGGCCTGCTGATCCAACTGATGGCAGGCCCCGACGCGGATTCCACGCCATTCTTCATGGTCAAGGTCAACAATGTGCGCTTCAACACCCCGGTCGTGCCCGGCGACGTGCTGGAGCTGCATGTGGAAATCAAGCGCATCATCCGCAACATGGCGTTGTACTGCGGCGAAGCCAAGGTCAACGGCAAGGTGGTGGCCTACGCCGAAGTGATGTGCGCCCAAGGGCAGTGATGCCCCTGGCAGGAGATCTGCGATGAGTGCCAACGCTGCTGTGATCCATCCATCTGCGGTCATCGATCCGACGGCGACACTGGCCGCCGACGTGCACGTCGGCGCTTTCACCGTGATCGGCGCCGAGGTGGACATCGGCCCAGGCTGCGTGATCGGCTCGCATTGCAGCATCCTCGGCCCGACCCGCATCGGCCGCGACAACCGCCTGATCGGCCACGTTGCGCTCGGCGGCGAGCCACAGGACAAGAAGTTCGCCGGCGAGCGCACCGAACTGGTGATCGGCGAGCGCAATGTGATCCGCGAGTTCGTCACCATCAGCCGTGGCACCGGCAACGGCGGCGGCATCACCCGGATCGGCAACGACAACTGGTTTCTGGCCTATACCCACATCGCCCACGACTGCATCGTCGGCAATCATTGCGTGTTCTCCAACAACACCACGCTGGCCGGGCATGTGGAAGTCGGCGACCACGTCATCATCAGCGGCTTTGCTGGCGCACACCAATTCTGCCGCATCGGCGATCACGCCTTCCTGGGCATGGGCGCGCTGATCAACGGCGACGTCCCACCATTCATCATGGTCGGCGGCAATTCGCTCGGTCGTCCGCGCGGCATCAACAGCGAAGGTCTCAAACGTCGCGGTTTCGATGCCGAACGCGTAGCCGCGATCAAGCGCGCCTACCGCGCCCTGTACGTGGCCGGGCTCCCCCTGACCGAAGCCAAGCAGCAGTTGCTGGCACTGGCCGAAGGCAGCGAGGACGTGCGCGCAATGCTGGAATTCATCGAATCCAGCGAACGGCCATTGCTGCGATGAACGCCAATGCCGGGACGCGGGACCCGGAACCCGGGACGCGTCATGGCGTGGCCTGCTCCACACCACCTGCGCAAGACCCTGCGGCGGCGTCACCCCTGCCGAATTCGGAGTTGCCCGTCGCCGGTTTCTCCCCCCTGATCGCCAGTTCCGGGGTCGCGCGATCGCGCCGCATTGCCCTGGTGGCGGGCGAAGCCTCCGGCGATCTTCTGGGTGCCGGGCTGATCGAGGCACTGCGTGCGCGCTATCCGGATGCGCAATTCGCAGGCGTCGGTGGCGAGGCAATGCGGCAGGCAGGCTGCCACACCTGGTTCGACGCCAGCGAACTGGCCGTCATGGGGCTGATGGAAGTGCTGCGGCATCTGCCGCGCTTGCTGAAGCTGCGCCGCGTGCTGCGCGAACGCGTGCTGGACTGGCGCCCGGACGTGTTCGTCGGCATCGACGCACCCGACTTCAATCTCGGCGTGGAACGCTGGCTCAAGCAGCGTGGCATCCGCACCGTGCACTACGTCAGTCCATCGGTCTGGGCCTGGCGCGAGCAACGCGCGGCCAAGATCGGCGCCAGCGCCGAACGGGTGCTGTGCCTGTTCCCGATGGAACCACCGATCTATGCCAGGCACAGCGTGGATGCGCGCTTCGTCGGCCACCCGATGGCCGATGCGATCGCCCTGCACAGCGAACGCGACGCTGCCCGCATCGAACTGGGTGTGCTGCCCAGCGCATCAGTGCTGGCCGTGCTGCCGGGCAGCCGGTTGGGCGAAATCGGTCGGCTCGGCGACACCTTCTTCGCCGCCGCCGCGCAGGTGCTGCAACAATTACCCGGCACGCAGGTGCTGGTGCCGGCTGCCAATCCAGCCTGCAAGGCGCTGATCACCGAACAAGTTGCGCGTTCGGCTTTGCCCCCAGCTTCATTACATGTTTTGGATGGACAGGCGCGCACCGCACTGATCGCTGCTGACGCCGTGTTGCTGGCATCCGGCACCGCCACCCTGGAAGCCATGCTGGTGAAGCGGCCGATGGTGGTGGGCTACAAGCTCGCACCGCTGACCTACCGCATCATCAAGGCGCTGGGACTGTTGAAAGTGGACCGCTATGCTTTGCCCAACATTCTCGCTGGACACGACCTCGCCCCGGAACTGATGCAGGATGCCTGTACCCCGGACGCGCTGGCCGCGGCGCTGCTGCACTGGTTACGCCATCCGCAGGCGGTCGCCGCGCTGCAACCGGAGTACGAGCGCCTGCACCGTCTGCTGCGCCAGGACGCATCCGCGCGCGCCGCGGATGCGGTGACGGAACTGTTGCAAGGCCCGACCAAGGCCCCGGAACCCGCGACGGCAGACGCGACACACTCCGCCCCGTGAACAGGCAACCACCCGACCTGGCGCTTTTCCCCGAGCCGCTGCCGCCGGATCCCGACTCACGACTTTATGCCGGGGTCGACGAAGCCGGGCGCGGACCGCTGGCCGGGCCGGTCGCGGTCGCGGCGGTGGTGTTCGATCCGAACCAGCCCCGCATCAACGGACTCGATGACTCCAAGCAACTGACCGCCGCACGGCGCGAGACACTGTACCCACGCATCATCGAGCGCGCCCTGGCCTGGCAGGTCGTGCTGATCGAAGCCGAGGAGATCGACCGCCTCAATATCTACCAAGCGACCATGCTCGGCATGCGTCGCGCCGTCGAAGGCGTGGCCCATGTCGCCGGCTTCGCTCGCATCGATGGCAACCGCGTGCCCAAGGGCCTGCCCTGCCCCGCCGAAGCGCTGATCGGTGGCGACGCGCTCGATCGCGCCATCATGGCCGCCTCGATCATCGCCAAAGTCACCCGCGACCGAATCATGCAACATCTGCACGCAGAGCACCCGCATTACGGTTTCGACCTGCATAAAGGCTATGCCACGCCAGCGCACCTGGCCGCACTGGCCGCGCATGGTCCCTGCCCACAGCACCGACGCAGCTTCGCGCCGGTGCGCAAGGCAATGGAAGACCGGGATGCAGGACCGAGGACGCGAGACTAGGTGCTGCCGCATACATCTCGCATCAGCGCATCCGCCGCGGGTGCTGGCCGCGACGGGAGATGATCGACGCCCGCGTGAGACCTGTCCCGAATCCCGGCGCTTGCCCTGTCAAGCCTTGCCCCCTCCCGCCCCCGCCGCTACCCTGCATGGGCATCGCTCTGGTTCCGCATGTCCACTTCCCGTTTCGCTCACCTGCACATCCACACCGAGTTCTCGCTGGCGGATTCGACCATCCGTGTGCCCGAGAAACCGGATCAGGCCGACCCGAAGAAAGCCAAGCAAGCCAATCTACTCAGCCGCGCGGTGGAACTCGATCTGCCTGCGCTGGCGGTCACCGATCTCAACAACCTGTTCGCGCTGGTCAAGTTCTACAAAGCCGCCGAGGGCGTGGGCATCAAGGCGATCGCTGGCGCCGACCTGCTGATCGCCGACGGCAGCCAGGCGCCATGGCGGCTGACCGTGCTGTGTCGCAACCGCGACGGCTACCTGAGCCTGTCGCGACTACTGACCCGTGCCTGGCTGGAAGGCCATCGCAGCGAAGGTGGCGTGGCACTGCGCCCAGAATGGCTGCAAAGCGGCAGCGACAACCTGTTCGCACTGGCCGGGCGCAACAGCCTGGCCGGGCGTCTGGCCAGCGAAGGTCGCCACGATCTGGCCGAACAGCAACTGGCCGACTGGCAACGCATCTTCGGCGACGGCCTGCACTTGGAACTGACCCGCACCGGCCGCGATGGCGAGGAAGCGTTCAACCAGTTCGCCCTGCATGCCGCCGGCATGCGCGGCCTGCCCGTGGTGGCCAGCAACGACGTGCGCTTCCTGTACGCCAGCGATTTCGCCGCGCACGAAGCGCGCGTGTGCATCTCCTCCGGCCGCGTGCTCGACGACCCCAAGCGTCCACGCGAGTACAGCGATCAGCAGTACCTCAAATCGGCCGAGGAGATGGCCGCGTTGTTCGCCGACATTCCCGACGCGCTCGACAACACCCTGGCACTGGCGCAACGCTGCAACCTCCAGATGCAGTTGGGCACCTACTTCCTGCCCGCCTACCCGGTGCCCGACGACGAGACCCTGGACAGCTGGATCCGCAGCCAATCCCGCGACGGCCTGGCCGCACGCCTGGAGAAACATCCACTGGCCCCCGGCAAGACCCGCCAGGACTACGTGGAGCGGCTCGAATTCGAGTTGGACACCATCATCAAGATGGGCTTTCCCGGCTACTTCCTGATCGTGGCTGACTTCATCCAATGGGGCAAGCAGCAGGGTATTCCGATCGGCCCGGGCCGCGGTTCCGGCGCCGGTTCGCTGGTGGCCTGGGCGTTGCAGATCACCGACCTGGACCCACTGCCGTACAACCTGCTGTTCGAGCGCTTCCTCAACCCCGAACGCGTGTCGATGCCCGACTTCGACATCGACTTCTGCATGGACCGCCGCGACGAGGTAATCGACTACGTGGCGCGCAAATATGGGCGCGACCGGGTCAGCCAGATCATCACCTACGGCACCATGGCGGCGAAGGCGGTGGTGCGCGACTGCGGCCGCGTGCTCGGCTTCCCTTATGGTCTGGTCGATGGGGTGGCCAAGCTGATCCCCAACATCCTCGGCATCACCCTCAAGGATGCGATGGGCGAAGGCAAGGACAGCGAAATGGCCGCGCCGGAATTGATCCAGCGCTACCAGAGCGAGGAAGACGTCCGCGACCTGATCGATCTGGCGCGACAACTCGAAGACCTCACCCGCAACGCCGGCAAGCACGCTGGCGGCGTGGTGATCGCACCGACACCGCTGTCGGACTTCTGCCCGCTGTTCGCCGAACACGACGTCGATCACCTGGGCAAGAATCCCGTCACCCAGTTCGACAAGGACGATGTCGAGCAGGTCGGCCTGGTCAAGTTCGACTTCCTCGGCCTGCGCACGCTGACCATCATCGACTGGGCGGTGAAAGCGATCAACGTGCGCCACGCACGCGCCGGCATCCCGGCGGTGGAGATCACCGCGATTCCGCTCGACGATGTGCCGACCTACAAAGACATCTTCGCCTCGGGCAGCACCGGCGCGGTGTTCCAGTTCGAATCCTCGGGCATGCGCCGCCTGCTCAAGGACGCCAAGCCGGACCGCTTCGAGGACCTGATCGCGCTGGTGTCGCTGTACCGCCCCGGCCCGATGGACCTGATTCCGGACTTCAACGCTCGCAAGCACGGCCAGCAGGCGATCCTCTACCCCGATCCACGCACCGAAGCCATCCTGAAAGACACCTACGGCATCATGGTGTACCAGGAGCAGGTCATGCAGATGGCGCAGATCGTCGGCGACTACTCGCTGGGCGGCGCGGACTTGCTGCGCCGCGCGATGGGCAAGAAGGTGCCGGCGGAGATGGCCAAACATCGCGAAATCTTCCGCGAAGGCGCAGCCAAGGGCGGTGTCGGCGAGGCCAAGGCCGACGAAATCTTCGACCTGATGGAGAAGTTCGCCGGCTACGGTTTCAACAAATCGCACGCCGCCGCCTACGCACTGGTCAGCTATCAGACCGCCTGGCTGAAACGCCACTATCCAGCCGAATTCATGGCCGCGACCCTGTCCTCGGACATGGACAACACCGACAAGGTCGTGGGCTTCCTCGACGAAGTCCGCAACCTCGGACTGACCGTGCGGCCCCCGCGGATCAACGCCTCGGCTTACATGTTCGAAGCGGCCACACCCGACACCATCCAGTATGGCCTGGGCGCGATCAAGGGCGTGGGTCGCGGCGCCTGCGAGGCGATCGTGGCCGAACGCGAGCGCGGCGGCACCTACATCTCGCTGATGGATTTCTGCACACGTGTGGAATCGGCCAAGCTCAACAAGCGCACGCTGGAAGCGCTGATCCACGCAGGCGCGATGGACGGGCTGGACAGCAACCGCGCCACGCTGATGCTGCAACTGCCGGAGGTGATGAAGGCCACCGAGCAGATGGCACGCGAGCGCGCCTCCGGGCAGAACTCGCTGTTCGGCAACGCCGACACCAGCGCACCGGCACTGCACTTGAGCCTGCCGGAAAGCAAGGAATGGCCGCTCGGCCAGTTGCTGGCCGGCGAGCGCGAGACGCTCGGCTTTTACCTCAGCGGGCATCCGTTCGATCCATACCGCGACGAAGTCCGCGAACTGGTCGGCTGCGACCTCGGAGCACTGGAAAAAATCTGCGCGCAATCCAACGGTGGACGTGGACGCAGTGGCGAGGGCGATGGCGAAAAGCGCGCTTGGCGTCCGGAAGTCAGCGCAATTCTGGCCGGCCTGGTGGTCGGCGTGCGCCGCAAGGGCGACAGCCAGGTGTTCGTGCAACTGGAGGACGGCCGCGGTCGCATCGAATGCAGCGCGTTCTCCGATGCCCTCGCCGAGTTCGGCCACCTGCTCACCCGCGACCGTCTGCTGATCGTCAAGGGCGGCGTGCGCGAGGACGAATTCAACGGCGGCTATGCCATGCGCATCCGCCAATGCTGGGACTACGAACAAATCTGCACCCACCACGCGCAGCGGCTGTCCTTGCGGCTGGATTTGCGCCAACGCAGCGCCTGGCCGCGCATCGACGGCTTGCTCGCCCGCCACCGCCCGGGCAAGACGCCACTGCGTCTGGACCTGTTACTGCAATCCGCGCAAGGCAGCGTGGCCGGCATGCTCGACCTCAACGGCAATCATTCGGTGCGCGTGGATCCGCACCTGCTGGACGCGCTGCGCGGCGATCCGGCGGTGCGCGCGGTGAAAGTCAAATACACGCCGCCGTGGGCGAACTGATCCGCGAGGCCGCTACCACGGTGCCTCTATTGTCGCTTCGCATGCACCGGCCAATGACACTAACCTTCGCCCAACCACGCCACCGAACGGCCGCGTACGGGGTGATCGCCGGCATTCGGCTAAACTGCGCACCTCACGCTCACCACCGCTTCCAATGAACCCGAACTACCTCGACTTCGAGCAACCCATTGCCGATCTGGAAGCCAAGATCCAGGAACTGCGTAGCGCCAGCACCGGCACGGCGGTCAACGTCGACACCGAAGTGGAGGCGCTACAGGACAAACTCCGGGCACGCACCGCGCAGATCTTCCGCGATCTATCGGCCTGGCAGATCTCGCAGTTGGCGCGGCATCCGCAGCGCCCGTACACGCTGGATTACATCAACGTGCTGTGCGACGAATTCCAGGAACTGGCAGGCGACCGCGCGTTTTCCGACGACAAGGCCATCGTCGGCGGCATCGGTCGCATCGATGGCCGCTCCGTGGTCATCATCGGCCACCAAAAGGGACGCGATACCAAGAGCAAGATCGCGCGCAACTTCGGCATGCCGCGCCCAGAAGGCTACCGCAAGGCGCTGCGCCTGATGAAACTGGCCGAGCGTTTCAAACTGCCGCTGCTGACCTTCATCGACACCCCGGGCGCCTACCCGGGCATCGGCGCCGAAGAGCGCGGCCAGAGCGAGGCGATCGCGCGCAACCTGCTGGAAATGGCCGAATTGAAGGTACCGGTGATCTGTACCGTGATCGGCGAAGGCGGCTCCGGCGGCGCGCTGGCAATCGGTGTGGGCGACCGGACCTTGATGCTGCAGTACGGCACCTACTCGGTGATTTCGCCGGAAGGCTGCGCCTCGATCCTATGGAAGGATGCCAGCAAGGCCAGGGACGCCGCCGAGCAACTGGGCCTGACCGCCAATCGGCTGTCCGCGCTCGGCCTGGTCGACAAGGTGATCCGCGAACCGATCGGTGGCGCGCATCGCAATCCCATGCAGATGGGCAAGCGCCTGAAAGCCGTGTTGCTCAACGAGCTGGAGGCGTTGGAACGGCAGCCAATCGCGCAACTGCTGCAAAAGCGCTACGAGCGCCTGCGCAGCTATGGCGCCTACGAGGCCGCCTGACCCTCCCTCACCTACGCACAGTGTTGCGCTGCATCGCTCCCCCTTGCCGATGTGCTGTCGACACTAGTTGCAATCGAGCCGCCGCGTGCATGTCGCGCGCAGCGGTCGATCACAGCACGGGATTTCATGATGGACGACAGGTGTGCGCATCGGCGCTTGCATATGCCACGAGAGAATCGACTGCCAGGATTTGCCTAGTCGCCGGGCCTGCTCAAAACGGCTTCGCCAACACCAGCCAGATCACCACCAGCAACACCAGCACCGGCAGCTCGTTGAACAGGCGCAGCGCGCGCGAGGACGGCAGCGCCTGCTGCCCCACCCGCTTGAGCCAGCGCCCGGTGAACACGTAGTAGGCCAGCATCAGCGCCACCAGACCCAGCTTGGCATGCAGCCAGCCGCTGTGGTCAGGCACGACCATGGTCGGGAAATCCGGCAGCACCTTGTCACCCAGCCACAGGATCAATCCCAGCAACAACGCCAGACCGAACATGCTGTGGCCGAAACGGTACAGACGCCGCCCCATCAGTACCAGCCGCTCCTGCACCTGCGGCTGGCCCGCGCTCTCGGCGATGTTGACCAGGATGCGCGGCAGATAGAACACGGCCGCCATCCAGGCGATCACGAACAGCAGATGCAGGGACTTGATCCACAGATAGAGTTGCATGCGCTGGCTCCAGACCACTGGCGTAGGATGTCGTGCCATTTTGTCCCATTCGTCCCGCGACCGCACGGACCAATACACGCATGCAGAAACAGTACGACGCCGACTACTTCCAGCGCTGGTACCGCCGCGACGGCATCGGCAATGCCGCGCGTCTGGCACGCAAGGTCGCCCTCGCCATCGCGCAGGCCGAGTACTACCTGGAACGCCCGATCCGCAGCGTACTCGACATCGGCTGCGGCGAAGGTGCCTGGCGCGCGCCGCTGCTGAAACGACGCCCCAAACTCCACTACCTCGGTTTCGACAGCAGCGACTATGCGGTCGCCCGCTATGGCCGCCAGCGCAACCTGCACCCGGCGCGCTTCGGCGATTTCGCCTGGCTGCGACCGTGCGCCCCGGTGGACCTGCTGGTGTGTTCGGATGTCCTTCACTACGTGCCCAGCCGCGAACTACGCCAAGGTCTGCCGGGGCTGGCCGAGCTGTGCGGCGGGCTCGCATTCCTAGAGACGTTCACCGCCCAGGACGACTTCGACGGCGACCATGCCGAGTTCCAGCCACGTGCAGCACGCTGGTACCGACGCCAATTCGGTGCAGTCGGCTTACGCGCGGTGGGCAGTCACTGCTGGTTGAGCCCAGCACTGGCGGGCGATGCGGCGGCGCTGGAGACGACGGATCTGGCGACCCATTAAGGTGCGGCCGGCGGCAATGGGTTATGCTGCATGGCAGCATATGCTCAGGATGGGGACACCGGCATGCTCTACCAATTGCACGAACTGACCCGCAACCTGCTCGCACCTTGGGTCCACCAAGCCGAGGCCAACGCCAAGATCTTCTCCGACGCCAACAGCGTGTGGTCGATGATGCCGGGAGCCGATCGTCTCGCCGCCAGCAACGAACTGCTGCATCGCCTGGGCAAGGACTACGAAAAACCGGCCTGGGCGCTGAGCCATGTCGAGGTCGACGGGCACGCGCTGCCGATCGTCGAACAGGAGGTGCTGCACAAGCCGTTCTGTCGCCTGCTGCGCTTCAAGCGCTTCAGCGACGACACCACGATCGTGGACAGACTCAAGCAGCAACCCGCGGTGCTGGTGGTGGCGCCGCTGTCCGGCCACCATGCCACGCTGCTGCGCGATACCGTGCGTACCCTGCTGCGCGACCACAAGGTCTACGTCACCGACTGGATCGATGCGCGCATGGTGCCGCAGAGCGAAGGCGACTTCGGCCTGGACGACTATGTCGACTACGTGCAGGAGTTTATCCGCCACATCGGCGCCCCATCGCTGCACGTGATGAGCGTATGCCAGCCGACCGTGCCGGTACTGGCGGCGGTGTCGCTGATGGCCGCGCGCGGCGAAGACACGCCGCGCTCGCTGGTGATGATGGGCGGGCCGATCGATGCCCGACACAGCCCCACCGAGGTCAACAACCTGGCGACACGTAACTCGCTGTCCTGGTTCGAACATAACCTCATCCACAGCGTCCCATCAGGGTATCCCGGTCACGGGCGCCAGGTGTATCCGGGCTTTCTGCAGCACATCGGCTTCCTGGCGATGAACCCGAGCCGGCATTTCATGTCGCACTGGGATTTCTACGCCAACCTGATCAAGGGCGACCTGCAGGACGCCGAGGCGCACCGCCGCTTCTACGACGAATACAACGCGGTGCTGGACATGCCGGCCACCTACTACCTGGACACGATCCGGGTCGTGTTCCAGGAGTTCCTGCTGCCGCGCGGGGAATGGGCGGTCCGCGACGAGCGCGTCGATCCATCCGCGATACGCGACACCGCACTGCTCAGTATCGAAGGCGAACTGGACGACATTTCCGGCCTTGGCCAGACCGCGGCGGTACACGACCTGTGCACCGGCATCGCCACGCAGCGCCGCCAGCATCTAGAAGTGAAAGGCGCCGGCCATTACGGCATCTTCAGCGGCCGCCGCTGGCGCGAGATCGTCTATCCGCAGGTCCGCACCTTCATCGCCGCCAATGCCGTTGCCGCCAAGGTACCCGCCGGCAACGTCACCCCACTCAAGCACCGCGGCAACGGCAAGACGCGCTGAACGCCGCCGTGGCATGAGGGACCGGCACTGACGCGGCGAAACCCGCCGCGTCGCCAACGCATTGGCAGCGCCCGGCGCTTCGGTGAAAATCGAACGACCTCCGACCGGACATCCCCCATGTCGCTGCGCTCGCCTCTGCTCATCCTCGCGCTGTTTTGCTCAACCACGTTGAGCAACGCAGCAGCGGCCGAAGCCAAGAAACCACCGTACCGTAGCCCACAGGAAATTCTCGACGCTTCCAAGCCCAGCGATTGGCGCACCCTGGACCCGGCCAATACACTCTACTTGGAATTGGATAAGGGACGGGTCGTCATCGAACTCGCCCCTGCGTTTGCGCCGCAGCACGTCGGCAATATCCGCACCCTCGCCCACGAGCACTTCTGGGACGGGCTGAGCATCTACCGATCGCAGGACAATTTCGTGGTGCAGTTCGGCGACCCCGATGCCGACAGCGTCGGCAAGGCCAAGTCGCTGGGCAGCGCCAAGACCCACCTCCCCGCCGAATTTCAGCGCCCAGCCGCCGGGCTGGCGTTCCAGCCGCTACCCGATCGCGACGGCTGGGCGCCGCAAGTCGGCTTCGTCGACGGCTTCCCCGTCGCACGCGATCCCAAAGCCGGCACCGCATGGCTGGCGCATTGCTACGGCACCCTCGGCGCCGGCCGCAGCAACGACGAGGACAGCAGCATCGGCGCAGAACTGTATGTGGTCACCGGGCAGTCGCCGCGACAACTGGACCGTAACATCACCGTGGTCGGTCGCGTAGTCAAGGGCATGGAACTGCTCAGCGTCATCCCCCGCGGCCCGGACCCGATGGGCTTTTACGAGAATCCCGAACAACGCACCCCCATCCGCGCGATCCGTCTCGCCAGCGACGTGCCGGCGGCCGGGCGCACTGCGCTGCAGTTACTGCGTACCGATACCCAGACGTTCCGCGACGTGGTCGAAGCACGGCGCAACCGTCATGACAATTTCTACAAGCGCCCAGCCGGGCATATCGACTTGTGCAACGTGCCGCTACCGGTACGTACGCCACCGCAGTAATGTCAGGCTAGTTCGCGCTCTGCGTGAGGATCCACTGGTGCTATTGCACGTATTGCACCAGACACTCAGACCGACGCCGCGCCGCGGCGCATCGGGTCAGACAGACGCATCATGGCGTCGCGTGCATGACCATACACAACCACGATCGCTTCTAACGCCTGCGTTCGGTGCCGACCGCAGCTGTTTGACAAAACTGCAACGCATGCACTGCATCAATCCATCGATCAATGAGCGCGTCGGCAATCTCGCAAAACGCATCGACACTGCAAGCAACGACCATGGTGGCAGGAAAACGCTGTGACCAACCGCTGTCGTGTCGCCGCTTCACATCGGATGATTTGTTAGACACGCTCAGCTTGTTAGACACGCTCGCGGCATCGTATTAGAAATATGTCCCAATGCAGGCATGCTCGGCGCGAAGGCGCCGCATCATTAGGTCAGAAAATCCATGTAGCGTTTCCTCCGCCACGACAACACAACAGGACTCCGCTAATGCCCACCGCAGTCCCACTCCGCGAACACCCTGCCGTGCAAGCCGGTTTCCCCTCTGTCCACCTCCCCTCCTACAGCGGCGGATTACCTGTGGAAGTCATCCTGATCGCCCAACTCGGCGCTGGTGCCGGCGATCGACTGATCGCTCAGACATCCGCACGCCAGAGCACACATCCGCAGTTCCGCGATGAACTGGACGAACCATCGGCACGCCTGGCCAGCACGGATTTCGCCAACGGCGAATCGACCGCACTGTTCTCCTTCGTGGTCGGCAATACCGGACATCCGTTCCACCGCCACACCGGGCACCGCATGTTCACTGCGATCACCGGCAGCGGTGGCACGCTGTTGCGGTTCAGCACCGCATCGCCGATGCAGATCGCACAAGACCCAGCGCATTTCCTGACTGCCTTGCGCCATGTCGAATTGCCTGGTGACTGTTTTTTCACGGTGCGCTTCGGAGGCGGCACCTGGCACCAATTCGCACCACTACGCATGCAGGCCGGACACCCTACACTGTTCGCCCTGTCGTGCCATAGCAACGAAGCCGGCGGCGAATTGACGGAAGCATTGCGCACGCAGGTACTGGCCGGCGAGGCCGATATTCCGGCGCTGACCGAATTACTACCAGAACCGGTGGCCACGTTAATGGCCTCGCCACAAACGCAGACACGGCACATACCGACCGTACGCCTGTCGCTGTAAGCATGCCTGGCCCGGCGCAATCAGGCCCGTACCGGCCTGCGAGCGCGCAAAGCGCGCTTGCGATTGATCAGCCACTGACCATCGGGAGCATGCAGCGGCTGCAACCAACGCGCAGCCGCACCGGATTTGCGAACATCCCGAAACCCACACTCACTGCACTGGGGTCAACACCAAATCCTGGAAATCGAAGCTAAAATCGGTCAAAGGCGAAATTGCCTGCATGCGCGCCTCGCGCACCTTGCCGTCGGCGTTAAGAGCAAAGGTCAGGAAAGCATCGGCGTTGAGCGAGCGATCGCGCCAGCGCACAATGAAGGTATCGTGCTGCCAATGCTCCAGGCTGCCGACCAACTGTGCGGTCTTGCTGAAACGCAACTCCAACCTTTTACCATTTAGGCGCACCATCACCTCGCCATACCAGGGGTCGCGGTAAGTGCCGGCATAACCGACCAATGGCAGCGAGGGTTTGGACTCGGTATCGCGCGCGGCCACATGCTTGGCCCAGTCCGCGTCGGCACCGGCATCGGCCTTGGCCACCGCTGCGGCATACGCCGCAGTCCAATCGCTCGCCGGCGCGCCGAGGTAGGCATCGAGCACTTGCAGCGTGATCGCATTGAAGGCAGCACCGACCTCTTGGTTGGTCAGCACGATCACACCGAGCTTGCGCTCGGGCACCAGCGTCAGCCGCGACACCATGCCTGGCCAGCCACCGGTATGCCAGACCAGCTTGGTGCCACGGTAGTCGCTCAGGCTCCAACCCTCGCCATAGCCGGCGAAGTTCGGCTTGGCCGGCAACAATTCCGGCACGCTCGGCTCGGATATTGCTATCGGAGTGATGACCTGCCACATCTCCTGCTGGCGCTGCGCACTGAACAAGCGCCGTTCCTGCCCGTCGACCGAGGGCAAGCGACCGCCATCGAGTTGCACCAGCATCCACTTGGCCATGTCGTGCACATTGGCATAGATGCCGCCAGCACCGGAATTATTGGACCAGGTCAACGGCGCCACCGTGCGCAACTGGCGAAAGTCGAACTTGGCATGACCGATTGCCGCCTGATCGCCAAACTGTAAGTGGTCGCTATTGATGCGTGCGCCCTGCATGCCCACAGGCACGAAGATGCGCTGATGCACGAACGCGGCGTAGCTCTGCCCGGAGACCTGTTCGATCAACTTCTGCGCCACGGCATACAGAATATTGTCGTAGGCGTAGCGGTCGCGGAAACCGCTTTTCAGCGGCACATGTGCCAACCGTCGCACCACCTCCTCGTTGCTGTAGCTGGTGGCGGGCCAAAACAGCAGATCGCCAGCGCCCAGGCTCAATCCGCTCCGGTGCGCGAGCAGATCGCGCACACGCATCTCGCGCGTCACGTAGGGATCGGACATCTGGAACCATGGCAAATGCTCGATGACGCGATCGTCGAGACTCAGCTTGCCCTCATCGGCCAAGATCGACAGTGACGCAGCGGTAAACGCCTTGGTATTGGAGGCGATCGCAAATAGGGTGTGCGCATCCACCGGCTCAGGCTTACCCAATTCACGCACACCGTAGCCACGCTCCAGCACCACCTGCCCGTCCTTGACGATGGCGATGGCAATACCAGGCACGTCGAACTGTTTGCGGACACGCTCCACGCGCGCATCCAGATCCTGCAACGACGGCGGCAGTGCGGGGGCCTGCGCCTGCGCGGTGACACTCATCGCCAACAGCAGGCCGCAGCCCATCGACATACTTTTCAAATCCATCGCTCCTGAAGGGAACCCACACATGGTCGCGGACGCATCAACAGCCCCTCCCACAACAGATACACAACGCAGTGTAGGCCAGGACACGGAACCAGGGCAGCGCCAGAGAGTGAAGTCACCCGCATCGTGGACGCGAACCGCAGCACAACATCGGTTCGGCAGCTGACCGATTCGCCCGCGCCGGGCTGAACGCGTGCGGACAACCTCCTGCCGGTGCCATCCACACGTCGCGACGATGCGGTAAAACGCTCAAATAATCGCGACGCGGTGATCGCGACACCCGACGCGGTGGCGGCTTCTCCCTCACTTTCCCACTGGACCCACGCAATGCAGATCAAGCAGACCGTAGAACGCATTCCCGGCGGCATGATGCTCATCCCCTTGTTCCTTGGCGCAACCCTGCATAGCGTATGGCCGCAGGTGGGCACATGGTTCGGCGGATTCACCCAGGGGTTGGTCACGGGCATCGTGCCGATTCTGGCGGTCTGGTTTTTCTGCATGGGCGCGTCGATCCAGCTGCGCGCTGGCGGTCGGGTGCTGCGCAAATCCGGGGTCCTGTTGCTGACCAAGATCGGGGTGGCATGGCTGGTGGCGGTCGTCGGCGCACATCTGCTGCCGCCGGACGGGATCGAGGCGGGCTTGTGGAAGGGCCTATCGGTGCTAGCCCTGGTCGCCGCAATGGACATGACCAACGGCGGCTTGTTCGCCTCGGTCATGCAACAGTACGGCGCCCCCGGCGAAGCTGGCGCGGTGGTGTTGATGTCGCTGGAGTCGGGACCGCTGGTCACCATGCTCATCCTGGGCAGCGCCGGCATCGCCACGTTCGAACCGCGCTTGCTGCTAGGCGCGGTGCTGCCACTGCTGGTGGGTTTCGGACTGGGCAATCTGGATCCGCAACTGCGCACCCTGTTCAGTCGCGCGGTGCCGGCGCTGATTCCGTTCTTCGCCTTCGCCCTGGGCAATACGTTAGATCTGCATGCCATCGTCGAAGGTGGTCCGGCGGGGATCCTGCTCGGCCTGCTGGTCGTCGTCGTCACCGGCATCCCACTGCTGCTGGCCGACCGCCTGTTGGGCGGTGGCAGCGGCAGCGCCGGCATCGCCGCCTCCGGGACCGCCGGCGCAGCCGTGGCCACACCGGCGTTGATCGCGGCAATGGCCCCGCAATTCCAGGCGACGGCCCCGGCTGCCACCGTCCTGGTGGCGACCTCGGTGATCGTGACTTCGCTGCTGGTACCGCCGCTCACTGCGCTGTACGCGCGCAGGATCGCACCGACGCCTGCCGAGCAGGACACCAGCCACTGACCCCAAGCCAGCCAACCACAGCGCCGATGCAACGCTTTACGCGACAATAGCGGGATGTCAGCACACCCCACCAGCAAAGCCCAGTTGCAAATTCATTTGTGCGTGTTGCTCTGGGGCATGACCGCAATCGTCGGCAAATTGATCACCCTGCCCGCGCTGCCGCTGGTGTGGTGGCGGATGCTGATTGTCGTGGTGGCATTGGCGTTGGTGCCACGTGTATGGCGTGGGCTGGCCGCGCTGAGCGCAAAGCTGGCGCTGGGCTACGCCGTGGTTGGCATCCTGGTTGGCCTGCACTGGCTGACCTTCTACGGCGCGATCAAACTAGCCAATGCCTCGGTCGCGGCGACCTGCATCGCGCTGGCGCCGGTGTTCACCGCAGTGATCGAGCCGTGGGTGGCCAGGCGTCCGTTCCGCCCCAGCGAACTGGTGGTCGGCCTGGCGATGCTGCCGGGAGTGGCACTGGTGGTCGGCGGTGTGCCGCATGGGATGCGTGCCGGGGTCGTGGTAGGCGCGACATCGGCCCTTTTGGTGGCAGCCTTCGGTTCGCTCAACAAGCGCCTGGTCGACCATGCCGATCCGCTCACGGTCACCGCAGTGGAATTGGGCGCAGGCGCTCTCACCCTGACCGTGCTGGCACCGCTACTGCCGTTGGTACTACCAGCGTTGAGCGGGCCGCTGCTATTGCTGCCGAGCCTGCACGACACCTTGTTGCTGCTGGCGCTGGCGCTGCTATGCACGCTGTTGCCGTTCGCGCTGGCGCTGGTGGCACTGCGCCGACTCAGCGCCTACGCGGTGCAGTTGATCACCAACCTGGAACCGGTCTACGCGATCCTCTTTGCGATCGTGCTGCTGGACGAACAAAAACAACTCACAGGGCTGTTCTACCTGGGCGTGACGGTGATCCTGGGCACCGTGTTCCTGCACCCGCTGCTGACCCGTACCAGACGGGTGCAACATCCCGAATTGCTAGCCACCAGCGAAGCGAAGAACGCACTGGACTGAGTCCCACCCCGGCGTTCATTCGGCGAGACACACGCAATCGCGGCCGGCGCGCTTGGCTTGATACAACGCTTGATCGGCCCGTTTGAGCAACTGCTCGGCGCTCTCCGGGGCGCGCAAGGTGGCCACACCGATACTCGCGGTGAGCGGCACGCCGAGACGTAGCAGGCCCGTTTCCTCGCGCAGCATTTCGCATGTGTGCACCGCCTGTTCCGTCTGCATCCACGGCAACAGGATCGCGAATTCCTCGCCGCCGTAGCGCGCCACGAGGCAGTCAGGCGGCGCATGCACGCGCAGCATCTGCGCCAACGCCAACAGCACCTCGTCGCCCTTGTCGTGACCATGCAGATCGTTGATGCTCTTGAAGTAATCCAGATCCAGAATGGCCACACTGAGCGCTGCGGCATTCACTTGCGCCGACTCGACCTCGACCATCAATGCGGTGGCGTAGGCGCGTCGGTTGAGCAAACCCGTGAGCGGATCGGTACGCGCCTGTTCGAGCAGGTCGGCATTGAGCGTCTCCAGCGACGATTGGTATCGCAACAACTGCTGTTCGTACCACTCGCGCTCGCGCAGTTGCAGCGACAGCGCATGGCTGGTGCGGCGCAGCTCGATCAACTGCATCACCTGCCGCGACAGCGCCTGTAGCGCCGCCACCTGGCTCAAATCCAACGTGCGCGGGCGGTTATCCAGCACGCACAACGTGCCGACCGCCAAGCCCTCGCTGGTCAACAGCGGGGCGCCGGCATAGAAACGGACACCGCCCTCGGTCACCAACCGGTTGAACTTGAAACGCGGATCCTCGGCGGCATCGGGAACGATCATGACCTGCTGTGGCAACAGAATGGTATGTCCGCAGAAGGATTCGTCGCGTGATGTACTCAGCAGATTGACATTCCGCTGCGATTTCAGCCATTGACGCTCCTCGTCCACCAACGAGATCAGCGCCGAAGGGGTATCGCAGAGGCTGGCGGCAATGCCGACGAGATCCTCGTAAGCGGCTTCCGGCTCGGTATCCAGGATATTCAGGGCGTGTAGGGCACGCAGACGCGCGGCTTCGTTGTCGGACTTGCAAGGCTTGATCACGGTGTACAGAGAGACGGGGGCAGATGTCGTTGCCCAGTATCGCCCAATCTGCGGCCGTTGCCAGCCCCAACGCCGGCTGGCCCGCTACCACTGCTGACGCTGCGGCAGGAGCCCGCGTAGTTCCTGTTCGGTGAGATTGCGCCACTGCCCCGGCTTGAGTGCGCCGAGCTTGATGTTGTCGATGCGCACGCGACGCAACTGGGTGACGCGGTAATCGAACGCCGCCGCCATCAAACGGATCTGCCGGTTCAACCCCTGCTCCAGCACGATACGGAAGCCGAACTTGGCGATCCGCGCAGTGCGGCACGGCAGGGTCATCTGGTCGTGCACGCGCACGCCGCGGGCCATGCCACGCAGGAACTCATCGGTGACCGGCTTGTTCACCGCGACTAGGTATTCCTTCTGGTGGCGGTTCTCCGCGCGCAGAATTTCGTTGACGATGTCGCCGTTACTGGTCATCAGGATCAGCCCCTCCGAGTCCTTGTCCAGGCGCCCGATCGGGAAAATGCGCTGTTCATGGCCGACGAAATCAACGATGTTGCCCTTGACCTCGCGCTCTGTGGTGCAGGTCACGCCGACCGGTTTGTTCAACGCGATATAGACGTGATGGCGGCCGCCTTTGTGCTTGGCGCGTGCGCGCAGCGGCTGACCATCGACCTTGACCTCATCGCCCTCGCCCACCACCGAACCGACCCCACCAGGCAGATCATTGACGGTGACGCGGCGTGCAGCGATCAGCCGATCGGCCTCGCGGCGCGAGCAAAATCCGCTCTCGGCGATGTGTTTATTGAGACGAGTGGACATGGTGCCGGGGCTGGGAACGGTGAACTCGGGACGAGGCACGGCGGGCGATCACGCGCAGCGGCGATGAAAGCGCCGGATGGCCTGCACTCCCTGTCGCGCAGGGGAGTGCACTGAGCGGCGCCCCCGGCGCATCAACGCTTGGGCGGCCCCTTGCGCGGCGGACGCTCGCCAGGACGGTCGCCGAAGCGCCCCGGTGGACGCGCGGCGGCGGCGTTGGGCTTGCCACCGGGCTTGCCGCCACGCGCGAACTTCGGCTTGAACGGCGCACCGCCGGACGTAGCGTCGTCGAGCTTGCGCATCTGCAGTTGCTGGCCAGAGACCCACACCTTCTTCAGGTGCGCCAACAGCTCGCGCGGCATCTCCACCGGCAGGTCCAGGATCGAGTGATCGTCGTGGATATCGATGCGACCGATGTACTTGCTTTCCAGTCCGGCCTCGTTGGCGATGGCACCGACGATGTTGGCTGGCTTCACCCCATGCTGGTGACCGACTTCGATGCGGTAGGTCTCCATACCCACATCCGGTGCGCCACGCGGCGCTTTCGGCGCTTTGTCGCGGCGCGGCGCCTCGAAACTGCCGACATCGCGGTGGTAATCGAAATCGCCGCCCTGGGCCGGGGCAGGACGCGGCGCACGTTCGCCCTCGTCGCGACGGGATGGCCGGGCCTCGCGTTCGAATTTCTGCTCGAACTTTGCACGTTCCGGACGCTCACCGCGCTCGCGACGCTCGCCGCCAGGTCGTTCGAAACGCTCGCCCTGCGGCGCCGCGCGCGGACGGTCCGGGGCCAGCAACAGCGGCGTGTCGCCCTGCAGCAGGCGTGCCAGCGCGGCGGCCACCTCCACCATCGGGATGTTCTTCTCGGCCTCGAAGCGCTGCAGCAATTCGCGGTAGCTGTCGATGCCACCGGCCGCGATGGTCTCGCTGATCCGCTCCATGAAGCGGCTCACACGCTGATCGTTGACCGCGTCCACGCTCGGCAATTGCATCTCTTCGATCGGCTGGCGGGTGGCGCGCTCGATCGCACGCAACATGCCGCGCTCGCGCGGGCTGACGAACAGGATCGCCTCGCCGCTGCGCCCGGCGCGGCCGGTGCGGCCGATGCGGTGCACGTAGCTTTCGGTGTCGTAAGGGATATCGTAGTTCAACACATGGCTGATGCGCTCCACATCCAGGCCACGCGCGGCCACGTCGGTGGCGACCAGGATGTCGAGCTTGCCATCCTTGAGTTGCTGGATCACCCGCTCGCGCTGCGCCTGCTGGATGTCGCCGTTGATCGCCGCCGCCGCCAGACCGCGTGCCTGCAGCTTTTGCGCCAGTTCGTCAGTACCGGCCTTGGTGCGCGCGAAGATGATCATCGCGTCGAACGGCTCCACCTCCAGAATCCGGGTCAGCGCATCGAGCTTGTGCAACCCGCTCACCGCCCAGTAGCGCTGGCGAATGTTCGCAGAGGTGGTGGTCTTGGAGGCAATGATGACTTCGGCCGGATCGTTGAGATACGTCTGCGCGATCCGCTTGATCGCCGCCGGCATGGTCGCCGAGAACAGCGCTACCTGACGCGATTGCGGCAGCTTCTTCAACACCGCTTCGACGTCGTCGATGAAGCCCATGCGAAGCATTTCGTCAGCCTCGTCGAGGACCAGCGTCTTCAACTCGGACAGGTCCAGGGTGCCGCGGTCGAGATGGTCGATGACCCGTCCCGGGGTCCCCACCACCACATGCACGCCACGCTTGAGCGCCGACAACTGCTGCACATAGGGCTGGCCGCCGTACACCGGCAATACCTGGAAGCCGGGAATGGCCGCAGCGTAGCGGTGAAACGCCTCGGCGACCTGGATTGCCAGTTCCCGCGTGGGCGCCAGCACCAGTGCCTGCGGCTTGCGCTGGGCGAAGTCCAGCCGCGACAGGATCGGCAGCGCGAATGCGGCGGTTTTGCCGGTGCCCGTCTGGGCCTGGCCGAGCAGGTCGCGCCCGGTCAGCAGGGCCGGGATGGTGGCCGCCTGGATCGGCGAGGGCGACTCGTAACCGATCTCGGCGACCGCCTTCATCACAGCAGAACAGAGGCCGAGATCTGCGAACAGCAGCGGCGCGGGGATATCTTGGGACATGGGAGACTCCGGAGGCGCCGCAGAGAACCGGCAAGCGCAAAGGAGTCCATTGTGCGCTTTGACAGCTCACATGTCGAAAGCAGATGAAGGCAGCCGTTCAGGCGCGACGACATCGATGCTGCACCGTGGCGTGCCAGCGGCACACTCGCCGTGACACCGACAACCTACACGTTCGGCTCGCGAATGATCGACAATAGGTATCGATTTCCGAGCCCCAATCATGCAAACCATCGATCTCCAATTAGAAAGCGACTACGTTGAACTCAAACACTTATTGAAACTGACCGGCCTGTGCGACAGCGGCGGCGCCGCCAAAGCCGTGATCAGCGAAGGCCAGGTGCGCGTGGACGGCGAGGTCGAACTGCGCAAGGCATGCAAGGTGCGCGCAGGTCAAAAAGTGCAGCTTGGCGACGTGCACGTGCAGGTGCTGGGCAAGGTCTGAACACACGCCGCTCGCCCCCGGCATCGCGAGAACCGTAACGATTTGCGCCACGGACCGAGCCGTGGCCGCTCTCGGCGCAAGGACACGATGACGCGCTGAACCAAGTGCGCGGTGAAACGCGCGCTTGCATGAACCGCCTCGCCCGGCCACGCACAGCGCGCGGGGGATGATCGAAGTGGTCCCGGCAACGCGCTAAACGCGCGTCAAGGCGATTTGCTATCCAGCGCAAACAGGCTAGCTGGACCGGGATGGCACGCGACGGCAGTTGCGATCGGCGTCATCGCGACCAAATGCGCTCAGAACAGCGCCCATACCAGTTGCAGAATCGACCATAGCGATACCACCCAGGCCAGGCTGCGCAGATACGGCACACCCACCGCGTACAACGGCACATAAACTAACCTCGCCCACACATACAACTGTGCCGCCAGCGCGGTATGCGCACTACCCTTGCCCAGCGCCGTCACCGCCAGCACACCTGCGGCAAAGAACGGAAACGTCTCCAGAAAATTGCGCAAGGCGCGTTCCAGGCGTCCGGCCACGCCGGCTGGCGGCGGCTGTGGGGTGTCGCGTGGGCCAGCGTTCCACTTCAAGCCGCGTTGCGCGGTGACGAACGCAGCGGCAAGCAGCAATTGCGCGATCCCAAGCAGGATCGCCCAGGCGAGCATGCGGATTTCGAAACTCATCATCGGAACCTCCGGCGGGAACGGGCAACAGCTCGCGACTCAATCGGGCTGCCCGACATGGTAGCCGGCCAGACGCCAGGTTTTGTCCTCGTCCAGACGCAGCGACACCAACTCGCGCACCGGTTGCGGCGCATTGGCGAAGCGGCTGGGAAAACTGATATTGACGTAAGTCCCCGGAGGCACCTGCGAGCCTGCGGCGTACTGCACCCGGGCCACGCTGGCGACACCACGCCCGAGCAACGCGCCCAGCCGCGCACGGGCGGTATCCACATTGCGCACGAACGCCTCGCGCGTCACCGCCTTTTTGGCGAGTGCCGAGGCGCCATCCCATAATTCGCCGCTGCGGCCAGCATCGACCAGTTGCGCGGCGCGCAGGCCGGCCTGGGCCATTTGCGCATCCTGCTTGGACAGCGGCCCCGGCGCGGGCACAGCCGCGACGGCGTGCTTGGACGGGGCCGGCGGCTTGGACGGGACGGTTTGCGCGGACACGGGCAGCACCACAAGCCAAAGCAACAGCGCAAACAGACGATGCGACAGCACGGATATCGGCATGGACAACGCTCGCACGCAACGATCACGGGACCCGCAGTCTACGTTGCTGCAGGCCGCGCCGCTCAGGGCATCTCCTCTCCTGGCGCTGCCTGGATAGGAGCCACGACATAGCGTTGCCGATGCCAAGCACGCCAACTGCCCCATAACGCCCACACCGTCGCGCCAAGCAGGGCCCCCAGGCTCAGCAGCGAGGCGCTGCGCGCCAGCCACGTCGCATGCTTGCCAGTGGCGAAATGCAGCAGCACTTCGGCGATCAGGAAACCGCCCAAGGCTAACAGCGCCGGCGGCAGATACAAACGCATTATGAGCTTGGTGCCGGGGGACATATCTGCACTCCGGAGATGAATACCGAGAACCCTAGCGCCGCGCGAATGCCCACAACATGAATGGGCGGCGACGCCCCGTGCCCAGGCGCAGCCACCGTTCAGGCCCCGGGCGATGCCAGCGACAGCGTCGCCACGTCGTGCTTCGATGGCAGTCTTTCCACCGCGCAGACCTGATCCGGAAAGCCGAAGCGCCGCTGCCCGGTCGGTACCGATGCGCAGGGCATCCCAATTGGCGGCGACCAACGCGGGCCGACACCAGCAGGGCCGCCGGCAGGGCTGTCCGAGAACGCTCAGTCCCTGTGGTCAGAACGTACTAGACTGGCCGGCGATCCTCCAGTGGGAACTGTCGCATGAACCGCTGCACGCTGTACTACGACCGCTTTACCACGCCGATTGGCGAACTCACCGTCGCCGTCGGGCACGACGAGAGCATGCGCCATCTGCTGTTCCCGGAAAATCGCTACGACGCGCCGGATCGCGCCGACTGGATCCGCGACCCGGCACCAGTACGCGAAGCACGCACGCAATTGCAGGCCTATTTCGCTGGCGAACGCACTCGCTTCGAACTGCCATTGGCACCGCACGGCACCGCCTTCCAGCGCCGCGTGTGGGAGGCACTGCTCGATATTCCATACGGCACGACCTGGAGCTATGCGCAGTTGGCGCAGCACCTCGGACAACCGCGTGCAGTGCGCGCGGTCGGCGCGGCAAACGGCCGCAACCCGCTCCCGATCCTGGTGCCCTGCCACCGCGTGATCGGCGCCAACGGCACGCTCACCGGCTTCGGCGGCGGCTTACCCACCAAGGCCGCACTACTGGAATTGGAGCGCCGCACCAACGTTGACACCCACACGCATCGCGGCACGACCACGGCGCTATTCGGCTAAGGGCCACGGCGGGGCTCACCGCCATCGACGGCAACACCGACCCGTGTCACGGGGCCGATCCTGTCTACCGGGATCGACAGCCTGCGCACGCGCGGCATCACGCCTCGCCCGAGCCCCAGATGGCCGGCGACGCGCAACACCGCTCATACGCGCGCTGATCGCCTCACCAGAGACAACCGTCGCAACGCAGTGCATGCGACAATCCGTGCATGCACTCGTCCGATCCCGCGCAACCGCCCCGACTGCGCCATCGCTTACGGCCGCTGCTCTCGCAGGAAAGCTGGAAACAACGCATCGTGCTATGGGGCGGGGCGGTGGCGGTGGCCTTGGTCGCGCTCGTCTTTGCCAAAGCCAGCGACGCCGCCTTCCACCTGTTCCAACGCATCACCGCGCATTCGCGCTGGTGGGCCTTGCTACTCACACCTGGCATCTTTGCACTGCTCGCCTGGCTGACCAACGGCGCACTGCGGCCCACCCGCGGCAGCGGCATTCCGCAGGTCATCGCCGCGCTGGAACGCAGCGACCATGCGTTCCGGCAAGCCAACCTGTCGCTGCGCGTGTCCGCCGGCAAGCTGCTGCTGACCACGCTGGCGCTGCTCGGCGGCGCCTCGATCGGCCGCGAAGGTCCAACCGTCCACGTCGGCGCCAGCCTCATGTACGTGTTCGGACGCTGGTTCGGCTTCCGCGACTCGCGCCATGCCAGCCACTTCCTGCTCGCCGGCGGCGCCGCCGGCATCGCCGCCGCATTCAACACGCCGCTGGCCGGCGTGGTATTCGCCATCGAAGAACTCAGCGGACGTTTCGAGCATCACTTCTCTGGCACCTTGCTCACCGCCGTGATCGTTGGCGGCGTGATCTCGCTGGGTCTGCTCGGCAACTACACCTATTTCGGCAAGGTCGCCACGGCGGGGCTGCCACTTGGCGAGGCGTGGCTGGCGATCCTGCTGTGCGGCGTGGTCGCCGGCCTGCTCGGCGGCGGGTTCGCACGCATGGTCCTGGCGACCGTCGGCGGCAAGCCGCATTGGCTGGGCGCGTTGCGCGGCCAGCATCCGGTGCTGCTGGCCGCGCTGTGCGGTCTGACGCTGGTCGTGCTGGGCCTGGTGTTCGGCGCAGGGGCATTCGGGACCGGCTATGAGCAGGCTCGCAGTTTGGTGCAAGGACATGCCAGCGTCGGCCACGAATTCGGTCTAATGAAACTCCTGGCGAATCTGGTGTCCTACGTCGCCGGCATTCCCGGCGGCCTGTTCTCGCCGGCGCTGGCGGTGGGCGCCGGGCTCGGTCACAACCTGGCAGTACTGATGCCAGGGGTGGATCCGCGCACGTTCGTGTTGCTGGGCATGTGCGCCTACCTGACCGGTGTCACCCAGGCCCCCCTGACTTCGGCGGTCATCTCGCTGGAACTGACCGACAGCAGTAACATGCTGCTGCCGATCCTGGCGACAGTCATGATCGCGCGCGGCGCCTCGGCGCTGGTCTGCCGCACGCCGATCTACAGGGGACTGGCCGAATTGTTACTGGTGGCACCGCCACCGCCTCCCGCGCCTGCAACAGAGGAAAAAACGTCCCTGGTCGCTGATCTGGCCGGAGACCAGGCCGAGGACGCGCCCCCGCACTGAGCGCTGCACAGCCACCGTGTCCGTGCAATCTCCCCCAACCGGAATGTGCTGATCCCGCGCACGCGGCACGGCATGGCACGAAACGCGCCGCAGCCTCGCAGACTGCGCAAAGAAAACGCGGCGCAAGCGCCGCGTTTTCCACTGCAAGCGGTGACCTGAACTCAGCCGGCTTTGGCGACCGTCTTCTTGGTCACAGCCTTCTTCACCGCCGGCGCCTTGACCACCGACTTCTTCGCGACCGGCGCAGCAGCGCCCACAGCCACCTTGCTCACGCTATGCGAGCGCGCATTGCCGTAGCTGGCGTTGTAGCGCTTGCCTTTGGCGGTCTTGCGATCACCCTTACCCATGCTCATCGACTCCTGAATGTATTTACAAAAAATCCCCGCACGCGTCGCAGGGTTTGGCGAGGGCAACGCGTTGGCGATCCTCGGACAAGATCGGCAAGCCTAACACGCGCGCTCAATGGGCGCAGCTGGCGTCGTGCACATGGCTGTGATTCAGGCGCAGATTGAGCAGATGGGCAAGTCCGACGAGAGTGCCACCGAACGTCATGATCGCCGCATGCACCACCGCGGCGTGGTGCAACGCAGGCACCAGTATCCCGGCCCACACCGACAACAGGCCCAATATCAACAATCCCAGCGCCTGCCAAGCGCGATGCCGACGGTAACCGAGCAGCAGACTGAACAGGCCAAGACAGGTGACGAACACCACCATACTCCGCTCCACTCCTTCGCCCAGCCATATCGACAGACCCAATGACGGCAACAACGCCAGGGCCAGCGGCAGCACCGCGCAATGCACAGCGCACAACAACGAACCTGTGGCGCCAAGACGGTCGAGCAAGGCACGTAGATTGAGCGGAGTGGGCATTGCCATGAACATCCACGCGGAAACCGCTACAGAATAGCGTGACATCATACTATCGATGCCTCATTGCCTGTTTGATCCGGGGCGTACGCGCACGCTCGACGATGGCGCCTAACCGTTCGCGCAGCGTGCGCACAGGCCGTGCACTTCCAAGGTCTGTGCCTGTGGCTGGAAACCCAGCGCCTTGGCCCGCTGCTCCAGTTGTTCGACCACATCGCGGTCTTCCAATTCGACCGCGCTGTGGCAGCGATCGCAGATCAGGAACGGCACCGAGTGCAGGGCACTGCTGGGATGGTGACAGGCGACAAAGGCATTGACCGATTCGAGCTTGTGCACGAAACCGTTGGCCATCAAGAAATCCAGCGCACGGTACACGGTGGGTGGCGCGTTGGCGCCCACGCTCCTGCCTTCGCGCACCCACTCCAGCAACTCGTAGGCTTTGACCGGGCGCGCCGCCTCGACAATCAACCGCAGCAGGTTGGCGCGAATCGGGGTCAGACGCAGACCGCGCTCACAACTCACTCGTTCGGCCACTGTGACGAAATCGGCCGGATCGTGGACATGGTGCTGCGGATCGATGCAGGCGTGCTTCTTACTGGGCATAGCGGTCTCCGGGGAATCAGCTTCCCACTGGGATCTTGATGAGCGCGGCATCGATGCGTTTCAATGCCTCGTCGCGGCCGGCCAGGTAGACAGTCTGGGAGATATCCGGGCTGACCTGGGTGCCGGTGATGGCCACCCGTAGCGGTTGCGCCACCTTGCCCATGCCGATTTCCAGCGCGGCGGCGGTGTCGTGCAACGCGGCGGCGACGCTCTCCAGGCTCCACTGCGGCAACGCGGCCAGCAACGCACGCGCCTTGCCCAGCGCCTGCTCGGCGCCTGGCTTGAGGTGCTTGGCTACTGCCGAGGCGTCGTAACTGTCCAGCGGCCGGTACCAGACCAGCGCCTTCTCGGCCATGTCTTTGAGCGTCTGCACGCGCTCGCGCAACGCCACCACCACCTCGACCACGGCCGGACCGGTGGCCGGGTCGATGCCGAGGCCCACGAGCTGGGAATGCAGATGCGGCGCGATCGATTCGGGTGCATCGGTCTTGAGGTAATGCTGATTGACCCAGCCGAGCTTGGCCATGTCCAAACGCGCCGCCTTGGAGTTGACGTCCTTGACGTCGAACAACTCGATCAATTCCTGGCGCGCGAACAGTTCCTGATCGCCATGCGACCAGCCCAACCGCGCCAGATAATTGATCAGCGCATGCGGCAGGTAACCGGCATCCTTGTACTGCATCACGTCGGCGGCGCCGGTGCGCTTGGACAGCTTGGCGCCCTGCTCGTCCAGGATCATCGGCATGTGCGCGAACTTCGGCACCGGCGCACCCAGCGCCTGGTAGATATTGATCTGGCGCGGGGTGTTATTGATGTGGTCATCGCCGCGGATCACTTCGGTGATGCCCATGTCCCAATCGTCGACCACCACCGCGAAGTTGTAGGTCGGGTAGCCGTCGGGACGCAAAATCACCATGTCGTCCAGTTCGCTGTTGGCGATCTCGATGCGCCCCTTGATCAGATCCTCGAACGCCACCACGCCTTCGGTCGGGTTCTTGAAGCGGATCACCCGGTTCGGATCGTCGCGATACGGCAGGCGCTGCTCGCGCGCGGCACCGTTGTAGCGCGGCTTCTCCTGCCGGGCCATCGCCGCTTCGCGCATCGCGTCCAGTTCCTCGCGAGTCTCGTAGGCATAATAGGCCTTGTCCTCGGCCAACAACTGCGCGGCGACTTCGCGATAGCGCTCCAGGCGCTGCGTCTGGTAGACCGGACCTGCGTCGTAGTCTAGGCCCAGCCAGTCCATCGCTTCCAGGATCGCGTCGATCGCCGCCTGCGTACTGCGCTCGCGGTCGGTGTCCTCGATGCGCAGCACGAATTGCCCGCCACGGTGGCGCGCTTCCAACCAGCAGTACAACGCGGTGCGGGCTCCGCCGATATGCAGGTAACCGGTTGGACTGGGGGCGAAACGGGTGCGGCAGACCATGGAGCGCTCGAAGCAATGGGCAAGCGGACGATTTTACCCCGCCCAGCGTGGCACTGTCTGGCCACCTCCGGTGGCAGCTCCGGCACAGCAGGTCGGCGACCGTTGCGCGGCGGCTCGAACGGCGGTGTACAGACCAGCCCGTTGACACGTTATACGCATGTCCACGCCGCTGTCGCCGCTGCAAGCGGATGTTGTAGCGCTTGCAGTGCAACAAGACATCCTCTGCCACTGGCGTGTTCCCTACCCACCGCCAATCTACCGACTACCCTGCATTGACCGATCTGTGACAGAAACACATCAAGTGCTTGCGTTTTGATGGCATAACGCGGGTTCATCGCCACGGATTCCGGGTGCATTGCGTACCATGGATCTGCGGACCATGAATAAATGCGTTAACTGTAGTTTCCCCATCGCAAAGTGCGCGAATGCGTTCGACATTACCTGACCGCATCATGGCAGTCGCATGTCAGCATGAGCCACCTACTCAAGGAACCTCGCCATGTACCATACTCGCCCGATGGCCTCGTTGATCGGACTGCTCGCACTGTCCGCATTCTCGGTCGCACATGCACAACCGCATGGCATGGGCCTGAAACCCTCCCCCCTGACACAACCGCTGGTAAAGCTCTTTGAAGTCGATAAAGTGACCGATGCAAAGCCTCCCGAAAACGCCGACCTGACCCAATGGGCAATCAAACCCAGCGACCAGAAGCAGCTGGGTGCCTGTGCCTCCTTTGCCACCGCACGCACGCTGGCAGGCTGGTATGCCAATTTCACCAAGCAATCGGTCAATCTGTTCGCGCCGATGTACCTGTATACCCAAGTCAACGACGGACAGGATAACGGCTCCACGATGGAAGCGCCGCTGGATGTCGCTTTAAAGCAAGGCATCGATACCAAGGCGGATTACTTCCAAGGGGACTACGACTGGAGGACAAAGCCGACCAAGCATGAGCGCGCCAATGCACGCAATTACAAGCAGCCCTTCCATTACCAAATGATCTACAACAACTGGGGCGATAACAGCCCTGTCGATAGCCAGGCGCTCATCGAGCAGATCAAGCTGGCGATCGCCAATGGCACCCCGGTCGTGATCGGCTTCAATGTCCGTGCTGGCTTCGACTCGCTGAACCAGGACCACGATATCGATTACGACAACCATAGTAAGATTTTGGACGGCCACGAAGTCATCGCTCTTGGTTACGACAAAGACGGCTTGTTGATCGAGAACAGCTGGGGAACCGATTGGGGCAAACATGGTTTCGGCAGATTGGCCTGGTCGGTGGTGGCCAAGGACGTGCACCAGGCGGCGGTCGCCTACTGACCGAATGCGCCGCGGCGATCCCATGGTCGCCGCAGCGTTTGCCACTTACACGCCATGGATGGTGTGACATGCACAGCCTCAGCCGACACCGCGACGGGCTCCATGGCCGTGCGCGGTGTCGGCCCGTACACTGCGTCGATGAACTATCGTCACGCTTACCACGCCGGCAACCATGCCGACGTCCTCAAACATACCGTGCTGCTGGCATTGCTCGATGCGCTCAAGCGCAAGGACAGCGCCTTCTTCGTACTCGACACCCACGCCGGCCGTGGCCGTTACCAGTTCGCCGCCAACGAGGCACGCAAGACCGGCGAGGCCGCCGCCGGCGTGCTGCGCTTGATGTGCCACCCCACCCTTCCGGAGGGAGTGGAACGCTACCTACGCGCGGTGCAAGCCGACAACCCCGTCGGCACGTTGCTCAGCTACCCAGGCTCGCCGCTGCTGGTGGCGCAAGCGCTGCGTGCGCAGGACCGGCTCGCCGCATGCGAACTGCAAACCGAGGAAGCCGCCGAACTGAAAACACTATTCGCCCACGACCGCCGCGTGCAGGTGCATGCCGGTGACGGCTACGCGGCGATCAAGGCATTCCTGCCACCAAAATCCGGCAACGCCAGGATCAGACGCGGCTTGGTGCTGATCGACCCACCCTACGAAGCCCAGGCTGCGGAATACCCGCTGATCGTCGCCGCATTGCGCGAAACGCTGACGCGCTGGCCGCAGGCGATCTGCGCCGTGTGGTATCCGATCAAGCAACGGCGCAGCTTGCAACCATTCTTGCGCAAGGCGACAGCACTGCCGGTGCCGTCGATGCTGCTTGCCGAATTGCAGGTCCGCCCCGACGATTCGCCGCTACGACTCAACGGCAGCGGCATGCTATTGCTCAACCCACCCTGGCAGTTCGAACAGACGCTGGCCGAAACGCTGCCGATCCTGCAAACGCATCTGGGCGAAACCGGCGCCAAGACCCGCCTGGAGTGGCTCAAGCGCGAAGCCTGAGCCGCACGGCACATCGTCGGACCGAGCACACAGCGGGGCATGCGCCGCGCGAGGACCCCTCCCCCTCGACTGCGCACCGCTATCGCACTACGACACCATAAACCCACGCAACGGCCTGCGCGAAACGGCGCGTCTCGGCGGCCACTACACCGCACTCCCACTACCAGCGGCAACGCAAGCAAGACAGCATGCATTCACAGACGACGGCCTGGTGATAATGCGAGAATCGCGAGCCTGATCGAGGACAAGACGGCCATGGCGACCCGCAACCGCATGCCTCCTTGGCATGAAACCTTCACCCTACCCAGCGGACGCGAGCTGCTGATACGGCCGATCCGGCCTGAAGATAGCGCACCGTTGCAAGGTGCCTTCGGCTTGCTCGGGCCGAGCGAAATCCGCACGCGCTTTCTGCATTCGGCACAGGAATTGAACGAAGAAATGGCGCAACGGCTCACCCATCCCAACCCGAAGGCGGAACTGATCCTGGTGGCCGCCGAACCACTGCCGCCCGGCGAAGCGGTGGTCGGCGCCGTCGCCCGCGCCACGATCACGCCGGGCACCCGTGAGGCCCAATGCGCGATTTTGCTCAGCAACTTCGTCGCCGGCCAGGGCCTGGGCCGGCAACTGATGCGCAAGCTGGTCAAGTGGGCGCGACGCAAATATCTGGACCGACTCTACGGTGAGGTCCTCGAACACAATGTGCCGATGTTGCAACTGACCGAATCGCTCGGTTTCCAGAAGATGCCGCATCCTGACACATCGGGCCTGGTGCGCGTGATACTGGAATTAGGCAACTGAAACCAGCGCACACGCCACTCGCATAGACCATTCCTTGGTTCTCTGCGGCATCCACCGCCGCCGCCTCAGGCGGCTGCGTTTCTCCGGGCCAAAGCCACCGGCTCTCGCCCATGGCTTTGCTAAACTCGACAGTCGATGCCGTCTATTTCCTTCCCCGTTCCGCCGCTGCCCAAGTCCGGTCAGCTCCGCGCGCACTGGCGCGCACCCGCCTCCTCCACCGCGCTGGCCTGGCACATCGCCTGCGCCGCCGCCGCGCATCGCGGACCATTACTGGTGATCGCGCGCGACAACCACAGTGCACACCAGATCGAGGGCGACCTGCATACCCTGCTAGGCGGCGACACGCCTCTGCCAGTGGTGCCATTTCCCGACTGGGAGACCCTGCCCTACGACCAGTTCAGCCCGCATCCGGACATCGTCAGCCAACGCCTGGCGGCGCTGCAACGATTGCCGACCCTGCAACAGGGCATCGTCGTGGTGCCGGTACAGACGCTGATGCAGCGGGTGGCGCCACTGCGCTACATCGTCGGCGGCAGTTTCGACCTGCGCGTGGGCCAACGCCTGGATCTGGACGCGGAAAAGCGACGACTTGAAAGCGCCAGCTATCGCCACGTGCCGCAGGTCATGGATCCGGGCGACTTCGCCGTGCGCGGCGGTTTGCTCGACGTCTACCCGATGGGCGCCGACGCACCGCTGCGCATCGAACTGCTGGACGATGACATCGATTCGATCCGCGCATTCGACCCGGAATCGCAGCGCTCCCTAGACCACGTGGATACGGTGCAGATCTTGCCCGGGCGCGAAGTACCGATGGACGATGCCAGCGTGGAGCGGGTGCTGACCACGCTACGCGAGCGTTTCGATGTGGACACCCGGCGCAGCGCACTCTACCAAGACCTGAAAGCGCGGCTGGCACCGTCGGGCATCGAATACTACCTGCCGCTGTTCTTCCAGGAATCGCGCGGCACCGGCGCAAGCGCACGCGATACCACCGCCACCCTGTTCGACTACCTGGGCGAGCGCGTGCTGCCGTTGATTGCACCAGGAGTGGGTGCCGCTGCCGATGCATTCTGGGCGCAGACCCAGGCACGCTACGAACAACGCCGCCACGACGTGGAACGGCCACTCCTTGTCCCCGAGGAGCTGTACCAGACGCCGGACACACTGCGCGAACGGCTCAACACGCTGGCGCGCATCGAGGTGCGCGCGGCAGACCATCCGCGCATCGACGAGGCGCAGACGCTGGGCGACCAACCGCTACCGCCGCTGCCGGTGGCCGCCAAAGACGCCGCGCCGGCCGCAGCGCTGAAGCAGTTCCTCGAACATTACCAAGGGCGCGTGCTGATCGCCGCCGATTCGCCCGGCCGACGCGAAGCGCTGCTGGAAGTGCTGGCCGCCGCTGATCTAAAGCCGCAGGTGCTGGCCGACTTCGCCGCGTTCGCCGCCACGACCGGCCCCGCCTTCGCCATCGCAGTGGCACCGCTGGACGGCGGCTTCGCGCTGGAGCAGCCGCGCATCGCGGTCCTGACCGAACGCCAACTCTTCCCCGAGCGCGCCAGCCAACCGCGGCGCAGCCGCCGTGTCGGCCGCGAGCCGGAAGCGATCATCCGCGACCTCGGCGAGCTGTCCGAAGGCGCACCGATCGTGCACGAGGACCACGGCGTCGGTCGCTACCGTGGGCTGATCGTGCTCGACGCCGGCGGCATGCCCGGCGAGTTTCTGGAAATCGAATACGCCAAGGGCGACCGGCTGTACGTGCCGGTGGCCCAGCTGCATCTGATCAGTCGCTACTCCGGCGCCTCGGCCGAGACCGCGCCGTTGCATTCGCTGGGCGGCGAGCAGTGGGCCAAAGCCAAACGCAAAGCCGCCGAAAAGGTCCGCGACGTCGCCGCCGAACTGCTGGAAATCCAGGCGCGGCGCCAAGCCCGCGCAGGTCTGGCACTACAAGTGGACCGCGCGATGTACGAGCCGTTCGCCGCCGGCTTCCCATTCGAAGAAACCCCCGACCAGTTGGCCGCCATCGAAGCCACTCTGCGCGACCTGGCCAGCAGCCAGCCGATGGACCGCGTGGTCTGCGGCGACGTCGGCTTCGGCAAGACCGAGGTCGCGGTGCGTGCCGCTTTCGCTGCGGCCAGCGCCGGCAAACAGGTCGCGGTACTGGTGCCGACCACACTGCTCGCCGAACAGCATTACCGCAACTTTCGCGACCGTTTTGCTGACTATCCACTCAAGGTCGAAGTGCTGTCGCGCTTCAAGAGCACTAAAGAAATCAAGGCCGAGTTGGAGAAAGTCGCCGCCGGCACCATCGACGTGATCGTCGGCACCCATCGCCTGTTGCAAGCGGACGTCAGGTTCAAGGATCTAGGCCTGGTCATCGTCGATGAAGAGCAACGCTTCGGCGTGCGCCAGAAGGAAGCGCTGAAGGCACTACGCGCCAACGTACACCTGCTGACCCTGACTGCCACGCCAATCCCGCGCACACTGAACATGGCCATGGCCGGCCTGCGCGATCTATCGATCATCGCCACCCCGCCGCTGAACCGGCTAGCGGTGCAGACCTTCGTCACCCAGTGGGACAACGCGCTGCTGCGCGAAGCCTTCCAGCGCGAGTTGGCGCGCGGCGGCCAGTTGTACTTCCTGCACAACGACGTGGAAAGCATCGGGCGCATGCAGCGCGAATTGAGCGTGCTGGTGCCGGAGGCGCGCATCGGTATCGCCCACGGGCAGATGCCCGAACGCGAACTGGAAACCGTCATGCTGGACTTCCAGAAACAGCGCTTCAACGTGTTGTTGTCGACCACCATCATCGAATCGGGCATCGACATCCCCAACGCCAACACCATCGTCATCAACCGCGCCGACCGTTTCGGCCTGGCGCAATTGCACCAATTGCGCGGTCGCGTCGGTCGCTCGCACCATCGCGCCTACGCCTACCTGCTGGTGCCAGATCAACGCAGCATCACTGCCGATGCACAAAAGCGCTTGGACGCGATCGCCTCGATGGACGAACTCGGCGCCGGTTTCACCCTGGCCACCCACGACCTGGAAATCCGTGGCGCCGGCGAATTGCTCGGCGAAGACCAGAGCGGGCAGATGGCCGAAGTCGGCTTCAGCCTGTACACCGAACTGCTGGAACGCGCGGTGCGCAGCATCCGCCAGGGCAAGCTGCCGGATCTGGACAGCGGTGAGAACACACGCGGCGCCGAAGTGGAACTGCACGTGCCGGCATTGATCCCGGACGACTACCTGCCCGACGTACACACCCGCCTGACCCTGTACAAGCGCATCTCCAGCGCCCGCGATGGCGATGGCCTGCGCGAACTACAGGTGGAAATGATCGACCGCTTCGGCCTGTTACCAGAGCCGGTGAAGCACCTGTTCGCGATCGCCGAACTGAAACTGCAAGCCAATGCGCTGGGCATCCGCAAACTGGAATTGGGCGAACACGGTGGGCGGCTGGTGTTCGAGAGCAAGCCCAACATCGACCCGATGACCATCCTGCAAATGATCCAGAAACAGCCCAAGCTGTACGCGATGGACGGCCCGGACAAGTTGAAACTCAAGCTGCCATTACCGGAGTCGAGCGAGCGCTTCAATGCCGCGCGCGGCTTGCTGACGGCACTGTCGCCGCGCTGATTGCGCGGCGACTCGGCCGAGAAGATGATCGCCGCAGTGGTGAAAAGCGTCGCCCACGTCCACGTCACAAGCCAACGTCAAACGCCTCTGCTCGCCGCCGCTGGGCGCGCAGGTCAAACACACACCAACGCGATCCTATCAGCACAAACCAGTACAAAAAGGCCAGATGCGGGTGTGGGTGGACGCCGCCAGCAAGGCTGAGGCCGGCGACCAGCGCGCGAAGCGCTCGCCGCCGGCACCTGTGCACGTGGACACGACGGCTTGGTTGTTACTTCGCCTTGCCCTGATTAGCCACCGCCTCGGCGGCCCGCTTCGCCGCTTCCGGGTCGCCTAGATAGCGGTAGGAGCGCACTTGCAAGGCGTCGTCCAGTTCGAACAACAGCGGGATGCCAGTGGGGATGTTGAGTTCGAGAATCTCCTCGCGCGACACCGCGTTCAAATACTTGTACAGCGCGCGCAGCGAGTTGCCGTGCGCAGTGACCAGCACCGTCTGTCCAGCCTTGAGTTGCGGCGCGATGGCATCGTGCCAGTACGGCAGCACGCGATCGAGCGTGCTCGCCAGCGACTCGGTGGCCGGCAGCGCATTGCGGTCGAGCGTGGCATAACGGCGGTCGTGCAGCGGGTGGCCCGGATCGGCGGCATCCATCGGCGGCGGCGGGATATCGTAGGAACGGCGCCAGATCTTGACCTGTTCCTCGCCGTGTTTGGCGGCGGTTTCGGCCTTGTCCAGGCCTTGCAAGCCGCCATAGTGACGCTCGTTGAGGCGCCAGCTCTTGTGCACAGGCAACCAATCCTGCTCCAGCGCATTCAGCGCCCCCTGCAAGGTGTGAATAGCGCGCTTGAGCACCGAGGTATGCGCCACATCGAATTGCAGCCCCTCCTCGCGCATCAGCCGACCGGCGGCCACGGCTTCCTGACGGCCTTGCTCGGTGAGGTCCACGTCCACCCAGCCGGTGAAACGGTTATCCAGGTTCCACTGGCTCTGGCCATGGCGCAACAGTACGAGTTTACGGGTCACTACGACGGTCTCCGTGAGAGGAAAAGACAGGACATTGCCCACGGATTGTAACGGCATGATGCAAGCCGGTGTCGTCACCATGGCGCTGCACCCATAACGCCCCCACAAGCCGCGTCCCAGGCGCATCCACAGCGCGGCAACGCCCACGCTGTCAGTATGTGAATATGCAAATGTCTGGAAACTCTGCGGTATTCGGCGACTGGGATGGCAGCATCGCGCAGGCGCGCGCCATGCAAACGACACTGGCACGGCAGGTGCGGCTGCACGACGAGGTCACCGATCCACCGCGCTGGTTGGCCGGCGTCGATGTCGGTTTCGAAGACGAGGGCCGCATCACCCGCGCCGCCGCCGTGCTGCTCGACGCACACACGCTACAACCACGACAGACCGAGATCGCCCGTGTGCCCACCACGATGGCCTACATCCCCGGCCTGCTGAGCTTCCGCGAATTGCCAGCGCTACTGGCCGCGCTGGCATTGCTGCGACAGCGTCCGGATCTTGTCTTCGTCGACGGCCAGGGCATCGCCCATCCGCGCCGGCTCGGCATCGCCGCGCATTTCGGTGTGGTCACCGGGCTACCCAGCATCGGCGTGGCGAAAAAATCGCTGGCCGGCCATTTCGACGCACCCGGTGCGCAAGCCGGCGACTGCAGCCCGATCCTGCATCGCGGCGAGGTGGTCGGCTGGGCGCTGCGCAGCAAGGCGCGCTGCAATCCCTTGATCGTTTCGCCCGGACATCGCGTGAGCGTAGACAGCGCCTTGCACTGGACCCAGCGTTATCTGCGCGGCTACCGCCTACCGGAACCGACCCGGCTGGCCGACCGGCTGGCCTCGCGCCGTGGCGAGGTCACCGTGCATACCGGGACAGCCGGGAGCTTGTTCTGAGGCAGACGCACGTATGTTCACCTTGTTACGTCGCATGCGAATCGTCAGCCAGCGCCGCCTGGGCTATCGTGCACTACACTGGCGCCAAGCGGGGGCCGCGCACCGGAACATGCACCGCGCCAACGGGGGGATACACAGCAATCGCGTATCGCATGGGGAAACCCTGTAAGCGAGCGTGATTGGCGTGCACGCAAAAACCGGAACCGTCGCACCAAGACCCATGGGGACATCGCAAATGAAGCTTGCAATCGTGTGCAACGTGTTTCTGACGGTGGCCGTCGCGCTGCAAGCGACCACCGTGCTGGCGCAACAGGCCCAGAACTGCCCGCAACTGCCGCCGCAGGCCAGCCTGCAGTGGAACGAGCGCAGCGACAAAGGCCTCATCGTCTGTCGGGCGGCGACCGCCGATGGCCGCCAGGTGCTGGGCATCATGCTCACCGCGCACGACCCGCACATTCCGCTGTCGCGCACGCTACGCGAGGAAAAAGGCAGCATCGGCGGCGAGATGCTCCAATGGTACCGACCCGACGTGGGCGGTGCCGAGATACCCGGCCTGGCCTCGCGCCGGATCGCCATTATTGAACTGAAAAAAGGCCAGTTCGCACAGGTATGGATCGATGCCGGCGATGCGCAGGAACTACAGAAACTGCAAGGGCTGGTGCAAGCACTGGACATGCATCAGGCCAGCCTAGCACTGGAGCACTGAGGACAGCGGCCAAGCGGATCGGCCTGGCGCTGCGGTAAAGCGACAACGCGGATCCTGCGCTCAGAAGCGCCCTTCCTGGAAATCCACGAAGGCCTGCATCAACTCCTGGCGCGTGTTCATCACGAACGGCCCATGCCGTGCCACCGGCTCGCGCAAGGGCCGTCCTGCCACCAGGATCAGACGCGCTCCCTGCTCGCCAGCCTGGAGCTGTAATAGATCGCCACCGCCAAGCACCGCCAAGGTCTGCGCCGACAGTGGCCGTGTCTCCGCTCCCGCACCCAGTACCGCAGCGCCTTCGAACATATACGCGAAGACGTTGTGCCCGGATGGCAGCAGGTACGACCAGCGCGCATCGGCCTCCAACGCGATGTCCAGATACAACGGATCGGTGGCTGGCTGTGCAATCGGCCCATGTACCTCGCCGATTTGGCCGACGATGACCTTGATCGTCACGCCCGCGGCCGGCTGGATCAGCGGAATGCGCTCCGGCGCGAACTCCTGATAACGCGGCGCGGTCATTTTCTCGCGCGCAGGCAGATTCACCCACAATTGGAAACCGCGCATCCGCCCGGACTCCTGTTCCGGCATCTCCGAATGCACCAGGCCGCGACCGGCGGTCATCCACTGCACGCTACCCGGGGTCAACAGACCCTCGTTGCCGTGGTTGTCCTTATGCCGCATGCGCCCATCGAGCATGTAGGTGACCGTCTCAAAACCACGATGCGGATGGCTGGGAAAGCCGCCGATATAGTCCTCGGCGCGGTCGGTGCCGAATTCGTCCAATAACAGGAACGGATCCAGCTCGGGCAGTTCGGCGCCACCGATCACGCGGGTCAGCTTGACCCCATCGCCATCGGCGGTGGCATGGCCGCGAATCGTGCGCAGGATGCGCGCCGGTTCGGCAGTGGAAGTGTCGGTCATGGCAGGCGATCTCGCTGGGGAAGTCACCACTATGGGAGCGACCACCGCACCGGCCAACTGCGATCGGCGCAACCCATCGTTCCATCGCGCAGATGCCGACACGGCCAGTGCCGGTCGGCGTGACCGTATCGCGGCCGCATACAGGTGCGCGCGAAATACCAACTGCCGGCCTTGACCGCGCGCAGCATCGCGGCGACGCTTGCCGCATCCTCGAGGAGCATACGCCGCATGAAAACGGTTTCCAAACTGGCCTGGGCCGCACTCGCCGTGCTAGCGGCGTTCTGTCTCGGCACGCTCGCCCTGCGCCGCGGCGAACCCATCAACGCACTGTGGATCGTGGTCGCCGCCGTCTCGATCTACCTGATCGCCTACCGCTTCTACAGCCGCTTCATCGCCGACACGGTCATGCGGCTCGACCCTACCCGCGCCACGCCCGCTGTGCTCAAAAACGATGGCCTGGACTACGTGCCAACCAACAAGCACGTGCTGTTCGGCCACCACTTCGCCGCCATCGCCGGTGCCGGGCCGCTGGTCGGGCCGGTGCTGGCCGCGCAGATGGGCTACCTACCGGGCCTGTTGTGGCTGGTGGTGGGCGTGGTGCTGGCCGGCGCGGTGCAGGATTTCATGGTGCTGTTCCTGTCCAGCCGCCGCGACGGTCGCTCGCTCGGGGATCTGGTACGCGAGGAAATGGGCCAGATTCCAGGCACCATCGCACTGTTCGGTGCCTTCCTGATCATGATCATCATCCTGGCGGTGCTGGCGATGGTGGTGGTCAAGGCGCTGGCGCAAAGCCCATGGGGCATGTTCACGGTGATCGCGACCATGCCCATCGCGCTGCTGATGGGCGTGTACATGCGCTACCTGCGCCCAGGCAAGATCGGCGAGATTTCGGTGGTCGGGCTGATCCTGTTGCTGGCGGCGATCTGGTTCGGCGGTCGCATCGCCGCCGACCCGGTCTGGAGCGTGGCCTTCTCCTTCACCGACATGCAGGTCACCTGGCTGCTGATCGGCTACGGCTTCGTCGCCTCGGTGCTACCGGTGTGGCTGCTGCTAGCGCCGCGCGACTATCTGTCCACCTTCCTCAAGATCGGCACCATCCTCGCCCTGGCCATCGGCATCGTGGTGGTGATGCCCGCGCTGAAGATGCCGGCGACGACCGCCTACGCGCACACCGGCATGGGCCCGGTATGGGCCGGTGGCCTGTTCCCGTTCCTGTTCATCACCATCGCCTGTGGCGCGGTGTCCGGCTTTCATGCGTTGATCGCCTCCGGCACCACGCCCAAGCTGCTCGCCAACGAAAACCACATGCGCTACATCGGCTACGGCGGCATGCTGATGGAATCGTTCGTCGCGGTGATGGCGCTGGTCGCCGCCTCGATCATCGAGCCCGGCGTGTACTTCGCGATGAACGCGCCGGCCTCGATGGTCGGCCACGACACCATCGCGGTCGCGGCCAAGGTCTCCGAGTGGGGCTTCAGCATCACCCCGGACGTCCTTCAGGCCACCGCGCACGACATCGGCGAAAGCAGCATCCTGGCCCGTGCCGGCGGCGCGCCGACCTTGGCGGTGGGCATCGCGCAGATCCTGCACCGGTTGCTGCCGGGGGAGAACATGATGGGTTTCTGGTACCACTTCGCGATTTTGTTCGAAGCGCTGTTCATCCTCACGGCAGTCGACGCTGGTACCCGCGCCGGCCGCTTCATGCTGCAAGACCTGCTCGGCAACTTCGTACCGGCGCTGCGCCGAACCGAATCGTGGGGAGCCAATATACTCGCCACCGCCGGCTGCGTGGCGCTGTGGGGCTATCTGCTGTACACCGGGGTCAAGGATCCGTATGGCGGCATTCGCACACTGTGGCCGCTCTTCGGCATTTCCAATCAAATGCTGGCCGGTATCGCGCTGATGCTGGGCACGGTGGTGCTCTTCAAACTCAAGCGCGACCGCTACGCCTGGGTCACCCTGATCCCGGCACTATGGCTGCTGCTGTGCACTACCTGCGCCGGGCTGATCAAACTCTTCGACGCCGACCCCACGCAAGGCTTTCTGACGCAAGCGCACAAATTCCGCGACGCCATTGCCAGCGGTACCCTCACCGCACCGGCCACATCGATGGCGCAGATGCAGCAGATCGTCACCAACGCCTACGTCAATGCCGGGCTGACGGTGCTGTTTCTGTGCGTGGTGTTCGCGATCCTGATTTACTCGATCAAGACCATCCTCGCCGCACGCCGCAACCCGCAGCGCAGCGACCGCGAAACTCCCTACGTTGCACTACAACCACACCAAATGGCGGATATGTGATGCGTACCGATCTAGTTCCCGTCGGCCACTACCAAGCACACCGCCGACTGTGGCGGCGACTGGTGCAGACCGCACGACTGTGCTGCGGCATTCCCGACTACGACAATTACGTGCGGCACATGCTGGAGAAACATCCAGAGCAGCAACCGATGGATTACAAGAGCTTCTTTCGCGAGCGCCAGGAAGCGCGCTACGGCGGCAAGAACGGGTTTCGTTGTTGCTGAGTCGTCCGTACCGTGCAGGCCATGCACGAGCGCATGGCCTCGGCGGCGCAGCGGGCGGGCGCCGTAGTTGCGCTCATGAACCCTGTCGCGCCACTGGCCGGGAGGGCGCCAGACCATGAGTGCCGCCTGCCATGGCCTCGCCGACCCCATGGGCAGGTCAGGCCGTGGCGGCATCGGCCCTGTGGCGTAAGATCGCAAGTGCAGTGGGGAGGCTTGGTCAAAATCAAAAGGAAAGGTCACGCGCGATGAGCCAGGACACCGACGATCAAGACGATCACAGCGACAATCCCTATCGCCCGCGCAAACTCAAGGTGCGCGATCCGCTGCACGATCTGCAGCTGCTGCGCGATATGGCGATCATCAATGCGCGGGTGCGCGCCGAGCTGGGGCCGCTGCCACCCGGCGGATTGCCGGTGGAGCCCAAGCGTAAACCTGCGCGGCCACCGTACCTGCCTGCCGCCGTATCCGCGACCCATCCCCCCGAGGACGACCCGATGAAACTGCACCACATGGCCGCCGCCACCCTCATGCCGCTGGCCCTGACCGCTGCGGGGTGCTCCAAAGGCATCGATGTCGGCAATGACGGCGCCACCAGTCACCTCAACCCGCACCCGGTCAAACGCTACGAAGTGATTGCCACCTCACATGCGCCGGGGCCATGGGATTCGATCAAGGGCTATATTCACTACGACGTCATCAATACGAAATGCGTGCCGATGATCCCGTTCCTTGGTGTGCAGCACACGCCAAATACAGGACTCGACATTCCCATGACCCGTGTGGACGATCACACGTGGAAGGGCTATTTTTATCGCGACGCATTGCTGGATGAGGACTACTTCAAGCTTGGGGTATGCCACTGGGATGTCACCAGTGTGGGTGTCAGCGCGACGGGACAAGGCGTAAAGTTCGGATGGGGCAGTATATTGCAAGAACTCCTGCGAGAAAATCAGGAGACCTATTACTTCAAGAAGAGCGCATATGGGGATCAGCATCTCGTTGAATATGGTGCTCAAACCCTCGCGGGAGACGACGATGAGGCGCTTCAGCATCCAGATGCTCACTTCCAAGTCACCATCTCTGTCAAGGAAGCCAGGCCATGAAGCCTACTGATCAAGCGCGTGCTGACGCTGCTGTTAATTCGTATATCAATCGTTCGAAGAGCGATGTCGACAGTCAAGATTATATATATCTAAGTAATGCGAAATATACCGTCTTCGGCTACGCGAACGATCCTATCAGCGGTTTCCACGCGACGGCATATCAGACTGCGGAGAAGCCATATCGGATCATCATCGCCTATCGCGGCACCGACCCAGGTCTATTTTCAGGCGAGACCAAGGCGGAAAAAGCGCAGCATGCGCTCACCACCCTCCAGGACATCGCTGTCGATGCCACGATGGTGCGCGACGCCGTCAATCCGCAAAAAGCTGCCGCCGATGCGTTCACCGCGCAGATGCTTGCCAAGGCCGCTGCACGAGGTATCCCCAAAGACCACGTGACCGTCGCTGGCCACTCCCTCGGCGGCGCACTGGCGCAGATCGAGGCGGCCAAATACGGTCTGGCCGGCTCCACCTACAACGCCTACGGCGCGAGGGCGCTGACCGATGGCGCGCCGCAGCCCGGCTGCCAGGTCACCAATTACCGCATGGCCGGCGATGTGGTGAGCGCGGCCAGTCCTCACGTCGGCAGCATGGTCTCGTTGGCCAGTCATGACGATGTGCAGAGCCTGCGCGCTAGCCGGTATCTGGATGCGCCCGTCGGCGCGCCGCCACCGAATGTCCTGCTGGCGATGCGATTGGGCGATCACGGTGCCG
>NZ_MDCB01000012.1:0-2679 GCF_002939705.1 Xanthomonas albilineans | reverse complement strand
CTGCAACACCTTGCCGCCACCGCCCTCATGCCGCTGGCCCTGACCGCTGCGGGTTGCTCCAAAGGCATCGATGTCGGCAATGACGGCGCCACCGGTCACCTCAACCCGCACCCGGTCAAACGCTACGAAGTGATTGCCACCTCCCATGCGCCGGGGCCGTGGGATACGTTTGAGGGGGCATACATCGGATATGACGTCATCAACTCGAAATGCGTGCCGATGATCCCGTTCATTGGCACGCAGCACATGCCTAATACCGGGCTCGATGTTCCCATGACACAGGTGGACGATCACACGTGGAAGGGATATTTTTATCGGGACGCCTTGCTGGACGAGGACTACTTCAAGCTTGGGGTGTGTCACTGGGATGTCACCAGCGTTAGCGCCAGTGCCATAGTGAAAGGTGTTAGGTTTGCCTGGAGCGGTGCGCTTGAAGAACTCCTGCGTGATAGTCCTGAGACAAGTTATTTTAAGAAGAGCGTGTACGGAGATCGTTCTTTCGCTCCCTATGGCGCGCCAGACTTGGATCCTAGTGATCCTCAAGTACTTAAACAACCTGATGCCTATTTCCCCGTCACCATCGCTGTCAAGGAATCCAAGCCATGAATCCTGCCGATCAAGCACGTGCCGACGCGGCCATTGATTCGTATGCCAATCGTCCACAAAGCGATGTTGAGAAGCATAAAAAAGTTTTTTTGAATGGACGCGAATACCAAGCCTTCGGCTACGCGAACGATATTGCCAGTGGTTTTCATGCCACGGCTTACCTCAATAGAAAAACAAACGAAGTCATCATCGCCTACCGTGGTACCGATACGGATTTATTTACCGGCGAGACTAAGGCGGAAAAAAGGAGTCATGCGCTCACCACCCTCCAAGACATCGCCGTCGATGCCACGATGGTGCGCGACGCCGTAAATCCACAAAAAGCCGCCGCCGATGCGTTCACCGCGCAGATGCTTGCCAAGGCCGCAGCACGAGGCATCCCCAAAGACCACGTGACCGTCGCCGGCCACTCCCTCGGCGGCGCGCTGGCGCAGATCGAGGCAGCCAAATACGGCCTAGCCGGCTCCACCTACAACGCCTACGGCGCGCGGGCGCTGACCGATGGCGCGCCGCAGCCCGGCTGCCACATCACCAATTACCGCATGGCCAACGATGTGGTGAGCGCGGCCAGTCCTCATGTCGGCAGCATGGTCTCGTTGGCCAGTCATGACGATGTGCAGAGCCTGCGCGCTGGCCGGTATTTGGATGCGCCCGTCGGCGCACCGCCCCCGAATGTGCTGATAGCAACGCGATGGGGGGACCACGGCGCTGCCCAGCACTTCGGCAGTCAAAGCACGGACAACGTCCTGGCTCCGCAGCGGTTCAGTGAAGCGTCGCAGCGTTACGCGGACCATCAGAGTGCCTTCGAGCATTTCACCTGGGAGGTTGCTCACGAACGTGCCGAATTGTCCCAGGCGCTACGCCAGATGCGCGCGNCTGGGATGTGTCGCACGAACGTGCCGAACTGTCCCAGGCGCTACGCCAGATGCGCGCGCACCCTGACCAAACCCACCTGCCAGCGGATATCCAGCGGCAGGTGAACGAATACCTGGCGTTGAACTTGGACACGCCGCTGCGCGAGGCCATCGAACATAACGCGCACGTGCAGAGTACAGCACACAGTTTGCACGATGCCGGCGATGCCGCGCGCTCGGTTGGCCATGCTGTACACGACGTGGACGAGCGCATGGCCTCGGCGGCGCATCGGGCGGGCGTCGCGGCTTTCCCATTGAACCCCACGGCGTCGCTGGTCGGCTTGGCGGCGGGCGAAGCAGCGCATCTGCACGGGCGAGTTGCAGATGCTGCGGGCCGCTATGTCGGCGATCAATTCGAGTGGGCGAAAAACGCCGTCGAACAGGGGGCGCACCATGTTGCCGACGCGGCACAGCGGGCCATCCATGATCCTGACGTCCAGGCGGCAGGGACCAACGTCGTGAATCAGGCGGTCGATCTCTATCATGGCGCGCAGTCCGCCGCGCATTCGTCCGCCGGACAGGCCGTTGGGCAAGCATACGACGGGATCAAATACATCGTCTCGCCCGGCATCGACGCGGTCGAGCACGCAGCTGGGCAAGCCTACGACACGCTGACGCATCCGGGACAGTGGTTCCAGCACAGCGTACCAGCCGCGTCCATCCCTCCCACATCGACGAACGCGGATACGTCTTCCTCCTCTTCATCATCATCCGCTGCTGCCGCGTCCATGCCACCCCCGGCCATGGACAGGCGCACGGGCCTTCAGGAAGACCACGCCGCCCAACAGCATCAGGAACGCATCCAGCAGGCGCAGCAGCACGCACCGCACCTGGCGCAAGCACACCGGCAGACACAACAGCCACCCGCTCACAGCAACCCGGCCCATGAAAAACCGGCCAGCGTGGACATGCAGGAACAGGCGCGGATCGCGCAATTGCAGCAGCAGGAACAGCAAGCGCAGGCAGCGCGCGAACAGCAACAGCGCCTCGCGCAGCAACACGTGCAGTTGCACCGCCAGGCTATGGATGCGCAGCAACGCGAACACGAACAGCGCCACAGCCAAGATCCCCGGTCGCATCAACACGAACAGCGCCAAGCGGGCGAGGCGATGTTGTATACCCCGCCGACGCGCCCACCGCGTTCGGATGAGCATCTCCA
>NZ_MDCB01000011.1 GCF_002939705.1 Xanthomonas albilineans | reverse complement strand
TGGAGCAGCAGAACCTCGCCGAGCAGGCGATGCTGGCCCAGCGCGCGGCGCAGATGCAAGGGCAGGGGCTGGTCATGAAGCTGTAGGCGGTATCCGAATTCATCCATGCAACACCGCATGGACGAACACGCGCTGCTGGAGCAGACCGAGCCGGGTGAGCCCATGTCGCTGCTGGTGTATCTACAACCCATGTCGGCTCACAGTGACTCTGGCGGTAGCCAGCAAATCAGGCCATGAGCCAATGACTCACGCCAACCCGCCTTCGCCATCGTCGTGGCGTTCCAGTCAACGCTGAGCAGGACATCAGTGGGGTATCGCTATGCGCTACATGGGCGTTTTGCGCTGTCGGGAGCCACGCTTTACTGCTTCCCCTCGGGCCGCTAATCACCAAGCAGACGGGGTTGCCGTTGGCCAGGATGCGGATTACCAATTTGCTCGCAACTGGTTTACCATTTTGCGCATCATCAAAGCCAAACATGGGTGGCCCGCGGCGACGCCGGCCGAGCGTGCGACATGAGCACTACCACCGCTCCCGTTTGAATTACCGCACAAGGCTATCCGAGCAGGCGCCCTTGTGGCGCCTTCTTTGTCTGTTACGTCCTGCCATGGCTGTAAGCCAAGCCGACGTACAGCCGCTCGCCGGTTCCCATTTTCCTTAATTGTCGACGCCCATGATTACGATCACGCTTCCCGACGGCAGCCGCCGTGACTTCGAACATCCTGTCAGCCCCATGGAGGTGGCTCAGTCCATTGGTCCGGGCTTGGCCAAGGCGACCATCGCCGGCCAGGTCGACGGCCGCCTGGTCGATGCCTCCGACCTCATCGACCACGATGCCAATCTGCGCCTCATCACCGCCAAGGACGAGGAGGGCGTGGACATCATCCGCCACTCCTGTGCGCATCTGGTCGGTCACGCGGTCAAGCAGTTGTATCCAGAGGCCAAGATGGTCATCGGGCCGGTCATCGCCGAAGGGTTCTACTACGACATCTACAGCGCACGTCCGTTTACCCCAGAGGACATGGCGGCGATCGAGCGGCGCATGCAGGAACTGATCGCGCAGGATTACGATGTGATCAAAAAGGTCACCCCGCGCGCGGAGGTGATCGAGGTGTTCCAGCAGCGCGGCGAGGACTATAAGCTGCGTCTGATCGCGGACATGCCCGAGGACGTCACCGCCATGGGCCTGTACTACCATCAGGAGTACGTGGACATGTGCCGTGGGCCGCACGTGCCGAACACGCGCTTCCTCAAGGCGTTCAAGCTGACCCGCATCTCCGGTGCCTACTGGCGCGGTGACGCCAAGAACGAACAGTTGCAGCGCATTTACGGCACCGCCTGGGCCGACAAGAAGCAACTCGATGCCTACATCCTGCGTATGGAAGAGGCGGACAAGCGCGACCATCGCAAGATCGCCAAGGCGCTGGATCTGTTCCACTTGCAGGAAGAAGGGCCGGGTCTGGTGTTCTGGCATCCCAAGGGGTGGTCGATCTGGCAGGTGGTCGAGCAGTACATGCGCAAGGTGTACCGCGACAACGGCTACGGCGAGGTGCGTTGCCCGCAGATTCTGGACGTGTCGCTGTGGCAGCAGTCCGGTCACTGGGACAACTACCAGGACAACATGTTCTTCACCGAGTCGGAAAAGCGCACTTACGCGGTCAAGCCGATGAATTGCCCCGGCCATGTGCAGGTGTTCAACCAGGGCCTGCACAGCTATCGCGACCTGCCGATTCGCTACGGCGAGTTCGGCGCCTGCCACCGCAACGAGCCGTCCGGTGCGTTGCACGGCATCCTGCGGGTGCGCGGTTTCACCCAGGACGATGGCCACATCTTCTGTACCGAGCAGCAGATCGAGGCCGAGGTCACCGCCTTCCATCGCCAGGCACTGAAGGTGTACACGGATTTTGGTTTCGACGACATCCAGATCAAGATCGCCCTGCGCCCGGAAAAGCGCCTGGGTGAGGATGCGACCTGGGACAAGGCCGAAGCCGCGCTGCGTGCCGCGCTCGGCGCTTGCGGGGTGGAGTGGCAGGAGCTGCCGGGCGAGGGTGCGTTCTACGGTCCGAAAATCGAGTATCACCTGAAGGACGCGATTGGCCGCACCTGGCAGCTCGGCACCATGCAGGTGGATTTCATGATGCCCGGCCGCCTCGGTGCCGAGTACGTGGACGAACACAGCCAGAAGCGGCATCCGGTGATGCTGCATCGTGCCATCGTCGGCTCGATGGAGCGCTTCATCGGCATCCTGATCGAGCACCACGCCGGTGTCTTCCCGGCTTGGCTGGCGCCGGTGCAGGCGATGGTTATGAACATCACCGATGCTCAGGCTGACTATGTAGACAGCGTGCGGAAACTCCTTGCAAATCAAGGCTTCCGCATCGAGGCCGATTTGCGGAACGAAAAAATCGGCTATAAGATTCGCGAACACACGCTGCAGCGGGTGCCGTACCTGTTAGTCGTGGGCGACCGCGAAAAGGAAAACGGCGCCATTGCGGTACGCACGCGCTCGGGGGAGGACTTGGGGACCATGTCGGTTGCCGACTTCGCCGAGCGTTTACGCGCCGAGCAGTCGGCGTAAGATCACCCTGCCGCGGACGGAACTTCCGTTCGCGGTATTCCGATTCCACTTGGAGATTGCAACATCAGTACCCCTGACAACAAACAGAACCGCAAAAATCAAGAGATCCGCGTTCCCCGGGTGCGCGTGATCGGCGCCGATGGCGAGATGGTGGGCGTGTTGAGCCGCGACGAAGCGCTGGCGATGGCTGAAGAAGACGGCCTGGATCTGGTCGAAATCCAGCCGCAGGCCGATCCGCCGGTCTGCAAGATCATGGACTTCGGCAAGTTCAAGTTCGAACAGCAGAAAAAGGCCAACGAGGCCAAGAAGAAGACCAAACAGGTCGAGATCAAGGAAATCAAGTTCCGTCCGGTCACCGACGAGGGCGATTACCAGATCAAGTTGCGCAACATGCGCCGTTTCCTCGAAGAGGGCGATAAGGTCAAGGTCAATATTCGCTTCCGTGGCCGCGAAATGAGCCACCAGGAGCTTGGCCGCGAGATGGCGGCCCGGATCGAGGCCGACCTGGGCGAAGACATCGTCATCGAATCGCGTCCGCGCCTGGAAGGGCGGCAAATGGTGATGATGATCGCGCCGAAGAAGCGCTGATCCCAGAGCACCTGCGATCGCGTCGCCAGTCTCTGCGGTGAGGCCGCTGTCGGGATGGCGCACGCCGGTCGGTGGCAGACGCGCCGCCCGCATGCCGGTGGCGCGTGGGTACGCTGTCCTCCCGAGCTGCAACGAACTACATGATTTGCAAGGCATTCCAAGCCCTGGCATAATAGGCGGCCCAGTTCGCTGGGTTTGCCGTTTGAGCGGCAATCAGGACCTGCTCTGATCCCTTGCGGATCAAAAGCTTACAAGCCGGTAAGGGCACGGATGGAAAGCGTGGCGCCGCCACCGCCCTGACCAGTGACAAAACACTCTCAAGGACATTGCAATGCCCAAGATCAAGACCAACCGGGCGGCGGCCAAGCGTTTCCGCAAGACCGCCTCCGGCAAGTACAAGGCCGGCCACGCCAACCGTAGCCACATCCTCACCAAGAAAGCGACCAAGCGCAAGCGCAACCTGCGGCAGACGAACCACGTCCGTGCCGAGGACGCAGGCCGTCTTGACCGTATGCTGCCCTACCTCTGAGGACTGAACCATGGCTCGAGTCAAGCGTGGCGTCCAGGCGCGCCGTCGTCACAAGAAAGTTCTGAACCTCGCCAAGGGCTACTACAACGCCCGCCGCAAGGTCTTCCGCGTCGCCAAGCAGGCGGTGATCAAGGCCCAGCAGTACGCCTACATCGGCCGCAAGCAGAAGAAGCGCAATTTCCGTTCGCTGTGGATCACCCGCATCAATGCGGCGGCCCGCATCAACGGTATGAGCTATAGCCGTTTCATGAACGGCCTGCTCAAGGCGGGCATTACCCTCGACCGCAAGGTGCTGGCCGACATCGCCGTGCACGACGCACAGGGCTTTGCCGCCCTGGCGGAGAAGGCGAAGGGCGCGCTGGCGGCATAAATGCGGGTCCCTCGCAGGAACCTGCATGGTGTATGCGGGTTTTTCGACGAGGTGCAATCGCACGCATGCGGGGGAAGGGCGCGAGTCCTTCCCCTTTTGCGTTTTGGGTGTCCCGCAGGCGGGGCGTCTGCCAGGGTGTGAGGTGTCCCGCGTTGGCGGGCAACAGTGGTCACGGCTTTGACCGGAGCAGGTGAGGCGCGAGTGCAATGAGTGAAATCGATTCCCTGTGCGGACAGGCGCTGGCGGATATCGCCGCGGCGCAGAGTCCGGAGGCGCTGGAGCAGTTGCGGGTCGCGCTGTTGGGCAAGAGCGGCAGCATTACCGCCCAGCTCAAGCAACTCGGTGGCTTGGCGCCGGAACAGCGCAAGCAGGCCGGCGAGGCGATCAACCGCGTGCGCGATACCGTGTCTGCGGCGCTGGCCGCGCGTCGTGCGCTGTTGGACACCGCCGCACTGGACGCGCGCCTGGCGGTCGAGCGCATTGATGTGACCTTGCCGGGGCGGCGTGGCGAACGCGGTGGGCTGCATCCGGTCACCCGCACGCTGGAACGCATCACCGAGATCTTCGCGCGGCTGGGCTACGAACTGGCCGATGGCCCGGAGATCGAGGACGATTGGCATAACTTCGAAGCGTTGAATTTCCCGCCGCACCATCCGGCGCGGGCGATGCACGATACGTTCTACTTCGGCAATGGTCGCTTGCTGCGCACCCACACTTCCGGTGTACAGGTGCGCTACATGGGCACGCATGCGCCGCCGTTGCGCATGATCGCCGCCGGCAAGGTTTATCGCAGCGACAGCGATCAGACCCACTCACCGATGTTCCACCAGGTCGAGGGCTTGCTGGTGGACGAGCATTCGACCTTCGCCGATCTCAAGGGCACCTTGTCCGAGTTCGTGCGCGCGTTCTTCGAGCGCGATTTCCAGATGCGTTTGCGTCCCAGCTATTTCCCGTTCGTCGAACCTGGCGCCGAGGTCGATATCGCCTGGCAACAGCCCGATGGCAGCACCCGCTGGCTGGAGGTGCTGGGCTGCGGCATGGTGCATCCGAATGTGTTGCGCAGCGTCGGCATCGATCCGGAGCGTTACACCGGCTTCGCTTTCGGCATGGGCGTGGAACGGTTCGCGATGCTGCGTTACGGCGTCAACGACTTGCGCGCGTTCTTCGAGAACGATGTGCGCTTCTTGCGGCAGTTCGCCTGAATTCCCGCCCGGACCCGTTGCGCAGGACACGCAGGAGCATCGGCTCCGGCGGTCCGCGCGTGGTGCCATCCGAGTCCTGAGTCCAGAATCCCGAGTCCCGGAAACAGCATGAAATTCTCTGAAAACTGGCTACGCAGCCACGTGCCCACTCAGGCCACGCGCGAGCAGCTCGCGGCCACCCTGACCGCCATCGGCCTGGAGGTCGAGGAGGTTGTGCCGCTCGGCGAGGCGTTACAGCAGGTGGTGGTCGCGCGGATCGTCGCGACCTCGCCGCATCCGGAGGCCGATCGGCTCCAGGTATGTCGGGTCGATGCCGGGCAGGGCGATGCGCTACAGATCGTCTGTGGCGCGCCGAACGCCCGGCCGGGACTGGTCGCGCCGCTGGCGCTGGTCGGCGCGCAGGTTGGCGGCATCGCGATCAAGCCGGCCACGCTGCGCGGCATCGCCTCCAACGGCATGTTGTGTTCTGCCAAGGAACTGGGGCTGGACAACGATGCCTCCGGTCTGTTCGAACTGCCCGACGATGCCCCGGTCGGACAGCCGCTGGCCGATTACCTGGGCCTGCCCGACGCCAGTATCGAGATCAAGCTCACTCCCAACCGCGCGGACTGCTTCGGCGTGCGTGGCATCGCCTACGACGTGGCCGCAGCCTGCGGCAGCGAGGTGTTGCCGCTTGCGCTCGCGCCGGTGGCGCAAGCCAGTGTACGCGCACTGGAGGTATGTCTGGATGCGGGCGCCGCGGCACCGCGCTATTGCGGTCGCGTGGTCGAGGATCTCGATTCGACTGCGAAGACGCCGCTGTGGATGGCCGAGCGCTTGCGCCGCAGTGGTGTGCGCCCGGTTTCGCTGCTGGTGGATATCACCCAGTACGTGATGCTGGAACTGGGTCAGCCGATGCATGCCTTCGATCTGGACACCCTGCATGGCCCGATCGGTGTGCGTCACGCCCGCGCTGGTGAGACGCTGCCCCTGCTCGACGGTCGCGAGGCCACGCTCGACCCTAGCTTTCTGGTCGTGACCGACGCCGATCGCGCGGTCGCGCTGGCGGGATTGATGGGTGGTCACGCCACCCGCGTCACCGAGACCACCCGTCATGTCTTCCTGGAGGCCGCGCATTTCGCGCCAGCGGCGATTATGGGCCGTGGTCGAAAGTTGGGCCTGCATACCGATGCCGGCCACCGCTTCGAGCGCGGCGTGGACCCGGGATTGCCGCGGCAGGCGTTGGAACTGGCGACCCGGCTGGTGCTGGAACTGGCGGGCGGGCGCGCAGGTCCGGTGGTCGAGGTCGAGCGAAGCGAATTTCTGCCAACGCCGGCGCCGATCACGCTGCGCCGTGCGCGCATCTTCCGCGTGCTGGGCATCGAGATCGCCGATGCCGAAGTGCAGCGCATTTTGCAGGCGCTGGGCATGGAGGTGATGGCGTCGGCGCATGGGTGGCAGGTCACCGCCCCGAGCCGTCGCTTCGACATCGCGCTGGAAGAGGATCTGATCGAGGAATTGGCCCGCATCCACGGCTACGATCGCCTACCGACCACGTTGCCCAGTGGCGCGGCGCGCATCGCCATGGGCAGCGAGACGTGCGTGGACGAGCGTAGCGTGCGCGCGCAGTTGGTCGCCCGCGATTTGCTGGAAACCATCAACTACGCCTTCGTCGACGCAACCCTGCTGGATCAATGGGGTCTGCGTGACGGGCGCGTGGCGCTGGCCAATCCGCTCAGCACCGAGTTGGCGGTGATGCGCCCGTCGCTGTTGCCGGGGGTGGTCGCCGCGCTGGGGCGGAATGTGGCGCGTCAGGCCGGGCGCGTGCGTCTGTTCGAGATGGGCAAGGTCTTCGCCGTTGCGACCAGTGTCGATGCGGCGCCGGGCGAAACGCAGCGCGTGGCCGCTGCGGTGTGCGGCGATGCCGATGCGCTGCAATGGGGCTTGCCGGCGCGCAAGGTCGATTTCCACGACCTCAAGGGCGATCTGGAGGCCTTGGCCGCCGCGTCTGGGGCACTCCTCGAGTACCGTCCGTCGGCGTTGCCGTTTGCGCATCCCACCCGTTCTGCCGACGTGTACCGTGACGGGACCCGGATCGGTTGGATCGGTCAGTTGCATCCGCGGTTGCTGCAGGCGATGCAGGTCGATGTGGAGGTGATCGGGTTCGAACTGGATCTGGCGCCGCTGGTGGCGCGCCCCTTGCCGCGTGCTGCCGAATTGTCGCGGTTTCCCTCGGTGCGTCGCGATCTGGCCATTGTGGTGCCGGAGGCGGTGCGCTGGATGGCGGTGGCGCAGAGCGTGCGGGCTGCGGTCGGTCCACTGCTGCGGGAGGTGGTGCTATTCGACCGTTATGTCGGTCCCGGAGTCGAGGTGGGTTGCAAGAGTCTTGCTATGGGCTTGATTTTGCAGGACAACTCGCGCACTCTGACAGACCGCGATGTGGAGGCGGTGGTCGCCGATGTGGTTGCGGCGCTGGCCCGCGAACACGATGCGCGGCTGCGTGGTTGAGACGGATAGGGGATAGCAGGGTAATGGCGTTGACCAAAGCGGAAATGGCCGAACGGTTGTTCGACGAAGTCGGGCTGAACAAGCGCGAGGCCAAGGAATTTGTCGATGCATTCTTCGACGTGCTGCGCGAAGCATTGGAGCAGGGGCGGCAGGTGAAACTGTCAGGTTTCGGCAACTTCGATCTGCGTCGCAAGAACCAACGGCCCGGTCGCAATCCCAAGACTGGCGAAGAAATCCCGATCTCGGCGCGGACGGTGGTGACCTTCCGCCCAGGGCAAAAACTCAAAGAGCGCGTGGAGGCATATGCTGGATCCGGGCAGTAACCGCGAACTTCCGCCGATTCCGGCCAAACGTTACTTCACCATCGGTGAGGTCAGCGAGTTGTGCGACGTCAAGCCGCACGTGCTGCGCTATTGGGAAACCGAATTTCCCAGCCTGGAGCCAGTCAAACGGCGCGGCAATCGCCGCTATTACCAGCGCCACGACGTGCTGATGGTGCGGCAGATTCGTAGCCTGCTGTACGAACAGGGGTACACGATCGGCGGCGCGCGGCTACGTCTGGAGGGTGAGGGCGCGCGTCAAGAGTCGGCGTTGAGCAACCAGATCATCAAGCAGGTGCGGCAGGAGTTGGAAGAAGTGCTACAGCTTCTGCGCCGATAGCGCCAACCGGGCCAAAACCGCTATACTTGCCAACGCGCCGTCAGGCGGGTTCGCCGCGATGGCGGATGTACACACCGGGGTATAGCGCAGCCTGGTAGCGCACTAGTCTGGGGGACTAGTGGTCGTCGGTTCAAATCCGGCTACCCCGACCAATTACATATGCCGTCATGTCACGGAATATCACGGAACCCCTGAGAAATTAGGGGTTTTTCTTTGTCTTGGTGTCTTGCAAGTTCCCGGAACAGCACTGGATATCACGCAAGTTTGGCGGTGCGGTTGGCGGTATGCGGCGGACTCCTTGGTGCCGGACTGTCGAATGGATGCCGCCAAGATGCCCAAGCGAATTGCCCCGCTGTCCCCGTCCCAAGTTCAGAATGCCAGGTCGCAGGCCAAACCGTACAAGCTGCGCGACGGCGGCGGGCTGTTGTTGACATCCGTGCAGCTGGGAGTGCATCGGACAGCGTAAGCAGATATGCCTCCTTGGCCATCACCGCGCCTCCATGTTTCTTGTTTTTTGCTACTTGCGTGGCGTGGAAAACGTAGCTACATGCCGTACGTAACCCTGATGCCGGTTAATCCATAAAGATCATCAAAGTCTTCTCTGTCGGCTCCTGCGACACAAGCAGGACCACTTCCGGCACCTGCAAGGTGAGGATCACTGTATCTGCGCATGACAAATAGTTTTGCATGCTTCGGATAGATGGCTGAGGGCGCGCTCAAGATTCTGTTGCGCCAGGCTGAATTGGATCATGGCAAAGCCATGTGGCACGCCAGTGGGTGTGTAGAGTGGTCGATCCGTGAACGGCGCAAGTTCCGGGCGGGGTATGCTTATCCGCATTATCGTTGCTACGTCGAATACATATTATCAGTCGGAGGTGTTCGGAATAAGGTTCACCATTTATTCATGCCGGTTCAACACTATGTGCCAGAACGGCTCCTGCCACAGGGGCGCTTGCTTGGAGGCCGAAAAATCGTTCCTAAAATCCAGAGCTGCAATGAATTTTGGTTCTAACCGTCTTGTTCTCCTTCAGTGCGCAGTGTATTGTCAACTTGTCGAGACATTACGCATAAATGTCGGCAGGCAAAAGATGCTTCAGAAAGTGTGGCATGGATGAAGCATGATGATGCAGATACCTGTCGTTGAAGTCTTGGACGATATTTTTAACCATTTTGCTGACGCCACCAAGACCACCAAGAGGGCCTTATGGAAAAACTCACCAGAAGAATAAAATCCCGACTCGGGTATATAGCTGACATCCCGGACATTCGCGACTTTCATTACATTCCGGATGAAGCCTTGATGAGTAAGCTGCCGCCTGCTGTCGACCTGAAGCCGGCTTTTCCGGTCTATGACCAGGGCCGGATTGGCTCCTGCTCGGCAAATGCCCTGGCGGGTGCTGTCCAGTATGAAAGGGCCGCTCACGGTGAATTGCCTAATTTTATTCCCTCACGCCTTTTCATTTACTACAACGAACGCGTCATTGAAGGCAATGTGAATTATGACTCGGGAGCTATGCTGCGCGACGGGATAAAGTCACTGCATAAACTAGGTGTTTGCCCAGAAAAAGACTGGCCGTATAACGTCACGCCGCCGGCACATGACGGCGGCGTTTTCCCTCCGGGCACTGCGGTAAGAAAGAGGCCCAATGCTGCCTGCTATAAGGAGGCATCCAGGTATGTCATTACCCGCTATGAACGTGTCCATCAGGATATTTCTCATCTGAAAGCCTGTATTGCCAGCGGGACTCCCTTTGTGTTCGGATTCCAGGTTTACGACAGCTGGATGAATGGCACTCAGCCTCCCGCCACGCAAATCCCGATGCCGACGCAGAATGACAAGGTGCTCGGGGGGCATGCCGTCCTGTGCGTCGGATATGATGACAGCACACAGCTGTTCCGTATCCGTAACTCATGGGGGGAAGGTGTTGGGGAGAAGGGGTATTTTTTAATGCCCTATGACTATCTGGCCCATCCTCAGCTGGCCAGCGATTTCTGGATGATCCGAATGGTCAAAAACTGAAATCGAGTTAACCGATATTTGCTTAACAGTAAGTGGTAGCCGTAGAGTGGGTGGTGTCGCGATAAAGATGGTTGGTATAAAATTCCTGCTACCACCACTTTGCTTTGGCCCGCGATTAAGAAGAGCGCGACACCGCGAAATTCTGCGATTTCTATCGCGATAGTTGTAAATGGAAGAGAATCTGCCGAGATGTATCGGGATGGGCATGACGGGCCTGCTGATACAGTGCATGGGCGCTTGCAGCAGGTCCACGTCCTGGCCGGTATGACGTTGTTGCGGACTGACATACCCGATGCCGCTGTGCCGATGCGCGGGTCGCACCAATGGACGCGCTCTCTGGCGGCAGCAACCGCGCCATCGCCTTGTCCTTGAACTGCTGTCCGTATCGTGCCACGTGAACCTCTCGTTATCGCCCCCACTGCAAATCCTATCCGGGCGACAACTACTCTGACATGGGGTGGAGGTTCGCCGGCAATCTCAGCTGCGCCGATTTGATTCCCAGTTACCGGTGACCAAGTATCGCAAGGCTTGACATCGAAGGCCGTGACAACACGATTAGACTGTGCGGATGCCAAGTGTTGCCGCTCGTATCGCCACCTTGCTGCGCGAGTTGTCGCTCCTGCCGCATCCGGAAGGTGGACGCTATGCGCGCGTGCACACCTCTGCGCTGCTGGTACAGCATGGGGAGCGCGAGCGACCGGCATGTACCGCGATCCGGCTGCTGCTGGAGCACGGGGAGATCAGCCATTGGCACCGTATCGATGCGGATGTGACCTGGCATTGGGAAGAGGGCAGTGTGCTGGAATTGCTCAGCTTCGACCCGCACTACGGCTTGCAGCGCTATCAGTTGGATTCCAGCGTGCGCGGCGGCATGCCCTCGGTCGTGATTCCTGCGGGGACCTGGCAGGCCGCGCGCCCGCTTGGTCGATATTGTCTGTTGGGTTGCATGGTGGCCCCCGGTTTCCTGTGGGAAACCTTCGAGTTGCTCGCGGCCAGCGATCCGTTGGCGGCGCATTTACCCAAGTTGGTCGACTGAGGCGGCGTTGCCGCGATGCCTGTAACCCGGTGCGTTGCGCATGCGTCGATGCCTTGCCACTCGCGAACGGTGCCAGTGCATTGTTCGCTGTGGTTTACCTGCGTGGGCCTCAGCCTGCGGCGCTCCGCGGTCGGGCAATGCTGCCGAGTTGCGGCCAGCGCGTCAGCACGGCGGCGCGGATGCCAGCGGCGTCGATGCCTGCTTCGGCCAGAAGTTGTTCGCGGCTGGCATGGTGCTGGAAAGCGTCGGGCAAGCCCAGGTGCAGGAGCGGAAGCGACACGCCCTCGGCGTTGAGTAGCTCCGCCACACCGGAACCGGCGCCGCCAGCGATCACGTTGTCCTCGATGGTCACGAATCCCGCATGGCTTTGTGCGAGTTCAAGCAATAGCGTGCGGTCCAGTGGCTTGACGAAACGCATGTTGACCACGCTCAGGCCGAGTTCGCGGCCAACTTGTTCGGCCGCCGTCAGTGTTGCGCCGAATGCCAGCAGCGCGAGCGTCATGCCTTGCACACGGCGCTGCGCCTTGCCGATCGGCAGGGTGTCCAGCGTCGCCGCAGGGGCGACGCCCGGACCGGCGCCGCGCGGGTAGCGCACCGCTGCTGGGCCACGATGGCGCAGGCCCGTGCTGAGCATCTGCCGACATTCGGCTTCATCGGCCGGGGCCATCACCACCAGATGCGGCACGCAGCGCAGGAAACTCAGGTCCAGATTGCCGGCATGGGTGGCGCCATCCGGTCCGACCACGCCGCCGCGATCGATCGCGAACAGCACATCGAGCTGTTGCAGCGCCACGTCATGCACCAGTTGATCGTAGCCGCGCTGCAAGAATGTGGAATAGATCGCCACCACCGGCTTGGCGCCGTGGACGGCCATGCCGGCAGCCAGCGTGACCGCGTGCTGTTCGGCGATGGCCACGTCGAAATAGCGTTGCGGATATTCCTTGCTGAAACGCACCAGGCCCGAGCCCTCGCGCATCGCCGGAGTGATCGCCAGCAACGCCGGTTCGGCTGCGGCCATGTCGCAGATCCAGTCGCTGAAGACATCGGTATAAGTCGGTGCCTTGGTCCCTTGTTTGGACACTAGGCCTTTGCTCGTATCGAACGGACTGACTGCGTGGTAACCGATTTGGTCGCCCTCGGCCAGTTCGTAGCCTTTGCCCTTGGTGGTGATGACGTGCAGCAACTGCGCGCCTTTCAGTGTCTTGAGCGTCTTCAACGCGCCGAGCAGGGCCGGCAGGTCATGGCCGTCGATCGGCCCGGTGTAGTGGAACCCCATCTCCTCGAACAACGTGGATGGCACGAACATGCCTTTCCAGTGTTCTTCCCAACGACGCATGAAACGTGCGGTCCGGTTACGCTTTTTGTCGCCGAGGATCTTTTTGCCGCTCTCGCGGATCGCATTGAGGGTCTTGCTGCCGGTCATGCGTCCGAGCATCTTGGTGACCCCGCCGACCGCTTCGGAGATCGACATGCGGTTGTCGTTGAGGATCACCAGCAGGTTGGGCTCCGGGTCCATGCCGCCGGCGTGGTTCAGCGCCTCGTAGGCCATGCCCGCGGTCATCGCGCCGTCGCCGATCACCGCCACCACCTTGCGTTCGTCGCCCATGCGTTGCAGCGCCACGGCCATGCCCAGTGCGGCCGAGATCGAGGTGGAGGAATGGCCGACGCCGAACGTGTCGTACTCGCTTTCTTCGCGTTTTGGGAATGGCGCCACGCCGTCGGCCTGCTTGACCGTGTGGATGCGGTCGCGGCGTCCGGTAAGGATCTTGTGCGGATAGGTCTGGTGGCCGACGTCCCACACCAGTTGGTCCACCGGTGTGTCGTAGAGATAATGCAGGGCCACGGTGAGTTCGATCACGCCCAGCCCGGCGCCGAAATGGCCGCCGCTCTTGCCGACGCACTCGATCAGGTAGGCGCGCAGTTCCTCGGCGATGGCAGGCAATTCCGATGTTTCGAAACGGCGCAGGTCGGCGGGGATCTGGATGCGCGCAAGGCGCGGATAGCGGGTGGAGTCGATCATCGGAGTGCAGGGTCAGCGACCGGGATATTTTCCTCCCCATTCCGGGCATGGGCAAGTAACCCGTCCAACGGCCAAACGTTGTGGCACGGATGATCGCCGGGGTGCGGCAATCGGTCGCAGGGTGCGGCGTGGGGCGTGTCGGCTTGCGGATTTACCGCGAGAGTTTGGAGCGCTTGGGTAGTTGTGCCTTCAGGAACGACATCTGGTCGGCAAGGATGTTGCGATTGGACAGGATCAGGTGTTCGATCCAGCTCGGTCGGTACGGCACCGCCAGCAGCGGCATCGACGCCTGTTGCGGGGTGCGGTTGCCCTTGCGCGAGTTGCAGTGGAAACACGCAGTGACCACGTTTTCCCAAATGTCGCGCCCGCCCTTGGAGACGGGCAGGACATGGTCGCGGGTTAGCTGCGGACGGCTGAATTGCTGGCCACAATACATGCACAGTTGTGCGTCGCGGGCGAATAGTGCGGTGTTGGTCAGCGTGGGAGTGGGATCCAGTGCGCGTGAGCGGGCATGGCCGCGCGCGGCGATGATCGGGTGCAGGTGCAGCACGCTGCGCTCGCCGCTGGCGCGCGATAGGCCACCGTGGATCTCCATGCACGGCTCGCCCAGGGTCCATGCCACTGCGCCGCGTGCGTAGAGGCAGGCGGCGTCCTGCCAGTTGATCCAGTCCAGTACGCGACCATGCGCGTCCAGCGACAGCAGACGCACCGAAGGTAGACGCGTGGAGCGCGGAGAGGTCGCCGTCGGAACTGCCTCCGACGCGGCATGGGCCCCGGTATCGATCAGACCAAGCGTGATTGTGTCTGTCTCCATCGAGTAAACAGCTTATACCCGATTGTTGACGGTTTGTGTATCTGCTAGTGCGGCGGATCCGCATGCCGGGTCGTATCTTCGCGTCAGGCGGCGATGTGCCCTGTATCTTTTTAAGCCTCGGACGGGCTCAGAACTGTGCGTCGGCCAGTGTCATCAGCGGCTCGGCACCGGCATCGATCGCTGCGGCGTGGGTCAGCGTGCGTGGTAGCAACTTGGTGTAGTAGAAACGGGCGGTTTCGCATTTGGATTGTTTGAATGCTTCGCTATGTGTCGAGGCAGATGCGGCGGCGACACTGCGCGCCCACCAGTACGCCAGCACCACATAGCCGGAATAGAACACGTAGTCGTAGCTTGCCGCCCCGAGTTCGTCGGCGTTGCTGGCGGCACGTTGCAGGATGCGCTTGGTAAGTGCTGCCCATTCCTTTGCTTTCTCGCGCAGCGGTGCGATGAACTCTGCCAGCGCTGGCGTGTCGTGGTGTTCGGCGAGGAATGCCTCGATCTGCGCGAGGAACAGCGTCAGTCCGGCGCCTTGGCTGGAGGCGGTCTTGCGCCCGATCAGGTCCAGCGCCTGGATGCCGGTGGTGCCCTCGTACAAGGTGGTGATGCGCGCGTCGCGCGCCAGCTGCTCCATGCCATATTCGTGGATGTAGCCGTGGCCGCCGAAGCATTGCAGCGCGTGGTAGGTGGTTTCCACTGCCCATTCGGTCTGGCAGGCCTTGGAGATCGGGGTCAGGAAGCTGACCAGCACGTCGGCCTGTTCGCGCTCGGCCGGGTCGGTGGCGCTGTGGGCGATATCGATCAGGCTGGCGGCATGCAGTGCCAGCAGTCGGCTGCCTTCGGTCAGGGCCTTCACTGTGAGCAGCATGCGGCGCACGTCCGGATGCACCAGGATCGGATCGGCGGGTTTTTCGGGTTGTTTGGCACCGCTGAGCGAACGCGATTGCAGGCGCTCGCGCGCATAGCGCAGGGCGTTCTGGTAAGCGCGCTCGGACAGCCCCAGGCCTTGCAACCCGACGCCGAGTCGCGCCGTATTCATCATGGTAAACATCGCCTGCAGGCCCTTGTGCGGCGGCCCGATCAGATAGCCCTGGGCACCGTCGAAGTTCATCACGCAGGTGGCCGAGCCATGGATGCCCATCTTGTGTTCCAGTGCGCCGCAGCGCAGTGCATTGCGTTCGCCGAGTCTGCCGTCGCGCGCGACCCTGTATTTGGGCACCACCAGCAGCGAAATGCCCTTGGCCCCTGGCGGCGCGTCCGGTAGCCGTGCCAGTACCAGATGCACGATGTTTTCGGTGAGGTCGTGTTCGCCGGCGGTGATGAAGATCTTGGTGCCGCTGACCGACCACGTGCCATCGGCGTTGGGCTCGGCCCGGGTCTTGAGCAGACCCAGGTCGGTGCCGCAGTGCGGTTCGGTCAGGCACATGGTGCCGGTCCAGCGGCCATCCACCAGTGGCTTCAGGAAGATCTCTTGTTGCCACGCTTCGCCATGCTGCTTGAGCGCTTCCACGGCGCCGTGCGACAGCAGCGGGAAGTTGCCCCAGGCGAGGTTGGCGGCGTTGACCATCTCGTTCAACGGCGCGCTCAGGGTATACGGCAGACCCTGGCCGCCGAACGCGACGGGCGCGGTCAGCCCGGTCCAGCCCCCCTCGGCGAATTGCCGGTAGGCGTCGCGAAAGCCGGGCGCGGTGGTCACCGTGCCGGTGCTCTTGTCCAGCGTGCATCCATGCTCGTCGCCGATCCGGTTCAGCGGCGCCAGCACGGTGCCTGTGAAGCGTGCGGCTTCTTCCAGCACCGCGTCGATCAGTTCGGCGTTTGTCTCGGCATGGCCCAGGCGTGCGAACAGTGCTTCCACCTGCAAGACGTCGTACAGAGCGAAGCGAAGATCGTTCAACGGGGCCTGGTAGATGCTCATGCGATCGCTCGTGACATGGGCCGCAGTGCGGCCGAGAGTTTCAGGATACTACTGCGTACGGGCTGTGCTGCCGAGGAAGCGCTCCGAAGGTGGGGCCGTGTCGGGATCGCCGCATGCCCTGCGATGCCAGGTGCATGTGGCGCGCTGGGCGTGTCTAATGTCGGTCACCAGTGGGGGCGACGGTGCATGCTCGCTTACTCACCCTCATGCTCGGCATGGAAGCGCACCACAGGTGATGCAGGGGGCGCGATCAGCGCAGCACGCCGTCCAGGCCGGGTGCCGGCGAGAGCGTGTTGTGCGTGTCGATGGCGAAGGTGCGCTGTTTCTTTTCTTCGGGCGTGGCCGCGATGCTGCCCTTGAGCGTGTACTCCAGGCTGTGTTGGCTTGCCAGCGCATCGGCGATGGCAAGGCGTGCTGCAGAACTGGGCTGCACGGCGACGTCGATCACATCCGCCGTTTCCGGGCCGATCGAAATTCCGGGTGTCGCCTGCACCGTGCCAGCGGCCTCGCCACCCACACCCAGGTCCAGGCGTAGCCTGTCGTAGCGCATGGGAATGCTGCTGTAGTTCTGCAGTCGTAACTCCACTTTCCAACTGCCATTGGGATTGACGGTGAGCTGCTGCACGCTCGCAGCCGGGTCGGACACGCGCCGCACCATGCCATCCCCGCACGCGCCCAGTAGCGCCGTGAATATCATCAGCAAGCCGAGGCGAAGCGGGTGACGCATGAGCGAAGTCCAGTGGGGTGTCGACATCGGCGAAGGATACTACGCACCCCGCAAAGCGCTTGTGTCCGGGTGACATCGCCGTGTTCTCGACGGACGCTAATGGGGCGCCTGCTCGGACCGGCCTGTAGTCAGGTCAGGCCGCGACGGAGTGTGCGGTGCAAGAAGAAAAAGCGCCGCAGTCCTCGACGATGCGGCGGGCGGTTTTCGTGGCGGCGTTCGTTTATTGGGCAGATCCGATGCCAAGGGGGCTTGGTCCTTGGTCAGGCTGGCCCTTGCTGTGTCGGTCAGCATATGGAAGGTCGAAACAGCGTGGCTTGCCCAATCCCTATTGCATCGCTATGATGCGCGCCTCGCACCGGTCCTGCCGCGTTGCGCAGTGGCCGAGTAGCTCAGTTGGTAGAGCAGGGGATTGAAAATCCCCGTGTCGGCGGTTCGATTCCGTCCTCGGCCACCATTAGCTCCAGAGCTTTCAGCGACGCAGGCTATCGCATCGTTTATTGAGGTCTCCCCGGTGGCTTCGCGGATCAGTTCGCCAGAATGTCGGAGCGTGATGGCGTGGCTGTTGCAATAGGCCGCCGAGTTTGGCATGCGGCGGTGTCTCTCGCTATGCCGATTTCCCAACGGGAGCCGGACGCTGTCAACTTGTTGCTTTGCAGCAGAGTGACCGCCAACCGCAGCATCCCTTTTGCGATGCATTCGTGAAATCTTGTCTACAAAAGTAGACAAATGCGAAAAATGATTCTTCTTTCGTGACGATTCACTCAACAGGTGACGCGTGCGGTCGTAATCATGTGCGCGGCCGATGGGGACCATACAAACGGCCAATCTGGGGAGTTGCTGATGAATGTTAAACTTGCATTAATTGCCCTGCCCGGGCTGTTGGCATTGATCGCTGCTGGCGACGTTCTTGCTGTGACTGCAATGAAAGCAGAGCCTGGGGTTGGCCTGGATCATCCAGATGCAGAGGGGCCTTACATCGAACAGATTGGGTCCGAGTGCATGATGGTCGACACTTACCTGCAGCAGCATGATGGTGTGTCTAAACGGGTGGTCATGCGTGAGCCGGTGGAGTGTGCCGACCAGCAGAAGGATCGATCACTGGCTAAGCTCGCCATGTGAGTCGGCGCGTATGGCTCGCTGGGGCCTGTCTGACCCAGCTGACGCCGTTTGCCTGCGTGGTGGCGCGCTTCCTCTGGTGCTCCAAGACCGTGGTGGATATTTTGCCTGACCGCCAGTGAGGTTCTAGGCGGTTCAGCCGACTGTGCTCTCACCCTAAACACTTTCTAAGCTGAGACTTTTGTCTCTCCGAGTCGGCGCCTGCGTCTTTCGCCGATTCTGGTACTGCCGCTGTGTGCCGCGCAGCCGGTCAATTCGGTGGCCGAATTCGATCTCGGTCGTTATGCCGGGCAGTGGTGCCAGATCGCGCATCCTGCCGAAAAGAACGGCGTTGCCGATATCAATCACGGCGGGCTATGGGGTGAGCGACGATAGGTCAGATCGGTGCGCGCAACGCCTGTCGGACCGGAAGCGGCGCCATGCTGTTTGCTGAAGGCGTCGCACGGCTCCTAGGCGCTGTCCGCGCCCAGCCGACAGCGACTCGTGACGCCTTTTAGTCGCTCTTAATGAATGAAAGCCGCGCGTGCTGCGGCGAGCAGGTCCGGGCTGTCGCCTTCGCGCAGGGCCTGCAACGCTGTGCGGTCGCCGGTCAGTTGTGTCGTGGTGAACCATTGCGCCATTGCAGGGAAGTCGCCGCCACAGCCGTTCCATACGATGCAGATGGTCTCGCCGACGTTACTGAGGTCGTTCTCGTTCAGGTATCCAAGGGTGCCATCGCGGGCGAGCCAGTCAAGTGCGCGTTGCGCATCCTCTGGGGCACCGTAAGCGGCGCCATCGATCAGCGACAGCATGTCGCTGGTGTTTGCCAGCCTGCCTGCTTTGTGCCGTTCGGCACGGCGCATGCCTTGCAGTACGGCTTTGATGCGGTGTTCGTGGGAAATGTCAGTCATGGCTGCGGGGTAGTTTGGCAGAGAGCGTCGGCGATGGCGAATCGACCCGCAGGTCCAGCTCGCCGTCTAGCAGGCGTGCCCGCAATGGGGCGCCGGGTTTGACTTGTGTCACCGAGCGCACGACGTTGCCAGTGTCGGTGTCGGTTAAGATGGTATAGCCACGCGCCACTGTGGCGAGTGGGCTGATCGCCTCCATTGCGCGCGCCAGCGCGCGCAAGCGTTGGGTCTGGACCTGCAAGCGTCGCGCCATCGCGACAGGCAGATGCCGGCCCAGCGCTTGCAACCGGGTGCGTAGCATCGCAAGCCGACGCTGCGGCTGGGAGGTGCGCAGGATCGCGGCAGCATGACGTAACTGTGCCTGTCGGCGTTCTTGCTGCTGCTTCCACAGTGCGGTCAGCCGGCGTGCGGCATCGCGTTGGCGGCGTTGTAGCAGTTGCAGTTGCACCTGCGGACTTTGCGCTTGCAGGCGTAGTAACGCTTGGTCGGCGCGCTGTTGTGCCTGGCGCAGGCGGTGCCGTTGCCAATGCTGCAATGCGCTGTGTTGGGCGGACAGCCGAGCGGTAATGTCGCGTTGGTCGGGCGCCAGCAACTCTGCCGCGACCGACGGTGTCGGCGCGCGCAGGTCGGCGGCGAAATCGGCCAGCGTCACGTCGGTCTCGTGGCCGACCGCCGACACCACCGGTGTGTTCGAGGCGGCAATGGCGCGCACCAGATGCTCGTCGTTGAACGCCCAAAGGTCTTCCAGCGAACCGCCGCCGCGGGTCAGCAGGATCGCGTCGTAGCGCTTACAGGCATCGGCCTGGCGCAGCAGTATTGCGATCTGCGCGGCGGCGCTGTTGCCCTGTACCAGGGTCGGCAGAATGTCTACCTGCAGCAGTGGCATGCGCCGGCCGAGTACGCTCAGTACATCGCGCACCGCGGCGCCGCTGGGCGAGGTGATGACGGCCAGGCGGCGCACGAAAGCGGGCATGGGACGCTTGCGTTCGATCGCGAACAGGCCTTCGCCAGCGAGTTTGGCCTTGAGCGCTTCGAATGCACGGCGCAGCGCGCCTTCGCCGGCTTCTTCCAGGTGCTCCAGCACCAGTTGGTAGTCGCCGCGCGCCTCGTACAAGGTGAGGCGACCGCGTGCGAGGACGCGCAGGCCCTCGCGCGGTACGAAAGGCAGCCATTGGCTTTTGGGCTTGAACATGGCGCAGCGCACCTGTGCGCGCGCATCTTTGAGGGTGAAGTACAGGTGCCCGGATGTGGGGCGGGTCACGTTGCCCAGCTCGCCTTCCACCCATGCCAGCGGGAATGCGCTTTCAAGTAGATCCCGGGCCAGCGTATTGAGCTGGCTGGGGGTGAGGATCTGGTCGGTGCGATCGGGCATGCAGGTGATGCGGTGGCGTGCTGGCGACTATCCTCGCATGTCTGTGTCTGGTATCGGCTGCGCCAGCGACGTAGGCGGGCATGGTGCAAGTATAGAATCCCGCGCATGTCCGAACGCCTCGATCTCCATACCGTCGCCGCCGCGCGTCGCATCGACGCACAGGCTGTCGCATTGCTGGGGGGGGATGGTGATCGGCTGATGCAACGGGCTGGTCAGGCCGCGTGGCAGACGCTGTTGCAGCGTTGGCCGCAGGCGCAGCGGATTTGTGTGGCCTGCGGCAGTGGCAATAACGGCGGCGATGGCTACGTGCTGGCGCGTCTGGCGCATTGCGCCGGGCGTCAAGTACGCGTGGTGCAGTTGCCGGAGTGTGGGCCGCAGTCGCCGCTGGCGCAGCGTGCCTGCACCGACTACATCGGCGTCGGTGGTCGTATCGTCGTGTTCGATGGCGTGCTTGAACCGGCCGATGTGGTGGTCGATGGACTGCTCGGCATTGGCTTGAATCGCGCGCCAGATGCTGAACTGACCGGGTTGCTCGGTGCGCTGGCCGGGCTTGGTACGCCGGTGTTGGCGCTGGATGTGCCTAGCGGAGTGGATGCGCAGTCCGGTCGCGTGCCTGGTGCGGCGTTGCCGGCGACGTTGACCCTGCAGTTCATCGTCGCCCATGCTGGGCTGTATACAGGTCGTGCGCTGAACTATGTGGGCGAGCGTGCTTTGGCGACGCTGCAGGTGCCTGCCGCGGCGTTTGCCGGTTGCGTGCCGTTGGCCGCGGCCTGGAACGCCGCCGTCCTGCGTGGTCAATTGGTGCCCCGGCGCCGCGACAGTCACAAGGGCGATGCCGGTCATGTGCTGTGCATCGGTGGTAATCATGGCAGCGGTGGTGCGGTCATGCTGAGCGCCGAATCGGCGCTGCGTTGCGGTGCTGGATTGGTCAGCGTTGCGACTCGTAGTGCGCACGTGGCACCGCTGCTGGCGCGTTGCCCAGAGGCGATGGCGCATGCGGTCGAGGGCTCGGAGGCGCTGGCGCCGCTGTTGTGCAAGGCCGATGTGGTTGCGCTTGGTCCGGGTCTTGGTCAAGACGACTGGGCGCAGGCGTTGTGGCATGCCGCGCTCGCCAGCGACGTCGCGTTGGTGGTCGATGCCGATGCGCTGAATCTGTTGGCGCAGGCGCCGCGCCCGTTGCCGCAGGCGGTGTTGACGCCGCATCCGGGCGAAGCCGGGCGCTTGCTCGGTTTGACCGCCGCGCAGGTGCAGCGCGACCGTTTTGCCGCTGCTGCGCTGCTGGCCGATCGCTACCAGGCTGCGGTGGTACTCAAGGGCGCTGGCAGCATTGTCGCCGTGCCAGACCAGCTGCCCCGCGTGATCGCCGCCGGTAATCCAGGCATGGCGGTTGCCGGTATGGGCGATCTGTTGACCGGCGTGATCGCTGCGCTACGTGCGCAGGGCCTGGCTGCGTTCGAAGCGGCCAGCGTGGGCGTGCTGCTGCACGCCTGCGCCGGCGACCATGCTGCTGCGGCCGGCGGCGAGCGTGGCTTGCTGCCCTCCGACTTGCTGCAGGCGTTGCGGCGTCTTTCCAATCTGGAATCCGAACGATGAACTTACAGTTGTTTCTGCCCGACAGCGGTGCCACCGAGCGCCTCGGGCAGGCGCTCGCCGCCACGCGGCCAGCGCAGGCCGCCGTGCATTTGCACGGTGATCTGGGTGCAGGCAAATCTACCCTGGCGCGCGCCTTGCTGCGTGCGTTGGGTGTCCGGGGGGCGATCCGCAGCCCTACCTACACCTTGTTGGAGCGTTATCCGCTGGCTGACGGAGAGGCATGGCATCTGGATCTTTACCGTATAGGTGCCTCTGGGGAGTTGGATTTTCTGGGCCTGGACGAAACAAGTGCCAACCTGTGGCTGGTGGAATGGCCCGAGCGCGGTGGTGATGTGCTGGCGCCGTCGGATCTGGATGTCCTCCTGGCCCTGCACGATGGTGGGCGCATGGCGCAGGTGCGTGCCGGCACTGCGGCAGGGAAGGTGTGGCTGACCCAGATCGTCGATCAGGATGACTTGCGTCAACTTTTTCTTGGCTGACGCTAAAAAGTGGAAGCAGGTTATGGATTATTAAGGGAAAAATGCTTGCGTTTGTGTCGTCGCGATGCTTGAATCAGTGGTATGCGCCTGGGGATACGAGTTTTAGCCTGTTCCGCCATCGCCGCAGGCTGGTGCCTGGCGGCGCATTCGGCGTTTGCGGGTCAGGTTCAGTCTGTCTCACTGGATAACAGCGCAACCGGCACCCGCGCAGAGATCCGTTTGCAGGGCAACGGTGGCTTCAGCACCATATCGTTGGCTCACCCCGATCGACTGGTGGTTGACCTTGCCGACTCTTCCGCAGTCAAGGGCTTGAAGCTGCCCGCCGGCAGCGGTGTGGTCAGTGGCGTGCGTACTGGCCATCCGGTGCCGGGTACCTTGCGCATCGTGTTCGACCTCAGCAACCCGGTGGTCGCGTTCAAGCCGCAGATGCAGACCATTGGCGGTAGTTCGGTGTTGGTGATCGAGTGGCCGGGCGATGCAACGATGAGCACGTCCGTTGCAGTTAGCGACCCGCCGCCCTCGGTATCCGCAGTGCCTGCATTGCCGCCGCCTGTTGCCAAGCCTGACTTGGACCCACGTGCGGAAGCAGCGCGCGCGACGGCGGCATTGACCGCTTCTGTAGTGCAGCATGCGACCCAGCCGGTCGTCGTGGCTACCTCCCCGCCGGTAAGCGATACCGCCGCTGTCCCAGTGGTGACGGAGTCGACGCGTGTACCGCTTGCCAAGTCTGGCGCTGGCGTGACCACGGTGGCGCAGAAAAGCTTGAGTCAGCCCCAAGTAGCGCCGCCGCAGGCCATCGAACCGGCCAACGACCAAGACGATCCGGCAGTGGCCGCGGCAGTCGAAGCGCGGCCGGTGATGCCGAGTGCCCCGTCGCGGGTGCGGATGAGGCCGGGCATGCGGCCGTTGATCGTGGCCATCGACCCCGGACATGGCGGTCAGGATCCTGGAGCCACCGGCCCCACTGGCAAGCACGAGAAGGACGTGACCCTGGCGATCGGTCGCGAACTGGCCCGCCAGATCAATGCAACGCCCGGCATGAAGGCATACATGACGCGCACCACTGATGTGTTCATTCCTTTGCCGATGCGCGCGCAGAAAGCCCGTGCGGCCAAGGCCGACATCTTCATCTCGATCCACGCCGATGCTGCGGAGAGTCGTAGTGCAAGTGGTTCGTCGGTGTATGTACTATCGACCAAGGGTGCTTCGTCGCAGCGTGCGCGATGGTTGGCGGACAAAGAGAATGCCGCCGACCTGGTAGGCGGCGTGCGTTTGCTGAGAACCGATAGCACTTTGGCCAGCGTGTTGCTGGATTTGGCCCAGAGCGGGCACATGAAGGCGTCCGAGGATGCGGCCGCGCATGTGCTGGGCGGGCTGAAGGAAATCGGCAACAACCACAAGCCAGAGATCGAGCGCGCCAACTTTGCCGTGCTGCGGACCTCCGACATGCCGGCGATGCTGGTCGAAACCGCTTATATTTCCAATCCGGAAGAAGAGCGTCTATTGACCGAACCCGCGTATCAGCGCCGTATCGCCAGTGCTGTGCTTGAAGGTGTGAACACCTTCTTTACCCAGCAACCGCCTCCGGGCACGCTGTTCGCCGCGCGCGCGCAGGCCGAGGCGGATGCGGCGGCAGGGACGGTCGCTGGCGGCAACCGCTGACGCGCTCGGCTATCATGGCCGACCAATCCTCGATGGTGGCGTCCGCGCCGTGTGCCGTGCCGATGTGCGTTTTTTGCTGGTGTCCTTGCTCTATCGTTGAGACCGGTGCGCCGATATGGGCATGCGTCGCGGAGCCGGCATGAGCATCCGTCAATTGCCCGAGATCCTGATCAATCAGATTGCTGCGGGCGAAGTGGTGGAGCGTCCGGCCTCGGTGGTCAAGGAGCTAGTGGAGAACGCGCTGGATGCCGGCGCGCGCCGTGTGGACGTCGACCTGGAAGAGGGAGGCGTGCGCCTGATTCGCATCCGCGACGATGGTAGTGGCATCCCCGCCGAAGAGTTGCCATTGGCGGTATCGCGGCACGCCACCAGCAAGATCGCCTCGCTGGATGATTTGGAAACGGTCGGTACGCTTGGGTTTCGCGGCGAGGCCTTGCCCTCGATTGCGTCGGTCAGCCGCTTCACCCTGGCCTCGCGCCGTGCCGACGACGCGCACGGCGCCATGTTGCAGGTGGAAGGGGGTAAGGTCGGTGCTGTGCAGCCGCACGCGCAGTCGCCGGGTACCACGGTAGAAGTGCGCGAGCTGTTCTACAACGTGCCGGCACGGCGCAAATTCCTGCGTGCCGAGCGCACCGAATTGGGCCACATCGAGGAATGGCTGCGTTCGCTGGCGTTGGCACGCCCGGATGTGGAACTACGGGTTTCTCACAACGGCAAGCCGTCGCGGCGCTACAAGCCCGGCGATCTCTATTCGGATGCGCGCCTGGGCGAAACCCTGGGCGAGGATTTCGCCCGGCAGGCGTTGCGGGTGGATCACAGTGGCGCGGGACTGCGCCTGCATGGCTGGATCGCGCAGCCGCATTATTCGCGCGCCAGTGCCGACCAGCAGTACCTGTACGTCAATGGCCGTTCGGTGCGCGACCGTAGTGTCGCCCACGCGGTGAAGATGGCCTATGGCGACGTGCTGTTCCACGGTCGTCAGCCGGCTTATGTATTGTTCCTTGAGTTGGATCCGTCGCGCGTGGATGTCAATGTCCATCCTGCCAAGCACGAGGTGCGTTTCCGCGATGCGCGCCTGATCCACGACTTCGTCTATCGCACCCTGCAGGACACGTTGGCGCAGACGCGTGCCGGCAGCCTGCCCAGCACGGCGGCCGATGCGCCAGTGCAGGCGTTGCCGACGCATGGCTCGGGAGCTGGCGCATGGCCGCCGCCGAGCGTATCGGTAGGTGGTAGTAGCGGTAAGGGGGATGGTGCGCAATGGCGGTCGGCGCAGTCGCCGCTCGGCTTGCGCGTGCAAGAGGCGCCTGCTGCGTATGCGGCGTTGTACGCGGCGTCGGCCGATTCGGGAAGTACGGCGGCTCACCTGCCGAGCCCGCCACAGGACGCGGCAGGCGGGTTGCCGCCCACCGCGCCAGACAGCGGCGTGCCGCCGCTCGGCTACGCGATTGCGCAATTGCACGGCATCTATATCCTGGCCGAGAACGCAGAAGGTCTGATCGTGGTCGACATGCATGCCGCGCACGAGCGTATCGGCTACGAGCGGTTGAAGAGCGCACACGATGGCATCGGCCTGCATACGCAACCATTGCTGGTGCCGATCACCCTGGCGGTTGGCGAGCGCGATGCCGATACTGCCGAGCGCGAAGCGCAGACGTTGGCCGCGCTTGGATTCGAGGTCACTCGCAGTGGGCCGCAGTCCTTGCACGTGCGCAGCATCCCGGCCTTGCTGGCGCAGGCCGAACCGGAGGCTTTACTGCGCGATGTGCTCACCGATCTGCGCGAGCATGGCCACAGCGGTCGTGTCGCTGGCGCGCGCGACGCGCTGCTCTCGACCATGGCTTGTCACGGCGCGGTGCGTGCCAACCGGCGCCTTACGTTGCCGGAAATGAATGCCTTGCTGCGCGATATGGAAGCGACCGAACGCTCCGGACAATGCAACCATGGACGTCCGACCTGGGCACGCTTTACCTTGACCGAAATCGATCGTTGGTTCTTACGGGGGCGTTGATGGACAAGTGGGCGAAGTGGCTATCTGTGCTGCTTGCACTGCTGGCCATGGGAGGATGCAGTAGACAGGCGTCGGCACCGGTTGCGTCGAAGAGCGTGGACGCGCATTTTCTGGCCGACGAACAGGCCTGGCGCGCGCAGCGTCTGCGCGAATTACAGGCTGCCGACGGCTGGACCAGCCTGGTCGGCCTGCATTGGCTGGAGCCGAAGGAACACTACATCGGCAGCAGCCCGGGTAGCGGCATCCGGCTGGCGTTCGGTCCGGCGCGGATGGCCTTGGTATCTCAGGTGCAGGGACAGGTGTATCTGACGCCCGAGCCCGGTGCCGCGCTCCGCGTGGACGGCACGCTGCTGCAAGGGCGTATTCGCCTGTACAGCGACCACGATCCGCAGCCGACGGTGATCGATTTCGATGACGGCAAAGGCAAGCTCAGTTTGATCGAACGCGGTGGTCGCTATGCGTTGCGGGTCAAGCATGCCGATGCGCCGAGCCGGCTGGGTTTCGCCGGATTGCAATATTGGCCGCTGGCCGAATCCTGGCGCGTGCGGGCGCGTTTCGTGCCCAATCCGCCCGGTACTAAGCTGCAAATTGTGGACATCATCGGCGTCAGCATCGCATCGCCCAATGCCGGTGCGTTGGAGTTCGAGCGTGGCGGGAAACGCTTCCGGTTGCAGGCGATCGGTGCGCCTGGACAGCCGCTGTTCGTGGTGTTCGCCGACCGCACCAGCGGACGCGGCAGCTATCCGGCTGGGCGTTTCCTGGACGTGCCTGCTCCGGCGGCCGACGGCAGCGTGGTGTTGGACTTCAATCGTGCCTATAACCCCCCATGTGCCTTCACCCCGTTCGCGACCTGTCCGCTGCCGCCGCCGGAAAATCGCCTCGATCTGGCAGTGGATGCTGGCGAGAAGGTCTACGCCGCTCACCATTGAGGCGAGGTTCCCGATGACTCCGTTATCGCGTCTGTTGCGCAGCGTGCTGCTGGGAGTGTTGGTGTGCCTGGGGCAACCGCTTCTTGCAAGTTCTCCGTCATCGGCGGTTGCGCCGGCCTCGATTGCCCCGCCCACGCCGTTGCTGTGGAAGGTGATTGGCCCGCGTGGCGCGCTGTATCTGCTGGGTTCGTTTCATCTGCTCAAACCGGAGGACTACCCGCTTGCGCACGAGGTCGATGCCGCATACGCGGCATCGACGCGACTGTTGTTCGAATTGGCGCCGAAGGACGTGGATTCGCCCCAGTTGGGCGCGCAGATGCTGCAGGCGGCGCAGCGCCACGATGGCAAGCGCTTGCAGGACGATTTGGATCCGGCGACGTGGCAACGCTTACGCCGTTACGCGGCCGGCCACGGCTTGCCGCTGGCGCAGATGAGTGGCTTGGAACCGTGGTTCGTCGGTCTGAGCATCAGCATCGCTGATATGAAGACGCAGGGGCTGCAGGCCGATGCTGGTCTTGATCGGCATTTTATGGAGATGGCAGTGCTCGGTGGAAGGATTGGAGAGCGCATCGACACAGATCGCGTTGCTACAGGGCATGGACCCTGTGGAGCAGCGGCAGATGCTGACCGAGGCGCTGGACGATGCCGAGCAGGGCGCGACGCAGACTCTGCGCTTGCACGACGCCTGGCGTGGTGGCGACGAGCGCCAGCTGTGGCAGGAGCTTGGCGTGCAGATGAAGCACGACTATCCGCGTCTGTATCAGCGCATCGATGTGGAGCGTAACCGAGCCTGGTTGCCGCGGCTGGAGCAACGTCTGCAGGATGGTCAGGGCGACACGTTGGTGGTGGTCGGCGCGCTGCATCTGCTTGGCCCGGACGGGGTGGTCGAGGGATTGCGCGCGCGGGGTTACAAGGTCGAGCGGCTTTGTGCGGGTTGCCGCACAACGCCAGCGCGGCAACGCTGAGTTTCGTGTCGTGCCATGCCTGGCACGAGATGAGCGGGCAACAGACAGCGCTGGATGCGGATCGCAACCGGAGTTCCGTGAACGATAGTCCGACTTGGAGTAGCTAACAAAACGACTGCATCGTCGCCGGACGCGTGCGGGCAGTGCTTGGAATCCTCATGTATCCCCCCCCTACCTCGCGGTTCCTGCGTGCTGTCCGCGCCCATCTGACAGCAACTGGCGACGTTTTGTTAGCCACTCCTAGTGTCCGTAGGTCACGGACTTAGGAGTGTCGCTGTGCCGGCTGTTCGGTGCACGGATGGGACGACACGCGACGGGTCTTGGGCGCGCGCATTCTTCCCGGTACGCGGTATGGGAATTTAGCGCGGTCGCGATTTCGTCGATGTGGCGCCGGCTGGCGGTTCGCTGGGCTTGTTTGCACCAGCGGCGGGGCGGCCGAAACCGCTGCCAAGGTTGCGCTGGAATTCCTGCCACAACTCCAGGTTACGCTCGGTCAGCTGGTTCATCATCGTCCATGGCGTTTGCCCCAGCAAGTTGCCCATCTGCTGACGGAACTGCTGCTGCTGGTCCAGGAACACCTGCATGCTGCGCTCCAGATAGTTGCCCATGAAGCCCTGCAGCGAGTCGCCGTAGAAGCGGATGATCTGGCTGAGCAACTGGGTGGACAGCATCGGTTCGCCGTCCTGCTCCTGGTCGGCGATGATCTGCAACAGAACCGTGCGGCTAAGGTCTTCGCCGGTCTTTGCGTCGCGTACCTCGAATTCCTCGCCGTCGATGATCAACTGGCGGACGTCTTCGATGGTGATGTAACTGGAAATCTCGGTGTCGTAGAGGCGGCGATTGGGATACTTCTTGATGATGCGGATCTCAGCCATGAAGCGATCGCTCTTTGACGGTAGGCGCGCAGCATGGCGCAGCGCACCAGGGCTTGCAACTGTCGCAGTGCGTTGAATGTTCTAGATGTCATCTGAAAAATGCTGCGCAGCATGCCGGACAGGTTGCGCAGCATAGGTTGCAGGCGGCGAGTGGTGGCGTTATCGCGTTGCTACCGATCGCATGCCGGGGGGCGTGCATCACCAGCCCATGTGGTGGCCGCCGTTGATGTCCAGATTCGAGCCGGTGATCCAGGCCGCCTCTTCCGCCACCAGGAACGCCACCGCGTAGGCGATCTCCCCCGGCTTACCGAGGCGTCCGGTGGGGATGTCGGCGATGATCTTGGCGCGCACTTCCTCCGGCACGGCCATGACCATGTCGGTGGCGACGTAGCCGGGCGAGACGGTGTTGACGGTGATGCCGTAGCTGGCGTTCTCGCGTGCCAGCGAGATGGTGAACCCATGCATGCCGGCTTTGGCAGCGGCGTAATTGGCTTGGCCGTACTGGCCCTTGAGGCCGTTGATCGAGCTGATCTGGATGACCCGCCCCCAGCGCTGCCGGCGCATGCCCTCGATCACTGGGCGGGTGACGTTGAACACCGAATTGAGATTGGTGTTGATGACCTCGTGCCACTGCTCTGCGGTCATTTTGTGGAAGGTGGTGTCGCGGGTGATGCCGGCATTGTTGACCAACACCTCGATCGGACCGAGTTGGCGCTCGACCTCCTGCACCAGTGCCTGCGCGTGTTCGGGCGAGGCGACGTCGCCTGCGATGATGGCGACCTCGCAGCCGCGCTCGCGCAGGCGTTGCTGCCAGGCTTGAGCCTTGGCCGCGTCGCGATAATTGCTGGCGACGCGGTGGCCTTGCGCGGCCAGCCGCTCGCAGATCGCGGTTCCAATTCCGCCGGTACCGCCGGTCACCAGCGCAACGCGTGATGTCATGAATTTTGCTCCGAAGCAATTGGGGGAAGTGCGGCCGCAGCGCGACCGGGCTTCCGATTCTAGTCAGCCTTTAGGGCGCTGTGGATGTTTAAAGTACATCTCACGTGTTAAGAACTCCTGCGTCGGCAGCTGCGCTGGATCGAACGCACGCTGCGCCGCCGTCAGCAGTGCGGATACCTCGCCGATGCCGGCCAGTACCGCTGGCGCCTGTCCTAGCGCCGCCCAGACCAGGCGCAGCGCTGGCAGTGGGTCGGCATCGTCCAGCGGCAGCGCCGCATCCGATTTGGACAGTTTGCGTCCGTCGGCTCCAAGCAGCAGCGGCAGGTGCAGATAGCGCGGCGTCGGTAGACCCAATGCCCGTTGCAGCAGGATTTGCCGTGGAGTGGAATCGAGCAGGTCGGCGCCACGCACGACGTCAGTGATGCCTTGTGCTGCATCGTCGACCACCACGGCCAGTTGGTAGGCCCAGCAACCGTCGGCGCGCAGCAGCACGACGTCGCCGACCTCGGCGTGGACGTCCTGAGTCAGTGTGCCGCGCAGGCCATCGTCGAACGCGACCACGCTGGCCGTGCCGGGGGCTACTCGTAGGCGCAGTGCTGGCCTGGGCCGTGTCTGCGTCGCGACGCAGCGATGATGTACTCCGCTCTGGGCGGCCAAGTCGCTGCGACTGCAACTGCAGGCGAAGGCTTGGCCGGATTGCCGCAGTTGCTGCAGTGCGTCCTGGTAGGCCGTCTCGCGCTCGCTCTGGCGCAGAACCGGTCCGTCGGGCTCCAGTCCGCAGGCGCGCAGGCTGGCGAGCTGGCGCTCGGCGGCGCCGGGGATGATGCGCTGCCGGTCCACGTCCTCGATGCGCAGCAGCCATTCGCCGCCAGCATGGCGTGCCAGCAGCCAACTGCCGAAGGCGGCCAGCAGCGAGCCCAGATGCAGCGGGCCGGTGGGCGAGGGCGCGAAACGGCCACGGTAGAGAGACGAGGACATGGATAAGCTGAATCCTCACGCAGATACGCGCTTGAATTCAAGCCGCCCGCACCGCAGATTCTACCCGACGACTTTTACTCTTACCTTGCGGAGCGCGCGCATGTTCAATCGCATTGTCCTGTTCCTCATCACCAACCTGGCGGTGCTGGTGCTGGCCGGCATTGTCATGTCGGTGTTCGGCATCAACCCCAATCAGATGGGGGGTTTGTTGGTGATGGCCGCAGTGTTCGGCTTTGGCGGGTCGCTGGTGTCGCTGTTGCTGTCCAAGTTCATGGCCAAGCGTGCCACCGGCGCGCAGGTGATCACCGAGCCACGCAACCACACCGAGCGTTGGTTGCTACAGACGGTGCAGCGCCAGGCCCAGGCCGCCGGCATCGGCATGCCGGAGGTGGCCATATACGATGGCCCGGAAATCAACGCCTTTGCCACGGGCGCCAACCGCAACAATGCTTTGGTGGCGGTGTCCACCGGGCTGCTGCACAACATGACCGAAGACGAGGCCGAAGCGGTGCTCGGTCACGAAATCAGCCACATCGCCAATGGCGACATGGTGACGATGGCTTTGTTGCAGGGCGTGCTCAATACCTTCGTGATCGTGCTGGCGCGGGTGGTCGGCGGTGTGCTGGACAGTTATCTGGGAGGCAACCGCGATGACCGCCGGGGGCTGGCGTACTACGCGATCGTGATGGTACTGGAGTTGGTGTTCGGTCTGTTCGCGACGATGATCGCGATGTGGTTCTCGCGCTACCGCGAGTTTCGCGCCGATGCCGGCGGCGCCAGCTTGGCCGGCCGCGCCAAAATGATCGCGGCGCTGCAGCGGCTGGAACTCAACCATGGGCAGAGCACGTTACCGTCGCAGGTTCAGGCGTTCGGGATTGCCGGTGGGTTGGGTCAGGGACTGCGCCGTTTGTTCATGAGCCATCCGCCGTTGGCCGAGCGCATCGCTTTTTTGCGCGCTTCGCAGTTCAATACGACGGTGAGTTGATCAGTCGGCACCGCAAAGGACTATACGAAGGTCTAGTGTCTTGGCGTTTTCGCAGGCATTGCGTTCGAAGCGAAAAGGCGCGGGGGTCAGTTGAAGTCGAAGTTCATTTCCCCTGTTGCCAAGCCGACGAATTCGCCTTGCATGTAGTCGATTCCGGCGTTGAACAGCAGGCTCATCGAGGTGGCGTCTGAGACGAATTCGGCGATGGTACGGATGCCAGCCGATTGCGCGCGCGCGGTGATCTCATGGATTTTGTCCTGTTGTTCGCGCGTCTGGGTCAGGTCCCGTGTGAAGTCGCGGTCCAGTTTCAGAAATGCGGGCTGGAAGTGTGCCAGCAACTGGAACGAGTCCAGGCCGGAGCCGAACTGTTCCAGCCCGACCTTGCAACCTAGCGCGGTGGCGTCGGCGAGAAACTGTTGCGCGTTGCGCAAGTGGGTGAACACCTTGGCCTCCGGTGTCTGCAGCCACAGCCGCGCGCCTGGCACGCTATGTTTAGCTAGTTCGCGCTGAATCAGTTGCACCATCTGCGCGTCGGCGAATGAATCCGTGGTGATCTTGACCAACACGCTGGTTGTATGGCCAGCGCGTTGACGTTCGCCGATCACCGCGATCGCGCGGGAGACGACCCAGCGGTCGATCTCAGCCATCATGCCGTACTCGGTGGCGATGCCCAGGAAGGTGCCCGGTCTGATCAATTCATTGTTGAGTTCCAGGCGTAAATAAGCCCCGTACAGTTCGTGCGGCTCGCCCTGTAGGTTCACCAATGGCTGGTAGTGCAGCAGGAAACCGCCATCGGCCAGTGCTTCGTGCAGATGCTGCACCCAGCGCTGGATGCGCTCTTCTTCCAGACGGTCGGCGGCGCCGGGGTCGAAGATCTTGCAGGCGTTGCCGCCAAGTTCGATGTTGGTTTGCACGTTTTCGCTGGCACGGGCCAGAACCTGACCGACACTGGCGATCTTCTCGCCGATCTGCACGCCGCCGATGCTGACCGTCACCGTCGCCGAGCGTTCACCTACACTGAGTACTTGGCTGGCGTAGGTATGCAGTAGACGTTGTGCCAGCGCGGAGGTGCGCGCGTAGTCGCCTTTCAGCAGGAGTGCAAAATTGTGTTCGCCGAAACGCGCCGCTTGCACGTCGCTGTCGATCGCTGCGGCCAAGTGCTTGGCCAGTGCGGCGATCAGGACGTCGGCCGAGTCCAGGCCGATATCGGTCACCAGCCGCTTGTAGTGATCCGGTTCGACGAGCAGAAAGCCGAATTGGCCATCGCCGCGGCCGACTTGGGCCACCGCGTTTTCCAGCGCCAGCATAAAGGTGGGGCGGTTGAGCAGGCCGGTGACCTGGTCGCGCTGACGTAGGCCCTCGACTTCACGCGCTAGTTCAGGGTCGAGCTCCTCGCGGCGCCTGAACACCACTTGCACGCAGGCCTCGCCTTCGTAGCTGGCCGTGGCGAACTCCATCGTCGCCGGGAAACTTTCGCCCTCCAGTGTGCGTGCGTCGACCTGATACTGCGCTGGAGGCGGTTCTCCCTTGCTTAGCGATTTGAGTAGTTGTTTGAAGTCTTCCACGTGTTGCGGAGCGAGCATGTCCAGCAGCGAGATGCCTTCGACCTCCTCGAATGAGGTGAACCCGAACATCTCCAAGTACGCATCATTGGCACGAATGTGCATGCCTTCGTGGATGTAGGCAATCGGATCGCGCGAGGACGCGATCAGTGCGTCGCAGCGGCGTTCGGTTTCGCGCATTTGCGCTTCGATTCGGCGCAACCCGCGTCTTGCCTGCAGGTCGGCCCAGGTGGTTCGCACCAGCATCAGCAGTTGTTCCGGACGTTGCCGCAGCGCGATCGCGCGCGCGCCGCTGGAGAGTGCGCCGCTCCAGACGTCCTCGTCGATGCGTTCGCTCAGCATGATGACCGGAATGTCCTTGCCGCTGGTTGCCACGCGTTGCAGCACCTGTGTCAGCGGGATCGCCTGCGCGTGTGCGCTGAGTACCAGGTCGATCTGCTGTGTAGCAAGCATGGCGTCCAGTTCGTCGGCGTGTTGCGGCCGCGAAGGGCGCACGGCGATGCCGCTATTACGCAGGCTGCTGACGATCGCTTCGGCATCTTCGCCGCTGTCGTCGACGATCATCAGGCGCAGGGGGTTGTCTTTGCCGTTATGCATTCTGAACTCCAAGAGTGGAATCTTAATACACGAGGGCCGTCGTGGCGTCCATGCGCCAGCTCAGAAAATCTGTATCTCGCCCGGCCGGCACAGCCAAGCGTAGTAGCCGGACCGATTCACACGCAGCACCCTGTACATCGCGCTCTGCCTGAATTTCCGACAATACGTCTGAATGAAGGCGTGCGTTGCCTTTACCACTTGGTAAAGTGGGCTGCGGCCTTTTTAAAGATGTCGCGCTCGGTACTCGGAATCCTCATGAACCACGCGTGCATTACGGTTCCTGCACGCCGTCCGCACCCACAAGGCGGTTGCTCAGTCGTTTTGTTGGTCGCTCTTAGCCACCTTGAGCCCGCGATTGGTCAATTGGCGAACCGCTTCTATCTTGAAACCATCCGCATTACGCTTGTTGCTCATGGACACCTTCGGGCTTGCCATTTTCCATGGCACTGAGATTTCTAGAACACACGGGGCGATTCACGATGGCTTGCGTTGCGTATGCCATCGCGCGGGCTTGCGTGTCGGCAGTGTGCGTCGGCATCTCGTCTAGAGGAATGTACTCAGGCCGCGCTACCGGCGGCGTGGCCGGAGGCCCAGGCCCATTGGAAGTTGTAGCCGCCTAGCCAGCCGCTCACGTCCAGTACCTCGCCGACGAAGTACAGGCCGGGAATTCTGCGCGATTCCATCGTCGTCGAGGACACCTCGTCGGTATCCACCCCGCCCAGGGTGACCTCGGCGGTGCGATAGCCCTCGGTGCCGCTGGCCACCAGCGGCCACGCGCCGAGCAGCGCGGCCGTGGCACGCAACTGCGGTTCGTCCAGTTGGCGTACTGGTTTGTCCGGCAGCCACACCTCGCACAGGCGCTGCGCGAAGCGGCGCGGTAGGGCGTCGCCCAGCACGGTGCGTAGCTCGGCGGCGCCACGCAGGCGCTTTTGCGCGCGCAGCCAGGCGGCCGCATCCTGGCCGGGAAGCAGGTCCAGGCGCAGATCGTCGCCCGGCTGCCAATATGATGAGATTTGCAGGATCGCCGGGCCGCTGATGCCGCGGTGGGTGATCAGCATGAAGTTGCGGAAGCTGGCGCCGTTGCAACTGGCCTCCACTGGCAGCGCCAGTCCGGAGAGGTCGTGCAGGCGTTCTTGATGTTTGCCGCTAAGGGTCAGTGGCACAAGCCCGGCGCGGGTTGGCAGCACGGCGTGACCGAACTGGCGGGCCAGTGCATAACCGAAGCCGCTGGCGCCCAGGCTTGGAATGGAGAGGCCGCCGCTGGCCACCACCAGTGCGGCGGTATGCACCGGGCCGTCGTCGGTATCGAGGTGGAACCCGTCGCCGCCGCGTTCCACGCGGTGCACGCTGCACTGGGTGCGCAGGTTCACCCCGGCCGCGTCGCATTCCTCCACCAACATGCGCACGATTTGCTTGGAGGAGATATCGCAGAACAGCTGGCCAAGTTCCTTCTCGTGGTAAGTGATGCCGTGGCGTTCGACCATCTGAACGAAATCGGCTGGACGATACCGCGCCAGCGCCGACTTGCAGAAATGTGGGTTGGCGGAGAGGAAGTTGTCAGGGCCGGTGCCGGTGTTGGTGAAGTTGCAGCGTCCACCACCGGACATCAAGATTTTCTTGCCGACCTTGTTGGCGTGCTCGATCACCCGTACCCGGCGGCCGCGCTGGCCAGCGGTGAGCGCACACATCAGCCCGGCGGCGCCGGCGCCGATCACCGCGACATCGGTGCGGATCGGCGCAGATGTCGCGTTCATGCCGCGGCTTTGCGTACCGTCGGGGTGAACGTGACGCTGCCGTTGTCGCCCAGCAACTGCACCTCGCTGTCCTGGATGACCACATCGAAGCGCATGCTGCGCTCGATCAGCGCGGCGGCGGCGGCAATCGCATCGGCGGGCAGGTCGATCACCTGCACCGGCTTGAGCTTGAGCAGCGCACTGGCGTTCTTGTCCCACCAGATATCCGCTGCGCGACCGCCGTAATTGACCACGATCACCGCCCGGGCGCGGCCACAGGCCTTACGCAGCCGTGATTCGTCGGGTTGGCCGACTTCGATCCATTGCTCGATCGCGCCGGTATAGTCCATCCGCCACAGATCCGGCTCGTCGTCGCTGCTTAGGCCTTTGCCGAACAGCAGGCGGTCTTCGGCGTAGAGTGCGAAGGCGAGCAGCCGTGCCATCAGACGCTGGTCGGTCTCGGATGGGTGCTGGGCCAGGGTCAAGGAGTGCGCTGCGTAGTAAGCGCGGTCCATGTCGGAGATTTGCAGTTCCGCTTTGCGGAGTGTGGCGGTGAGGGCCATGCGTCGACCGGTGGCGAAGGGCGGCTATGATACTGCGTGACTGTCGCCGATCCGACGTTTGGTTGCGTTTCAACGCGCCGGGCGCCTCATTGCCGCTTTTGCTCGCCTGCTGATGAGCCAGAGCATGCACGGATATCAGCAAGAAGATCGGCTGTTTCATGCCTGACTTTAGAGTTCCGTACAGTTATTACTGTGATTTCGAGCACTTTGTCTACATAAAATTGTCGCTTTTTGACTGCTATCCGCGTACAGTGACCTCACTGTGTTTGCTAGAGTCACCGTGAATCGTGGCTTGGTGCAGTAGATCCTCAGATCCGCTTCATCGTTCCGCTTTACAAACGCCTGCAACTCAGTCTCGGCCCCGATCTCCGGTGGCTGCGATTTCTTAATTTATCAATAGTTTCAGGAGTTTGTAATGAGCGCACAAAACGCAGGTTCTACCCAGGGTCGTCGCCTTCAGGGCACTGTAAAGTGGTTCAACGATGCCAAGGGTTTCGGTTTCATCACCCCGGAAGCCGGCACCGATCTCAGCGACCTGTTCGTGCATTTCCGCGCGATCCAGGGCACCGGCTTCAAGTCGTTGCAGGAAGGCCAGAAGGTGAGCTTTGTCGCTGTCCAGGGCCAGAAGGGCATGCAGGCTGACCAGGTGCAGGTCGTCTAAGGACGTCTGCCACCGCAAGGTCGCCTAACGCCGGGAGCGCAAGCTTCCGGCGTTTTCGTTTTTGCGCCCTTGCCGCAAGAGCCGCGCAGGCCCGCGGTCGCAACGTCGGTGGCGCGGTGTTCGCGTATGTTGCGCCGGCAACCCTGCCACGCGGGGCTACCATGGCGGTCTTCGTGTTGTCGGAGCCGTTGCCATGATCGCCGTGCATCACCTCAATCAGTCCCGGTCGCAGCGTGTGTTGTGGTTGTTGGAGGAGCTGGTGCTGCCGTACCAGGTGGTCAAGTACCAGCGTGACCCTCGGACCATGCTGGCGCCGCCCGAACTGCGCGCGATCCATCCGCTGGGCAAGTCGCCGGTGTTGGTGGACGAGGGTTACGTCCTCGCCGAATCGGGCGCGATCCTGGACTATCTGGTGGACCGCTACGACAGCGAACGCAGGCTGTCGCCGCCGCTGCAGCCGTTGGATTCGCCCGAGCAGCTGCGCTACCGTTACTGGATGCACTACGCCGAGGGCTCGGCGATGCCGCCGCTGCTGATGAGCCTGGTGTTCGGGCGGATCCGTTCGGCGAAGATGCCATTCTTCGCGCGCCCGATCGCCAAGGCCATTGTCGACAAGGCCGTGGAGGGGTTCGTCGGGCCGCAGTTGACTCTGCACCTGGACTGGATGGAGCGAGAACTGGCAGCGACCGGTTGGTTCGTCGGCGATCGCTTCACCGCCGCCGATGTGCAGATGAGTTTCCCGATTCAAGCGGCGGCGGCGCGCATCGGCCTGCACGCACATCCGAACCTGGCCGGGTTCGTGCAGCGGATCGAGCAGCGCCCTGCTTATCTGCGCGCGCTGCAGCAGGGCGGCGCGTTCGCTTTGCTCGGTGCGGGGGCGGATGGCTGAGCCTGGGTTGGCGGTGCGCACCTGCGCCTAGTCATGCCGGTTCAGGGCTGCGCAGGGCGGGCCGCACAGCGGCGCACGAAGGCAATGCTGTCGGTCATGACCGGTAGCGCCGGATCGTCCTTGCGTAGCGCCAGCAACAGGCCCATGTGGCTGACGCCGGGATAGGTCTTGAGTTCGGCCGGCACGCCAACGCCCTGCAACGCCGCCTGTAGCGACTTGCTGTTGCGCGCTTGCACGGTCTTGTCGGCGTCGCCGTGCAGCAATAGCGCCGGTGGCTCGTCGCCATCGACGAACGCCACCGGCTGTGAGCGCTGCTGCTGCGTGGGATCGTGACCGAATATAGCGATCAGGTCGGGATCGGTCAGTGGTAGGAAATCGTAGGGGCCAGCGAGCCCGACCAAGCCGCACAGTTGCCGTGGGGACATGCCATGCGACCGTAGCCAGTGGCCGTCGGTGGCGAGCAGTGCGGCCATGTGCGCACCGGCGGAGTGGCCCATCAGGACCAGTTGTCGTGGATCGCCGCCGTATTCGGTGGCATGGCGCTGGCTCCATGCCACCGCGGCGGCGGCGTCGTGCATGAAGCCGTCGAGGCTTACCTGCGGATACTTGCGATAATCGGGCACGATTGCGACCACGCCGTGCCGTGCCAGCGCTTCCCCGGCCCAGCGGTATTGCTGACGGGTTCCGTGCTTCCAGGTGCCGCCGTGGAAGAACACCACGACTGGCGCGTCCTGTGTGACCACCGGCCGGTAGACGTCCAGCGCCAGGCCGTTGGCGGGGTCGTACACGATTCCGCGCTGCTCGGTCAATCCATGACGCGAGGAACCTGCATTGAGGCCGGCGAAGAAGACGCTGCTGCAGGCCGAGACCAGTAGAGTGGATGCTGCGATCAGTAGGTGGCGTGGCCAGCGTAGCCGCAACGGATGATCTGACATGGAATGGATGCCTGAAAAAGGCTGTAAGGATGCGTTAGTGGGATGTCAGCGAAGAGTGTACAGCGCCATGGGCGGGCCGCCGTGGTGCAGGTGGACCATCTTGGTATGCAATTTGCGCCGCGGTTTTCGCGGTGGAACGGGGTTGGTGGTCCTGCCGGTGCGCGCGCGACGTTGCGCATCCGCGCGGTGGTTCGTGGCCTGCGCCGTCGCATAGCGTGGTCGTGTCGCGTACGCGACGAACCAGCGCCGCACGATTCCAGTTTGGCGCTGGCGCCCGCTGCCTCTAAGCTGGTGGCATGCCACCCTTGTGCTTTGACAATCGATTCACCGCCGAATTGCCGGGTGACCCGGAAACCAGCCTGCGCCGCCGTGAGGTGCTGGGCGCGCTGTGGTCGCAGGTCGCGCCGACGTCGGTGCCGGCGCCGCAACTGTTGGCATACTCGCGCGAGGTTGCGGCCATGCTCGGATTGTCGGAACAGGAGGTGCTGGCGCCGCACTTCGCCGCAGTGTTTGGCGGCAATGCTTGCGATGCGGGCATGCGACCGTATGCGGCGAACTACGGCGGGCACCAGTTCGGGCATTGGGCCGGGCAGCTGGGCGATGGCCGTGCGATCGCCCTGGGCGAGGCGCTGGGCGAAGATGGACGACGTTGGGAACTGCAACTCAAGGGCGCTGGGCCCACCCCGTATTCGCGCGGCGGCGACGGACGGGCGGTGCTACGTTCGTCGATCCGCGAATTCCTGTGCAGTGAGGCGATGCATCACCTTGGTGTGCCCACCACGCGCGCGTTGAGCCTGGTCGGTACCGGCGAGACGGTGGTGCGCGACATGTTCTACGACGGCCATCCGCGCCCCGAGCCGGGGGCGGTGGTATGCCGGGTGGCGCCCTCGTTCGTGCGCTTCGGCAGTTTCGAGTTGCCTGCCGCGCGCGGCGACACGCGCTTGCTAAGGCGCTTGGCCGACTTCGTGATCGCGCGCGATTTTCCGCACCTGCAGGCAAGCGGAAACGACCGCTATGCCGATTGGTTCGCCGACATCTGCGTGCGCACGGCGCATATGGTCGCGCATTGGATGCGGGTGGGATTCGTGCATGGGGTGATGAATACCGACAACATGTCGATCCTGGGGCTGACCTTGGATTATGGTCCCTACGGTTGGATCGACAATTACGACCCGGACTGGACCCCCAATACCACCGATGCGCAGGGGCGTCGTTATCGTTTCGGTACCCAGCCGCAGGTGGCGTACTGGAACCTGGGGCGGTTGGCGCAGGCGCTGGTGCCGTTGTTCGACGAGGTTGCGCCGTTGCAGGATGGTCTGATGCGGTTCAGCGCCGAATACGCGCAAGCCGAGCGCGATACCACCGCGGCCAAGCTCGGTCTGGCCAAGTGCGAGGACGAGGACTTGACGCTGATGCGTGACTTGCTGGCATTGCTGCAGCAGGCCGAGGTAGATATGACCCTCTGGTTTCGCGGTCTGAGCGCGCAGCCGCTGCAGGCGGGGACACCTGCGCAGGCATTGGCGGCGCTGGCCGGCGCGTTCTACGACCCGGCGCAGTTGGCCGCGCAGGCGGCGATGTTCGAGTCGTGGCTGCAGCGCTACGCGCAGCGCCTAGGGCGGGACCCGCTGTCGGCATCGGTGCGCGCGGCAAAGATGCGTGCAGCCAACCCGCGCTACGTGCTGCGCAATTACCTGGCGCAGCAGGCGATTGATCGCGCGGAGCAGGGCGATACTGCGGGTATCGCCGAATTGCTGGAGGTGATGCGTCGTCCATACGACGATCAGCCTGGACGCGAGGCCTTCGCGGCGCGGCGTCCGGATTGGGCGCGGACCCGCGCCGGCTGTTCGATGCTGTCGTGCAGTTCCTGAGCGCATAGGCGTGCATCGGGGCGTGTCGCATCATTGCCTTCGCCAAGAATCGCTTGTGTGCGGTGCGGTAACGATGGGCCGAATCGCCATGCGCCATGGTCGCTCGCGCCGCTGCCGACCTGCGGGTTATGCTGGAGATAGTGGTCGCCGCCGAAGTAGCCGGCTAGCCGCTCCAGCCGATCGTGGATCAGAATGTCGTCGACGAATGCAGCCACCAGCGTCTTGTTTGCCTGGGTTTTGTCGAGGTCCTCTGCCGTTGTCGGTTCGTCGATCACCGAGCGTCCACTTGGAGTGCGAGTGGTCGGCTTCGCTTGCAGATTGTCCCAGTGCTCGAGGATTTTGCCGTTTCCAAAGCGGAAGATGTCGAAACCGATCTTCGGGCCAAAGAAGTCGTATTCCGTGTGTGCGAAGACGTGGTCGCCGTCCTGGAAGACGCGCGCCGTATGCACTTTTGTCGACCCCTTGGGCAGCGCTTGCAGCACCGCAGCGAAGCCGCTAGGCCGTCTGTAAACGCGGTGTGTGAGTGGTTGTGCGTCCCTTCATGAATGTTTTTTTGTCTTTCAGTAAAGTAAATAATTGCCCTCTCTTTACCCAGGATCAAGCGCATGCCCGCGCCATTTGCCCGGTGGCGTCGCTGTACGCTGCTTTTGATCCTGTCCGGTGCTATTTTGGTGTCCGCTGGTTGCAATGGGGTGGGTGGAGTATCGCCGCCATCATCGCCGAAGACGGTCGAGGTGGTGACGCTGCGGCCGCAGCGCGTCGCGTTGAGCGTCGAACTGGCGGGGCGTACCGTCGCCTCGGAGGAGTCGGAGGTCAGGCCGCAGGTCAGCGGCATCCTGCGCCGGCGGCTGTTCGAGGAGGGGGCGACAGTGCACGCCGGGCAGCCGCTGTTCCAGATCGAACCGACTCTGTATCAGGCCGCCGTCAATCAGGCGCAGGCCACTCTTGCCACGACCGAAGCGACCCTGGCCGCTGCCACCTTGCGCGCCGAGCGCTACCGTGCATTGGGCAAGTCGCAGTTGGCCGCGCAACAGGACGTGGACGACGCGCAGGCCGCCTACAAGCAGGCGTTGGCCGGTCGCGACGCGCAACGCGCGGTGTTGGACACGGCGCGCACGCAACTGCGTTTCGCCACTGTGCTCGCGCCGATTGGTGGCCGCATCGGCCGCGCCCGGGTGACGCCGGGTGCCCTGGTCACCGCCAACCAGGTCGATGCAATTGCCAAGATTCAACGATTGGATCCGATCAACGTGGACATCACCCAGTCGAGCAGCCAGTTCCTGGCGCTGCGTCGGGCGATTGCCGCTGGTGGCGTGCAGCAGGCCAGCGCACCGGTGCGGTTGACGCTCTCCGACGGCAGCACATACCCGTTGCCAGGCATGCTGCAGTTCGCCGATATCGACGTGGATGAAACCACCAGTACGGTGACTCTGCGCGCGCGTTTCCCCAATCCCGACGTGCAATTGCTGCCTGGCATGTATGTGCGCGCGCTGGTCGGGCAGGGCGTCCGTCAGAAGGCGTTGCTGGTGCCGCAGGCGGCGGTGGACCGCACCCCGCGTGGCAATGCCGTGGTCTGGGTGGTCGGTGCCGACGATGTGGTGCGCCAGCGCCAGTTCACCACCTTGCGCGCGGTGGGTGACCAGTGGCTGGTCGGCGAGGGACTCAAGCCGGGCGAGCGAGTGGTGGTGGCGGGCCAGCAGGGCCTCAGCGATGGGGCCAGGGTGGTGGTGAAGCCCCGCGTTGCCACTGCCGCCCTCGGCCAAGGCTGAGCCGGCATGCTGCCGCGTTTCTTTATCCACCGCCCGATCTTTGCCTGGGTGCTGGCGATTTGCATCATGGCCGCAGGCGCCATCGCCGTGTTTACTCTGCCGGTGGAACAGTATCCGGACATCGCCCCGCCCACGGTCAATGTGAGCGCCACTTACAACGGTGCCTCGGCACAGACGGTGGAGGACAGTGTCACTCAGGTGATCGAGCAGCAGATCAAGGGCATCGATCACCTGCTGTACTTTTCCTCGACCAGTTCCTCGTCCGGGCAGGCGCGTATCAGCATCACCTTCGACCAGGGAGCCAATCCCGACATCGCCCAGGTACAGGTGCAAAATGCGGTCAACCAGGCGCTCAACCGCTTGCCGCAGGAAGTGCAGCAGCAAGGCGTGACCGTGGCCAAATCGCAGGGCGACAGTTTGATGGTGGTGGCGTTGTACGACACGACCGACAAGCTGGACAACGTCGATATTTCCGACTTCCTGGTCAGTACCTTGCAAGATCCGATCAGCCGCATCGACGGCGTTGGCGAAATCAACGTGTTCGGCGCGCAGTACGCGATGCGGGTGTGGCTGGACCCGCACAAGCTCGATGCCTACAAGCTGATGCCCAGCGACGTGCGCAGTGCGATCCTGGCGCAGAACACCCAGGTCACCGCCGGCGAACTCGGAGCCTTGCCGACCGTGGCCGATCAGGCGCTCAACGCCACGGTGACCGCGCAGTCGCGGCTGCAGACGCCGGAGCAATTCCGCAACATCATCCTGGCCACGCGCGAAGACGGTTCCAGCGTGCGTCTGGGTGATGTGGCGCGGGTGGAAATCGGCGCGGAGAATTATCAAAACACCACCACGCTCAACGGTCATCCGGCATCCGGCTTTTCGCTTACGTTGTCCTCCGGTGCCAATGCACTGGCCACTTCCGATGCGGTGCGCGCGACCATCGAACGGCTTAAGTCGACGTTTCCACCCGGTGTAAAAGTGGCATATCCACGCGATAGCACGCCGTTCGTGCGGGTCTCGATCGAGGGGGTGGTGCACACGCTCGTCGAAGCCATCTTACTGGTGGTCGTGGTGATGTTTTTGTTTCTGCAGAACGGCCGCGCCACGCTGATTCCCGCGATCACCGTGCCGGTGGTGCTGCTGGGCACCTTCGGCATTCTGGCCGCAGCCGGCTTTACCATCAACACACTGACCCTGTTCGCTATGGTGCTGGCGATCGGTCTGTTGGTGGACGACGCCATCGTGGTGGTGGAGAACGTCGAGCGGATCATGCACGAGCAGCATCTGTCGCCGCGCGAGGCGACCGAGTGTTCGATGGGCGAGATCACGGGTGCGCTGGTCGGCATCACGGTGGTGCTGGGTGCGGTATTCCTGCCGATGGCGTTCTTCGGTGGTTCCACCGGCATCATCTATCGGCAGTTCTCGATCACCATTGCTTCAGCGATGGCGCTCTCGGCACTGGTCGCGTTGACCCTGACCCCGGCACTGTGCGCGACCTTGCTCAAGCCGGTGGAGCAGGAACGCAAGCTGAGTCGCTTCTTCCAATGGTTCAACCGTAGCGTGGAGCGTGGCCAGGACGCGTATCAGCGTCGTCTGGGCACACTATTGCGGCGCCCCCGGCGCTGGATGGCGTTGTACGCGTTGGTGGTGCTGGCGATGGCCGTGCTGTACGCACGGACACCGACGGGCTTTTTGCCGGTGGAAGACCAGGGTCAAGTACAGATCCAATTCACCACACCGGAAGGGACGCCATTGGCCAAGACCCAGGCACTGGGCAAACGCATCGGCGACTATTTCATGACTCACGAGAAGGATAATCTCACCGCGATTTTCATGGTTATCGGGCGCAACAACGCTGGCATCGGCCAGAACGCCGGGCAGGCGTTCCTGGCACTCAAGCCCTGGGGCGAGCGCAACCGCGACAACACCGCGCAGGCCATCATCGACCGCGCCAATGCGTATTTCCGCGACTCGGGCGACGCCAAGATCAGCGTGCTGTCGCCGCCGGCGGTGCGTGGCTTGGGGCAGTCCAGCGGATTCGAACTGTGGATCCGCGATACCGACGGTGCTGGCCGGCCGGCGTTGCTGAAGGCGCAGCAGCGGGTGCTCAAGCAGGCCGGCGACGATCCGCACCTGAGCGCGGTGCGGCTCAACGGCTTGGGCGACAAGCCGCAGTTGCAGGTGGAAATCGATCATGCCCAGGCCAGTGCGCTAGGTCTGGCGCCGAGCGATATCAATGCGACCTTGGCCACCGCCTGGGGCGGTAGCTATGTCAACGATTTCATCGACCGCGGCCGGGTCAAGCGCGTCTATATGCAGGGGGATGCGCCGTACCGGTCGCTGCCGGAGGATATCGAGCAATGGTACGTGCGCGGTAGCGGTGGGCAGATGGCGCCGTTTGCCAGTTTCGCCAGCACCAAATGGACCCGTGGGGCGCAATTACAACAGCGCTTTAACGGCTTGCCGGCGGTGCAGATCCAGGGCGCCGCCGCGGCCGGTAGCAGTTCTGGCGAGGCGATGCAGCGGATGCAGGGGCTGGTCGCTCAGCAGGCCGGCTTCGACCTGCAGTGGAGTGGGCTGTCTTATCAGGAGCAATTGTCGAATAACCAGACGCTGCGGCTTTACATCGCTTCAATCCTGTTTATTTTCCTGTGCTTGGCCGCGTTGTACGAAAGTTGGTCGGTTCCGGTGGCGGTGCTGCTGGTGATTCCGCTGGGCGTACTTGGCACCGTGACGGCGACGACGCTGGCCGGCTTCGTCAACGACATCTATTTTCAGGTTGGTCTGCTGACCACGATCGGCCTGTCGGCGAAGAACGCGATCCTGATCGTCGAGTTCGCCGAGTCTGGGCAGCGTGCCGGACGGCCGTTGTTGGAAGCGGCGCTGGAAGGCGCGCGGCTGCGGTTGCGACCGATCGTGATGACCTCGCTGGCCTTCGTCGCCGGTGTGCTGCCGCTGGCGCTATCCACCGGCGCCGGTGCCGCGAGTCGCCGCGAGATCGGCGTCAGCGTGATCGGTGGGATGCTCTTCGGTACCGCGCTGGCGATTCTGCTGGTGCCGTTGTTCTTCGTACTAGTGCGGCGCGCGTTGTTGCGCGATGGTGTTGACGCGGCAACGGTGGTGCGCAGTAGCGGGTAGGATGGCCATCTGCTCCTGAACCATCCCGGCGGCGAGCTGGGACGTATCACCATGACCGATGCCGTCCCCGATTCCCGATGACGGCCCGGCGTACGTCAGAGCGGACTCACCCGGAAGCGGCGGCCTTTGATCTTGCCCGCTTGCAGTTTCGCCAGCGCCTTGCTGGCCTGGGCGCGGGCGATGGCGACGTAGGAGCGGGTAGGGTAGATCGCGATTTTGCCGATGGCCGCGCCGGACAGGCCGGCCTCGCCGGTCAATGCGCCGAGGATGTCGCCTGGACGCAGTTTGTCGGTCTTGCCGCCATCGATGCGCAGCGTGACCATCGCTGCTTGTGGCAACTGTGCCGGGCGCGCGGTGGCCAGTGGTGCGCGCGACCAGCGCAGCGGCAGGCTCTGTTCGGTTTCCAGGGCCTGCGCGCGCTGTAGTTCGCGCGGCGCCACCAGACTCAGGGCCAAGCCATGCTTGCCGGCGCGAGCGGTGCGGCCGATGCGATGGCGATAGGTCTCGGTGTCGGTCGGCAGTTCGTAGTTGAGCACGGCGGCCAGATCCTCCACGTCCAGCCCGCGCGCGGCGACGTCGCTGGCGACCAGCACATTGCAACTGCGGTTGACGAAGCGCACCAACACCTCGTCGCGATCACGCTGTTCCATGTCGCCATGCAGCGCCAACGCCGAGAAGCCGAACTGCTGCAGCGAACTGGCCACCTCGTCGACTTCCTTGCGGGTATTGCAGAACACCACGCTGGACTCTGGCGCGAAGCGCAGCAGCAGGCCGGCCACGGCCTTCTGTCGGTAGCTGGGGTCGACCTCGAAGAACTGCTGGTCGATCTCCGGTGCGCTCTCGGCGCCAGCGACGGTGATCTCCGTCGGATCCTTCAGCAGTTCGCGTGCCAGCGCGCGGATCGTCTCGGGGAACGTGGCAGAGAACAGCAGGCTCTGGCGGTGTTTGTCGCAGCGGCCAGCGATCTCGCGGATCGGCTCCTCGAAGCCCATGTCGAGCATGCGGTCGGCCTCGTCCAGCACCAGCGTGCGCACTCCACCCAGGTGCAAGACACGTTTGCGTGCCAGTTCCTGGATGCGGCCGGGCGTGCCCACCACCACTTGCGGATCGTGTGCCTCCAACGAGGCCAGTTGCGGCGCCAACGGCATGCCGCCGGTCAGCACCACCAGTTTCATGTTGGCAATGCCGGTGGCCAGCTTGCGCACCTGCTTGCCGACCTGGTCGGCCAGTTCGCGGGTCGGGCACAGCACCAGCGCCTGTGCGCGGACCAGGGCTGGATCCAGTTTGTGCAACAGACCCAGGCCGAAGGCGGCGGTCTTGCCGCTCCCGGTGGGCGCCTGCACGATGACGTCGTGGCCGGCGAGGATCGGTGGCAGGCTCTGCGCCTGCACGGGCGTCATCGTGGTGTAGCCCAGTGCGTCGATGCCGGGTGCCAACGCAGGGGAGAGGGACAAGATGTCGAAATCGGTCATACGCCATTTTAAGCGCAATGCACACAAATAGACTGGGACGCGACATCGCGCGCGCATCGCGGTCCTGGCGGATCGGTGCCTGGAACCCGGATGCGATGGCGTGCTTACTGGCGGCATGTGCGGTTTGCAGCAGGTGTGGCACTGCGATCTCGGTTTGCCGCAGCGTCATCCGCTGTGCTGTCGCCGGGGTTCGGAGATACAGTGCCGGATCTTTGGTCGTCGATGCGTGCGGCCTGCTCCGTATTCGGTGAAGGACGCCTCGAAGTACAATGGCGCAATGCCTCTCATCACTCTGCACAACCTCGACTACAGCGTCGGCGGCCCACTGTTGCTGGAAAAGACCGCACTGACGATCGAGCCGGGCGAGCGCATCGCCCTGATCGGCCGCAACGGCGCCGGCAAATCCACGTTGATGAAGCTGATCGCCGGGGAGTTGAAGCCTGACGACGGCGAGATCCGCGTGCAGCAAGGCGTGCGCATCGCGCGGCTGGAGCAGGAGGTGCCGCATGGCGCAGCCGGCAGTGTGTTCGACGTGGTCGCCGATGGTTTGGGCGAATTGGGTCACTGGCTCGCCGAGTTTCATCGCCTGAGTCATGCGCAGGACTTCGACGGTGAAGCGCTGAGCGAGGTGCAATCCAAGATTGACGGCGCCGATGGCTGGGCGCTGGATCGGCGCGTCGAGGAAACCCTGACCCGGCTGGAACTGGACGGCGACGCCGCGTTCGCGCGCCTGTCCGGAGGCATGAAACGGCGCGTGCTGCTGGCGCGTGCGCTGGTGTCGGCGCCGGATCTGTTGCTGCTCGACGAGCCGACCAACCATCTGGACATCGAGGCGATCGACTGGCTGGAAGGTTTCCTGAAAAGCTGGAATGGCAGCGTGGTGTTCGTCACCCACGACCGGCGCTTCCTGCGTGCGCTGGCCACGCGGATTGTCGAGATCGACCGCGGTCAGGTCAGCAGTTGGCCCGGCGATTGGGCCAACTACATGCGCCGTCGCGAGGAGCGGCTCAACGCGCAGGCGCAGGAGAACGCGCGGTTCGACAAACTGCTGGCGCAGGAAGAAGTGTGGATCCGCCAGGGCATCAAGGCCCGCCGGACCCGTGACGAGGGCCGCGTGCGAAGGCTGGAGGCGATGCGCCGCGAGCGCACTCAGCGCCGCGAACTGGGCGGCAATGTGCGCATGGAGGCCGCGCAGGGTGACTCCTCCGGCAAGAAGGTGATCGAGGCCAAGGCACTGCACTTCGCCTTTGGCACGCGCAGCATGGCGCGCGATTTTTCCACGACGATCCTGCGTGGTGACCGGATCGGCCTGATCGGCCCCAACGGCAGCGGCAAGACCACGCTGCTGAAGCTGCTACTGGGCGAGCTGGCGCCGGACAGTGGCGAGGTGTGTGCCGGGACCAATTTGCAGGTGGCCTATTTCGATCAGTACCGCGCGACCTTGCGCGAGGACTGGACTGCGATCGAGAACGTGGCCGAGGGGCGTGACTTCATCGAGATCAATGGCAAGCGCAAGCACGTGCACGGTTATTTGCAGGATTTCCTGTTCACCCCCGAACGCGCACGCGCGCCGATCACCCGCCTCTCCGGTGGCGAGCGTAACCGTTTGCTGCTGGCACGGCTGTTCGCGCAACCCTCGAACCTGCTGGTGATGGACGAACCCACCAACGATCTGGACGTGGAGACGCTTGAGTTACTTGAAGAATTGCTCGGCGAATACACCGGGACCTTGTTGTTGGTCAGCCACGACCGCGATTTCATCGACAACGTGGTGACTTCCACCATGGTCATGGAGGGTGATGGCCGCATCGGCGAGTACGTCGGCGGCTACAGCGATTGGGTGCGCCAGCGTGCCGCGCCGCCGGCCAGCGCAATGGCGGTTGCCAAGGCATCGGCCACTGCGGCGGCGACGACCTCTGTACCGGTCGCTACAGCGGCGGCACCCACCAAGCGCAAGCTCAGTTACAAGGATGCGCGCGAACTGGAACAACTGCCGGCGCGGATCGAAGCGTTGGAACAGCAGGTCGCAACCCTGACCGAGGCGATGACCGATCCGGCGTTCTACCAGGGCGATGCCGCCGCGGTGGCCGCCCATACCCAACTGTTGGCCCAGGCGCAGGCGGAACTCGATGCGGCTTATGCGCGGTGGAGTGCCTTGGATGGGTAGAGCCCGGCCGGTGGTGCCGTTGGCTGGAACCGGGAAGGGCAATGGCAACAGTGTGGTGTTGCCCTGCGACGATGACCGTCGTCGCATCGGATGCAGCGTTCCCGCTGCTGGAAAGAAACCATGACGCTGGTTCTTACCCTAGCGGGTCGCCGCTCTCGTCCTCTGCAACCTGCGTATCCCCCAAGAACGCGACGAAACTGATTCCCTGCCGTGCCCATTCTTTGGCCGCGTCGTCGAGTGTCTTTAGCAACAAGTCGAATTCTTCGCGAGCCAGCGACTGGAGTGCGCCGGCGTCTTCCAGTAGCAGCGCGTAGCCGGTCATCGCGGGTAGCCAGGATAGGTCGCACAGGCCTTTGCTCAGCGCATCCCAGTTGCGACCGAAGCTATTCGGAAAGTCCAGTTGCGCGGCTATTCGCATCAGCAGCATCGCCTTGCCGGTGCAGCCGTGCAGGTCGATCCTGCACAGTCGTAGGCCAGCGTCGCGGGCGAGCGCGGCGACGCTGTCCAGGTCGCGGTTGCCGACGCGGTAGACGCCCGAGGTGGACGGCTCGGCGAGGTTCAATGCGAAAGGCAAGCCAGTCATTGCGTTTGCCCGGTCCTGGGTACCTGAACGTTGCGAAAGCTGGCGTCGTGGTCGTCGCTGTAATACCAAGCTTCTGGCGGATCGCCGCCGGTGACGATCCGCTCTGTGCCGCGAGCCGATGGGCCTGGAGTGTCAATCGTGTACTCGCGGTAATAACCGGGTGGGCGTGCTGGCAGCCGATTGTCGCGGTTGGCGAGCACGCTGCCATCCTGGCGGTGCGGAAATGGTCCGCCATGCTGGATCAGCGCGATGGCCGCGCGGGCTTCCGGCGGCAGGAAAACCGGCCAAGCCTGCGTGGCTGGAGGCGTCGCGCGGGATATGCTGCGCGGGACGGCATATGGCGCTTGCGCCGCAGCGCCGAGCGCAGGCGCGAATTGCGGATGCGGCGGTTGCTGCAGTGCGCGGATGCCCCACAGCCCGACGATCAGCAACACGACTGCGGCGATCAACAGTACGGGTTTACGCATGGGGACTCCTGCAGGAACGGCGCGGGTGCCGCGCAACCGTTGCCATTGACATAGTATGGGCGAGGCTGCCTGTTCCGCTTCTAAACGTTGCCATTTGCATTGGTGCTGGGCGCGATTCATGTCCGTGAGGGTGCGACGAAGGCCAAAGCCGCAATCCAGCAAACAAGCGGACAGGTTTCAATCCACACGCCCGACTTGCCGGTGGCTGGGCATGGTGGCCGTCGATCCTCGCGGCCGACCGGCAGTATGGCGTGTCGCCGGCATGAAAGGGTGTTGCTCTCCTCGCAGTCTTGGTAAGGTCGTCAGCCGTCCTTACCATTACTCACGCAACGCTTGTCTTTTCGACAGCGAACGTCCAGGAGAACCGCATGGCCTACACCCTTCCCAAACTGCCCTACGCTTACGCCGATCTGGAGCCGCACATTGATGCGCAGACGATGGAAATTCATCACTCCAAGCATCACAACACCTACATCACCAATGTCAACGCCGCGCTGGAAGGCACCGAGTACGCCGATCTGCCGGTGGAGGTTCTGTTGTCCAAGTTGAAGTCGCTGCCTGAGAACTTGCAGGGGTCGGTGCGCAACAACGGCGGCGGTCACGCCAATCACTTGCAGTTCTGGACGGTGATGGCGCCCAATGCGGGTGGTACCCCGAGCGGCAACGTCGCCAAGGCCATCGAGCGTGAGCTCGGGGGCTTCGACAAGTTCAAGGAAGCCTTCACCAAGGCCGCACTGGCCCGTTTCGGCAGCGGCTGGGCGTGGATGAGTGTCACCCCGAACAAGACGCTGGTGGTCGAGAGTACCGCCAACCAGGACAGCCCGCTGTTCGAAGGCAATACGCCGATCCTGGGTCTGGACGTGTGGGAACACGCGTATTACCTGAAGTACCAGAACCGTCGTCCGGACTACATCGGCGCGTTTTTCAATGTCATCGACTGGAAAGAAGTGGAGCGCCGTTACAACGCCGCGATCGGTTGATCGCGCGCCAGCGCTGCGCGGAAGCGAGGTCGGGTTCGCCTAGTCTCGCTTTCTGTAGCGATCCGATGCCCATGCCTGCGCTGGCACAAGCGCAGGCCTCGGCTTACGGCAGCGCCGATATCGGCTCTGGCGCCTGATCCAGCGGTTGCAGTGCCATCAGCAGGCCGTGTGCGGCGGTCACGTGCGCAGTGGCGGGTTGATCCTCAAATAGGCGTGCGCTACGCAATGGCCGGAAATGGCCGCGTTCGAAGAACACATTGTTGGTGGTTTGCGCGCTTTTGAGCAGGCGCAGGTCCAGGTTGTTGCGCGGGGTTTCGTTGCGCACGCGGATGGCGCCGTCGTCGAAATGCGTGGCCAATGGCGCCAATTCCGGTGCGCGTGCGGCGGCGAAGAACCCGCCGGCCAGTAGCGAGGGGACGCCCTCGGCGGTTGCGTGGATCCAGGTCATCAGGTCGTCGACCTGTTCGCGGCGGTTGGCGCTGCCGTCCCGCGCCGCATGCAAACGGGTGAAATACAGGTTCAGCGCTTGTCCGTGCAGTTCCACCCGTACCAGTCCGGCCACGCTGTAGTCCTCGGACGGATGCAGTAGGGTTTCGGCTTCTTCCAATACCGGCAGGTGGGTCAGTAGCGCATTGCCGCGGCGCTGTGGCCGGCTTGGCGGGTCGGGGCTGATGAAGTGGCAGTGGTAGCCGAGTCGCGCCGCCAGCCACTGCGCCTGATTTGGCATGTCGGGGGTTTGCAGCACTTCCTGTACGGCAATGGCATCGGGATGCAGACGTTGCAGCGCTTCGACGAGGCGTTCGCCGTGCGTAGGCCAAGCGTCGCGTTCCTGCGCAAGGTTGAGTGTGACAATCGTGAGCGCGGCCCCCGGTGCGCCATGCACTGGAGTCACTACGGATGGTAGCGCCTGCGCATGCACCGCCGCGGCCAGTAGCAACCAGCCGGTGCGATGCCATGGAGAAATGAGGGTGCTCATTGGCTCCATGCTAGGACGCCTGTCTTCAGCATTGCGTGTAGGGCGCGAGATGATGCCGCGCCTGGCGACGCGAGCCACAAGCCATCATCGCACCCGGGCCTGATGCATGCGCTGCCGGAGTTTCTGGATCTGTCAGGGGGCCAGCCCCCTTTCTTGCAACTGCAGTGGCGCGCTGGCTTCGGCCTGTGTCGCCGAACGTCCAAGCATGAATGCGTAAGTGCCGGCGGCGATGTGCCAGTGGCGTTGCGCCGGGTCGTAGTCGGCCAGGGTCTTGGGCTCGGCGACGATGTGGATGCGACGGCTTTCGCCGGGCTTGAGCATTACCTTTTTCCAGCCGACCAAGCGGATCGGCGTGGCGTGTCCTTGCGGCAGGCGTAGATACAGTTGGGCGACATCGGCGCCTTCGCGCGTGCCGGTATTGCGCACCTCGACGCTGGCGACGACATTGGCCCCGTCCATCCGCACGCTGAAGTTGGCGTAGGCGAACTGCGTGTAGGACAGACCATAGCCAAACGGATACAGTGGTTTCAGCCCGCGCGCGGCGAACCAGCGGTAGCCGACATTGGCCCCTTCGATGGTGTAATCGACGTTGCGGCCGGCCGGTTGTGCCGGGTTGGGGCCCAGTCCTGGAATCGAGGGACGCGGGAGTTGCGCCACGTCGCGCAGCCAGGTGACCGGCAGGCGTCCGGACGGATTGACGTCGCCCAGCAGCAGGCGCGCCAGCCCTTCGCCGCCGCGGATGCCGGGGTACCAGGCTTCCAGTACCGCCGGCACCTGTCGTAGCCACGGCATCGCCACCGGGCCATTGGTCTCCAGGACCACGACTGTGCGTGGATTGGCCTTGGCCATCGCGGCGATCAGCGCGTCCTGCTGGCCGGGCAGGCGGATGTCGGGCAGGTCCACCGATTCGGCCGCCCACTGCGTGGCGAATACGATCACCGCTTCGGCACTGCGCGCGAGCTTGGCCGCGGCGGCTAGATCATCGCCGCTGGCGTAGTCGATCTGCGCCTCTGGTAGTGCCTTGCGCAGCGCCTGCAGCGGCGAGGAGGGGTGGTACATCACCGGGCCGGGCCACGTGGTCGGGGCGATGTCCGGTACCGCATTGCCGCCGTTGGCGGTGAAGCCGACCATCGATGAACCGCCACCGCCGATTACGCCCTTGTCGGCATGTCCACCGATCACCGCGATGCGGTGCAGGTTGCGCGGTAGCGGCAGCGTCTGCTGCTCGTTGCGCAGTAGCACCGTGCCTTCCTCGACCAGACGTTGCGCGATCAGCCCGCCAGCGGCATCGTCGATCGGTTGGTGTTGCGGCGGGTGGTCGTAGCTGCCTGTGGCGATGAAGGCACGCAGGATCCGCCGGACCATGTCGTCCACGCGTGCCTGCGGCACGCTGCCGGCGGTTACGGCCATGCGCAGCGGCTGGTCGAAGTACACTTCTTTGTCGAACGCTTCGCCGGCCGACTCCTGATCCAGGCCGGCCATCGCCGCCTTGGCGCCGCTATGCACAGCGCCCCAGTCTGACATCACGTAGCCGGGGAACTTCCATTCTTGTTTCAGTACTTTGTTGAGCAAATAGTCGTGCTCGCAGGCGTACACGCCATTGATGCGGTTGTATGCGCACATCACCGCCTGCGGCGCGCCGATCTTCAGCGCCAGTTCGAAGGCCAATAGGTCCGATTCGTGCATGGCCTGTGCGCCGATGTCGGCGCTGTGGCTGTCGCGCCCGGTTTCCAGGTCGTTGAGCGCGAAATGCTTCATGGTCGAGACCACATGCTGGCTTTGCACCCCGCGGATCAATTCGCCGACCATGGCGCCGGCCAACACCGGGTCTTCGCCGGCATACTCGAAGTTGCGACCGTTGCGTGGATCGCGCTGTAGGTTGACGCTGCCGGCCAGCAGCACGTTGAAGCCTTGCTGCCACGCTTCGCGTCCCATGGTGACGCCGCCGGTGTAGGCCAGTTCGCGGTTCCATGTGGAGGTGGTGGCGAGCGTGGACGGCAATGCTGTGGCATGGTCGCCGGGGCGGATGTTGCCTGGATTGGTCACGCCGACCCCGGCATCGGCCAGTTGCTGCGCATGGATGCCCAGGCGCTCAATCGCCGGTACGTAGCCTGCCGAGCCGATCGCGCCGGGCGGACGCGGATTGCCGTTCTTGCTAAGCCCGAAGTAGCTGCGCAGCATCTGGAATTTTTCGTCCTCGGTCATAGCCTGCACCAGCAGCGCGGCGCGACGGTCTGGTGCCAGGCTACGGTCGGCCCACGGATGCTGTGCATCGACGTTGGTGTTAGGGAGCAGACGCAATGTGTTGAGCCAAGCGAAGTCGTCCGGAGCCGAGGCGCCGTGGCGATTGGTTGTCTGCAACAAGCTGCGGCTGGCGACCGGGACAAAGCGCTCGCGCTGGAAGAATAGCATGGAGACGGGCTCGGGCCTTGAACGTTTTGAATTCAGCGCGTTGCCGGGACGGCGATTGCCGTGCCCGTCCAGGCTGGCGTCGTTGTCGTCGAAATCGCGGCGGAGCGCAGCTAGTCCCGCTGTGTCGGTGCCGACTTTGAAATCGCCCGCCAGCAGCGACGGTGCGCCGTCGGCGCTGTGCGCGATCCACGCAAGCAAATCCTGTAACTCGTGTTGGGTACGGGTGCCGTCGGCGCGATTCAAGTGCAGTGGAGCGGTGTAGAGATTCACTACGCGAGCGCTCACTTCCAGGCGCAGGCGCGTGGCATTGCTGTCGTTGTCGCGTGGGTTCAGGCGAATCTGTTCGCGCGACAGGACCGGGTGTCGGGTCAGTAGCGCATTATCGTGGCGCCGGTTTGCACTGGGCGAATCGATGCTGGCGACGTCCCACGGCTCGCCGAGCTGCGCGGCCAGCCACTGTGCTTGATCGGGCAGGGCGTCGTCCTGCGGCATGTCTTCCAGGACGATGGCGTCCGGTCGTAGCGCGCGCAGCGTATCGGCGATTTGGTCGCGGCGCTGCGGCCAGTCCTGTCGATGCTGAGACAGGTTCAGAGTGACTACGCTTAGAGTCGGGGTGTCCGTGGCTGTGGCTGGCACTGGCGTGGCGAGGACCGGCCAGGCGATTGCGAGGCAACGCAATACTATGGATGCTTTCATAGCGGGTCTGTGGCCTTTCTCTGGTAGCTGAAGGAATGTCGCATCAGTCTCATCTCACGGTTGTGGGATTAGCGTTGGTGGTATGAGGACGGTGCTTCGTCGTTAATCATGATCGGATACAAAAGGAGTCAGGCGCATGCAGTTCCAGCAGAGCCATCAGGAGCCGTGCCTTGGGCTGGGCGATTGGCAGGAACAGCGCGTCGGCGCCGACGGTGCGCGTTTGAATGCGTGGCGAAGCTGGCGTCGTCGGTGCGGAAGGTCTCTATTGGCAATGTCGCCCACTGCGGGTAGGGGATGGAAGCTTATGCCATGTTGGTGCAGATCGGTGCCGAGCAGAGCGGCTTGCGATCTCGCCGGCTTGGTTGTGCTGCATGGCAGCATCGATGGTAGGTGGCGGTTAGCCAAGGGCGGATCATCTTGGCACCTTGCCGAAATTGGCCCCATGATGGGCGTCTTGAACCCTGGAGAGGTGGTGCTGATGATGCTGTTCACTGCGTGGGTCGTTGCGCATATCGGCCGCTGCGGGCTTAGCGAGACCACCTTCCTGATGTTCTTCTTCGCCGCGTTCGCTGCTTCGGGCCTGTTCGGGCTATCCGCGTACCACGGGCGCATGGTTGACCATTACCTTTCCATCTGAGACCTCGCATGCCCTCCATCCCCCCCATCAATCTGATTCTCATCGTCCTCACCGTGCTGGTGTCATGGGGGGCGTTCAACAATCGCAGGCTGCTCGACCGGCTGATTCTGTGGCCGCCGGCGATTGATCGTCACAAGCAGTACGACCGATTGGTGACCTATGGTTTCATCCACGCCGATTTCCCGCACTTGCTGTTCAATATGGTCACGCTGTACTTCTTCGGCGGCCCGATCGAAGTGCTGATGGAGCGTCTGACCGGCAGCACGTTGGTGTATCCGCTGTTTTACCTTGGAGCGCTGCTGGTCTCGATTCTGCCGAGTTACCTGAAGAACCGGAAAAATCCCAATTTCATGAGTCTGGGTGCCTCCGGTGCGGTGTCGGCAGTGCTGTTCGCCTTCATCCTCATAGCGCCTTGGACCGGGATTTTCTTTTTTTTCATCCCGATCCCGATCCCAGCGATCATCTACGCGGTGTTCTACGTCGCTTACAGCATCTGGATGGATCGCCGCGGCGGCGATAATGTCAATCACAGCGCGCATCTGGCCGGTGCGGGGTTCGGGGTGATGTTTGTGCTGATCATGCAGCCAGCGGTGCTGCAGCATTTTCTAAGCGAGTTGGCAAACCCGCGCTTTGGCCCCGGCTGAATTGCACCAGCCGCAGCGCGCGTTGCGGCTGCTCAGGGTGCAGTGGCGTTGTCTCTTCTGCACGGGACGAGGCAAGCTTGGGTGAGCACGTGCGGTGGTCGTGCCGGCGTCAACCGATTTGTTGGCCGCGTAACTGCGCCTTGGCGCTGCCGATGGCAGAATTTTCGTAGGTGCACCGCAGGCGCTCGTAGATCTCGTCGTTGAGTTGCTTGAATCTTCCGTCGTTGAGTTCGCCGTTGAGTGCGAGTTGGAACATCTCTTCTAGCATGGCGGCATCTGGGTCGCCCTGCTGATATCTGTTCTCGCTCATTACGCCTTGCCCCTGTTCGATCGTGTTGTGATGGGATAAGCAACTCCCATGCCAAGGCATTGCCCTGTCATGAGGGTAGCGGCTGCCGATGGCGCGACTTGAGTGTGCTTTAGCGAACGATTTGCTTCACATCACGGTGGCGAGCGGATGTGGACACTGTGCTACCGCAGACACTTCCTTCCTCAGATCCTCATGGCTGCTTCCATCGCGCACGAGCCGCAAGAGCGTCGCTTCACCCTGCACCTTGACGGTCACAGGGCCGAACTCGACTACGTGCTGGAGCGCGAGCGCATGGTGATCGTCCACACCGGCGTGCCGACCGCGATCGGTGGCCGTGGCCTAGCCGCAATGTTGGTGGCGGCAGCGTTGGAATATGCACAGTCGCAAGGAATGAAGGTCGTACCGTCCTGTTCGTATGCCGCGGTCTTCATTCAACGCCACCCACAATACGCGGTGTTGCTCGGTTGAGCGCGCAGGGCAACTCAACCGCACGATGTGCGTCATTCACGTACACACAGCAGAACACGGGAAAGTCGACGTGAGACAGCGCATGCAAATCAGATGTAACCGGCAAGTGGCATGGGTTGTGCTTGCACTGGCAGTGACATTGTCAGTGCTCGGGTGTAAGCGCGAGCAGACGACCGTCTTGGCGCCAACGCTGTCAGCGAGCCAGGCCGATGTGTCTGTTGCACCAACCGGTGCCGCAGCGTTGGAGTTGAAGGACATCGTCGAGCACAACCCAAACTATGTGATTGGGATGACTTTTCCTGCGGCCATCAACCACTATCCGGGTCTGGCCGAGGCGGCTAATCGTTATGCGCAGCGTGCGCGCGGCGAGTTGATGCAGGCGGTCGAAGGCATCGGTAACGACCGTTCGCGTGCACCTTACGAATTGTCCCTGCAGTTCGATCTGTTGCTGGAACAGCCGGATCTGGTCGCGTTGGCGGCCGATGGCAGTCGCTATACCGGTGGCGCTCATGGCGAGCCACTGCTTGTGCGTTTTGTGTGGTTACCGCAGCAGCAACGTATGCTGACCGCCGAGGAATTGATCCCCGATGCCGGTCATTGGAAGAGTGTGGCTACTTACGCTGCCGCGCAACTTCACCATGCGCTGCGAGCACGGGTTCATGCCGCGCAGCTGCGGCGAGACGATCAGGATCAGCTGATACTCAATGTCGACAAGCTGATCGCCGAGGGCACCACGCCGCAGGCCCGCAACTTCAGTCAGTTCCAGCCGCTGGTCGATGCGAGCGGCAAAATCACCGCTGTGCGCTTTGTGTTTCCGCCGTACCAGGTGGGGGCGTATTCCGATGGCACGCAAATAGTCGACGTGCCGGCCAGTGTATTGCGTGCTCTGGTTGCACCCGAATATGCGAGGTTGTTCGTCGCCTAGCTACTGCTGCAAGGCGAAGCGACTACCTGTGGCGGGTTCCTGTTCGCGCCGTCGCCGCGCCTTGTATCGGGAGTGTGCAATGTTGAACCGAGCATGCCGACGTTTCCACTTTCCTCGGCATCAGTCACACTGAGCAGCATTGTTGTCTTCGCCTCCACTCTCCACCTGCGATTACCCCCAAACCCCTATGAGCAGTTTCGATCAGACCGAGCGACGTGTGGTCTACACATGCGAGCGCTACCATGCATTTCCACGTTCTCCGGCCGTGTTGATGCGGTTGGTCAAGCATCTTTACAAGCGCGTCCACGCCAACGCATGCGTGGCGCTTAAGGATTACGGCATCAGCCCGCCGGAATACGATATCCTGATGATGCTGTACGGCACACCCGGCAACTGCATGACTCCCACCGAAGTGGCCGAGGCTGCCAGTGAGAAACCGGCCAACATCACCCGCCTTACCGATAGCCTCTGCAGCAAGGGTTTGCTGTTGCGCATGGCCAGTCATGAAGACCGCCGCAAGGTTGCAATGACCCTGCAACCAGCCGGTATCGCCTTGATCGAAAGGCTGTTGCCAGATGTGTGCGCGTTTCTATACGCCGAAACCAAAGGCCTGAATGTCGACGAACAGCAGCAATTGGAGCGTTTGCTGAAAAAGATGTTGAGTGGCGTCGACTCTCACGCTCAGGTTGGCTAGCGCCAGCCGCGCGTGCCGTTCGCCGTTACAGATCTTGGCCTGTAACTCACTTGTAACTCACCGTGAGCTATAGCTCCAGTGTTTGTACCAGAGCTCCCGGCGCTGTCGTCAAACGTTGGTATCGCCCAGTGCCGCCGTTGCCGTGCTGCGTCGCGGTGCCGCTGCGCTTGACATAGGCATGCATGCCGGTGGTTGGCTGATCGGCCTCAGGTACTGATGCTGTTTGGTGTGCGTTTTCATTCGTCAAGATGCGTGCCGGAATACGTGCATCGAGCATTGCGGCGAAGTCTGCGCGTAGTTGCAAGCTTGGGCGTGCGGTGAGGGGGCATCGCGCATGCCCAGCCGGTGAATGCGGCCTGTCTGCATCTATGTTCCTGTTGAAGTGGCGTTGCTTTTGACTCGTATATAAGGGACCAAGCCACTGATTCCCGGTGGCGGAATGAGGAGAACGCAATGAACAGCAAGACCAAGACTCTGATGGCGAGCGCGGTGCTGGTGGCGATGGTGGCGATGGCGCCGTGTGCTGGTGCGCAGGCACTGGGTGGCGCGGGCGGCCTGGGCGGTGCGGTGAACGGCACCCTGGGCGGGCAGGCGGCGGGGAATTTGGGCGCTACCGCTGCGGGCGCGGGCCGAGTGGATGCGGGCGCTCCGCTGGAGCATGCCCGCGACGGCATCGAACAAACCTCGCAGCACGTACGGGCGGGCGCAGCGCGCGGTGCGGCGGCGGCACGCAAGACGGCGAGCGGGGCGATGACCGAGGCCGATGGCGCGCTGGGTACTGCTGCCAGCGCAGCCAAGTCCGGTACGGCGCTGTCTGCCGCAGGCGACGCGGCCGGCAGTATGGATGGCGTGGCGGGCGCGAGCGGTAAAGCACACAGTCACGCCAAGGGCAGCGCGTCGCATCGCGCGACCAAGGGCGGTGCGGCCGGTGGTGCCGTGTCGGCTTCGGGTCAGGCGGGCGCGGAAGGGAAGCAGGCGAGTGGCTCTGCCTCACTTGGCGCGGATGCCGGTGTCTCGGCCGATGGCAAGTAAGCCCATCGGTGCGCATTGGTATCGCCCTTTGCGGCGTGCCTAATGTCGATCGGTTTGTCACGACGCCCGGCTAGTCCGGGCGTCGTGCTGTCCATGCGAGCGTTTTGTTCGTCCCGATCCTGTTGCCGTGGAATTTGCCCCGTGGAAGTGAAGATGTCGCTCGCTGTCTGCGAGTGGCCGAGCGCGGCGGCGGCAGCGATGTGCAGGCTCGGTCTAGTACCATTCCCGAGAAGCGAGACTCATGGAGATGCAGACCACTGCTTATACCTTCACTGCGACGACCCTGGATGGCCATGTTCAGCCGCTGGTCGATTACGCCGGCAATGTGCTGCTGATCGTCAATGTTGCATCCAAATGCGGCTTCACTCCGCAATATGCAGGTCTGCAGGCGCTGTGGGAGCGGTACCGCGATCGTGGCCTGGTGGTACTCGGTTTCCCGTGCGATCAGTTCGGTCATCAGGAACCGGGCAATGCCGATGAGATCCGCCAGTTCTGTTCGTTGAGCTACGGTGTCGATTTCCCGATGTTCGCCAAGGTGCAGGTCAATGGCGAGAAAGCGCATCCGTTGTGGCGCTGGCTCAAGCAGCAACAGCCGGGTGCATTCAGGATTGCGGCGATCAAATGGAATTTCAGTAAGTTTCTGCTTGATCGCAAGGGGCAGGTGCTGGCGCGTTATGCGCCCACCACCAAGCCGGAAGCGCTGGCCGTACAGATCGAGCGCGCGTTGGGCTGAGCGCGGCGATGCCTGCTGTCGTCGAGTCCTGACGACGGATCGAGCTTCTGCCGCACTATTTTTCGACGAAAGCGCGCTCGAACACGTAGTGGCCCAGGGCGCCGATGCGCGGCGAAGCGACGAAGCCGCGCGCGTCCAGGCTCTGGCGCAGATCGGCCAGCATCTGTGGGCTGCCGCAGATCATCGCGCGGTCGTGCTCCGGATCCAGCGGCGGCAGGCCCAGCGTGCGCTGCATCGCGCCGCTGACGATCAACTCGGTGAGGCGGCCATGGTTGCGGAATGTCTGGCGGGTCACCGCCGGGTAGTACAGCAGTTTCTCGCGGATGGTTTCGCCGAGGAATTCGTGCTGCGGCAGTTCCTTCTCGACATAGTCGCGATAAGCCAGATCCTTCTCGAAGCGCACGCCGTGGGTGAGGATCACTTTGTCGAAGCGTTCGTAGGTTTCCGGATCCTTGATTACCGACAGCCACGGCGCCAGACCGGTGCCGGTGCCCAGTAGATACAGATGCCGGCCTGGATGCAGGTCGCTGATCAGGAGCGTGCCGGTGGGTTTCTTACCGACCAGCACCGAATCGCCTGGCTTGATGTGCTGCAGGCGTGAAGTCAGTGGGCCGTTCGGCACCTTGATGCTGAAGAACTCCAGCTGCTCCTCCCAGTTGGCGCTGGCGATGGAGTAGGCGCGTAGCAGCGGCCGGCTCTCCGTCTCCAGGCCGATCATCACGAACTGGCCGTTTTCGAAACGAAAGCCATCGTTGCGGGTGGTGGTGAAGCTGAAGTAGTCGTCGGTCCAGTGACGGACATCGAGCACCGTTTCGGGGCCAAAAGCGGAGGACATGCCGTTGATCGTGATGGGGAAGGAGCGGAAATCATTCTATCCCATGGTTGTTCAGGCGATATCAGATCTTATTTGTGTCCGTCCCGACGTCGGATCTGCGCGCCAGCTCGTTTCACTTCTCGAACGAGACTTCATACGACAGGTACAGTGGTGCCTGCGGCGGCGCCAGCAGCGGGCGTTGACGCAGAAAGCGTTCCAGACACAGCGCCATCGGTGTGGTGCCATTGCGCCAGCTTGCGCCGACACTGCCGTCGGCCTGCAACTGGACCACGATGACGAACGCGGAGGTATCCGGACGCGGCGTGGCGCAATTGGCCACACCCTCGTCCAGTGCGGCGCGTTGCAGCGTGTGCAAATGCTCGCTTAGTGGCGTCGGCAGCATGGCCTCGTCGTGGTCGGCGAGGGCCTTGGCCGCGCTGTAGTCCACTGGCATCGACGGGGCGGCGAGGGGAGCGGCGGACGCGGGCGCGGCAAGCAGGGCGGCAAGTAGGCAGGGCAGAAAGCGATGCATCGTGGCGGGTGTCGGATTGGGGGGGGATCGGACTCAACGATACCCAGCGGCCTGTAGTTCGAACAGTTCCGCGTAGCGTCCGCCTTGTGCCATCAGCTCGTCATGAGTGCCATTGGCTTCGATGCGGCCATCGGCCAGTACCAAGATGCGGTCGGCCATGCGCACGCTGGAAAAGCGGTGCGAGATCAGCACGGCGGTGCGCTCTGCGGACAGTTCCTTGAAGCGCTGGAACACCTCGAACTCGCTGCGCGCGTCCAGCGCCGCGGTCGGTTCGTCGAGGATCATGACCTGCGCCTCGCGCATGTAGGCGCGGGCGATGGCGATCTTCTGCCACTGCCCGCCGGACAGGTCCACGCCAGTTTTGAAGCGGCGTCCGATCACCTGCGCGTAGCCCTGTGGCAGGCCCTCGATCAACTCGGCGGCCATCGCGCGCTGCGCGGCCCTGCGGATGCGTGCATGGTCGTGCAGCGCTGCGATCTGGCCGACGCCGATGTTCTCGCCAGCGCTGAAGTGGTAGCGCACGAAGTCCTGGAAGATCACCCCGAGGTTGCTGCGCAGGTCGTCCAGATCGTAATCGCGCAGGTCGCGGCCATCGAGCAGGATGCGGCCTTCGTCGGGGTCGTACAGCCGCGCCAGCAGTTTGACCAGGGTGGTTTTGCCGGTGCCGTTCTCGCCCACCAGCGCCAACACTTCGCCGGTGCGCAGTTCGAAGTTCAGGTCGCGCACTGCCCATCGTTGGGCATCGGGATAGCGGAAGCCGACATTCTCGAACACGATGCCGTGCGCGATCGGACGCGGCACCGGCAAGGCGTCGGGCCGCGAGCGGATCTCCGGCACGATGCGGAAGAACGCGTACAGGTCGTCCAGATACAGCGCTTGCCCGGCCACCTGCGAGAAACCGATCAGCAGCCCTTCGAACAATTGGCGCAGGCGCAGGAAGCTGCCGGCCAGGAAGGTCAGGTCGCCGATGCTGAAATCCCCGCGCACGGTACGCCAGGCGATATAGCCGTAGGCGGCGTAGTAACCCAGCGTGCCCAGCGCGGCCAGCAGCGTGCCCCACAGCATGCGCTTGCGCGCCAGCGTGCGGTTGGCTTGGAAGAAGCGCTCGGCCAACGCGCGGTAGCGCGCGATCAGAAACCTGTGCAAGTTGAAGATTTTCACTTCCTTGGCGGTCTCGACGCTGGCGCCGAGTTGGCGCAGGTAGTCGAGTTGGCGGCGCTCGGCGGTCCATTGGAAGTTGAGCGCATAGCCCAGTGCATTGAAATGCGCTTCGCCAATGAATGCCGGTAGCAAGGCCAGCGCAAGCAATGCGATCAGCCACGGTGCGTAAACCAGCAGACCGATCGCGAAACTGATGACGGTGATCGCATCCTGCACCTGGCCGAACAATTGGCTCATCAGGTTCATCCGGCCCATGGTCTGGCGTCGCGCGCGGTCGAGCCGATCCTGCTGCTCTGGGTTCTCGAAATCCTCAAGGTCCAACTGTGCGGCATGCTCCATCAATTGCACACTGGAGCTGTTGTTGAACAGTTCCGACAGCAGCGTGTCGGCATAGCTGATCAGTCGCCCGAGCAGGTCCGACCCGATCGCCAACGTCAGTTCCAGCGCCAGCAGTTCCAGTAGCCGGTTCAGCCGGCCACTGCTCAGCGCTTGGCCGAAGGCGACGATGTGCTGGGATTGCCCGACCAGGTGGATGGTCTCATCGATCAGCAATTTGCCGACGTACAGCGCAGCCACAGGCAGCAGTGCGCGGACGATGCGCAGGCCGATGCTGCTGAGGGTCAGCCAGTGGCTGCTCTGCCAGATCTGGCGTAGGAACGGCGGCAGGTTGCGCATTGCCGCGAAGCGTTCGCGCAGGCTTGGGCCGGTGCGCGAGGCGGGGCGGGGGGCGCCGTGAGACGGAGAGGCGGATGTCATCGGCATAGTGTGCCGACGCCGGTGTGGGCGGGGAGTGTGGGGTGTCCACAACCGTGGGCAAGAACGCAACAGGGCGTCCCGGCGTGACCGCGCGGCGGAGCGGACACTTTGCCCTAAAATAGTCTGGTTTCCCCAGCCAGCCGCAGAGCCCGCCGTGACCTCGATCAAGCAGGAAGACCTCATCCAGTCCGTCGCCGACGCGCTGCAATACATCAGCTACTACCACCCGGTCGATTACATCAAGAGCCTGTCGGCGGCTTACGCGCGCGAGCAGTCGCCTGCGGCCAAGGACGCGATTGCGCAGATCCTGATCAACTCGCGCCTGTGCGCCGAGGGCCACCGGCCGATCTGTCAGGACACCGGCATCGTGACCGTGTTCCTCCAGATCGGCATGCAGGTGCGCTGGGACGACGCCACGATGGGCGTGGAGGACATGGTCAACGAAGGCGTGCGGCGGGCCTACAACCATCCGGATAATAAACTGCGCGCCTCGGTGTTGGCCGACCCGGCTGGCAAGCGCCAGAACACCAAGGACAACACGCCGGCGGTGGTCAACGTCAAGGTCGTTCCGGGCGATCGGGTGGATGTGATCGTCGCCGCCAAGGGCGGCGGCTCGGAGGCAAAGAGTAAATTCGCCATGCTCAATCCTTCCGATTCCATTGTCGATTGGGTGCTCAAGACCGTGCCGACCATGGGCGCTGGCTGGTGTCCGCCGGGCATGCTCGGTATCGGCATCGGCGGTACCGCCGAGAAGGCCATGCTGCTGGCCAAAGAGGCGCTGATGGAGCCGATCGATATCGTCGACTTGCAGGCGCGCGGTGCCTCCAACCGTGCCGAGGAGTTGCGCTTGGAGCTGTACGAAAAGGTCAACGCCTTGGGCATCGGCGCGCAGGGTCTGGGCGGTTTGACCACCGTGTTGGATATCAAGGTCAAGGACTACCCGACCCACGCCGCCAACCTGCCGGTGGCGATGATCCCCAACTGCGCGGCGACCCGGCATGCGCACTTCACCCTGGATGGCAGTGGTCCGGTGATGTTGGATCCGCCGTCGTTGGAAGACTGGCCCACGCTGACCTACAACCCGAGCAACGCGCGTCGGGTCGATCTGGACACCATCACCCGCGAGGATGTGGCCAGCTTCAAGCCTGGCGAGGTGATTCTGCTCAATGGAAAGCTGCTCACCGGTCGCGACGCCGCGCACAAGCGCATGATCGACATGCTCAACCGTGGCGAAACCCTGCCGGTGGATTTCACCAATCGCTTTATCTACTACGTTGGCCCGGTCGATCCGGTGCGCGACGAGGTCGTGGGGCCGGCCGGCCCGACCACCGCCACGCGCATGGATAAATTCACCCGTCAGATGCTGGAGCAGACCGGCTTGCTGGGCATGGTCGGCAAGTCCGAGCGCGGCGATGCGGCGATTGCCGCGATCCGCGACAACAAGGCGGTGTACCTGATGGCGGTGGGCGGCGCGGCCTACCTGGTGTCCAAGGCGATCAAGGCTAGCAAGGTGCTGGCGTTCGAGGACCTGGGCATGGAGGCGATCTACGAGTTCGAGGTCAAGGACATGCCGGTGACCGTGGCAGTCGATGCCAGTGGCGAGTCGGTGCACAAGACCGGCCCGCGCGAGTGGCAGGCGCGCATCGGTAAGATCCCGGTCGTGGTCGAACCTGCTTGAAGCCTGCGCTGATCGGCGGCGTTGGCCATGCGGTGGCGCTCTAGAACCATTCCAGCAGCGAAATCCCCAGGCCAAGGTAAGTCGCGCGATGGTTGTAGTCGATCATGCTTTCGCCATAGCCGTCGAACACCTGCACATGACCGCGTAACAGGTGGCTGATCGGGAAGCCCCAGTCCAGTTGCACCGCGCCGTGAGCGCGGTCGCCGCCACGCAGCGAATGCCGCGCCATCAGCGCTAACTCCTGGCCGCCATGGTTGTAGATCAAGGTCGCGTCGCCGCGGCCCATGTAATCTTCGATGTCCGGGTTGTTGTCCTGCTTGCGGGTTTCCGGGAGCCGGTACCACGGGCGCAGGATCAGCGCCCAGTTGTCGCGATCCAGGCCGATGTTGAGGATCGCTCGGTTCCAGCTGCGCGACAGCGGATCGCTCTGACCGTTGGACTGATGGGTCAACTGGATCGCACTCATCCGGCCCTTCCAGCCGAACAGGCTGTAGTCGTTGCGGAACGCCAGGATCAGTTCCGGCTCGTAGTCGGTTTCGCGGAACGGCCGCGACTGTCGGGCGTTGTAGAGCTGCCAGCGCGAACTCTGGGTGTAAGTCGCCCACAGGTCGCCGTTGTCGCCGAAGATGTTCTGCGCGATCTTGGTTTTCATGCTGAGCTGGAATTTCACTTCCATGCTGTCCAGCTGTTCCGCGCGGGTCACCGTGTTGACCGGGTTCGGCGAGGTGGGCAGCGTGTTTTTCCTGCTGGTCCAGAACGCTGGTAGCAGATACATCGGCTTGTAGCCGCGTAGCTGGAAGGTGCCTAGCTTGGAGTCTTGCGCCAGCTCCCAGCGGCTGTCCAGCATCGAGCCATTGCCGGCGTTGGCGGTGGTGCTGTCGTAACGATCCTGCTGGAACGGTGGGTTGGCGTGTGGGCGTGTACGTTTGGCGACTCCAGTGTCCTTTGGCAATGTGGTGTCCAGTGGCTGTTTCTGGCGTTTGCCTGGGGGCTGGGGGGGCGAGTCGGGTGCTGGCTGGCTGGCGACCCGGCGCGACAAGGCTTGGTCGTAACACGACAGGCGTGCGGCATCGTTGGAAATGGCGACGCAGGCTTCCGGTGAGGCGGGGGTGGGCATGAATTCTTGTGCGTGCGCCAGCTGCACGGTTGCGATCGACAGTAACAGCAGGTGGGGAGCCTTGCGGTGAGGCATCTTTTTTCGTTCTCGTTGCTGGTGTTGGCGCGGGTGTGTGGTTGCTGCGGGAGGGGGGGCGAGGAAAATACAGGGGTCTTATTCTCACGCACGCATCAGGTGGCGTCGACAGCGCCTTCAGAACAGCCACGCTGCGGCGAACAGACCGATCATGCTCAGTGCCAGGGCGAGTTTGGCCGCCATGCCGAGGACGATGCCCATCCACGTCCCCATCCCCACCTTTGCGGCTTGTCGCAACTGGCGGCTGTGCCAGTATTCGCCGGCCAACGCGCCGACGAAGGGGCCGACGAACAGACCGATTGGCATGTAGGGCAGGCCAGCGATGCTCCCCAGAATTGCGCCCCACACGGCTTTGCGGCTGGCGCCGACGCGACTGGCGCCTAACGCGGTGGCTAGCAGGTCCACCAGAAGCGAGGCTGCGGTAAACACAGCCAGCACGGTCAGCGTGGTCCAGCCAACGTGCTCGAAGTCATCGGCCCAGGCCGCCAGAAGCATGCCGGCGAACATCAGCGGCGTGCCGGGCAGGGCGGGTAGCACGACCCCGGCCAGTCCGATCACGACAAGCAGGCTGGCACAGAAGTAGTAGATGAACCCAGGACTCACGTGGCTTGTTACGCTGGTCGTTTTAGGGTTGACAGTGGCGTGTATTTGTTGATTGCATTTTCATTTTGGCCGGGGTAAGTTGCAGCCGCTGTGCTTGCAAAGGTCACCCTGAATCGTGGCCTGATGCGGTAGATCCACCGATCCGCTACATCGTTATACCTCGCTTCCTCCTTGCAACCAGCCGCCGCAACCCACGGCGTACCCACCCCTGAGACATGTTCCAAGGAGAAAGTCCATCATGAGCGACGAAAATCACACTCGCGAGGTAGGTTTAGTGAAATGGTTTAATGATGCCAAAGGTTTTGGGTTCATTAGCCGCACGAACGGCGAGGATGTGTTCGTACACTTCCGCGCTATTCAGACCCAGGGCTTCAAAAGCCTCAAGGAAGGCCAGAAGGTGAGTTTCATCGTGGTCCAAGGCCAGAAGGGCCTGCAGGCCGACGCGGTGCAGCCGGTCTGAATCCCCATTGCGGACGGCTTGGTCCGCACGCAAAATGGCCCGCGCTGCGGGCCTTTTTGCGTTGGAGAGACCTGGGGGCGATCAGCGTGGCACGACGCGGCCGTTCACCACACGGACGTAGGTGTTCTCGCCAATGCCGGCCAAGTCGCGCTGGTTGACGACGAGTATGCGGCCGTCGTCCATCTGCACGCGGATATCGTAGGTGTCGCTGGTGACGTTTTTCTGGATCTGGTTGCCGGCCAGAGCGCCAGCGGCCGCACCAGCCACTGCGGACACGTTCTGGTTGCCCTTGCTGCCCCCTGTGTGATCGGAAATTTCATGGCCGGCGATCGCGCCGACGATGCCGCCGAGGATCGCACCGGTGGCCGACGGCGCGGTGCGCCCAGACGTTACCGTATCGATGCGGGTCACAATGCCGCAGTCGACGCAACGCGTTTCGGCGTAGCCGCGCGATGGCTGGCGGTAGTCGCCGCTATAGCCGCCGCCGTAGCCGGGTGATGTTGCACAGCCTGCCAGCGCTAGGGTGGCCACTGCGCCGGTGACAAGTAAATGGATCTTCATGTGTGCTCTCCTCGACAGGCGGTGATGGGGCGCGGCATGCCGCGCTCAAGGGAATGCTCAAGGGAATCGTGTCGGCCATAGCGTGAATACAACGCCAACCCTCGTGCTGATGTTCAGCCTGGGCGGCTGGGGCGTCAGCCGTAATTCAGCGGAAATCGCGATGGCAGGCGTCGCACTGCTCGTCGATTGCCTGGCGCGCTTGCGCGAGCGCGGTGCAGTCGGCCGGCGGTGTTGCCAGCGCCATATCCACTTGCGCGCGCAATGCATCGGCGTGTTCACGGAAACGGCTGTCGTCGTTTAGCTCGGGGAAGGCCGTGTCCAGCTCGCCGCCGAGAAGGCGCAGCGTGCGCAGCGGCACCTGTGTATCTGGAGCGTTGCAGTGATGCAGGGCACGCGCACGTTCGAGCAGCGCCAATTGTCTGCCCATGACCTGCATCAGGCTGCGTGGAAATAGATCTTGTCGCGCCTGCATCACGCGCAAGCCCATGACCGTGACGGCCAGACCGATCAGGATGCCGGCGCTCAATACAAAGAGATAACGCGAAGCGGCAGTGTGCGGGGACGTCGTCGTCATGGGTGCAGCATGTGGGTGGCGGACATAGAGGGTAAGACTTATGCGCGCAGCGTAGAGGAAGATGCCGTGTAAGTAGCATCGATAGCATAAAATGCCTGCATGAACGAACAATTGCACGAGCGCTTTGCCGGCATCGACCGACTATACGGGCGTGGCAGCATCGAACGGCTGGCGTGCTGCCGGGTGGCGGTGGTGGGCATGGGCGGGGTCGGTTCGTGGGTGGTGGAGGCGCTGGCGCGTTCGGCGCTCGGGCATCTGACCCTGATCGATGCCGACGACATTTGCGTCTCCAACACCAACCGGCAATTGCCGGCGCTGGCCGGGCAGTACGGACGCAACAAAGCAGTGGCGATGCGCGAACGTTGCGTGGCGATCAATCCGATGATCGAGGCGGTTGCGGTCGAGGCGTTTCTGGCCCCGTCCAACATCGCCGAGTTGCTTGGCGACGGTTTCGATCTGGTGATCGATGCGTGTGACAGTTTCCGGGTCAAGGTCGAGAGCATCGCCTGGTGTCGGCGTCGCAAACTGCCGCTGCTGACCGTGGGCTCGGCTGGTGGGCGCACCGATCCGACCCTGGTGCGTGTGCGCGATGTCTCGCGCACCGAACACGACGCCATGCTGGCGCTGATCCGCAAGAAGCTGCGCAGCGAGTTCCATTTTCCGAAGAATCCGCAGCGTTACTTCGGCGTACCGGCGGTGTATTCGCTGGAGAACGTGCGCTATCCGCAGGCCGATGGCAGCGTCTGCGGCTTGCGGCCTGCATTGGGCGCGGATGCGGCCTTGAACCTGGATTGCGGCGCGGGTCTGGGGGCGGCGACGCACATCACGGGTGCCTTTGCGTTTGCCGCCGTCGGCAAGGCCCTTGAGTTGCTGCTGAAGCGTCCTGCCGATCGCGCAGATGGCGGACATCCGGCGCGCGTCCCTAGTACGACTGTTACGTATTCGCTTGCGCAGTGACCAACTGTTCCAGATCGTGTGGCGATTGTGGCCGCCCGAACAGGAATTCTGGGAGCCGTCGACAGCCCATCGCCGAGAGCATATCGCACTGCGCGGTGTCTTCGATCGATGACGTGCCAACGTGCAGATCGCGCTGCCCATTTCACAGTTTCGTTCGAAATACCTGCAAATGCGCTGTCAGCACGGTTCTGTGGAGGTTGTTTGCAGTCCGAACAACTGCTGTGCATTGCGTGTTGTCTGTGCGGCGATGACGGCCGCTGGCTCGCGACGCAGCGTGGCAATGGTGTCCAGCACAGTGCGCAACCGTGCCGGTTCGTTACGTTGACCACGGATCGATGCGTCGGGTTGGTCGGGTGCATCTGTTTCCAGCAGTAACTGCTGCAGTGGCAGTTCTGTGGCCAGTCGTCGTAGCCGTTGCGCACGCGGGTAGGTGATCGGACCACCGAGGCCGATCAGAAAATCCAGGTCGCGCAATTGCCGGGCTTGCTCGGCGCTGCCAGCGAAACTGTGCACGACGCCACGCAGGCGTCCGACTTTGCGGATCGCCAGGATCACCGCGTCCACCGAGCGCCGCGCATGCACGATCACGGGCAGGTCGAACGTGCGTGCCAAGTGCAGTTGCGCGGCGAAGTAGCGTTGCTGCTCGGTGGGATCAAGTCCAGCGACGAAGAAGTCCAGGCCGCATTCGCCGATTGCGCAGGGGCGTTCGCGGGCGACCCAGTCGGCGAGTGCTTCCAAGTGTGTGGACCGATGTTGTGCCAGGAACAGCGGATGCAACCCATAGGCAGAATGCAGATCTGGCGCCGTCGCGCACACCGCGCGCAGTGTGGGCCAGGAGGCCGCCGTCACCGCGGGCACGATCTGTGCGACGACGCCGGCGTTCTGCGCGCGGGCGATGACCGCAGCGCGGTCGTGGTCGAAGGCGTCCGCGTCCAAATGACAGTGGCTGTCGATCAATTCCATCGGTGCTCAGTGGTGCAGATGAGGCGTGCTGGAGATCGGCGGCCCAGGCTGTTGCATGCCCGACACGAATCGGTCGGTGACCATCCGCAAACGCCTCGGGTCGCGCAATTTCCGGCTCATTGCGGCAGCGCCAGCATGATCGAGTAAGGCATGGAGGGTTCTCCGACCAGTGGATGGAAACGCTAACACGCCCGTCATGCTGGCGTTTTTATCGTGGTCGCCGATGACGTTGGAGTAGATTGCTGAATATGGCTGAATAGGTAGCGGATTTGTTCAGCTTCGGCGTGATAATCACAGCACCGTAGACAACGCGGCCAGCCCGCAGGACAGACAGGAGAGAGACGATGAAGACCACGACGACAACCATTCTGGTCGCGGCTGGCGCATTGCTGGTCGGCGGTGCCGCGACGGCGGCGTTCATGAACAACCACAACAGGTCCGACGATTACTCCGGCAGCGCCGATGTACGTCCGGCGTTGGACAGTAGCCGCGGCGACAGTCCGCTCGGCAACGGTGTCGGCGGCAGGCTGGAGTACGCCGATGTCGTACGGGTGGATCCGATCACCCAGCAGCAGCCGCACTATGCCGATGTGATCGGCGTCCAGCCGTTGCGCGAGATCGCCACCACCGACATGCCGCGGCATGTGTGTCACGACGTGGTGGTGCAGGAGCGCCTGCCGCGGCGCGACGTCAACAACATCGGCGGTACCGTGATCGGTGCCTTGGTCGGTGGCTTGGCCGGTAACCAGGTCGGTCATGGCGGTGGTCGCAGTGTCGCGACCGCGGCCGGTGCGGTCGCCGGCGGCTTCATCGGCAATCGCATCGAGCAGAATTACGTCGGTGGCCGGGTGGTGGATCGTGACGTGCGCCGTTGCCACACCGAGGATGGCGTCGCCGAGTCCTCCCGTATCACCGGCTACGACGTGACCTATCGCAACGACGATGGCACCACCGGTACGATGCGTATGGACACCCGGCCGGGGAGCCGCATCGAGTTGGGCAGCCAGGACGTGGTCAAGGGCTACGACGTGACTTACCGCTACGACGGCCAGGAAAAGACCGTGCGCATGGACCAAAAGCCCAATAGCGATCGCCTGCCGGTGCTCGATGGGCGGTTGGTGACGCAGACGGCCTCGGCCGTCGATACCATCAGCCAACGCTGATTCGGCGGCGAAGGTTCCCGACGAAGGCCGGCGCATGCGCCGGCCTTCGCATGTGCGCATTTGCATGGTGGACGTTCGCATCGACTGCATGGGTTTCGTGGACATGTGCCGACGCATTGCGCCCGTGAGCGTTGTCGAGACCGCACATTAGAGCGGCGAGGTAACTCATCGGGTTGGCCTGGGCCGGTGGAATGGGGAAACCGGCGCCACGCAACGGTTCTGGCAGGTTCTCAACGGGTTGTCCACAGATTTGTCCCTGGCTGGTTTCCACACCGTCGATTAGCATCTGCGGTCGGGCTGCGGTGAAGCCGCGCCCGCCGACTGCGCCTCCAGAGAGAAACCCCTGCCCATGTCAGCACGTCCCGGCTACCGCGGCGATCGCAAAAGCGAGCGTGGCGAACGCAGCGAGCCGCGTCTGGATCAATTGCGCGTGCCACCGCACTCGATCGAAGCGGAACAGGCCGTGCTTGGCGGCCTGATGCTGGCACCGGACGCCTACGACCGGATCAACGACCAGCTCACCGACAAGGATTTCTACCGGCGCGACCACCAGTTGATCTACCGCGCGATCCGCGAACTCGCCGAAAAGGACCGTCCGTTCGACGCGGTGACCCTGGGCGAGTGGTTCGAGTCGCAGGGCAAGCTGGAGATGGTCGGCGATGGCGCTTATCTGATCGAGTTGGCTAGCACCACGCCTTCGGCTGCCAACATCGGCGCCTACGCCGAAATCGTGCGCGACAAAGCGGTGCTGCGGCAATTGATCGAGGTCGGTACGGCGATCGTCAACGACGGTTTTCAGCCGGAGGGCCGCGAGAGCGCGGAGCTGCTGGCCTCGGCGGAGAAGGCGGTGTTCCAGATCGCCGAGGCCGGCGCACGCGGGCGCCGCGATTTCGTCGCCATGCCCGGCGCATTGAAGGACGCGTTCGAGGAACTGCGCAGCCGCTTCGAGAGCGGCGGCAACATCACCGGCCTGCCGACCGGCTATAGCGATTTCGATGCGATGACTGCCGGCCTGCAGCCGACCGACCTGATCATCCTCGCCGCGCGTCCGGCGATGGGCAAGACCACCTTGGCGCTGAACATCGCCGAGTACGCGGCGATCAAGTCGAAGAAAGCAGTGGCGGTGTTCTCGATGGAAATGTCCGCCTCGCAGCTGGCGATGCGCCTAATTTCCTCCAATGGCCGCATCAATGCTCAGCGCCTGCGCACCGGCCAGCTCGAAGATGAGGACTGGGCACGGGTCACCGGCGCGATCAAGATGCTCAAGGAAACCAAGATCTTCATCGACGATACCCCGGGCGTGTCGCCGGAGGTGTTGCGCTCCAAGGCGCGCCGGCTCAAGCGCGAGCACGATCTGGGCCTGATCGTGATCGACTATCTGCAACTGATGTCGGTTCCTGGCAACAGCGAGAACCGCGCCACCGAGATTTCGGAAATCTCGCGTTCGCTCAAGGGCCTGGCCAAGGAATTGGGCGTGCCGGTGATCGCGTTGTCCCAGCTCAATCGCTCGTTGGAGACGCGCACGGACAAGCGCCCGGTGATGGCGGACCTGCGCGAATCCGGCGCCATCGAGCAGGACGCGGACATGATCGTGTTCATCTACCGCGACGACTACTACAACAAGGAAAATTCGCCGGACAAAGGGCTGGCCGAGATCATCATCGGCAAGCACCGCGGTGGTCCGACCGGGTCGTGCAAGCTCAAGTTCTTCGGCGAATACACCCGCTTCGACAATCTCGCCCACGATTCGATCGGCGCTTTCGAGTAGTTGCGCGCCGCGCTTTGCCGCATCTGCGGCATTGTCGATGCGGCGGGCGTTGCCGCGCTACGGGCTAATGCGGGAGGTCGACGTGGTTCTGGTGGTACTCACCTTGTCGATGCGATCGATCCGTATCATGGCGCATCTCTCGCTGCTCCTCGCGTGCGTATGAGCTACGCCATCGTCTGGTTTCGACGCGATCTACGCCTGCACGATCAGCCCGCCTTGCAGGCCGCCCTCGTGGCGGGACATACCCCGATACCGGTCTACCTGCACAGTCCCGAGGACGAAGGCGACTGGGCGGCCGGTGCCGCGTCGTGCGCTTGGCTACAACGCTCGCTGGCCGCGTTGGACGCGCAATTGCGCGCCTGCGGTTCGCGCTTGATCCTGCGGCAGGGGCCGGCCGAGCACGCGCTGCGCCAGCTGATCGCCGAATGCGGGGCGGTCGCGGTGTACTGGAATCGCCGTTACGAACCGGCCACGCAGCCGCGCGATGCCCGGCTCAAGCGCGACCTGCGCGCGCTCGGATTGGAGGTGCATAGCCACAATGGCGCGTTGTTGTTCGAGCCTTGGCAATTGGCGACCCAGCAAGGTGGCCCGTACAAGGTGTTCACCCCGTTCTGGCGCAGTGCGCTGAGTCGCTGGCAGGTGCCTGCGCCGATGCCCGCGCCGGTCACGTTACCGCCGCCGCCGCAGGCACTGCACAGCCTGGCGCTGGACGCGCTCGGGTTGATGTCGGCGCACGATTGGGACCGCGGCTTCTGGGAGTTCTGGCAGCCGGGCGAAGAGGGGGCGCACGAGGCCCTGGACGTATTCGTCGATGGCGCACTACGCGACTATGTTGCCGGTCGCGATCGGCCCGATCAGGTCGGCACGTCGCGTTTGTCGCCACACCTGCATTTCGGTGAAATTGCCCCATGGCGGATTGTCGCCGCTGTGCAACAGCAACGTCGCGCCGCCACCGCTACGGCGATCGATGGTTATATCCGTCAACTTGGCTGGCGCGATTTCGCTTATCACTTGCTGCACCATTTTCCGCATACGCCTGAGCGTAACCTCAATCCGCGCTTCGAGCGTTTCCGCTGGGCGACCCCGGATCCTGTGCAGTTGCAGGCATGGCAACGTGGACGTAGCGGCGTGCCGATCGTCGATGCCGGTCTGCGCGAGTTGTGGCGCACCGGCTGGATGCACAATCGCGTGCGCATGATCGTCGCCAGCTATCTGTGCAAGCATCTGCGCGTGCATTGGTCCGAGGGGGCGCGCTGGTTCTGGGACACGCTGGTTGATGCCGATCTCGCCAACAACACGCTGGGTTGGCAATGGGTGGCTGGTACAGGTGCCGATGCCGCACCGTATTTTCGCGTGTTCAATCCGGTCACGCAGGCGCAGAAGTTCGATCCGCAGGGCGCGTACATCGCGCGCTGGGTGCCGGAGCTGGCGGCGCTGCCGGTCCCCGATCGTTTCGCGCCGTGGTTGGCGCCGCAGCGTTTGGCGCGTGTCGCGCCGCACTATCCGCGTCAGCCGATCGTCGATCTGGCCGCTGGCCGCGATGCCGCGCTGGCCGCGTACCGTGAAACCGTCGCTGGCTGAGTAGTCGCGCTGCGCGAGAACAGCGCGGACACGATTGACGCCCTTCGCCGGGCCATGATTCACTCCGGATCCGCACAGGAGCCCGCATGGCCGCCAGCAGATCAGCTCGCCGTAATTCGCAGCGCGAACCGATGTCCCGCGTGGATACCGCCTGGTTGCGGATGGACCGGCCGACCAATCCGATGATGATCACCGGCGTGCTGATGTTGGACGAGCCATTGACGTTAGAGCGGCTCAAACAATTGGTGCGCAAACGTTTCCTGGCGTTTCCACGTTTTCTGCAAAAGCCGGTGGAGGCCGCCACCGGGGCCTATTGGCAACGCGACGACGATTTCGACTTGGATTGGCACGTGCGTCTGTCGGCATTGCCTGGGCGTGGGCAGAAGAAAGCGCTGGAGCGGTTTGCCGGGCAGATGGCGTCTACGTCCTTGGACAAAACCAAGCCGCTGTGGCAATTCCATTTGATCGAGCGCTACGAGGGCGGTTCGGCTTTGGTGGTGCGTATCCACCACAGCTATGCCGACGGTATCGCTCTGGTGCAGGTGCTGTTGTCGCTGACTGATACGCAACGCGTGCCGGAGCCGTCGGCACAACTTGGCCGCGCCTGGCTGAAAGACGATGGCAAGGAGGTGGTGCGCCGGGTCGGTGCGATGGATCGTTATCTCAAGCTGGGCGGGCGCATGCTCGATAAAGGTCGGGCAATGGCGCAGGATCCTAACCTGCCGACCATACTGGCGCGCGAAGGCGGGCTGATCGGCCGCGAACTGGTCAACGCGCTGCTGTTGTCCGACGATCCGCCCACGCTGCTGCGCGGTCGTCTAGGCGTCAGCAAGCGTGTGGCCTGGGCCGCGCCGCTGGACTTGAGCGAAGTGAAGGCAGTTGGCCGCGCTTGCGATTGCACGGTCAACGATGTGCTGATGGCGACCATGGCCGGTGCGTTGCGCGACTACATGCTCGAACGCGGCGAACGCCTGGAGGGAGTGACCCTGCGCGCCACGGTGCCGGTCAATCTGCGTCCGCTTGAACACGCGCGCAAGCTCGGTAACCACTTCGGTCTGGTGTTCCTGGATTTGCCGGTGGGCGAAGCCAATCCGGTGCGGCGGCTGCAGTGTGTCGCCGCGTCGATGCAACAACTCAAGCAGTCGCGTCAGGCGATGGTGGTGTTCGGGTTGTTGGCTGCGGTGGGGATGGCGCCGGCGGCGTTGCAGTCGGCGGCGCTGGATTTGTTCAGCCGCAAAGCGACCACGGTGGCAACCAACGTGCCGGGGCCACAGCAACCGCTGTATCTGGCGGGGAGTGGGGTGCGCGAGATGATGTTCTGGGTGCCGCAGACCGGCTCGATCGGCGTTGGCGTGTCGATCATGAGCTACAACCATCGCGTGCATTTCGGCCTGATCGGCGATGCGCGGCTGATTCCCGATCCGGATGCGGTGATGCGGCGTGTGGCGGCCGAGTTCGAGAAACTGCTGTACCTGGCGCTGATGGGGGACTGGGAGTATCCGTTGCGTGCAGTGGATGCGGAAGGCTTGTTGTCGCTTCCCTGAACCGTGCGCATGCCGCGCATGTCCAAGTTTATCCGCATCGCGCACAGGACTGTTTAAGCTGACCGCCCCTCCATCCATTTTCGGTAGAGATCACGATGAAAGCGATCGCCCTTTCAAGTCTGTCTGTTGCACTGATCGGTGCGCTGTTGCTATCGGCCTGCGCCACCGGCGGATCGTATGTACAACGCGATCAAAACGGTCAGCCCACCGAGCAAGAGAATCGTACCGGGCGCGGTGCGTTGATCGGAACCGCAGTGGGAGTGGTCGCCGGTCTGCTCAGTGGCAGTAGTGCCACCGAACGTCGCCAGCACGCGATGATTGGCGCCGGTATCGGTGCGCTGAGCGGCGCGGCGATCGGTAATTATCAGGACCGCCAGGAGCGCGCGTTGCGCGAACGCACCGCTAACACCGGCATCGACGTGCGCCGCGATGGCGACAACATCACCTTGAACCTGCCCGACGGCATCACTTTCGATTTCAATCAGTCCACGCTCAAGCCGCAGTTTTATTCCGCGCTCAACGGCGTGGCGAAGACGTTGAGCGAGTACAATCAGACCATGATCGAAGTGGTCGGTCATACCGACAACATCGGCAGCGATGCGGTCAATCAACGTCTGTCCGAACAGCGTGCGTCCTCGGTGGCGGCCTACCTGACCGCGCAGGGCGTGCAGCCCGAGCGTATCCAGACGCTGGGTGCTGGCAAGAAGTATCCGATCGCCGACAACAGCACCGAGGCCGGGCGTGCGCAGAACCGTCGTGTGGAGATTCGTGTGGTGCCGCTGCGTTCCTGATCCAACTCTGGCGATACGGATTTGCTGTCAATGCCTGCGTCGGCCCGGCGACGATGCGCTCGTGCGGTGTTGAGCGCCGCGCTCAGTCCTGTGTTACGTCCTCGGCCACTACGTAGGTATCGCGGCCGTTGTTCTTGGCCTGATAGAGCGCGGCGTCCGCGCGCGAGAACCAGTCCTGCCATTGTTGTTCGTCGCACAGCATCGCCGCGCCCAAGGACACGGTGATGGCCCCGCTGGGGCTATGCAGGACGCTGCGCGTTGCCTCATACAGGCGCTTGGTGAACGCGGTCAGTTCGTGTATCGATTGCAGCCGGGTCACGATCACGAATTCTTCGCCGCCGAAGCGGAACACCTCGTCCGGCGCATGCACTTGCAGTCGCAGCAAGGCGGCGAGTTCGGTCAGGGTTCGGTCGCCTTCGGCGTGCCCGTGCAGGTCGTTGACCTTTTTGAAGTGATCGATGTCCAGCACGACCAGTCCGTGTCGCCGCACCGTCCGGCGCGGGTCGGTCACGCATTGTGACAGGCTGCGTTCCAGCATGCGTCGGTTTGGTAAAGCGGTCAGTGCGTCGTGCGAGGCCAGTTGTTCCAGTTGCACCCGGTCGTCTTCCAGGCGCAGCGACAGCATATAGCCCAGCCCGGTGATGAGGAGCGAAACCGTCAACAGCGAGAACATATGTTCCGGGCCGAGGAAAGTGCCTGGGATGATGAGCAGCAGCATCACGATCAGCGTGATGTTGCAGGCCAGTCCCACCGTGCGCCCGACCACGAAGAAGTTGCTCATCATCACCAAGTACAGCCATGGCACCGCCGCATGGTGAAGCACATGGCACACCAGGGCGCAACCCAGTAGCCAACTCAGCGATAGCAAGGGGCCCATGCGTCCGTCGCCATGGTGCAACGACAGCCAGGTTGCCAGCGCCGCCAGATTCGCCAATGCCAGGTTGGCGACCGCCGCCCAGGGTTGGTCCAGCGATGCCTGGTAGGCCCCGAACAGCAGGAACAGTGCCGAGGTGGACGGCCCGAGGATCTTGATGATGCCGAGCCGGAATTGCCGGCGCATGGACAGACTCATGGCGCCAGGCTCGCAGGGCCGTGCGGGCTTGGGTGGCATGGAGGGATGATGCGAGAAACGATAGGCATAGAGCGGTGCGGTTAGGCAAAAGCATCCGTATTTGGAAGGCAAGTTTCATGCCGGACTGCGCGTTGCGGAGCAGTTTCGCGCATTTCGTATCCGGACGGATAGGCTATTGTGTTGTTCAGTCCTATCGGCGGGCGACCATTGTCACAGTGCTGATGCGCGCAGCGGGGAGCGATGACTTCTTTCGCCTTTGGCCGCCGCCGCGTCGGGGCGCGCGTGGTCACTTCGATTACAGTCTTCGGCGTGGTGGGCGACATTATTTCGCAACGCCGTCAGGACGCCGTCGTAACAGTGCTGCGCGCATGCTTGGCCTACCAGCTGTGCGGCCCAAAGCGACGCTCAGGGCTGCTTCAAGGATGCAGGCATCCGCGGCTGGACCAATTCTTTAGCGCACCGGCCGGCCCGTAGGGCTGCCGGTGCGGATTTCATTTCGGCCCATCGTGCGGTACTTGCGGATCTTCGGGTTCAATTGGCCTTATACATCGCCATCACATCCTGCCTTAGCGCGCGCTGGCTATCGGCGCGGTTGTAGAACATGTGGCCGCCGGGGTAATTCTTGACCTGAACCCGGTTCGGGTCATTGCCCATCACCGGCATCTGGTCCACGATCAGCACCGAACCCATGAAGGGGCAGGAGAGGTCGTTCCAGCCGTGCACGATCAGCACGCGCAGTTTGGGATCGATCGCCACCATCTGTCGCAGTTCGGTCACTGAGCCTTTGTGTGGATCGTCGTTCCAATCCCACAGTGCGTTCAAGTCGTAATTCAGCGCATGGTAGCGCGCATCCACTTTCCAGCCGACTACACGGGTCACGAAGTCGACCATCGCGGTGGTGGTGGGAGCAATGATGCTGTCCAGTATTGGATCGTTGGAACGCTGCTCGGGTGCGTTAGGGAACGGGTCGAAGGCGGTGACGTTGGAATCGTAGCGGCTGCCGAGTTCGGCTTTGTCGCGGAACACCTCGCGCAGATAGGCTTGGGTTTCCAGGCGACCGCCTGCGCGGCGCACGAAAACCGGATCCAGTCCCGTCATTGCGGTCACCTGCTCGATCATGCGTGCGCTGCCCGCCGGGTCCGAACGTCCGCGCAGCAGCGCAGTGACGTAATCGCCGCGGGTGTATTCGATCACCTTGTGCATTGCCTCGGGCGTCAGGCGTCCTTCGCGCTCCAGATGCGCGGCTGTGATCGAGGGTAGGGTCAGCATCCACGGCAGCGGCGAGACGTCGCCGTTGTCGTCCATCGGGTTCAGATATGGCGAGACCAGCACCACGCCATTCATCCCCACCCCGAGCCGGGTCTGTAGATAATGGGTGATGCGTGGGCCGCGGAAGCCGCCATAGCTTTCGCCGACCAGGTACTTGCGCGATTGCAGGCGCTGGTTTTTCAGCAGCCAGTCGTAGATGGTGCGCGACAGATACTCGACGTCGGCCTTGGGGGTATAGAACTGTTTCTTGGCCTGTTCCTCGCCGATGCGGGAGCGACTGAAACCCGTGCCGACCGGATCGATGAACACCAGGTCGGTGAAATCCAGCCAGGTGCCAGGGTTGTCGTGCAGCTGGGCCGGTGCCGAGGTACTGTCGCCCTCGCTGCCGAAAGTGACCACCTTGGGGCCGATCGCGCCCAGATTCAGATAGACCGAGGCCGCTCCGGGGCCGCCGTTCAGCGCGAAGGTGACCGGTCGGTCCTTGCCGTCCATGGTGTAAGCGGTGTACACCACGTCGGCGATGATTTTGCCTTGGCTGTCTTTGATCGGGAGCGTGCCGACCTTGACCTTATAATGCAGTGTCTTGCCGTTCAACTGGGTGGTCTGGCTGGTTTGCGCATCGGCTGGCAGCGGCGCGGGCTTGTCCGCGTCGGCATGCTCGGCTGCATCGGACTTCTCATTGTTGTGCGCCGTCTCGGTGGCGAGCGCGGTGGAGAACGGCAACATGGCCAGCAATAGCGCGCTGGCGAGCAGGGGCGATGAGGGATTCGACACGCGCGGGCGCTCGGCAATGGGGAACGGCATCCTAGGCGCGATGGTGCCGCCAGTGAATGTGCATAAAGACACTGTCGGGATGAACATGGTCATCGAGCCAATGCATGGCGTGAGCGCACGCAGGCGCGTCGGGAGCTGTTTTGGCTTGCTTGCGTCGAACGGCGGGGTTCGGTACGCCGCCGAGCCCTGCCGCACGTCACCACACATCCGCGACCGGGGCTAAGGGAGTCGCGCGTCAAGCGCATGACGCGGCGCTGTGCGCACCGGATCGTCGCGCTGAAGTCGGGGCAAAACGCCCCAGCGCTCCAGCCAATCCACAGCCGTCGTTACCCCATCCTCGGCACGGATGCGTTGGCCCAGTTGCGCCGCTGCTCGCACCATCGCCGGTTGCGTTGTCTGGTTGATGGCGTCGGTCAGGGTCTGTGCTTGCATTTTTCTACGTACAATTGCCGGTGGTGCCACGCCCTGCCGCGCCAGGCAGTGTGCCCAAAATGGTTGGTCGAGGAAGAACGGAACCACCACCGAGGGCACGCCCGCCGCCGCCGCCGCACCGGTGGTGCCGGCACCACCGTGGTGCACAACCGCGGCCATGCGCGGAAACAGCCAACTGTGCGGTGCCTGTTGCAGCGGAAAGATCTGCGCATCCGCTTCCACGTGTGCCGTGTCCAGCGCACCCCAGCCGCCGGCAAGTATGGCGCGCCGGCCACTGCGTCGTACCGCTTCGATCACCGTCGCGGTCAATGCCTGTGGATCCCCGGTGACCATGCTACCAAAACCGATATAGACCGGTGCCGGACCAGCGTCGAGAAACGCCTGCAACGCCGTAGGTGGCTGCCATTGCGGTTCCTGTAGCATCCAATATCCGCAGATCTGTGCCGAATCCGGCCAGTCGGCGGGACGCGATACCACGTGCTGGCTGAAGCCATACACCACGCGGATCTGCGCCCACCGTCGCTGGAAGTAAGGCCCGTACCAAGGATAAGCAGGCAGCCCAAGCGCACGCACGCATTGATCGATGGTGGGCTTCACCATTATCCGCCACATCGCAAGGCGCAGCGCTTGATAGGCGGCAATATTCAAAGGCCCTGGCAGAGTGCGACTGGTCAACGACATCGGCGGCAAGTACCGGGAAGGCGTCAACGGCATCAAATGCGCGAACACCACCGGAATTGCAAAGGCTTCGCCAAGTAGCTTGGCCAGCAGGTTGGCATTGCCAACACCGATCAGCAGGTCTGCCCCATTGCACGCCAATTGCCCTTGCGTGGCCCAATCCTTGGCCCAACATGTCATGCGCTCGCGAAACATCCTGGCTACCGCCAGCATCTCCAGCCCGAGATCGCCCAGGTTCGGATTGTCGTTGAGGGTGGACTGAAAATCGCCGCTCAATTCGAAGAAGACAAAACCTGCCGCACGAATCTGCTCGGCGAAGTTGACACTGGTGGCGATACGCACGGTGTGGCCACGTTGTTGTAGTCCCTGGCCCAGCGCCAATAGTGGCTGGAGATCGCCACGCGTACCCAGGGTGAAGATGGTGACGGTTGAGCCGGACTCAGCCATGGGCCAGTATCTCGCTGACGGGGTGCGCTGTGATCACTGGCCTGCCTGCTGCATGCGTGCGTCGATGCAGGCGCGCATCCACGATCCGGGCGATCTGCGCTGCTGTCGCAGGCTGCAGCATCGATTGGTGGTCGCTGTGGATCGAATGCACGTCCAATTCACCAACGAAATCGCGCCAGCTATCGGGACGCTGATCCAGCATCGACGACAGGTCAAGCGCTGGCTTGATTTCCGCATCGAAGAACAGCACATCCACGTCCACGCATTGCGGCCGATAGTGGCTGGCCAGTGCTATTTGCTGATCTGCCAGCACGGCGATGCGGTTCAGCAACTGTGGGTCTTTCTTCAGAAATTGCTCCATCAACGGCAGCGACAGCAAGCCATAGTGTTCGCACACCAGCATCGATAGATCGGTCACATGCACTGGAGCCGGCTGGTCGGGAGATAGGCGGATCCCGAGGAATTCCATGGTGGCTTGTATCCTGGCCGCATCGTCGCCCAGCGCATTGATGTGCTGACGGTAAGGGTATGCATCAAGCATGACCAGCAGTTCCACCTCCTGGCCGTCGGCATGCAATTGAGCGGTCATTGCGTGGGCAATCAACCCGCCCAGCGACCAGCCCAGTAACCGATACGGTCCCTGTGGCTGGATGCCGCGGATGCGTCGCAAGTATTCGCTGGCGATTGTCTCGATGCTGTCCGGCAATGCCACGCCACTACGCAAGGCCGGTGCTTGCAATGCATAGACCGGATAACTTGGATCGAGTTGGCCGAGCAAGGCAAAATACGACCAACCCAGCCCGACCACCGGATGGATACAGAATAGCGGTGGATTGCTCTCATCGCCCTTGCGTAGCCGCAGCAAGGGGGCGAGCGGATCGCTGTGTACGTTGTCGTCACTGACGATCAGCGTCGCCAGCCCGGCCACGGTGGATGCCTGGAACAGGCTGCCCAGCGGTAGTTCGATCCCGAATTGGCTGGGAAACCGCGCCAGTAGTTCGGCTGCGGTCAACGAATTGCCGCCCAGTTCGAAGAAGTTGTCGTGGATGCCGACCCGCTCCACTTTCAGCATGCTCTGCCATAGCGCGACCAGGCGTTGTTCCAGTTCGTTGCGCGGCGCCACGTAGCGCTGTGCGCTGGTCTTTTCCGGTAGCGGCAGTGCCTTGCGGTCGAGCTTGCCGTTCGGAGTCAGCGGCAAGGTCGGCAAGGTTATGCAGGTGGAGGGCATCATGTGGTCCGGCAAACGCCCTTGCAACTGCTTGCGTAGCGCGTCCAGTGCCGGCAGCGTCGCACCGTCGGCCGCCACCAGATAGGCCACCAGGTGCATCGTGCCATTGCTATCGCGGTGGCCTAGGACAGCCGCTGAGGCAATCGCCGGATGGTGCAGCAAGGCCGCTTCCACTTCTCCCGGCTCCACCCGGTATCCGCGGATCTTCAATTGCGCATCGGCGCGGCCGATGAATTCCAGTACCCCATCCTCGCGCCAGCGTCCGAGGTCGCCGGTGCGGTACATGCGTCCGCCATCGGTGGCGAATGGATCGGGCATGAAGCGCGCGTCACTGAGTTCCTTCCGGTTGCGGTAGCCTCTTGCTACGCCGGCGCCGCCGATGTAGATCTCGCCGCTGACGCCGGTGGGCACCGGCTGCTGTTGGGCATCAAGGACATAGATGCGCGTGTTGTACACCGGTCGACCGATCGGCAGTGACCCTGATGCCACATCGTCCAGGGTCAGGGGCATCATGGTGGACCAGACCGTGGTTTCGGTGGGGCCGTACATTTGCGTCAACCGCTCGGCACGCTGCAGTAGTTGGGTCGCCAACGGAGCGTTGAGTGCTTCGCCGCCGATCAGCGCATGCACATGCTGCAACGGTAACTCCACGTTGGCGAGCAGCACTTGCCACATCGAGGGCGTTGCTTCTATCAAGGTGATACGTTCGCTGGCGATTAATCGGGACAGACCGATCGGGTCATGTTGCATATTATCTTCGGCCATGACTAAGCTTGCGCCGCAGATTAGCGGCAAATACAGCTCCAACGCAGCGATATCAAAATTGATCGTGGTTAGTGCCAGCACCCGGTCGCTCGTCTTCAATTGCAGTTCGTGCTGCATCGCGAACAAGAAGTTGGCCAAATTATGATGGCTGATTTCCACGCCCTTCGGGAGTCCGGTGGAGCCGGAGGTGTAAAGCACGTAAGCAGCGCCATCGGCCGAGGTACGCGGCGCGGTCAACGGCGTGATGTCGGTGGTCGCATGTGGGTCGAGCCAGATCAGGCCGGTTTGCGCATAGTGCGGCCAGTGCGTGGACTCGCACACCATGGCGGTCGCGCCGGATTCGCGTAGCATCGTCGCATTGCGCTCGGATGGTCCGGACAGATCCAGTGGCATATAGGTGGCGCCGCTCCACATTACCGCCAATAACACCACCAGCAACTGTTCGGTGCGTGGCAGGGCCACCGCGATGACATGACCAGCCGATATTCCTTCCTTGACCCATAGCGCGGCCAGTTGTGCGCTGCGCTGATGCAAGGTACGGTAATCCAGAATCCTGCCATCGTAGCGCACGGCCGCTGCATTGGGGGTGGCGGCGGCCTGCTGTGCGAACCAGTGCGGCAGGGTGCTCGGTTCGGGCAGTGGGGTATCGGTGCGGTTCCAGTCGTAGAGCAGGCGCGCGCGCTCCTGCTCACCCAGGATGTCCAGCTGGCCTAATGTCTGGCCGGGATCCTCCAGCACCGATTCGATCAGTTGCAGCAGGCGCCGACGGTGTTCGTCCAGCTCCTCTTGCGCATACAGCGCGGGATTGGCATCGAGATCGAAGTAAACGCCGCCATGATCGCCACGATCATAGAAGAAGATGGTCAGATTATGGGCCCCTCCATTGGATAAGTTATGCGGGATCGCCTTGACACCAGCGAAGTCCAATACGTAATCGAATGGCTCGATGTTCACTCCCAGCGCTGCCAGTTGCTGGTTAGTGTAGGCAAGGTCCAGGTCGCGATGGATATCTTCGCCGGAATATTGTTGATGCCGCAACGCTGATTTGACCACCGACGCCACCTGTGGAAACAGGGTATGGAACGGCACCTGTGGTGCCATCGCCAGGCGGATTGGCACCGCATTGGACATCATTCCCGGTATGTCGCGGTGCTGGCGACGGGTGCGTCCGGTCACCGGCATGTTCATGATGAGATCCTCGGCGCCGGTATTGCGATGGTAGAAGGTGGCGACCAAGGCGATCAGTACCTGCGGCAACGAGGCAGCATAGCGCGCGCCGAGTTCGTGCAGACGCGTTATCTGATCACTGGATAGATGCCCCCTGCTGCGTAGTAAGCCTCGGCATTGCGACATGCCGGGACGGCGCGACAGCGTCACTGGTGGCGACGGATTGGCCAGTGCTTGCATCCAGTATTCGCGGTCGCGTTGGTAGCGTTCCGACGCGCGGTAGGAGGCTTCCTGTTCGACCAGGTCACGCATGGTGCCAATGGGATTGGCAGGCGGTTCGATGCCGGCGACATAGCTGCTGTACAGCGTGGCCAGACGCTGCACGCTGATCGCGCTGTTGTAGCCATCGGTTATCAGATGGTGCCCGCCTTGCGCATATAGGTAGTGCGCGTCGTCCAGTCGGAAAAGCACGCACTGCCATAGCGGATCGCGCACTAAATCAAATGGCCGATCGAATTTCTGCATGATCCAATCCTGGGCTGCCTGCCATGGCGAAGCGGCGTCGCGCATATCCACATACGGAAAATCGCCTTGGTATTCGGCCGCAACGTATTGCCGCGGCAAGCCGTTTTCTTCGACAATGGAAGTCCGGCCATTTTCACATTCGCGTACAAGCTGTCGTACTGCCTGGAAAAATAGTTCGGGTTGGATTGGTCCTTGTAACTCCAGTGCCTCGATTAAATTCATCGGATAATAGGGGTGGATTTTTTGCCACACCCATAATGCACGCTGGTTGGTGGTCAAAGGCAGTGAATCGCTGGGGTAGGGGGAGTTCATGAAATATGCATCCTTGTTGGAGTCGCTTGCATAGCATCTCGGTCACAACCGAAATTGCTGCCCGGTAGGGGCGCGAATTGATGGGGATGATGGGTGTTTTTACTTATTTTTAATTAATTGCAGAGCCGCCATTTACATGATTTTGGGTAAGTCACAAGCTAGGCAAATCGGCGCGTTGACGCTGATTGCGCAACACGCCAATCGCACAGTTGAAGGTCAACGTTATCTCATCAAAGTGCATGTAACATGATGAAGATCATTGCGTTGATCGAGAGGCGCTGAGATATACAGCCATCACACATCGCCTCAGGAAAAAAGTCTGTTTCTTGGAGTGCGTGGCTGGTTTTCATGCATCAATGAGAGTTGTCTACCGAAGTCTAGGGCGGCAATCCAAATCTACATGTTGTGCGATGTAGGTGCGTTGATGGATGTGTGAGTTCGCGCACCTTTTTCATCCTTGTGCAAGATTCTGTCCGGCGGATAAGGAATGGTGAACTCTGGATGTTCCAAACTAACGTTGTCCCCTGGTCGGCGCATCTTGTGTTCGTTGGCGTGCGGTTTTCGTTGAACATCGCCTGGATGTTTTGCGGAGTTGTTCCTCGCGTCGGATTGACTTGTCGTTGATCGGATGCGTTCTGCATGACCAGTGTCCGCGATGCGGGCGTGGTATCGTCGTTTTCATGCATGCGTCAGCATGCGGCCGAGCTTGCGTATGAGCATTTGTAATGTGTGATGGTGTTGACTGCGTATACCGCCGTCTTGGGTCTGTGCGAAGCGCATGGGAACTAATTGAGCGACTGTCCCAATGGCCGCCTATAGGCAGATGGGCGCGCGGTACGTTCCACCTCACGGTGCTTTCAATACGCTTCGTTTCGCTGTCGTTTCCTTGACTGTGGCGATGTGGTGGGGCGCTTGAGCGCCTCGCCTCGCCTCGCGCGATACTGTCGTTGGTCTCTACAGTCCTTACCCTCCGTCTCGATGTCCATCCCAATGTGGCACGCGACGATGTCCGCGCTACGGTGGCGTCAGGATCCGTTCCTGCGTTGCGGCTTGTCGCACTTGGGCTTCCTGGAGCGTGCTGTTCCCTGCTGAAGTGCGATGCGTTGGTTGTCGCTGGTGCGCAGGTGGTGTTGCGTGGCGCCGCCCAGGCGGACTCTGCCTGTCTACACAAGATGCGCAACGTCGTTGCTGCGCGCTCCAGGCGACTTGGCATTCACTTCAGTGGTGCATCATGCGGCCTAGACATCCAGCGACGCCAGGTCGCCCTTGGTCTCCAGCCATTGCTTGCGGTCGCTGGCGCGTTTTTTGGCCAGCAGCATGTCCATCAACGCGCGGGTGTCGTCGCCTTCGTCCACGGTCAATTGCACCAGTCGGCGGGTGTCGGGGTGGATGGTGGATTCGCGCAACTGCTGGGGATTCATCTCGCCCAGGCCCTTGAAGCGGGTCACGCTGACTTGGCCCTTGATCTTCTCGCGCGCGATCTTTTCCAGCAGCGAGCGCTTTTCTTCCTCGTCCAGCGCGTAGAACACTTGCTTGCCTACGTCCACGCGGAACAGCGGCGGCATCGCCACGAAGACATGGCCGGCCTTGACCAGTGACGGGAAGTGACGCAGGAACAGTGCCGTCAGCAGCGTGGCGATGTGCAGACCATCGGAGTCGGCGTCGGCCAGAATCACCACCTTGCCATAGCGCAGACCATCGATCTCTTCCTTGCCCGGGTCGCAGCCGATGGCGATGGCCAGATTGTGCACTTCCTCGGAGGCCAGCACGCTACCGGAGGCCACTTCCCAGGTATTGAGGATCTTGCCGCGTAACGGCAGGATCGCTTGGAAGTCCTTGTCGCGCGCCTGTCTGGCGCTGCCGCCTGCGGAGTCGCCTTCCACCAGGAACAATTCGGTGCGCGAGAGGTCCTGGCTGATGCAGTCGGCCAACTTGCCCGGCAGCGCCGGGCCCTGGGTCACTTTTTTGCGGGTGATCTGCTTTTCGGTTTTCAGGCGTGCGCTGGCGCGGTCGATCGCGATCTGCGCGATGCGCGTGCCGGTCTCCACGTTCTGGTTCAGCCATAGGCTGAAGGCATCGTGCGCGGCGCCCTCGATGAAGCCGGCGGCCTGGCGCGAGGACAGGCGTTCCTTGGTTTGCCCGCTGAACTGCGGGTCGGTCATCTTCAGCGACAGCACGAAGGCGACGCGATCCCACACGTCTTCCGGCGCCAGCTTCACCCCGCGCGGTAGTAAGTTGCGGAAATCGCAGAATTCGCGCAGCGCATCGGTCAAGCCGCTGCGCAGGCCGTTGACGTGGGTGCCGTGCTGTGCGGTGGGAATCAGGTTGACGTAGCTCTCCTGCACCAGGTCGCCATCGACCACCCAGGCCGCCGCCCAGTCGACGATTTCGCGGTCCTTCTTGAGGCTGCCAACGAAGAGATCGGCCGGCAGTAGTTCGCGTTCGGCCAGTTCTCCGCGCAGGTAATCGCGCAGACCATCCTCGAAGTGCCAAGTGTCATGCTCGTCTGTCGCCTCGTCGTGCAGCTTGACGGTCAGGCCGGGGCATAGCACGGCCTTGGCGCGCAGCAGGTGGCGCAGCGCGCGCACGGCGAACTTGGGTGTGTCGAAGTAGTTGGGGTCGGGCCAGAAGCGCAAGCGCGTGCCGGTGTTCTTCTTGCCGACGCTGCCGACGATTTCCAGCTTGGAGGCCGCATGGCCGTCGGCGAAGGCCATGCGGTACTCGTTGCCCTCGCGCCGGATGAACAGTTGCACCTGCTTGGACAGGGCGTTGACCACGCTGACACCGACGCCATGCAGGCCGCCGCTGAAGGTGTAGTTGCGGTCGCTGAACTTGCCGCCGGCGTGCAGCCGGGTGAGGATCAGTTCGACACCGGAGATTTTTTCTTCCGGGTGGATGTCCACCGGCATGCCGCGGCCGTCGTCGGAGACTTCGCAACTGCCGTCCTTGTACAGCGTCACCTCGATGTGCCGGGCATGGCCGGCCAGCGCCTCGTCCACGGCGTTGTCGATGACCTCTTGCGCCAGATGATTGGGGCGTGAGGTGTCGGTGTACATGCCGGGCCGGCGTTTGACCGGGTCCAGACCAGAGAGAACTTCGATGTCGGCAGCGTTGTAGCGGGTGTTCATGCGTCTCAACAGGTGGCGCGAAGCAGAGTCGGAAGTGTGCGGGCTGCGGGGTTTTTTTGCACGTGGCCCGGTATTCAGGGCGGGTGTGGCGCTGTTGCGCTAGGCTGACCATGGCAAAAGCGCGACGGCATTCCCATCTCCGTCGCAGGTTTCAAGAGGAGTCCTGCCATGTACATTCGCAAGCTGTTGATCCTGTCAGCCCTCTTCGCCGCTGCGGTCGCCATGCCAGTGGCGATGGCCCAGGCGCAGAGCGCCGATCCGGCCGCCTCCGGTGCCGCCGCCTACGAGGCACAGGTCGCCAAGGAAAAGGCCCAGGCCGACGCCAAGGCCAAGCGGCGCGCCGCTGCGGCCGCCGAACACAACGTCGGTAAGGGCGCGGCGGCGCCAAAGAAAGAGGAAGAGGAAGAAGCGCGCAAGTCCTGATCGCGCATGGCATCGCGCGTGCCCGACGCCTCGGCTGCGGCCGGGGCGTCTGTTTTTGTGTGGCCGATGTCGCCGAAAGCGCTTGGGCAAATCCGCATCAGCCGTTAAACTATGGCTTTCCGGGAGGCCTAGAGCCATGACCCCCCTGATTTTCGTGACTGGCGGCGTAGTGTCCTCGCTTGGCAAGGGCATCGCGGCCGCCTCGCTTGCGTCCATTCTCGAAGCGCGTGGCCTGTCGGTCACGATGATGAAGCTGGACCCCTACATCAATGTGGATCCGGGCACGATGAGCCCGTTTCAGCACGGCGAGGTCTATGTCACCGACGATGGCGCCGAGACCGACCTGGATCTGGGCCATTACGAACGTTTCGTGCGCACCCGCCTGTCGCGCAAGAACTCGGTCACCACCGGGCGCATCTACGAGAACGTGATCCGCAAGGAGCGCCGTGGCGATTACCTCGGCGCCACCGTGCAGGTGATCCCGCATATCACCGATGAGATCCGTCGCTGCGTGGACGAGGCCACCGCCGGCTTCGATGTGGCGCTGGTGGAGATCGGTGGCACCGTCGGCGATATCGAGTCGTTGCCGTTCCTGGAGGCAATCCGTCAGGTGCGCACCGAACGCGGCGCCGAGAAGGCGATGTTCATCCATCTGACCCTGGTGCCGTATATCGCCGCTGCCGGTGAATTGAAGACCAAGCCGACCCAGCACTCGGTCAAGGAATTGCGTTCGATCGGTATCCAGCCGGACGTGTTGCTGTGCCGTTCCGAGCAGGCGATTCCGGATTCGGAGCGGCGCAAGATCGCGCTGTTCACCAATGTCTCCGAGCGCGCGGTGATCAGCGCTGCCGACATCGACGTGCTTTACGGCATGCCGCTGGAATTGCGTCGCCAGGGCCTGGACGAGATCGTCATCGAGCAGTTCAAGCTGCACAACAAGGTCGGCCCGGCCAACTTGTCGGAATGGGAGGCGGTGGTCGATGCCATCCAGCATCCGCTCGATGAGGTCACCATCGCTGTGGTCGGCAAGTACGTCGATCATCAAGACGCGTACAAGTCGGTCGGCGAGGCGCTCAAACATGGCGGTTTGCGCCAGCGCACCAAGGTCACCTTGAAGTGGCTGGAGGCGCAGGATCTGGAAGGTAGCGACATGGCCGCGTTAGCCGATGTCGATGGCATCCTGGTGCCTGGTGGCTTCGGCGACCGTGGCTTCGAAGGCAAGGTGATGACGTCGCGTTACGCGCGTCAACACGGTGTGCCGTACTTCGGCATTTGCTATGGCATGCAGGCGGCGGTGGTCGATTACGCGCGGCATGTTGCCGGCCTGGATGCGGCCAACAGCACCGAAAACGATCGCCAGTCGCCGTATCCGGTGATCGGTTTGATTACCGAATGGCGTACCGCCAGCGGCGACGTCGAGAAGCGCGACGAGAAGTCCGAACTCGGTGGCACCATGCGCCTGGGGTTGCAGGAACAACGGCTCAAGCCGGGCACCCTCGCGCGTGAACTGTATGGCAAGGATGTCGTGGCCGAGCGCCACCGCCACCGTTACGAGTTCAACAACCGTTACCGTACCCAGCTTGAGGACGCCGGCTTGGTGATCTCGGCCAAGTCCATGGACGACACCCTGGTGGAGATGGTCGAACTGCCGCGCGACACGCATCCCTGGTTCCTGGCCTGCCAGGCGCATCCGGAATTTTTGTCCACGCCGCGCGACGGCCATCCGCTGTTCATCGGATTCGTCCGTGCTGCGCGCGAGCGCAAGGCGGGTGGCAAGCTGTTGAAGGAAGCGCGTGCCTGAGTGTTCGTCGGCGCATGACTCCCTTTTCGCGGACAGTAAACGCCAGTTGCCGAGTGCGCGCACATGTGCCGTCTTGCGCCTTCGCCTTCACCGGGCTGCGCCCGCGTTTCCACGCCATCCCTTCTTCCGGCGGGAGGGGGGAGTGATTTCGCGGTGCTTCGCGCCCGCATCCCTCTCCCGTTGGGAGTAGGGTTCAACCGATAGGTGATCTGATGAAACTGTGTGGCTTCGATGTCGGTCTGGATCAGCCGTTGTTTCTGATCGCCGGCCCATGCGTGATCGAGTCGATGCAGCTGCAGCTCGACGTCGCCGGCAAGCTCAAGGAAATCACCGACAAGCTGGGCATCCATTTCGTGTTCAAGTCCAGCTTCGACAAGGCCAACCGCACTTCCGGTACCAGCTTCCGTGGCCCCGGCCTGGAGCAGGGGCTCAAGGTGCTGGAGGCGGTGAAGCGCCAGATCGGCGTGCCGGTGTTGACCGACGTACACGAATACACCCCGCTGCACGAAGTGGCGGCGGTGGTGGATGTGTTGCAGACCCCGGCGTTCCTGGTGCGGCAGACCGATTTCATCAAGAACGTGTGCGCCGCCGGCAAGCCGGTCAACATCAAGAAGGGCCAGTTCCTGTCGCCATGGGACATGAAGCCGGTGGTGGAAAAGGCCAAGTCCACCGGTAACGCGCAGATCATGGTCTGCGAGCGCGGTGCCAGCTTCGGTTACAACAACCTGGTCAGCGACATGCGCTCGCTCAGCGTGATGCGCGAGACCGGCTGTCCGGTGGTGTTCGATGCCACCCATTCGGTGCAGTTGCCTGGCGGGCAGGGCAGCAGTTCCGGCGGCCAGCGCGAGTTCGTGCCGGTGCTGGCGCGCGCGGCGGTCGCGGTGGGCGTGGCCGGCGTGTTCGCCGAGACCCATCCCGATCCGGCGAAGGCCCTGTCCGATGGCCCCAATGCCTGGCCGCTGGAGCGGATGGAAGGCTTGCTGGAAACCTTGCTGGCGCTGGATGCCATCGCCAAGCGCAGTGGCTTTCCCGAACACGACCTGGGCTGACCCGGTGCGCCGCACACTGGGCGCCTGCGCTGTCGAGCCTCGCCCCTGCATGGGTCACGTTGCAGCAACGCGTGACGTATTTGGCAAGCTGCGGCACTACGGCGATAATCCGATGGTTTGCCGCCTTCCCCCTTTATTCCTGGTAACCGACTGCACTTATGACCACTATCGCCAAGATCCACGCCCGCGAGATCCTCGACTCGCGCGGCAATCCCACGCTTGAAGCGGAGGTGACGCTGGCTGACGGCTCCCTGGGCCGCGCCGCAGTGCCCTCGGGCGCATCCACCGGCACCAAGGAAGCGGTCGAACTGCGCGATGGCGACAAGACCCGCTATTTGGGCAAGGGTGTGCGCAAGGCGGTGGAGAACGTCAATACGATCATCGCCAACGCACTGCAGGGCTTCGACGCGGCTGATCAGCAAGGCCTGGACCGGCGCCTGATCGATCTGGACGGCACCGAGAACAAGGGACGCCTGGGCGCCAATGCGCTGCTCGGGGTGTCGCTGGCCAATGCCCATGCGGTCGCCGCCTCACGCAAACAGGCGCTGTGGCAGTCGTTGTCCGTCGCTCACCCGGAAAACGTGGCGCTGCCGGTACCGATGATGAACATCATCAATGGCGGCGCGCATGCCGACAACAACGTCGACTTCCAGGAGTTCATGGTGCTGCCGGTCGGCGCCGGCTCCTTCTCCGAGGCGCTGCGCGCCGGCACCGAGATCTTCCACGCGCTGAAGTCGGTGCTGAAGGGTCATGGCCTGTCCACCGCGGTCGGCGACGAGGGCGGTTTCGCTCCGGATTTTCGCAGCAACGTCGAGGCGCTGGACACCATCCTCGAAGCCATCGGCAAGGCCGGCTACACCGCCGGCGACGATGTGCTGCTGGGCTTGGACGTGGCTTCCAGCGAGTTCTACGACAACGGTAAATACCACTTGGTGGGCGAGGGCAAGCGCCTGACCAGCGAGCAGTTCGTCGATTTCCTTGCCGACTGGGCCGCGCAGTATCCCATCGTCAGCATCGAAGACGGCCTGGCCGAGGACGACTGGGCTGGTTGGAAGTTGCTCACCGATCGCATCGGCGGCAAGGTGCAACTGGTCGGCGATGACTTGTTCGTGACCAACCCGAAGATCTTCAAGCAGGGGATCGCGTCCGGCACCGCCAACGCGATTCTGATCAAGGTCAATCAGATCGGTACGCTGACCGAGACGCTGGAAGCCATCGCCATGGCCGACAAGGCGGGCTATGCGGCCATCGTGTCGCACCGCTCCGGCGAGACCGAGGACACCACCATCGCCGACATCGCGGTGGCGACCACCGCTACCCAGATCAAGACCGGCTCGTTGTGCCGCAGTGACCGTGTTGCCAAATACAACCAGTTGTTGCGGATCGAGGAAGTGCTGGGGAGCGCGGCGCGCTATGCGGGGCGTCGCGCGTTCGTCTCGCTCAAGCGATAGTCGTGCGCAACTGGCGCTGGCTGTTGCTGGTGCTGGCGGGACTGCTGGCGTGGTTGCAGTACCGCTTCTGGTTCGGTCCGGGAAATTCCGGCGAGGTGCTGGTGCTCGAGAGTCAGGTCGAGCACCAGAAGCGCGATAACGAAGGATTGCAACAACGCAACGCCGCGCTCGCCGCCGAGGTCAAGGATCTCAAGGACGGCGAGGCGGCCATCGAGGAGCGCGCGCGCAGCGAACTGGGCATGATCAAACCTGGCGAGAAGTTCTACCGCGTGGTTGAGAACGCGCCGGTGCCCAATGCGCCGGACGCTGCCGCGCCCGCTTCGCCGGAGTCCCCGGCCCCAGGCGAGCAACCCTGATGGCGGCGGTCTGGGCGGTGGTGCCGGCGGCTGGTCGTAGCACTCGATTCGGGGGTGTCACACCCAAACAGTATCTGCAGGCGGGTGGGCGTCCTTTGCTCGCGCACGCGCTGGAGGCGCTGTTGGTGCATCCGGCGGTGGCGGGGGCGATGGTCGCGCTCGGCGTCGACGATGTGCAGTGGCCCGGCTGGACCGAAATGGCCGGCAAGCCGGTGCTGACCTGCCTCGGCGCGGGCAGTCGGGCCGGCTCGGTGCTGGCCGCGCTGCATGCCTTGCCGGAGACGGTCAAGCCGGACGATTTCGTGCTGGTGCACGACGCGGCGCGTCCCAATCTGGCGCTGGCCGATCTGGACCGCTTGCTGGAGACCGGGCGCGGGGATCCCGTCGGTGCGATTCTGGCCGCGCCGGTGCGCGACACGCTCAAGCGCGCTGGCGACGATGGTGGCATCGACGGGACCGAGCCGCGCGAGCGCCTGTGGCGCGCGCTGACCCCGCAATTGTTTCGTCGTTTGCAGTTGAGTCGTGCGCTGGAGCAGGCCGAAGCGACTGGGGTGGAGGTCACCGACGACGCGATGGCAATGGAATTGCTGGGGCTGCGGCCGCTTCTGATCGAGGGGGCGGAGGACAACTTCAAGATCACCACCCCGGCCGATCTGGCGCGCTTCGAATTCGCGCTGTTCCAGCGCGAAGGGCAACCGTGACCGGCCCGTTGTGCACGACCGGCGCTGCGCTCCGGTGCGGCGTGCGAACTTCTCTCTTTTCCGGACGACGTTTCCATCTCTATGTCGATGTCTGACTTGCCTCCCTTCCGTATCGGCCAGGGTTACGATGTCCATGCCTTCGGCGATGGCGACCACGTGATGCTGGGCGGCGTGCGCGTCCCCCACGCGCACGGCGTGCTGGCCCACAGTGACGGCGACGTGGTGATACATGCGTTGTGCGATGCCTTGCTCGGTGCATTGGCGCTGGGCGATATCGGCCAGCATTTCCCGCCTTCCGATCCGCGTTGGAAAGGTGCCGACAGCGCGCAGTTCCTAGTCCATTGCGACAGCCTGTTGCGCGAGCGCGGCTGGCGCCTGGGCAATGCCGACATCACCGTGGTCTGCGAGTTGCCGAAGGTCGGCCCGCATGCGCTGGCGATGCGCACGCGTCTGGCCGGCTTGCTCCAGGTCGAGGTGGATTGCGTCAGCGTCAAGGCCACCACCAGCGAAAAGCTCGGCTTCACCGGTCGCGGTGAAGGCATCGCGGCCCAGGCGGTGGTGCTGCTGGTGGCGCGGTGAGCGCATTGCCGCGCGCGTTCGGCGTGGCGTCGCTGCAGGCGCGCATGCGTTGTGCGGCGGAAGACTTTCAGGTTGACGAAATGCCCGCATTCGCGCCGAGCGGCGAGGGCGAGCACTTGCTGCTGCGCGTGCGCAAGCGCGGCATGAACACCGCGTTTGTCGTGCGCCGCCTGGCGCAGTGGGCCGGCGTGGCAGAGATGGCGATCGGCTATGCGGGCATGAAGGATCGTCATGCGGTCACCACCCAGCGTTTCTCGGTGCATTTGCCCAAACGCGTGGCTCCAGCACTGGAGACGTTGCACGATGCCGACCTGCAAGTGCTGGAAACGCACTGGCACAATCGCAAGTTGCCGCGTGGCGCGCTGGCCGGCAATGCCTTTATTTTGGTGTTACGCGAAGTGCGTGGCGCGCGCGCCGCGATCGATGCGCGGCTGGCGCAGATTGCCGCGCGCGGCATTCCCAACTGGTTCGGCGAGCAGCGCTTCGGCCGCGACGGTGGCAACGTCGCGGCCGCGCTGGCAATGTTCGGCGGGCGTCGGGTGCGTCGCGAGCAGCGTGCGCTGCTGCTGTCCGCGGCGCGTTCGGAATTGTTCAATCGGGTGCTGTCGGCGCGCGTGAGCGCTGGCAACTGGGATGGCCCGCTCGACGGCGAGGTGTGGATGCTCGATGGCAGTCGCAGCGTGTTCGGTCCGGAGCCATGGACCGAGGCGCTGGCCGCGCGGTTGCAGTGCTTCGATATCCATCCCTCGGCGCCACTGTGGGGAAGCGGCGCACTGCGCAGCGCCGATGCGGCGCAAGCACTGGAACTGGCGGCATTGGACGATACGCTTGCGCTGCGCCTACGCGAGGGGCTGGAACGTGAGGGATTGAAACAGGAACGGCGTGCGACTCGTTTACGTGTGGCCGATCTGCATTGGCGTTGGCTGGACGGGCACGATGATGTGCTGGAGTTACGCTTCGCACTGCCACCGGGCAGTTACGCCACGGCGCTGCTGCACGAACTGGGCGAGGTCGTCGACGCCGGCCAGACGCGCGACGACTCGCCCGCTGCATTGCCGTGACCGCGCGGTGTCAGCGCCGCGCCAGCAGCACCAGCAGCGCGCCGGTGCCGCCCTGGGCCGGTGGCGCGGAATGGAACGCCAACACGTCGTTGCGCTGGCGCAACAGGCGGTCCACCAGGTTCTTCAACAAAGGCGTGCTGCCCGATTGCAGACCCTTGCCATGCACGATGCGCACGCAACCCAATTCGTGCGCGTGCGCTTCGATCAGGAACTGGCGTAGCAGCGCCTCGGCTTGCGTGGTGGTGGCGCCGTGCAGGTCCAGCTCGTCCTGGACCGAGAACTGGCCCTTGCGCAGGCGTTGGAACAGCCGCGCCGGCAGATGCGCGCGGCGATAGCTGGCGATGTCGCCGGCCTCCAGCGGCGCACGTTCGCGCAGCAGCGTGTGGAACTCACTTTGCGCTTGGGCATCGTCGTGTTCGGCCATGCGCGCACGCGGTTTGGGCCGTGGCTTGGTATTGGCCGGCGGCGTCGCGTTGAGCGGCGTTACCGGCCCGATCGCCGCGCGGAACAAGGCGGTGGAGTCTTGGTCTTCGGGGTGCGACATGCGCACAGCTTAGAGTGTGTCGTGTAGGTTGAGGGGAAATGGCGCCGTCCGGGGGCAAGCTGGTGCGCCAACGCTAGCGCGAAGGTGGCGCTGGGGGGCCGCTAACGGGCATTATGTGCGACTTGCCGACGCATTCATTTCATCGAAACAAGGTGTTGGTACCAGCGTTGGTACGCTCAGGTTTCGTCTGTATGTGTTGCTTTAGAATCAATTAGTTAGAGGTGAAATGCGCGTTCTAGTCAGCAACGACGATGGCGTCGACGCTCCCGGCATCCGCATGCTGGCCGAGCATCTGCGCAGTGCCGGCCATCAGTTGACGGTGGTCGCGCCCGACCGCGATCGCTCCGGCGCGAGCAACTCGCTGACCCTGGATCTGCCGATCCGACTCAAGCGCATCGACCGCGACACGTACAGCGTTGCCGGGACGCCGACCGACTGCGTGCATCTGGCGCTGACCGGCATGCTCGACTTCGAGCCGGACATGGTGGTCTCCGGGATCAACAATGCGCCCAACCTCGGCGACGACGTGATCTATTCCGGGACGGTGTCGGCGGCGATGGAAGGCCGCTTTCTGGGTCTGCCCGCGGTGGCGGTGTCGCTGGCCGCGCGTAACCACGCACCGCAGCATTTTCAGACCGCCGCGCGGGCCGCCATTGAGATCGTGGCGCGACTGAAGGCCGATCCGCTACCGGCGGACACCATCCTCAACGTCAACGTGCCCGACCTGCCGTGGCAGGAAATCAAAGGGTTCGAGGTCACCCGGCTCGGCAATCGCCACCGTTCCGAAGCGTGCCTGCCGCAATCGGACCCGCGCGGTTGCACCGTGTATTGGATCGGCCCCGCCGGACGTGAGCAGGATGCTGGCCCGGGCACCGATTTCCATGCGGTGCGCACGGGCTTCATCTCGATCACCCCGATTCAGGTCGATCTCACTCGCTATCAGGCGCTGGAAACGCTCGCCGGTTGGGTTGGTGGCCTCAGCGCGGCGTTGGGTCAGCCGACATGACCCCACGGTTGCGTCTGCAATCGGAAGCGATCGGTATTGGCATGACCTCGCAGCGTGTGCGCGACCGTCTGGTCGCGCGTCTGCGCGAGTCGGGCATTGGCGACGAGCGCGTCCTCAACGCCTTGCGCACCGTGCCGCGGCATCTGTTCATCGATGAGGCGCTGGCGTCGCGGGCTTACGAGGACACCGCCTTGCCGATCGGTCACGGGCAGACCATTTCCCAGCCCTGGGTGGTCGCACGAATGACCGAGGCCGTGCTCCACGTCGCGCCGAAGAAGGTGCTGGAAGTCGGTACCGGCTCCGGCTATCAGGCGGCGGTTCTGGCCGCGCTGGGGCTGGAGGTGCATACGGTCGAGCGCATCGGCGACTTGCTGCGGCAGGCGCGCAAGCGTTTCCGCCAGCTCGGCATGAACGTGCGCAGCAAGCACGACGATGGCCGTATCGGTTGGCCCGAGCACGGCCCCTACGATGCGATCGTGGTCACCGCGGCGGCACCGGCGCTGGTGGATGCGCTGGTCGAGCAACTGGCTCCGCGTGGCTGCCTGGTGGCGCCGGTGGGTGAGGCATCAGCGCAGTCGCTGGTGCGCCTGCGCCGCGATGCCGAAGGCGTCATCGAACACGACGTGCTGGCGCCGGTGACCTTCGTCCCGTTGCTGTCTGGCATGCTGGATTGAACCGTCGGAGCCACGCTGCATGAAAATATTCGGGCCGCTGTACGAACGTGCCATCCTCTGGTCGCGGCATCGTCACGCACCGGTGCTGCTGACCGGGCTCAGCTTCGCCGAAGCCATCGTGTTTCCGGTGTTGCCGGAAGTCATGCTGGCGCCGATGTCGCTGGCGCAGCCGCGGCGTGCATTGTGGTTTGCCACGTTGAGTCTGATCGGTTCGATCGCCGGTGCCATGATCGGGTACCTGCTTGGTCACTTCGCGTTCGCCGCAGTGCAGCCGCTGATCGATTGGCTGGGATGGAGGCAGAAAATCGATGCGCAGGTCAGCCACTTGCGCGAGGTGATCGTCGCCTCGCCCTGGCAGGCGTTCTGGCTGTTGGTCCTGGCCGGCTTTATGCCCATTCCGCTGAAGATATTCACCTGGGCCTCAGGCATTGTCGGAGTGCCGCTGCTACCGTTTCTGGCGAGCATGCTGGTTGGGCGCGGCAAACGCGTCTATCTGTTGGCAGGCGCGATCCGTCTCGGCGGGCCGCGCGCGGAAGCTGCGTTGCGCCGCTGGATCGAGCCGCTGGGCTGGGGCGCGATGGCGATTCTGGTGCTTTTGTTCCTGTGCGTCCTATGGAGAGCGAAATACGGATGAGCGTTGATCGGATCGTGGGGAACGGCCTGCGCGGTGGTGCCGTGGTGCTGGTCGCTTTAGCGCTCGGTGCCTGCAGTAGCGCCACGGTGGTGCGGACTTCCTCCTCTGCTGAGACATCCGTGCGCTCCAGCGTCGCGACGCCACGCGTGTCCGCCGTCAAGCCCGGTGTGAGCGCGACCGTGCGCCACGGCGACACCCTGTACGCGATCGCCCGCGCCAACAACGTCACTCCGCAGGATCTGGCCGGCTGGAACCGATTGTCGCCGCCGTACACGATCTATCCTGGGCAGTCGTTGAAGCTGTATCCACCCGGGGCGACGATTGCGGCACAGCCCGGGAGTGCGTCGGTGGTATCGACGTCGACGGGAGCCACGGCCCCGGAGGCTCGGTCTGCGAGCGCGTCCCCGGTTGCGACCCCGGCGAGCAGCGCTTTCAATTGGCGCTGGCCGGCCGATGGTGCGATCGTCAGCCGTTTCGTCGGTGGCGAGGCGACCAGGCAGGGTGTGGATATCGCCGGCAGCAGCGGTCAACCGGTGCGGGCCGCCGCCGACGGCGTGGTGGTGTACTCCGGTGCCGGCCTGGTCGGCTATGGCGAGCTGATCATCGTCAAGCATAACGAGCAATGGCTGTCGGCCTACGGCCATAACCGCAAGCGTCTGGTCAACGAAGGCCAGAACGTGAAGGCCGGCCAACAGATCGCCGAAATGGGCCGTAGCGGCGCGGCGCGCGACATGCTGCACTTCGAGATTCGCTACAACGGCAAACCGGTGGACCCGCTGCTGTACTTGCCGCCCAGGTAGCTGCTGCTGTCTCGCGCTGCCTGCTCTCAGCCCAGTTCAAGCTATGCCGGCTGTGCTCGAACGGTGCAACCCAATGAGTCGCCGTGCGCTTGCGCCTCGATCAAACCCTATCGGTTTAGGCGCAAGTGTGTCGTGCTGGTCGCCAATGCGTCAGCCGCAAAGGGGGATCGCAGAGCAGCGTGGGACGCCGCCGCGCGCCGCCGGACGATGTCCTGGCGTGCAAGGTTTGCGCTCAGCCTTCGAGTAGGAAACCGACCGCCACGCGCCGACCCTCGGCGGCGAGGACGTTGTAGGTGCGAGCGGCGGCGGCGTTGCTCATCGCCTCGATGCCGATGCCGCGGGTGAGGAACAGGGCCATCACCGCCGCTGAGGGAAACACCTGGTGTTCGCCGGTGCCGAGAATGACCAGGGTCGGGTTCAATGCCAGCACAGGTTGCAGATGCCGCGGGTGCAATTCGCTTGCCGCCGGCGTATCCCAGTCCTCGACAAGGGTGTCCGGGGCCAAGATGAAGCTGCGGGTCAGCAGGCGTTCGTTCACCTTGGCCTGGTGGCCATCGGCCATGCGCAGGGCGTAGCTGTAATCGGGCAGCTCCTGGGTCAGTTGCATGACGTCACCGTGCTGCGGTCAGCCGCGCGGCAGCACGATCTGGCGGTCTTCCTTGGCCGGGCGGTACAGGATGGCGGTGTGGCCGATCCGCTGCACCAGTGCGCTGTGCGACTGCTCGATCAAGCTGCCGATGGCGCTGTCGCGGGTCTCGCGGTCGTCGCTGCCGACTTTCACCTTGACCAGTTCGTGACGTTCCAGAACCTCGTCCAGTTCCGCCAGGAACGCCGTGGTGACGCCTTTGCTACCGATCTGCAACAGGGGTTTGAGGTCGTGCGCCAGGCCGCGCAGGAAGCGGTTCTGGGACGGGGTCAGACGGATCGACATGCAAGTGGCAGCAGGGTTGGCAGGGGCGATCAGGGTATCATGGTCACCCTTTCCGTCCGCCCGTCCATGGCCACCCGCAGCAAAAGCAGCCAACGTTGGCTCCGCGAACATTTCGCCGACCCCTTCGTGAAGAAGGCCCAGGCCGAAGGCATGCGTTCGCGCGCTGCCTACAAGCTCGAAGAGCTCTTGCAACGCGACAGGCTACTGAAGCCGGACATGGTCGTGGTCGATCTTGGCGCAGCCCCCGGTGGCTGGTCGCAGCAGGTGCGCAAGTCGATGGGCGATCGCGGTCGAGTGCTGGCGCTGGACATCCTGGAGATGCCGCCGTTGGCCGGTGTGGAATTCCTTCATGGCGACTTCAGGGAGGAAGCCGTGCTATCGCAATTGGAGGCCATGCTGGGCGAGACTGCGGTGGACCTTGTGCTGTCGGATATGGCCCCAAATAAGAGTGGAATGGATGCGGTGGATCAGCCGCGCATGATGCATCTGGCGGAATTGGCGATGGCGTTCGCCGATAGCCACCTGAAACCGAACGGTGTGTTCCTGATCAAGCTGTTCCAGGGTGTCGGGTTCGATGACTACATTCGCGCGATGCGCCGCCGCTATGAGAAGGTGACCATCCGCAAACCGGCCGCGTCGCGCAAGCGCTCGCCGGAGGTTTATGCCCTGGGACAGGGTAAGCGCACCCAAATTAAGTAAGCTGAACACGCTATGTTACGCATCGAGACAGAGTTGAAGGGGCACCGGAGCCAATGAGGATGAACGACTTGACCAAAAATCTGCTGTTGTGGGTAGTCGTTGCCGTCGTGCTGATGGTGGTGTTCCAGAGTTTCTCGCCGCGGCTGGCCGGTGGCGGGGGCAACGACACCGTGACCTACACGCAGTTCCTGAAGGACGTGGATGCCGGCCGGGTGAAGTCGGTCGATTTCACCGACGACACTGGGCTGTCGGTCACGGCGATCCGCTTCAAGCGCGACGACAACAGCGAGGCCACGGTCTATGGCCCACGCGACGACAAGCTGGTCGACGTGCTGTACAGCAAGAATGTGGAAATGACCCGGCAGAAGCCGACCAGCGGGCCGGGCTTTTGGTCGTTGGTGCTGAATTTCCTGCCGGTCATTCTGATCATCGGCTTCTGGTTGTTCATCATGCGCCAGATGCAGGGCGGCGGCGGCGGTGCCAAGGGGGCGATGTCCTTTGGTAAATCGCGGGCCAAGCTGCAGGGCGAGGACCAGGTCAAGATCACCTTCGCCGACGTCGCCGGGTGCGACGAGGCCAAGGAGGAGGTCGGTGAACTGGTCGACTTCCTGCGCGACCCGACCAAATTCACTAAGCTCGGCGGCAAGATTCCGCGCGGCGTGCTGATGGTGGGCCCGCCCGGCACCGGCAAGACCCTGCTGGCTAGGGCAATCGCGGGCGAGGCCAAGGTGCCGTTCTTCAGCATCTCCGGTTCGGACTTCGTGGAGATGTTCGTTGGTGTCGGCGCCAGCCGCGTGCGCGATATGTTCGAGCAGGCCAAGAAGCACGCGCCGTGCATCATCTTCATCGACGAGATCGACGCGGTCGGCCGTCATCGCGGCGCCGGCTTGGGTGGCGGTCACGACGAGCGTGAGCAGACCCTCAACCAGTTGCTGGTGGAAATGGACGGGTTCGAGGGGGGCGAGGGCGTGATCGTGATCGCCGCGACCAACCGTCCCGACGTGCTGGATCCGGCGTTGCTGCGTCCGGGCCGTTTCGACCGCCAGGTGGTGGTGGGCTTGCCCGATGTGCGTGGTCGCGAACAGATCCTCAAGGTACACATGCGCAAGCTGCCATTGGCCGACGACGTCGAGCCGATGGTGATCGCGCGTGGGACACCGGGGTTTTCCGGCGCGGACCTGGCCAACTTGTGCAACGAGGCGGCGTTGTTCGCCGCGCGCGAGTCGGTCAAGGAGGTGCGCATGGACCATTTCGACCGCGCGCGCGACAAGATCCTGATGGGTGCCGAGCGCCGCTCGCTGGCGATGAGCGAGGACGAAAAGACGCTCACCGCCTACCACGAAGCCGGCCATGCCATCGTCGGCCGATTGGTGCCCGAGCACGACCCAGTCTACAAAGTCACCATCATCCCGCGCGGGCGTGCGCTGGGCGTGACCATGTACCTGCCGGAAGGCGACAAGTACTCGATGAATCGTGTCGCGATCGAGTCGCAGCTGTGCTCGCTGTACGGCGGTCGCGTGGCCGAAGAATTGATCTTCGGCACCGACAAGGTCACCACCGGCGCTTCCAATGACATCGAGCGCGCGACCAAGATGGCGCGCAACATGGTCACCAAGTGGGGGCTGTCCGACGAACTGGGGCCGATCGCCTATGGCGAAGAAGACGACGAAGTGTTCCTGGGGCGTTCGGTGACCCAGCACAAGAGCGTCTCCGACGACACCGCGCGGCGTATCGATGAAGTGGTGCGTTCGATCCTCGACAAGGCGTATGCGAAGACCACGCAGATCCTGACCGAAAACCTCGACAAGCTGCACACCATGTCGCAGTTGCTGCTGCAGTACGAAACCATCGACGCACCGCAGATCGACGCGATCATGGAAGGCCGCGATCCGCCGCCGCCGATGGGCTGGGGTAAGTCCGGCAAAGATGGTGGCAACGATCAGGGCAATTCGCGGCCATTACCGCCGATCGCCGGGCCCGCCGAGCAGTTGTAGGGTGTGACGCCGACAGTCGCGTCCGCAGACGAGCCGGGGAGCGATCCCCGGCTTTTTTGTCGTCAGTGGGAGTCTGATCGGGGCGCGCAAACACCATGCTCGTCGCGTGGCTGTGTTCTGCGCGACAATGATGTTTTCGCGGTGCGTCCATTGCCATGCTGCTGTCCCATTCGACGCGACCGTTCCCGGTAGCCGTTTTTGCCGTCTTGCGCGCCGTTATCGGTGTAACCGTCGCGGCGTGTTCCGGCTGCACAGATGACCAGGAGATCTGTTGATGTTCGATACCTCGCCTCGCCTGGATTGCGCTGGCCGCATCCTGACGCTGGACCGCCCGCGGGTCATGGGCATCGTCAACGTTACTCCCGACTCGTTCTCCGATGGCGGCGCGCATGCGACGGTCGAAGCGGCGGTCGCGCATGGCCTGCGTCTGGCCGAGGAGGGCGCGGACCTGCTCGATATCGGTGGCGAATCGACCCGGCCTGGAGCCGCGCCGGTGCCGGTGGAGGAAGAACTGCGTCGGGTGATTCCGGTGATCGAGCGACTGGTCGCGCAGACCGCGCTGCCGCTGAGTGTGGACACCTTCAAGCCGGAGGTGATGCGCGCGGCGGTGGCGGCTGGTGCCGGCATGATCAACGACGTGCAGGCCCTACGTCAGCCCGATGCGCTGGATGCGGCCGCGGACCTGCGCGTGCCGGTGGTGCTGATGCATATGCCTGGCGATGCCTACGCCGCTGGCAGTGCGCCGCACTACGACGACGTGGTCGCCGAGGTACATCGATTTCTGGTCGAGCGTGTTTTCGCTGCGGAGATGGCCGGCATCGACAAGCGCCGCTTGCTGATCGATCCGGGCTTCGGGTTCGGCAAGAGCACCGCCGACAATGTGCAGTTGCTTGCGCATCTGCCGCGTCTGTGCGAGTTGGGCGTCCCGGTGCTGGCGGGCTTGTCGCGTAAGCGCAGCATCGGCGAGCTGACCGGACGCGAGTCGCCGGAACAGCGCGTGGCCGGTTCTGTCGCCGCACACTTGCTGGCCGCGCAGCGCGGCGCATTGCTGTTGCGTGTGCATGACGTCGCCGCGACCGTGGACGCACTGACGGTCTGGCAGGCGGTACAGGCCGTGCCGTCGCCGCGTGTTGCGACGGGGACGGCAATGCCGATCCGCTGGCCGGACGAGGACTGATGCCGGCCGACCAGCGCCCGCGCGCGATCGCGTTGATGGGCCCGACCGCTTCGGGCAAGACCGCGGTGGCCATCGCCCTCGCCGAGCGTTACGGTGGCGAGATCGTCAGCGTCGATTCGGCGCTGGTGTACCGAAATCTGGAGATCGGCGCGGCCAAGCCCGATTCCGCGCAGCGGGCACGGGTGCCCCACCATATGCTAGACCTGCGCGATCCCTGGCAGACCTATTCGGCGGCCGAATTCGCGCTGGATGCGCGCGCCGCATTGGAGGGGATCGTCGCCCGTGGTCGCCTGCCGATCCTTGCCGGCGGGACTGGCCTGTACTTTCAGGCCCTGCTCGAAGGTCTGGCGCCGATGCCACCAGCCGACCCGCAGTTTCGGGCCGCATTGGCCGCGCGGGCACGTGCCGAAGGCTGGGCCGCATTGCATGCGCAATTGCAGCGGATCGACCCGGTGGCGGCTGAGCGGATCCGCTCGGGCGATGCGCAGCGCATCCAGCGCGCGCTGGAGGTGTACCAGCACAGTGGTCGCCCGATCAGTGCTTGGCAGGCCCAGCCCAGGCCGCCTCGGTTGCCGCTGCGCGTACTCAAGCTGGTCTTGGCGCCTACCGATCGCAGTGTGCTGCATCGGCGCATCGAAGCGCGTTTCGATGCGATGCTGGCGCAAGGGTTTCTCGACGAGGTGCGTACATTGCGCGCTTTGCCCGGCATGCGCGCGGTGGAACAGCCGCTGCAACTGCCAGCGGTGCGCGCGGTCGGCTATCGTCAGGCATGGGAGCACCTGGACGGCGAGACTGACGCGCCGACCTTCCGCGCACGTGGCATCGCCGCCACCCGTCAGCTTGCCAAGCGTCAATTGACTTGGCTACGCGGTGAACTGGATGCGCGCTGGTTCGATCCGCAGGGCGATGCCGGGCGTTTGCAGGCGGCGCTGGAGTCCTTCCTCATCTGATCCGCATTCCTGTCGCGCTGTGCTTGCGCTCGCGGTTGTGTACCATCAGCGTTCCGGACCACGGCAGGGGAGCTGCATTGCCGTGCCGGCCAATAAAAACAATAAGTTCGGGAGTGAAGCATGTCCAAGGGGCAATCCTTGCAAGATCCTTTCCTCAACGCGTTGCGGCGCGAGCGGGTGCCTGTGTCGGTGTATTTGGTCAACGGGATCAAGTTGCAGGGGACGATCGAGTCGTTCGACCAGTTCGTGGTGCTGTTGCGCAACACCGTGAGCCAGATGGTCTACAAACACGCCATTTCCACCGTGGTACCGGCACGCAACGTGCGTGTGGGGCCGGGCGGCGGTTATGTGCAACAGAATGAAGGTGGCAGTGCGATCGATGACGAAGCCGAGTAGCGGGTTGTTGAAGGCTGGAGTTGCAAGTGTTTGATCGGTCGCGTCGCGGCGAACACGCACTGTTGATCCAGCCCTACGCGGGCGGTCCATTGCAAGACGACGTGTTGGAAGAGTTCGCCGATCTGGCGCGCTCGGCTGGTGCCAGCATCGCCGCGACCGTGACCGCGCGCATCGACAAGCCCAGCCCGTCCACGCTGATCGGTAGCGGCAAGCTCGAGGAAGTGAAGGCGGCGGCCGATGCCAGCGGCGCCGATCTGATACTGGTGAACCACGCGCTCAGCCCGGGCCAGGAGCGTAACCTGGAGAAATACTTGGAGCGGCGCGTGATCGACCGCACCGGGCTGATTCTGGACATCTTCGCCCAGCGCGCACGGAGCCATGAAGGCAAGCTGCAGGTCGAGCTGGCGCAATTACGGCACATGGCCACGCGCCTGGTGCGCGGTTGGACCCACCTGGAGCGTCAGCGCGGTGGGTCGATCGGCTTGCGCGGTCCTGGCGAAACCCAGCTGGAAACCGACCGACGCCTGTTGCAGAAGCGGGTGGAGCAGTTGCAGAAGCGCTTGGAAAAGGTCGAAGTTCAGCACACCCAGATGCGTCGCGCGCGGGTACGCAGCGAACTGCCACGGATCGCCGTGGTCGGCTATACCAACGCGGGTAAGTCGACCCTGTTCAATGCGCTGACCGGCGCCGAGGCATATGCCGCCGATCAGTTGTTCGCGACCTTGGATCCGACCGTGCGCCGTATCGCCTTGCCCGGTGGCAATGCCATGCTCGCCGACACCGTCGGCTTCGTGCGCGACCTGCCGCACGAACTGGTCGCCGCGTTCCGTTCCACCCTGTCCGAGGCGCGCGAGGCCGACTTCCTGCTGCATGTCGTCGATGCTGCCGATCCACTGCGCGAGGAGCGCATCGCCCAGGTCGACGAGGTGCTGCACGCAGTCGGTGCTGGCGAGTTGCCGCAGTTGCTGGTGTTCAACAAGATTGATCGCATCGAGGGCGCCCAAGCGCGCCACGACGCCCAGGACGGCGCCCCGGACGCGGCGCGGCGCGAGCGCGTGTGGATCTCGGCACGCGACGGACGTGGCCAGGATCTGCTGCAGCAAGTGCTCGGCCAGCGTCTGGGACTGCGTCATGTGCAGGGACGTTTGCGCCTTCCGCCGAGCGCTGGGCGCCTGCGCTCGCAGTTGCACCAGTTGCAAGTGATCCGCAGCGAACAGGGCGACGAGGATGGCTGGTTGTTGCAGGTGGACATCCCGATCACCGAAGCCGAACGCCTTGCCGCCACCGCCGATGGCGCGCCGATCCGCGCGCTGTTGCCGCCGCGCGAGCAGGAGGAATGGCAGCAGCGCTGAGCCCTCTGCTTGGTGCAGTCTTGTAGGCACGACATCGATCGGGCGTGGCGCGCCATCCGCGTCGATCTGGCACAGGCGCGCCTGTCGCTGACCGCCAGGACCAGTCATCCGCTGGCACACGCATGCGCGACAGCCACGGCGAATTGGGCTACAAAGCGCATTGGTTTTCCGAGTTGCGCCATGACCCTGCCCGCCGATCAAGACCTGCTGCATCTGGCCACTGCGCTCAGCGAGCGCCTGCGCTCCGCGCGCGAACGGTTGGTGACCGCCGAGAGTTGCAGTGGCGGCTGGATCGCCAAGGTGATGACCGACGTCGCCGGCTCGTCGACTTGGTTCGATTGCGGCATCGTCGCTTACAGCTACGAAGCCAAGCAGGCGTTGCTTGGTGTACGTCCGCAGACGCTGGAGCAGCATGGTGCGGTCAGCCGCGAGACGGTGATCGAAATGGTGTCTGGCGCGCTGGTCAGTTCCGGGGCCAGCATCGCGGTGGCGGTCACCGGCATCGCCGGACCAAGTGGCGGTTCGGCGGATAAGCCCGTGGGCAGCGTCTGGCTGGGCTGGAAGCGGCGCGGTGGCTATGCCAGTGCACAACTGTTCCACTTCCCCGGCGACCGCGATGCGGTGCGTCGGCAGACCGTGGCCGCGGCACTATGCGGTCTGGACGCGCTGCTGTGAACGTTGCCGAGCGCATGCGATAGCAGAGTGCGCGATGTGGGAAACGTTGATCGTGGCGCCGACGTTGGATTGCCTGCCATTCTGCGTTAACTCATCGATGCCCTGGGCGAGGGAGGAGCCGACACGGCGATTTTCAATCCTGTTGGCGTACTTCTCCTGCCTGCCGTGTCGTGCTTGGCGCACTGCAATTGCTCGGCGATATCTGCCGCGCGATACTCGTTGGGTCGAGCCTGCGACATCCTCTTCTGGATCCGACGCAGCTGGCGCTGAGCATGCTGCTGGCGTCAGTCCGAGGGGGCGACCGTTGCGGGCCGGGCTGTCATGCGCTCAGCCGCGCTGGCCGAAAGATGGGATTGGAGTCGCTGTGTCGAGTGCTTGGAGCATAGCGGCGGTAAGGGCAGTTGCCTTTTGGAGATTTTAGTAGTATTACTACTAATCATGGAGATAACCGAAACCCAACAGGCGATCCTCGACTTGATCGCCGAGCGCATCGAACACGAAGGCGTCCCGCCTTCCCAGACTGAAATTGCCCGTGCCCTCGGCTTCAAGGGCGTGCGCGCCGCGCAATATCATCTGGAGGCATTGGAGCAGGCAGGCGCGATCCGGCGTGTGCCGGGGCAGGCACGCGGAATCCGCTTGCTGGGCGGAGGAGGCACGCCGACGGCGCCGCCGCAGATCGACAAGGCCGACATCCTGCGCTTACCCGTGCTGGGGCGGGTCGCGGCCGGTTTGCCGATCGGTGCGGACATCGGCTCCGACGATTTCGTGGTGCTGGACCGGGTGTTCTTCTCGCCGGCGCCGGATTACCTGCTGAAAGTGCAGGGCGACTCGATGCGCGACGAAGGCATCTTCGATGGCGACCTGATCGGTGTGCACCGTACCCGCGATGCGCGTTCGGGGCAGATTGTGGTGGCACGGATCGAAGAAGAAATCACCGTCAAGCTGCTCAAGATCGGCAAGGACCGTATTCGTCTGTTACCACGGAATCCGGATTACGCGCCGATCGAAGTGTTGCCCGATCAGGATTTCGCCATCGAAGGCCTATATTGCGGCCTGCTGCGTCCAAACCGCTGATGCGGTGGGGTGGGGCATGCACGACACCGTTCTTAGGACTTTCCCGACCTTGCACATCGCCATTCGCCGCTGTCGTAGACATGCTCGCGCACATTATTTTGGCTTCGCCACGCGTCGTCTCAGCCTGTGCGATACCAAGTCATTACATTGAACCCACTCCGCACATCCTCCTCACTTTCCAAGGAAACAACAATGGACGAGAACAAGAAGCGCGCGCTCGCGGCCGCCCTGAGTCAGATCGAAAAGCAGTTCGGCAAGGGCTCGGTGATGCGGATGGGCGATCGTGTCATCGAAGCCGTGGAAGTGATTCCGACCGGTTCGCTGATGCTGGATATCGCGCTCGGCATCGGTGGCCTGCCGAAGGGCCGCGTGGTCGAGATTTACGGTCCGGAATCCTCGGGCAAGACCACCCTGACCCTGCAGGCCATCGCTCAGTGTCAGAAGAACGGCGGCACCGCTGCGTTCATTGATGCCGAACATGCGCTGGACCCGGTCTACGCTGCCAAGCTGGGCGTCAATGTCGACGAATTGCTGCTGTCGCAGCCGGATACCGGCGAACAAGCGCTGGAAATCGCCGATATGCTGGTGCGCTCGGGGTCGGTGGACATCGTGGTGATTGACTCGGTCGCCGCGTTGACCCCAAAGGCCGAAATCGAGGGTGAAATGGGCGATCAACTGCCCGGCCTGCAGGCGCGTCTGATGAGCCAGGCGCTGCGTAAGCTCACCGGCAACATCAAGCGCTCCAACACCCTGGTCGTCTTCATCAACCAGTTGCGCATGAAGATCGGTGTGATGATGCCGGGGCAGAGCCCGGAAACCACCACCGGCGGTAACGCACTGAAGTTTTACGCATCGGTGCGGTTGGATATCCGCCGCATCGGCGCGATCAAGAAGGGCGATGAAATCATCGGCAACCAGACCAAAATCAAGGTGGTCAAGAACAAGTTGGCTCCCCCGTTCAAACAGGTCGTCACCGAGATCCTCTACGGCGAAGGCATCAGTCGCGAGGGCGAACTGATCGACATGGGCGTGGAGGCCAAGCTGGTTGAAAAGGCCGGCGCCTGGTATAGCTACGGCAGTGAGCGCATCGGCCAGGGCAAGGACAACGCTCGCGGCTACCTGCGCGACAACCCTCAGGTTGCCGCCAAGTTGGAAAGCGAACTGCGCGAGAAGTTCCAGCCCACGGAAATCGCGCCCAGCCCCGCCGACGCCGAAGACCTCGACGCTTAAGGGTTTTCTGCCGGGGGAGCGGTGGAGTCAGTGCCGCTCGTCTCCCTCGGCGGTCTTGATCAAGCTAAGGAGCACACGTGCCAGGGATGGCGCATGACTGGTGGTGGATTTCCATGAGCGAAGAGCCTGCACAGGAGCGCCATCGGCGTCGCCGACAACCGGAGCAGACGCCGCTGCAAAAGGCTTTGGGATTGTTAGTGCGGCGCGAGCATTCACGCAAGGAATTGACCCGCAAGTTGTTGGCGCGCGGTGTGGAGGTAGAGGCTGCCAATGCGGCAGTGGATCGCCTCAGTGACGATGGCTGGCAGGACGATGGCCGATTTGCTGAACTGTTGGTCCGCAGCCGTGCCAGCCTGGGCTATGGACCGCTGTACATCCGCGCAATGCTATGCACGCATGGGTTCGATAGCGATGCCATCGCGATGGCCATGGCGACCTTCGAAGGCGATTGGGCCGAAAATGCCCGCGACTTGGTGATGCGGCGTTTCGGCGCGGAAGCGTCAAGAGATCTGCAACAACGGCGCAAGGCTGCCGACTTGCTGGCGCGGCGGGGTTTCGATGGCGATAGCATCCGCGCAGCTATGCGCGATGCCACGGAGGACTGAGCGGGTCGGGCCTGTTACCCTTGGTGGCTATCTTGTCGGGTTTCTATGCGTCTTCATCGTTGATGGCACGCGTGAAAAACCCGCCCGCTCGTCTACAGCCAGCCCATGAACGCACCCGCCAAATTTTCTACCTCCCAGATTCGCAGTGACTTCCTCGAGTTCTTCAAGGGGAAGGGCCATACCATCGTTCCCTCCGCCCCACTAATACCCGGTAACGATCCGACCCTGCTGTTCACCAATTCCGGCATGGTCCAGTTCAAGGACGTATTCCTTGGCGCCGAGAAGCGCAGCTACGTACGCGCGGCGGATGTGCAGCGCTGTCTGCGCGCTGGCGGCAAGCACAACGATCTGGACTCGGTCGGTTATACCGCCCGCCATCACACGTTCTTCGAGATGCTCGGTAACTGGTCCTTCGGCGATTATTTCAAAAAAGATGCGATCGCCTGGGCCTGGGAGTTGCTGACCCAGGTGTGGAAATTACCGGCCGAGCGCTTGTTGGTCACGGTCTACCACACTGACGATGAGGCATATGGCCTGTGGCGCGATATGGTTGGTGTGCCGGAGGAGCGCATCGTGCGCATCGGCGACAACAAGGGTGCGCCTTACGCCTCGGACAACTTCTGGCAGATGGCCGACACCGGCCCCTGCGGTCCCTGTACCGAGATCTTCTACGACCATGGCGCACATATCGCGGGCGGCCCGCCGGGATCGCCGGAGGAGGATGGCGACCGTTTCATCGAAATTTGGAACCTGGTGTTCATGCAATTCGATCGCCAGCCCGATGGGACCCTGGTGCCGCTGCCGGCGCCCTGCGTGGATACCGGGATGGGATTGGAGCGCCTAGCGGCAATCCTGCAGCATGTGCACACCAACTATGAGATCGACCTGTTCCAGGCACTGATTCGCAAGGCCTCCGAACTGACCGTCACCACCGACCTGGAAAACAAGTCGTTACGCGTGATTGCCGATCACATTCGTGCATGCGCATTCTTGATCGTCGATGGTGTGTTGCCGTCCAACGAGGGGCGCGGCTATGTTCTGCGCCGGATCATCCGCCGTGCCTTGCGCCATGGTTGGATGCTCGGCGTGCGGCAGGCGTTCTTCAGCAAGCTCGTGCCGACCCTGGTTACGCTGATGGGCGAGGCCTATCCCGAACTGGTCGCGGCGCAGGACATCGTGTTGCGCGCCTTGCAGGCTGAGGAAGAGCGTTTTGCCGAGACCCTCGACGCCGGGATGAAGATCTTCGAAGACGTTGCTGCGAAGGCACAGGGAGGCGTGATCGCTGGCGAAGATGCCTTCCGTTTGTACGACACTTACGGCTTCCCACTGGATTTGACTCAGGACATCGCCCGCGAGCGCGCTTTGTGCGTGGACGAGCAGGGTTTTGAGACGGCAATGGAAGAGCAGCGCAGGCGTGCACGCGAGGCCGGCAAGTTCGGTGGTGGCGTGCAGTTGCCGGCCGACTTGGTCGCGACGCTGGCGCCGACCGTGTTCCTGGGCTACGACAGCTTGCAGGCCGATGGCTTGCGTGTGGTCGCATTGCTCAAGGATGGGCGGCCCGTGAAGTCCGTGCAGTCCGGCGATGCGGTGATCATACTGACCGATAAGACGCCATTCTATGCGGAATCTGGCGGTCAAGTCGGTGATATCGGCATATTGCTCCAGGGCAGTACGCGCTTTGCAGTGACCGATACGCAGAAGTTCGCTGGCCAGTTCCATGGCCATGTCGGTACGTTGATCGAGGGTACTCTGAAGATCGGCGATGTGCTCGCCGCTCAGGTCGATGCTGAACGCCGTCGTGCGACTATCCTCAACCATTCTGCTACTCATTTGTTGCATGCTGCGCTCCGCGAGGTCTTGGGAACGCATGTCCAGCAGAAAGGCTCGCTGGTGGCGCCGGATCGCCTGCGCTTCGATTTTTCGCACTTCCAGCCGATCGCTGCCAAGGAACTGGCCTTGATCGAACGCAAGGTCAATCAGCAAGTGCGCGCCAACCACGCCGTCGAAGTGCATCAGATGGGGATGCAGGAAGCGCTGGACTTCGGTGCGATGGCGCTGTTCGGCGAAAAATACGGCGAGCGCGTGCGGGTACTGAAGATGGGCGATTACTCCACTGAACTATGCGGCGGTACGCATGTAACGCGGACAGGCGACATCGGCCTGTTCAAGATGACCAGCGAAGGCGGCGTATCCGCCGGCGTACGTCGCATCGAGGCGGTGACAGGTCAGGGAGCCCTGGATTACGTGTCGGCCGAAGAAGCCATGTTGCACGAGGCTGCCGAGTTAGTCGGTGGCAGCGCGAATGACATGGTAGACAAGATTCGTCAGCTTGGTGACAAGTACAAGCGCCTGGAGCGCGAAATGGAGGCATTAAAGGCCAAGTTGGCCTCCAGCGCTACGGCCGACCTAGCCGGTTCGGCGGTCGATGTGGGCGGGGTGAAGGTGCTTGCGGTACGGTTGGAGGGATTCGATGCCAAGGCATTGCGCGAGGCGATGGATCGCTTGAAGCAGCAGCTTGGCGAGAGTGTGATCGTGTTGGCTGGTGCTAGCGAAGGCAAGGTTGCACTGGTTTCAGGGGTGAATGGCAGCCCAATGGGACGGGTCAAGGCCGGGGAACTGTTGAGCCACATCGCCAGTCAGATATCGGGCAAGGGCGGCGGCCGCCCGGACCTCGCCCAGGGTGGTGGCGAGGACGGGCCCGCCCTTGTTCATGCTTTGGCAGGCGTCACCGAATGGGTCAAGCAACATCTCTCCTGAATATTCATACATGAAGCCTTGCTGGCAGGGCACGTCTTCGCTAACATACATAAGCGTATTGGTTATGGTGACGCTCCGCATGGAGTGTTGTGTCGGTGGGAGTGCTGGTTTCTTTGGAGAATTCTAAAAATGTTGATCTTGACTCGCCGGGGAGGCGAAACCTTGATGATCGGCGATTCGGTCACCGTGACGGTGCTTGGGGTCAAGGGCAACCAAGTGCGTATCGGCATCACCGCGCCTAAGGACGTGGCTGTGCATCGCGAAGAAATTTATCAACGCATCCGGCGCGGTGATGAGCAGAACTCGCATGGTGCGATACCTCATGACGATCAATCTGACGATTGATGTGAGGAAAGGGTTTACCTGAGATAGTCGAACCCTGTATCCTTCGCGGCCGGTCGCGGAATACCCGCAACGCGTAAATCCGGAGTGATGCCCGAGCGGCTGAAGGGGCTCCCCTGCTAAGGGAGTATAGGGTCAAAAGCTCTATCGAGGGTTCGAATCCCTCTCACTCCGCCAGTAGTCAAGAAACGCCTGCAAAGCAATGATTTGCAGGCGTTTCTTTTTTATCTGGCCGGTGAGCTGGCAGGCTAGGACGGGATGCTTGTATGCGATTTCGGACGGCCTTCCGTGAGGCGGCCATCGGTCGCGACGACGTTCGTTTGTGCATCCCAACCCACTGCGAGTTTGGTGGCGCGTAAGCTCATCAACGGTATCGCTGTGAAGGATTTTCCAGGCAATGACGAGAAGGTGGATGGATGGAAGTCCGCTGCCCTATGGGGGCCGATCCTTGCTGCGACACAGGTAGGCCCTGTGCCGGTTGGTGCAATGGCGCGCCGTGTTCGGTCGTCCCTGGTTGCGTGTGCATCGCGCGAGCGTGTTGGCGAACTCGGCGCGGCGCAAGGTTGGCGGATTGTTCGCTCAGGATGCCCTGAGCATGTTGGCTATGCGTGGCATGCGCGGGCTGTAGTGGGGCGGCTTGGGCTTGGTTGGCCTGCCGGAGATCTGTTGCGCGGACTCCCGCCACGCGCTGCTGAGCAAGTGGTTCCGCAGGGAGGTGGGCTAAAGCCATTGATGAGCAATTTCAGGTTGCTTGGCGCAGTGGCAAGGAGTGGGCCACTTGGCGCGATTGACTGTGCTTGACGTGGTCTGGGCGAAGTGTGGTTGGTGCGGGTCGTCGTGCGCATGTGCTGCGCGACGATGGATGGATGTGTCCGGCCGGTGATGCGTCGGCGCGGACACGCGCCGTCGGTGTTGGGAGGATAATGGCCTCGGTTGTTTTCGTCTTGGGTGCAGCATGACATGCAGGAACTGATCGCGCGTTATGGGCTGGCTCTGCTCTTCGTCAACGTGTTGGCGTTGTCGTTGGGTTTGCCTGTGCCAGCATTGCCAACCCTGATTCTGGTTGGTGCGACGTATGCGTTGCTCCACGGTGTGGAGATGTGGGTTGCACTGTTGAGCGCGTTGTCGGTTTCGATCCTGGCTAGTCTGCTCGGTGATCTGCTCTGGTTCTGGGCTGGTCGCCGTTATGGCAATCGCACGTTGCAGTCGCTGTGTCGGCTGTCGTTGTCGCGCGACAGCTGCATGAGGCAAACCGAGCGCTTCTATGCGCGCTGGGGAGTACGCCTGCTGATGCTCGCAAAGTTCGTGCCTGGTTTGTCCATGGTCTCGGTGCCGATGGCCGGTGCGATGCGGGTACGGTTGGCTATGTTTCTGCGCTACGACACCTTGGGCGCCGCGTTGTGGGCTGTCTGTGGTCTGTTGCTCGGTCTATGCTTTGCCGGCCAACTCCAGGCATTGCTGGATTGGTTGAGTTTGTTAGGCGCGCGCGCGTCGCTGTTGCTAGGCGGTCTGCTGGCCTTCTATGTGGGTTATAGGGCTTGGCGCCGGTACAGATTGATGAAGTCGATGGAGTCCTCGCGCATCGACGTGGACGAACTCTACGCGTTGATGCAGGGTGAGGAGGTACCAGTTGTGTTGGATATTCGCGCTCCGGGCTATCGCACGCTGGAGTCGTATGTCATTCCGGGGGCGATGCCTGTGGACGACCGACGTATCGACGAGATTGTCGCGGCGTTGCCGCGCGAGCGCAAAATCGTCATTTACTGTGCGTGTCCGAATGAGGTGTCTGCTGCCGTGCTGGCTAGGCGGCTGCGCCAGCGGCATTACGATGACGTGGTGCCGTTGCGGGGTGGGTTGGAGGCATGGCAGATGGCCGGTTACCCGGTGATAGAGGTCGGCGACGCCGGTGTTCCGCCTGTAGCGCCGCACGAAGGTGTGGGTGCTGCGTAAGCGTGCGGTCAGGAGGACGATGCGTGCTGCATGCTTTACGTGCAGAAGGTTTTATATGCAGGCAGCCATAGCGCTTATGCGCCGCAGGCGGCTTGTTTGTCCCGCCGATGAGTTGGCTGAAAACAAAAAACGACAAGCAACGGCTTGTCGTTTTTTTATCTGACTGGTGCGCCCGGAGAGATTCGAACTCCCGACCGCCTGGTTCGTAGCCAGGTACTCTATCCAACTGAGCTACGGGCGCGTTGTCAGGAGCGGAATTATGCGTGAGGTGGTTGGAGGCGTCAATCCTTCCTTCAAAAAATTCAGTCGATCTCGTTCAGCGAGGTCCTGTGTCACGATTACCGCTTGCTCGGTTCAAGGGGGCGTGGCCTGTCCGCTTGGCTCAGGCTGTGCTCATATAGGCAGTGGCGCAATGTGTTTTCTACGCGATGTGTCAGCTTGCTCATCCGCTGCGTGCGGCGCCGAAATGGTCCAGTACAACCACTGCGCTGCGGCCAGGACGGTAGCCGCCGCGCAGTGCGCGAGCCACGTAGTCGACCGCCGCTGCGCAAGCGGCTGGCAATGACATGCCCAGGCATAGTTGCGCGGCGATCGCCGCCGCGAGGGTGCAGCCAGTGCCGTGTGCGTCCAGCGCCAGCCGTGCATGGCTGAATTCGCTGCGGCTGGCGCCATCGTCGTAGCGGTCGATTACCCTCTGTCCTTCGTGTAGATGGCCGCCTTTTAGCAGTACTGCGCGCGCCCCAGCTTCCAGCAAGGCGGTGATCGCGTGCTCGGCATCGTCGGCGTTCTCGATCGGGCGACGCAGCAGTAACTGCGCTTCCGGAATGTTCGGCGTGACCAGGGTCGCCAACGGCAGTAGGCGCTGGCGCAGTGCGTCCAGCGCGTCGTCTTCCAGCAGGGTGGCGCCGCTGGTCGCCACCATCACCGGGTCCAGAATCACGTAAGGTGGACGGTGGTGTTCCAAGACATCGGCCACCAGGTCGATCACCGCGGCATTGGCGAGCATGCCGAGCTTGACCGCGGCGATGTCGAAATCGGCGAAACACGCCTCGATCTGCGCGCGCAGGAATGGCAATGGCGGAATATGCACGGCGGTCACGCCACGGGTGTGTTGCGCGGTGAGTGCGGCCGCCGCAGACAGGCCGTGTACGCGGTGCGCGGCGAAGGTTTTCAGATCGGCCTGGATTCCTGCACCGCCGCCGGAATCGGTGCCGGCGATGCTCAGCGCGGAGACGGAGATGGGGTCGGTCATGCGCAGATTGTGCAGTCCTGGCGACGCCTTGGCGATGGTGTCGCTTAGAGTGGCTAACAAAACTGCTGTGTCGCCGCTGGCTGGGCGCGGGCAGTGCTCGGAATCCTCATGCGCCGGCTGCACACGACTGGCGAAGCTTTTGTTGATCACTCATAGCGCTTGCGGTGATGGGATTGAATGAGCAGGGTGTACAGCGTGCCGACCGTGCCAGTCAGCAGCGCTGGCGCCAACAGTGCATTGAAACCGATGCGGCGGTACGCCAATGCACCCATCACGCCGCCGAGCAGGAATCCGCCGATGATCAGCAGGCTCAGGCGAATGCGCCGACGTTGCAGCGGCAGGCCGCTTAGCGCTTGGCCCAGACCGATCCCCAGATCAGTGAACATGCCGGTGAGATGGGTCGTGCGTACCACGGCGCCGCTGTAGATCGTGGTGGTGGCGTTCTGCAGGCCGCAGGCCATCGCGGCGAGCAGAGCGCCAGAGAGCTGCTGTTGTTTGAACACCTGCATCGCCGCGAGCAACAGCAGCGCTTCCAGCGCAAGCGCCAGACCGTAGCGCCGGCCCAGATGCAGACAGCTATCCTGCACGATGCTACCGGCTAGTATGGCGCCGCCCAGGAACGCGAGCACCACGCCGGTCAGTTGGCCGATCGCGCGAGTATCACCGTCAGCCAGTGCCGCCCCGAGCAAGGTCGTGGTGCCGGTGAGGTGGGTCACCGCCTGGTGCTCGAAACCGAGATAGCCGACCACGTTGACCATGCCGGCGACGCCGGCCAGTGCCCCGGCGAGAATCCATGCCCAGCGCGGCAACGTGAAGCTCATGCCGTATGGTGATGTGTACGCATCTGGTAGCGGTGGATACCAGTTGCCAACTTAGTGGGCGCCGTTGACCGCGATTTCGGAGAAGCTGCCGCTAGCCGGATCGTAGACAGCGCCCCAGAAGCGGGCGCCGCCGCCGCAGGTGCGTACCGCATCGATGGCGGGGTTGCGATCGCGGTTGTCGTCCGGGGCGAAAGCGTTGACGTAGATCGCTTGCTTGCCGTGATACACGATGCCTACGTACTGGTGATCGGAGCTCGATGGATCGGCGATCTGCGGCTGTAGTTGCGCCAGATGCGCTTCTAGTTGTGCGATCTGTTCCGGCGTCGGAATCCAATAGCCGTTCACCGCGCCGTCGTGGTGTGCCGGGCTGTCGCGCGCGCAGGTGTCCAGCACCTGCGCGGCGGTGCTGTTGCGCGTGACCACCCACGATTGCCCGACTTTGAGCGCGGTCGGTACGCTGGCCGGACCGGGTGCGGTGGCGCAGGCGCCAAGCAAGGCCATGACCAGTGCCGCACCGCTCAGGCGTGCGCCCCCGGTACTCACAGAACCTCCGAGGCATAGTCGGCCAGACGCGAGCGCTCGCCACGGCGCAGAGTGATGTGTGCGCTGTGCGGCCAGGCTTTGAAGCGGTCCACCGCATAGGTGAGACCGGAGGTGGTTTCGGTGAGATAGGGGGTGTCGATCTGTTCGACGTTGCCCAGACAGACGATTTTGGTGCCGGGGCCGGCACGGGTGATGAGCGTTTTCATCTGCTTCGGCGTCAGGTTCTGCGCTTCGTCCAGGATCAGATAGCGCGACAGGAACGTGCGCCCACGCATGAAGTTCATCGAACGGATCTTGATCCGGCTGGCGAGCAGGTCGTTGGTCGCCGCGCGGCCCCAGGCGCCGCCTTCCTGGGTGTGCGTGAGCACTTCCAGGTTGTCGGTCAGCGCCCCCATCCATGGCGTCATCTTTTCCTCCTCGGTGCCTGGCAGGAAGCCGATATCTTCGCCGACGCTGACCGTGGCGCGGGTCATGATGATTTCGCGGTAACGCTGCTGGTCCATGGTCTGCGCAAGACCGGCGGCCAGCGCCAGCAAGGTCTTGCCGGTGCCGGCGGTGCCGAGCAGGGTGACGAAGTCGATTTCCGGGTCCATCAGGGCGTTGAGCGCGAAGTTCTGCTCGCGGTTACGCGCGGCAACGCCCCACACCGCGTGCTGACCACTGCGAAAGTCGTCCACCAGCGCCAGCGTGGCCTTGCGCTCGGCGTTGACCTTGACCACGCGTAGTTCCACTTCGTCCTCGCCGGGCAGATACAGGTACTGGTTCGGATACCAGTCCTCGTCGGCGGCCAGCGTAATTTCGTAACAGGTGCGACCCTTGTCGCTCCAACTGCGCAGGTCCTGGTTATGTTTTTGCCAGAAATGCTCCGGCAGTTCGATCGCGCCGGTGTAGAGCAGGCTGAAATCGTCGAGCGCGCGGTCGTTCTCGTAGTCTTCGGCGACCATGCCGCTGATCGCCGCCTTGATCCGCAGGTTGATGTCCTTGGAGACCAGGATCACCGGCGTTTCCGGGCGCTGTTCGCACAGCGCCAGCACCGAGGCCAGAATCTTGTTGTCCGGGGCGACGCTGCCGAAGCTGCGCCCGGGCTCGACCGGCTGAATCTGGAAGTACAGCCGGCCGATGCTGCTGTTGCTCTTGAGCTGGATGCCTTGTGGGTGGCTCAGCGGGATGCCGGAGGCGATCTGCTCGGCGCCGGCGCCTTCTATCAATTCGTTGAGGAAGCGGCTGACCTGTCGTGCGTTGCGACTGACTTCGGACATGCCCTTCTTGGCGTTGTCCAGTTCCTCGATCACCTGCATCGGCAGGAACACGTCGTGTTCTTCGAACTTGAACAGCGCGGTCGGATCGTGCATGAGCACATTGGTATCCAACACGTAGATGCGCTTGCCTCGGGTCATCGTGGATTCCTGGAAAAGGGGCAGGGGAAAACCATCGCCGCCTGCGGGGCAGGGGGATGCGATGTGCTGGGAACCAGGGTTGTCACTGCTGGCTGGCGGTCTGCAGTGCGTCGAGAACGGCCTGGGCGTGGCCGGGAACCTTGACCTTGCGCCAGCTGTGCAGCACCTGGCCCGAGGGCGAGATGAGGAAGGTGCTGCGTTCTATCCCCAGCACTTGACGGCCGTACATGTTCTTTTCCTTGATCACGTCGAAGGCGCGGCACAGCGCCTCGTCGGCATCGCTGACCAACGGGAAGCGGAAGCCTTGCTTGTCGCAAAAGTTGTCGTGCGACTTCACCGAGTCGCGCGACACGCCTAGAACCACGGCCCCGGCTTTCTGGAACTGCGGCAACAGCGCGTTGAAATCGATCCCTTCGGTGGTGCAACCGGGGGTGCTGTCCTTGGGATAGAAATACAGGACCAGCCAGCGGCCGGCATAGTCGCCGAGCGTGGCGCTGGCGCCGCCGGACAGGGCCAGCGGCAAGGTCAGCGTGCTGCGATCCAGGGTGTCGCCATCCTTCATGGGGTGTCCTCTGCGTGCATCGCCATCATCGGCGTTCGGTTGCGTGGCTGTCCAGCGCGTCTCAGAACTTCATCGGGTCCATGATCGCGTCCAGGTTGAGGTGGTCGCAGAATTCCAGGAAGTCGTCGCGCAGCGCAGCGATGTGCATATTCGCCGGCACCCCGATCGTCACCTGGGCCGAGAACATCTCCGCACCGGTCTGCATTGCGCGGTAGCGCGTGCTTTGCAGGTTTTCGATAGTGATGCCCTGGCGGTCGAAGAAATCGGCCAACTGGAACAGGATGCCCGGTTTATCGGCGGCGATGACCTCGACGATGTAGGGCAGCAGGTTGGACTGCGCTTGTTTGGGGCCGGTGCGGTACCACACCAGCTTCATGCCTTCCTCGCGGTCGAGCCGGGTGAGCATGGCTTCCAGCTTGGCCACCGCGTCCCACGAACCGGTCGCCAGGGCGGTCACCGACACGTCGCGCCCGACAGTGGCCAGACGCGCATCGACGAGATTGCAACCGCTGTCGGTGATACGACGTGTGACCTGCAATAATGGTGACTCCGGATGCGTCGTGTAGGCGTTGATCAGGAGGTGGTTTTCGGTCGGCGCGGGCCGGGGTGTGGTGTCTGTCAAAGGGGCTTCCGGCATTGCGTATGGCTGAACGGCGTCAGGGCAGTCGCCCGACATGAGGTGCAGCATACTTGCCCGCGCTTTCGGGCCGCAAGTAACATGCACTGGAAACCCGTCGGCGCAGGCCGCGCGGCCCTCATCTCCCAACGAGCATCCGGCATCTTGTCTTTCTCCGGCATCATCACCGCTCTGGCCACGCCCTTTCAGGCCAATGGCGATCTCGACCTCGACGCCTGGCAGCGGCTGCTCAAACGTCAGATCGAGGGCGGCGTGCAGGGTGTCGTGGTGGCGGGATCGACCGGCGAAGCGGCCACGCTGCTGGACGATGAATACGATCTGCTGATGCGCGAGGCGGTCGGCGCCATCGGTGGGCGCGTGCCGGTGCTGGCCGGGGCGGGCTTGTCCGGTACCGCCAAGACCGTGGCGCTGACGCGCCGCGCGGCGGCCAACGGTGCCCAGTACGCGCTGGTGGTGACGCCGCCTTATGTGCGTCCGACGCAGGCCGGTTTGCTGGCGCACTACACGCAAGTGGCCGAGCAAGGTGGTCTGCCGGTGGTGCTGTACAACGTGCCAGGCCGCACCGGTTGCGATTTGCTGCCGGAGACCGTGGCACGGCTGGCGCAGCACCCCGCGATCGTCGGCATCAAGGAGGCCAGTAGCGACCCGCAGCGTATCGCTGCGCTCGTGGCTTTGCGCAGTGAGCACTTTGCCGTGTTGAGCGGTGACGACGGTAGCGCTGCGCAGGCCATGCTGAGCGGCTTCGACGGACTGATTTCGGTCGCGTCCAATGCGTTGCCGGGAGCCTATCGCCATTTGTGCGATCTGGCGCGGGCGCAGCAGGCCGAGCCGACCCAGGCCTGGGATGCGCGTCTGCGCCCCTTTCATGCTTTTTGCGGCATCGAATCCAACCCGATTCCGGTCAAAGCGCTGTTGCAGCGTGCCGGGATCGGTCATGGCCTGCGGCTGCCGCTGCTGCCCTTGTCGGCGGCGCACCATGCCACGGCCGACCGTCTCGCCGCCGACGCCGTCGCGTTGGAACATTTATCCAGCCGCGAAACACTCGCGGCCTGACCCCAGGAGATTGATTGATGCGTGCTTCCGTTCCCTACGTCCGCGTGCTATCGGCCGCCGTTCTGGCGACCACCATGGTCGCGGCCACCAGCGGTTGCAGCTGGTTCCACAAGGGCAAGCCGCGTGGCGATTACCTGTTGCCGCCCGCCATGCGGCCGCTGGAAGTGCCGCCTGACCTGACCGCGCCGGATACCTCGGCGGCGATGAAGATCCCGGCGCTGGCTTCGGCCCAACGCCCGGCGCCGGCCCAGGCGCCGGCCGCGTCGAACAGCGGTTTTGTGGTGCCGGGTACGCGCGATCAGGTGTTCGGCCAGGTCGGCGATGCGCTGGGTGGTATCCCGGGTGTCACCATCGCCAGCAGTGCGCAACTGCTTGGTTCCTACGACGTGGGCTATGAAGGCAGCAATTTCCTGATTCGTGTGGTGGCTGTGGACGCCGGTGTGTCCGTCTCGGCGGTCGATGCGCGTGGCCTGCCGATGTCGGGTGAGGCCCCGGTCAAGCTGATCGCCGCGTTGAAGGCCAAGCTCGTCCATTGAACCCGATCAGGCGTTGGCAGTACGGCGTTCGCGCCGGCTGCGGCCACCAAAAAACGAACGGGCGCCGCAGGGCGCCCGTTCGTTTATGTGTCTGCGGAAGGGCTCAGTCGTAACCGGATTTTCCTGGGCCGCTTGCTGGTCGCTGCCCGGCGTGTGTCCGGAGCCGCCGCGCATGTTCCGGGCGGCCTACTTTTGCAGCAGCGACAGCTTGTTCGGCTTGCCGTCCCACTCGGCGGCGTCGGCCAGCGGTTCCTGGCGCGTGGTCAGGACCGGCCACGCTTTGGCCAGTTCCGCGTTCAACGCGACGAAAGCCTCCTGGCCAGCCGGCACGTCATCCTCCGGATAGATGGCGTTGGCCGGGCATTCCGGTTCGCACAGGGTGCAATCGATGCACTCGTCCGGATCGATCACCAGGAAGTTCGGACCGGCGTGGAAACAGTCTACGGGGCACACCTCCACGCAGTCGGTGTATTTGCATTTGATGCAGTTTTCGGTGACGACGAAAGGCATGGTTCGATCCGGGGATTAACTGTGCAATTCTAAAACAGTCGATGTCGTGGAGTGGAGAATGGGTCGGTAGCCGCGTGCTCGACGAGCGCCGATCAACTGGCGATACCGCCGTGCTGCCGCGCCAGCCGGTACAGCCCGCGTGCGGCCAGATCCTCCGGGTGGGTGTGGACGCTGCTGCCGAGTGCGCGCAAGGCGTGCGCGTAGCGCGTCAGCAGGCTACTGCCGCCGACTAGATGCACCACCGGCGCAAGCGGCAGGCGTGCGCGCAGTTCGTGGCCGATCAGCAGCCCGGACAGGTACGAGGGCGCTGCTGCCGCGCTCAGGCGTTCGAACAGGCCCAGGCTGCGCACGCCGAACAGGTGATGTAGTAATCCCCCGGGGTCGCCGCTGCGCTGCACGCCGGCGGCGAAGCCGAGTGCATCGAAGGTGGCGTCGTCGCTTTCCATCAACCGCGCCAGCAGGCTGTGTTGGCGCAGCAGTGCGTAGAGTTCGCCGGTCATCATCGTCGCCAGGGCGGCGATGCGGCCGTGTTCCAGGTCGACCCATTTGCTGTGGGTGCCAGGCAGGCAAACGGTGTGGTGGGCGCTGTCCTGTCGCTCCTGCGCCAGGGTGTCGAGCAGGCCGATCAATTGGGTTTCCTCACCGCGCATCACGTCCGGCACGGGGGCATTCGTGCTGGCGACGCCGGGCACGAACCACAGCGTGCGTCCGGGCAGTGCCGGGTCCCGCAGCGAGCGCATCGCCTTAGCCAGCGCGGTGGTGTCGGCGGGGCAGGGCGCGTAGGGTAGCTCGATCCAGCCATTGCGGCTGCCGATCATGCCGCAGAGCACGACGTCGCCCGGCCAGGTGTCGATCAATGCGGCCAGGGTCGCCGCGAAATGGCCTTGGCAGACCGCGATGCCTTGGTCGCTGCGGCGCTGTTCGAGGATGCCGCCATCGGCGTCGAGCCGATAGCCGCGCAGGCTGCTGGTCCCCCAATCGACGACGATCATGCTTTGGCGATGCGTCCTTCGGGCAGGCCGGCAATGCCGACCGCGGCCATGAACACGCCACCGGCCTGCGGTGTGCGCGCCAGTTCGGCCTCGCTGTGGTCCTGACGCGAGGTGCTCAGGTACAGCGTGGTGCCGTCGACACCGCCCAGTGCGGGGCAACTGGGATGCTTGACTGGCAGTGCGACACGCCGCTCGATGCTGCCATCGGGGCGGTAGCGCACCACCTGCCAGGCGCGCCATTGCGCGTTCCACACATGGCCTTCGGCATCGACGATGGCGCCATCCGGCTCGCCGCCGTCGCGCTCTAGTTCGACGAATACACGGCTGTTGCTGGTGTGGGCGCTGGCGGCGTCGTAGTCGCAGCACAGGATGCGCGGGTGCACCGAATCGCAGTAATACATGGTGCGGCCATCGGCGCTGAAGCAGATGGCGTTGGGAATGGCCACGCCGGGCAAGGGCAATCGGCGTAGGCCGTGGCGCGCGGACCATTGGTAGAAGCTGCCGACCGGCGCTCGATCAGCGCGCTCGCTCATGGTGCCGAACACGAAGTTGCCGTGGCGGTCGCTGCGGCCATCGTTGCTGCGAGTATCGTCGCGCTCGGGTTCGAGTTCGGCGAGTTGTTGCAGCGACAAGATGCTGGCCGTGTCGGTGGCCGCATCCGGGTCGGCGGCGTACACGCCCTTGACCATCGCCAGCAGCAGCCGACCATCGTCGAACAGGCCCAGACAGCCGGGACGGTCGGGTAGATCCCAGTGCCGGGTCGCGCCGCTGGCCGGGGCGTGCCGCCACAATCGGCGGCCAGTGATGTCGACCCAGAACAGCACCTGGCGATGCTCGCACCACAGGATGCTTTCGCCGTGCGCGCAGCGGCTATCCACGGCCAGCGTCGCGCTATCTTGGGCAGAGGCGTGTGCGTTCATGGAATCACCATTCGGCGATGCTACCGTCGGCGTGGCGCCAGACCGGGTTGTGCCAGTCGGGTGGATTGGCGCTGGCATGGCGCAGGCGTTCTTCGTCGATTTCCACGCCCAGGCCCGGTTTGGGCAATGCGGCGATGCTGCCGCTAGCGTCGCAGGCGAAGTCGTCCTTGTTGAGCACGTAGTCGAGCAGGTCGGCGCCTTCGTTGTAGTGGATGCCGATGCTCTGTTCCTGTAGCACCGCGTTGTGCGAGACGAAGTCGACCTGCAGGCAGGCGGCCAGGGCGACCGGGCCGAGCGGGCAGTGCGGGGCCAGGCCGACGTCGTAGGCCTCGGCCATGCTGGCGATCTTCAGGCATTCGGTAATGCCGCCGGCGTGCGACAGATCCGGTTGCAACAGCGACAGGCCACCGGCGTGCAGTACCGGCTTGAAGTCGAAGCGCGAGAACATGCGCTCGCCCGCAGCCAGCGGGATCGGTGTGGCGGCGGCCAGGCGCGGGTAGTACTCGGCGAGTTCCGGCAGCACCGGCTCTTCGACGAAGAGTGGCTTGAACGGTTCCAGCTCGCGCAGCAGCACGCGCGCCATAGGTGCGGCGACCCGGCCATGGAAATCGATCCCGAAGTCGATGCTGGTGCCGAAGGCCTCGCGGATCTGTGCGACCTTGGCGATCGCCGCGTCGACCGCACGTGGTCCGTCGATTAGCTTCATTTCCTCGGTACCGTTGAATTTGAACGTGTCGAAACCGAGGTCGCGGTAGTTCTGGATCTGCGCAATGGTCGCCGCGGGGCGGTCGCCGCCGACCCAGCGGTAGGTCTTCATGCGCTCGCGCACCAGTCCGCCCAGCAGTTCGTAGACCGGCACGCCGAGTGTTTTGCCCTTGATGTCCCACAAGGCCTGGTCGATCCCCGCGATGGCGCTCATCAGGATCGGGCCGCCGCGATAGAAGCCGCTGCGATAAAGCAGCTGCCACAGATCGTTGATCCGCGCCGGATCCTTCCCGATCAAATAGCCGCTGAGTTCGTGTACCGCGGTCTCGACGCTGCGTGCGCGGCCCTCGATGACCGGTTCGCCCCAGCCGGTAATGCCTTCGTCGGTTTCGACCTTCAAAAACAGCCAGCGCGGCGCCGCGTGGTAGGTGGTGAGGCGGACGATTTTCATGCGCGATCCAGATAGGCGTGGCGGAAGGCGGCGGCATGTGCCTGAGTCTGCGCGAGCGCCTGCCCAGGTCGATATAGTTCGCCGCCGATGCCGGCGCCGATCGCGCCAGCGGCGAGGTAGTCGTGCAGGGTGTCGATGGTGACGCCACCGACCACGAACACCGGCACCTGCGCCGGCAGTACCGCACGCAATGCGCGCACATGGCCGGGGCCATAGGTGGCGGCGGGGAACAGTTTGAGCATCTGCGCGCCGGCGTCCAGGGCGGCGAACGCCTCGGTCGCGGTGGCGAAGCCGGCCACCACCTGCAGGCCGCGCGTCAGTGCATGACGGATCAGCGCTGGGCAGGTGTTGGGGGTGACGATGAAGCGCGCGCCCAGTTCGGCGAGGGTGTCGACGTCGTCGGTGTGCAGCACCGTGCCGCCGCCGATCCAGCAACGCTGGCCGAACGCCTGCGCTACGGAGCCGATGCTGTCGGCCCAGCGTGGTGAATTGAGCGGGATCTCGATCGCGTCGTAACCGGTGTCGACCAGCGTGCCGACGTGCGCCAGCGCGTCCTCGGGTGTGAGGCCGCGCAGGATCGCAATCAGGGGGAGTTGGAACACGGAGGTGGCGGACATCGGCTTACCTGGCAGGGGAATACACGGCGTGCGCCGCGATCGGGTCAGAGAAGGGACGAGCCATCGATACCGCAATATGCAGGGCGTCCAGCGCATCCGCGTTGACGTTGACCCGCAAACGGGTCCGTCGGTCGTGAGCACGCGGTGCAACGGCATTGCGACAAGAGCCGCCGCGAGTGATTAGCGTGCGCGTGCGAGCTATGTGCTGCAAATGAAATTTTAGGCATATTCTATTCTCCTTGCGAATACAAAATCTCCTGTTCAGGATGTTCGTCCACGATGATCGCTTCCACCAACCCCTGGTTCAATGCGTCGCGCTTGAAGACCCGGCATCTGCTGCTGTTGCTGCAGTTGCACGAGCACCGTTCCGTGTTGCGCGCCGCCGAGGCGGCGAGCATGACCCAGCCGGCGGCATCCAAGCTGCTGGCGGAGATGGAAGACTTGTTGGGGGTGCGGCTGTTCGAGCGGCATGCGCGTGGGGTGGAGCCGACCTCTTATGGGCAGGTGCTGATCCGCCGCGCCCGCGCGGCGATGTCGGAGATCGGCCGTGCCCACGAGGAGATCGCCGCGCTGTGCCAGGGGCGCGTGGGTCAGGTTTTGATCGGCACGGTGGTCAACCCAGGGACCAATTTGGTGCCGCAGGCGATCATCGAGGTCAAGCGCGAGTTTCCGGGCATCCTGGTACGGGTGGAGATGGATTACAGCCGGCCGCTGGTGGCCAGGCTGCTGGATGGTCAGCTCGATATCGTGATCGGTCGCATCCTGGGCCCATACGGTGGCGAGGAACTGGACTTCGAGCCGTTGGCGGACGAGCCGCATTCGGTGGTGGCGCGTGCCGGTCATCCGTTATCCGCCCGCGCGGAGCTGCGTCATGCCGACTTGGCGCGGTACGGCTGGGTGTTGCCGCCGCTGGACAGCGTGTTGCGCGCACGCCTGGATGCGATGTTTCTGGAACATGCGGTGCCGGTGCCGCAGAACGTGATCGAAACCTCGTCGTTGCCGGTAATGACCAGTTTGCTGCGTGGCAGCGATCTACTGGCCGCGTTGCCGGCGGAGGCGGTGGCGCCCTACGTGCAGGCCAAACTGCTGACGGTGCTGCCGATTGCGCTGGGCGTGCGCATGGAGTCGTTCGGGATCATCCGTCGTCGCGATTATCTGCTGCCGCCGGGCGCCGAGCGCGTGTTGTTGGCGTTGCGCAACGCGGCCAAGCGTTTGTATCCGGAGCATGTATCGCTGGCGTGAGCCGTGTCACGCTGCTTGCGGGCGCGGATCGTCGCGCACGGTACCGGAGACGTGCCGGTGCGTGGAGACAGCGTGGGTGCGGGCGAGGTGCACGTGTCGGTTCAGATAGTCCAAACGCACATAGCTCATCCTGAAACTTTCATTTGTTCGTTTGGGGGTTCGTTCCTAGTCTCGCTCCATCGCGATTGCGATTAACGGGGGGTGAGCGCCGTGTGCGGCGCGCGTGTGGTGATCGATCCGATGTGCTTTTTGTCACGCTTTGTATCTTTACAACTTATCTGACGGGGCGTTCGCGCGCATCCGTCGCCTGTGTCGGTGTGCGTGTTTCCTGGGAGGGATTCGTCATGTCATCGCAGTACCCACGCGGTTCGGCTCGGCCGACCGCACGGCCATGTGCAACGCACATTCTGGCCCGCTCCGTCATCGCTGTAAGTATCGGTTTATTGCTCAGTGCTCAGGCACTGGCACAGCAGGCCGAGGATAGCGGCAATAAAAAAAATGCGTCCGTCACCGAACTCGATACGGTGCAAGTCAAAGGCGTGCGTGGCAGTTTGATCAAATCGCAGTCGATCAAACACGATGCCGAACAGGTCGTCGATTCGGTCAGCGCCGAGGATATCGGTGCGTTACCCGACCGCAGCGTGACCGAAAGCCTGCAGCGGGTCAGCGGCGTGACCATCGATCACTTCATGGCGCGCAACGATCCTGACCATTTCTCCGCCGAAGGCAGCGGAGTGATGATCCGCGGCATGACCCAGGTCCGCGGCGAGCTCAATGGTCGCGATAGCTTCAGCGCCGCCAGCGGCCGTGGCCTCAGCTTCGAGGATGTCCCGGCCGAACTGATGGCCGGTGTGGACGTCTACAAGAATCCATCGGCAGAGATCATCGAGGGCGGACTCGGCGGCACGGTCAACCTGCGTACGCGCATGCCGTTCGACCAGCCGGGCCGGAGCATCGCTTTCAACGCCGACGCCAACTACGGCGACCTCAGCAAGACTTACAAGCCGTCTGGCTCGTTCCTGTTCAGTAACCGCTGGAACACTGACCTGGGCGAAATGGGGTTGATGTTGGATGCGGCGTATTCGTCGATGGCCACGCGTAGCGATGGCGTCCAGGTCGAACCGTTCGTGCGCCGCACCGATCCGGCGCTGCTGGCTGGGACCAATTTTTCCAAGGTCTATGTGCCGGGTGGGGTCAATTGGCGGCAAATGGATTCCGAACGCAAGCGCAAGGGCATTGCGGCTGCATTCCAGTGGCGACCCAGTGATGACACCGACATCTATGTGCAGTACTTGCGTTCGACGTACGACATGAACTGGCAGGAGCACGCGGCGTTTTTCAACGATCAGAGCAATGCGGTCGGTCCTGCGCCGGGAACCATGTTCACCTACAACGATGAAGGCCGCTTCGTCAGTGGTGAGCCGGTGTCCAGTTCCTCGCGCGGCAATATTACCGGCAATGACGGCGTGCGCTTCTATACCCAGAATCGCTACGCGCAGCAGACCACCACGACCGCGGACCTGTCCGGTGGTTTCACCCAACGCCTGACCGACCGCTTGAACCTGCGCGGCGACATGCAATTGGTGCAGTCGCACAGCGATGCGCTGGATTTCACTCTGTTCGATTCGATCTACATGCCGGGCCTGACCTTCGATCTGAGCGGCAGTTACCCGTCGGTGACGCTTGCCAATCCCAGTTATCTCTCCGCTCCTGCCAATTATTTCTGGAGCGCGGCGATGGATCACCTGGGGCAGAACAGTGGCAGGGAGCTGGCCACACGCTTCGATCTGGACTACAGCTACGACGATAATCCGTGGTTGCGCAGTTTCCGCGCCGGCATTCGCGGCACTTCCCGTACCCAGACCAACAAGAACACCCGCTACAACTGGGGCGTGATTTCCGACAATTGGGCGCCCATTCCCGGCACGGCCACCGGGCTGGCTGATCTGGCCGATTACATGACCCAATCCTCGTCGTGGTACACCTTGTCGAACCTGTTCCGGGGCAAGGTGAACGTGCCAAAACAGTTGTATTTCCCCAGCGACGCGGCGGTCAAGGACTATGCCGGCACCACCAAGCTGATCGAGCAGATCGTCGCATTGCGCGGCACCGGTTGGTCGCCGGAGCATTACCAGTTGCAGGATATCAATCGCCAGTTCGAGCGCACCCAGGCCGCGTACATGATGCTGTACTTCGGCAACGATACGGCTTTGGGTGTCCCGGTGGACGGCAATGTCGGCGTGCGTGTGGTGCAGACCAAGACCAGTGCCACCGGCTACGGGCAATTTCCCGATCTGTCTGCGAGTACTTCCTCGGCCGCATTGGCGGCGGAGTACACCGGCCAGTATTTTCCCAATAATGCCAAGGGGAGCTACACCAACGTATTGCCAAGCTTCAATATGCGTTTCAAGTTCTCCGACGCGCTGCAATGGCGCATTGCCGCCTCCAAGGCCATCGCGCGTCCGGATTACAGCCAGCTACAACCGTATCTGTTGCTCGCCGCGACGATCCAAGATGGCGTGGTGACCCAATGGACCGGCACCGCCGGCAACCCGAACCTGAAACCGATGAAGGCCAACCAGTACGACACCGCGCTGGAATGGTATTTCGGCAAGAGCGACATGATGTATCTGACGTTGTTCTATAAAGACGTCAGGGACTACTTCTCCAATCAGACCGTCACCGAGATCTACAACGGCCAGCCGTGGCTGGTGACGCGTCCCTACAACATGGACAAGGGCCACATCGGCGGCTTCGAATATGGTTATACCCAGTTCTTCGATTTCCTGCCGGGCTGGATGAGCGGCTTTGGCGTCAATGCTAATTTTACCTTCGTCGATAGCAACGGCGGGGTCAATACTGCGACCGATCCCTACACCAAGACGACCGTTACCGGCGTGCGCCTGCCGTTGGAAGGGTTGTCGCGGCGTAGCTACAACCTGGCCGGCATCTACGAGAAAGGACCGTTGTCGGTTCGTCTGGCCTACAACTGGCGCTCGCGCTACCTGTTGAGCGCCAGCGACGTCATCACCAAGTTGCCGGCGTGGTCGGACGATTTCGGGCAACTGGATGCCTCCTTGTTCTATCGATTCACGCCGCACCTGCAACTGGGAGTGCAGGCCAACAACCTCACCAATACGGTGACCAAGGTGCTGATGGGGCCGACGTCCTATAGCGACGGCGAGGTCGATCCACACTTGTACACCCGCAGTTGGTTCGTCAACGACCGGCGCTATTCGCTGGTGCTGCGCGCCAATTGGTAGTGGCGATCCTGCCGTGGGTGCAGCGGGCCGCTGACGGCCAACCTCGCGGGACGTGATCTGGAGTGCGCCGAAACGGTGGTGCGCGCCTTGCCCTGGCGGCAATAGCCTGGGCAAGGCGCACGCCTTGTCGCAATGTAATCCACGGTTTCGCACGTATTTCAATCTAAATAACACGCTCTAGGATCCACACCATGCCCGTTTCCAGGTTTTCCTCCGTTCGCTGGCTGACTCTGTTGGCGATGGCAGCGTTGTCGTGGCCGGCGGCGGCCGCGTTGCAGTTGCCCTTGCTGTTCACCGAGGGTGCGGTGTTGCAGCGCGATGTGCCAATACCAGTGTGGGGATGGGCCACCCCGGGGGCGCGTATTCAGGTGCGCCTGGACGATGCGCAGGCGAACGCGGTCGCTGCGCCGGATGGACGCTGGCAGGCACAGTTGCCGGCGCATGCGGCGGGCGGTCCCTATGTGCTGGAGGTGCAGGGTGACGGCAGCCGGCAGCGTATCGGCGATGTGTTGATCGGCGATGTTTGGCTGGCCAGCGGTCAGTCCAATATGGAAATGCCGCTGGTGATGGCCCGCGACGGTGCGCGCGAAATCGCGGCTGCGACGGACTCGCAGTTGCGCGATTTCAAAGTGCCGCATACCTGGTCGCCGCAGCCGCAGCCGCGCTTGACCGGCGGAACATGGCAAGCCACCACGCCGGAGCATGCCCACGCGTTTTCCGCAGTAGCTTATTTTTTCGCGCGTGAGCTGCGCGAGCACATTGGCGTGCCAATAGGCATCATCGACAGCACGTGGAGTGGCAGTGCCATCGAGGCATGGATGGACCGGTCGGCGCTGGATATCGACGCGGCGCAGAGTGCGCGGCGCCAAGCCGAGCAGCAGGCCAAGGACGCGCGCACCTTGGCCGCGGTGCGTCAGCGCATCGCGCGCTGGCCGGCGGTGCAGGACAGCGCGAAGGCGTGGCGCGCGGCCGACCTGGACGACAGTCAGTGGGACAGCATTTCGGTCGAGCGCACGTGGGAAAGTAGCGGTTACGAGGGCATGGATGGCATCGCCTGGTATCGCACCTCCTTTACCCTCAGCGCCGCCGAAGCCAAGGCCGGTATTGTGCTGGGCGTGGGCAAGGTTGACGACTCCGACGTGACCTATGTCAATGGCCAGCAGGTCGGCAGCACCGAGAATCGCTGGAATCAGGCGCGCGTGTATCCAGTGCCGGCGACGGTGCTGAAGCCGGGCGTCAACCGGATTGCGGTGCAGGTGACCGATCTCGGCGGCGGCGGTGGTCTGCATGGCGAGGACAGCGAGCGCTTCGTCGAAGTCGCCGGTGGCGCCAGACGCCCATTGCAGGGCTGGAAGTTCCGTCCGGCCAAGGTCACGGTGAACTTGAACGATGACAAGAACCATGAGCCGACGCTGCTCTACAACGCGATGATCCATCCGTTGCAGCCGTTTCCGGTGCGAGGCGTGATCTGGTACCAGGGCGAGAGTAATGCCACCGCGCTCGGCGCGCTGCGTTATCGCGAACAGTTCGCCGCGATGATCCGGCACTGGCGCGAGGAACGTGGGCAGCCGCAATTGCCCTTCCTGTGGGTGCAACTGGCCAATTTCCGCGCTGGTGCCGACACGGACGACCTGAGTCCATGGGCGCTGCTGCGCGAGTCGCAGTCCAAAGCGCTGGCGCTGCCAGCGACGGCGCAGGTGGTGACCATCGATATCGGTACGCCTGGCGACATCCATCCGCCCGACAAGCAGGATGTCGCCCATCGTCTGGCGCTTGCCGCGCGCCACGTCGCCTACGGTGAAACGTTGATCTACACGGCGCCGGTGCTGGCCGATGCTCACTTCGATCACGGCCAGGCGAGGCTGCGTTTCGATCTGCTGGGCAGCGCGCTGGCGGTACGCGGTGGCGGGGAATTGCATGGTTTTGCTATTGCCGGGGCCGATCGCCGTTTTCATCCTGCACAAGCGCGCATCGAGGGCGACCACGTGCTGGTGCGTAGCGCGGCGGTGCCGCAGCCGCAGGCGGTGCGTTACGCTTGGAGCGAGAACCCGGCCGACGCCAACCTTGTTAACCGCGAGCAATTGCCGGTGTCTCCGTTCCGTACCGATACCTGGTGAGCGACGGTGGCTGCCGCCGTTTTTTACCATGCAGTCAGTGTGCTGTGCCGGTTGCCGACATCTGTTGCAGGCATGCGTGCCGGGAAGGAACGATGATGCACATTTCGAGCCACACCGTTCGTTCGGCCATGACGCTGCGGAGGCGTCTGTTCGCCTTGGTCTTGGCGTTGAGTGCATGCATCGCCGGCGCTGCGCTCGCGCAGCAGGTGACCCAGCAAGCCGATGGCATCATCGTGCGGCCCAGCGCGGAGGGAAGCGTGCCGGTTCGGCTGCAGGTGGTGGACAGCAATCTGTTGCGGGTCAGCGCCGATCCGCATGGCACCTTCCAACGCACGTCGAGTTTGATGCGCGTGCCGGTGCAGGGCGATAACAGCTTTCGTTTCGAGCGCCAGGGCGATGCGGTGTGGGTCCGGACCGCCAGATTGAGCGCGCGGGTTTCCATGATCGATGGCCACGTCAGTGTTGTCGATGCGCATGGCCGACCGTTGTTGTCCGAAGTGCCGGGTGGGCGCAGCTTCGTCCCGTTGACGGTGGAGGGCAAGGCGTACTTCAGCGTGCGTCAGCGCTTCGCCTCGCCGGCCGACGAGGCCTTTTATGGCTTCGGTCAGCACCAGCAAGGCTGGATGAATCAGAAAGGGCACAACGTCGAACTGCTGCAGAGCAATCTGGACATGGCGGTGCCGTTTTTGCTGTCCAGCCGCCACTACGGCATTTTGTGGGATAACAACGCGATCACCCGCATGGGCGATCCGCGCGGTCTGCAACCGCTACCGGCATCGCTGACCCTGTACGACGCGCAGGGCAAGCTTGGCGCGTTGACGGCGCGCTATGCGCTCGACGGCAAGCCGGTGCTGGAGCGGCGCGAGAACGAGATCGACTACCAGTACATCAAAGACCTCGCCAAGTTTCCGAAACAGGCCAAGCCCGGCGACACGCGCCGCATGCAGGTGGTCTGGGAGGGCGCGTTCGAAGCCCGCAGGGGCGGCGAGCATACGTTCTCGCTGTATGCCAGCGAATACACCAAGCTGTGGATCGACGGCAGGCTGGTGCTCGACCGCTGGCGACAGAACTGGAATCCCTGGCATCACGAATTCGCGTTGCACCTGCAGCCAGGCCAGCGGCATACGCTGAAGCTGGAATGGAGCCTGATCGATCCCAGCTACATCGCCCTGCTGCATCGCGATCCCTTGCCTGCTGCCGAGGCCAAGGAGCTATCGCTGTGGTCCGAGGTCGGGCAGATGATCGACTACTACGTCGTTGCCGGCGACAACGCCGATCAAGTCATCGCCGGTTACCGTGCGCTCACCGGCAAGGCGGTGCTGCTGCCGAAGTGGGCCTACGGGTTTTGGCAGAGCCGCGAACGCTACAAGCGCCAGGACGAATTGCTCGCGGTACTGGCGGAGTATCGCCGACGCAGGTTGCCCATCGACAACATCGTGCAGGACTGGTCGTACTGGCCCGAGGATGCCTGGGGGGCACACACCTTCGACAAGAGCCGTTTTCCAGATCCCGATGGCATGGTCAAGACGGTGCACGACCTGCACGCGCAGATCATGATCTCGGTATGGCCCAAGTTCTATCCGAGTACCGCCCACTACAAAGAACTGGATGCGGCCGGCTACATCTACAGACGCAATGTCCAGGTCGGTGAACGCGACTGGATCGGCAAGGGCTACAAAAATGCCTTCTACGATCCATACGCGGCGCAGGCGCAGGCGATCTACTGGCGCCAGATCGAGGAGACGCTCAACCGCAAGGGCTTCGACGCCTGGTGGCTGGACGCCGACGAACCCGATGTGCATTCCAACCTGGACATCGCCGAGCGCAAGGCCCGTACCACGCCGACCGCGCTGGGGCCTTCGACGGAGTTCTTCAATTCCTATCCGTTGCCGCATACCCACGGCATCTACGTCGGCGACCGTGCCGCCGACGGCAAACGCGTATTCATCCTCTCGCGCAAGGGCTACGCCGGCACGCAGCGCAATGCGGTGGCGGTGTGGAGCGGCGACATCGCATCGCGCTGGGACGATTTGCGCGAGCAGATTTCCGCCGGCGTCAACCTGTCGATGTCGGGCCTGCCGAACTGGACTTTCGACATCGGCGGTTTTGCGGTGGAGACGCGTTACGCACACCAGGATCCGGCGCATCTGCGGGAATGGCGCGAACTCAATACGCGTTGGTTCCAGTTCGGCGCGTTCGTGCCGCTGTTCCGTTCGCACGGGCAGTTCCCGTACCGCGAGATCTGGAACATTGCCCCGGAAGGCACGCCGTACTACGCCAGCATGGCGTACTACAGTCGTCTGCGTTACACCTTGCTGCCCTACATCTACACCCTCGCTGGCGATACCTACCACCATGACGGGGTGATCATGCGCGGTTTGCCGATGGACTTTCCGGACGATCCCAAGGTCGCCGACATCAACGATCAGTACCTGTTCGGGCCGGCGTTCCTGGTCGCGCCGGTGACCCGTTTCGGCGCGACCTCGCGTCAGGTGTACCTGCCGGCCGGGACCAGTTGGATCGACTTCAACAGCGGCAAGCGCTACGACGGTGGCCAGACCATCGAGGCGGCCGCGCCGCTGGAGCGCATGCCGTTGTTCGTGCGCGCCGGCGCGATCGTGCCGACCGCGCATGTGCAGCAGTATGTCGACGAAACGCCGGATGCGCCGCTGACCCTCGTGGTCTATACCGGCACCGACGGCCGTTTCTCGCTGTACGAGGACGATGGCAAGGGCTATGGCTACGAGCAGGGCGAATTCAGCCGGATTCCATTGGCCTGGGACCAGCGTACAGGCGTGTTGACCATCGGGGCGCGCGTGGGCCGCTGGCCGGGCATGCAGACTAGGCGCAGCTTCAACGTGCGCTTCGTCGATGGCCCACGTGCCGATGCTGGCGCACTTGAGCCCATGGCCGACATCCAAGTGCAGTACCACGGCCAGGCTGTGCGTGTGGCAAAGCCTGTCCTTTCGTCTGATGCGCCGCGCTGATCTCGGTCAACCCGGCGCGAAGCCGTCTGCAGTGCGCTGAGACGGCGGTGCAGGCCTTGTTTCAATGCGCTCCAACGGGCTTCGCACTCACTGCAACGTCGATCATAGGCACGATGGCAACCTGAAGCGATGCGTGCCCGATGTCGGTGGGGCTGAGCAACCGGCGTCGGGCGGACTACACTGTGTCGATGGTGGCCAGCCCCCTGCTGCCGCTTTTTCTCCTGGAGCGACGATGGATCTGTGTGTGTGCAACGAGCGGCGGGTGCGGCGATGAGCCTGTATATCGGTCTGGATGTGGGCACTCAGAGCGTCAAACTGCTCGCCTATGATGCGGACAGTCGTCGTGTGGTCGCCATGCACGGACATACGCTGGAGCTCATCAGTCGCGACGATGGCACCCGCGAACAAGAGGCGCAGTGGTGGATCGACGGCATCCTCGCCTGCTTTGCCGCCCTTGGCGCCGAACGCCGTGCGCAGGTTCGGGCGATCGCGGTCTCCGGGCAGCAGCATGGCTTCGTGCCGCTGGACGCGCAGGGGCAGGTCACCGCGCCGGTCAAGCTGTGGTGCGATACCAGTACCCAGCGCGAGTGCGAGGAGATCATGCAGGCGGTCGGTGGTGCGCAGCGCTGCGTGGAGTTGGCCGGTAACCCGATCCTGGCCGGCTACACCGCTTCCAAGCTGCCGTGGACGCGCAAGCACCGTCACCCGGCCTATGCCGCGATGACCTCGGTGCTGTTGCCGCACGACTACGTCAACTTCTGGCTCACCGGTGAGCGTTACACCGAGTTCGGCGATGCGTCCGGCAGCGGCTGGCTGGATGTGCGCCGTCGGCAGTGGTCGGCGCCGCTGTTGCAGGCGATCGATCCGCAGCGGGATCTGGCCGCGGCGTTGCCGCCGTTGGTGCCCACCGAGACCACCTTCGCCCTGTCCGCCACGGCGGCGCAGGCACTGGGATTGCCGCGCGAGGTTCGCGTGGCCACCGGTGGCGGCGACAACATGATGGCCGCGATCGGCACCGGCAATGTCGTGCCTGGACGCCTCACCATGAGCCTGGGTACCTCCGGCACCCTGTTCGCTTACGCCGACCGCCCGGTGGTGGATGCCGATGCGCGTTGGGCCGCGTTCTGCTCCTCCAGTGGCGGTTGGTTGCCGCTGATCTGCACCATGAACTGCACCGTTGCCACCGAGACCATCGCACGTCTGTTCGGGATCAAGACCGGGCAGGGCGAGGCCTTGCTCGACGCGACCACGCCCGGCGCCGGTGGCTTGGTGCTGCTGCCGTTCTTCAACGGCGAGCGCACCCCCAATCTACCGGCGGCGCGTGGTTGCCTGACTGGTATGGATCTGCACAACACCACGCCGGCACATTTCTATCGCGCGGCGATGGAGGGGGCCAGTTACAGCTTGCGCAATGGCTTCGATGCGTTTGTCGATGCCGGCCTGCGTTTCGATTCGATCTACGTCACCGGCGGTGGCAGCAAGAGCGCCGGTTGGCGTCAGCTCATCGCCGATCTGTTCGCGCTGCCGGTGCATGTGCCGGCGCAGGCCGAGGGGGCCGCGTTCGGCGCCGCCCTGCAGGCGCTGTGGGCCGATGCCCACGCCCAAGGCGAGCGCGCCAGCTTGGCCGAGGTCGTGCTGCAGCATCAACAGGACGATGCGGCGCTCTCCGCGCAGCCGGATGCGCAACGCGGCGAACAGTACCAGGCGCATTACCGTACTTTCGCGCAGCATCTGCAGGCCATCGGCCCGCTCTACGCCGGTTGATCCTTTTTCCCACGTCATGCCTATCAGGACTTTGTAATGAGCAATTCCGTCTATATCGGCGCCAAGGAATATTTTCCGGGCATCGGCCGCATTCCATTCGAAGGCAAGGCCTCGGACAACCCGCTGGCGTTCAAGGTCTACGA